>CAYQQQ010000021.1:0-80831 GCA_964420125.1 uncultured Microthrixaceae bacterium
CGCCGCCTTTTCGGTGCCCCGGGCGGGCACCCGGCCCTCCGCACACCCCCGCCCCCCCCCCACCGGGGGGCCCCTGCCCCACGGCGGCGGTGTCGCTGTTGCCCCGGCGGGTCGCGCGCACGGGTCGCGCAACTGTCAGGTGTGAGCCCCGCGGGTGTGGTGCCACACCGGACAGTTGGGGAAGGGCGGACGGCGAGGGGTCGGGTGCGGGCACCATCGGGTTCGGGCCATGATGCGCCGATGACCGACGACCGCTACGCCGAGTTCCCCGACCTCCGCTTCGATCGCCCCTCGGACGGTGTGCTGCGCATCACCCTCGACGCCCCCGGGCTCAACGCCGTGGACCGCGACGTCCACCGCCAGCTGGCGGACGTGTGGTTGGCGGTGGACCGCGACCCGGACACCGCGGCGGCGCTGTTGCAGGGCGCCGGCAAGGGGTTCTCCGCCGGCGGGAGCTTCGAGCTGCTGGATGAGATGATCGACGACTGGGCCGCCCGCACCGTGGTGCTGCGCGAAGCGAGAGACCTCGTCTTCAACGTCATCGACTGCTCCAAGCCCATCGTGTCGGCCATCCACGGCCCGGCAGTGGGGGCGGGCCTCGTCGCGGCGCTGCTGGCCGACGTGTCGGTCGCCGCCAAGGGGGCCAAGATCATCGACGGCCACACTCGGCTCGGGGTGGCGGCCGGCGATCACGCGGCGGTGTGCTGGCCCCTGCTGTGCGGCATGGCCAAGGCCAAGTACCACCTGCTCACCTGCGAGCCCCTCACCGGCGAGGAGGCCGAGCGGATCGGCCTCGTGTCGGTGTGCGTGGAGGACGACCAGGTGCACGCCAAGGCCCTCGAGGTCGCCGAGTCGCTGGCCGGAGGTTCCGCTTCGGCAATCCGCTGGACCAAGCACGCCCTCAACAACTGGTACCGGGACCACAGCTCGATCTTCGACGCGTCCTGGGGCCTGGAGTTCTACGGCTTCGGGGGGCCGGATGTGAGGGAGGGCCTGGCCTCCCACCGCGAGAAGCGCGCTCCTCGCTTCTCGGGCCCCACCAGCGAGTGACCGACGCCCGGAGCCGCCGTGCCGCTGGGTACGCTCCGGCAGATGCCGTCCCGAGGTGCTGCCGTCACCCCGCTGATCATGGGGGTCCTCAACGCCTCCCTCGACTCGCTCACCGGCGGTGTCGACGCTGCCGGTGCGGCGGCGCTGGCGGTGGAGATGGTCGCCGGGGGCGCGGCCGTGCTCGACATCGGGGGCCAGTCGCTGCGCACCGACCAGCGGGAGATCACCGTCGCCGAGGAGCTGGACAGGGTGGAGCCGGTCATCGAGGCGGTGAAGGAGGCGTGCCCGACCACGACGATCTCGTCGGACACGTACCGGGCGGCGGTGGCCGCCCGCACCCTCGAGCTGGGCGCCACCCTGGTGAACGACCCCTCCGGCCTGATCGACCCCGGCATGGTCGAGGTGGTGGCGGCCAGCGGAGCCGACCTGGTGCTCGCCTACAGCAGGGCCACGCCCAAGGTCCGCATGACCAGGGCCCAGCTCGTCGACGACGTCGTGGCCGACGGCATCGCCTTCCTCTCCGATCGCCTGGAGCAGCTGGAGGTGGGCGGCGTGGATCGCCGGCGGGTGGTCGTGGACATCGGGCCCGACCTCGGGAAGTCGCCGGAGCAGACCATCGCGGTGCTCCGCCAGGCGGCGGCGATGCGTCGGGCCCTGGGTGGCGTGCGGATGCTGTTCGCCGTGTCGCGCAAGGACTTCATCGGGGCGCTGGTGGAACGCACCCCTGCTCGGCGAGGCCCGGGCACCTTCGGCGCCCTCGCCGCCATCGACTTCCGCGACGGCGACATGGTCCGGGTGCACGACGTCGGAGGGACCGCCGACTTCTTCGCCGTGCGCGCCGCCCTGCTCGACGGCTGGGAAGGGGAGCTCGACCTCCCCGAGCACGTCCGCTACGAGGCCCCCTGACAGGGGTCAGGCGCCGGCCACGTCGGGGAGGCCGATCGGGTTGGGGAAGGGCAGCCAGCCCGATGCCACCACCGCGGCCGCCAGGGGGATGAGGCCGTCGCGCAGCGCCTCGCGCCCCGTCTCCCCGAGCGCCACGTAGGGCGCGGCTGCCAGCTCGTCGGTGCGGTCCTCGATGTGGTCGTGGAACCGCCGTCCCTGCTCGGTGAGGCCGCCGCCGGCAAGGAGGAGGCCCGCCCCGGTGAGGGTGGCGACGGCGTCGCTCCACGCGTCGTCGCTCCAGCCGCGCGCCGCCTGCAACGGCTCGGGGTCCTCGCATCGTCGCGCCGCCGCCAGCACGTGGGGTTCGCAGCCGCCCAGCCCCTCGGAGACCAGCACCGCCACGTGCCCGTCGCCCCGGTGCTCCCGCATGGTGGTGCACATCTGCCACAGGTCTGCCACCGGATCCTCGAACGGGATGACCTCGCGGTTGGCGGCGAACAGGGGGCGTCCCGTGGGATCCGCAGCCTCGACGGCTCGGTCGAGCACCCCCTGCAACCGCTCCGCCGTGGCTTCGAGGGAGCCCTCCTCGCCGTCGAGGCATCGTCGCAGGGCATCGGCCGCGGCTGCGGCCCGTGCCTCGACGGCCACCTCGGGCGCGGCGAAGTCCCAGGCGTCGGGCAGGGCCCGCGCCACCATCGAGGGCTCGAAGTTGGCGAACGCCGCCACCACGACCCCGGGGCCGACCGGCCCCAGCGGTGCGCTGCGGCAGGCGAAGTACCCCATCCAGAAGCCCCGGTACCCGGCCGCCTTCGCGGCGTCGCGGCACGACGGCGCGAAGTAGGTCACGGCGTGCACGGTCTCGATGAGGTGCCACAGGTCTCGGGCTTCGCCAGGTTCCATCCCGACATCCTTGCCCACGGGCTGACCCGGCCGCGGACCGGGCGACCGCAGCCGCGCCGAGGCCGGGTGTTACGTTCCGCTGATGGCCGGCAAGGGCATCACCATGACCGACGAGCTGCGCGCCTACCTGGTCGCCCACAGCGATCCACCCCGCAGCGACGTGCACCAGCGGCTCGTCGCCGCCACCAGGGAGGCGGCCGGCGACCTGTCGATCATGCAGGTGGCCGAGGAGCAGGGGCCCTGGCTCACCTTCACCGTCGCCTCGCTGGGCGCCACCCGCGCTGTCGAGGTGGGCACCTTCACCGGCTACTCGGCGCTGTGCATCGCCGAGGGCCTCTCCGCCGATGGCCGCCTCACCTGCTTCGACATCGCCCCCGACTGGGTCGACGTGGGGCGCCCGTTCTGGGAGGAGGCCGGCGTGGCCGAGCGCATCGAGGTGGTGATCGGCCCCGCCCTGGAGACCCTCGGTGGCCTGGGTGATGAGCCGCTCGACTTCGTGTTCCTCGACGCCGACAAGGAGAGCTACGCCGCCTACTACGAGCTGTTGTTGCCGAAGGTCCGACCCGGCGGACTGGTCGTGGCCGACAACACCCTGTGGTCGGGCAACGTCGCCGACCCCGACCAGCGCGACGAGTGGACCGAGGTCATCCGCACGTACAACGCCATGGTGGCCGCCGATGCGCGGGTGGACGCCCTCCTGCTCAACGTGGGCGACGGTCTGATGGTGGCTCGCAAGCGCTGACCCCGGCCCCCGCTTCTGTACGTCCTCACGCACACCCCCCGTGCGCCGCAGCGGACAGAAGCGGGGTGGGGGGGTCGAGGGGGACGGATCGGAGGTCCCCGGCTTTCTGCCACCGCTGGATGCGGGGCAGCATGTGGCGTGCTGCTCGAGCCCCTGGACATCGGACCGCTGACCGCCCGCAACCGGCTCGTGTTCGGTTCACACGAGACGAACCTCGGTCGTCGTCGGGGCATCAGCGAGCGCCACGTCGCCTACTACGAGCGCCGGGCTGAGGGGGGTGCCGGCCTGATCGTCGTCGAGGACGCCTCCGTGCACCCCTCCGACTGGCCCTACGAGCGGGCGCCGCTGGCTGCCGAGTGCGCCGAGGGTTGGGCGGCGGTGGCCGAGGCGTGCCACGAGCACGGAACCCTCGTGCTGGCAGGGCTGGGTCACGCCGGCGGTCAGGGCACCTCCCACTGGTCCCAGCGCGAGCTCTGGGCACCCAGCCGGGTCCCCGAGGTCAACACCAGGGAGGTCCCCAAGTGGATGGAGGCCGAGGACGTCGCCGCAGTGCTCGACGGGTTCGCCGCCGCAGCCCGCAGCGCGGTGGAGGCCGGATGCGACGGGGTCGAGGTCAACGCCGGTCAGCACTCCATGGTGCGGCAGTTCCTCTCGGGGCTCACCAACCAACGCGACGACGAGTGGGGCGTCGAGCGCACCCTCTTCGCCAGCCGGGTGCTGGAGGTGGTCCGAGAGGCGGTCGGAACGGACGCCGTGGTGGGGTTGCGGCTGAGCTGCGACGAGCTGGCGCCCTGGGCGGGCATCACCCCGGAGGCCGCCACCGGTCTCGCTGCCGAGCTCGCCTCGCTCGAGCTCGGCAGCCGAGGCATCGACCTGCTCACCGTGGTTCGGGGCTCGATCTACTCGGTGGGGGCGACCCGCCCCGACGGGCACACCGCGCCGGGGTTCAACCTGGACCTGGCCGGTGCCGTGCGCACTGCGGTGCGCGAGGCGGTGGGCGGCCGCGTGGCGGTGGTGGCCCAGGGCTCGATCGTGGAGGTCGACCAGGCCGAGTGGGCGCTGGCGGAAGGTCGCGCCGACGCGGTGGAGATGACCCGCGCGCAGATCGCCGATGCCCGGCTCGGCCTCAAGCTGGCGGAGGGGGAACCGGGGCGCATCCGCCCCTGCGTGCTGTGCAACCAGGCATGCGCGGTGCGCGACAACCGCAACCCGATCGTGAGCTGCGTGGCCGATCCGTTCAGCGGACACGAGACCACCGACATCCCGGTGCTGCAACGGGCGCCCCGTCCGGTCGAGGTGCTGGTGGTCGGAGGGGGTCCCGCAGGGCTCGAGGCTGCGAGGGTGGCGGCCTTGCGTGGTCACCGGGTGCGCCTCGTGGAGCGCGACGACCGCCTGGGCGGGATGGCGCGCACGGTGGCGCGGCTGCCGGGACGGGAGCGCTTCGACCGACTGGCCGACTGGCTGACCGACGAGTGCCGTCGCCGCGGGGTGGACGTGGTGACCTGCCACGAGGTGGATCCGTTGGAGGCCGCGGCCGCAGCCCACCTGATCGTCGCCACCGGGGCCCGGGCAGGGGAACCGGCCTATCGCGTCACCGCGTCGGCCACGGTGCGCGCTGCGGAGGCGGTCCTGGCGGACCCCGCCTCGCTGCCGGAGGGGGGCGTCCTGGTGTGGGATCCCATCGGCGGTCCGATCGGGGTGGGGGTGGCGGAGCTGCTGGCCGGGACGGGGCGTCACGAGGTGCACCTGGCCACACCCGACTGGATCGTGGGCTCCGAGCTGGCCCGGGCGGGCGACCTCGGCCCGGCCAACGCCCGCCTGGCCCAGCGCGGGGTGCAGCTGCACCGTCGCTGCACCCTGGAGGTGGTGAAGAAGGCACAGGCCGTCCTGGCGGACCGCTTCAGCGACGCCACCACGGCGGTGGACGTGCGGTGCGTCGTCGACGCCGGGCACCGGCTGCCCGACGACGTCCTGTTCCACGCCGTGGCCGAGCGCCTCGGTCACCGCCCGCTGCACGCCGGGGACTCGGTCGCCCCCCGCAGCGTGCTGGAGGCCGTCCTCGAGGGCCGGCGCCGGGCGCTCGAGCTGGGTTGAGGCTGCACGCTGCGGCCCCCTGGGTGGGTGGTTCGTCGCCACCCCGCGGCCTGGGGTACCGTCGGGGGAAAAGCGTCAGGGCGCCTGAGCGACACACAAGGGGGTGTGGAGTGCCCGAGCAGACCACCAACGGTGATGGTCCCACCAAGCCATCCGAGCAGATCACCGACGTCGTGATCCGACTCGCCGGTGACTCCGGCGACGGGATGCAGCTCACCGGCAACCAGTTCACCGCCGTGAGCGCGCTGGCCGGAAACGACCTCGCCACGCTGCCCGACTTCCCCGCCGAGATCCGGGCCCCAGCCGGCACGCTGCCCGGCGTGTCGGCGTTCCAGGTCCACATCTCCTCCGAGGACATCGCCACCCCGGGCGACGCCGCCGACGTGCTGGTGGCCATGAACCCCGCCGCGCTGCGCTCTGAGCTGCCGAAGATCCGCTCGGACGCCCTCGTGATCGTGAACGTCGACGGCTTCGGCGAACGGGAGCTGGAGAAGGCCGGCTACGACGCCAACCCGCTCGAGGACGGCAGCCTGGACGACTACGAGGTCGTCGAGGTGCCGATGACCACCCTCACGGTGACCCGTGTGAAGGAGCTGGGCGTCAAGGGCCGCGATGCCGAGCGCTCGAAGAACTTCTTCGCCCTCGGCCTGCTGTGCTGGATGTACAGCCGCAACCCGGCCGACATCCGCGCCTGGATCGAGGACCGCTTCTCCTCCGACGACCTGGTGAAGCGGTCCAACCTGACGGCGTTCGAGGTGGGCTACTCCTTCGGCGAGACCACCGAGCTGATCCCCGTCACCCGCACGGTGGCCCCCGTGGAGCGGCCGCCGGGCACCTACCGCAACATCAACGGCAACACGGGCATGGCATGGGGGATCGTGGCCTCGGCGCAGCTCTCCGGGCTGCCCGTGTTCCTCGGCTCCTACCCCATCACGCCCGCTTCGGACATCCTCCACGAGCTGTCCAAGCACTACCGCTCCGGGGTGCGCACCTTCCAGGCCGAGGACGAGATCGCCGCGGTGGCGTCCTCGGTGGGCGCGGCCTTCGCCGGCCACCTCGCCTGGACCACCACCTCGGGCCCCGGTCTGGCGCTCAAGGCGGAGACCATCGGTCTGGCGGTCTCGCTGGAGCTGCCCCTGGTGATCGTCGACGTGCAGCGCGGCGGGCCCTCCACCGGGCTGCCCACCAAGACCGAGCAGTCGGACCTGCTCCAGGCGATGTTCGGCCGTCACGGCGAGTCGCCGCTGCCGGTGATCGCCGCGTCCCGACCGGCGGACACCTTCGAGTGCGCCATAGAGGCGGCCCGCATCGCCATCCGGTACCGCACACCGGTGATCCTGCTCTCCGACGGCTACCTGGCCAACAGCTCGGAGCCGTGGTGCATGCCGGAGGTCGAGTCGCTCCCCGACCTCTCCACCACCTTCGCCACCGAGACGAACCACGTCGGCGACGACGGCACCGCCGAGTTCTGGCCGTTCCTCCGCGATCCCGAGACGCTGGCACGGCCGTGGGCGGTTCCGGGCACGCCCGGCCTCGAGCACCGCATCGGCGGCATCGAGAAGGCGGACGGCTCCGGGGAGATCTCCTACGACCCCGACAACCACCAGCGCATGACCGATCTGCGGGCGGCCAAGGTGGCGGCGGTGGCCGACACCTACGGCCCGCTGCGCTTCACCGGCGACACCGAGGACGGCGACGTCCTCGTGGTCGGGTGGGGATCGACCTGGGGTGCGATCGCCACGGCGGTCGAGCGGGTGCGGGAGACCGGCGCCAAGGCCGCCCACCTCCACATCCGCCACCTCAACCCCTTCCCGAAGGGGCTGGGCGAGGTGCTGCACCGGTTCCCCAGCGTGCTGGTGCCCGAGATGAACCTGGGCCAGCTGGCGCTGCTCCTGCGTGCCGAGTACCTGGTCGATGCCCAGTCGCTCACCAAGGTGGCCGGGCTCCCCTTCACCGCGGGAGAGATCGAGGTGGAGATCCACAAGCTGCTCGGCTCGGCCGGCGCCAACGGCGGAGGTGCACGATGACCACGACCCCGGTGGAGATCCCCACCACCACCCGCGCCGACTGGCAGAGCGACATGGAGGTCCGGTGGTGCCCGGGCTGCGGTGACTACTCGATCCTCGCCGCCCTGCAGTTCGCCCTGCCGGACATGGGCGTCCGACGCGAGGACGTCGTGGTGGTGGGCGGCATCGGCTGCGCCGCCCGCTTCCCGTACTACATGAACACCTACGGCATCCACGGCATCCACGGCCGGGCTCCGGCCATCGCCACCGGGGTCGCCATGGCCAACCCGGACCTGTCGGTGTTCGTGATCGGCGGCGACGGCGATCTGCTGTCGATCGGCGGCAACCACCTGCTGCACGCCCTGCGCCGCAACGTCAACCTCACGATCCTGCTGTTCAACAACCGGATCTACGGGCTGACCAAGGGCCAGTACTCGCCGACCTCCGAGCAGGGGAAGGTCACCAAGTCCTCCCCCCGGGGCTCCGAGGACGCCCCGCTGATGCCGCTGTCGGTGGCCCTCGGCGCGGACGCCACCTTCGTGGCCCGCACCCACGACATGGACCGCCATCACATGGTGGAGGTGTTCAGCCGGGCCCACGCCCACCAGGGCGCGGCCTTCGTGGAGGTGCTCCAGAACTGCAACGTCTTCAACAACCACGCCTACGAGCAGATCACCGCCAAGTCGAGCCGCGACGAGATGGTCATCCCGCTGCGCCAGGGTGAGCCGATCCGATTCGGCGCCGAGGGCGAGAAGGGCGTGATCTTCGACCCCAAGAAGGGCGCCGTGGTGGTCGACGTGGCCGATGTGGGCGAGGAGGCGCTGCTGGTGCACGACGAGACCCGCGACCACCCCTCGGTGGCCTTCGCCCTCAGCCGGCTGTCGCCCAACATGGACGAGCCAACTCCCATGGGGGTGTTCCGGGCGGTGGAGCGATCCATCTACGGCGAGCGCAATCCGGTGGGCGAGGTGCCCGAGGGCCGGGAGGCGCTGCGAACCCTGCTGCACTCCGGGTCCACCTGGCAGGTCGACTGACCGGGGCGCGCCCTGTTCCTCGCGGGGAGGGTTCCGGTACACTGGCAGCAGGTCGTGCGGCTTGGCGGCCATCGGGGCGAACCGACTCGTAGGAGTCAACATGTTGGGTAGCACGAAGGATCTTCTCGACAGGACCGTGGAGCAGGCGCTGGAGCTCGCCAAGAGCGCCAACTCGGTGTTCCGCGGCCACGACGACGTGGCGGTCGCCCTACCGGGCGGCATGTTCGGCCACGTGCACAAGGGTCGACTCGTCGGCTTCGGCCTCGAGCCGGTGGGGGACGTGGTGGTCGACTCCGATCGCCACGTGGAGCACCTCATCGACGGCGATCGGGGTCGTGTGCTCTGGGGTCGTGTGGCGGCGGTGGCCGGCGGTGCCGCTGCGGCCGCGTCGACGGTGGCCGGCGTGGTCACCGCGGTGGTGCTCGGTCGTCGTCGGCGCAGCTGAGGGCACCCGCGCGACCCGCGGATCCCTTGGGGGTCCGCACCTTGTGACCCATCGGCCGACTTCTCGCCACCGCGCCGGCACCCCTAGCGTTGCCGTCGATGGCTGAGCGGCTCCTCTGGTCACCTCTGCAGATCGGTCCGGTCACGGTGCGCAACCGCATCGTCTTCTCCGCGCACCTGACCAACTACGCGGAGGAGGGCCTGCCCACCGAGCGCCACGCCGCCTACTACGCCGAGCGGGCGGCCGGCGGTGCCGGCCTGATCATCACCGAGGAGCACTCCACCCATCCCACCGACTGGCCGTACGAGAAGCTCATCCACGGGTTCCACCGGGCGGCCATCGCCGGCTACCGACGCATCACCGAGGCGGTCCACCGGTACCGGGTGCCGATCTTCGCCCAGATCAACCACAACGGCGGCCAGGCGTCCTCCATGTACTCCCGCCTCCCGGTGTGGGCACCCTCCGCGGTCGCCGACCCCCTGTTCAAGGAGGTGCCCAAGGCGATCGACGTCGCGGAGATCGCCGAGGTGGTGGCCTCCTACGCCCGGGTGGCGGAGCACTGCGCCGAGGGCGGATTCGACGGCGTCGAGCTGCAGTGCTCGCACTCCTCCATCGTTCGAGGGTTCCTGTCGCCGGCCACCAACCGGCGCAGCGACCTCTACGGGGGCTCGCTGGTCAACAGGGCACGTCTCCTCATGGAGGTCGTGGCGGCGGTGAGAGCTGCGATCGGCCCGGAGATGGCACTTGGCGTCCGCCTCTGCGGCGACGAGCTGATCGCCGGAGGCACCACGATCGACGAAGCCGTGGAGGTGGCCCGCATGGTGGAGGGGGCAGGCCACGTCGACTACATCAACACCTCGATCGGGGTGGCGACCGCCAGCCTCTTCATGATCGAGGCATCGATGCACGTGCCTCCCGGCTACGCCCTGTTCATACCCTCGGCCATCCGCAAGGCGGTCGACCTCCCGGTCGTGGGTGTCGGTCGGTTCAAGGATCCCCTGCAGGCGGAGCGGGCGCTGAGCGAGGGCCACTGCGACCTGGTGGGGGTGGTGCGGGGGCAGATCGCGGATCCCGACTTCGTGGCCAAGGCCCGCTCCGGCCACACCGAGGACACCCGGCTCTGCCTCAGCTGCAATCAGGAGTGCGTGGGTCGCATGGGCCTCAACCGTTGGCTGGGCTGCATCGAGAACCCCCGCACCGGTCGGGAGCTCGACGGGGTGGGCCTGGCGCGACAGGTGAAGTTCCCACGTCGGGTGGTCGTGGTGGGTGCCGGCCCCGCAGGTCTGCAGGCGGCCATCGCTGCGGCCCGCAACGGCCATGCCGTCACGGTGCTGGAGCGCGAGCCGGCGGCGGGCGGCCAGGTGCGGCTGGCAGCCACGGTGCCCAACCGCGCCGAGCTCGGCGACCTGGTGCGCAACCAGCTCCACGAGTGCGCTCGCCTCGGCGTGAAGGTCGTACTGGGGGTCGACGCCGATCTCGACGCCGTGTGCCGCCACGAGCCCTCCGTGGTGGTGGTGGCCACGGGCTCCCGTCCGGCCCGGCCGTGGTGGGCCCCAGCGGAGGCCGAGTGGATCGTGGACGTGCGCGACGTGCTGGAGGGGCGTGCGCACCCCTCGGGTGAGGTCCTGGTGCTCGACGAGCTGGGCTTCCACCAGGCGACCTCGGTGGCCGAGCTGCTGGCGGACCGAGAGTGCCGTGTGGAGGTGGTCACACCGGGGATGGTGGTCGGCCAGGACCTCGGCGTCACCCTCGACCTGGAGAACTGGTGGATCCGGGCCACGGCCAAGGGGATCCGTCAGAGCACGGAGCTGGTCCCGATGCAGGTGACGGGCCGCGAGCTGCACCTCCAGCACCACCCGAGCGGGGAGACGGTGCTGCGCCGGCCGGACTGGATCGTGCTGGCCGTCCCCCCCGAGCCGGTCGACGAGCTGTACGGAGCGCTGGTCGCCCGAGGCGTGCCGGCGCACCGTGTGGGTGACGCGCTGGCGCCGCGTCGGGCCCACGCCGCGGTGCTCGACGGCGAACGGGTGGGTGCCGCCCTGGTCTGACCCGCACCGCCGGCTGCGCTCCGGTGGTCCGCTCCGCCTTCGGGTCGACTCCGGAGGCGCAGAGCATGCGATGCGACCCGCTCGGCCCTCAGAGGTGATCCGAAGGCGCAGCGCCCCACGCGCCACCCCGGACCTCGTCACCACCACGGACCTCGTCACCACCACGGACCTCGTCACCACCACGGACCTCGTCACCGCAGCCGTCGTCGCAGGACTCGCCCGCCCAGGCCTCACGCCCTTCGGCCACGGCGAACCCGGCGATGACGAGGGCCGCCAGGGGATCCGCCCACCACCAGCCCAGAGCGGCGTTGGCGACCAGCCCCACCAGCAGCGCCGCCGACAGCCAGGCGCACAGCAGGGTCTCCTTGGCGTCCGCTCGCAGCGTCGATGAACCGAGGCGCCGGGCGACGCGCCGCTTGGCCACCGCCAGTGCGGGCATCACCACCAGTGACGCCGCGGCCAACGCGATCCCGATCGGCGACGCCTCGACGGATGCGTCGCCGAGGACCAGGTCGCGCACGGCTGCCGACGTCACGTAGAGCGCCAGCACGAAGAAGGTCACGGCGATCCACCGCAGCGCGCGTCGTTCCCTCTCCTCGTCGTGGCCACCGCGCAGCTCGAGTCGGAACTGCCACACCACCACCGCGGCGGAGGCCACCTCCACGATCGAGTCGAACCCGAAGGCCACGAGCGCCGGCGAGCCGGCGGTGGTGCCCGCTCCCACGGCCACGGCCGCCTCGAGGACGTTCCAGGCGATGGTGAGTGCGGCGAGCCACATGCCCCGGCGGACGAGGCCGGCCGGTCGCTGCACCCTCGCGGCCGAGGAGCCTGCCGCGGTCATGGTGCCGGGACCGAGGTCGGCTTGGTTGACGGTTCCGGGGTGAGGGCCGGCGCGACGTGGTCGGGGTCCGTGCAGTCGTGGCACTCGGGTTCGAAGGTGGCGTGGCCGATTCGGAATCGTGTGGCGAGCAGCTCCCGGCACTCGTCGGCGACCTCCTGTGCCCGGTGGAGATCGGTGCCGGGCTCGAGCTCGAGGTGGGCGGTCAGGGCGGCGTGCTGGGAGTCGATGCCCCAGATGTGGAGGTGGTGGGCGGACTGGACGCCGTCCACCGCAGCCAGCACTTCGGCCACCTCGTTCGGGTCGATCCCGGAGGGCGTCGACTCCAACAGCAGGGCCACAGTGTCGCGCAGGAGGTGCCACACGCCGGCGAGCACCAGCAAGGAGATCAGGATCGAGGCCACCGGGTCCGCCCAGGCGGCGTCGAACCAGGCGATGGCACCGGCGGCGACCAGCACCCCCAGCGATCCGAGTGCGTCGGCGGCGAGGTGCCAGAAGGCGGCGCGCACGTTCAGGCTGCGGTCGCCGGCGCGGTCGAGGTACCAGGCGCTGCCGCCGTTGACCACCAGTCCGAGCGCGCCGATGATCGCCAGCGGGAGCGGGTCGAGCGTCGGAGCGTCGCCCAGGCGCTCCACGGCCTCGACGACGACCCAGGCTGTGAGCGCCAGCAGGACCGTGCCGTTGAGGAGCGCGGCCAGCACCTCGGTGCGGGCCAGGCCGTAGCTGCGGCGCGGGGTGGCAGGCCGTGCGGCGAGGTGCTGGCCGGCGAGGGCGATCACCAACGCCACCACGTCGGAGGCGTTGTGCAGCGAGTCCGACAGCAGTGCCAGAGAGCCGATGGCGAGGCCCACCACCACCTGCGCCGCCAGCAGCACGGTGTTGGCGGCGATGGCGAACACCAGCGCGCCCCGGCTGGCGGCGCGGTGTGCGTGCGGTGCCGGATCCGTGTCGGTCACGACCGCTGCTCGGCGTGCTCGCAGCCGTCCGTCGGTGTCAGGGCGGCGGCGCAGAGGTCCTCCAGGGCGTGGGCCAGACGGGGATCGCTCAGGCGATAGCGCACCCGGCGGCCGTCGGGTTCCCCGACGACGAGGCCGCACCCCTTGAGGCAGGCCAGGTGGTTCGACACGTTCGGGCGTCCCAGCCCGAGCCGGTCGGCCAGCTCGGAGGGGTAGGCCGGCCCGTCGAGCAGCGCCACCAGCAAGCGCCGCCGGGTGTCGTCGGCCAGGGCGGTTCCCACCCTGCCGAGGGCGTCCAGGTCCACCGAGGTCGTCGACACGCCTCCACGATCCACCCTCCGGTGAGTTCAGTCAACCCTGAACTGTCGTGGCGACGGGCGCGAGGGCTGGCCGGCGCTGGTCTGCGCCCTCGGTCACCCCATCCGATCGAGCGTCGCCAGCAGGTCCCGCAGCAGCGCATCGAACAGCCGGGCGCCCTCCCGGGAGTCGGCGCCGCTCGGGTCGCCCAGCACGCCGTTGGGGCTCACCGCCGCCACTCCCTCCGTGCGGAGCTGCTCGGCGATCTCGCGGAGGGGGGCCGACGAGCCGGCGGCCGCTGCCGCTGTGCGGACCCGAGCCCCATCGAGGTGCAGGAGCAGCGAGGTCTCGGTGCGCCCTGCGTGGAGGTCCCCTCCTTCCACCCGGACGTGCCACACCGCCGCCGGCCGGCCCTCCGTCGCCAGCCGGCGGGTCGCGAGCTCGAGGGCTCGCAGGTTGCCCCCATGGGCGTTGACGAAAAGGACGCCCCCGAAGCCGGTCGGCTCCTCTCCGCCCATGGAGCGCCTCGGCCCGCCGGCCATCGGCGTGGCGCTGCGAGCGAGCTCCACCGCCACCTCGCACAGCACCTCGGTGCCGATCGAGAGCGTGCCGGGGAAGCCACGGTGCTCGCCGGAGGCCCCGATGGCGATCGCCGGAGCCACCAGCACCCCGCTTCGGGCCTCGGCGGCGGCATCGGCCAGCGCCTGGGCGATGCGCGTGTCGGTGTCGAGGGGGAGGTGCGGACCGTGCTGCTCGCAGCTGCCGACCGGCACCAGCAGCACGGCGTCCCGGGGCACCAGCGGCCAGCAGCGGTCCGCCAGCCGGATCAGCGGGGGGCCCCGTGGCGCTCGTCGGCGGAGCCGTTCGGATCGAGGTCCAGGGTCGCGGCCCTCGGGAGGGGTTCCAGGTAGCCCCAGGCGACGAGCTGATCGAGGAGCAGCCGTGCCGCGTCGGCCGGCTCGGCCTCCACGGTGCGTGGCGGGGTGCGGTCGACGAGCGCGCCGGTGAGCGCCACCACCCGTTCGAAGGCGGTGCCTCCCGCTGGGGCCGGCAGCACCCGTGCCCGTGGTCGCCACGGTCGCAGTCGGGGCGGTTCCACGTGGCCCTCGAGGCGCCGGTGCCGGCGCTCGAGCCTCGGCGAGCCCGCCGAGTCCATCGAAGGGCCCAAGGGCGCCCGACGCAGGGTCGCGGCGGCCCCTTCCACGGACAGCACGCACGGGGGTGCCACCTCGAGCACCTCGCGCCGTCCGCCGTCGAGGCGACGGACGGCCCGCACCGCCCCGTTCGCGCCCACGTCGAGCTCGATGAGCCCCAACGCCTGCCCGGCATCGAGGTGGTGGGCGAGCAGGGCGGGCACCGCTCCGGAACCACGGTCGTAGGAGAGGTCGCCGCACACCACCACCCCCGCTCCCAGGTCGCCGGCGCCCAGCACCGGAGCGAGCACGTCGGCGGTGAGCGAGGAGTCCTGCTCGGTGGAGTGGTCGATGCGCACCACCCGGGCCGCCCCGGCCGCCCCCAGGGCGGCCAGCGTGCCCTCGGCCTGCGGGGGGCCGGCGCACACGAGCACGCACTCCGCCCCCCAGTGCTCCGCCAGGCGGAGCGCGGTCTCCAGCGCGGCCTCGTCGGCGGGGGAGAACCCTCCACCTCGGGAGGAGGGCACCAGGTGGCCGTGGACCGGGTCGATCTCCGGACGCAGGTCGACGAACTTCACGCAGGCGGCCACGACTTCCACCCGGTGGACCGCTCCAGGACGCGGGGAGGAGGTGTCCACCGTCGTCACCGGCAGACCTCAGGATCGGTGGAACACGACACCGTGGCCGCCTTCGGGGTAGGTCCAGGTGAGGGCACCCTCCTCGTTGCACACGAGGTAGCAGGTGCCGCACTCGAAGCACTGCTCGTAGTTGAACACGATGCCGCCGTCCGAGGTCGGCACGAAGAGGTTCGCGGGGCAGGCGGTGATGCACCCACGTGTGGAGCAGTCGCGGCAGTGGGAGTCGTCCAGGGTGATGTGGGCGCGGTCGTGCACCCGGAACTCGACGGTGGCCATGCGGGCCTCGAAGGAGATCTCCGGGTACGCCACCCGGCGTTCGGGCGTGGGCCGGCGCCAGGTGGGAGCGGGGGAGGGGGAGCTCATCCGAAGGTCCTCATCGCCCGGAGGCCTTCTCGTGCGGCGGCGGTGAGCCGGATCCCGTGGCGCTTCATCTCCTCGCGCAGGATGCGGCGCAGTCCGGGCTTCGGCTCCGGGTTGTCGACGTGGAACATGCGCTCGGCGACGTCGCAGACCAGCCCCGGCACGCGACGCTGGACGAGGTCGCCCATGAGGAGGTGCGGCGCATCGCGCAGACGGCGGTGGTCGGCCATCACGAAGCTCGACTCGAGTCGGGCACGGTAGCCCCCCAGCCCGACCGCCGAGGTGTCCCCGTTGACCAGCGCCCGGTGGGCGGCACGCCCTGCGGCCGCTCCGGAGCCGATGGCGAAGTTCACCCCTTCGAGCCAGATGCCCGCAGCGAGGCACATCGCCGCGGCGTCGCCGGCCACGAGGATCCCCTCGCCCACCGGTTCGGGCATCATGTCGAGGCCCGCCTCGGGGATGACGTGCGCCGAGTACTCCTTCACCTCGCCGCCCTCGACCAGCGGGGCGATCGCCGGGTGGGCCTTCAGCCGGCCCAGCAGCTCCTCGGGGCGGGTGTCGCCGGCAGCGAGGGCGGGCAGCGACAGGACGAGCCCGACCGCCACCGTGTCGAGGTTGGTGTAGACGAACCCCCCGCCGGGTATGCCCCCGGTGCAACCGACGATCTCGATGTCGACGCCGTGGTCGCCGCGCACGCCGAAGCGCTCGTCGATCACCTGGCGGGGCAGCGCGATGGTCTCCTTCACCCCGAGGGTGTACCGGGCGGCGGACACCTCCCGGTACAGGCCCGCCTCCTTGGCGAGGAAGGAGTTCACACCGTCGCAGGCGATCACCACCCGAGCGCACAGGTCGCCGTCGGGGCGATCTGTGCGTACGCCCAGCACCCGCTCGCCGTCGCGCAGCAGTCCGGTGGCGGTGGTCGAGCACACCAGCGTGGCGCCGGCCGCCACCGCCTGCTCGGCCAGCCAGGCGTCGAAGTCGGGACGGTAGGCGGTGGCGCCGTTGTGGGGCGGGCGACCCCAGGCCTCGCTGCGGTAGTCCACCGTGACCGCCTGGTCGGCGGTCATCAGCATCGTGGAGCGCCGCGTGACCCAGCGCTGCACCGGGGCCTGCTCCCACCACCGGGGGATCAGCCCGTCGAGGATCCGCCCGTAGATCACGCCGCCGTACATGTTCTTGGAACCGGGGAACGGACCTCGCTCCAGGAGCAGCACCGAGTGGCCGGCGCGCGCCAGCTCCAGGGCGGCAGCGGAGCCGGCGGGGCCGGCGCCGACGACCACGGCGTCGAGCGGCTCGCTCACCCCTTCCCTCCGAGGCCGGAGCCGGGCCGCTCCTCGCGCAGCAGGTGCTCCAGCTCGTCGAGGGTGGCGTTGGCATCGGCCACCACGGCCAGGTCCGCCAGGGCCATCATCGGGCAGTGGGCCTCGGTGTTCACCGAGATCACGTGGTCCGGCTGGCCGAGGCCCGAGGTGTGCTGGACGGCACCGGAGATCCCGAAGGCCACGTAGAGGCGGGGGTCGACCACCACGCCGGTGGTGCCGATCTGGCGGCTGTGGGGCAGCCACCCCTTGTCGGTGACCACCCGGGTCGTCCCCACCGACGCCTCGATCGCAGCTGCCACCCGGGCGAGCTGGTCGAAGCGCGCCTCGCCGTCGAGGCCGTTGCCGCCGGACAGGATGCGGGGCGCTTCGGCGAGATCGATGGTGGCGACGTCGGGCGGGAGCACCTCGCGCACGTCGGCGTCACGCGCGGCTGCGGACAACTCGAGCTGGATCGGCTGGCCCTCGACGGGTTCGAGCTCGACGCTCTCCACGCCGCGCATGCCCGGCTGGAGGGTGATCACCGCGTGGCCGGGCAGCGGGTGCTCGGCCATCACCGTGCCTCCGAAGCCGACGGTGGTGACGCGCTGAGGGCGGACCTCCACCGCCCCGGCGTAGAGCGGCCACTCCAGCTCCGCAGCGATCCGGGGGGCGAGGTCGCGGCCGTCGGGGCTGGCGGGAAGGACCACCAGCGCCTCGTCGACCAGCAGCGGTGCCAGTGCCCTCGACCATGCTCCCGGCGCGAAGCCCGGCGTGTCCCAGGTGCGCACCTCGGTGGCGATCCCCGCCAGCGCCCCGGCGGCGTCGGCGGCTCCTTCGCCCACGAGCAGGGCGCGACCACCCGCCTCGGCGACGGCCTCCGCTCCGCCGGCGGGCAGGGCTGCAGCGCGCACGGGGACCACGGCGACCATGGCGGCTCACGCTACCGCTGCGTCTCACGGTCGCCCCAGTCGGGAACGACCCCCGGCAGTCCGTCCCGGGCCACGTTCGACGGCGGCCGCCCCGCTCGACCGTAGACTCGGGCGATGGAGCGACGCACGGCGCTGGTGACCGGTGCAGCGCGCGGCATCGGCGCCGCCACCGCCCGGCGCCTGGCTGCCGACGGCTACCGGGTGTGGTGCCTCGACGTGTGCCAGGACGACCCGCGCCTGGCCTATCCGATGGCCGGCTTCGACGACCTGGCGGCGGTGGTGGAGGAGTGCGGACCCGACGCCGAGGGCATCGTCGCCGACGTGACCGATCGCGACGGCCTGCTCGGCGTGTGCGGAGAGCTGGGCGCCCTCGACGCCGTGGTGTGCGCCGCGGGGGCGGTGTGGGGCGGCCGGCCGATGTGGGAGGTCCCCGAGCCGGCCTGGCGGGCGATGGTCGAGCTCAACCTCGACGGGGTGTTCCACACGGCGGTGGCCACCGTGCCGTCGCTGCTGGCCCGCCGGGAGCCCCGCCACGGCCGGTTCGTGGCGGTCGCCTCCGCCGCCGGCGCACGGGGCCTGCCGGCGATGGGCGCCTACTCGGCGGCCAAGCACGCGGTGGTGGGGCTGGTGCGCTCGCTGGCAGCCGACCTGGCCGACACCGGGGTCACGGCCAACGCCGTCGCCCCCGGATCCACCGACACCGCGGCGTTGGAGGCGTCCGCCGCCGTGTACGACCTCGAGGTGCCGGGGGAGTTCGCCGTGCACCACACGATCGGTCGTCTGCTGTCCGCCGAGGAGATCGCCGAGGCGGTGGTCTGGTTGTGCTCGCCCTCCTCCTCGGCGGTGACCGGCTCGGTGCTGGCCGCCGACGGCGGGATGACCGCCGTCTGAGATGGCTCGGCTGGAGTCCGGCCCGGCGGGGGATCGGCCGGCGGTGCCCGTCGTGGCCGACGACTCGCTGCGGCGGGTGGCCAGAGGCCTGTGGATCGGGGGATCACCGCTGCGGCTGCTCCGCCTCACCGCTCGTGGGGAGGCGGTCGCCACGGAGCTGGTCCGCCGTCGAGTGGCCGGCCCGGATCCCGGGGCCCCCGGTGAGCGGCCCGTGCCACCACCGGGCGGGGTCGTGGCCACCACGCCAGCCGAGGGCCGCCTGTTCGAGCGGCTGATCGCCGCCGGTGCCGCCCACCCCGTGCCCGAGGTCGGTGCCGCGCCGTCCCTCGAGGAGGTGTCGGTCGTGGTCCCGGTGCGCGACGACCCCGAAGGGCTGCGCCGCCTGATGGAGCGAGTGCCTCCCGAGGTCCGGGAGGTGCTGGTGGTCGACGACGGCTCCGCCCCGCGTGCGGCGGAGCTCATCGAGCGCTGCACCGCCGGGCACGGTGCCCGACTGCTGCGCCACCCGGAGCCACGAGGTCCCGGCGCGGCGCGCAACACCGGTGCCGCAGCGGCCGAGGGCTCCTTCCTGGCCTTCCTCGACGCCGACGTCGACCCGGGCGGTGGCTGGCTCGCTGCGCTGCTGGCCCACTTCGCCCGGCCCCGGGTGGCGATGGCGGCACCCCGGGTTCGCTCCGAGGTGGGACCCGGGTTGCTGGCCGCCTACGAGGCGCGCCGGTCCCCCCTCGACCTGGGCCCGGCGAGTGCCAGGGTGGCGGCGGGGACGAAGGTCTCCTACGTGCCGTCGGCCGCGCTCGTGGCGTCGCGGCAGGTCCTGGACCAGCTGGGAGCCTTCGATGCGGAGCTGCGCCACGGTGAGGACGTGGACCTCGTGTGGCGGGCGGTGGCGCTGGGCCACGAGGTCCGCTACGAGCCGTCCGCCGTCGTGTTGCACCGACCCCGACCGAGCTGGCGGTCGTGGTTCCGCCAGCGTCTCGGCTACGGGAGCTCTGCCGCCCCGCTCGATCTGCGCCACCCCGGCGAGGTGGCGCCGGCGGTGATGTCGCCCTGGAGCCTGGCGCTGTGGGCCATGGTGGTCGCGGGCCATCGCGTCGGGGCGGTCGCCGTCGGCGGGTTCACCCTGATGGCGCTGCAGCGGAGGCTCCCCGAGGTCCCGCGGGGGGAGGTGGTCCGACTGGTCGCCCTCGGCCACCTGGGTGCGGGCCGACAGCTGGCTCGCGCCGTGGTGCGCGCCTGGTGGCCGCTGGCGGTGCCGGCGTCCCTGGTGTCCCGGCGGGTGCGCCGTGGCGTGGCCGCCGCCGTGGTGGTGCACCTGGCCACCACATCCGGGCCGTGGTGGTGCCGCGCGGTCGCGGTGGTCGACGACCTGGCCTACGGCGCCGGCCTGTGGCGCGGCGCGTGGCGGTGCCGCGACCCACGGGTGCTCCTGCCCCGGTTGCGGGGTTGGCCCTGAGCTCGATGCGGCGGCCCTCAAGGCGACCCCGCGGTCGTGCCGATGAGTGGTGCGATCGGGCAACGGCGGGGGTCGACGTGGACGGAAGGTGTCGCAACGGGTTCGTGCTGGTGGGAATCCTGGCCGTGCTGGCCGTCTCCTGTTCGGCAGCGCCCCGCCCGGCACCGGGGGGTCCGCCGGGTGGGGCGCCTGGAGCGGGTTCGGGAGGACCCCTCGTCGGCGCCTGCCCGGTGTTCCCCGCGGACTCGATCTGGCACGCGGACGTCCGCAACCTGCCGGTGCACTCTGCTTCGGCGGCGTGGCGGTCGTCGATCGGTGACGGCGCCGGCCTGCACCCCGACTTCGGCTCCGGCACCTGGAACGGCGCGCCCATCGGCATCCCCTACACCACCGTGGGTGCCGGCCAGGCGAAGGTGCCCGTGGAGTTCGGCTACGCGGACGAGTCCGACCCGGGACCGTATCCCTTCCCTTCCGACGCACCGGTGGAGGGCGGTTCCGACCACCACGTGATCGTGGTCGACACCTCCACCTGCCGGCTCTACGAGACGTGGGACTCCCGGCTCCGTGCGGATGGGTCGTGGTACGCAGGATCGGGTGCGACCTGGGACCTCCGCTCCCACACCCTCCGTCCGGCGGCGTGGACCTCCGCAGATGCCGCCGGACTGGCGATCCTGCCCGGGCTGGTCCGCTACGAGGAGGTGGCTGCCGGCGACATCGACCACATGGTCCGCTTCACCGCCCCGCGCACGCAGCGGTCGTACATGTGGCCCGCCCGCCACTTCGCGTCCAGCTCCACCGACGCGAACCTGCCCCCGATGGGTGCGGTGTTCCGGCTGCGGGCGGACGTCGACATCTCCTGGATGGCGCCCCAGGCCCGCGTGGTCGCCCAGGCGCTCAAGGACCACGGCATGATCCTGGCCGACAACGGGTCTGCGTGGTACCTCTCCGGCACGCCCGACCAGCGGTGGGACGACGACGGTCTGCGCGACCTGCGTCAGCTGCACGGGTCGGACTTCGACGCGGTCGACACCTCCTCGCTGCAGGTGTCGCCCGACAGCGGGCAGCGACGGTGAGTGGACGATCGGTCCGCGTCGCACCCGGCCGGCGCCTGCCCGCCGCGTGGCACCCGCGAGGTGCGCGCGACTCCTAGGATCGTCGCCGGTGGGGCCCCGGGGGCCGCTGCGCCCCGGTGCCCGATCGGCGGCCCGAGGTCCCGAACCCCAACCCTGCGCCTGCGGAGGAACGCGATGCCCGAACCACAGCAACCCGTGCACTGGCTGGACGCCAACGGCAACCAGGTGGGCCCGGAGCCCTTCGAGACCGTTCGCCAGCGCGTCCAGGCCGGGCAGATCCCCGCCGCCACGCCCGTCTGGTGGGAAGGCGCCGCCGAGTGGACGCCCTTCGAGTCCGTGGCCGGGGGCGTCCCCGCCACGGGTGCCCCGGCAGGCGGCGCGGTCGCCACGACCGCCTCCGAGGCCCTGATGAGCGGCATGACGGACCAGCAGCTCGACGACGAGTTCATCGGGCTCATCGCCCGGAGCTGGGAGATGTACAAGGAGACCGAGCTCGCCACCTCCATCGACGAGGCGATGCTCGGCGGCATCATCACCGCCCTGGTGGACTGCGGGTTCGTCCTCATCGACCTGGAGACCGCCGGTGCGTGGGCGGCGATGGTGGCCGCCGGAGGCACCGGCACCACGACGACGGCCACCGGTGGGGTGGACGTCGGCTCGACTGCGACCGCCGCTCACCACCAGCTCCGCTTCGAGGAGCCCGAGACCCATGCCCGGGTGACCGTGGCGGTGGAGCACCTCACGCCCGACGTCGCCTCGGCCAAGATGATCGGCCACCGGGCATCGGCGATCCTCGGCTACGGCGAGCGGGTGCCGAACTTCTCCCAGGTGGGCCAGGCGCTGCGCCAGGAGGTCCAGAGCACCTTCGTGGTCTCCCCGGAGCCGGGCACGGTCACCTTCGATGCCGACCTCTCCTCGGGCTACGTCTACGCCCAGGTCGACCTCCTCCTGGAGCTCGACCGCTACGTCGCCGAGGACCTGGCGGTCGACCACGACCTGCTGCGCCGCCACCTGGCGTCGGTCGTCTACACGATGAAGACCTTCGTCCGCACCCGCTTCGGCGGCTGAGCCGAGCTCGGTAGAGAGGAGCACGCCATGGGCCTGTTCAACGCCATGACCAACTACGCGCACCGCTCCGAGCTGCGCGAGTCCAAGGACGAGATCATCTGCGGGGAGATCATCCGGGGCCTCTCGCACCGGGGCTGGCGGTGCCACCGCATCGTCGCCCACTCCGATCGCCAGCAGATGGGCTTCAAGATGCCCGGCGACCCGGTGCTGTCGGCGATCTACCTGGTGATCGACCGCAAGAGCGGCTCGGGGGCCATCAGCCAGTCCCTCGGCTCGCGCACGGTGGTGGGCTTCGTCGCCGAGATGCGCCACAAGGTGTCCGATCCCGACGACCTGGCCACGATGTGGCGCACCGACCTGGCCAACCTGTTCAAGCTGCCCGTGGCCGGAGAGGTGCGGATCAACCACCAGCTCAACACGGTCAACGCCCGGACCTACCACATGGTCGACCTGGACCAGTACGTGCAGGCCACCTCGGTCAACGCCGGCCCGCTGGTGGAGTGGATCGTCGCCCAGGTCGACGCGCTCCGTGAGCAGCTGCGGCCGCTGAAGAAGGGCTGAGCGCCGCGAGCTGCCCGCACGGGGAACCCCGACGCGGTCTGGCGGTGATGCGTCGGCGTCCGGGGCATGCAGGTTGATCTGAAGGCGACCGGTGCAGCGCATCGGGCCCGCGCCTGGCACGGGGCGCCCGTGCGGCAGGGTCGGTGGAGGTCCTCAGTCCTGCACGGTGATGGCGTACTCCGGGCAGTTCTCCGCCGCCAGGCGGGCCTTCTCCTCCAGCTCGGCCGGCACGTCGCCGTCGATGCGCACCAGCGCGTAGCCCTCGTCGTCGACGTCGAAGACCTCCGGGGCCAGCAGGTAGCAGCGGTTGTGGCCCTGGCAGGCCTCGCGGTTGAGCGTGATCTTCATCCTCGGCCCTCCGGTGGGTTGACGCGGCACGAGTCTGCCAGCTCCCGGTCGGCGCCGGCGGCCCACGCGGCCGTTCAGGGGGTCGCCCGGGTGCTAGCCAGGGGGGATGACCGAGGACGCCACCGCCCCCAAGGACGCCACCGAGCAGACGCGCCGGATCCACGACGCCTTCCGCTCCAGCACACCGATGGACTGGGACGACACCGCCGACTGGCGCGACGCCCGCCGAGGGCTGGTGGCCGCAGCGGGCGAGCTGCGGGTGGACGGGCCTCACGGCACCCCCGCCTGGGATCTCGGGCCCTACGGCTTCCTCGACGACGAGCAGGCTCCCTCCACGGTCAACCCCAGCCTGTGGCGTCAGGCCCGGCTCAACATGGAGGCCGGCCTCTTCACCGTCGCCGACGGCATCCACCAGCTGAGGGGGTTCGATCTCTCCGAGATCACCCTGGTGGAGGGCGAGGAGGGCTTCATCGTCATCGACCCGCTCATCTCGGTGGAGACGGCGGCGGCCGCGATGGCCTTCGCTCGGGAGCACCTGGGCGACCGGCCCGTCACCGCGGTGATCTACACCCACTCCCACATCGACCACTTCGGGGGTGTGAAGGGCGTGACCACTGCCGAGGACGTCGCTGCCGGGAGGTGCCGGGTGATCGCACCGGTGGGCATGGTGGAGGCCGCCGTGAGCGAGAACGTGTTCGCCGGCACCGCCATGAGCCGCCGAGCCCAGTTCATGTACGGCGCCATGCTGGCACGGGGCCCGAGAGGACAGGTCGACGCCGGTCTCGGCAAGACCAACTCGCTGGGCACCGTGTCGCTGATCCCGCCCACCGACAGCATCACCGAGACCGGCCAGACCCTGGTGGTGGATGGCGTCGAGATCGAGTTCCAGCTCACCCCGGGCACCGAGGCGCCGGCCGAGATGAACTTCCTGTTCCCCGGCCGCCGGGTGCTGTGCATGGCCGAGAACTGCAGCCACAACCTCCACAACCTCTACACGCCACGCGGGGCCCAGGTGCGCGACGCCCTCGCCTGGGCTCGCTACCTCGACGAGGCGATCGTGCGCTTCGAGGGAGCGCTCGACATGGTGATCACCAGCCACCACTGGCCGGTGTGGGGGGCCGAGGCGTCGATGGCCTACCTGGGGGTCCAGCGCGACCTGTACAAGTACCTCCACGACCAGACCCTCCGACACGCCAACGCCGGTCTGACCATGGTGGAGGTCGCCGAGCGGGTGCAGCTGCCGGACTCGCTGGCCCGCCACTGGTGCAACCGCCCCTACTACGGCACGGTCAACCACAACGTGAAGGCGGTCTACCAGCGCTACCTCGGCTGGTTCTCCGGCAATCCCGCCGAGCTCCACCCGCTCCCCCCGGAGCCGGCGGCCTCCCGTTACGTGGAGTACATGGGCGGCGCGGCTGCGGTGCTGGAGCGGGCCCGGGCGGACTTCGAGGCCGGGGAGTACCGATGGGTGGCCGAGGTGCTCAACCGGGTGGTGTTCGCCGATCCCGACGACACCGACCCGGCCACCGCCGAGGCCAGGGAGCTGCTGGCCGACACCCTGGAGCAGCTCGGCTACCAGGCCGAGTCCGCCGTGTGGCGGAACTTCTACCTCGTGGGAGCCCACGAGCTGCGCCACGGGCGCCCCCAGGGCCTCGGGGGTGCCGAGTCGAGCGCCCTGGATCTGGTCATGTCCATGGAGGTGTCGATGCTGCTGGACGCCTTCGCGCTCCGGCTCCGTGCCGAGGACTGCGAGGGGCAGCGCCTGGCGCTGAACCTGGAGCTCACCGACATCGGCGAGCGCCACGTCGTCTGGGTGGAGAACTCGGTGCTGCACCACCGCGGCGACACGGCGTTCGACGATGCCGACGCCACACTGCGCCTGACGAAGGTGGAGCTGTTGATGGCGGCAGCCGGCCTCGGCGTCTCGTCGTCGATCGAGGTGGACGGCGACGCCGGCGCCCTGGAGCGTCTGGCCGGCTGGATGGACCGCTTCGACGCCAACTTCGCGATCGTCACGCCCTGATCGCAGCTCGACCGGCAGGGGACCGCACATCGAGGCAACTGGCACGTGTGAGACCACGCCGACGTGGCTGACAGCTGCCAGATGGGAGGGTTCGCGGCAGCCCCGACCTCAGTCGAGCGTGGTGGCGAGGAGCTCGACCAGCTCCTCGCGCTCGTCCTCGTCGAGCGCGGCGAAGGCGGGTGCCACCTCTGCGTTGGTGGCCTCCTCGGCGACCTCCCAGCGGGCCTTCAGCTCCTCGGTGACCTCCGGCAGCGGCGGCTGGTGGCCGAACATCATGGCGAACTCGGGGCCCGACTTGTACACCAGCGCCTCGAGCGCGGGGATCCCCTCGGCCTCCAGGGCGTTGACGTGGGCGGCACCTCGCAGCTCGCGGAGGGAGTTCAGGTGGAAGGCGGCGGCAGCGGGCGCGTCCTCGGGCGCGGGCTGGTCCCGCCACGCGGCGAAGATGGGCTTGTCCGTGGCGTCCGCCGCGGCGGCCACCTTGCCGGCCAGCTCGGCGATGCGAGCCGATGCGGCGTCGTCGGGGAGGTGTCGGCGTCCGGCCTGGGCGCACGCATCCCACCAGAGCTGCGCGGTGTCGGCGAGCGGCTGGCGGGCGATGCCGGCGGCCCAGTTCACCTCCACGATCTCGAAGGGGAAGATCGCCATGGCCTGGTGGGCGCCCGCAGCGTCGATGCCCTCGACCACCCCGGCCCGCCCGCAGAAGTAGAAGTCGAAGATGCCGAACCCGTGCTCTCCGCCGAGGGCGAAGGTGGCAGGCTCCATCATCCACACGGTGCCGAAGTGACCGACCGGTTCCGCCACGGCGGCGGCGCATTCCTCAGGTGTCATCCGGCGAGCCTACCGCCCGTTCTCGGACCGATGACGAGGGTGTGCGCCGCCAACGGTCCGAGAACGGGCGGGGGGCGACGTTCTTGGACTGATGACGAGGGTGTGCGCGGCGATCCGTCCGAGAACGGGTGGAGGAGCGGGGGGGGTGGGAGAGCCCGAGGGGGCTCAGATCCACTTCTCGCGCTGGATCTGGTACTGCGAGCTGCCGAAGGCCAGGATCAGCCAGAAGACGATCGGCAGCAGGATCAGCCCGATGGCGAAGCCGACCCCGTGTCCGAACGCCTTCGCCACGTCGATCATGAGGATGATCCACACCACGAAGCCGACGCAGGGGATGAGCAGGAGCAGTCCCCACCACCACTCCCGGCCGGCCACGTGGGCGACCATGCAGTTGTTGAGGATGGGGACGATGGCCGGCCAGCCGGACTGGCCTGCCTTGTCGAACACCTTCCACAACGCGACGATCCCCACGACGACGAAGATCAGGACGAACACCGTGTAGCCGACCCAGAACCCGGCAGGGAGCCCGGTGTCGGTGTCGAGGGTGTCTTGCAGGAGGGTGGCGAGCATGGCAACTCCCTGGGTGTTGAGCGAGGGCCGAGGCCCATCCGGCGGCACGCCCGTGCCGCTGACGACGCTACCGAGCCGATCTCTGTTCGCGGCGGACCGTCGACGACGACTTCCACAGAACAGGAACCTGTTCTAACCTTCCGGCCGTTCGTCTCGACCCAGGGATCAGGGGGACCGCATGGGGGACTCACCGTCGGCGCAGGAGCTGCTGCGGGCGCCGCTCACCATCGAGTTCGGGTTCAACCGCACCACGGGCCCGGTGATCGGCGCCTTCCTCACCGCGCTCAGGGAGCACCGGGTGCTGGGCATCCGCGACACCGCCGGACGGGTGGTCTGTCCGCCGGTGGAGTACGACCCGAGCACCGGCGCACCGCTGACCGAGATGGTCGAGGTGGGCGCCGAGGGCGAGGTCACCACCTGGTCGTGGGTCGCCCACCCGAGGGACGGCCAGCCCCTCGGCGTGCCCCACGCCCTGGCGCTGGTGCGCCTCGACGGCGCCGACACCGCCATGCTGCACGTGATCGACGCCCCGGGACCCGACGCCGTCGCCACCGGCGCGCGGGTTCGGATCCGCTGGAGCGGGGAACCCCAGGGCCTGATCGACGACATCGAGTGCTTCGAGCTGGTGGAGGGCTGATGAGCGACACCACGATCCCGACCCTGCCCGAGGGGCTGTGGTCCCAGCCACAGCCACGTGTGCCGGAGCTCGGCGCCGTCGAGCCCGTCCAGCGCATCCGGGTTCCCGCATCCATCGTGTACGACTACACCCCCGGCACCGCGCCCTCGGCCTTCCTGCGGGCGCTGGCCGACAAGCGCATCCTGGGC
Source organism: uncultured Microthrixaceae bacterium (assembly GCA_964420125.1). GTDB lineage: Bacteria > Actinomycetota > Acidimicrobiia > Acidimicrobiales > Microtrichaceae > CAYQQQ01. Next base: position 27,300 of record CAYQQQ010000021.1, read on the forward strand.
GGGCGCTGCGCGCAGGACCCCGAGGTCTACGTGCCGCCCCGCGGGGTGTCGCCGGTGGTGGGGCGCCGCTTCGACGAGCTGGTGGAGGTCGGCCCCAACGCCACCATCACCAGCTTCTGCGTGGTGCACATCGGCTTCGGTGAGAACGCCCCGCCGACGCCGTTCGTCTCCGCGCTGATCCTGCCCGACGGTGCGGCGGTGTCGCTGTACGGCACGGTGCTGGGCATCGCCCTCGAGGACATCCGCATCGGCATGCGCGTGCGGCCGGTGTGGGCTCCGGACGGCGAGCTCACCACCAGCTTCGAGAACATCACCCACTGGGAGCCGATCGACGAGCCCGACGTGGACGCCGAGCTGTTGAAGGGACACATGTGATGACCGACGTCGCCATCGTGTCGGTCGCCCAGAGCGACCACCGCCGGGCCGTGCCCGAGCTCAACGAGGTGGAGATGGTCCAACCGGTGATCCAGGCCGCGCTGGAGGGTCTCGGCGCCACCATCGCCGAGATCGACTTCACCTGCTCCGGCAGCTCCGACTACCTGGCCGGCCAGGCCTTCAGCTTCGTGCTCACCCTCGACGCGGTGGGCGCCTGGCCGCCGATCGTCGAGTCGCACGTGGAGATGGACGGCGCCTGGGCGCTCTACGAGGCGTGGCTGAAGATCCAGGCCGGCCACGCCGACACCGCCCTGGTCTTCGGCTACTCCAAGGCCAGCCCCGGCGACCTCCCCAGGGTGCTCAGCCGTCAGCTGGATCCGTACTACTACCAGCCCCTGTGGCCCGACTCCGTGGCGCTGGCGGGGCTCCAGGCCCGGGCGATGCTGGATGCGGGCGACACCACCCTGGAGGAGATGGCTGCCATCGCCCACCGCAACCGGACCGCTGCGCTCGACAACCCCCATGCCCAGGTGGCGGGTTCGCCACCGGTGGAGGAGCTGCTGTCGGCCGAGGTGCTCTCGGATCCGCTCCGTCGCCACGACTGCCCGCCGATCAGCGACGGCGCCTGCGCCGTGGTGCTGGCCGCCGGCGACCGGGCACGGCAGTGGTCGGACCGCCCTGCGTGGATCCGCGGGATCGACCATCGCATCGACTCCCACAACCTCGGGGCGCGAGACCTGTGCCGGGCGCCCTCCATCGCGCTGGCGGCCGAGCGGGCGGGGGCGACGGGAGGCTTCGACGTGGCCGAGCTGCACGCTCCCTTCACCCACCAGGAGGTGATCGCGCGCCGGGAGCTCGGCCTCGGCGACGACGTGGCGGTCAACCTCTCGGGTGGTCCGCTGGCGGCCAACCCGGTGATGGCCGCCGGCCTGCTCCGCCTCGGTGAGGTGGCGACCCGGATCACCGCCGGCGAGGCGGACCGGGGCGTGGCCCACGCCACCAGCGGCCAGCTGCTGCAGCAGAACCTGGTGTGCGTCCTGGAGGCTGACCGGTGAGCGGGCAGCGAGCGACGAGAGAGGGCGAGCGATGAGCGCGAACCGGGTGGCCGTGGTCGGTGTCGGCCAGACCAAGTACTCCGCCGTGCGCGGCGACGTGTCGATGGCGGGCTTGCTGCGCGAGGCCGTGTACCGAGCCCTCGACGACGCCCACCTCCGCATGGACGACATCGATGCGGTGGTGGTCGGCAAGGCACCCGACTTCTTCGAGGGCATCATGATGCCCGAGGGCTACCTCGCCGAGGCGCTCGGTGCGGTGGGCAAGCCGCTCTTCCGGGTGCACACCGCCGGCTCGGTGGGCGGATCCACCGCCATCGTGGCCGCCAGCCACATCGAGGCCGGCGTGCACGAGCGGGTGCTGACCATCGGCTGGCAGCAGCAGTCTGTGTCCGAGGCGATGTGGGCGCTGTCGTTCCCCATCCCGTTCCAGCAGCAGCTGGTGGCCGGGGCGGGGGGGTACTTCGCCCCGTTCATCCGCGAGTACATGCGTCGCTCCGGCGCACCCGACGACATCGGCGTGCTGGTCGCCCTCAAGGACCGGCTGGCGGCGCTGAAGAACCCCTACGCCCACCTCCACGAGCCCGACATCACCTACGACTCGGTGAAGGATTCGTTCATGTTGTGGGAGCCGATCCGCTACTCGGAGACGTGTCCGTCCTCCGACGGCGCCATCGCCCTGGTGCTCGCCGGCGAGCAGGCCGCGGAGGCTTCGGCGGCGGCCAGCGGTGTGCCGCCCGCCTGGATCCTGGGCACCGCCATGCGGTCCGAACCGGCGACCGCCAGCGGTAGGGACCAGGTGTCCCCGCTGGCCGGCCAGCAGTGCGCCGCCGACGTGTACCGCCAGGCGGGGATCACCGATCCCCGCGCCCAGGTCGACGTCGTGGAGATGTACGTGCCGTTCTCCTGGTACGAGCCGATGTGGCTCGAGAACCTGGGCTTCGCTCCCGAGGGGGAGGGATGGCGACTGACCGAGTCGGGGGTCACCCAGATGGATGGCGATCTGCCGGTGAACCCCTCCGGCGGAGTGCTCTCCAGCAACCCCATCGGCGCCTCCGGCATGATCCGCTTCGGCGAGGCGGCGCTGCAGGTGCGAGGGCAGGCCGGCGACCACCAGATCGACGGGACGTCGCTGGCGGTGGGCCACGCCTACGGCGGGGCGGCGCAGTTCTTCGCCATGTGGGTGCTCGGCGCGACCAAGCCGTAGGTGCCGAGGGCGCGGCGGGGGGGACCGTTCCCCGTAGGGTTGGTGCGTGAGCCAAGCTTCGGGGCCCCCACGACGCCGAGCCGGCCGTGGACTGATCATCGCCGGGATCGTGGTGCTCGTGCTGTCGGTCGTCAGCGCTGTGGTGGGCATGATCCTCTTCGGCGGCTCCTTCGACCTGGAGTCGATGACCCGGGACGTCGCGGTCGAGAGCCCGACGGTGGCCTCGGTTCCCGGCGAGGTGCGGTTCCGCGTCCTGGAGCCCCTTCGGGGGGACGACTCGACGATGTCGGTAGCGGTCGGTCTCGACGACGGTTCGACGGATGCCACCGGGTCGGTGCCGGTCGTCGACTGCGGCTTCAGCGCAAAGGACGGCGAGGGCGTTCCGGCGCGGCGCGCCAACATCAACGACTCGTGGGTGGACCCGAAGCTGGAGGGGTACACCGCCCACCTGGTGGCCGACGACCTCCCTCCGGGTGACTACGAGGTGACCTGCACGGCGGGAGGAGAGCCATCGGAGAGCCAGGACCGATTCACGGTGGGTCGTGTGCTGACGTTGGACGAGGTGTTCGACACCATGCAGCCGGTGTTCGGGATCATCGGGGTGTTCGCCGTGTCGGGTCTGATCGGGTTGCTGGGGCTCATCCTGCTGATCGCAGGGTTGGTGGTGTCGAGCCGGTCGAAGCGCTCCTCGGCACCTCCGGGTCCACCCCCCGGGTACGGCCAGCCTCCGGGGTACGGCCAGCCTCCGGGGTACGGCCAGCCTCCGGGGTACGGCCAGCCGGGCCCGGCACCTGCACCGGCGCTTCCGGCCCCGCCGCCTCCGGTCCCGCCGCCGGAGCCACCGTACCCGGAGGCGGACCCGGGCCCGCCGCCACCGCAGTGAGGCTCCTGTGCTCGCGCCCCCCGAGGCGCACCGAACGGGCGAACGGTTCGATCCTCGGTCCGGGGGCCGTACCCTGAGCCCATGCCAGCTCGTCGTTGCTCACGCCGCGTACCTGCCCCGACGGCGCGTCTCCTGCCCGCCGTGATCGCCGCGATCGTGCTCTGCGGCGCCTGTGGAGAGGACGGCGGCGAGCCGTTGGCCCAGGCCTCGTCACCGGCGCGCGCCGAGACCGGGGGCGGGGCCTCCACACCGGAGGCGCCGAACGAGGACCTGGATCCGGCCGAGGTGGAGGCGTTCTGCGCCAAGGCGGCCGAGCTGGGCCAGACCGCAAACGCGACGGACGCCGAGGACCCCGGGGAGATGTCGGCGCAGTACGACGAGCTGCTGGCGGTGGCGCCGGAGCAGGTCCGAGAGGACCTGGAGGTGCTGCGCGATGCCGTCGACTCGATGTCCGAGCTGGACGCGTCGGGTGCCCCGCTGTCCCCGGACGAGGCGCTCGAGGAGATGTTCTCGGCGGTCATGAGCCCTGAGCTGATGACGGCCGCGCTGAACCTCGAGGCCTTCATGGCCGAGCACTGCGGCATCGACATGTCGAGCAACGGCGGCCTCGGCCTCGACGACGCGCTGGGCTCGGACCCCGGCGGTGACCCCTCGGGGGACGATCCCGGCGGTGGGACGACGGTTCCCGGGGGTGATCCCTCGGCGGGCGGGACCGACATCGGCCTCGAGGACCTCGACGCCATCGAGGAGGCCCACACGGGCGAAGCGTGGGTCGACAAGGTCTACTCCACCTCCATCGTGAACGACCAGGACATCCAGCTGATCGGCTCCGACGGCTCCGACGGATTCGGCGAGCCCCTCACCGAGCAGGAGGCGATCGATGCCTGCGAGGCCGTGCGCACCGCCCTCGAGGTTCGTCAGCCGGCGTTGAGCGTGGAGGTGCTCAACGGAGCGACCGTGGTCGCACGAGGTGCCGCCGGTGTGCCCTGCGCGCCGGCGTGACGGGAGCCGATGACGCGCCCCACCGGGGCCTCGGGCATCATCGGGGACCATGAGCGAGAACGACCTCCCCGCCAGCGGCCGGAGCCCGGTCGACCGCTTCGACGAGGACGGTGGCGTGCCCCAGCGCCGCTTCCGACCTCTCGACGGCTCCACCACGCTCTACCTCGTGCGCCACGGGGCGACCGAGCCCGCCCATCCGGAGCGACCCTTCCCGACGGTGCAGGGCCACGGCGATCCGGCGCTCGCCCCGGAAGGGCGGGAGCAGTCGGGGCTCGTCTCCAAGCGGCTGGCGGAGGAGCACGCCCGTGACCCCTTCGACGCGGTCTACGTGACCAGCCTCCGGCGCACCACCGAGACCATCGAGCCCTTCCTGGCGGCCACAGGGCTGGCGGCGGTGGTCGAGCACGACCTGCGGGAGGTGCACCTCGGCGACTACGAGGGCGGCCTGCTCCGGTTGAAGGGCGCCGAGGGCGACCCCGTGGTCCGCGAGGTGTACACCTCGGAGCGCTGGGACGTGATCCCCGGGGCCGAGGTCTGGGAGGACTTCCAGGGTCGTTGCGTGGCCGCGGTGGAGCGGATCGTGGAAGCCCACCGGGGCCGACGGATCATCGCCGTAGTGCACGGCGGGGTGATCACGGCGGTGCTGTCCCACGTCGCCAGTGCCCGGAACTTCGCGTTCGTCAGCGCCGACAACACCTCGATCAACGAGATCGTGCTGCTCCCCGAGCCGATCGACCGCTGGGTGCTGCGTCGGTTCAACGACGTCACCCACCTCGACTGATGTGAGCACCCCACCGCCAACCCGCTGCTGACGCCCCACGCGCACTCCCACGGTGCGAGACGAGTGCCAGAGGCTCCTCGTCGGGAGTCAGGCCATGAGCTGGGCGGCGCGGGTGGCGATCGCCGCCGTGCGGCGGGCCTCGCGCAGGGGGTTCAGCTCCACCCCGGAGGTGCAGAAGGCGAACGACAGGCCGGTGGCGGGGTCCGCCCAGGCGATCTGGCCGGCGGCTCCGTTGTGGCCGAAGGCGTGCGGTGACACGCCGTGGCCCATCCCCCGCAGCGCGGACAGGCCGTCGTCGCCTGAGAGCACGAGGCCCAGGGTGCGGTTGGAGGGGTGCCCGAGCATCGGGTCGGGAAGCAGGCAGTGCACCGTGGCCGTCCCCTCGGCCAGGATCTCGGGGTCCCACAGGTCCCGGTGGTTGTGCAGCAGCGCCTGGTAGTAGGCGGCGAGGGCGGCGGCGTCGGACACCCCGCCGCCGCCGGGGATCCCCACGGCGCGCACGTCGGGGTCGTTGAAGTGCAGGAGGATGTCGGGGGTGACCTCGCCGACGTCGAGCTCGGCGACGCCGAGCACCTCCATGAGCTCCTCGGTGCTGGGCGGCTCGCCGACCGTCGCCAGGGGAGCCACCTCCGCGTGTCGTGCGGCCTCCCCGAGCAGGAACCCCTCCAGCTCCAGCGGATCGAGCACCCGGTCGCGCACGACGTCGCGGTAGTCCCGGCCCTCGACCTGCTCGACCATCTCGGCGATCACCCAGTGGCCGGCGGTGGGGTGGTACTCGAAGCGCTCCCCGGGCCGGTCCTGGAGCCGCCAGCGGCCGAACTGGGCCAGGCGGGCGTCGCGCTCCGCCCAGGCGGGTGGCCCGAGCGGGGCGTAGGGGAACCCGCCGGTGTGGGTCAGCAGGTGGCGGAGGGTGACGCCTTCGGCGGCTGCGAAGCTGGGCACGAGCTCGACCACCGGTGTGTCGACGTCGAGCATGCCTTCTCCTAGGAGCTGCCAGACCACCCCGGCCACGATCGCCTTGGTGCAGGAGAACACGGCGAAGCGCGTCGTCTCGCCGGCGTCGCCGAAGCACTCGAGGTGCACCACCTCGCCGTGCAGGCCGACCGCCAGCTGGGCGGCGGGGACACGTCCGTCGTCGACCTCCCGCTGGATCCGCTCGCGCAGCGCCGCCAGCGCCTGGGGGTCGATGCCACGGGCCGTGCTCATGGGTGCACGGTAGCGGTAGCCTCCCGCGCCGCGCCGCCCGCAGGTGGGCGTGCACTTGGAGGAGCCATGGGATCGCAGCAACCGGAGCCGGTGTCACCTCGCCGGCTCGAGGGCCGGGTGGTGGTGGTGACCGGCGGCAACGGCGGCATCGGGCTGGGGATGGCGCGCGGATTGGCTGACGCCGGCGCCTGCGTGGCGGTGTGGGGTCGGGATCCGCACAAGAACGCCGCAGCGTGCGACGAGCTCGCCGGGCGCGGTGCCGACGCGGGCTCCTGGTGCGTGGACGTGTCGGAGGAGGCGGCGGTGATAGGGGCGATGGAGGCGACGCTGGAGCGCTTCGGTCGCGTCGACGCCATGATCGCCAACGCCGGTGTCGGCGGGCCTGCGCCGTTCGTGGACCAGACCCTGGAGGGATGGCGGCGGATCACCGCCGTGAACGTGGAGGGAGTGTTCCTCTGCTTCCGGGAGGCGTGCCGCCACATGATCGACCGGGGCGGGGGAGGTGCGCTGGTCGGGATCAGCTCCACCTCCGCTCTGCAAGGGGCTCCGGCCAACCAGGCCTACTCCTGTTCGAAGGCTGCGGTGGTGGCCATGGTCCGTGGCCTGGCGGTGGAGATGGCGCGCCACGGGATCCGGGCCAACGCCATCCTGCCCGGGTGGACCCTCACCGACATGACGGCTCCCCTGACGGGCTGGGAGAAGTTCATGCGCACCACCACCGAGCGCACCCCGGTGCGCCGCTGGGGAGAGCCCGACGACTTCGCCGCTGCTGCGGTGTACCTCGCCGATCCCGAGCTGAGCTTCCACACCGGTGACGCCGTGGTGATCGACGGCGGCTACACCATCTTCTGAGACGTCGTCGGAGACGCCTGCTCGCCGAGGCACGTCACCGAGCACCGTGTCGCGCGCGGTGAGTGGTGGCGACCTCACAGCAACACGAAGAAATCCTCACTTTTCTGTAACCCCGCTGCGGTCTCGTGGTCTATGTTGCGAACGGCGAAAGTGAGGGTTGAATCATGTTCGACGACGAGGGATCGCTGGGCGAGGCGATCCAGGCGGGGCGCCGCTCGGCGCTGTTGGTGTACTCGGGTCAGGACCCGGAATGGGCCCGACACCTCCTGCGGTGCCTTCACCGGTTCCCAGGGGTGCGCGGATGGGCCGAGGAGGTGCTCGAGGGCGTCGGCGCGCTGGTGGCCGCGGATCCGATCGCCCTGCCGGCGCACGCCTCCCACGGCTTCGGCTCCCACGATTGGCTGGACCGTCCAGGGGACGCGTTCTCGCCCGTGCGCCGGGCATCGGTGTCCTGCGGTCTCTTCGGCAGCGCCTTCGGGCACCTGCTGGCGAGCCGCGCGCTGGCGGAGGCCGGGGTGCTGGCCGAGACGTCGGGCGTCGAGGCGGTGCTGGGCCACAGCGCCGGGCTGTTCTCGGCATGGGTGGTGGCCCGTCACGGCATGCTCGTGCCCAGAGACGCCGCCGTCGATGCCCTCTACGCCGTGGCGTTGCTGGGGGAGCGCCTGCAACGTTGCCCGGAAGCGCTCGCCGACGGCGATCTCGCCCCGGCGCTCGCCGGTGCGGGCGCTCCGGCGGTGATGCTGTCGGTGTCGGGCGCCACAGAAGACCGCCTGGCGCACCTCATGGCCGACCTGCGGGGCGGCGCGACCATCGCCCTGCAGAACTCCTGGGACCGCTTCGTGTGCAGCGGCACCGCCGACGACCTCGCCGTCCTCGCCGAGCGGCTCGAGGACGAGGGCGGCCTCGGCGTCGAGGCGGTGGCGAGCAGCGTGCCGTTCCACCACGACCTGCTCGCACCGTACGTGCCGCCCGCAGTGGCCGATCTGGCCGAGCGCGGGCTGACCTTCTCCGGGCCGTTGTCGACCCCGCTCGTCGATCCGCGCGATGCGACGGTGCACCGGGGCGGTGACCTCGCCGGGGTGCTGGTGGCGTCGATGTTCGCCCACCCGGTGCGCTGGGCGGACACCCTCGCCGGATTGGCCGTCGAGGGCCGGGTCGTGCTCGACGTCGGTCCGTCGCAGCTGGCGGGGACGATCTCCCGAAGGGCGTTGCGGGGCTCAGGGGCGACGGTCGTGTCGCTGGGTACCGACGAGGGCCTGGGGTCGTTGACCAGCGCCAACCAGGCTCCGGCGCCGCTGCCGGAGTGGTCGGTCCACCTCCCCGCTGTCCGCTCGGTCGCCTCCCCCGACGCCCCGCACCGCGTGCGGACCGCCCACACCCTCCGAACCCACCGCTCCGCGTTCGTGCTGCCGGGGATGAACCCCACCACCGTCGACGTCGGGATCGTGGCGGCGGCGGCCGCTGCGGGACATGTGGCGGAGCTCGGCGGTGGCGGACAGGTGAGCGCCACCATCTTCTCCGAGCGGATGGTCGAGCTGGCCGAGTCACTCCCCTCCGGTCACGAGGTGTGCTTCAACGCCCTCCACCTCGACCCGTACCTGTGGGACCTCCACGTCGGGCGCGATCGCATGGTGCAGCGGGCCCGCGCTGCGGGGGCGCCCATCTGCGGGGTCACCGTGTCCGCGGGGATCCCGGAGACCACCGAGGCCGTGGAGCTGCTCCAGGAGCTCCACGGCCTCGGCATCTGGTTGAACGCCTTCAAGCCGGGCACCGTCGCCCAGGTCGAGCAGGTCCTCGAGATCGCCGATCGCGTGGACTTCGACGTCTGGCTCCACATGGAGGGAGGGCGCGCCGGCGGCCACCACTCGTGGGTGGAGCTCGACGACCTGCTCTTCGCCACCTACCCCGACATCCGCCGCCACCCCAACGTGGTGCTGTGCGTGGGTGGGGGCATCGGCGAGCCGCGACGGGCGGCAGAGCTGCTGGGGGGCACCTGGTCGCTGCGCCACTGCGCGTACCGCATGCCGGTGGATGCGGTGCTGCTGGGCACGGTGGCGATGGCCACCGCGGAGTCGACGGCCTCGCCGTCGGTCAAGGCCGCGCTGGTGGCCGCTCCCGGGACCCCGCAGCTGGTGCGCGCCGGCGAGTGGCGGGGTGGCGTCACCTCGGCGCGCAGCTCGCTGGGAGCCGACATCCACTGCCTGGACAGCCATGCGGCCCGGGTGGCGGAGCTGCTGGAGGAGGTGGCGGGCGACGCCGACGCGGTGGCCGAGCGCCACGACGAGATCGCCGCCGCGCTCGAGGGCACGGCCAAGCCCTGGTTCGGCGACCTCACCCGGATGACCTACGCCCAGATGCTGGACCGGTTCGTGGCGCTGTGCGCCCTGGGGCGCCACGGCCGCTACGAGGACGGGCGCTGGCTCGACCGCACGCATCGCATGCGCTTCCTCGACCTGCTGCAGCGCGCCGAGGCCCGCTGCTGCGACCAGGACGACGGCACCGTGGTGTCGTCGTTCGAGGGCCTCCACCAGCTCGACGATCCGGAGAAGGCGGTGGCGTTGCTGCGCCAGCGACATCCGCTCGTGGAGTCCGCGGAGCTGGTGCCCACGGACGTCGCCCACTTCGTGCAGGTGTGCGACGGCCCCGGCAAGCCGGTCCCCTTCGTCGCGGTGATCGACGCCGAGGTTCGACGCCGCTACCTGGTCGACTCGCTGTGGCAGTCCCACAGCGACCTCTGGAGCGCGGACGAGGTGCTGGCCATCCCCGGGCCGGTGGCGGTCGCCGGTATCACGAGGCTGGACGAGCCGGTCGCCGAGCTGCTGGCACGCTTCGATCGGGAGGTGGCCGAGGTGCTGGAGGCCGACGGCGCGGTCGACCTGCCGGACGAGCCCGCGAGCAGCGTCGAGGTGCTGCTCGGGCTGGCGAGCGTGCGTGACGGCGAGCGGGTCGAACCGTCGCCCTTGCAGCACCTGGGGGATCCCGAGAGCTGGGAGCTGGAGCTCGACGGCGCACAGGTGCGGGCGACCCTGCGCCACGGCGACGAGCGCGCCACCCTGGTCGGTCCCGTCGCGTCGGTCGGGGAGGTGGAGCTGGAGCTCCGCTGGCCGGCCTTGACCGATCTGCCCGGGGACGGCTCGCTGCGACTCACCGTGCGTGTCGGTCGTGATCACGGCGTGCCGTGGGCCGAGCTGGACTCGACGGCGCTGGCGACGGCGCAGCGGCGCGCGCTGGACGACGCCGTGCGCTCCGCGGAACCGGTGGCCGCCGCCGTCCTGGCCACCGGGGTGCTGGCGCCGGCACCGCTGGTCGACGCCGTGGCCGTGCCCGACGCCGCCATCCGCCTGCTGTGGCCCGGGCTGTTCGACTCGCTGCGCCGTGACGGCGCCGGCGAGGAGCTCCTGCAGCTCGTGCACGCCCGCCACCGCGTCGCGGTGCGGAGCACCGCACCGGAGGACCTGACGGTCCACGCCGAGATCGTGGGGCACGACCACGTCGCGGCCGGGCGCCGCATCCACACTCGCTCCACGGTGGGTGGGCACCTCGTGGAGGACGTCTTCCTGCTCCGCGGCCGTGGTGGTGTCGGCGGAGGTGAGGACGGCGAGCTGAACGGGTCCGGCGGCGACGTCGCGTGGGTGCCCACCGAGCGGCACCACCTGGGCGCCGCCGCGCGGCGCAGCCCCCGGCATCCCGAGCAGTACGGCCGGGTCTCTGGCGACCTCAACCCCATCCACCGCAGCGACCTGCTGGCCCGGTTCACCGGACTGCCGGGCCGCATCGTGCACGGCATGTGGACCTCCGCCACCGCCCAGTCCTTCCTGGTGACCGAGGTGCTCGACGGGGAGGTCGAGCGGCTCCGCGACTGGGAGATCGACTTCCTCGGGGTGGTGCTTCCCGACGAGACGATCCGTCTCACGGCAACCAGGGTGGCGGTGGGCGACGGGTGCCGCCGCGTGGAGGTGAGCATCGAGGGCCCGCGTGGTCCGGTCGCCCAGGCCCATGCCACCGTGGCGCCGCTGCGGACCGCCTACGTGTTCCCCGGGCAGGGCATCCAGGCCCGCGGCATGGGCATGGACGGCTACGTCCGCTCCGTCGCCGCGCGCGACGTGTGGGACCACGCCGACCGCTTCTGCCGTCGGTCGCTGGGCTTCTCGGTGCTCGACGTCGTGCGCGACAACCCGACGGTCCTGCGGGTGGGCGAGGAGGTGCACCGCCATCCCGAGGGGGTGCTGCACCTCACCCAGTTCACCCAGGTGGCCATGGCCACCCTGGCCTCTGCCCAGGTGGCGGAGCTGCGCAGCGCCGGCGTGCTCGACCCCCGGGCGGTGCTCGCCGGGCACTCCGTGGGGGAGTACAACGCCTTGGCGGCGGTGGGCGAGGTCCTGCCGCTGGAGGCGGTGCTGGGGATCGTGTGGGCGCGTGGGACCGCCATGCACCACCTCGTCCCCCGGGACGACCAGGGGGCGTCGCGCTATCGCCTGGGGGTGGTCCGCCCCCACCTCGCCGGGCTCGACGCCGCCGCAGCCACCGCGCTGGTCGAGCAGGTGGCGACCGACACGGGTGAGCTCTGCCAGGTGGTCAACCACAACCTGCGGGGCCGCCAGTACGCCGTGGCCGGCACCAAGGCGGCCCTCGACGAGCTCGCCGAGCGGTTGGGCGAGGGCGAGCGACCCGGCCGGGCGCCCTTCCTGCTGGTGCCGGGCATCGACGTGCCGTTCCACTCGCGGGCGCTGGAACCCGGCGTCGCCGAGTTCCGCGCCCACCTCGACGACGTGCTGCCGGAGCGCATCGATCCGGCTGCGCTGGTCGGCCGCTACGTGCCCAACCTGCACCCCGTGCCCTTCGCCCTCGACCGCAGCTACGTCGAGGCCGTGGCTGCCGTGTGCGACGGCAGGGCCTGTGCCGATCTCCTCGCTCGCTGGGACGAGCTCTGCGACGCTCCCGACCGACTGGCTCGGGAGCTGCTGGTGGAGCTGCTCGCCTGGCAGTTCGCCTCACCGGTCCGCTGGATCGAGACCACCGAGGTCCTGTTGGCTCCCGTGGCCGACGGCGGGCTCGAGGTCCGGCGAGTGGTGGAGGTGGGCCTCGGGGCCTCTCCGACGTTGGCGAACCTGACGTCGGCCGCGCTCGCCGCCGACGGGCACCGCGGGGTGGCGGTGCTGCACGCGGAGCTCGACGAGGTCGAGGTCTTCGACACCGTGGCCGACGCGCCGCCGCCGGAGCCCGACCGGGAGCCCTTCGACGGAGAGGGCTCGGAGTCCGGCATCCTGGAGCTCGAGGGCGTGGATCTCGGCGCCGACTGGGACGGTGACGCTCCCGGACCCGCCCTCGGCGCCCCGACGGCGCCGGCGCCGGTGGCCACGGCCCACGCGGTGCCCGACGTGGCGGGCCCGCTCGCGGAGCCCGGAGCTGCGGCGCCGGACCAGCCGATGGAGGTCGCCGAGGCGGTGGCGGGCCTGCTGGCCCACGAGGTCCAGGTCGGCCTCGACCAGCTCGGCGACGAGTCGGTGGAGCGGCTCGTCGACGGGGCCTCCTCCCGCCGCAACCAGGTGCTGATGGACATGGGCAAGGAGTTCGGCATCGGCGCCGTCGACGGTGCCCACGAGCTCGGTCGGGCGGAGCTGTCGACGCGCGTCGCCGAGCTGGCTCGCAGCTACCGGTTCCCGGGTCCGGTGATGGCGGCGGCGGTGAGCACCGGGGTGGCCGCCGCGCTCGGTCCCCTCGGGGCCGGTCCCAACCTGATCGAGGACCACCTGCGCACGGTCTGGGGCCTCGGGGAGGGGTGGGTGCAGCGCTGCCGCCTCGAGCTGTTCCTCGGCACCCGCGACGGCAGCTCGCGACGCGGCGGAGCGCTGTGCACCCTCGCGTCCGGCAACGATGCCGTGGCGCTCGTCGAGGCCGCCCTGGCCGCGGCCGCAGCTCGGGCCGGGGTGGTGCTCGCACCGCCCGCGGCGCCGGCCGCCGGGACCACCGTGGCCGCCGCCGAGCTCGACGAGCTGCTCGCCCGGATCGATGCCGCGGTCGCCGACGGGGCCCGCGCCGTGTCGGCCGTGCTCATCCCCGAGTCGACCGCACCGGGCGACGATCCCCGCACCAGGGATCGGGAGCAGCTCGCAGAGGCGTCCGCCCGGCTGGCGCTGCTCGACCAGGAGCACGGCAGCGCTCGTGCCGACGAGGTTGCGCCGCGCTTCCGGCCGGCGACCGTTCGGTGGTTCTGCTCCGGTGCCGCCTGGGCGCGGGCCGATCTCGACCACCTCTTCCACGATGCCATGCGAGCGGAGGACCCCGAGCAGCTCGACGACACCTCCGCCGACGCCGCGACGGCGAGGCTGGCGTGCTTCGCGGGCTCCGACGAGCGGTTCGACGCCTCGGTGTCGTGGTACCGGCGACAGGCGGACTCGGGGGGTCGCCCCGACGTCGCCGAGCGCTTCGAGCGCATCGCCGCAGGCCCCGATCCCGAGCAGCGGCGTTGGATGGACGCCCTGGCAGGCCGGGTCGTGCTGGTGAGCGGAGCTTCGCCGGGCTCGATCGCCGAGTCGGTGGTGGCCAGGCTCCTGGCGGGTGGGGCGACGGTGGTGTCCCTCACCAGCAGCGACGACCCCGCTCGGCGACGCGCCGCGCGTGAGTCGGAACGCCGACACGGTGCCCCCGGAGCGCAGCTGTACCTGGTGCAGGCGAACCTCGCCTCCTTCACCGACGTCGATCGGGTCTGCGAGTGGCTGGCCACACCGGGCGAGGTCGACCCCGCCGGCGGACCCCCGCCGAGCCCCGGCCTGCCCGAGGTGGTGCTCCCCTTCGCCGCACCGGGGGTCATGGGCGACGCGCCCGACTCGGGGCCGTCCACCGAGGTGGAGCTGCGGGTGCTGCTGTTGGGGGTCGAGCGCCTCGTCGGCGGTCTCAGCGAACGTCTCGGCGCCGCGCCCGGTCATCGCCGGCTCACTGCGGTGCTGCCCATGTCGCCCAACCACGGCACCTTCGGCGGTGACGGCGCCTACGGGGTGGCCAAGGCCGGCCTGGAGGTGCTGGTGGCGCGCTCGCGCTCGGAGCGCGCCCGGTGGGGAGCCCACTGCCGGATCGTGGCCGCGGAGATCGGCTGGGTGCGATCCACGGGTCTGATGTCCGCCAACGACGAGCTGGCCGGCGTGGTCGAGCAGCGGTTGGGGATCCGCACCTGGTCGGCGCAGGAGATGGGCTCCGCCATCGCCGAGCTGTGCCTCGATCCTGGTGACCATGATGACGGGGACCTCCGGCGCGTCGACCTCACCGGCGGGCTCGGCTCGCTGGAGGACCCTGCCGCGCTGGCCGATCTGCTCCGTCAGGCCGGGCGCACCTCTGCACCGAGAGGCGACGGCGTGGAGGCGCCGTCGCTGGACGCGCTCCCCACCCCGCGTCGCTCGCCGGAGGTGGGTGCACCCGTGTGGCCGTCCTCGCCCGCGCTGGCGGCCGCCGACATGATCGTGATCTGCGGGGTGGCGGAGATCGGGCCGTTCGGCACGGCGACCACCCGGGCCGAGGTGGAGTTCGACGGCCGCCTGAGCGCGCGGGGCGTGCTGGAGCTGGCGCTGCGCTGCGGCCTGCTCGAGTGGCGGGGCAGCGGTGCCGCCGCGCTGGTCGACGTCGCCTCCGGCGAGGTCGTCGAGGAGCACGAGGTGCGGGAGCGCTACGGCGACGAGGTCCGGCGGCGATGCGGGATCCGGGCGGCGGACGAGGCCTGGATCGAGGGCGACGCCCCGGTGTTCACCGATCGACCGCTCACCGTCGGCGTCGGCTCCGAGGCCGACGCCCGAGGTGTGGCTGCGGGGACCCCCGGCGCCACGGTGCGTCACGAGGGCGGGGTGTGGCAGGTGGAGCTGCCGGCGGGATCCCGGATCCGCCTCGAACGTCGGGTCGAGCTGCCGCGTCGGGTCACCGCCCCGCTGCCCGACGGCATGGCGCCCACGGCGCTGGGCCTGCCGGTGGAGCTCGCGGCCTCCATCGATCCGCTGGCCGCCTGGAACCTGGCCACCAGCGCCGAGGCCTTCCGCGACGCGGGCACCGACCCCGACGAGCTGCTGGGGGTGGTGCACCCCGCCAAGGTCGCCGACACCCAGGGCTGCGGCATGGGAGGCATGGAGAGCCTGCGGGGGATGTTCCTCGACCCCGTGCGGGGGGTGAGCCATGCCAACGACCTGCTGCAGGAGGCCCTGCCCAACGTGCCGGCGGCCCATGCCATGCAGGCCCTGGTCGGGGGGTACGGGTCGATGATCCACCCCGTCGGGGCGTGCGCCACGGCCGCGGTGTCCTTGGAGGTGGCGGTCGACCTCGTCCGACTGGGCAAGGCCGACGTGGTGCTCGCCGGCGGGTACGACGACCTCGCCCCGGTGAGCATCATCGGCTTCGCCGACATGGGGGCGACCGCCGACGACGCGGCGATGGGGGAGCGGGGCTTCGAGCCCGCCGAGATGTCGCGCCCCGGCGACCGTTCCCGGGCCGGATTCGTGGAGTCCCAGGGCGGGGGGTCCATGGTGGTGTGCCGGGGGAGCGTCGCCCTCGATCTCGGCCTGCCCGTGCGGGCCGTGGTGGGCCTCGCGGTGTCGCACTCCGACGGGCTCCAGAGCTCGATCCCGGCGCCGGGGCTCGGGGCGTTGAGCGTGGCCAGCGGAGGGCCCGCCTCTCCGCTGGCCCGGGCGCTGGCCGACCACGGCCTGGGCATCGACGACGTCGCCGTGGTCTCCAAGCACGACACCTCCACGCGCGCCAACGATCCCAACGAGTCCGCCATCCACGAACGGATCCAGGCCCTGCTGGGGCGCAGCGCCGGCAACCCCGTGAGGGTCATCTCGCAGAAGAGCCTCACGGGCCATGCCAAGGGGGGAGCTGCGGCGTGGCAGGTGGCCGGGCTCTGCGACCTGTTCGAGCGGGCCGTCGTACCCGGCAACCCCAACCTCGACGCCGTCGACCCGGAGGTGCTGCGCGGACCCTGGCTGGTGGTCGACGATCGGCCGCTGGCCATGTGCGAGCCGCCGCGGGCGGCGATGCTCACCAGCCTCGGCTTCGGCCACGTGGCCGCGTTGGTGCTGCTGGTGCACCCCGGCGCCTTCGAGGCCGCGCTCTGCGGATCCGAACGCGAGGTCTGGGCGGCGGCGGCGGCACGGCGGCGACAGGACGCCGAGCGGCTCCGGCGATGGCAGCCCTTCGGCGGTCCGCCGGCGTTCCGTCGGCGACCCAGCCGGCTGCCCGGCGCGGACCACTCGGCGCGAGCCGACGCCGAGCGGGAGATGCTGGCCGATCCCGGGGCGCGACTCGATCCGGTTGGGACCTATGCTCCCGGCACGATCGGCGGCGCAACGGAGGGGGCGAGGCGGTGAGCCCGCTGGGCGTCGGCTTGGACGTGGTCGACGTGGACGCGTTCGCCGCCCAGCTGCGACTCGACGGCACGTCGTTCACCACCTCCACCTTCACCCCCGCCGAGCTGGCCACCGCTGCGGAGGTCGGCGACCGCCACGGCGAGGATGCCCGGGTTCGTCACCTGGCGGCCCGCTTCGGCGCCAAGGAGGCCTTCGTGAAGGCGTGGTCGATGTCCCGCCTCGGCCGTGCGCCGGCGCTGCCGTCGGTGCGCTGGCAGGAGATCGAGGTCGGCCGCGACGCCTGGGGCCGGCCGCTGCTGCGGCTCACCGGTCGTACCGCCGCGGCGGTGGCCGACACGCTCGGGGCGGTCTCGGCCACCGTCTCGATCAGCCACGACGGCCCGGTCGCCGCCGCCGTGGTGGTGCTGGACCCGGGTGGGGCGGCGTGAGCGGCCACCAGGTCCGCGCGCATCTCCCAGGGATGGTGAGCGCCCACGCGGTGGCGGTCGGCGACGAGGTCGAACCGGGCGACCCGCTGGTGATGGTGGAGACGATGAAGTGCGAGTCGCCGGTGGGAGCCGACCACGGCGGACGCGTGGGCTGGTTGGCGCCGCTGGGCACGGTGGTCGCCCGAGGCGACGACCTGGCTCGCATCGATGCGCAGGCGCCGGCGAGGCCGCCCTCCCCGTCGCAGGTCGTCGACCTGCTCGTCGGCCGGGCACCCGAGCCCCGTCTCGCCCGGTTCGTGGAGGGCGCCTCCTTCGTGGAGCTCGACCTGGATCGGGATCCCGTGCGCCCCGACCGCCTCGTGGAGGTCGAGCACCCGCAGCCATCGCGGGCCGCGGGAGTGGTGGTGGGCCGCCTGTCGCACCGACTGGCCCCCCACGTCGAGCCGGTCGAGCGGATCTGGCTGTGCGGCGATGCCACCCGGTCCCTGGGTGCGGTGGCAGAGCCGGAGTGCCGACGCATCGTGGCCGCCATCGACCTCGCCGAGCGCGAGGGCCTTGCCCTGGAGTGGGTGGCCGTGTCGGCGGGGGCCCGCATCTCCATGTCCTCGGGCACCGAGAACATGGACTGGTGCGCGGTGGTGGTGCGTCGACTGGTCGAGTTCACCCAGGCGGGCGGCCAGGTGGTGGTGGTGGTGGCGGGCATCAACGTGGGTGCCCAGAGCTACTGGAACGCCGAGGCGACCATGCTCATGCACTGCGCCGGGCTCCTGGTCATGGTGGAGGGGACCGCCATGGTGCTCACCGGCCACCGCGCCCTCGCCCGTGCCGGCGGGGAGAGCGAGCGCAGCGACCACGACCTCGGTGGCACCCCGGTGATGGGCGCCAACGGCCAGGCCCACCACTGCGTCCGGGACCTCGTCGAGGCGCTGGCGCTGGTGCTGGAGCACCACGGGCTGTGCGCGTACGGCCCCCGGCACCCGGCCGTGCAGGCCCCCACGGAGGACACCCCCGAGCGCGACGTGTGCGAGGACCCGCTGCACCCTGACGCCCTGTCCGACACCCGGGAGGACACGCTGGCCTCGGTGCTCCACGGTCTGGCCAACCCGCGCCGCAGCCGACCGTTCGCCATCGAGTCGGTGATGGGCGCCCTCGTCGACCGCGACGCACCGGTGCTGCGCCGTTGGCAGGAGGCGGCCGGCGCCGGAGGGGTGCACGTGTGGGACACGCGTGTCGACGGATGGGCGGTGAGCCTGATCGGCGTGGAGTCCCGACCGCATCGCGGCGCGGCAGGGTGGGAGGCCGCCGGCACCCTCTATCCCATGGGCGCCCACAAGCTGGCGCGTGCGCTCAACCATGCCAGCGGTCGGCGTCCGGCGGTGGTGCTGGCCAACCTGGCCGGCTTCGACGGCAGCCGGTCGTCCCTGCTCGACCGTCAGCTGGAGCAGGGCGCGGAGCTGGCCCGGGCGGTGGTGAACTTCCGGGGTCCGCTCGTGGTGGTGGTCATCGGACGCTTCCACGGCGGGGCGTACGTGGTGCTGAGCCAGCGCCTGAACCCGTGGGTGCGGATCGTGGCGCTCGAGGGCACGCGGGTGTCGGTCATCGGCGGCAGCGCCGCCGCGGAGGTGGTGCTGCACCGGGAGGTCGACGCCCACCTCGACGCCGACCCCGGCACCTCCCGCGACGCGGCCGTGGCGAACGTGGCCGACCGCTTCGACCGGGTGCACGACGTGCACCGGGCGGTGCGCACCGGCGCGGTGGAGGCGGTGATCACCCCCGAGCAGCTGCGCCCGAGCGTCGCTCGGCTGGTGGCGGCGGTGCCCCAGCCGGTGGACCTCAGCTCGACGCGCTGTCCAGCGCCACGGCCCGCAGGTAGGAGCGCAGCGCCCGTTTGAGCTCTCGCACGGTGTTGCGGTGCGGGCGGTCGTCGTGCACCGAGAAGTGCAGCAGCGAGTAGCACATCTGCACCACCACCTCTGCCACCACCCGCACGTCGCGACCACCTCGGCGCGGCATCAGCGGCGTCACCAACGGGACGACCTCGTCGACCACCTGGGAGGTCTGCTCCGCGGCCAGCGACCGCGTCGCCGCGGTGGACTGCATGGCCAGCCAGACGTGGCGGCGGCTCGGGTCGCGACGCCACATGTCGGCCAGGTCGTCGATCAGGCGATCCACGTTGGTCTGCCAGTCCTCGGCGGGGAACCGGGTCGCCGCCTGCTCCAGCTCGGTGGCGATGGCCTCGGTGTCCTGGGCCGAGAGCTCGGCGATCAGGGCGTGCTTGTTGGGGAAGAACTGGTACACCGAGCCGATCGGCACCTCGGCGGCCTCGGCGACGTGCTCGAGGGTGAAGCCGTCGACGCCGACGGTGGCCAGCTGCGAGCGGCCGGCGTCGAGGATCTGGGCGAAGCGGCGCCGTCCGCGCTCCTGCACCGGTCTGCGGCGCAGCTCCAGGTCGATGTCGCCCATGTGCACCAGCATGCCGCCCGCGGCGTCCCCAGGTGTAGCTGCGGCAGTAGGGTCCGGGGCCATGAAGATCGTTGTCAACTACGACCTGTGCGAGGCCAACGCCGTGTGCATGGGCATCGCGCCCGAGGTGTTCGAGGTCCGCGAGGACGACTTCCTCTACCTGCTCCAGGAGGAGCCGTCCGAGGACCTGCGCCCCAAGATGGAGGAAGCAGCCCGGCGCTGCCCCAAGCAGGCCATCACCATCGAGGGGTGAGCAGGCCGGACGCGCTCCTCGTGGAGGTCCGCACGCGGTGAGCCCGATCGTGGTGGTCGGGGCGTCGCTCGCCGGCCTGGCCGCCGCGCAGTCGATGCGATCGGCGGGCTTCGAGGGCGAGCTGGTGGTGCTCGACGCCGCCGCCGAGCTGCCGGTGGACCGGCCGCCGCTGTCCAAGCAGGTGCTGTCGGGGGAGTGGGACCTCGCTCGGGCCCAGCAGCCGATGGCCCGCCACCTCGATCGGCTCTCGGTGGATCTACGCCTGTCGTGTCGGGCCGTCGGGCTCGACGTGGCCGCTCGCACGGTCCACCTGGGCGGTGGCGAGCGACTCGAGGCCGCGGGGGTGGTGCTGGCCTCGGGTGCCGAGCCCCGGCACCTGCCCGGGCCTCGCCCCGAGGGCGTGCACGTGCTGCGCACCGGTGCCGACGCCGTCTCGCTGCGCGCCGAGCTCGAGCGCGGCGCCCGTCGTGTGGTGGTGGTGGGAGCCGGGTTCATCGGTGCGGAGGTGGCCGCCACCTGTCGGGGTCTGGGTCTGGAGGTGACGGTCGTCGAGGCCGCGGAGGTGCCGCTGGTGCGGGCGCTGCCGGAGGCGATCGGAGCGTTCGTGGCCCGCCTGCACCGTCGCCACGGCGTGGACCTCCGGCTGGGCACGGGCATCTCGGAGGTGCTCGTCGCCGACGGTCGAGCGGTCGGCGTGCGCCTGCAGGACGCCGCCGAGATCCCCTGCGACGTGGTGGTGGTCGGCATCGGCGTGGCGCCGGCGGTCGGCTGGCTGGAGCGCTCGGGGCTCGACCTTCTCGACGTCGCCGCCGGCGGCGGGGTGCGCTGCGACGCGTCGCTGCTCGCGGCGCCGGGCGTGGTGGCCGCCGGCGACCTGGCGGCGTGGCCGAACCCCGCCTTCGACGGCGAGCTCATGCGGGTGGAGCACTGGGAGAGCGCCATCGACCAGGGAGCCCACGCCGGGAGGCGCCTGGTCGCCGAGCTGGGCGGGGTTCCGATGTCGGAGCCGTCGTACGCCTCGCTGCCCTGGTTCTGGTCCGACCAGTACGACGCCAAGATCCAGATGGTGGGCAGGGCCGGCCCGCAGGACGAGGTGGAGGTGGTCGACGGCGACCTCGGCGGCGACCGGTTCGTGGCCTTGCTGCGTCGCGGCGACGACGAGTGCCGGGCGGTGATCGGCGTGAACCGTCCGCGGCTGGTCGTGCAGGCGCGCCTGCGGATGGTGGAGACTCGGAGCACGTCCGCGCTGCGGGAGCTGTTCGGGTGAAGGAGGCGAGCTGGTCGCCGGAGATCGTGGAGGTGGCCGTGTTCTGGGCGTTGATCGTGCTCACCGCGGTGGTCGCCGTGGGGGACTGGTGGGCGGTGGCCGCCGACCGGCGTCGGGTCGAGCACGTGCTCAAGCCGCTCACCATGGTCGTGCTCGTCGGTGCGACGGTGGCGATGGCCGAGCCCGACCCCGCCGCAGCGCGCTGGTGGCTCGTCGCCGGACTCGTCGCCTCGTTGGGCGGCGACGTGGCGTTGATGCTCGACCGCTTCGTGCCCGGGCTGTCGTCGTTCCTCGTCGCGCACCTGTTCTACATCGGTGCCTTCGTGGCGATGGGCCTCGACGCGGCACCCCTGCTGTTGGGCGCGGTGCTGGTCGTCGCGCTGGCGCCGATCATCGGTCGGAAGGTGGTGTCGGGCGCAGCCGGCCACGATCCCGCGCTGCGGGTGCCGGTCGCCGCCTACATCGTGGTGATCTCCGCCATGGTGGTGGCGGCCACCGGCACGGCCCGTCCCGCGGCCATCGTCGGTGCGCTGCTCTTCTACGCCTCCGACGCCTGCATCGGCTGGAGCCGGTTCGTGGAGGAGTTCCCTCACCACCGGCTCGTCATCATGATCACCTACCACCTCGGCCAGATCGGCCTGGTGCTGAGCCTGCTGGGGACGCCATGACCGACATCGACGACGACCTGCGCCCCTTCCTCGACGCCGCGGAGGCCGAGCTGGCCGAGGTGCAGGTGCTCCGGCGCGAGCTGCACCGCAACCCCGAGCTCGGCCTCGACCTGCCGGACACCCAGGCGGCGGTGCGTGGGGCCCTGGAAGGGCTCGGCCTCGAGGTCACCCTCGGTGAGCGCCTGAGCTCCGTCGTGGCCGACCTCGACACCGGCCGGCCCGGCCCCACCGTCCTGCTGCGCGCCGACATGGATGCGCTCCCCCTCCAGGAGGGCACCGGCCTCGACTTCGCCTCGGTCCGCGACGGCCGCATGCACGCCTGCGGCCACGACGCCCACACCGCCATGCTGGTCGGGGCGGCGCGCGTGCTCTCCGCCCGGCGCGACGAGCTGGTGGGACGGGTGCGGTTCATGTTCCAGCCGGGGGAGGAGGGCGACGCCGGCGCGGCGCTCATGATCGCCGAGGGCGTGCTCGAAGGCGTCGACGCCGCCTTCGCCCTGCACGTCGCTCCCAACCTGCGCTCGGGGACCGTGGCCTGGCGCGCGGGTGCCATGCTGGCCGCGGCGGACGAGATCGACCTGCGCATCTGCGGTCGGGGTGGCCACGCCTCCACCCCTCAGTGGGCGGTGGACCCCGTCCCGGTGGCGGCCGAGATCGTGCTGGCGCTGCAGTCCATGATCACCCGCACCGTCGATGTCTTCACCCCGGCGGTGCTCACCGTGAGCCGCATCTCCGCGGGCACCACCCACAACGTGATTCCCGAGGTCGCCGAGCTGGAGGGCACGATCCGCACCGTCGACGAGGACGTGCGCCACGCCCTGTGGGAGCGGGTGCGCACCGTGGCCGAGGGCGTCGCCGGCGCGCACGGGTGCACCGCGGAGGTGAAGGTGCGCAAGGGCTATCCGGTCGCCGTGAACGACGCCGGGATGGCACGCTTCGTCGCCCGCACCGCCGCAGCGCTGCTGGGCGAACGACAGGTGGTGCGCGCCCCGGCACCGGTCATGGGCGCGGAGGACTTCTCCTACGTCCAGCAGAAGGTGCCCGGCGCGTTGGTGTTCCTCGGCGCGTGCCCACCGGAGCACCGGAACCCCTTCGCCGCCCCCGCCTGCCACTCCAACCGCATGGTCCTCGACGAGGCGGCCATGGCCTCCGGGGTGGCGCTGCACGTCGCGGTCGCCACCCGGTACCTGGGCTCCGGGGGCACCGCCGGCCGAGCCGACGAGCCGGTCGCGGAGGTGCCGACATGAGCGAGGCGACCGGGCACGCCGAGGCATCCGGGGGGCCTGGTGCGGCTGCCCCGCTCGGGCCGGAGGGCTGGGCGCAGCGCTTCGAGCACCAGGGCGACGCCTGCGCCGAGATCGGCTCGCCCCTGTACGCCCGACTGCTGCACCTGCTGGCTGCGGAGATCCGCGCGGCGACGGCGACGTGGGACGTGATGGCCGCTCGGGCCGATCTGCGCTTCGGCCAGGCGGGCCCGCTGCGGCTGGTGGGCACCGCTCACCGCCTGGCGCTCGCCGGGGAGGCACCGGAGTGGGCGGAGGTGCTGCCGAGCTGCGGAGGGGAGCCCCCCGAGGCCGACGAGGCCTTGCTGGTGGCCTGGCGGGTGCTCGTGGACCTGCACGCCGACCGCCTCGTCGAGGGCTTGTCGCGCGAGGTGCAGACCAACGAGGTGGCGCGCGCCGGCGGCCTCGGTCTTGCCCTGGCCGAGACCGGCTTCACCAGCTGCGACCTGGTGGAGCTGGGGTGCTCGGGCGGACTCAACCTCCGACTCGACCACTTCGACATCGAGGTCGGTGGCCTGGCGCTGGGCCGGGTGGAGAGCCCGGTGCAGCTGCGCCCGGAGCTGCGGGGCCACCTCGGCGCGCTGCGCCACGAGGGGCTGGTGATGCCCCAGGTGGGTCGCCGGGTGGGCATCGACCCCCATCCCGTCGACCCCGACACCGACGACGGTCGGCTGACCCTGCTGTCCTACGTCTGGCCGGACCAGGCGCTGCGCCTCGCCAGGGTGGAGGCCGCCATCGAGCTCGCCCGACGCATCCCCGCCGAGCTGATCGAGGTCGGCGCGCACGGCCAGCCCGACACGGCCGAGGCGCTGAGCGCCGTGCTCGAGGCCGGCGTCCCCACCGTGGTGCAGCAGTCGATCATGTGGCAGTACGTGCCCGTCGAGCAGCGCTGGCACATCACGGAGGCGATGGAGCAGCGCGGCGAGCGGGCCACCGAGGAGGCGCCGCTGGGGTGGGTGCGCTTCGAACCCGACGAGTGGGACCGGCGCCGGGCGGCGGTGTGGCTGCGCCGTTGGCCCGGTGGCGGCGACCACCTGGTGGCCCACATCGACTACCACGGTCGCTGGCTGGCTCCGGCGCGCTGAACCCGCGCCGCGTCACCTCCGAGCTCAACCCCGCAGCCGTTGGGCCGCCAGCACTCCCGCGTGCATGCGCTCCAGGTGCTGGCGCACCTGGGCCTCGCCGACCGCCAGGGGGTGCTCGTCGAGGAACCTCGCCACCTCGGCGGCCAGCTCTTCGTCGGTGAAGGAGCGGATGCCTTCCAGCATCCGGGGGACCCCGGAGCTGGGGAAGCGAGCGATGGCGTCGTCCCAGCGCTCGGTGAGGTGGCGCCACGCCGACGGGCCGCGCAGGGGGTTGTGCAGCGCCCGCCGCAGCAGGTAGGGGGCGTCCTGCGTGCGCACCTCGCCGAAGGCCAGCCCCAGGGCGGCGGCGAAGAGCTCGGGGTCGCGCACCATGGCGAGCGCACCGAGGTGGCGTTGCTCCTCCTGGGGCGTGGCCGCCTCCCGCCAACGGCGGAGCAGCTCGGCGTGCTCCTCGGGTCCGGCGTGGGTGGCCACGACTTGCAGCGCCGCCGCGGCGATCGACGGATCCACGGCCTCGGCGCCGGCGAACACCTCCTGCGAACGCGCCTTCGCCGTCGGGTCCTCACCGAGGGTGCCGGCGAGGCCCAGCTGCACGCCGAACACCTCCGCCGCCTTACCCGAGAGCGCCCCGCGGTCCGCCCACCCGGCCACGGCGTCGGTCACCAGCTCGCGGACCCAGGCGGACACCTCGTGGCGGTCGGCAGGTCCCAGCAGGTCGGCCATCTCCTCGCAGACGGCGGCGATGCACCGCCACACCGTGGGGTCGTCCTCTCGGGCCGCCACCACCTCGATCACGTCGCGGGCGGCATCCAGGCCGATCAGCCCGGCGCGCACCCCGAACCAGGTGTCGTCGAGGAGCCCGAACCGCTCCAAGGGGGCGGGGTGGGCGTCGCCGAGCCCACGCCGGAGGGTGTCGGAGAGCCGGCAGCGGTAGAAGCCGTTGCCGGCGACGTTGGGCTGGACCCACCGAAGCGGCGCCGGAGGGGTGAGGCGCTGGCGCAGCTCCAGCAGCACCCGTGTGGTCGTGGTGGTGCCGTCCTCGCCGCCCAGCTCCAGCACCATCGGCACCGGCCAGCGCAGCTGGTCGTCGCCGGGTTCGGGGACGTGCGCCGCCCGCCGCTGGTCCAGCACCAGGTCGCCGCCGTCGAGGTCCACCTCGACCAGCGGGTGGCCGCCGGCGAGGATCCAGGCGTCCATGATGCGCCGCACCGGTTCGCCGCTGCTGTGCTCCAACGCATCCCACAGGTCGGTGGTCTCGGTGCTCGACCAGGCGTGCTGGCGCAGGTAGGTGCGGATGCCCTCCCGGAACACCTCCGGGCCGAGGTACTGCTCCATCATGCGCACCACCGAGCAGCCCTTCTCGTAGGTGAGCACGTCGAACATGGCCTCCGCGTCCTGCGCGGTGTGCACCGGGTACTCGATGGGACGGGTGCTGCGCAGCGCGTCGGTGTCGAACGCGGCCGCCCGGGCCGATCCGAAGGTGCTCCACACGTCCCACTCCGGGCGGAAGGCGTCCGAGGCGCAGAGCTCCATGAACGTGGCGAAGGCCTCGTTGAGCCAGATGCCGTTCCACCACCTCATGGTCACCAGGTCGCCGAACCACATGTGGGCCAGCTCGTGGTTGATCACGTCCGCCACGCGCTGCAGCTCCTGTGGGGTGGCGTCCCGGGGGTCCACCACCAGCAGCACCTCCCGGAAGACGATGCAGCCCAGGTTCTCCATCGCCCCGAAGGCGAAGTCGGGCACGGCCACCAGGTCGACCTTGTCCCCGGGGTACGCCAGGTCGTAGTAGTCCTCGAAGAACCGCAGGCCCGCCTCGGCCACCTCGAGGGCGAAGGCGCACATCTCGCCTTGACCCGGGAGGTGCACCACCCGCAACGGGATGAGGCCGTCACGGCCCTCCACCAGGACCGGGGGTGTGACCTCCAGCGGGCCGACCACGAAGGCCACCAGGTAAGTCGACATGACCATCGTGTCGGCGAAGCGGACGCGGACGCGACCGTCCCCCGTGGGCTCACGGCCCACCTCCGCGGCGTTGGACACCGCCAGGAGGCCCTCTTCCACCACCAGGGTGATACCGAAGGCGGCCTTGAGGGCCGGCTCGTCGAAGCAGGGGAACGCCCGCCGGGCGTGGGTCGACTCGAACTGGGTGACCGCCAGGGCGTGCTCC
Organism: uncultured Microthrixaceae bacterium; assembly: GCA_964420125.1. Taxonomy (GTDB): domain Bacteria; phylum Actinomycetota; class Acidimicrobiia; order Acidimicrobiales; family Microtrichaceae; genus CAYQQQ01. The sequence continues at coordinate 53,619 of CAYQQQ010000021.1, forward strand.
TCGCCGTCGCGTCGGAACGTGGAGCGGTAGAACCCCACCAGCTGGTCGTCCAGCGTCCCGTGGAAGTCGAGGTGGATCTCGACCTCGCCGGGCGGCAGCCTCCGGCCCAGGTGGAGGCGCACCATCTCGTGGTCGGGGTCGGCCTCGATGTCGGGGTCGATGGCCGGCCCGCCCCGGGGGCGCACCCACGCCGTGGACAAGGCCAGGTCGACGGCGTGCAGCACGATCGTGTCGGTCGCCTCGGTGATCTCGGCGTCGATGTCGACCGCGCCCTCGAAGGTGGCGGCGCCCAGGTCGGGGGCGATCTCCAGCTCGTAGCGTCGTGGTGCGACGCTGGTCGGCAGGCGGTGGCGGTCGCTGGGTGCGTCGTCGTGGGCGCTCATGTGCGGGGAAGCGTAGCCAGGCGCCGGGGGCGCTCCTCAGGCACCTCGGCGGGTTCGCCGGCCGGTGGTCGACGCCGCCCGTGTCGCCCGGTAGGTTCAGCGCCCGTGTACGAGTGCTTCGAGGTCTCCATCGACGACAAGGTCGCCCACCTTCAGCTGAAGCGGCCGGACGCCTACAACACCATGGTCCCCGCCTTCTGGTCGGAGCTGCCGGCCATCGTGGAGGACATCGACCGCGGCGCCCGGGCGCGGGCCATCGTGATCTCCTCCACCGGCAAGCACTTCTGCGCGGGGATGGACCTGGCGGTGTTCACCGGCGACAACGCCCTGGCTCGCAGCGGCGGCGCCGAGGAGCTGGGTCGCAAGCGCGCCTTCCTGTGGATGATGGTGCAGCACCTGCAGGACTCCTTCACCGCGCTCGAGCAGGCCCGGATGCCGGTGCTGGCCGCCATCCAGGGAGGCTGCATCGGGGGTGCGGTCGACATGGTGAGCGCCGCCGACATGCGCTACTGCAGCGCGGACGCCTTCTTCTGCGTGCAGGAGATCAACATCGGCATGACCGCGGACGTCGGCACCCTGCAGCGGCTGCCGAAGATCATCCCCGAGGGCGTCGCCCGGGAGCTCGCCTACACCGGCGACCGGATGCCCGCCGAGCGGGCCCTGGCCGTCGGGTTGGTCAACGAGGTGTTCGCCGACCACGACGCCGTGGTGGAGGGCACCCTGGCGGTGGCCGCACGGATCGCCCGTCACTCGCCGCTGGCGATCTGGGGCACGAAGGAGTCGATCAACTACGCACGCGACCACACCGTGGCCGACTCGCTGCGCCACATCGCCGGCTGGCAGTCGGGGATGTTCACCGGCATCGACATGATGGAGGAGTTCGCCGCCAAGGCCGAGTCCCGCGAGCCCTCCTTCGAGGAGATCCCCGAGCTCCCCGACGTCATCTGACCTCCTTCCCCGGCGGGCACCCGGTCCGGGCGGCGGCCTTGTCTGCCTTCAGATGGACTCTGGAGGTGGAGGGTGCCGCATGTGCCCCGGTGCGCCTTCAGAGGTCATCTGAAGGCGCTGCGCGCGACAACAGCCACACCACCGCCAGACCCGCTGCCAGCGCCACGGCGACGGCAGCGGCGGCCCTCCAACCAGGCTCCGGCAACGCCCAGGCCTGCCGAGCGCCCGCCGCGCAGGCCACGGCGAACACGACGTCGAGCCCGAGGTGCCACGGATCGGGTCGCACCGGCGCCGACCCGAAGCACCCGCAGTCGGGGACGCCGCGCAGCAGGGCCACAACCATGACCACGCTCAACAGGGAGTAGGCCGCCGCCGCCGCCCACGCTCCGCCGGCATCGGGGGCCAGCAGCGCCCAGGCGCCGACCCCCAGCTCGAGCGCACCGATCGGTCGCCACGTCCACTCGGGAAGCAGGCCGGGACGCGACGGACCGACGACCTTGGGCGCGCCAGCGATCACGAGCACCGCCGAGCCCAGCATCACCAGCGCTCCGACGACCACGGCTGCGATCCTACCGACCGGCTCGACAGCCCCCTTCGCTGGCCCCGTCCGCCGGCCGGCCCGGTGAGGGACGAGGCCCGACGGCGCCACGGGGAAGGCTCTCTGCGGATGCAGCGAAATGCTGAAGCGTCGGGTCGCGCGTGCCGATCGGGAGGTATGCGACGCACCTGGTGCACGGCCCTCGAAGCAGCTCACCGGCTGGGCCTGCCGCTGGCCACCGTGCAGCGGCTCCTCCAGCGAGGGGTGCTCGAGTCCGAGCGAGTCGGCCGGCAGCAGTTCGTGCGCATGGAGTCGGTGGAGAACTGGGCCGTGCACCGCCGCGGCTGCGGCATCCGCTGAGGCGCGTGCAGCGGCCCCACCATCGCCGGGCGGGGCGCGTCCGGGTCGCACCCTCCCGACCGGTACCGTGGCGCCGATGAGCCTGATGGAGGAGGCCGCCCGCCCCTCGACTCCCTGGTACCAGCTCTCGGCAGACGACGCCGCCGATCGGCTGGAGGTCGACCCCGCGCTCGGTCTCAGCGGTGCCGAGGCCCGGCGACGGGCGGCCGAGCTCGGACCCAACCGCCTCGCGGAGGCCCCCCGCCGACCCGCCTGGCTGCGGTTCGTCGACCAGTTCCGCAACGTGCTGGTCTACATCCTGATCGGTGCGGCCGTGCTCTCCGCTGCGGTCGGCGACATGAAGGACCCGATCGTCATCCTCGTCGTGCTCTTCATCAACGCGGTGCTGGGCTACGTGCAGGAGTCCAAGGCCGACGACGCCATGGCGGCGCTGGCGTCGATGCTGGAGCTCACGGTGCGGGTGCAGCGCGACGGCGAGGTGCAGGAGGTGCCGGCGGCGGAGCTGGTGCCCGGCGACGTCGTGCTGCTGGAGGCGGGCGACCGGGTGCCGGCGGACGGGCGGCTGCTGCTGGCGTCCAACCTGGCGATCGAGGAGGCCACGCTCACCGGCGAGTCGGTGCCGAGCGAGAAGGACACCGACGCCATGGCGCCGGGAGGTGACGCTGAGCCCTCGCTCGGCGACCGCGCCAACTGCGCCTTCATGAACACCACCGTGGTGCGCGGCCGGGCCGAGCTGATGGTGACCGAGATCGGCATGTCGACCCAGGTGGGTCGCCTCGCCGGGCTGCTCTCGGAGGCCGAGGATGCCGAGACGCCGCTGCAGCGCCAGCTCGACGTGCTCGGTCGGCGGCTCGCCCTCATCGCCGGGGTGGCCGTGCTGGCGGTGTTCGGCCTCGCCATGGCCCAGGGCGAGGACTTCGCGGACGCCGCGCTCGAGGCCGTCGCCCTCGCCGTGGCCGCCATCCCGGAGGGGCTGCCAGCTGTGGTGACCGTGACCCTGGCCATCGGCGTGTCCCGCATGGCGGAGCACAACGCCATCGTGAAGCGGCTGGCGTCGGTGGAGACCCTCGGGTCGACCACGGCCATCTGCTCCGACAAGACCGGCACGCTCACCCTCAACCAGATGACGGTCACCTCGGCGGTGGTGGCCGGGGTGGAGCTGGCGGTCGAGGGGCGGGGCTACGGCGCCGAGGGCTCCGTCCTCGACGCGGTCTCCGGGGAGGAGCTCGTTGCGGACCACCTGGACGTCGTGCGGCCCGGGCTCCGGCTGGGGCTGCTCTGCAACGACGCCCACCTGCGTGACGGCGAGGCCGTCACCGAGCTCGTGGGCGATCCCACCGAAGGAGCGCTCGTGGTGCTGGCCCGCAAGGCGGGTCTCGACCCCGACGAGGAGCGGGCCCGGTTCGCCCGCACCGCCGAGGTCCCCTTCGACTCCGCCACCAAGGTGATGGCCACGCTGCACCCCGACCCCGACGACCCCGAGGGCTCCGTGCTGGCGGTGAAGGGCGCGCCGGACGTGGTGCTGGCCGCATGCAGCGACGTGCGCGACCCGGCGGGCACCGTCGCCCTCGACGCGCCACGTCGAGCGGACGTGGAGTCGCGCAACGAGGCCCTCGGCTCGAAGGGTCTTCGGGTGCTGGCCGTCGCCAGTCGCCGGCTGCCGGTGCGGGCCGCGGAGTACGAGGGGGAGCTGTCCCAGGAGCTCGACGGGCTGACCCTGGAGGCCCTGGTGGGCATCCTGGATCCGGCGCGTCCCGAGGCGGTGGCCGCGATCCGCACCTGCCACGACGCCGGGATCACCGTGCGGATGATCACCGGCGACCACGCCTCCACCGCAGGGGCCATCGCCGCCGAGCTGGGCATCGAGGGGGAGGTGGTGAGCGGCGCGGTGCTCGACGCCATGACCGACGACGAGCTCGGTGCGCGCATCGAGTCCATCGGCGTCTGCGCCCGGGTGTCGCCGGAGCACAAGGTGCGGGTGGTGAAGGCGCTGCAGGCCAACGGCGAGGTGACCGCCATGACCGGCGACGGCGTGAACGACGCGCCGGCGCTGAAGCAGGCCGAGATCGGCGTCGCCATGGGCGTCACGGGCACCGAGGTCACCAAGGAAGCCGGCGACATGGTGCTCACCGACGACAACTTCGCCACCATCGTCGCCGCGGTGGAGCGAGGTCGGGCGATCTACGACAACATCCTGCACTTCGTGCGCTTCCAGCTGACCACGAACATCGCGGCGATCGGCTCGATCCTCGGCGCCCGGCTGCTGGGGTTGCCCATGCCCTTCAACCCGATCCAGGTGCTCTTCGTGAACATCATCGCCGACGGCCCTCCGGCCATGAGCCTGGGGGTGGACCGTCCGAAGCCGGGGCTGATGGAGCGCCCGCCGCGTGCCACCGACGAGCGCATCCTCAGCGGCGAGCGCCTGGCGCGCATCCTGTGGGCGGCGGCGCTGATGACCGCCGTCGTGCTCGGCGTGCTCGCCACCCAGCGCAGTTCCGCTGGGGTGGAGCAGGCGGCCACCATGGCCTTCACCGCCTTCGTGTTCCTGCAGCTGGCCAACGCCCTGTCGGTGCGAGCCGGCGACGGCACGGTCTTCTCCCGCTACAGCCTCACCAACCGCGTGCTCTGGTTGGCGTTGGCCTCGGTGGCGGTGGTGCAGGTGGCGGTGGTGCAGCTCCCGCTGCTGCAGGGGCTCTTCGGGACCGTGGGCCTGGATGCCGTGCAGTGGGGGATCTGCGTGGCGGTGGCGGTGGCCTACCTCCTGGCGGAGGAGCTGCGTCGGCTGGTGCGGCGCTGGATCGACCGTCGGCAGCCACCGGGGACCCTGGATGCCCCTGCACCGAGCCCGGCGGTGTCGACCGGCGGTGCGACCGAGGCGGCGAGCGAGAGCTGAGGGTGGCGCAGGGGTCCCCCGACACGCCCCCGTTGCTGGCGGCGCGAGGGCTCACGAAGGACGTGGTGCTGCGCCGCGCTGGACGTCGCCGGGACGCTGCGGTCGTCTCAGCGGTCGCCGGGGTGGACCTGCGCCTCGATCGGGGTGCGTCGTTGGGGGTGGTGGGTCCCACCGGTTGCGGCAAGACCACCCTGGCCCGGCTGTTGGTGCACCTGGAGGTGCCGACGGCGGGAGAGGTCCGCTTCGACGGTTGCGAGCTGGGTTCGCTGAGCGGGGCTGCGCTGCGCCGCCTGCGCCAGCGGATGCAGGTGGTGTTCCAGGACCCCTACGACGCCATGAACCCGCGGCTGGAGGTGGCGGAGCTGCTCGCGGAGCCGCTGCGGGTGCAGGGGCTCGACGACGGCGGGGGATCGCTGGTGCGCCGGGCCATGGTGCGCGTCGGGCTCGACGACCGCTGGGGGGTTCGCCGCCCCCGGGACCTGCCGATCGAGGTGGCCCAGCGGGTCGCGCTGGCTCGGGCGATGGTGCTGGGTCCGGAGCTGCTGGTGATGGACGAGTTCCTGGCGGTGCTGGATGACGGCGGGCGCGACGAGCTCGTCGGGGTCATCGCCCGCGTGGCGCAGGACTCAGGCCTGTCGATCGTGGCCTTCGCCCATCACCCCGACGCGCTGCCCCGGGTCGATCACCTGGCGATCATGTACCTGGGGACGTTGGTGGAGGTCGGCCCGCCTGGGCGCCTGCGGCGCCGGCCGGCGCACCCCTGCACCGCGGAGCTGATGGGCAGCGGGCGGGGGTCGTCGAGCGCAGAGCTCCCCTCGCCGGTCGACCCGCCCTCGGGGTGCCGAGCTCGCACGCGCTGCTCCAGGGCCGACGACCGCTGTGCCGTGGAGGTGCCTGCGCTGCGGCCGATCGGCCCCGAGCACCAGGTCGCCTGCCACCATCCGCTGAGCGCACCGGCCGGCGCCTCTGCCGGCTCGGCGTCCGACGGGTGAGTGCGACCCCCACGCGCCGGCAGTGCCGTGCGTCACTGCCGCCCCGTGGGCGGTGGCGTCACATCTGAGCCATGATGTGCCAGCCGCGTCGGCGGCACGGAGTTCTACGACCGCCGTGGGGCGGCGACGAGGGGGCAACCACCATGAGAGCAGTGATCCTGAGCGAGGCCGAGACCCCGTTGGAGGTGGCCGAGGTCGACCTGGAAGGTCCTCGCCACGGCCAGGTTCGCGTGCAGGTGAAGGCCTGCGGTGTGTGCCACTCGGACATCTCCCTGATCAACGGGACCTTCCCCCTCTACGGCCCGACGATCCCCGGCCACGAGGCGGCCGGCGTGGTCACCGAGCTCGGCCCCGGGGTCGACCACCTGGCGGTCGGCGACCACGTGGTGCTGAGCCCCAACCCCGCCTGCGGCCGTTGCCGGGCCTGTCGGCGAGGCCGCTACGGGGTGTGCGAGCAGGCCATCGGCGTGGTCACCTTCTCGTTCCCCGACGGCACCACCGGACTCGCCCGCGACGGGGAGACGCTGTACCGCGGGTTCGGCCTCGGTGCCTGGGCCGACGAGGTGGTGGTGCCCGAGGCCGGCGCGGTGCGGATCCCCAAGGACATCCCCCTCGACGTGGCCTGCGTGATCGGCTGCGCGGTCCAGACCGGGGTGGGTGCTGCCATCAACACGGCTTCGATCCTGCCGGGCGACGCGGTGCTCGTGGCCGGAGCGGGCGGCGTGGGCTGCTCGATCATCGCCGGCGCCGCCATCTCGGGCGCCACCCACGTGATCGTGTCCGACCCGGACGAGTCCCGGCGCGAGCAGGCGATGCGCTTCGGCGCCACCCACGTGGTCGACCCGTCCTCGACCGACGTGGTGGCCGCAGTGGGCGAGATCGTCGAGGGTGGCGTCGACTCCGCCTTCGACGCCGTGGGCGCCGCCGCCATCATCGAGAGCTGCATGGCTGCCACCTGCAACGGCGGCGAGACCATCGTGGTGGGCGCCGCGCCGCTGATGGACAGCGTGCCCGTGCACCTCGTGACGATGATGTCCACGGAGAAGTCGGTGAAGGGCTCGCTGCTCGGGTCCTGCCTGGGCCAGCGCGACATCCCCAGGATCGTCGACATGTGGCAGTCGGGTCGCCTCCCCCTGGAGGAGATGGTGACGGCCCGCCGGCCGATGGCCGAGGTCAACGAGGCCGTCGCCGATGCCCGGGCGCTGAAGGGCCTGCGCACCGTCCTGCTGATGGACTGACCCGGCCCTCGGCGGGTGCCCGGTGGATCTGCGCGCCTTCAGATGGGCTCTGGAGGCGGAGCGATCGACATGGCGCGCTGGGCGCCTCCAGAGGTGATCCGGAGGCGCTGAATGGCAGGCGGAGCCGCTACACGGCGCCGGCAGCAGGCCCTCAGGTGAGGGCGGCGGTGATGGCCTCCAGCACTGCCGGGTCGTCGGGCACGACCATGGGGCTGAAGCGGGCCACCACCTCCCCCTCGCCGTCCAGCAGGAACTTCTCGAAGTTCCATCGGATGTCGCCGGTGTGGCCCTCGGCGTCGGCCACCTCGACCAGTGCTGAGTAGAGCGGGTGCCGGCCCTCGCCGTTCACCTCGACCTTCTCGCTGAGGGGGAAGCCGACCCCGTAGTTGGTGGAGCAGAAGGTGGCGATCTCCTCCGGGGAGCCCGGCTCCTGCGCGCCGAACTGGTTGCACGGCACGCCCAGCACGCTGAAGCCGTCGGCTCCGAAGCGCTCCTGGAGCGCCTGGAGCTGCTCGTACTGCGGGGTGAGCCCGCAGGCGGAGGCGACGTTGACCACGAGGGTCACCTTGCCGGCGAGGTCGTGGAGCACGCCGGGGGTGCCGTCGAGGCGGTCGAGGTCGAGGTCGTAGAGGGTCATGTCGGCGGAATCTACCGGCGCCGGTCCGGGAAGTGAGCCCGCCCTCAGGATCCGTGCCGGCTCCGGAAGCCGGCTGCGCGGTCGGGGCGCCCCAGCCCGTACCATTCACGGCGCATGATCGACAGCCGCATGATCACCTTCTTCTCGCTGCTGGCGCTGCTGTGCCTGGCGTTCCTGGTGGTCGTGGTACCGATCTCGCTGTGGAGCCTGGTGCGCGGCGGGGTGCCCGAGTCGTTGCGGCCATGGCGCGACGCCCTCGGCCAGACCGCCCTGTGGATGGCCTTCGCCGTGGCCGCGGTGACCACGTTCGGCAGCCTGTGGCTCTCGGAGGCTGAGAACCTTCCGCCGTGCATCCTGTGCTGGTACCAGCGGATCTGCATGTACCCCAACGCGGTGATCCTGCTGGTGGCCGCCATCCGTCGCGACGCGTCGGTGAAGTGGTACTCGCTGCCCCTGGTGCTCATCGGGGCGTCGATCAGCACCTGGCACTACCTGCTGGAGCGGTTCCCCGGCAGCGTGCCCAAGGTGTGCAGCGAGGAGACCCCCTGTGAGACCGTGTGGATCTGGAAGTACCACTTCCTGTCCATCCCCGCGATGGCCTGGATCGCCTTCCTCACCATCGCCGTGCTGGTGCTGCTGGCCCGCCCCGCTGTGAAGGCCGGCAGCGGAGGCGTTACCGTCGAGTCGTCTGCCGAAAGGGAGCTCGTGCCATGACCAAGACCACCGGGGCCAACCCCTACACATCGGCCAACCCCGCTCCGAAGAACGACTCGAAGCTGCCGTTGATCCTCGGCGCGGTCGCGGTCGGGATCGTGGTGATCATCGGCCTGGCGGTCCTGCTGTGGCCCTCCGACGAGAAGGAGGCCGGCGCCGGCACCGGCGCCGAGGCCGCCAAGAACGCCAGCCAGGAGAACGCGTCGGTGACCATCTCCGGCGAGGACCTGCCGGCCCTGCCCGACACCGGCCAGCTCCTGCCCGCCGCCGGGGAGGACCCCGCGGTCGGCCTCGCCGCTCCGAAGCTGGTGGGCCAGAGCTTCGACGAGTCGGAGGTCGTCATCGACCCCTCCGACGGCACGCCGAAGATGGTGGTCTTCCTGGCCCACTGGTGCCCCCACTGCCAGGCCGAGGTTCCTCTCCTGCAGGAGTGGATCGCCAGCGGCGACGTGCCCGAGGGCCTCGAGATCTACGCGGTGAGCACCGGGGTCGACAGCTCCCGGCCGAACTACCCGCCCTCCAACTGGATCGCCTCCGAGGGTTGGGAGCCACAGGTCCTCCTCGACGACGACGCCCAGACGGCGGCCAAGTCGTGGGGTCTCACCGGGTTCCCCTACGTGGTGATGCTGGACGCGGATGGCAACGTGTGGCAGCGGGGTTCGGGTGAGATCCCCGTCGAGGACCTCCAGCGCCTCGCCGAGGAGCTGGTGAAGGGCCAGGCGTCCACCGGTGGCACGGGCTCCGACGACGGGCTGAGCTCCGAGTTCGACCCCGAGGCGCCTCCCGTGGTGGCCGAGGAACCGACCACGACGGTCGCCGGCGGCTGACCTCGCGGCGCTCGTACAGCTGATCCCGTCGTCGACTCGACTGCGCCGACCCGAGCCGAGCCGAGCCGCAGGGTTCGCTACTCCCCGGTGCGGGCCGCCTCCGGGGGCACCCACGGGTGATCCGGCACCAGCGCCGCCTTGCCGGTGACCCGTCGCTCCAGCAGGTCGCGCAGCGCCTGCGCCGCGTGGGCCAACGGATAGGTGGAGGGCTCCACGGGGGTGAGCCGGCCGGTGGCGACGGCGTCGAGCACCTCGGCCATCAGCGCACGGTTCTCGTCCGGGTTGCGCATGGCCCAGATCCCCCAGTCCACCCCGATCACCGACCGGTTGCGCAGCAGGATCTGGTTGGTGGGGACCTGAGGGATGTCACCGGCGGCGAAGCCGATGACCATCAGCCGGCCGAAGTCCCCCAGAGCCCGCAACGCCGCCTCGGTGCTGGTGCCCCCCACCGGGTCGACGACCACGTCCGCGCCGCCGCCGGTGAGCTCGCGGATGCGGGCCTTGAGGTCCTCGCCGGAGTAGTCGATCACCTCGTGGGCGCCCCGGCTGATGCAGAGGTCGAGCTTCTCGCGGTTGGAGGCCACGGCGATGGTGTTGAGCTCGAGGTGGCGGGCCACGTCCAACATGGCGAGGCCGACGCCGCCGGCGGCGCCCAGGATCACGCACCACTGGCCGGCACGGGTGGTGGTGCGGCGGCACAAGGTGAACCAGGCGGTGGCGTAGGACTGCCCGAGGGTGGCGGCCTGGGCGTCGGAGGTGTTGTCGGGCACCGCCAGGAGCTGGTCGGGGCGCAGCAGGGCCTCGTCCACGAAGCCGCCGAGGCCCACCGACGCCATCACCCGTTGGCCCGGCTCCCAGCCGGTGACCTCGGCGCCCACCTCGGTGATCTCGCCGGCCAGCTCGGATCCGGGCACGAACGGCACCGGGGGCAGGATCTGGTAGCGGCCCTGCACGAAGAGCCCGTCGACGTAGTTCACCCCGCAGGCGGTCACCTTCACCCGCACCCGGTCGGCGGGCAGGGGTTCGGGCGGGTGTTCGGTCATCACGAGCTGCTCGGGCTCGCCCAGCTCGCGGCACTCCACGGCGTACATGGACCCCGAATCTACGCCGCCGCCACACCCCGTTCTGTTCTGCAGGAGGTGCTTGTGGCGACACCAGTTGCAGAGCAGAACGACGACCGACGAGACACCGCACGCCGACGGGGCGGCGCGATCGGCAGGATTGGCCGCCGCGACACCCAGCTTCTACGGTCGGTCCGTCCCGTTCGCCCCCACCCCGTTCGGAGGCCCGTCATGCGCAGCCCCAAGGACTACTTCGCCCCGCTCGCCGTGGGCGCCCCCACTCCCCGCCGGGAGATCCCCTTCCGGCCCTCGCGCATGATCCACTTCTTCCCGCCGCACCTGGAGAAGGTCACCGCCAAGCTGCCCGAGATCGCCCCCACCACCGACGTGCTGCTCGGCAACCTCGAGGACGCCATCCCCATGGACGCCAAGGAGGCGGCCCGCGAAGGGCTGGTGAAGGTGGCCAAGGAGGTCGACTTCGGCGACACCCAGCTGTGGACCAGGGTGAACAGCCTCGACTCCCCCTGGGTGCTCGACGACCTCGTCACCCTCGTGGGCGAGATCGGCGACCGCCTCGACGTGATCATGATCCCCAAGGTGGAGGGCCCCGAGGACATCCACTACGTGGACCGGCTGCTCGCCCAGCTGGAGGCCAAGGCCGGTCTGACCGAACCGCTGATGGTCCACGCCATCCTGGAGACCGCCCGGGGCGTCGCCAACGTGGAGGAGATCTGCCTGGCCTCGCCCCGCATGCAGGGCCTGTCGCTGGGCCCGGCGGACCTGGCCGCCAACCGTCGGATGAAGACCACCCGGGTGGGGGGCGGCCACCCCGGCTACCTGGTGCGCCAGGACCCGCCCGAGGGAGAGGACGGCCCTCGCTACGACGCCGAGCGGGACTCGTTCCAGCAGGACCTGTGGCACTACACGATCGCCCGCATGGTGGACGCCTGCGCCATGGCCGGGATCCTGCCGTACTACGGCCCCTTCGGCGACATCAAGGACACGGTCGCCTGCGAGGACCAGTTCCGCAACGCCTACCTGCTGGGTTGCGTCGGCGCCTGGTCGCTGCACCCCGTCCAGATCCAGATCGCCAAGAAGGTGTTCTCACCCGACCCGGCCGACGTGGCGCACGCCCAGGAGGTCATCGAGGCCATGGGCGACGGCACGGGCGCCATCATGTTGAACGGCAAGATGGAGGACGACGCCTCGGTGAAGCAGTGCAAGGTGGTGGTCGACCTGGCCCGCCAGCTCGCCGAGCGCGACCCCGACCTCAAGGCCCTCTACGGCTTCTGACCCACCCCCAACCCTCGCTGTGTTGTTCGAGCCTGACGCCTGGTGTCAGTCCTGAACAACAGAGTCGCCCGGAGTGAAGGACACACGACGATGACCGACCAGCACCGCCCCCGTCGCACCGCGCTCTACATGCCGGGCGCCAACGACAAGGCCCTCGAGAAGGCCAAGGCCCTCAGCCCCGACGCCATCATCTTCGACACCGAGGACTCCGTGGCGCCCGACATGAAGGCGGTCGCCCGCGAGAAGGTGGCCGCCGCGGTGGCCTCCGGCGAGTACGGCGACAAGGAGCTCACCATCCGGGTGAACTCGGCGGAGACCGAGTGGCACCTCGACGACCTGCGCTCCGCCGCGGCGGCCGGGCCGGCGGGCATCGTGGTGCCCAAGATCAACTCGGCCGCCGAGGTGGCGGCGGTGGAGAAGGTGCTGGAGTCCGCCGGGGTGCCCGACCACACCCGCCTGTGGGCGATGCTCGAGACCCCCGCTGCCATCGAGCGGGCGGTGGAGATCGCCACCAGCTCCGAGCGCCTCGAGGTGCTGGTGATGGGCACCAACGACCTGGCCAAGGAGCTGCGCGCCGCGCTGGTGCCCGGGCGGGCCCCGCTGCTGTGGGGGCTGGGCCGCTGCGTGAACGCCGCCCGCTTCGCCGGCAAGGTCGTCCTCGACGGCGTCTACAACGACGTGAAGGACCCCGAGGGCTTCCTCGCCGAGTGCGTGCAGGGGGCGGAGATGGGCTTCGACGGCAAGACGATCATCCACCCCACCCAGGTGGAGCCGTGCAACGAGGCGTACGCCCCGAGCGAGCAGGAGATCGAGCACGCCCGCCGGGTGATCGAGGCCTTCGAGGCCGGCGTCGCCGAGGGCAAGGGCGTGATCACCGTGGACGGCCGGATGATCGAGAACCTGCACGTCGACAACGCCCGCCGCGCCCTGGCGGTGGCCGAGGCCATCGCCGCACTCGGGAGCTGACACCCGGATCGCACCGCTGCGGTGCGGACGGGGTGGCAGAACCCGGTCCGGAGCGACCCGACGACGGAGCAGAGGGAACGGCCCCGAGTGCGCGCCCTCGCAGCGCTCCCGGGGGATACGGTGGGAGCCATGACCGAGCCCCAAGCCCAACCCCCCGGCTGGTACCCCGACGCCACCGGTCAGCAACGGTGGTGGGACGGCACCCAGTGGACGGCCCAGACCCAGGCCGCCACCCAGGTCCCGGCCGCGATGCCGTATGCCGGTCAGCCCGTGGTGGCCGCCTCCAACGTGCAAGACGAGAAGACCATGGCGATGCTGGCCCAGCTGCTCGGCATCTTCACCGGGTTCGTCGGCCCGCTGATCATGTACTTGATCGCCAAGGACGACCAGCCGTTCTTCAAGCACCACGCCGCGGAGTCGCTGAACTTCCAGATCACCGTCGCCATCGGCTACGTCGCGTCGTTCCTGCTGATGCTGGTGTTCATCGGGTTCCTCACGTTCTTCCTGGTGTGGATCGGCGCCATCGTGCTGGGCATCATGGCCACGCTCGCGGCCAACAGGGGCGAGTGGTATCGCTATCCGATCAACATCCGGATGGTGCCCGGCGCCCAGGGCTGAGCCCCCCGGACCGCAGGGTCACCGGAGCCCGGCGGTCACTCGCAGAACGGCCCGGCGGTGGTGATGATCTCGTCGATCGTCCAACCGGACACCATCCACCTGCCCTCGACGCGCTCCGCGCCACCACCGAAGACCACGGCGTCGCCGCCGGGGACGGACACGCCGCGGAAGCGGAACTCCACCGCCGCCTCCTCGGGGTTCCTGAAGGCGACGCGGTCCACCGAGACCCGCGCCGTGCCGCACCTTGCGGCCAGCAGCTTCAACCGCTCCCCGGTCTCGACGGGAGCGTCGACCACCGCCAGCCACTGCTCGGGGGTTGCGCTCTGGTCGAAGGCCGTGTCGTAGGCGGCGCGGATCTGCTCCTCGCTCAGGCCGGCGTCCTCGGGTGGGTTCTCCTCGCCCGGGGGCACCGGGACGTAGGGATCGCCGGGGACCACCGTGGTGAACGGGTCGCCCGCGTCCGGGATCTCGCCCTCAGGAGGCTCCCCGGCCGCGGGGCTGTCGAACGCGTCCTGCACCTGGCGCACCGCTGACCACGCCGCCAGAGCGACGAGCACGCAGAGCGCCACCGAGCCGAGCACCCACGCCCAACGGTGGCTCCTCTCTCGAGGAGGCTCGACGGGCGGCGGTGCCTCGTGGAAGGGGCTCGATCCGGGTGATGGGCCGAGCGGTGGGCCGGAGGGGGCTACGACAGGTCCGCCCCCGACAGGCCCGCCCCCGAAGGGATCTGCGGTGCCCCACGGCTGGTGGCCTGGCGAACCGATCAGGGGACTCGGCCCGACCGCCCCGTGGGGTGCCGAGGGCCACGGGGCGACCTGCTCGCCGCTGTCGCCGGGTGGCGCGAGGGGAGCCGGCCCGGCCAGAAGTCCCTGCGGTTCTTCGTCGTCGACCATGTCCCCTCCCGGGCGCCCGTCTCATCCATGCTGGCGCACCCCGTGGCGGGTGTCGAGGCTCAGGAGCCCTTGTGCTTGGCCACGAGCTGGCGGGCGATCACCTTGAGGCAGAGGGTCTCGTCCGCGCCCTCGAAGATGGACAGCACGCGGGCGTCCACGAACAGCCGGCTCACCGTGTACTCCTCGGCGTAGCCCATCCCGCCGTGGATCTGCATGGCCTCGCGGGTGACCCACTCGGCGGCCTTGCACACGTACGCCTTGATCATGGAGGCCTCGAGGGTGCCCCTGCCCTCGGCCATCAGACGGGCCACCTCGTAGGAGAACTGGCGCGCGCCCTGGATGATCACCGCCATGCGGGCGATCTTGGCCCGGGTGAGCTGGTAGTCGGCGATCGGCCTGCCGAAGACCACGCGGTTCTCGGCGTAGGTGCGGGCCTCCTCGAGTGCAGCCTGCATCACCCCGATGGCTCGGGCCGCGGTCTGCAGCCGGCCGTTCTCGAAGCCGGCCATCTGGAAGTAGAAGCCCCGCCCGAGGCCGTCCTCGCCGCCGATCAGCAGCTCGGAGGGGACGAACCAGTTGTCGAGGGCGATCTCGTAGGAGTGCATCCCCCGGTAGCCGATCGTGTCGATCGGGCGGCCCTCCATCTTGCCGCCGCCGAAGGCGTTGTCCTGGGTGAGCTCGAAGCCGTGGCCGTCGCCTCGCTCCTTGGGGACGATGAACATCGACAGGCCCTTGTGGCCGAGGTTGCGGTCGGGGTCGGTGCGGGCGAGCAGCATGAGCACGTCCGCGCGGGCGCCGAAGGTGCACCACGTCTTCACCCCGTTGAGCAGCCAGCCACCGTCGGTGGCCGACGCGGTCACCTTCACCCCGGCCACGTCCGAGCCGTAGTCGGGTTCGGTGACGGCCACGGCGTTCATCACCTCGGCGGAGGCGAGGCGGGGCAGCCACTCCTTCTTCTGCTCCTCGGTGCCACCCGCCTCCAGGGCCCGGGCCAGGATCTCGGGGCGGGTGATGAGCGATCCCCCGGCGCCGAGGCTGCCCCGGCTGAGCTCCTCGGTGGCCACCACCATGGCGATGTAGTCAGACTCACCGCCGGAGGCGAAGCCCCCGCAGTCCTCGTGGATGGACAGGCCGAAGGCCCCCATCTCGGCCAGGCCGGAGATGATGTCCTCGGGGATGTCGGCGTTGTGGCGGTGGATGTGCTCGGCGATGGGGGCGAGCTTCTCCTCGGCGAAGCGCCGGAAGGTGTCCTGCACCATCTCGAAGTCGTCGTCCAGGCCCCGTGTGCCGTCGGTGTCGGCCAGCGCCGACAGGTAGGCGGGGTCGCGGTAGTCGGCGACGAAGGCCCGGGTGGGGTCGAGTGCGTCGGTCTGCACGCCCCAGTCGGCCTCCCGGCCGAAGAGCCTGGTGGCGAGGTCCGCCAGCACGTCGGCGGCGAAGGCGCAGGTGATGGCGGCCTCGTCGTCGCCCCGTGCCCCGTAGCCGAGCAGACCCTGCGCGGCCATCACGCCGGCGGCGGCGTGGGCGATGTCGTAGGCGAGGACCTGGTTGTCGTCGAGGTCGAGGCCGGAGAGGCGGGCGATGGCGGCGTCGAGGACGGACTGGGCGACCTCGAGTGCCGCCCGCGCGGCGTCGAGGTCGGCGGCGGTGGGCAGGGGGGTGCTCATGGCTGTCGAGGCTACCGAAGCGTGATGATGTTCTCCCAAGCGCCGTCGAGGTAGGTCGTCAGCTCGTCGGCGTCCATCGGGGCACCGAAGTGGAAGCCCTGGGCGCTGTCGCAGCCGAGCTCCTGGAGGCGGCCCAGGGTGACGACGTCCTCGACGCCTTCGGCGACGACGTGGAGGCCGAGGTTGTGGCCGAGGTCGATCACGGAGCGCACGATGGTGTCGTCGTTGGCGACGTCGGCGACGAAGATGCGGTCGATCTTCACCTCGTCGATGGGCAGCTCCCGCAGGTACGACAGCGACGAGTAGCCGGTGCCGAAGTCGTCGATGCTGAAGCGGATCCCCAGCTCTCGCAGCTCGTGCAGCACGGTGAGGGAGTGGCTGGGGTCGTCCATCAGCTGGCTCTCGGTGATCTCGAAGCACAGCGTCCCGGGGGCGATGCGGTGGCGCACCAGGAGGTCGCTCACCCACTCGACGAGCTTGGCGTCGTAGAGGTTGCGGGTGGACAGGTTGACGCTGAGGGACAGGTCGTGCTGGTCCACCAGCGGCCGCATCTCCGCAGAGGCCCGTTCGCTGACGTGCTGGGTGAGGCGGTGGATGGTGCCGGAGACCTCGGCCAGCTCGATGAACTCGTCGGGTGGCAGCATCCCGTGGCGAGGGTGGTGCCAGCGCACGAGGGCCTCGACCCCCACGGTGCGGTTGGTGCGCAGGTCGATCCGGGGCTGGTACTGCACGGCGAGGTCGTCGGTGCCTACGGCGTCGCGCAGGTCGCCGAGCAGCTCGAGGCGCCGGACGTTGTAGAGGTCCTGGCCGGGGGAGTAGACCGACACGCTCCCGCCGGAGGCCTTGGCCCGGTACATGGCGCCGTCCGCTCGGCGCAGGAGGGTGTCGGTGTCGTTGCCGTGCGCCGGTGCCACGGCGACGCCCACCGACGCGCTGACCTGGAAGCGGAACTCGCCGATCTTGATGGGCTTCTCGCACAGGGCGATCAGCCTGCGTGCGACCTCGGTGGCCTTGGGGACGTCGGCGTCGTCGGTGAGCAGCACGGCGAACTCGTCGCCGCCGAGCCGGGCGATGGTGTCGCAGTGGCGGAGCTTGGCGCCGAGGCGCCGCGAGAGCTCGGCCAGCAGGCGGTCGCCGTACTCGTGGCCCAGCGCGTCGTTGACCTCCTTGAACTGGTCGAGGTCGACGACCAGCAGTGCGACTCCGCTGCCGGTCTGCTCCGACTCGGCGAGGGCGGCGTCGAGCCGCGTGTGCAGGTGGGCGCGGTTGGGGAGCCCGGTGAGCTGGTCGTGCAGCGCCTGGTGGCGGAACGACTCGGCCAGCCGCTCCCGTCGGGTGACGTCCTCCAGGGAGATCCCGATGCACTGGTCGGGCAGGGGGACCGCCCGCATGGCGTAGATCCCCTCGGCACCGGGGATGCGAAGGAAGGGCCGCTCGTAGGCCTTGTTGGTCATCGTCACGCCGCGCAGCCGCTCCAGCCAGCGCTCTTCGATGTCGAGGCAGTCGACGAGTCGGACCGGGCCGTCGTCGAGGGTGTGGCGTTCGTTGCGATGGGCGTTGGCGGCGTCGAGGAGCGCCTGGGCGGCGGGGTTGAGCGAGGTGACCACGACGCTGCGGGGATCGTCGGCGTCGGTGAGCTGCACGATGAGCAGCGCGATGGGGATGCCCTGGATGAAGTCGCTGTAGCGCCGCAGGTCGGTCTCCGCGTCCCACCGGCGGGTCTCGTCCATGATCAGGCCGCGGTGGCGGTGGACGGTGCCGTCGGGGTTGAGCGACACCTTCAC
Organism: uncultured Microthrixaceae bacterium; assembly: GCA_964420125.1. GTDB lineage: Bacteria > Actinomycetota > Acidimicrobiia > Acidimicrobiales > Microtrichaceae > CAYQQQ01. Next base: position 71,431 of record CAYQQQ010000021.1, read on the forward strand.
CCGCTCTTGGATGCGCCGGTAGCTGTGGTGGTCGTCGCGCACCCTCAGGTGCACCTCCGAGCCTCGACCCTCGCTGTTGCGCTCCCTGGCGTGGTGCCAGCTGGCGATGTCGTGGGGGTGGGCGTGGGTGTCGATGAACGCCGGGTCGGCGAAGGCGGTGGCGTCGCAGCCGAGCACGTCGGCGACGTTGGCCGACACGAAGTCCACCCGTCCGGTCGTGCCGGCCTCCCACACGACGGCGTCGATGCCGTTGACGAGCTCGTCGAAGCGCCGCTGGGTGTCCTCCACGCCTTCGGCGACCGTCTGGAGGATGAGGGTGCACACGATGCAGCACACCGCGAGGGCGACGGTGGCGGGGAACCACAGCGGCGGATCGGCCGCGATGCCGACCGCCGAGAACCCGGCCACGACCGCCACGGTGAGCCCGAGCGTGAGCCGGGAGCCGAACCAGAACACGAACAGGGCGGTGGTGGAGGCGAACACGACCGCGGCGACGGGCAGCGACGAGGGCACGAGCGCCACCACGCCCAGCAGCACTGCGGTGTCCACCAACGCCATCACCGCGGTCGGCCGCTGGTCGAGGCTGAGGTTGTGCAGCATGGCGAAGTTGACGGCGGTGATGGCGACCATCACGCCCATGCCGATCCAGAGCCGGTTCGGGCCGAAGAGGGGGAGCGCGGCGATGCTCGACCCGATGAGCAGGCCTCCCACCAGCCGGTACCAGAGGACCCGTTCCATCGTGGCCCATCGGAACCGTGCCGGAGCGGTGAGCGATCGCGGCGTGTGCAGCCCAGGTCTCGTTGTGTCCATCCCCATCCCTTCGTTTCGAACACTCGATCCGTCCCACCGTGCGGGGTGGGGAGGTGCGCGACGCCGTTGCGGATCTCGTGTTCGTCCCGCCAGTACCAACTACAGGAAGTGCACGTTACACCACCGTCCGTGCATTTCACAGAGGGTAATTGAAGGACTACTCTGCGTAGTCAGAGGGATTGGAGGGCCCACGGAGAGGGGCGGTACGGTCGCCGCACCTTCCCCCGCGAGCCCCGCTCGCGGGTCGAGCCCCCGTTGGAGGACCAGATGACCGTCCACGACCGTCCCTTCGGCCGCTACCTGGAGGACTTCGAGCCCGGCGACGTCTACCGCCACTGGCCCGGCAAGACCATCACCGAGTTCGACGACCACCTGTTCTGCATGCTCACCATGAACCACCACCCGTTGCACACCAACGAGTGGTTCGCCCAGAACGAGACGGTCCACGGCCGCAACGTGGTGGTCGGCAACCTCGTGTACTCGCTGGTGCTGGGCATGTCGGTGCCCGACGTGTCCGGGGCCGCCATCGCCAACCTGGAGATCGAGACCCTCCAGCACAAGAACCCCACCTTCCACGGCGACACCATCTACGCCGAGACCAAGGTGATCGACACGCGCGAGTCCTCCAAGGGCGACCGCGGCATCGTCACGGTGGAGACCAAGGGATTCAACCAGGACGGCGTGGAGGTGTGCTTCTTCCGCCGCAAGGTGATGGTGTGGAAGCGCGACGCCGCCCCCGTCCGCAAGCGCCCCTACGACGAGTCGACCGTCTGGGACGCCTGACCTTCACCTCTGATCCCGCAGCCCCACCCCCGCCACGCCCGACCCCCGAACTGTCATTCCCGACGCCGGGACGGTCAGCTCGGCATCAGGAGGAGTGTCAGAGACGATGGGACCTGACATCGACCCCGTCGCCGCCGGCGGCTTCTCCTCGGCGGCGGGCCACTACCAGCGCTCCCGGCCGACCTACGCCCGGGAGGCCGTCGGGCTGCTGAAGGAGCAGCTGCCCCCCGGCGCGGTGGTCGACCTGGCGGCCGGCACCGGCATCCTCTCCGGCCAGCTGCGGCGGGCCGGTCGACAGGTGGTGGCGCTGGAGCCGCTGGCGGAGATGCTGGCCCAGCTCCGCCTCGCCCAGCCCGGGGTGCCCGCCGTGCAGGCGGTGGCGGAGTCGCTGCCCCTGCGCGACGGCTCGCTCGCCGGTGTGACCGTGGCCCAGGCCTTCCACTGGTTCGACGCGTCGGCGGCGCTGGCGGAGCTCGCCCGGGCGCTGGCGCCCCAGGGCCTGCTGGCGATGGTGTGGAACGTGCGCGACGAGACGGTGCCCTGGGTCAGGCGGTTGACCGACCTGATCGAGGCCCGCTCGGGTGGTCGGCCCTACGCCGAGCACCGGGAGCACCTCTGGGAGGAGGTCGTGGAGCGCGACGGCCGCTTCGAGCACCTGGGCACCCACCGCTTCGCCAACCCCGTGCCCTCCAGCGTGGAGCTGATGGTGGAGCGGGTCCGCTCCACGTCCTTCGTGGCGGTGATGCCCGCCGCCGAGCGCGACGCGCTGGTCGCCGAGGTGGTGGACCTGCTGGCCGGCACCCCCGAGGTGGGCGGCCGGGAGCGCTTCGACTACCCGCACCACACGGTGGTGCACCTGTTCCGTCGCCGTGGGTGACCGGAGGGCGGCGAGATCGTCGGCGGTGCTGGCGTGGGGCGACCAGCACCGCCGCGACCTGTCGTGGCGGGCCACCCGCGACCCGTGGGCGGTGCTGGTGGCCGAGGTGATGCTCCAGCAGACCCAGGTGGCGAGGGTGCAGGCGCGGTGGTCGCCCTGGATGGGGCGCTGGCCCACCCCCGCCGCCCAGGCTGCCGCCTCGCAGGCCGAGGTGCTGCGAGAGTGGCAGGGCCTCGGCTACCCCCGCCGGGCCCGCAACCTGTGGTTGGCGGCCCAGCGGATCGTGGAGGACCACGGCGGAGCGGTGCCCGAGGGAGAGCCGGCGTTGCGGGCGCTGCCCGGCGTGGGCCCCTACACGGCGCGGGCGGTGCGGGTGTTCGCCTTCGAGGCCGACGAGGGGGTGCTCGACACCAACGTCGGGCGGGTCCTGGCCCGCTGGCACGGTGATCGGCTGTCGTCGGGGCAGGCCCAGCGGGCGGCCGACGCCCAGGTGCCCGCCGGCTCGGGCTGGGTGTGGAACCAGACGCTGCTCGACCTGGCCGCCACCGTGTGCACGAAGCGGGCCCCGGCGTGCGGGGAGTGCCCGGTGCGACGGTGGTGCGCCTGGGGCGCTGCGGGGTGCCCCGCCCCCGACCCGGCGGAGGGCTCGGCGGGGGTGTCGCGCCGCCAGGCCCGCTTCGAGGGGTCCCAGCGCCAGGTGCGCGGCCGGGTGCTGCGGGCGCTGGCCGAGGGTCCGCTGTCGGAGTCTGTCCTGGTCGAGAGATCTGAGCTGGCCGAGGGATCTGTGCTGGCCAGGGGATCCGAGCTGGCCGCAGCGCTGGCCTCGCTCGCCGAGGACGGCTTGGTCGAGCTCGTCGGCGCGGGGTGGCGACTGCGAGGGTGAGCTCAGGCGGTCAGGTGCTCCAGGATGAGCCCGCCGACCAGCTCCGGCTGCTCCAGGTGCAGGAAGTGGCCGACGCCGTCCAGCACCTCCGACCGGCTGCCCTCGACGGTGAGCATCCCGCCCACCAGGTCGGCCAGCTCGGCACCCATGCAGCCGTCGTCGCGGCCGTGCAGGTAGAGGAGGGGCTGGGGCGGGATGGCCAGGGTGGCGGCCTGCGCCTCGGCCAGCTCCGGTGACTGCAGCGAGGCGTCGAGGGTCTGGCGGTAGTAGCCGAGGGCGGCGGCGAGGTGCTCGGGGGTGGCCATGCACTCGACGAAGTGGGCGACGTCCTCGGCGGCGTCGTAGCCGGGCGACCAGTCGGCCCACAGCCTGGCGATGAACTCGTGGTCGTTCATGGGGATGGCGATGTCGGCCAGCGGGGTCGTCTGGAAGAACATGTACCAGGAGCGCTTCTGCTGCTCGTAGGAGAGCATCCCCATGGCCGACACCGGCCCCGGCGGGACGGCTGCGGCCGCCACCCGCGACCAGCGTCGGGGTTCCAGGTCGGCGGCCGCGTAGGTGCCGAGCGCACCCCAGTCGTGGCCCACGATCACGGCCCGCTCGTCACCGCCGAGGGCGTCGTGCAGGGCGTTGGCGTCCAGGCCCAGCACACCGCACTGGTAGCGGCCGGCGGGGTCGAGGTCGCTGGGGGCGTAGCCCCGCAGGAAGGGCGCCACGGCGCGGAACCCCGCGTCGGCGAGGCGAGGCAGCAGGTGGCGGAAGGTGTGCGCCGAGTCGGGGTAGCCGTGCAGGCAGAGCGCCAGAGGGCCGTCGGCGGGGCCGGTCTCCAGGCACTCGAGCTCCAGGCCGTGGGCCTGCCGGCGGTGACGTTCCAGGGTGGTTCGATCGTTCACGGGCGGTCACGCTACCGACCGGGCGCCCTTCGCCGTGCGCACCGGTCGTGGGAGACGATCGATGTGGGAGAGTTCGGGAGTGACGGCGAGGGTGGGTCCGTGAGGATCGATCGGAGTGTGGAGGAGTTGGAGCTGTCGGGGGACCTTCAGCTGTGGGTGACGGGCGCGCCACTGGACGCGGTGCGGGGGGCGGTGGGGCGGGCGCTGGAGTCCGGGATCCCTCGATCGCCGTCGATGTGCGTGGTCTCCGAGCTGCCGGGTGGGGTGGCGCAGATCGTTGCCGACTTCAAGGACGATTGGGAGTCTGCTCGGGTGTTCTGTTTCGCGTTCGCCGAGGGATTGCGCGAGCTGCCAGGTGAGGTCGGTCTGACGGCTCGAGCGCCGGGCGTGCCGTTGCGGGGCGTGGGGTCGGTGATGGAGCGGGGCCCGGTTGTGTGGGCGGTGCTGGTTCCCGACCCGCCGTTCGTTCACGGGTCGCTCGACACCGGTGTGTCCCCTGAGCTGTGGGGCGAGTTGGCCGCCCAGCTGGTGACCGAGACTCCTCTTGTTTCCATCGACGGGTCCCTCAACGGTGTGCCGCTTCCCGTGGACGACGTGGCGGCGTACGCCCTGGACCGCGCAACCGAGGATCCTGCCGGCGGCACCGAGTTCGTGTGGGCGGAGTCGGCCGGCTACCGGGCACTTGACTACCACGCCGGTTTCTTCATCTCGTTGTGCGTGGAAGTCGGGGCGTCACGTGGGGGAACCTACTGGGAGGTGTTGGATCGGCTGGACGGGTTCCTTCCGCGTCTGGCGGGCGTCTACCTGCGGGAGGCGCGGGTGATGCATCCCATCACGTCGGGAGATCGAGGTGATGGGTCGAACTGCGCGCGTCTGCACTGGACGAGGGCCACAACGCGGGCGGGGGTGTCTTTGCTCGACGTGTGGCACCTCAACGTGGTGCCGGTTCCGCTGTTGGACGATCCCGGGTTCCGCGCGGCGATCAACCTGTTGGGTGGTGACGCCGAGTTGGACGGGCGGCTGCTCACCGTGGGCACACCGCAGGACTGGGCGTACGACCACCGCGAGAGCTCCGAGGTCGTCGCCCGGGCCCGTGCCGCGTTGAGGCCCTTCGTCGCTCAGCGGACGTAGCCACCATCGCCGGGCTCGCCGGTCGGCACCGCCGATGGCGACCCTCGCCAGCCGTTCGAGATGGCGAGAAATGGGTCACAACCGCTCCCCGTGATGACCGTCGTTCACCTACAGTTCACTCACTGGGCCCGATGGGCTGGGCCCGGTCGATCAGGGGGCTACAGCAGAGGTGGACGTCACCTTCTTCGGAGTACGTGGGTCGACCCCGTGCTCCAGCGACGCGGTCAAGCGCTACGGGGGCAACACCTCCTGCGTCGCGATCGAGCGCCCGGGCAGGGAGCCGATCATCTTCGACCTCGGCACCGGCCTGCGCTTCTTCGGCGTGCAGCGGGTGCACGACGAGCCCTTCCGGGGCCACGCCCTGCTCAGCCACCTCCACTGGGACCACGTGCAGGGCATCCCCTTCTTCACCCCCCTGCTGTGCGAGGGCGCCCGCCTCGACGTCCACGGCCCGCCCCAGGAGCACCTCTCCCTCGAGGAGGCGGTGCGCTGCTTCGTGGCGCCCCCCTACTTCCCCGTCGGCATCGAGCAGCTCCCGTGCGAGATCGTGTTCCACGAGGTCGATGGCGAGACCTTCCACATCGACGACGCCGAGGTGCGCAGCGCCCTGGTGCCCCACATCGGCCCCACCCTGGGGTTCCGGGTCACGGTCGAGGGCGTGTCCATCGCGTATGTGAGCGACCACCAGCAGCCCGGCGTCGGTGCCCGGGAGGTCGACCCCGAGGTGGTGGACCTCTGCGAAGGCGTCGACCTGCTCATCCACGACGCCCAGTTCGACGACCTCGAGTTCTCCATGCGCTCCGACTGGGGCCACTGCACCGTCGACTACGCCGTCGAGGTGGCCGCCCGGGCCGGGGTGAAGGCCCTCGCCCTGTTCCACCACGACCCCTCCCACTCCGACGCCCACCTCGACGAGCTGCTCGGCGACGCCAGCACCAAGGCGGCCGTCCGCGGGGTGCACGAGGTCATCGCCGCCCACGAGGGGCTCACCATCAGCTACGGCCGGGACGCCTCCCGCTCCGCCTCCAACGGCACCGCCCCGCCCTCCCGGGCCGGGGCGCCGGTGGCCCCCTCGACCGCCGCTGCCACGGTCGGTCGGATCGCCACCTGAGCCTCGCGGGCGGCAACCGGGCCGGGCCTGCGTTCCCCGCCCCGAACCACGACGGTTAGCCTGCCTCTCTCGATCACCAGAGTGGACCGCCACCAGAGGGGAACCGTGCCGTGCCGGATGACGTGAGCGACCAGCGCAGCGAGTTGGACGTCGAGATCGACCCTCGGGAGTTCCGCACCGTGCTGGGCCACTTCCCCACCGGGGTGACCGTCGTCGCCGGCCTCCACGACGGCCGCCCCCGCGGCCTGGCGGTCGGCTCCTTCTTCTCCGTCTCCCTCGACCCGCCGCTGGTGGGGTTCTGCGTCGGCTGCCAGTCCTCGTCGTGGGGCCCCATCGAGCGCTCGGGCGCCTTCGCGGTGAGCGTGCTCTCCGAGCACCAGGCCGAGGTCAGCAACGTGTTCTCCTCCAAGACCGAGGACAAGTTCGCCTCCGTGGACTGGTTCCCCTCCCCGGTGACCGGCTCGCCCTGCGTGCGCGACGCCATCGCCCACGTCGACTGCGGCATCGAGGCGGTGCACGAGGGCGGCGACCACCTCATCGTGGTGGGCAGGGTCCGCGCCCTGGACGTGCATCGCGCCGATCACGGTCCCCTGGTGTTCTTCAAGGGCGGCTACGGCCGCCACCAGCCACTCTGAACCGGAGCAACCATGCCGATCTACGCCCTCGGCGACCAGGTCCCCGACATCCACCCCGATGCCTACATCCACCCCGACGCCGTCGTCATCGGCTCGGTGACCGTCGGGGCGCGCTCCTCGGTGTGGCCGTGCGCCGTCCTGCGGGGCGACGACGGGCTGATCGTGGTGGGGGAGGACTGCTCCGTGCAGGACGGTGCCGTGCTGCACACCACCCCGGTGTGGCCAACCCGTCTCGGCAACCGGGTGACGGTGGGCCACAACGCCCACCTCGAGGCCTGCACGGTGGGGGACCGGGCCCTCATCGGCTCGGGGTCGATCGTGCTGCACAACGCAGTCGTCGGCGAGGAGGCCCTGGTGGGTGCCGGCGCCTTCGTGGGCAACAACAAGGTGGTGCCGCCGCTGGCGCTGGCGGTGGGGGTGCCCGCCACCATCAAGGAGGGCGCGCTGCAACCCGGCCACTTCCACCACGGGGTGGAGTCCTACATCGCACGCGCCGAGCGCTACCGCCGCGACCTCCGCCGCCTCGACTGAGCGCACCCGCCACATACACACCCCCATCGGTCCCCATTGGTTCTGGCACCCAGTCGGCACCGCTGCGGTGCACACCGGGTGGCAGTCGGGGCGGGAGCCGGGCGTCAGCCGGCGTAGAGGTCGGAGTGCAGCCAGCGCGACAGGGCGGTGCCTGTCAGGTTGCGCACCACGCCGAAGACCACCAGCAGGATGGCGGCGGTGATCACCAGCCAGTTCGGCGCCTTCGATACGGGGGACGGCTCGCCCCGCCAGGACCGCGCCACCCACCACACCCACATCAGCACCGCCACGGGGAGGGCCGCCGCCAGCACCACGTTGTGGTCGATCGCCTCGCCGAGGTTCCCTCGCAGGAGGGCGTTCGTGCAGCGCAGGCCGCCGCAGAAGGGGCAGTCCACGCCGAACACCGAGCGCGACCAGCACAGGGGGACCCCGTCGTCGCCGGGGTCGACGAGCGCGATCGCCGCGCAGCCGCAGACGGCGGTGGCGCCGAGTGCGAGGGGTAGCGCCAGGCGCTGCCCTCGGCTGAGCTCCGCCCCGCCGTGGGGCACCGCATCGCCGTGACGGGCGGCAGCCGCAGGGAGCGCTTCGCCTGGGAGCGACGCGCCTGGGAGCGCCTCGATCGGCGGGGTCGCCGCGACGGAAGGCTGCAGGTCCACCTCGTCCACCCTACGCCCCGTGCAGGGCCGAACCGTGCCGCGGCGCTCGGGTGGTGGCGGTAGCCCGACCGCCCGACCGCCCGAGGACCGGCCGACCAGCAGCGCGGCAAGCCTGCGTAGCCGCACGGCACCCGGAGTTGTTACTATCCAGATGTTGTTAATTCCCCCCGGTTCCAGTCACCTCGGAGGCAGGTCATGACCGTCGAGCTCGATCTCTCCAAGTACTCCCTCGGCTGGAGCGACGCGGAGGACTACGTCTTCAAGCCCAAGCGCGGCCTCACCGAGGGCATCGTGCGGGACATGTCGTGGATGAAGGGCGAGCCCGACTGGATGCTCGACTTCCGCCTCAAGTCGCTGCGCAACTTCGAGAAGCGGCCGATGCCCAACTGGGGCGGCGACATGTCGGAGATCTACTTCGACGACATCTACTACTACATCAAGCCCACCGAGGAGCAGGTCGAGGACTGGGACGACCTGCCCGACGCGATCAAGTCCACCTACGAGAAGCTGGGCATCCCCGAGGCGGAGCGCAAGTACCTCGCCGGTGTGACCGCGCAGTACGAGAGCGAGGTCGTCTTCCACCGCAACCGCGCCGACCTCGAGGCCCAGGGCGTGATCTTCTGCGACATGGACACCGCCCTGCGCGAGTACCCCGAGATCGTCAAGGAGCACTTCGGCACGGTCATCCCCCGCAACGACAACAAGTTCGCGGCGCTCAACTCCTCGGTGTGGTCGGGCGGGTCGTTCATCTACGTGCCCGAGGGCGTGAAGGTGTCGATGCCGCTGCAGGCCTACTTCCGCATCAACGCCGAGAACATGGGTCAGTTCGAGCGCACGCTGATCATCGCCGACAAGGGTTCGGAGGTGCACTACATCGAGGGCTGCTCGGCGCCGGTGTACACCTCCGACTCGCTGCACTCCGCAGTGGTGGAGATCGTGGTGAAGGAGTCCGCCAGGGTCACCTACACCACCATCCAGAACTGGTCGAACAACGTGTTCAACCTCGTCACCAAGCGCGCCAAGGTGGAGGCCGAGGGCCACATGGAGTGGATCGACGGCAACATCGGCAGCCGCCTCACCATGAAGTACCC
>CAYQQQ010000022.1:0-73648 GCA_964420125.1 uncultured Microthrixaceae bacterium
CACGCACCCACTCACGAGCGGTGGCCTCGTCGAGGCCGTCGACGGGATCGATCCAGATCTTGGCGATGGCGTCGGGATCGGTCTCGGCGACCGCTTCGATCTCCACGCCGCCCTGGGCGGAGAGCATGCCCAGGTGGGCCTTGGCGGAGCGGTCGAGGGTGAAGCTGGCGTAGTACTCCTCGGCGATGTCGGAGGCCACCTCGATCCAGAGGACCTCCACGACGTGGCCCTTGATGTCCATGCCGAGGATGGCCGAGGCGTGCTGGCGCACCTCCTCGAGGTTCTCGGCCAGCTTGATCCCGCCGGCCTTGCCACGACCGCCCACCTGGACCTGAGCCTTGACCACCACCGGGAAGGTGTCGAGCCGCTCGGCGGCGGCCACCGCGTCCTCGACGGTGGTGACCGCCTCCCCCGGAGACACCGGGATGCCGTAGGAGGCGAAGAACTGCTTGCCCTGGTACTCGAAGAGGTCCACCCTGCTGCCTTCCGTCATCGACGTGGTTCGGAGCCCGCCCGGCCGAGGGGTCGGCGGCTCGCCGGTGCGGAGCATAACGGCGCTCCCCCGTCCCGCCCCAACGCCGCGACCCCGTGTCCTGTCCGCCGGACGTCGCGCCCAGCGCGACCTCCGGTGCACAGAACGGGAACGCGGTGTGGGATCGTGGAGCCATGCCCGTGGAGCAACGGTCCGGCAGCTCGCAGGTCACCTCGATCATCATCGGCGTCGTGGTGGTCGTGCTGGCCGTGGCGGCCACCTGGGGGCTGCTCCGCCTGGCCAGCGGCGACGACGCCCCGGTGAAGGTCCGCCTCGGCGACGACACCTTCGACGCCGGTCAGGCCAGCCGTCTGGCCGGTCAGATCGCCGAGGAGGGCCCGGTGCTGTTCAGCGACGTGTCGGGTCGCGGTCAGCTGCGCCCGATCTGGGTGAACCACTTCGGCGACGACCCGGAGCTGCAGTGGTCCGTGTTCACCGCCACCGCCCCCGGCGCGGCAGAGGGGTGCTTCCTGGCCTGGAACGCCGAGGAGAACCTCTTCGACGTGCGCACCCCCGATCCGGACGACCCCAAGGCACTCGGTGAGCTGTGCAACGAGGACACCTACGGTGTGACCGGTGACGGCCTGGAGCAGTTCCCCTGGCGCATCGACGACGACGGCAACCTCATCATCGACCTGCGGGAGAGCACCGACGACAGCGGCGGGAACTCCGAGGGCGGCGGCGAGGCCGACGGCGACCAGGCCGACGTCGAGCAGGGTCCCTGACGACCGGAGCCGAGCTCGTCAGGCAGCAGGGAACAGGTCGCTGAGCTGGTCGCGCTGCACCTTGCGGGTGCCGGTCCGGGGCAGGTCCTCGACGACGACGATCCGCTTGGGCGCCTTGTAGTGGGCCATGCGCGACTCGGCCCACTCCAACAGCTCCTGCGCGCTCACCGTCGCCCCTGGCCGGAGGCGCACGGCAGCCGCCGTCATCTCCCCCAGCTTGGGGTGCGGCAGGCCCACCACCGCCGCCTCCAGCACGTCGGGGTGCTCCTCCAGGTCGGCCTCCACCTCGACCGGGTACACCGAGTAGCCGCCCGACTTCACCACGTGCTTGGAGCGGCCGTGGAACAGCACCGTGCCGAACGCCCCGGCGCGCACCAGGTCGCCGGTGCGCAACCAGCCGTCGGAGGTGATCACCGCCGCGCTGGAGCCCGGGTCGCCGTGGTAGCCCTTCAGCACCCCCGGCCCCCGCAGCTGCAGCTCCCCCACCGTGCCCGCCTTGACGGGCCGCCCGTCACGGTCGACCACCCGCATGCGCCAGCCGGGCAGCGGCACGCCCAGGGAGTCCCCGAGGCCGACCGACATCAGCGGCGGCGACACCTTCGCCGCCACGCCGCCGCCCACCTCCACCATCCCGTAGCCCTCCACGAAGAGCGCCTCACCCAGGCCGCCGACCAGCGGAAGGGTGACGGTGGAGCCCATCGACTTGAACGCTCGAGCGACCTCCGCGGGCATGACGTCGGCACCTGAGGCGAAGACCCGCACCGAGCTGAGGTCGCGCTCGGCGGCGCCGGCCTCCAGCAGCATCCGGTACATCGCCGGCACCCCGACGAAGGCGGACACCCGACGCTGCTCGATCACCTCCAGCACCCGAGCGGCGTTGAAGCGGTCCAGGAAGTAGATCGGCGCGCCCATCACGAGGGGACCGAGCAGCCCCACGAAGCCCATGATGTGCGCCACCGGCAGCGCCATCAGCACCTCTGCGCCCCCCAGCACGGGCGGCACCAGGGCGGCGGAGGAGAGCTGACCGACCAGCGCCCGATGGGTGAGCTCGGCGCCCTTGGGCGCCCCGGTGGTGCCCGAGGTGTAGAACAGCGCAGCCACGTCGTCGGACCTGGCCGGCACCGCTGAGGGCGGAGCGGAGCGGGAGCCCTTGCCCCGGTCCAGCTCGGCACCGTCGCGCACCACGAGCGTGGCGCCGGCATCGGCGATGACGTGGTCGACCTCGGTGGCGGACATCTGCGCGTTGACCGGCGCCGGCAGCCGGCCGGCACGGGCGGCCGCCAGGCAGACCATCAGCTGGTCGATGCCGTTGGGGGTGGCCACCACCACCGCGTCGCCCGCGCGGGTGCGGGCGGCGATCGCCGCCGACCAACGGGCGACCCGCCCGGCCAGCTCGGCGTGGGTGAGCCGGCGGACCGTGCCGTCGGGGTGCTCTTCGTGCAGCGCGGTGGCCCGCCCGTGGAGGGCGGCGAGGGAGTCCGCCAGGTTGGCGAGCGTGAGGCCACCGCCCAGACCCACCCGCAGCCGGGTGAGCGCGCACGACGGGGTCATCATCGCTGCACCTTCTCCAGCGGTGCCCAGGCCAGGAGGAGTCGCTTCTCGCCCACCTCGGGGAACCGCACCACGGCCTCGGTCTTGTCGCCGCGGCCCTCCACGTGCAGCACCACGCCCTCGCCCCACTTGTCGTGCCGCACGTCGTCGCCGACGGAGATGCCCATCAGGTGCGCCCCGGAGGACTGGGGGCCGGCCGGGCGAGTGGCGCGCTCGTGGAGGGTGTCGCGCCCCGCCGGCTGCCATGAGGTGGACTCCCACCCGTCGGAGCGCATCGAGGATCGACCGCCGGTCCGGCTGGCGGGATCGGTCTCGACCAGGTCCTCGGGGATCTCGGCCAGGAAGCGGCTGGGAGGGTTGTAGGTGGTCATGCCGAACAGGCTGCGGCACCAGGCGTGGGACAGGAACAGCCGACGCTCGGCCCTGGTGATGCCGACGTAGCACAGGCGGCGCTCCTCCTCGAGCTCTGCCGGCTCGGTGAGGGCCCGCTGGTGGGGGAACACGCCTTCCTCCATCCCGGTGAGGAAGACGACGGGGAACTCCAGGCCCTTGGCGGCGTGGAGGGTCATGAGGACCACGCCGGTGTCGGAGGGGTCGTCGCCCTCGGGGAGGTCGTCGGTGTCGGCCACCAGGGACACGGACTCGAGGAACTCCTCGACGGTCTCGAACTCCCCGGCGACCCCGATGAGCTCGGAGAGGTTCTCGATGCGCCCCTCGGACTCGATCGTGCCGTCGGCTTCCAGCTCCGCCTGGTAGCCGCTGCGCTCCAGGATGGTCTCCAGCACGACCGACGGACCGCGGTCGAGCTCGCCGGACAGGTCGTCGAGCAGGTCGAGGAAGGCGGTGATCCCCCGCAACGAGCGCGGCGACGCCCCCGCCTCCTCGGCGCGGCGCAGCGCGTCGAGGAAGCTGAGGCCGTGGGCGCGGGCGTGGGCCTCCAGGCGACCGACGCTCTGGTCGCCGACCCCCCGCTTGGGCACGTTGACGACCCGCTTCACGCTCACCTCGTCGGTGGGGTTGACCACGGCCTTGAGATAGGCGAGGGCGTCCTTGATCTCCTTGCGGTCGTAGAAGCGCGGCCCGCCCACCACCCGGTAGGGGATCCCGGCGCGCATGAGGGCCTCCTCCAGCACGCGGCTCTGGGCGTTGGTGCGGTAGAAGACGGCCATGTCGGCCCAGCGAAGGTCGCCCCCGGTGTGCAGCAACGACAGCCGGTGGGCCACCCACTGGGCCTCGTCGCCCTCGTCCTCGCCCTGGAAGCGCACCAGCGACTCCCCCCGACCGGCCTCGGACCAGAGGTCCTTGGGCTTGCGGTGGAGGTTGTTGGCGATCACCGCGTTGGCGGCGTCGAGGATGTTCTGGGTGGAGCGGTAGTTCTGCTCCAGCACGACGACGGTGGCGTCGGGGAAGGTGCGCTCGAACTCGACGAGGTTGCGGATGTCGGCGCCGCGGAAGGCGTAGACGGACTGGTCCTGGTCGCCCACGACGCAGACGTTGCGGTGCTCCTCTCCCAGCAGCATCACGAAGTCGTTCTGGACGGGGTTGGTGTCCTGGTACTCGTCGACCAGCACGTGACGGAACCGCTGCCGGTAGTGCTCCAGGACCTCGGGATGCACCCGGAAGAGCTCGACGGCGACCCCGAGCAGGTCGTCGAAGTCCATGGCGCCGGCCCGCCGAAGGCGCGCCTGGTACTCGGTGAAGACGTCGGCCACCTTGCGCTCGGTGACCACGTCGGCCTCCTCGGCGAAGTCACCGGGGCTGACGCCCTCGTTCTTCAGCGCCGAGATCCGGGCGTGCACGCTGCGGGGAGGGAACTGCTTGGGGTTGAGGTGCAGGTCGCGGATGACGTACCCGGTGAGGCGCACGGCGTCGGCCTGGTCGTAGATGGTGAAGGCGGAGGGGTAGCCGAGCAGCGCGGCGTCGCGGCGCAAGATGCGCACGCAGGCGGAGTGGAAGGTGGAGATCCACATGCGCTCGGCGACAGGGCCCACCAGGCGGATGATCCGCTCGCGCATCTCGCCGGCGGCCTTGTTGGTGAAGGTGATGGCCAGCACCTCGAAGGGCGAGGCGCCCTGGCGGATCAGATGGGCGATGCGGTGGGTGAGCACCCTGGTCTTGCCGGAGCCGGCGCCGGCCACGACCAGCAGGGGCCCCTCGGTGTGGGTGACCGCTTCGAGCTGGGCCGGGTTGAGGCCGTCGAGCAGGTCGTCAGAGGTCACGAAACTCACCCTAGTGGGGGGCTGTGACCCCCCCGACCCGGCCCCCGGAGCCGGCGTCGCCGGTTGCGTCTCCGGGTTGGGTCACCCTCCGTGACGGCGGCTCCGGTGCGGGCGGCTCGCACGCCGCCGCGTCACTTCACGCGACCGAAGGAGCTGGGCTGCATCCCGTTGCGGTGCACCGGCGACACGCGCACGACGTCGCCGGAGCGGGGCGAGTGGATCATCTGGCCGTCGCCGAGGTAGATGCCGACGTGGTGCACGGGGCTGCCGTAGAACACCAGGTCGCCCGGCTGCAGCTCCCACTCGGCGATGGGCAGGGTGGCGGCCCGCTGGGAGCGGGAGTCTCGCGGCAGGCCGATGCCGCCCTGGCCGAAGGACCACTGCACCAACCCGGAGCAGTCGAACCCTCCGGGGCCGCTGCCTCCCCACCGGTAGGGGGTGCCCAGCGCCGAGCCTGCGGCCTGCATGACCGGCAGGAACCGCAGATCGGCGAAGGAGGCGGCGGCAGGGAGGCCGGGGCGCTGCGGGGCCCCCGCCGCCTCTGCGGGCGCACCGACCACCAGCCCGAGCGACGAGAGCGCGACGATCAGCATGGAGACGTGACGACGAACACCGAGATGTGCGGTCATGTCGTCCACTATGACAAGCACATGGCGAAGATTGCAATTCCGTTACAACTTCATGCCGCATCGTCACACGGCGCGGGCGGCCCTGCCCACGACGACGAGAGCCCCGGCCGAGGCCGGGGCTCCGGACCGGAACACGCCGGTCGCTGGGGGGTCGAATCGGGGGGTGGAGGGCGGTCAGCGGATGCGTCCGCCGTTCACGACGCCGCTCATGTAGCCGATCGAGGAGATCTTCACCACGTCGCCGGTGTGGGGCGAGTGGATCATCTGACCGCCGCCCACGTACATGCCCACGTGGTACACGGGGCTGCCGAAGAAGACCAGGTCACCGGGCTGCAGCTGGGAGATGGGCACCCGCTGGGTGGCGGCGAACTGGGCCCGCGAGGTTCGGGGCAACGACACGCCGACCTGCGCCCAGGACCACAGCATGAGCCCGGAGCAGTCGAACCCGGTGGCCGGCGAGCTGCCCCCGTAGCGGTACGGCAGACCCAGCTGCGACTTGGCGGCGGCGATCGCCCCGGCCGAGCCGGAGTTGGGCGCGATGCTGGGCGCCGCAGGGGGTGGGGTGGGCGCCGGCTGCGCCTTCGGGGCCGATCCGCCTCCCGCGACAGGAGCGTTGCCCGTGGAGGCGACGGTGGGGGCCGGCTGCGATCGGGGAGCGGCGGCGGCCTGACGCTGGGCGGCCGCGGCCGCCTGACGCTGAGCGGCGGCAGCAGCGGCAGCCTGGGCCCGGGCCGCCTCCTCGGCGGCGCGGCGCGCGGCTTCCTCCTCGCGGCGTCGCTGCTCGGCGGCCACGGCCTCGCGCAGCTCTGCCGAGGCGCTGTCGTAGAGGCCCTGCTGCTCGTCCACGAGCGACTCGAGGCGCTCCTTGGCCGACTTGCGCTCGCCCTCCAGCGCCGCCAGGGAGCGCTGCTGGTCGGCCAGCTCGGCGTTGCGGGCGTCGAGATCGGAGCGACGGGCGGAGATGTCCTCGGCCAGCTGCAGCCGATCGCCGCGGAGGGTGTCGAGCAGGACCTGCTGGTTGACCACCTCGTTGACGTCGGTGGAGGCGGCCGCCAGCAGGGCTTCCGAGCTCCCTGCCTCCATGAAGGAGGTGACCAGGTAGGTGCTGACCTGCGACTGCACCCCGTCGAGGTTGGCCTTCGCCTCGGCCACCGCAGCCTCGGTGGCGACCATCTCGTTCTTCACCGAGTCGATCTGCTCCAACGTGCCGAGGTACTCCTCGTCGGCGATCGCCGACTCCCGCTCGAGGTCCTTGAGCCGGTCGGCCAGCTCCTCCGCACGGCGACGGAGGCTGTCGATGTCCTGGGCGGCGGAGGGGCCACCGCCGAGCAGGCCACCGAGGAGCGCCAGCACCACGGCGGCGACCACCACGTGCGCCGACACCCGGGAGCGGCGACGCGGTCGCTGGAGACTCGGGGCGGCATCTCGGGCGCGACGACTCGGGGCGAACGACATCAGGCGAGAGTCTTCCACGTGCAGCTCTCTGTTACAACGACATGGCGATCGTTACGAGCCGGCGACGCCCGTCGGGGACGGGTCACGGGCCCGCTCCCACCCTGATGCGCCCGCTCGGGCTCACTCCCACTCGATCGTGCCGGGCGGCTTGGAGGTGATGTCGTAGGCCACCCGGTTCACCCCGGGCACCTCGTTGATGATGCGCGAGGACATGGTCTCCAGCACGTCGTAGGGCAGGCGGGCCCAATCGGCGGTCATGGCGTCCTCGCTGGTCACCGCCCGGATGACCACGGGGTGGCCGTAGGTGCGCTCGTCGCCCATCACACCCACCGTGCGGATGTCGGGCAGCACGGCGAACGCCTGCCAGATCTCGCGCTCCAGGCCGGCGGCGTGCAGCTCTTGGCGCACGATGGCGTCGGCCTCCTGGAGCAGGGCGACCTTGTCGGGGGTGACCTCGCCGATGATGCGCACCCCGAGCCCGGGACCCGGGAAGGGCTGGCGCCACACGATCTCCTCGGGCAGGCCGAGCTCCAGGCCCACGGCGCGCACCTCGTCCTTGAAGAGGGTGCGCAGCGGCTCCACCAGCTCGAAGTCGAGGTCCTCGGGCAGACCCCCCACGTTGTGGTGGCTCTTGATGGTGGCGGCATGGGCGGTGCCCGACTCGATGACGTCGGGGTACAGGGTGCCCTGCACCAGGAAGCGGGCGTCGGTCAGACCGCCCTTGGCGTCCTCGAAGATCCGGATGAACAGCTCGCCGATCGCCTTGCGCTTCTCCTCGGGCTCGGTGACCCCCGCCAGGCGCTCGAAGAAGCGCTCCCCGGCTCGCACGTGGACCAGCTCGATGCCCTGGTTGCGGCGGAAGGTCTCCACCACCTGGTCGCCCTCGTCCTTGCGCATGAGGCCGGTGTCGACGAACACGCAGGTGAGCTGGGCGCCGATGGCGCGGTGCACCAGCGCGGCCGCCACGGCCGAGTCCACGCCCCCGGACAAGCCGCAGATGGCCCGGCCGTCGCCCACCTGGGCGGCCACGTCGGCGACCGCGTCCTCGATGAAGTTGGACATCGTCCACTCCGCCGCGCAGCCCGCCAGGTCGTGCAGGAAGCGCTCCAGCACCTGCTGGCCGTACGGGGTGTGGGCCACCTCCGGGTGGAACTGCACCCCCCAGATGCGCCGGGCGGGGTTCTCGAGCACGGCGATGGGCGCCCCCTCCGTGGAGGCGACCGCCGTGAAGCCAGGCGGTGGCTCAACCACGGCGTTGAAGTGGCTCATCCACACCGTCTGCTCGGCAGGGAGGTGGTCCAGCAGACCGGAGGCCACGCCCGGGTTGCGGTGCAGGACGGTGCGCCCGTACTCACCGCTGTCGCCGCCGCCGACGCTGCCACCCAGCTGCTGGGCGATGAGCTGCTGGCCGTAGCAGATGCCGAGGATGGGGATGCCGAGCTCGTACACCTCGGGGTCGATGCGTGGGGCGCCCTCGACCATCACCGACTTCGGCCCGCCGGAGAAGATGACGGCGGCCGGGGCCATCTCCGCCAGCTCGGCGGCGGTGATCGTGTGGGGGACGATCTCGGAGTACACCCGCGCCTCGCGCACCCGACGGGCGATGAGCTGGGCGTACTGGGCGCCGAAGTCGACCACCACGACGCGCTCGGCCGGCACCGGTGGACCGCTGCGGGCCGCTGCGGCCGCGCCGGTCATCGGGGGTCCCCGGCCAGCACGGTCATCTCTGCCTTCTGGAGGTCCTTCAGGGTCTCGTAGCCGGCGACCGCCATCGCCTTGCGCAACCCCCCGATCAGGTTGGTGCGGCCGTCGGCCGAGTCGGCGGGCCCGAACAGCAGCTGCTCCAGGCTCCCCCGCGGCGCCACGTGCTCCACCACCCCTCGGGGCAGCGACGCGTGGAACGCCGACATCGACCACATCACGCCCCCCGCCGGTGCCTCGGCGGCCGCCGCCAGCGGCGTGCCGAGCATCACGGCGTCCGCTCCGCACACGACGGCCTTGGCGATGTCGCCGCCCGTGGCCATACCGCCGTCGGCGATGACGTGGCAGTACACGCCGGTCTCGTCGAGGTGCCGCATGCGGGCCGCGCGGGCATCGGCGATCGCCGTGGCCTGGGGGTTGGCCACCCCCAGCACCCGGTTGGTGGTCGAGGTGGTGCCGGGACCCACGCCCACCAGCACGCCGGCCGCACCTGTGCGCATCAGGTGCAGCGCCGCCTGGTAGCTCGCGCACCCTCCGACGATCACGGGGACGTCCAGGCGGCGCACGAGCTGCTTGAGGTCGAGCGGTTCGGAGTTCCCGGTGCTGACGTGCTCCGCCGAGGTGACGGTGCCCTGGATGACCAGGAGGTCGGGTTCCGCGGCGACGACGTGGGGGAGCAGCGACTCGGTGTGCGCCGGGCTGATGGCCACGCACGCCGTCGCACCGCCCTCGCGGATCTCGGCGATGCGCCGGGCGATCAGCTCTGGGCGCACCGGCGGGGCGTAGATCTCGCGCAGCTCCCGTGCACGGTCGCCGGGTTGCAGGGCCGCGGCCCGGGCGAGGGCGTCGGTCGGGTCCTCGTAGCGGGTCCAGAGCCCCTCGAGGTGCAGCGCGCCCACTCCCCCCAGCCGGTCGAGCTCCACGGCGGTGGCGGGGCTGGTGACCCCGTCGAGGGCGGCGCCGATCACCGGGATGTCGAAGTGGAACGCGTCGAGCTGCCAGGCGACGTCCACCTCGTCGGCGTCCCGTGTGCGGCGGCTGGGCAGGATGGCCACCTCGTCGAGGGAGTAGGCCCGGCGACCGGTCTTGCCCATGCCGATGTCGATCTCAGACACTGCCAGCTCCTCAGAGGCGGGACATGCGATCCCGTGAAGGGAAGAAGGCAGTCTATTGCCTGCACCGCGCCCACCCTTCTCCGGGTCCGGTCGCCCTCCGCAACCCGTCGTCCTCCCGACTCGGGCAGGGGACCGAGCCCCCGGTAGCCTCGCAGCCCATGGATCCCGCAGCGGACTGGGTTCGTCGCGACGTCGCGACGGTGTGGCACGGCTTCACCCAGATGGCCGCCTACCCCGACAACTCGCCGATCGTGGTGGCCTCCGCCGAAGGGCACCACGTCGTCGACGTGGAAGGGCGACGCTACCTCGACGCCATCTCGTCGTTGTGGGTCACCACCCTCGGACACCGGGTGCCCGAGCTCGACGACGCCCTCCGCCGACAGCTCGAGCGCGTCGCCCACACCACGATGCTGGGCCACGGCAGCACCGTGGTGGTCGAGCTCGCCGAGGCGCTCTCCTCCCAGCTGCCCGTGCCCGGCGCCCGGCTGCTGTTCGCCTCCGACGGCGCGGTGGCGGTGGAGCAGGCCCTCAAGATCGCCTTCCAGTACTGGGTGAACCTCGGGGTGCCGGGCCGGCGACGCTTCCTCACCCTGGGCGGCGCCTACCACGGCGACACCATCGGCTCGGTGTCCCTCGGCGACGGCGGGTTCGGCACCGACCTGTTCGACCCGCTCCGCTTCGAGGTGCTGCGTGCCCCGGGCTACGACCGACCCGACGCCATCGAGATCGCCTGCGGGCTGATCGACCGCCACGCCCACGAGCTGGCCGCGGTGGTGGTGGAGCCCCTGGTGCAGGGCGCCGCCGGCATGCAGGTGCTCCCGGCGGAGGCGTTCGGCCCCCTCGGAACGACCTGCCGGGCCAACGACGTGCTCCTCGTCTGCGACGAGGTGGCGGTGGGCTTCGGGCGCACCGGCACGCTGTTCGCGTCGACGCAGTGCGGTCTCGAACCCGACCTCATGGCGCTCGGCAAGGGGATCACCGGCGGCTACCTCCCGATGGCCGCCACGGCCGCCGCGCAGCACGTCTGGGAGGCGTTCCTGGGCGCGGACCTCGGCGAGCGCACCTTCTACCACGGCCACTCCTACGGCGGGAACGCCCTCGCCGCCGCCGTGGCGCTGGAGCACCTGCGCGTGATCGAGCGCGACCGGGTGCTCGACAACGTCACCGCCCGAGCCGCGCAGATGGCGCGTCGTCTGGCGGAGCAGGTCGCACCTCTGCCCCAGGTGGGGGCGATCCGCCAGGCCGGGCTGATGATCGGCATCGAGCTGGCCCCGCCACCGCGCGATGCCCTCGGCGGACCCGGGGGGAGCGCGCTGCGGTGGGGCCGGCGGGTCAGCGCGGCCTGCGTGGAGCGCGGCGTGCTGATCCGCCCGCTGGGCGACGTGATCGTGGTGGTGCCCCACCTCACCACCACCGAGGCCGAGGCCGAGCAGATCGTCGCCACGCTGGTCGACGCCATCGCCGCCGCCGCCACCGACCAGCCGGTGAGCACGCCCGGCGCAGGTGCCGAGGTTGCCCACACCCCGCTGTCGGAGACGGCCGCGCTCGCCGTCGAGCGGGCTGCGCGCTGATGGGCTGGTTCGACGACGCCGTCGAGCGACGCAACGCCGAGATCGCCGCCGAAGGCCGATGGCGTCAGGTGCGGACGCTCACCGGGGGCGGTCCGCTCACCGAGGTCGTCGCCGACGGGCGCACCGTGGTGCAGTTCGCCGCCAACGACTACCTGGGCCTGGGCACCCATCCCGCCGTCTCGGAGGCCGCAGCCGCCGAGGCCCGCCGCACGGGCACCGGATCGGGCGCGTCGCGGCTGATCGTGGGGAGCCGACCCGTCCACGACGAGCTCGAGGACGCCCTGGCGCGGCAGTGGTCGCCGCTGGTCGGCTCCGACGCGGGCGCCCTGCTGTTCCCGACCGGCTACGCCGCCAACCTGGGAACCCTCACGACGGTGGTCCGAGCCGCCGGTGCGCAGGACACGGTGGTGCTCTCCGACGAGCTCAACCACGCCTCGATCATCGACGGCGTCCGGCTGTCGCGCGCCGAGGTGGCGGTCTACCCCCACGCCGACCTCGACGCCCTCGAACGGCTCCTCTCCGAGCGCCGGCGGAGCCGGGCGGTGGTGGTGAGCGACATGGTGTTCTCCATGGACGGCGACGTCGCCGACGCCACCGGCTTGGCCGAGCGCTGCGCCCGCCACGACGCGCTGCTGGTGCTCGACGTCGCCCACGACGTGTTCGGCGCCCTGCTGGCCCAGGCGGCACAGATCCGCGCCACCGGGGCCACCGTCGTGGTGGTGGGCACCTCCTCCAAGACCCTCGGCGCCCTGGGCGGATGGCTGGTGGCTGCACGACCCACGGTCGAGCTGGCGCTCAACACGGCCCGCAGCTTCATCTTCACCACCGCACCCTCCCCGCCCGACACGGCCGCCGCGCTGACGGCGCTGCGGCTCCTGCAGGGCGACGAAGGGCGCCGCCTGCGCGAGACGCTGCGCGCCAACGTCGACCACCTCGCCCCCGGGCACCCCTCCCCCATCGTCCCCGTGGTGCTCGGCTCCGAACGGCGGGCGCTCGAGGTGGCCGCCACCCTGCTGGACGACGGTCTGCTGGTGCCGGCGATCCGCCCCCCGACCGTCCCCGAGGGCACCTGCCGCCTGCGCATCGCCGTGTCGGCGGCCCACACCCCCGAGCAGCTCGACCGCCTGAGGTCGGGCCTCGCCCGGGCGGGCGTCGAGCTCGAGGGCCGGCCGTGACCGCTCCGCCCGCTCACGATGGCGTCGGTGGTGTCGCCGCCGGTGTCGCCGGCGGCACTCGCCCGGAGCTGCTGGTGGTGCTGGCCGGCACCGGGACCGAGGTCGGCAAGACGTGGGTGGGTTGCCGACTGGTGCGGGAGCTGCGGGACGCCGGGCGGACGGTGGCGGCCCGCAAGCCCGTGCAGTCCTTCGACCCCTCCGATGCCGTCACCGACGCCGACCTCCTCGCCGAGGCCAGCGGTGAGGAGCCCTTGGTGGTCTGCCCGGCGCACCGCCGCTACGAGGTGGCGATGGCGCCCCCGATGGCCGCGGAGGTGTTGGGCCGCCCGATGATCCGCATGGCGGAGCTGCTCGACGAGCTGGCCGCCTCCTGGTCGGTGCCGCCACCGTCCCAGGACCCGAGTCGGGGCTCGGTCGGGGTGGTCGAGCTGGCAGGCGGCGTGCGCTCCCCCGTCGCCCACGACGGCGACGGGGTCGAGCTGATCGCGGGCCTCGCACCTGACCTGGTCGTCGTGGTCGCCGATGCCGGCCTGGGCACCATCAACGCCGTGCGCACCACCCTCGACGCCCTGGCCGGCCTCGACGCCCCGGTCGTGGTGCACCTCAACCGCTTCGACCCCGACGACGACCTGCACCGACGCAACCGTGCGTGGCTGGCCGAACACCTCCGACCCGGCGATGAGGGGATCCTGCTCCGCAGCGACCTCGGCACGCTGGTCGCCACGATCAGCGAAGCCAGGTTCAGGGGCGCAGCGACTTGAGCAGCTGACGGGCGATCTGGGAGTTCATCTCGTAGACCACCTTGCGGCCCGCCTCGGTGACCTGACGGACCACCCCGCCCCCGGTCGCCTCCTCGATGGAGTCGAGCCCGGCGATCACCGCCGACTTGGTGGCGTCGGTGGCCTTGTAGCCCATGTTGGTGAGCCCCTTCACCACGTCCGACTGGGCCACCGGCTCCGGGGCGGCGGCCGCGATGATGCGCAACGCGTCCTTGGTGAGCTCCGCTCCCTGGGAGATCGTCTCGTGCAGGCCCGGTGCGGCTGCCTCTTCCCCGTCGATCGAGGAGAGCCAGCGGCGCACCTTGGCCACGAGCTCGCCCTCGGTCTCACCCTCGAAGCTCAACGTCGGCATGGCTCCACGCTACGCCTGCGGAGCAGCCTGGGGGCGGAGGTCGCCGGCGCCGCCCGCCCGATCCACCGTGCGGGCGAACCACTGCACGCTGCACCGCCGGCCGTCGGGCATCCGGAACCCCGCACCCGGCACCGCGGGGCCCACCGGCTCGAAGCCCTGCGAGCCGAAGAAGGCGATGGCGTCGGCGTTCTCCCCCATGGTGCCCAGGTGCACCCCGGGCACGCCGAGCTCGCTCAGCCGGTCCAGCCACGTGCGGATCAACCGCGCGCCCAGCCCTCGCCCCCGCGCCTCGGGGAGCAGGTCGATGTGCAGGTCGGCCGGATACCTCGCCAGTGCCGGTGGCGGGTGCAGCAGCGAGCGGTCGCGGAGCACGTCACCGGTCGCCCTGGCGAGGAAGCGGGCCGTCCCCGGCCGCACCAGGAGCGCCCGTCCCAACAGGTGGCGGGTGAGCAGGCGGCGCTCCACCGTCCCCGCCGGCGGAGGACCGTCGGGGGAGCCGAGGAGGTAGCCCACGACCCGGCCGGCGCCGTCGTCGAGCACCCAGCAGGTGTCCGGGCGCTGCTGCACGTACCAGTCGCAGAACAGGCAGGCGAAGGCGTCCCGGTCGGAGAACTGCTCGGCCACCGGGTCACCCATGAACCCGGTGGCGAAGCACACGTCGCGCAGGCCCTCGAGGTCCTCGGATCGATAGGGGCGCAGCTGCGGAGCCACGGCCACCGAGTCAAGCAGGTCGGTGACGACGGGGCACCCGTCACGGTATGCGGCGCGCCACCCAGGTGGTCTCGTCGCCGGCCGCCCCCCCGATCCGTGCGAGCACCACGTCGTGGTCGACGGCGACCACCTCGGCGCCGGCGGGCAGGCCGAGCTCGTCCCAGCTCGACCCCCACCCGAGCCAGAGCAGCCGACCGCATCCGGCGACCACGGCGGTGGAGTTGCCGACCACCAACAGCCGCGGGGAGGAACGCACCGCCGGAACGCACCGCCACTCCGGCACCGAGGGCCGCTCCATCACCATCGGATGCTCCGTCGGCTGCAACGCGTACACCTCCCGAACCGTCCCGTCGGGGTCGAGCGTCAGGAACTCGTGGGTGCCCTGGTTGTCGGGCACCGCGGCCACGATCCGGCCCTCGACCGCCGGGGTCTGCTCCACGTCGCTCGACGGAGCGACCCCCACCTCGACCACCTCACCGCCGGCGTACTCCAGCCGGTCGCGCTGTCCGGGGTCGCCGACCACGTAGTCGACCTCCACCCCTCCGTGGCCGAGTCCGGTTGCCCGACCGGTCGAGGGAGGCTCCGAGACCATCGCATCGGCTGCCGAGCGGGACGACCCCGCCAGCCGGGTCCACTGGAGGCCCACCTCGGCCCAGGGGCCCTGCACCGCCGCACCCAACAGGTCGGGACCATCGCCGAGGGGCACGGCGTGCTGGAACAGCCCGCGATCCGACTGCACGACCACGGCCGAGTCGCTGAGCGCCACGGGGAGACCGGGCGCCAGGGCCGTCCCCCACTCCACGGCGCCCGCCGGCAGGTGCCAGAGGTCCTGGCTCATCTCACCGGTCGACGAGTCGACCGCGCCGACGAGTCCCCCGACGCCGTCGGCCAGGGTGTGCAGGCCGAAGGTCCCCATCTCGGGCGACTCGGGGAAGTGGACGTCCTCCACCTCGCCGCCCGACTGCACGCGCTCGACGACGATCGAGGAGGCCGACGGCTCCTGGCTCCCGAGCGGAGTCGTGACCCGGAAGGTCGTGGTGCCCGACACCACTCCCTGCACGTCCGGTTCGATGCTCCCGGCCGAACCGACCGGTCCGGCGCGCACCTCGGTGCCCGTGACCTCCCAGGTCGCGACCCGTCCGTCGTCGAGCGGCTGCTCCACCACGATCGTGGCGTCGTCGGACCGCACGCCGTCTCCGCGGGCCCACACCCCCCCGACGCCCTCCAAGGGCACGGTCGCCAGTGGCTCCCAGGTGTCCGCGTCGAGGTCGAGCCGAGCGACCACCAGCTCACCGCCCGCATCCTCGAGGACCGGCACCGCCGGATCCGTCAGCTCGGGGGCGGTGGCCGGCGAGCGTCGCATCGTCAGCGTGAGGCCCGAGGGCGAGCTGGCCACGGCGACGACGGCGTGCAACCGATCGCACGCACCCATCGCCGCGCACCCGTCGACGATCCGCCATCCACCATCCGGGTCGTGCACTGCCGACCGCGGAACGGCCCAGGTGCCGTACTCGCCCCGACTCGGCGTGGGATCAGGCACGGTCTCCAACACCACCAGCCGGTCGCCCGACATCCCCACGACCGAGACGTGGGGGAACGGAGGCGGATCGAGCGGAACCCAGGGAGCACCACCCGGGGGATCCACCACCTCGGCGGGCGGCACCGTCGGGACGGGATCCGCCGCGACCTCCGTCGCCGCGGGCTTCGACGCCGCACCGACCTCTCGGGGCTCGTCGCCATGCACCTCATCGGAGCGGGAGCACCCGGAGATCGACAGGCAGGCGACGACGACCCCGACCACCCAACCGACTCCCAGGTGTGGGGCTCGGGCCACGGCTCCTCCTTCTCGCCGACAGCCTATCGACGCTCCCACGCACCCCGAGGGTCGTCGCGCCTGAGCCTGCGATCGACGTCGAGGTGGGGTCAGGCTCCCCGGTGGCGTCGGAGGAAGCGTCGCAGACCGCCGTGGTCGCCCTGCGGCCGCTCGAGGTGACCCAGCGCGCCGGCGAGCAACGCGTCACCCCGGCACGGACGGCCGTGGCCGGGCAGCAGAAGGTCCACCGAGTACTCCCGCAGCCGTTCCTCGGTGGCCGCGGAGGCGCCTTCGTCCACGAACTCCGGGTTGAACCACCCCCGCCCGCCGACCGACAGGATGGTGTCACCGCTCAGCAGGGTCCGCGTCGACTCGCGCCAGAAGCTGGTGGCGTCGGTGGTGTGGCCCGGGGTGTGCAACGCCACCCAGTCGGGCGCGCCGGGCACGGCCTCGCCGTCGGCGAGGAACCCCGCCGGCGTCAACGGCATGTGGTACGGGCGGGCGCCGTAGCCGGCCTGCTTCGCCTCCCCCACGAAGCCCCGGAGTGAGGCGAAGTCGAAGGGCTGGTCCCGCAGCACGGGTCGGATGTGGGACGCCTCTCGGAGCCCCGGCGTCGGCGGCTTCTCCCCCTCCACCCAGGTGGCGACCGTGGCAGGGAGGAGGAAGTCGATCGCCGCTCGGTCGTGGAGGTGGGGCACACCGGCGACGTGGTCGCTGTGGGCGTGGGTGGCCGCCACCACCCAGGGGTCCCCCTCCACGGTGGTCTGCGTGCCTCCCGGCCCCCTCAGCGCTCTCATCACCTCGACGCCGTTGCGGGACATGCCGACGTCGACGACGAAGGGGCGGCCGTCGCCTCCGTCGTGCACGACGTAGCAGTTGAAGATCCACGAGGAGATCACGGTGATGCCGACGTCGTGGAAGGTGGTGACGAGCGGTCCGGCCATGGCATGGGCCTCCCGGGTCGGTGCTGACGAGCCAGGTCACGCTACCGCCCCCCGCACCGCCGTTCTGTACGTCCTCGCGCACACCCCCCGTGCACCACAGCGGACAGATCGCCGGGGCGCCGCAACCGGTAGCATCAGGCGATGGAGCCCCTCCACACCTCCCTCGACCCCAACGCCCGCTTCGGCAGAGAAGGCCTCACCTTCGACGACGTCTGCCTGGTCCCCGCCGCCTCCGACGTCATCCCGGCTTCCGTCGACACCTCCACGACCCTGGCCGCGGAGGTGGTGCTGGCCATCCCGCTGATGTCGGCCGCCATGGACACCGTCACCGAGGCCCGCCTCGCCATCGCCGTCGCCAGGGAGGGGGGGATCGGCGTGATCCATCGCAACCTGTCGGTGGAGGACCAGCGCGCCGAGGTCGACAAGGTGAAGCGCTCCGAGTCGGGGATGATCGTCGACCCCGTCACCCTCGGCCCCGACGACCTCGTGGAAGCCGCCGAGGCGCTGATGTCGAGGTACCGCATCAGCGGGGTGCCGATCGTCGATGCCGACCACCGCCTGGTCGGCATCCTCACCAACCGGGACCTCCGCTTCGAGGACGACCCCCGCCGGCCCATCCACGAGGTCATGACCTCCGAGGGGCTGATCACCGCTCCCGAGGGCACCACCCTGGAGCAGGCGCAGGCCATCCTCGGCGAGCACCGCATCGAGAAGCTGCCGGTGGTCGACTCGGAGGGCCACATCACGGGACTCATCACCGTCAAGGACATCAACAAGAAGATCCAGTACCCCGATGCCACCAAGGACTCCCAGGGACGCCTCCGTTGCGCAGCCGCCATCGGTGTCGGCGACGACGCCTACGTGCGGGCCGAGGCGCTGGTGGACGCCGGGGTGGACGTGCTGGTGGTCGACACCGCACACGGGCACTCCAGCGGCGTGCTCGAGGTCGTCCGCAAGGTCAAGGGGGCGCTCGGGGTGCCGGTGGTCGCCGGCAACATCGCCACCGGCGCGGCGGCGCTCGCCCTGGTGGAAGCAGGAGCGGACGCCGTCAAGGTCGGGGTGGGGCCGGGCTCCATCTGCACCACCCGCATCGTCGCCGGGGTCGGGGTGCCGCAGCTCACCGCGGTGGCGGAGTGCGCCGCTGCCGTCGCCGGCACCGGGGCGCGGGTGATCGCCGACGGCGGTGTGCGGTTCTCCGGCGACATCGCCAAGGCCATCGGTGCGGGCGCCGACGTGGTGATGCTCGGCTCCCTGCTGGCCGGGGTGGACGAGACGCCCGGCGACATCGTGCTCAGCCAGGGGGAGCGCTACAAGGCCTACCGGGGCATGGGGTCGCTGGGGGCGATGAGCGATCGCTCCTTCTCCAAGGACCGCTACTTCCAGGAGGAGGTCGACAGCTCGGAGAAGGTCGTGCCCGAGGGCATCGAGGGGCGCGTCCCCTACAAGGGGCCGGCCAAGAAGATCCTCTTCCAGCTCACCGGTGGCCTCCGATCGGCCATGGGGTAC
Organism: uncultured Microthrixaceae bacterium; assembly: GCA_964420125.1. Taxonomy (GTDB): domain Bacteria; phylum Actinomycetota; class Acidimicrobiia; order Acidimicrobiales; family Microtrichaceae; genus CAYQQQ01. The sequence continues at coordinate 18,779 of CAYQQQ010000022.1, forward strand.
TGCGGGGCGGCCAGCATCGAGGAGCTGCAGCGGGGTGCCACGTTCGTGCGCATGTCGCCCGCCGGTCTGCGCGAAGCGCATCCCCACGACATCCAGATCACCAAGGAAGCCCCCAACTACTGGATGTAGCGGCCCCCTGGGAGTCGCAGACCCGTTCTGTTCTGCAGAACAGAACGAGCGGGGTTCAGGGGGGCGGGGCGGTCAACAGGTCCCAGAGGCGCCGCAGGTCGGCCTCGGTGGTCCCCGGCGAGCCGACCGACACGCGGATCACCGCACGTCCGCCGACCTCGGTGGGGGTCAGCAGCGCCAGGCCGGAGGCGTTGACCCGCTCCAACGCGGTACGGGTCGCCGCGTCGCCGGCCCGGTGGCGCAGGCACACCAGGTTGAGCCGGGGTGGGGCAGCCAGCACCCAGTCCTCCGAGTCGGCGACGAGATCGGCGAACCCACCGGCCATCGCCACCTGCGCCCGGATCATCTCCCGGATCGCCGGGGCACCGATGGCCCGCAGCACGAACCAGAGCTTGAGCGACCGGAACCGCCGTCCCAGGGGGACCTGCCAGTCGCGGAAGTCGACCACGGCGCCGGACTCGCTGGCGTCGTTGCGGAGGTAGGCGGGGCTGATCGACAGCGCCTCCACCACCGGGGCCCGATCGGCGACCCACATCGTGGTGCAGTCGAAGGTGACCCCCCACCACTTGTGGGGGTTGAAGAGGTAGGAGTCGACCGCATCGAGGCCGTCGAGGAGATCCCGGTGCTCGGCGCAGATGGTGGCCGCCCCCGCCATGGCGGCGTCGACGTGCACCCACGCTCCAGCGGCTGCGGCGATCCTTGCGATCTCCCTCACGGGGTCGACCGCCATGGTGGAGGTGGTGCCCACCGTCGCCACCACGGCCGTCGGCTGGAGGCCGGCCAGGAGGTCCTCGGCGATGGCGCGCTCCAGCACGTCGACGCGCAACGCCAGCGTGTCGGGGTCCACCTCCACCTGGCGGATGTGCGCCTCACGGAACCCGGCGACGCGTGCGCCCTTCACCACGGAGCTGTGCGCCTGGGAGGAGGTGTACACGACCTGGCGGTGCAGCTCGTCACGTCCGCCCGCTCGCTCGCGGGCAGCCAGCAGCGCCACCAGCGTGGCCGAGCTGGCGGAGTCCTGGATCACCCCGCCGCCGGGACCGGAGCGGTCGTGGCGGAACCGCTGCGGCAGGCCGCACAGCTCCCCAACCCAGTCGAGCATGCGCATCTCGAGCTCGGTCACCGCGGGCGAAGTGGCCCACAGCATCCCCTGCTGGCCGAGCCCGGAGCTCACCAGGTCCGCCAACGCCGCCGGCCAGGAGGTGTTGGCCGGGAAGAACGCGTGGAACCCGGGCGACTGCCAACCCACCGTGGCCGGCAGCACCAGCCGCTCGAGGTCGGCCAGCACCTGGCCCAGGTCCTCGGCTTGCGGCGGCGGCGAGTCCGGCAGCCGCTCCAGGAGCCACCCCGGCGGCACCGAGGGGCCCACCGGGCGGTCGTCGAGGCCCTCGTGGTAGCGGGCCAGCACCTCTGCCACCTCCGGTGCCCAGCGCCGGAAGCCCTCGGCCATCGCCTCCGCTGCGAGCTCTGGACCGGCCGGATCGGCGTGGCCGACGCTCGGCGCCGCAGCGCGGTGCGCCTCGGAGCTGCCGCTACCGTCATCGGGATCGGGCCGGACGCCGCTCGCCATCCCGGCAGGCTCCCACGCGGAAGGGGGTTGGACAACGTGGAACACGATCCCCTGCACGCCTTCGTGCACGACAGCGAGGTGCTGGCGCCGCTGGCGGAGGGGCCCTTGGATGGCAGGGACGTCGCCGTCAAGGACCTCTTCGACGTCGAGGGCCGCGTGGCGTCCTTCGGTCACCCCGTGTGGCGGGCGACGCACCCGCCGGCGATCGCCACCAGCCCCACGGTCGACAAGCTGCGACGGTCCGGGGCACGGATCGTGGGGTTCACCAAGCTGGACCAGCTCGCCTTCTCCTTGGTGGGCAACGTGGCCGAGGGCGAGGCGCCGCACAACCCCCGCCACGAGGAGCTGTTCTGCGGCGGCTCCTCCTCGGGATCCGCCAGCGCGGTGGCCGGGAGCCGGGCGTTGCTGGCCGTGGGAACCGACACCGCCGGCTCGGTGCGGGTGCCGGCCGCGGTCTGCGGCGTCCATGGGCTCCGGCCGACGTGGGGTCGGATCGATGCCCGAGGGACCATCCCCCTCGCCCGAACCTTCGACACGGTGGGCCTGCTGGCGGCCAACGCACGGGCGCTGCGGAGGGGCTTCGAGGCGCTCGATGCCACGCCACGGATCGAACCCGACAGACCCGGCAGCGTGCTGCTGGCGCGAGACGTCGCCGCCGCGCTGCCGTCCGCGGAGCGGGAGGCGCTCCACCGAGCCGCCACCACCATCGCGGAGCGGGTGGGTGTGCCGCTCGTGCCGGTGGACATGGCACAGCTCGTGAGCCCGGAGGTCGGCGAGCTGTTCAGCCGCCTCCAGGGACGGGAGATCTGGACCGAGCACGGCGCCTGGGTGAGCGAGCACCTCGGCGACCTCGACGAGGACGTGGCCACTCGGCTCGTGCGCTGTCGGGGGTGGGCCGAGGAGCGAGCGCAGGACTGGGAGACCGACGAGAAGGACCGCCGCACCTACCGGGACCTCCTGGTCGACCTGCTGGGTGCGGACTCCCTCGTCGTCCTGCCGGTGCTCGGCGCACCGGCACCGCGTCGCGACGCCCGCCCGGAGGTGTTGGCAAGGTTCCGGGCAGCCACGCTTCCCCTCATGGCCCCTGCCGGCCTCGGCGGGCTCCCGCAGCTGACCTGGACCATCCCCGCTCCGACGGGCTCGCCGCCGGAGCTGACGGCGGTGGGGTTGTTGGCTCCCCCCGGCTGCGACACCCTGCTCCTGGAGCTCCTGGAGGAGCTCGCCGACACCCCGACCACCGGCACGGTGTCGGCTGGTTGACCACCGAGCCGGGTGGCACCGCCCCTAGCATGTCGTCCATGACGGATCAGCCGCCGCCCGAGGACCCGACCCGCCAGATGCCGATGCCCGAGGCGTCGCCGCCGGGACCTGCCCCCCAGCAGGGCGCCTACCCGACCCAGGGCGGCTACCCGACCCAGGGCGCCTACCCGCAGCAGGGCGGCTACCCGACCCAGGGCGCCTACCCGCCGGGGACCACACCCCCCGGGGCGACTCCACCCGGCCAGTCGAAGGGGGGCTCACCGCTGCCGTGGGTGCTCGGCACGCTCCTGGTGGTCGCGGTCGGCATCATCGCCTTCATGTTCATCTCCAACCGCGATGACAGCGACGAGACGACGACCACCACCACGAGCAGCACCACCACGACGACCGTCCCGACGACGGGTGCGCCGGCACCCACCCAGCGGCCCACCACCACCCGGGCGCCCACCACCACGACCACCACCACCACGACGACGACCACCACCACGACCACGAGCACCACCACGACCACCACCGCGCCTCCCGGCCCCTGACGCTGGGGAAGCCCGGCGACCCACGAGTCGAACCCGGAACCGAGGAGCTCAGACCACGCTGTCGGGATCGGGGTAGGCCAGCGGAAATCCGACCTTCAGCCCGCCGGCGGGGTCGCGGTCCTCGGCCCCCCCGGGGTCGGTGCCCGTCAGGACCGCCAACAGCTGGCGGAGCATGGCCGCCGTGGCGCCCCACACCGTGTCACCGACCAGCTCGAAGAAGTACACGGGGCGGTTCAGCTCCTCGTTCCCCCATCGCTCCTCGCGGAACACCCCGGGTGCCAGCAGCTCCGCGAGCGGCACGAGCAGCGCCTCGTCGACCTCTGCGGGGTTGGCCTGCAGCGCCGGTCGCTGCGGCATCAACCCGAGCACCGGCACGATGTAGGCCCGACGGGTGACGGTGGTGAGGTGGTCGAGCTCGCCCAGCCGCTCCAGGGAGGCGGGATCGAGGGCGACCTCCTCCCATGCCTCCCGGAGCGCGGCGTCGGCGGCCGACTCCCCCGGGTCGCAGCGTCCGCCGGGGAAGCTCACCTCCCCCCGATGGGTGCGCAGCCCCCAGGATCGTCGGGTGAGCAGCACGTGCATCCCCGACGGGTCGTCGAACAGCGGAACGAGCACCGCCGAGGCGGGCACGCCTTCGGGTTCCACCGGGGAGGGAACGCCGGCCCGCTCAGGCGGGAAGCAGCGCCGCACCCGCTCGGCGTCGATGAGGGCGACCGGATCGGCCAGGTCGGCCCAGGGCGCCGGCCGGCCCGGCAGCCACCACTCGGGGCGGGGGATGAACTGGGGTCCGCCCCGCTCGCTCACCCGGTCCCGTCCTCGGCGGCGAGCCGCTCGAGGAGCTCACGCAGGCCGTGGGTCTTCAGGTTGCTCATCACCCTGCCGGGCGGGTTCTCCCCCCGTTCCCACTCCATCCAGTCGCTCAGCAGCTTGGCGGGGTCGGGCGGGGGCCGTTGGTCCATGCGCCGCATCGTACCGGTGCGACCGCCCGCCATCGCCACCACCCTCCTCCCCGATCTTGGACCGATGACCACACTGCGTGCGGCGAACCATCCAAGTTCCGGAGGCACACCTCGAACTCGGACCGGTGACCACACCCTGCGTTGCGAGAGGTCCAAGATCCGTGGGGGGGCGGGTAGGAGGACGCGAGGAGGGGGGCCGGTTTCGCCGACCCCCCTCTCGAAGAGCTACGTGGTCAAGCCCTGGGCGTCACCGACGCCCCGGCCGGATCACATCATGCCGCCCATGCCCCCCATGTCGGGCATGCCACCGCCCATGGCGCCGCCCTCTTCGGGCTTGTCGGCCACGAGGCACTCGGTGGTGAGCAGCAGCGCCGCGATCGACGCCGCGTTCTGCAGCGCAGCGCGGGTGACCTTGGCCGGGTCGATCACGCCGGCGGCCAGGAGGTCGGTGAACTCGCCGGTGGCAGCGTTGAGGCCGGTGTTGCCGGACTCCTTCTCGAGCTGCTGGACGATCACGGCGCCTTCGAGACCGGCGTTGTCGGCGATGAGCCGGGCCGGCGCATCGAGGGCGTGCAGCACGATGCGCGCACCGGTCTGCTCGTCGCCCTCCAGCTTCTCCACCACGGAGGCCACCGACGGCTTGGCCCGCACGAGCGCGGTGCCGCCGCCGGCGACGACGCCTTCCTCGATGGCGGCGCGGGTGGCGGAGAGGGCGTCCTCGATGCGGTGCTTCTTCTCCTTGAGCTCCACCTCGGTGGCAGCGCCGACCTTGACCACGGCGACCCCGCCGCTGAGCTTGGCGAGGCGCTCCTGGAGCTTCTCACGGTCCCAGTCGGAGTCGGTGTTGTCGATCTCGGCCTTGATCTGGGCGATGCGGCCGGCCACGTCCTCGTGGGAACCTGCGCCCTCGACGATCGTGGTGTCGTCCTTGTTGATGACCACCTTGCGGGCACGACCCAGCAGGTCGAGGGTGGTGGTCTCCAGCTTGAGGCCGACCTCCTCGGCGATGACCTGGCCACCGGTGAGGATGGCCATGTCCTGCAGCATCGCCTTGCGGCGCTCACCGAAGCCGGGGGCCTTCACCGCTGCGGAGGAGAAGGTGCCCCGGATCTTGTTGACCACCAGGGTGGCGAGGGCCTCTCCCTCGACGTCCTCGGAGATGATGAGCATCGGCTTGCCGGACTGCATCACCTTCTCGAGCACGGGGAGCAGGTCCTGCACGGCGGTGATCTTGGAGTTGGCGAAGAGGATGTAGGGGTCCTCCAGCACCGCTTCCTGGCGCTCCGGATCGGTCACGAAGTACGGCGAGAGGTAGCCCTTGTCGAACTGCATGCCCTCGGTGAACTCGAGGTCGAGTCCGAAGGTGTTGGACTCCTCGACGGTCACCACGCCGTCCTTGCCGACCTTGTCGATGGCATCGGCGATGACCTCGCCGATCTGGGGGTCGGCGGCGGAGATGGCGGCCACCTGGGCGATCTCGGACTTCTCGTCGATCTCCTTGGAGATCGAGGCGATGCTGTCCACAGCCGCACCCACGGCGGACTCGATGCCGCGCTTGACGCCCATCGGGTTCGCACCGGCGGCCACGTTGCGCAGACCCTCGCGCACCAGCGCCTGGGCCAGCACCGTGGCGGTGGTGGTGCCGTCGCCGGCGATGTCGTTGGTCTTGGTGGCGACCTCCTTCACGAGCTGGGCGCCCATGTTCTCGAAGGGGTCCTCCAGCTCGATCTCACGGGCGATCGACACGCCGTCGTTGGTGATGGTGGGGGCGCCGAACTTCTTGTCGAGCACCACGTTGCGGCCCTTGGGGCCGATGGTCACCTTGACGGCGTCCGCCAGCTTGTTCACGCCGGCTTCGAGGGAACGACGGGCATCGTCGTCGAACTTCAGGATCTTGGACATGTGTGGGTGTCTCCGGTCTTCTCGGTCGGTCGTCTCAGTCGGTCGTGTCGACGACGCAGGTCACTTGACGATGGCCAGCACGTCGCGGGCCTGGAGGATGAGCAGGTCCTCGCCCTCGATGGTGATCTCGGTGCCGCCGTACTTGGAGTAGACGACCTTGTCGCCCACGGACACGTCCACGGGGATGAGGTCGCCGGTGTCGGAGCGACGGCCCGGGCCCACGGCCAGCACCTCGCCCTGCTGGGGCTTCTCCTTGGCCGTGTCGGGGATGACCAGTCCGCTGGCGGTGGTCTCCTCGGCCTCGGCGGGGCGGACGACGAGTCGGTCTTCGAGCGGCTGCAGGTTCATCTAAGCCTCCGGGTGGGGTTCTCTGCGGGTTCTGCGGTCCACCGGTGCCGGTGCCACTGTTGGCACTCTCCGTGGACGAGTGCCAACGGTAGCACTCGCATCGACGGAGTGCTAACCGTCGTCACCCATCCGGCAGCGGTGTCGGGAGCGCGCGCCGGAGGGCCTTCTCAGGCGATCTCCGACTCACAGGAAACCCACACGTCCCCCGAACCTGGCCCACAGCGTGGTCGGCCAACGTGGCCCCATGCACACCAGGGTCGCCTCGCCCCCAGCCCGCCGGGCCGCGCCGTCCACCACCACGGCGCGACCCGGCCCTCCTCCCCCTGAGGTCACGTCCCCCGCCGTCGACCTGGTGGTGCCGGTGCTCGACGAGCAGGCCGTGCTGCGCGCCAGCATCGAACGGCTGGTGGAGCACCTGGAGCGACGCTTCCCCTTCACCTGGCGGGTGACGATCGTGGACAACGGGTCCCACGACGCCACCGCCGCCATCGCCGCCCAGCTCGCCGAGGAGCTGCCCGGAGTGCGGGCCCTGCACCTCGACCGCCGCGGCCGGGGCCTGGCGCTGCGCACGGCCTGGTCGGCCAGCGATGCAGCGGTGGTCGCCTACACCGACGTCGACCTCAGCACCGACCTCGACGCCCTGCTCCCGCTGGTGGCGCCGCTGCTGTCGGGGCACTCGGACGTGGCGATCGGATCACGCCTGTGCTCCGGCTCCTCGGTGGCCCGCGGCCCACGACGGGAGCTGATCTCGCGCAGCTACAACCTGATCCTGCGCACCGCGTTCGCCACCGGCTTCCACGACGCCCAGTGCGGCTTCAAGGCGGTGCGAGCGGAGGCCGCCCGCGCCCTGCTGCCGGAGGTCCAGGACGACGGCTGGTTCTTCGACACCGAGCTGCTGCTCCTGGCCGAGCACCACGGTCTACGCATCCACGAGGTGCCCGTCGACTGGGTCGACGACCCCGACAGCCGCGTCGACGTGCGTCGCACCGCCATCGAGGACCTCAAGGGGGTCGCCCGCATGGCCCGGCGCTTCCTGTCCGACACCCCCGAGCTCGACTACCGCCGGGCGCACGTCGTGGACGACATGGGCCGAGCCGGTGTGAGCTTCGCCACCATCGGCGTGCTGAGCACGCTCGTGTCGCTGGGGACGTTCCTCGCCCTGCGGGGCCCGATCGGAGCACTGGGCGCCAACGCGGTGGCGCTCACCCTCACCGCCGGCGTCAACGCCTGGGCCAACCGCCGCTTCACCCTCGGACGCCGAGGTGCCGGCGGCCGACGACGCCACTACCGACTGGCCGCCTCGCTGTACCTGGGCACCCTCGTGGTCTCGAGCGTCGCGCTGATCGCCCTCCAGGCGATCGGTGCCGCAGCGGCGCTCGAGGCCGCCAGCCTCGTGCTGATCTGGGCCGTCGTGGGGGTGCTCCGCTTCCGGCGCCTCCTCGACGGCCCCCCGACGAACGCGCGCGCCGCGCGGCCCTCGACCTCCCGACCCACCGACCACCCACCCGTCCCGAACGGCCACACGCACCCATGAGCACGATCACCCCACCCGACTCCCCCACCGAGGCGGCGAGGCTCACCCCCCCGCCCTTCACCGGGGTGCCGCCCTCGCCGGCACCCCCCGTCGCGCCGGAGGTGCCCGGCACCACTTCCCACGACGGTCGGTTCCCGAACCCCGGGACCGACCGCCCGGGCGGTCCATCGCCCGCCCGGGGGCACCTCCGGCGCCTGCTCTGGGGACCGGCGGAGGATCCGCGCTGGGCGCGCCCGGCGTTGTGGGCGCTGCTCGGGCTGACCGCGGTGCTCTACGTGTGGAACCTGTCGGCTTCCGGCTGGGCCAACGCCTTCTACTCCGCAGCCGCCCAGGCGGGATCCGCGAGCTGGAAGGCGTTCTTCTACGGCTCCTCCGACGCCGCCAACTCGATCACGGTCGACAAGCCGCCCGCCTCGCTGTGGCCGATGGCGCTGTCGGTGCGCCTGTTCGGTCTGAGCTCGTGGTCGATCCTCCTTCCCCAGGCGCTGATGGGTGTGGCGTCGGTCGGGGTGCTCTACGCCGCCGTGAAGCGCCACTTCGGCGCCATGGCCGGCATGGTGGCCGGGGTGACCCTGGCGCTCACCCCGGTGGCCGCGCTGATGTTCCGCTTCAACAACCCCGACGCCCTGCTCACCCTGCTGCTGGTGGTGGCCGCCTGGACCACCCTGAGGGCGATCGAGGACGGACGGCTGCGGTGGTTCGTCGCCACCGGCCTGCTCGTGGGGTTCGGCTTCCTGACCAAGCAGCTCCAGGTGCTGCTCGTCGTTCCCGGCTTCGCCCTGGCGGGGCTCGTGGCCGGCCACGGCAACCTGTGGGCCCGCACCCGCGGCCTGCTGGTCGCCGGGGTCTCGATGCTGCTGGGCGCCGGCTGGTGGGTCGCGGTGGTCGAGCTCGTTCCCGAGAGCTGGCGCCCCTACATCGGCGGCTCGCAGGAGAACAGCTTCCTCGAGCTCACCTTCGGCTACAACGGCCTGGGCCGCATCACCGGCGACGAGGTGGGCAGCGTGGGAGGCGCTCCCACGGGGGGCGGGCCCGCGGGCGCGCTCACCCCCGGAGGCGCCGGCCTTGCCGGCGGCGGCACTCCCGGTGGCGGGGGACCCGGTGGCGGCTGGGGCCAGACCGGGTGGTCGCGCCTGTTCGACGGCTCGCTCGGCGGTCAGATCGCCTGGCTGATCCCGGCCGCGCTGGTCCTGGCAGCCGTCGGCCTGTGGTGGCTCCGGCGACAGCGACGCACCGACCTGCAGCGGGCATCGATCCTCGTGTGGACGAGCTGGCTGCTGGTCACCGCCGCCGTGTTCAGCTTCATGGGGGGCATCTTCCACGAGTACTACACCGTGGCCCTGGCCCCGGCGATCGCCGCGCTGGTCGGCCTCGGCGCCGCCATGATCTGGCAGCGCCGCGACACGTGGTCGGCCGCCGCAGTGGCGGCCGGGGTCACCGCGCTCACCGGCTGGTGGGCGGTGGAGCTGCTGGGGCGGGCCGAGGACTGGAACCCGTGGCTGGCACCCGTCGTGGGGGTGCTCGCTGCGCTGGGCGCCCTGGGGTTCGCAGCGGTGGCCGTGCTCCGCCGTCGCGGCGAGGCGATCCCCTCGGCGGCGTTCGCGACGCTGGGAGGTCTCGCCCTGGTGGCCGGGCTCGCCGGGCCGACCGCCTGGACGCTGCAGACCGTCGCCACGCCCCATCAGGGCGGCATCGTGCTGGCGGGCCCGCTCGACGGTGCCATGGGCCCCGGCGGTGGCAGGCTCGGCGGGCCGCCCGGTGGTGCGAACGCGCCGGCGGGTGCCGACGGCCAGACGGGTGCCGACGGCCAGGCCGCGCCCGCGCCCAACGGCCAGACAGGTTCGGGCCAACGCCCCGGCAACGGTCAGCTCACCCCGCCCCAGGGGTTGGCCCCGGGTTCCGGGCAGCTGCCACCTCTGCCCGGCGGCGCAGGAGGCACCGCCCAGGGACCCGGCGGCACCGCCCAGGGACCCGGCGGCGGCGCAGGAGGCCCGGGCGGGCTTCTCGGCGCCACCGAGCCGTCCGAGGAGGTCCAGCAGCTGCTCATCGACGGCGCCGAGGACTACGAGTGGGTGGCCGCCACCGTCGGCGCCAACAACGCCGCCGGCTTCCAGCTGGCCACGGAGCTCCCGGTGATGCCCATCGGAGGGTTCAACGGCTCCGACCCGTCACCCACGCTGGAGGAGTTCCAGCAGCTCGTGGCCGAGGGCAAGGTCCACTGGTTCATCTCCACCGGGGGCGGATTCGCCGGCCAGCGCGGCGGCAGCGCCGCCGGCGACGACATCGACGCCTGGGTGACGGAGAGCTTCGAGCAGGTGAGCGTCGACGGCACGGTGATGTACGACCTCACCGAGCCGACGGACGGCGACTGAGCGCCGACGGGGACGCCCAGCCCCTGGTGGGGCCGGACGGGACCCCTTACCCCTGGTGGAGGGCCACCGGCACCGTCGCCACGAAGTAGGTGCCCCGCACCGGCGCGGTGGCGACGGCACGGTCGTAGTAGCCCACCCCCAGGAGGCCCGGCTCGGAGAACGCCGGCTGGGCGGTGGCGGCATAGCAGTTGTACTCCGTGCCCCCGACGGCATCCTGGCACCCCTCGATGGCGACTGGGCTCGGCTCGCTCCACGGCCCCTGTGGACTCGCCGACACCCTCACCTCGAGCTCTGTCGAGCGCACGGGCCACGGGCTGTACACCATGACGTAGCCGCCGAGCGAGGGATCTCGCACCACCGACACCGACCCGGCGGGGAACCGCCGCGTCAGCTCGGCCGACGGCAGCTCCAGAGGCGCCGGGTCGGCCACGATGAGCGGCTGCCAGGACCCGTCGTGGGACCAGACGCGGTAGGCGGAGGGGTCGTGCACCTCCTCGAGGCCGACCTGGGCGACGTAGCAGGGGCCGTACTCGGTCGGCCATCCACCCTCCATGGGCGCATCGCAGGAGTAGACGTAGGCGTCGTGGTCGTCGCCGAGGGTGGCGGCCAGACCGAAGCCTCGGCGGGGGAACAGGCGCTGGTTGAGGATGCGGGCCGTGACGGGCTCACCGACGGGCGGATGTGCCGGGTCGTACCAGAGCTCCGCCACGGACATGCCGACCCCTGTGCCGCGGGCCGCATCGCCGAGGCAGATGTTCTCCAGCCACACGACGATGCGGTCGAGGCCTCCCACGCGGTAGGTCACCGCCGACGCCGGCCACATGCCGCTCACCGGGATGTCGGCGGGGCAGCCCGGGAAGTCGGCGGTGGGGGTGGCGAACGCGACGGGGCTGCCCGAGGGATCCATGTGGTCCTGGGTGACGGTCGGCTGGCCGGCGGGAGCCCAGGCGGCGGTGCCGATCACGAAGAACCTCAACCCGCCGTCGGGCTCGGTGATCGCCGTGTCGCCGAAGAGCCACATGATCGAGCCGTCGGAGAGCTCCACGCTGATGCCGGCGTCGCGGTCGAGCTGGTCCAAGGGGCTGCCCGCAGCGGGGCCCACCGGCGTGGGAGGCGCCACCGACTCGCCCACCTCCACGGCGACGCCCGGCGACCGACGCTCGGGCCGCGTCGTGGTGTCGGCCGCCGAGCGCTCGCCTCCGCAGCCCGCCGCGACGGCCAGCAGCACGGCGACCACGCACCACGCGGCCGCCGGGCAGCGGCTCAACCGGCGTCGGTCATCGACCATCGCACACTGTACGGTGCGAGGCGCGAGGTGAACCAAGAGCTCCTGCCGGACACGGTGGAGCCGTCGACGGACACCGGACCGAGCACGGGCGTGCTCTGGTGCAGTCGGGTCGAGGGATCCCTGACGGTCACCGATCCGGTGAAGATCGAGGTGCCCCACAGACGCCGCACCGAGATGCGCACGGTGGCGTCGCCACCTGCGGCACCGGGGACGGTGCCGACCGCGTCGGCCCTGGTGACCTGGCCCTTCGAACGCCGGATCGTGACGTCGCCGTCGAGCCCGGCGTCGTAGCCGGCCTTGATCGCACCGCTGAAGTCGAGGGTGACGTGGTCACCGGAGGGCGCCGGAGGGGTGACGAGCAACGTGTGGGTGACCGTGGTCGTGTTGCCGGCGAGGTCCGTGGCCGTCACGGTCAGGGACCTCGTGGAAGGGACCGAGGTGTCGATCGCCGCCCCGTCGGCGACGTCGCCCACGCAGCTCTCGATCCCCGACAGTGCGTCGTCGCAGGTGTAGGAGGCCGACACCGGCGTCCCCTGCTCGACCGACGCCCCGTCCGCCGGCGAGGCGATCGTCACCGTCGGATCGGTGAGGTCGACCTTCACCTCCACGGTGCCCGAGGTGGAGTTGCCTGCCTCGTCGATCGCCTCGTAGGGCAGGGTCGTGACCCCTTCGGCCTCGACGGTCACCGCCAGCGGCGACTCGGTGCCGCTCTGGTCCCCGAGGCTCAGCGAGGCCAGTCCGGAGCCGCCCTCTTCGTCGGAAGCCTCCAGCGTGACGGTGGCCGCCTGGTTGACCCAGCCGGCATCGTTCGGGGTGGGGCTGACGGTCGTGGTCGCCTGGGGCGCGGTCTCGTCGGAGGGCTGACCGCAGTCGAGGACGAGCTCGACGTCCAACACCGGCGGCGGCACCTCGTACACGGGCGACTCCGCCGTCGGGTTCTCGGCGTCGCCGACGGCGTGGCAGCCCTCCATGGAGGCGGTGACCTTGTAGAACCCGGCGGTGACCTCCCAGCCGAAATGGCCCGTGGCGTCGGTCTGGTCGGGGTTGTCCCGGTTGAGCGGGCTCATGATGTCCGAGCCGTCGGGGACGACCTCGAAGGGACCCAGCGCGCTGGTCGATCGCAGCAGCGTGACCGTCGCCCCCACGATCGGGTTGCCCTCGGTGTCGAACACGAAGCCGGACGGGTCGATGTAGACGTCGATCTCCGCCAGGAGGTCGTCCCCCTCGGGGCAGTCGACAGCGATCGTCAGCACCCCTTGTCCGGCACGATCGGGATCGCTCGGCAGGGATGCGGTGTACGTCCCCGCCGGATCCTCGGTGAGGGTCCCCGCCGCGTCGCCGTCGGTGCCGGGGAAGTCGAGCGACCAGGTCGCCGAGGTCGCGCCGGGGCAGGCGTCCACGCTCAGCGGGGTCGGCTGACCGAAGTAGATCGGGGCGTCCGCATCGCCGTCGTCCGACCCGCTCACGTGGCCGACCGTGACGCCCGGGGGCACCGGCCGCGGCGTGTGGAAGTAGATGTCCACGCCGGTGACGTGGCCTTGGCCCACGACGTCGGCGGAGGTCTGCACCCGGGTCTGTTGACCGGGCCCGTAGACGGTCACGGTGTAGAGCCCGTCCACCAGGCCGCCGATGACGTAGGCACCGGCGAGGTCCGTCTGGCCGGAGCGGCAGTCGAAGGTGGTCTGCTGGCAGGCCCAGACCGTGGCGAACGCCATCGGTTGGCCGCCGTCGTCGAAGACGCGGCCGCTGATGGCACCGGTGGTGATCGGCAGCTGGAAGTCGATGCCCTCCGTGGCGACGCCCCCGCTGACCTCCACCCCGGTTCGTGTGGAGGTGACGAGGTAGTTCACGGAGCTGCGGGCGGTGACGTCATAGGTCCCGTCCGGCAGGTTCGGGATGTCGTAGGTGCCGCTGTAGCCGTAGCCGCTGAAGCACAGGTCGCCGTCGCACGCCTGCAGCGAGGCGCCGATCGGGACGTCGTTGAGGTCGGTGACCGTGCCCTCGATCGAGCCGGAGCCGAAGTCCACGGGCAGGGTGAGGTCGACACCCGTGAGATCCGCCGCCTCGGTGACCGTGGCCTCGGCGGAGGCGCTGCGGTTGGAGTTGAGGCCGCTGGCGGTCACCCGATAGTCGCCGTCGGGAAGGTCCGCGCGGAGGTAGTTCCCGTCGGGATCGGTGGAGCCGTAGTAGTAGGCGCTGCACCCCCCGGACCCGTTCACGGCGCAGACGTTCAGGCTCGATCCGGCGACGGGGTCGCCGCCGGCGTCGCGCACGGTGCCGGCGATCGAGCCCTCGCCCGGTGCCAGCGGCATCTCCAGGGTGACCTCGGTGGCCTCACCGTCGGTGACGGTGGCGACGACCGAGCTGCTGGTGCCACCGCCGTAGCCGTACACCACGTAGGTGCCCCCCGGCAGGAGGCCGAGGGTGCCGCTGCCCGCTGGCGCCTGGGCGTGCCGGCACGAGGAGGCGCTAGTCGGCCCGCTCGTGTAGCAGGTCGACAGCGACGCCTCGATCGGCTCGCCGTGGACGTCGACGACGTTCACCTCGATCGAGCCGGACCCCACGTCGATGGGCACGACCAGATCGGCACCGGTGACCTCACCGCCGTCGGTCACGTCGACGAGCAGGTTCGTGGACGGGAGGGAGACCCCCGCCATGTTGACCACGAGCCTCCAGGTGCCGTCGCCGAGGTACCCCAACCGGTACTCGCCCGACTCGTCGGCGGTGGCGTAGCCGCCGATCTGGCAGTACGGCCCACCGTCGATCTTGCACGCCGAGACCTGGGCTCCGGGCAGCGGATCCCCATCGGCGTCGGTGACCGACCCGCTGATCCTGCCGGTCGGGAGCCTCGAGTCGTCGAGGGCGAGCTCGACATCGGTGACGGACTGGTCACCGGACACGGTCACGTCGACGGTCCCGCTGAGGGTGTGCCAGCCGTAGTAGGCGCTGACGCTGATCGTGTAGTCGCCGTCGGCCGGCGCCGGAAAGGTGAAGGCCGTGGGGCTGTAGGCGTAGCTGCAGCCGATCGGGCCGCACACGTGGAAGCTGGCGTAGCCCTCCAGCGGTGCGCCGTCGAGGGTGACCTGGCCGCTGATGGTGGCGGTGCCGTCCGCGGTGAAGGTGAGGCCCGACCAGCGACCGACGCCGTCGAGGGCGGTCTCGTGCGCGACGGCGAAGCAGGATGTCAGGGTTGCGCAGGTGCCGGGGAACCGGTCCGCGGCATAGGGGATGACGACCGACGCCTCGCCGTCCTCGTCGGCGGTCACCGTGGTCCCGGGACACGTCTGCAGATGGTCGTCTCGGATGGCGATGGCGGTCGGGAACTGGCAGAGGCCGAGGTTCACCTCGCGGCCCGGCCGGAAGCCGCCGCCGGAGATGGTGACGGTGTCGTCCCACGACGGGTGCTCCGGTGCGACCGTCAGGGTCGCACCCCGGTAGCCGATCGGACCGCTGGCCGCCCCCGGCTCGGCGAGGGGGACGTCGACATCGGCGAGGACGGCGCCGTCGGCGACGTCGACCCCGACGGTGTTGGCGTCGATCGTGCCGAAGGAGAAGCTCGAGCCGGAGCCCGAGGAGAGTCCGGAGCCGAAGGACATCCCCGATCCACCCGTGCCGAAGGAGAGGTCGGACCCCGCGTTCGGCGCGGCGCTCACCGCGTAGGTGCCCGCGGAGAGCGATCCGAACTGGAACGCACCGTCGTCGACCGCGGTCGAGACGCAGTCGGGGCTCCCCGGGAAGGACATCCCCGACCCACCCGTGCCCCCGCCGAAGGACATGCCGGAACCGGAGCCGAACGACATGCCCGAACCGAAGGACATGCCGGAGCCCAGGGGGACGTCGTCGCCGTTGCACACCGACACGGTGTGGGGGGTCACCAGCGGGGTTCCCGTGAGGTCGTCGACGACGTGACCGCCCACCGACGCCGTGCCGCCCCGGGCGAGGGTGAGGGCAGCCTGGGCGACCGAGACCAGGGGATCGCCCTCGAAGGCGACCAGGCTGCAGGCGCCGTAGTACAGCCAGGAGGTGAGCCCGCACTTGCCCTGGAGGGTGACCTCGAGCTCCGCGGGGATCGCGTAGTCGGCCGTTGCCGTGCCGTCGGGCTCGATCGCGACCGCGGTGCGGGGCGTGCAGCCCTGGTCGTCGGGTGCGCCGGCACCGCCGAAGAGGAACAGGTCGTCGAGGCAGATGGCCAGCTCCACCGGGATGGTCGGGTCGAACCCCGAGAGCTGCGCCTGGACGGTGTCGCCGGGGTGGGCGGCACCTCCACCGAGGACCTCCACCGACAGCTGGCGCTGCGGTGGGTCGACGGCCTCCTCAGGAGCTCCCTCGGGGGCCTCCTCGGCAGCGACGGGCCTCCCGGCCGACAGGGTGGTGGCGACGAGCGCCAGGGTCATGCACAGCAGCGCCACGCGCCGAACAGCGAACCGCATCGCAGGCTTCCTCTCTCCCGACTTCCCTCCGAGTGGGGGTCAGGCTAACCCCGCGCCGGTTGCGACGCAACGACCTTCCGGCGCGGTCAGAGCAGCCGGTCGCGGGGGTCCGCACCGGTGTCGAGCGGCGACGGGCCCAGCCGCTGCAGCCGGTACCAGCCGGCCGCTGCGATCATCGCCGCGTTGTCCGTGCACATCGACCGGCTCGGGAGGAACCCCTGGATCCCGTCGTCGGCGCAGGCGCCGAGGAACTGCTCCCGCAGCAGCGAGTTGGCCGCCACGCCACCACCCAGCGCGAGCGCGGCCGCTCCCACCTCCCGGGCCGCCCGACGCGCCTTGGCGACCAGCACGTCGACCACCGCGGCCTGGAAGCTGGCGGCCACGTCCGCGGTCGACACCTCCGGATGCTCGCGCACGTGGTTCACCACCGCCGTCTTCAGCCCGCTGAAGGAGAAGTCGAGCCCGTCGTCGAGCATCGCCCGGGGGAACGCCACCGCCTCGGGGTCGCCCTGCAGGGAGATCTGGTCGATGGCCGGCCCACCCGGATAGCCCAGCCCGAGGAAGCGGGCCACCTTGTCGAACGCCTCGCCCGCGGCGTCGTCGAGCGTCTGGCCGAGCAACCGGTACTCGCCGTGGTCGACCATCTCGATGAGCATCGTGTGCCCACCGGAGACCAGCAGCACCACCAGCGGGAACTGCAGCTCCGGCTCCTCCAGCAGCGCGGCGTAGAGGTGGGCCTCCAGGTGGTTGACCGCCACGAAGGGCAGCCCCCACGTGAGGGCGAGCGCCTTGGCGGCCGACACCCCCACGAGCAGCGCTCCGACCAGGCCGGGTCCCGTCGTGGCCGCGACCACGTCGAGGTCCTCGGCGTCGACGCCCGCTTCCACCATGGCCTGCGCCGTCACCGGGATGATCAGCTCGCTGTGGGCACGGCTGGCGATCTCGGGGACCACGCCCCCGTAGCGGGCGTGCAGGTCCACCTGGGACGACACCACCGAGGACAGGACCTCGCGCCCCCCGCGCACGCAGGCGGCCGCCGTCTCGTCGCAGCTGGTCTCGATGCCCAGCACCAGCAGCTCCCGCGGCGAGCTCCCCGAGAGGTCACCGGCAGTGCTCGGCTCCGCCCCGCTCACGGCTCCCACCTCCGCGCCACGGGCAACGACGCGTCGATGGCGGCGCGCCGCTCGAGCGCTTCGGCTGAGGAGATGCCGTGGGCCCACATCACCAGCGCGTCCTCGCCGTTGTCCTGGTAGTACCGGGGCCGCACCCCCCCGGGGGCGAACCCGAACCGCTGGTACAGCAGCTGGGCGGGTCGGTTCGACATCCGCACCTCCAGGGTGAGGTCGACCACCCCACGCTCGACGGCCTGCTCCACGAGCACCAGCAGCATCCGGGTGGCGACGTGGCGACGGTGGTACTCGGGGTCCACCGCCACGTTGGTGACGTGGCCCTCCTCCAGCACCACCATGAGCCCACCGAAGCCCACCACCCGGTGCCCTGTCCGGGCCACCACCCAGGCTCGGCTGGTGGGCATGCGCAGCTCCCCGGCGAACAGCCCGTAGGACCAGGGATGGGGGTTGACCCGCCGTTCGATGGCGGTGACGGCGCGCAGGTGGCGACGGCGCATCCCGGTGATCACCACGCCATCGGACACCGGATCCGGTGCTCCGGCACCGGCGGCGCTCCACGGCCCGGCGGCCAGGCCCTCAGCCATGGCGGGTCGTCCAGTTGATCTCGGCGTCGGGGCGTCGGAGGTACACCGGCTCGATGCGCTCGGGCCGCTCGAACTCCTCGCGCAGGGCGCGGGGGTGCGCCAGCTGCACCAGCGACGACGGGGACGGGTGGCTGTTGCCGGCGTCCACGATCTCCACGCGGGCGAGCCCCTCGAACACCTCGGCGTGGCGGTGGGCGCCGTCGCCCACCAGCAGCACCTCCTGCCCGGTGGCGATCAGCTCCGAGGCCAGGTCGTCGGGAGAGCCCACGGTCTGCTCGGAGAGGCGCTGCACCCCACCGGGCACCTGGCGGTACATGGCGTAGTAGAGCTCGCCTCGCCGGGCATCGATGGCGGCCACGATGAGCCGGGGGGAGAACCGGACGGGGAAGGCCAGCAGGTCGAGGCTGCTGACGCCGATCATCGGCACCCGCAGGGCGAAGGCGACCGCCTTGGCCGTCGCCACCCCCACCCGCAGGCCGGTGAACAGCCCGGGACCCACGTCCACGGCCACCAGGCCGATGTCGGCGAGCTCCACCCGGGCCTGGGCGCAGATGAACTCGATCGCCGGGGCCAGGTTCTCCGCGTGGCGCTTGCTGCGCGAGCACTGGGTGGCGGCGAGCACCCCCTCGTGGCCCCCGATGGCGCAGCCCGCGGCCTCGGTCGCCGTCTCGATGCCGAGGATCAGCACGCGCCACCTCCGGCGGGCGGAGGACCTTGCGAGGGGTCACCGACGTCGGGCGGATCCTGGGTGGAGGACCCGAGCGCGACCAGCAGGCTGGCGAGGGCCCGGCGACGCGCCGACCAGCGCGACCCCACGGGCACCAGCTCCACCGTCCGGTCGTCGGGACCGGCCCCGTAGCCCATGCGAACCTCCAGGTAGTCCTGGGGCAGCACCGGGGCGATTCGGTCGCCCCACTCGACCACCACCACCGCGTCGTCGTCGAGCAGCTCGGCCAGGCCGAGATCGAGTGCCTCGTTGACCTGCTCCAGGCGGTACACGTCCAGGTGGTGCAGGCCGAGGCGGCCCTCGTAGCTCTGCACGAGGGCGAAGGTGGGGCTGGTGATGACCTCGTGCACCCCGAGACCGGCACCGAGGCCCTGGACCAACACTGTCTTGCCGGCTCCCAGGTCGCCGAGCAGCAGGAACACGTCGCCGGGCCGGGCGAGCTCCGCCAGGGCCGAGCCCAGCCGGCGGGTCTGCTCGGCGTCACCCGTGGCGAGGTGCAGACCGTGACCCGTCATCGCAGGGACTCCGCCGCGCGCAGGTCCACGATCCCGCCCTGCAGCACCGACTTCGCCCGCACCAGGTCGGCACGCATGTTCGCCATCGCCGCGCCGCCGCCGCGCAGCACTGCGGCGGGGTGGAGCGTGGGCACCAGCACGGCATCCGCCCACGAGTAGGCGTGGCCTCGCAGCCGCGTGATGCCCACATCGGTGTCCAGGAGCAGCTTGGAGGCGAAGTTGCCGAGGGTGACGATCACCCGGGGCGCGACGAGCTCGACCTGTGCCTGGAGGTACTGCCAGCACGCCGCGATCTCGTCGGCCTTCGGGTCGCGGTTGTCCGGTGGCCGGCACTTCACCACGTTGGCGATGTAGGCCGTCTCCCGCGTGAGGCCCATCTCCTCCCACATCAACCGGTCGAGCAGCTTGCCGGAGCGACCCACGAACGGGAGGCCTTGGCGATCCTCCTCTGCACCGGGCCCCTCGCCCACGAACATCAGGTCGGCACCAGGGTCGCCCACACCGAAGACCACCTGGGTGCGGCCTTCGCAGAGGCGACAGGCGGTGCAGGCCAGCGCCGCCTCACGGAGCGCCTCGACGGCGCGCGCCGTGTCGGCGGGGTCGGGGTGGGAGACGGCCTGGGCCACGCCGGAAGTCTACCGAGGGGAGCTGCGGCGACGAACGGGCCCCCCGTGCTCAACCGGCGACGCCACCGGTGATCGCCTGCTCCACGGCCTTCACGGCCATCCATCTGACGCGATCCAGCGGCGCGTCCACCGAGCCGGTGCCGAGCGCCACGAAGGCGTCGCCGTCGACGGAGGCGTGCGGTGGGCTGACGGCGCGCGCCAGGCCGTCGTGGGCACCACGCGCCACGTGGTGCAGGCCGATCTTGTCGAGTGCGGCGTTGGAGGCCACGACGCCGATGGTGGTGTTGGTGAACGCGTCCGACGACGCCGGGTCCGCTCCCGAGGTGATGGCGGGTTCGGGTTCGTCCCACCGGCCGGCACCCACGACGTCGCCCCAGGCGTTGACCGCCACCAGGCAGGCCACCACGAGGGGACCGTCGCGCACCACGGCGCCGACGAGGCCGGCATCGACGGCCTGGTCCGCGCCGCGCCACTTGCCCACCGTCGCACCGGCACCGGCACCGACAAGGCCCAGCTCTCTCGACCCCGACCCGGTGGCCGCGGCCGCAGCTGCGACGTAGCCGTCGGTCGCGCTGGGGCGGACCGACGGGTCACCGGTGGGCAGGTCGAACAGCGACATGCCCACCACGATGGGCACGCGCCCCCAACGGGTCGGGAACCCCCGCCCGTGCTCGTCCAACCAGTCCACCACCCCGTCGGCGGCAGCCAACCCGAAGGCGGACCCCCCGCTCAGCACGACGGCATCGACGCGCTCCACGGTGGCCGTCGGGTCCAGCAGGGAGAACTCGCGGTTGGCCGGCGCGCTGCCACGGACCTCACCCGACGCCCTCGCCGCCGGATCGGCCAGCACGACGGTGCACCCGGTGCGCGCCCCGGTGTGGGTGACGTGGCCGACGCGCAGCCCGTCGAGCTCCCAGATCATCCCCGGCCCCCGTGTCGGGAGCGGGCGTCGACGAGGGACCGGAGGGCGTCGTCGTCGAGGGGAGCCACCTCGGACCAGTCGAAGCGCGCCAGGTCGTCGCGCAGCGGAGCCACCCGCTCCCGCCAACGAGCGAGCTCCCCCAACACCTGGCGGAGCTGCGTGGTGAGGCGACCGGGCGGGTACCGCAGGTCACGCTCGGTGATCGTCTCGGGGTAGGCCATCGCGTCGGGGACCACCGGCACGCAGCCGGCCGCCACGGCCTCCACCACGGCGATGCCGAAGTTCTCCTGTCGGGCGGAGGCCAGCACCACGTCAGCCCGGCACAGGAGATCTCGGTACAGCGGGTCGGGGAGCCAGCCGCGGTGCACGACCCGGTCCCCCAGCGGTTCCAGCATCCTGTCGGCGCGCCCGGGGTCGTGGTGGTCGTCGGTGCCGACCACCGCCAGCTCGAAGCCGATCCCCTCGTCGGCCAGCGTGCGCAGCGAGCGGACGGCGACGTCCAGGCCCTTGTCGTGCGCCCATCGGTGGTTCCACAGCACCAGCGGCACCTCGGGAACCTCCGTGGGACGCTTGCGGGCCGCCTGCAGCAGATCCATCAGATCGCACCCGACCGGACGCACCCGCCAGCGTGGTCTGGCCTGCTCGAGCAGGCAGGTCTGGTCGTCCTCCGCCGGGCCCTGGGCGAGGAGCTCCACGAGCCCATCCTCCATCGAGTCCCGCTGCCACTCCGAGTTGAACCACACCTCGTCGGCGGCCATGAGGCTCCGCCAGTTGGTCCACGCCAGGTGGCGGTCGCGCAACCCGCCCACCCCGTTGGGACTGACCGGCTGGGTGAGCTGGTTCTCGTGGAAGTAGACCACCGCCGGCACGCCGGCCAGCTCGTCGCGGCAGAGGCCGAGGAACGACGCCAGGTCCACCATGTCGCTGGCAACGACCACGTCGGGCACGCCGTGGCGCTCCACGTGGTGACGCAGAGCCTCGGCCAGGGGGACCGCCGAGGCCATCATGCGATGTCGCCAGTGGGTCCCCGGCTGGGTCAGCAGGTGGAGGTGGTGACGCGACGCCCGGCGCCATCCCTCGGCCCACACCTTGTGCGAGCCGGTGAAGTACGGCTCGAGCACCACGACCTGCAACCGCGTCGCCGGGTCATCCATCGGGCGTCTCCTTCCTCACGTGCTCACGGTGAAGGCGCAGCGCCATGGAGCACACCACCTCGTAGGGAATGGTGTCGAGGCGGTCGGCCCACTCCTGCGCCGTGATCTCCTCCTCGCCTTGGGCGCCCAGCAGCACCACCGGGTCACCCCGGGCCACCGACCCGGCATCCGTGCTGCCGGGTGGACCCATCTCCACCATGAGCTGGTCCATCGTCACCACGCCCCTGATCGCTCGCCGCCGCCCACCGATGAGCACCTGGCCACCGGTGGCCCACAGCCGGCGCGCCACCCCGTCGGCGTAGCCGAGCGGGACCACCGCCACCACGCAGTCGTCGTCGAACACGTGCCGGAGCCCGTAGCTCACGCCCTCACCGGCAGGCACGGTGAGCACGTGGCTCACCTCGGCGTGCACCGACATGACGGGCCGCAGCGCGACCATCGGTGCCAGCGTCGGCGATGGCGCCAGGCCGTACACGGCGATGCCGGCCCGAACCATGTCGAGCCGGGAGCGCGGGTGGGCGATCAGGCCGGCAGAGTTGGCGGCGTGCACCAGCGGTGCCCCCACACCGGCGCTGCGCAGCTCGGCGAGGGCGTCGTCGAAGCGGTCGAGCTGCTCGTCGGTCTCCGTCCGCTCCGGTTCGTCGGCCACCGCGAGGTGGGTGAACACCCCCTCCAACGAGAGCCGTGGCGAGGCCGCGATCGCCGCCGCCACCTCCGGCGCCTCCCGCGGTGCCGCGCCGACGCGGTGCATGCCGGTGTCCACCTTGAGCTGCACCCCCCAACGCGATCCCTCGGGCACCACGGCTGCCGCCGCCTCCACCGCGTCGAGGTGGTAGATCGACGGCGTGAGACCGAGCGTCCACGCGTCGGTGAGGGAGTCGGGGGGCGGCTCCGAGAGGACCAGCACCGGGGCGTCGATCCCCGCTTCCCGCAAGGGGACGCCCTCTTCCACGAAGGCCACCGCCAGACGGCTGGCACCGTGGGCCAGGGCGGTGAGGGCCACCTCGACCGCGCCGTGGCCGTAGCCGTCGGCCTTCACCACGACGCACAGCTCGGCGGCACCGGCGAGCGAACGCAGCGCCTCCACGTTGTGGGCGACGGCATCGAGGTCGATCAGCACATGCGCACGGCGGGGCACCCCCGAAGGCTACGGCGGCGCCGTGCGCCACGCGCAGCCGGACCGCCGCACCCCGCACCTGCGTGCCTGCGTGCCTGGGCGGATCGCCTTCAGCCCTCCAGCACGGCGCGCGCGTCACCGAGCACCTCGGCGACATCGCCGGCGACCACCCCTTCCTCACCTGCCAACCGTCCGGCGACGCCGTGCAGGTGGGCGGCCGCCGCGGCGGCCTCCAAGGGGAGCGCTCCCGCAGCGAGATGGGCGCCGATCAGCCCGGACAGCACGTCGCCGCTGCCGGCGGTGGCCAGACGGGTGTCACCGGAGCGCGACACCAGGGCACGGCCGCCCGGCTCGGCGACCACGGTGGTCGGCCCCTTGAGCAGCACCACGGCTCCGTGGTGCACGGCAGCGGCCCGAGCGGCTGCGAGACGGTCCGTGCCCGGCAGCGATCCCATGAGGGCGCGGTGCTCTCCGTCGTGAGGGGTGAGCACGAGCGGGCCGTCATGGTCCAGGGGCTCCTCACCCAGTGCCACCAGCGCATCGGCGTCGAGCACCACCGGCACGGAGGTCCCGCCCAGCAGCGCCGCCAGCTCGTCGCGCACGCCAGGTCGACGGCCGAGGCCCGGGCCGACCACCACTGCCGAGAAGCGAGCGGCACCCTCGGCGACCTGGGCGCCCCACCCCTCCTCCGGCAGCGGGGCACCGACCGCCTCCCTCGGGACGTCGGGGACCTCCACGCCGGGGCTGGAGGCCCGGACGTAGCCGGCACCGCCCCGCATCGCCGCCCGTGAGCAGAGCCACCCGGCGCCCCGCATGAGCGGCGACCCGGCCACCACCCACACGGCGTGACGCCACTTGTGATCGGTGGGCGCTCGCCGCGGCACCCATGCCACGACATCTGCGTCCTCCACGAGGTGGGCCCGAGCGCCCGTGACGTCCAGGCCGATGTCGGCCACCACCACGGAACCCGCGTGCGCGGGGCCGTCGCCCTGCAGCAGGCCCGGCTTGAGCGCGGCGAAGGTGACCGTGCGCAGCGCATGCCACGGCGTGCCGCACGCAGCACCGCTCAGCCCGTCGATGCCCGATGGGATGTCCACCGCCAGCACCGGTGCGGCACCAGGGGCCGGAGGGTCCCAGCTCCCCCTGAAGCCGGTGCCGAAGGCTGCGTCCACGAGCAGGTCCGCGCTCGGCATCGCCGCGTCGCGGGAGCCTTCCGGCACGTCGGTCACGTCGACGACCCGGACGCGCACGCCCCGGCCGGCCAGCATCCGGGCGGCCACCCGGCCGTCGTTGCCGTTGTTGCCCTTGCCGGCCAGCACCACCACGTGTCGACCGTAGGCACCTCCCAGGATGCTCAGGGCCTCCCGGGCGACGGCGCCTGCGGCCCGGTGGATCAGCTCCTCCACAGGCTCGGGCGCGGCGGCGTCGACCGCGGCCATCTCCTCGGGGGTGACGATCGGGATCATGGCTCCATTGTCGCCTGCGGCGCACGCGCGAGAGAGCGTTCACGCGGGGGGTTTCCCCGCGCGCGCCGGAGTTCCCCTACCGTCGGCGCATGGACGTGGCCGAGCTCCTGGTGCAGGTGGCGCTCATGCTGCTGTTCGCCAAGGTGGGCGCGGAGCTGGCCGAGCGGATCGGGGTGCCGGCGGTGATCGGGGAGATCGTGGCCGGCCTGGTGCTGGGTCCGTCGCTGCTGGACTGGGTGCACCTGGGCGACACCGTGCGCTTCCTCGCGGAGTTCGGGGTGATCCTGCTGCTGGTGCAGGTGGGCATGGAGATGGACCTCGCCGAGATGCGACGCGTCGGTTCGTCGGCGGTGGCGGTGGCGGTGGCCGGGGTGGGGTTGCCGATGGCCCTCGGGTTCGGCGCAGCGACCGCCTTCGGTGAGTCCACCAACACGGCGCTGTTCCTCGGCGCAGCGCTGGCCGCCACCTCGGTCGGCATCACCGCCCGCACGCTGGGCGACCTCCGGATGTTGGCCAGCGTGGAGGCCCGCATCGTCCTCGGCGCGGCAGTGGTGGACGACATCCTGGGACTGGTGATCCTCACCGTGGTGGTGAGGATCGTGGAGGAGGGCTCCCTCGACGCCCTGGCCGCCCTGGAGCTGCTCGGGGTGGCCGTGGTCTTCCTCGTCGTGCTCACCGCTGTGGGCGTGCGCCTGGCGCCACCGGCGTTCCGGTGGCTCCATCGCAACGCCCGCAGCTCCGGTGCGCTGGAGGTGGCCGCGCTGGTGCTGACCCTCGGCTTCGCCGTCCTCGCCCACGAGGTGGAGCTGGCCGTCATCATCGGCGCCTTCGTGGCCGGCCTGGCGCTCGGGCGCACCCGCCAGTCCGAGCGCATCGAGCGCGACCTCTCCCCCCTGGCCAACTTCTTCGTGCCGATCTTCTTCGTCTCGGTGGGCCTCGAGGTCGACGTCACGTCGATGGCGGACGGCGCCGTGCTCGCCCTCGCCGGCGCCCTGCTGGCCGCGGGGGTCGTCGGCAAGCTGGCCGGAGGGGTGCTGGTGCGCCAGCGGGGCGTCGACCGTCTGCTGGTGGGGATCGGCATGATCCCCCGAGGCGAGGTCGGGTTGATCTTCGCCACGATCGGGCTGAGCACCGGCGTGCTCGACGAGCAGCTCTACGCCGCCCTGCTGGTGGTGGTGCTGGTCACCACCGTGGCCACGCCACCGGCGATCCGTGCGCGGATCCACGCGACCCGCTCCCGCTCCGGTGCCGCCACGACCACCACCGAACCCGAGGGGGGATGGCTGGAGAGCCTGGACGGCGTCGTCCGGCTCCGTGCCCGCCCCGCCGACCAGCTCGGGCTGGCGATCGCCCTGCGGGCCGCAGAGATGGCGGCCACCGACGAGGCCGACGACGACCTGGTCGCCTGGATGGTCGACCTGGCCGGCGCAGAGCTCACCTGGACGACCTCGGCACGCGCCGCCCTTGCGGACCTGCTGGCGAACGGCAACCGACGCTCGTGGCGACTCCTCGACGCCACCGGCCTGCTCGCCGCCGCGCTGGTGGACCTGGCCGACGAGTTCGACAACCGCCGCCACGACACCACCCTGCTCGATCCCGCCCACCTGATGCGCCTCCCCGTGGTGGAGCGGTTGGCCGACCTGCTGGGCGAGGACGGCGACGAGCGTGCACGGGCCGAGGCGGCGCTGCTGTCGGATCCGAAGGCGCTCTACCTGGCGGCCCTCGCCCTGGACCTCGCGGCGGACTACGAGTCGCCCGCCGCGGCAGCCCGCGACCTCGTGACCAGCATCGCCGCCTCCCCGCCGACCGCCGCCGAGGTGGAGACCACCGCCCGCGATGCGGCGCTGCTGCGGCGGGCCGCCGCCCACCTGGGCGCGCTCAGCGACGCGGTGACACCCGATCTGGTCGCGCACGTCGGCGCCGTGGACCGGGCACGCCGCATCTACCTGCTGGGTCTGGCGCTCGGCGACCTCGACGCCACCCACCGCGCGGCGCTCGAGGAGCTCTACGCCGCGCTGGTGAGCCACCTCGGCGAGCTGGCCGACGCGTCGCACCCCGGTGACCCCGTCGAGCTGCGCCGCGCGGCCGCCAGGGAGCTGGCCACCGATGCAAGGGTCCGGGCACGGATCGCCACCGCTGCACCCGTGCTCGTGGTGACCGAGACGCCCGTCGACCTCGCCGCCGACCTGGAGCTGCTGGCCGCAGGACGGCCTCTCCCCGGAGAGCACCGCGTGCGGGTGCACACCACCGGTGCCGGCGAGCACCGGGTGGCGGTGGCCGCACGGGACACGCCCGGCCTGTTCGCCCGGGTGGCCCAGGCCCTGGCCGGTCAGGGCTGCGACCTCGACTCCGCGGTGGGGGCGCCCTTCGCCGACGGCGCGGTGCTCGACGTGTTCCGGGTGCGCGCCGGCGCCGCACCCGACGCCGACCGGCTTCCCGAGGACATCCTGGCGGCGTTCGCCGACCCGCTCCCCGCCGAGGTCCCCCCCGAGGCGTCGATCGCCGTCGACCCCGAGGCGTCTCCCTGGTTCACGGTCTGCACCGTCACCCTGGCCGATCGACCGGGAGCCCTCGCCGGGGTGGCCGCCGCGCTCTGCGCCCACGACGTGAGCCTCCACCGCGTCTGGGTGACCACCCGCGACGGCATCGCCAGCTGCCGCTTCGACCTCACCGACCACCGGGGGCGGAAGCTGGCGCCGCAGGCGTCCGCCCGCCTGGCGCAGGAGCTCCAGAGGACGGACTAGCGCCCTCCACCCGCACTCCGATCGGCCTGCGAGGCCAGCGAGCGCGCCATCGGTCCGAACACCACCCGGTGGAAGGGCAGCAGCGCGTACCAGTAGGCGCGACCCCACAGCCCGCGCGGGTGGAACCGGGCCCGCTGCTGCAGCTGCGCGCCTCCGGAACGGCCCGGCGTGACCCTCCACTCCAGCCACGCCTCTCCGGGCACCTTCATCTCGGCTCGCAGTCGCAGGAGCCCCGGGCGGTCCGGGCCAGGACGCTCCAGCGCCTCCACCCGCCAGAAGTCCAGCACGTCGCCGACGCGCAGGCGGTCCGGGTGCCGCCGGCCACGGCGCATCCCGATGCCCCCCATGACCTGGTCGAGCAGACCCCGCAGCCGCCACATCCAGTCGGCCGAGGGCCACCCCCGACGGCCACCGACGCCCTCGACCACCTGGAAGAGCTCGGCCGGGGACGCCGAGCTGTTCGCTCGCTGTTCGTCCTCCAGGACCGTCCCTCCCGACCACCGGGGATCGCTGGGCATCGGGTCCGCGGGCGTGGCGCCGTAGAGCTGCGCATCCGCCCAGCTGGTGGCGACCTCCAGGTCGGCGACGCGGCGCACCGCCAGCTCGATCGCCTGACGACACGTCATCGGCTCGTGGTCGACGAGGCGGCGGGCGAGGTCGTCGGTGACGACGACCTCGTTGACGAGGCTGTCGACGAGGGGTCTGGCGAGCGCAGGCGGCAGGGGTGTGACCAGTCCGATCCACAGGGACGACAGCCGTGGGCTCAGCACGGGCACCGGCACCACCAGCCGCTGGCGCAGACCCGCGACCTCGGCGTACTGCCGCATCATCTCCCGGTAGGTGACCACGTCGGCACCACCGACCTCCACCACCTGGCCCAGGGCCCCGGGATGGTCCAGCACCCCGACGAGGTACACGAGCAGATCGCGGATCCCGATGGGCTGGCAGCGGGTGTCGACCCAACGGGGGCACACCATGGCGGGCAGCACCTCGGTGAGGTGTCGCAGCATCTCGAAGCTGGCGGATCCCGAGCCGATCACCACTGCGGCCCGCAGCTCCGTCACCGGCACCGATCCCGAGGCCAACTCCTCGCCCACCTCGTGGCGGCTGGCCAGGTGCGGCGACAGCGCGCCGGCCGACGCGTCGCCGAGGCCGCCCAGGTACACCACCTGGCAGGCGCCGGCCGCTTCGGCCGCTCGCCGGAAGTTGGCAGCCGCCCTGCGGTCACGGTCGTGCCAGTCGGGTGTCGCGCCGATCGAGTGGATCAGGTAGTAGGCGGCCCGCACCTCGGCGAAGGCCGGCGCGAGGGTGTCGGGCACCAGCACGTCGGCCCGCACCACCTCCACCCGGTCGGCCCACTCCTCCTGCGCCAGCTCCTCGGGCCGGCGAGCCATGCAGCGCACCCG
Source organism: uncultured Microthrixaceae bacterium (assembly GCA_964420125.1). Lineage (GTDB taxonomy): Bacteria > Actinomycetota > Acidimicrobiia > Acidimicrobiales > Microtrichaceae > CAYQQQ01. The sequence goes on from CAYQQQ010000022.1 coordinate 47,495, forward strand.
GTGACCCCGGGCCAGCAGCTCGGGCACCAGGCGCCGACCGACGTAGCCGGTGGCACCCGCCACCAGCACCACCCCGCCCGGCGCGGCGCTCGGCGTGGGTTCCTCGGAGTGCTCCGCGTCCATGTCGAGGAGGAACGTCGAGCGGAGCCGGAACATGCCCGAGCTCACCGGGGATGTCCGCGGGCGGGTGGAGGGGACGGGAAGGTCAGTCCCCGGAGAGGGACTCCGCCACCAGCGCGGCGTCCGCCGAGAGGAACTTCGGGGTGCCCGGGGGATAGGTGGAGGGCCCGAGGCGCACCACGACCGTCTCGGTTCCCGGGTCGACCGCGACGATCTGGCCGCCGAGCCCCTGGGCGAAGAACATGTCCTGGGGTGCCCCGGGAACCAGGTTGCCCGGCATGCCGGCGCGTCGGGCGGTGCCGGCCCCGACTGCCATCTCGTCACCTTGCTGGGGGCCGAAGTCGTTCACCCACCAGAGCCACCCGTAGCCGGCGTTGAGCTGCTGGCTCGAGTCGGTCGCCCGCTGGACCCAGTCGGCGGAGACGATCTGCTGCCCGTCCCACGTGCCGTCACGCAGCATCAGGTAGCCGAAGCGCGCCATGTCGCGACACGTGGACTGGATGCCCATGAAGGCCAGCGGGTTGCCCGCCTGATCCCGCTCCAGCGAGGTCCGCTCCATGCCGAGGGGACCGAACAGCCGCTGCGTGGCGTAGTCGGACATGTCCTCGCCGGTGGCCGACTCGAACACGGCCTCCAGGGTCTGGATGGCGGAGTTGTTGTACACCCACACCTCGCCGGGGGGCGCGTCCTGGCCGAGACCCACCGCGAACGCCGTCTTGTCCGCGGCCTGAGCCGCCATCTCGACGTAGTCGGTGCGCAGGTCGTAGTGACGTCCCGAGTCGTTGCTCAACAGGTCCTCCACGGTGACGGCCTCGGATGCCGTGCCCTGCCACTCGGGGATGTGCTCCGCGGCGCGATCGCCCAACGCGAGGTCCCCGTCGTCGACCGCCATGCCGATGAAGGTGCTGGTGAAGGACTTGGACGCCGACCAGACCTCCTGTTTGGAATCGGCGTCGGTGCCGGCCCAGTACCACTCCTGCACCAGGCGGCCACCACGGCTCACCAGCAGGCAGTTCGAACCGGACGCCTGCGCGCGCGCTGCGAGCTCGTCGAGCACCACCTGGTCGATCCCCGCCTCGGTCGGCGATGCCGTGGACCACTCGTCCCCGGGGTAGTGCCACTGCTCGGCGTCGTCGTCCGCCGACGGCTCGGCGGTGCCCGAGGGATCGGCTGGCGCCCCGGGAGCACCCGCAGCGGCGGCCGCGCCCCGGTCGTCCCCCTCGGCGTCCTCCGACGACCCTCCACAGCTGACCAGCACCACCGCCATCACCAAGGCGGAGCAGGGGACCCAGGGGCTCTTCACTCCCCCAGCATGGCCGACCCTCCCCGGATCGACCCACCGGAGGGCTCGACGGCTGGGCACCGGCTCAGGACGGGACGGTGACGGGGCGGCTACGCATCGCCGGCCACGGTCAGGGCGCACCCGCCGAGCCGTCCAGGGCCACCGCCTCGGCCAGCACCAACGGGCCTCTCGCCCGTACACGCAGCGCCCAACGACGTGCGCGCACCTCGGCGGCACGTGCTGCTGCCCGACCGGTGAGCTCCACCGAGAGGTCCGACCCTCGCCGGACCACACCGATCTCGTCGAAGGAGATGCGCCCCAGTCCGCAGCCCAGCGCCTTCATCACCGCCTCCTTCACCGCGAAGAGCTCGGCGGGCGTCAGCTCCGCCGTGACGAGGGCCGCCCGCTCCCGATCCGTGAAGAGCCGCAGCGCCAGCTCCGGGCGGCGTCGCATCGCTGCGTCGAGCCTGGCGGGGTCGGCCAGGTCGACGCCGACCCCCACCACCGTCGGGGTCAGCGGCGCCACCGCTCTGCCAGATCCAGGATGGGGACGACCAGCAGGTCGACCACCGGCTGCTCGGCCAGCAACGACTCGTCGAAGTCGTGGGTCTCGGTGACGGCGTCGCGCAGCGCCTGGTAGCGCCGGCGGTAGCCCTGCAGCACCGAGCGGGCCGTGGCGGCGGGCAGACGGTCGGCGAGCTGCACGTGGAGCAGCACGAGGCCGGTCGGGACGCCGTGGCGCAGCTCCGGCACGATGACGACGGTGCGCCCGTCGCCGTGGCCACGAGCCACCATGAGCTCGCGCTCCCGGGCCACCAGCGCCTTGGTGCCCCGAAGGCGGGGATCGTCCTCGACACGGGAGCGCAGGCCTTCCGACACGCCGCCGCGTCCGACGACCTCCAGCGTGGAGGTCTCGAGCGACGCCCCGCCGTGGACGGCGTAGCGGGTGAAGCCGGTGACGCGCTCGACGGCGGGATCCAGCTCGGCGAGCGAGCGCAACGACGAGTAGGGCACCGCGTCGCGACCGGCGCCGGACTCGAGCGTCGCCACCACGAGCGGCACCTGCAGCAACGACTCGTCGCTGCGGCTGATCCCCACCGTCACGGTCTTGGCCTGGTGCTTGATGGCGTCCACCGGACGGGTGAGCTCGTCGATGGCCTCGGTGAGCGCCGCCGACAGCTCCTCGAGCACGATCCCCGGTGTGCCCGCCCGGCCGAACTCCATGGGGTAGCCGTCGAGGGGGCTCATCCCGATGGCGTAGCGGAACAGCCCGGTGAGGCGCACCGCGGTGGCGGCGTCCAGCGTGCCGTCGAAGCGCCCCTGCTGGAGTCCCTCGGCGAAGGTCGCCGCTCGGGTGAACAGCTCGGGACCCAGGCGGTCGAGCAGCTGGTGGGCCGCGACCCCCACGCCGGCGGCGGCGCCTACGTCGCCCGGGTCGGCGTCGTGGACCGCCGCTGCCACCGCTTCGTCGATGGCCACTCGAGCCGCCCGGAGGGGACGGGCCAGCGCGTCGATGGCCAGAGCCGCCTCGTAGCCGAACAGGTGACCCACCATGGTGGCCAGCACGAACGCCAGCCGGGGATGCGCAGCGGGAACCTCGAGCACCGCCAGCGCCGCGTCGAAGGCGTCGTCGCCCTCGGAGGCGATGACGATCGGGGCGGCCTTGTGCGCCCGGAAGATGGCGACCTCCTTGGCCACGTCATCTGCGGTGGAACCCACCAGGCCGGCGGCGCTCACCAGGATCAGCGGTTCACACGAGAGATCGATGTGCTTCTTGTCCTCGGTGACGTCACAGGCGATCGACTTGTAGCAGAGCTCCGACAACTTCACCCGCAGCTCGCGCGCCGTGATCGAGTTCACGCCGTTTCCCACGGTCGCCCAGTAGCGACGGGGCGGGGCGAACGCCTCCGCCGCCAGCGCGACCGCTGGTCGGCTCGCCAACGTGCGCTCCATCAAGCCGGGCAGCTCACGCAGCCCGCGCAGCAGCTCCTGCTCCGCCGGCTCCTGCGGGCCGAGAGCCCCGGGCACGTGCTGGGCCACGGCGTAGGCGAGGAGGAACCCCGCGGCGACCTGCGAGTAGAAGGCCTTCGTGGAGGCCACGCTCATCTCCACGTCGCGGCCGTCGGAGGTGTAGAGCACGCCATCGGACTTGTCCGTCAGATCGCTGCCCCGGCGATTGACGATCGAGACCACCGCCGCGCCCCGCGAGCGGACCAGGTCGACCGTGCGGTTCGTGTCGGTGGTGGTGCCCGACTGGCTGATGGCCACCACGAGTGTGTCGGACATGTCGGCGCGCATCCCGAACCCCGACAGCTCGGTGGCGGGCAGCGCCTCCACCTGCACCCCCGTCTCGGCCACCAGGTGGCCGAGGTGCTCGGCGAGGCTCTGACCGGCGATGGCCGCGGTCCCCTGGCCGATCACCATCACCCGCCGGAGCCGCCCGGCGCGCAGGCCGTCGCGCACCGGTCCGGGGAGGGAGTCCTCGCCGAGGTTCACGGCGAGCTGTCCCTCCTGCTCCACGAGCCGGCCTCGGAGGGTGGTGCGGAAGCTGTGGGGTGAGTGGGTGATCTCCTTGAGCAGGTAGTGGGGGAACGACCCGCGGTCGATGTCGCGAGTGGTGATCTGCGCCGTGGTCAGGTCGCTGTCGCGCACCGGGAGCTCGCTGCCGTCATAGGAGAAGCGCCGCACCCCGTCGAGTCCGCCTCGACCGGCCGCGCTCAGCTCGACCACCTGCCCCCGGCTCCCGGTCGGGTTGGCGGGATCCGCCGGCGTCTCGCCGTCCATGCGCAGGTACCGACTCGTCTCCTCGACGACCCCGTAGGGCTCGGACGCCACGATGTAGCCGTCGTGCATCATGCCCACGTACAGCGCCTGGCCGCTACCCCTCAGGGCGAACAGGAGGCGGTCCGGTTCGGCGGTGGTCGCGGCGCCGATGGCCACCGAGCCCTCCAACCGGGCGACCGTGTCCAGGAAGGCGGCGGTGGCCGGGACTCCGGCCACCGCCGTCCGCCGATGCAGCACAGGGATCACCTTTGCGTCGGTGGTGATCTCCGCGGGAACCTCCAGGTGCTCCGCAGCGATCAGGTCCGCGTAGTTGTCCACGTCGCCGTTGAGCACGGCCGTGGCGAACGGGCCCTCCAGCAGCTTCGTGCCGTCCGAGCACTGCGGGTGGGCGTTGGGCTCGCTCACGATCCCGATCGAGGCCCAGCGCGTGTGGCCCAGCACGGCGCCCCGGACCTCGCTCGAGCGCAGCGCCCGCGCCAGCAGCGGGTCCGCCCGGACCGCGGCCCTCAGCGCCCTGGTGTTGTCGCCGAGCTCACCGATCTCGGCGGCGACCTTGTACACGATCACCAGCACCCCGTCGACGAGACGGATCGATCCGCCGGCAAAGGCCACGCTCCCACGCTCGACGAGCGCCTCGGCGACCTCGGGATCGCCGGGATCCAGTCCGTGGCCGGTCAACTGCAGCTCCACACCGGCGCTGTCGCGACCCCTCACCTCCAGGCGATCGAGCGCGGACAGGGCCTGGTGCAGGCTGAGCAGCACCGACAACCCCGCCCCGGTCGGCGGCACCGGGCTCAGCGCAGCGACGCCGTCGACGGCACGGATGCGGTCCCGGCGCACGGCCCAGACGGCGTCACGGCAGCGAACCAGCGCGGCGTTGACGGCCTCGAGCACAGCCGGTTCGAGGCCGTGCGCGGAATCGTCGAGGTGCCGCTCCGTCGCATCCAGCAGGGTCGCGATCTCGTCGGCTGCGGCGGCCAGCCGCGCCGTCGCCTCCGGCTCGGCGAGCATCCCGCGAACCCCGGGCACACCCCGAAGCTCGGCATCGATCCGCTCGAGCTCGTCGGCGACGCCGTCGAGCCCGTCGGGGCTCGGGTGCTCGACGACGAGCTCCGCGGGCAGCGACGAGATCCGCTGGGCCAGTCCCGCCACAGAGGCGGCGTCGTCGTCGGCCCGGGGTCGTAGCACTGCGATGATGCCGCACATCCCTGTCTCGACCTTCCCTTCTGCCGTCGTGCGTCGACGGTTCGCCCTCGGACCACCTCGACGGGACCAGGGCCCGATGCGGGGCCATCGTGTCCGGGACCCGACACCGATCCACCCACCTGCGTAGCTCGCAGGGTGGGTCCGTCAATGCTAGCGGGCACCTCCAGGCATGCCCCACGTCATCTGCCGGGGCCGGCGGCGGCGTCAGTCCCCGTCGAGGCGGCGCACGGCGTCGGCCAGCTCCGTCGCCACCTTCCGGGCCAGGTCCTCCGACGCGGCCTCCACCATCACCCGCACCAGCGGTTCGGTGCCGGAGGGGCGCAGGAGCACCCTGCCCTCTCCCGCGAGCGCCTGCTCCGCAGCGGCGACCTCCGCTGCCAACCGCTCGGCGACGGTCGGTCGGGGGGAGCCGACACGGACGTTCACCAGCACCTGGGGAAGCCGCACCATGGCGGAAGCCAGCTCCTCCAGCGGGCGCCCGGAGCGAGCGAGGAGGTCGAGCACGACCACGGCGCTGAGCAGGCCGTCACCGGTGGTGCTGAGGTCGCGGAAGATCAGGTGGCCCGACTGCTCGCCGCCGAGGCACAGCCCCCGATCCTCGAGCGCCTCCAGCACGTAGCGGTCACCGACCTTGGTGACCACGACCTCGATGCCCGCAGCCTCCATGGCTCGGAGGAAGCCGAGGTTCGACATGACGGTGACCGCCACGGCGTCGTGGCGCAGCGCACCGCGGCGCTGCAGGTCGAGCGCGCACATGGCCAGCAGCTGATCGCCGTCCACCACGCTCCCGAGGCGGTCGACCGCCTGCAGGCGGTCGGCGTCGCCGTCGAAGGCCACGCCGAGGTCGGCCCCCAGCGCCACCACGGCGGCACTCAGGTGCTCGGGGTGGGTGGAGCCGCAGTCCAGGTTGATGTTGATGCCGTCCGGCTCGGCAGCGATCACGCTCACCTGCGCTCCGAGCCGGCGCAGCACCATGGGGCCGATCTCGGAGTTGGAGCCGTTGGCCGCGTCGACCACGACGTGGAGGCCGTCGAGTAGGCGACCCTCGATCGCGTCGCACACCGACGTCGCGTAGGCCTCGACCGCCTCGGGACAGGACCTGACGGCCCCCACGGCGACGCCGGTCGGTCCCGGGTGGGCGGTGCCGTCGAGCAGGACGTCGAGCTCCGCTTCGACGCGCCGCTGCGCGTCGTCGTCGAGCTTGCGCCCCCCGGGCGCGAACAGCTTCACGCCGTTGTCGGCGAAGGGGTTGTGGGAGGCCGAGATCATCACCCCGGCGCTCGACGCGTCGGAGACGACGGCATGGGCCACCGCAGGAGTCGGAACGACCTCCATGGAGAGCGCATCCGCACCCTCCGCGCAGATGCCGGCGACCACTGCGGCTGCCAGCAGCTCCCCTGATCGGCGCGTGTCGCGCCCGACGTACACCCGGGGCGCGCCGAACACCCGGACGGAGGCCCGGCCCAGCGCGAGCGCCAGCTCCGCGGTGATCTGCTGGTTCGCCACCCCACGCACCCCGTCGGTGCCGAAGCTGACGTGCATGGCCGGCGGAGGGTTCAGCGCTTCGAGTACTGCGGAGCCTTGCGGGCCTTCTTGAGCCCGTACTTCTTGGACTCCTTCTCGCGAGCGTCACGCGTGAGGAACCCGGCCTTCTTGAGCGTGGCGCGCAGCTCGGGATCCACCTCGATGAGGCTCCTGGCGATGCCGAGGCGAACCGCTCCGGCCTGCCCGCTGGTGCCGCCGCCCCGCAACGTCGCGTCGACGTCGTAGGTCTCGGCGGTCTCGGTGAGGCGGAGCGGCTCGGAGAGGATCATCCGGTGCGTCGCGTTGGGGAAGAAGTCCTCCACGTCACGGCCGTTGATGGTGATCTTGCCGGCACCGGGACGGAGCCGGACGCGGGCGACGGCCCGCTTTCGACGGCCGGTGGTCTGGGTGAGCGGATGCGGCATGGGTGTGGGATCTCCGTGACGGCGCAGGGCGGACTCAGGTGCGTGCCCGGGCAGCCGAAAGGTCGAGGACCTCGGGCTTCTGGGCGGCATGGGGATGGTCGGGGCCGGCGTAGACCTTCAGCTTGCGCAGCATCTGGCGACCCAGGCGGTTCTTGGGCAACATGCCCCGCACGGTGCGACGCACCGCGTCGGCAGGGGCACGGTCGAGGAAGTGGGCGTAGGTCTCGGTGGACAGGCCGCCGGGGTACCCGGAGTGCCGGTGGATCAGCTTGGACTCGGCCTTGTTGCTGGTCAGCACGACCTTGTCGGCGTTGACGATGATCACGTGGTCGCCGGTGTCCATGTGAGGGGTGAAGATCGGCTTGTGCTTGCCCCGCAGCACGCGGGCCACCTCGGTGGCCATGCGGCCGAGGGTGAGGCCCTCGGCGTCCACGACGTACCACGCGCGCTCGATCTCTGCAGCTCTCGGGGTGTAGGTGCGCACTGCGCTCACTCTGCTCACTCTTCCTGTGTCCGCTCGCTGCCGGGCCCGGTGCCGCAGCGCTCGACGACCGGCATGATGGGCCGCACCGCTCCCGCCGCACGGTGGCGCGGGGGCCGGCAGGCCGACGAGTCAGCGTACCGGTCACCTCGGCGCTGCGGCAAGCTCACCCCCCTCGTAGCCCACCGCCCACAGCGTCAGTCCCTCTGGCGGCGCCAGCTGACCGGCCACGGAGCGATCTCCCCCGCTCAGCGCCCGGGCGACCGTCGCCACGTCCCGCCGTCCCCGGCCGACGTCCACCAGCGTGCCGACGATGCTGCGGACCATCTGATGGCAGAAGGCGCGTGCTCGGATCTCCAGGGCCAGCCATCCGCCCCACTCGTCATCGCGTTCGACCCAGCCCGCGTCGAGCACCTCCCGCACCAACGACACGGGGGCACCGTCGGACCCCTTGGGCCGGCGGCAGAACGCGGAGAAGTCGTGCTCTCCCACGAACAGCCCCGTGGCCTCGCGCATCGCCGTGAGCTCCAGATCCACCGGCAACCACCACGACCTTCGGGCCCGGGCCGGATCGGGCGAGGCGCCGAGGTGCACCTGGTAGCGGTAGCTGCGCCAGCGCGCCGAGAAGCGAGCGTGGAACCCAGGGGGCGCCGGCTCCACCGACCGCACCACGATCTCCGGCGCCAGCAGCGACAGCAGCGACCGACGCAGCCGCTGCGGATCCGGATCGAGCGCCTCGGGGAGGTCGAAGGACACCACCTGGCCCTGCGCGTGCACGCCGGCGTCGGTGCGTCCGGCGACCGCCAGCTCCGGACGCGTGCCGAGCACCTGCTCCAGCGCACGTCGCAGCTCCTCGCCCACGGTGCGGACCCCGACGTTGGGGGCGAACCCCCGGAAGGCGGTGCCGTCGTAGGCGAGCAGCATCCGCCACCGCCGGGAGCCCGACGGAGCCGCCTGGTCGGTCAGACCAGCTCCAGCTTGGCCATGGGGGCGTTGTCGCCGTCACGGGTGCCGAGCTTGAGGATGCGGGTGTAGCCGCCGGGTCGATCTGCGTAGCGGGGACCGACCTCGTCCATCAGCTTGGCGGCGATCTCCTGATCCCCCAGGTACGCCAGGATCTGGCGGTGGTTGTGGAGGCCGCCCTTGCGCGCCTTGGTGATCATCTTCTCGGCGATCGGCCGGACCGCCTTCGCCTTGGCCTCGGTGGTGACGATGCCGGTGGGCGAGGCGATCAGCGAGCTGACCAGGTTCGCCATCAACAGGCGCTGGTGCTTGCTGTTGCCGCCGAAGCGGCGGCCCTTCTTGGGGGTGGCAGGCATGGGTCGTCTCTATCCTCTGCTGGTCTTCTCTGGTCGCGCTCAGTCGCGCCCACTCAGCGACAGGCCGCGGGCGTCGAGCTTCTCGATGACCTCGTCGAGGGACTTCTGGCCGAAGTTGGTGATGGCGAGGAGGTCGTCCTCGCTCTTGGTGAGCAGCTCCCCGACCGTGTTCACCTGTGCCCGCTTGAGGCAGTTCCGCGGCCGCTCGGAGAGGTCGAGGTCCTCGATGGAGAGCTCGAGGTCAGGCGAGCTCGCCACCGCGCTGGCCGCCTCGCTGAGCTGCAGCCCCTCGGGCTCCTCGCTCATGTTCTCCACCAGCTCCACCAGGGCGCGCAGGGTGGCGCCGGCAGAGCCGAGGGCGTCGCGCGGGGTGATGGAGCCGTCGGTCTCGACCTCGAGCACCAGCCGGTCGAAGTTGGTGGACTGCTCCACACGGGTCGGTTCCACGTTGAACGACACTCGGCGCACCGGAGCGAAGATGGCGTCGATCGGGATCACGCCGATGGTGGAGGTGCTGCGCCCGCCCGAGCCCAGGTACCCCTTGCCGCGGTCGACGGTGAGGTCGACGGCGAGCCGTCCCTTGGCGTTGACCGTGGCCACGTGCAGCTCGGGGTTCAGGACCTCCACGTCGGAGGTGAGCTGGATGTCCGCTGCGGTGATGTCGGCCGGACCGCTCACGTCCAGGCGGAGGGTGACCGGCGCGTCGAGCTCGGAGGTGAGCACGACGTCCTTGAGGTTCAAGATGATGTCGGTCACGTCCTCGACGACGCCCTCGATGGTGTCGAACTCGTGGAGGGCCTCATCGAAGCGAACCTCGGTGATGGCGGTGCCGGGGATCGACGACAGCAGGGTGCGGCGCAGCGAGTTGCCGAGCGTGTAGCCGAAGCCGGGCTCGAGCGGGGAGATGGCGAAGCGCTGCTGGTTGTCGACCTCCTCGTCGATGGCTTCGACGGTGGGACGCTGGATGACGAGCATGGGTGGCTACCTCGGGTGGCGGATGGGGCGAGGGTTACTTCGAGTAGAGCTCGACGATGAGGTGCTCCTTGACGGGCACGTCGATGTGCTCGCGCACGGGAAGCTCGCGGACGGTCATCTCCTGACCGCCGTCGGCGGAGTCGAGCCAGGGTGGGGGCGTGCGACCGTAGTGCTCCAGGTTCCACTGCACGACGACCATCTGACGCGACTTGTCACGCAGACGGACCACGTCGCCCTTGCGGACCCTGAAGCTCGGCACGTTCACCCGGCGGCCGTTGACCTCCACGTGGCCGTGGCTGACGAACTGGCGCGCCTGGGGGCGGGTCGCCGCCCAGCCCGCCCGGTACACGACGTTGTCGAGGCGCAGCTCGCAGTAGCGCAGCAGGTTCTCACCGGTGACACCCTGGCGACGGTTGGCCTCGGCGTAGAGGTTGCGGAACTGCTTCTCGGAGATCCCGTAGGTGAAGCGGGCCTTCTGCTTCTCCTGGAGCTGCAGCAGGTACTCGCTCACGTTGCCCCGCCGGCGTGTGCGACCGTGGTCACCCGGCGGGTAGGGGCGCTTCTCCATGGCGACGTTCTCGCCCTTGGTCCCCCAGATGTTGGTGCCGAGCCGGCGGGAGACGCGGGCCTTCGGTCCGGTGTATCGAGCCATCGAACTACATCCTCCGCCGCTTGGGGGGCCGGCAGCCGTTGTGAGGGACCGGCGTGACGTCCTTGATGCCGGTGACCTCGATCCCGACGTTCTGGATCGAGCGGATGGCGGTCTCGCGACCCGATCCCGGACCCTTCACCACCACGTCGACCTTGCGAACTCCGTGCTCCATCGCCTTGCGGGCCGCCTGCTCCGCAGCGAGCTGAGCGGCGAACGGAGTCGACTTGCGCGACCCCTTGAACCCGGCGTTGCCGGCCGAGGCCCACGACAGCACGTTGCCGTCGAGGTCGGTGATGGAGACGATCGTGTTGTTGAACGAGCTCTTGATGTGGGCCACCCCGTGGGTGACGTTCTTGCGTTCTTTGCGGCGGGGACGACGCCCGCCTGCGGGTGGTTTGGCCATTACTTGCGGACCTTCTTCTTGCCGGCGACGGTCTTCTTGGGACCCTTGCGGGTGCGGGCGTTGGTGTGGGTGCGCTGTCCCCGCACCGGGAGACCCCGGCGGTGGCGGAGGCCCTGGTAGCACCCGATCTCCATCTTGCGCTTGATGTTCTGGTTGACCTCACGGCGGAGGTCGCCTTCGACCTTGAAGTTCTCCTCCACGTAGGCCCGCAGCGCGGTGACCTCCGCGTCGGTGAGGTCCTTCACCCTGGTGGAGGGATCGACGCCGGCGGCCTCGCACACCCTCTTGGCCGAGGTGGGGCCGAGGCCGTAGATGTAGGTGAGCGAGATGACGAGGCGCTTCTCGCGGGGGATGTCGATGCCGGCAATGCGTGCCATGGGCTGTCCTGTCGCCTTCTTCCCTGTCGTTCTTCGCTCAGCCCTGCCGCTGCTTGTGGCGGGGGTTGTCGCAGATCACCATCACGCGCCCGTGGCGGCGGATGACCCTGCACTTCTCGCACATCTTCTTGACGCTCGGTCGAACCTTCATCGTCTGCTCCCGGGCCGGTTCGGGCCCGTCACTTGTAGCGGTAGGTGATCCGACCTCGGGAGAGGTCGTATGGGGTGAGCTCCACCTGCACCTTGTCCCCGGGGAGGATGCGGATGTAGTGCATCCGCATCTTGCCGGAGATGTGCGCCAGCACCTGGTGGCCGTTCTCGAGCTCGACGCGGAACATGGCGTTCGGCAGCGACTCCGTCACGGTGCCCTCCAGGACGATGGCATCTTCCTTGTGCTTGGGCAGAGCGTTTCCTCCTGTTCGGGCCCCGCCGACGGGGGGTGGGGACCACGACGAACCTTGCCGGCACGCGCGTGAAACCCGCAGGGGCAGCACGGCCGACGAGCCATCTTAGAGGCAGGAGCGCCGGAGGGCAAAGGAAGGCCCGGGGCGGGCTCCGATCGCATCGTCGCCAGGCGCTGTGCGCCGGTCGCGACCGGTCAACGCTCGGCGAGCCTCGACTCGACCGCCGCGAGCACCCGGGCAGCCACCTCGACGGGATCACCCACCCCGTCCACCGTCACGAGGAGCCCCTGGTCCGCGAACCACGCCAGCAGCGGGGCGGTCTGGGAGTTGTAGAGCGCCAGCCGCTCGCGCACCGCGGCCTCGGTGTCGTCGTCGCGCTGGACGACCCTGCCACCGCAGCGCTCGCACACACCGCTCACCGCCGAGGGATCGGTGGCGGTGTAGGTGGCACCGCAGTCCTCGCACACCCGGCGCGACGAGATCCGGTTCACCACCACGTCCTCGGGGACGTCGAGGTCGATGGCCCCGTCGATCCCGGAGTCGGCCACCATCGACTGCAGCGCCTCGGCCTGGCCCGGCGTGCGCGGGAACCCGTCCAACAGCCAGCCGACGGCGGCATCCGGCTGCGAGAGCCGCTCCTGGACCAGCCCCAGCATGATCTCGTCGGGCAGCAGCTGGCCGGCATCCATGTACTCCTTGGCCCGCCGGCCGAGCTCGGTGCCCTCCCGCACCGCGGCGCGCAGCATGTCGCCGGTGGAGATGTGGGGGATCTGGTAGTGGGCGGCCAACCGCTCCGCCTGGGTGCCCTTGCCCGCACCCTGGCGGCCGAACACGAGGAGCCGGACGCCCCGGCCGTCGTTTCCTTCGGCGTTTGCCGGGCGATCGCTCATCGCAGCCACTCCTCGCACCCGCGACGCGCAGCGCCGCGACGGCCCATCACTTGGTCGACAGGAAGCCCTCGTAGTTGCGCATCATCAGCTGGCTGTCGACCTGCTTCATCGTCTCCAGGGCGACGCCCACGGCGATGAGCAGCGACGTGCCGCCGATGCTGTACGCCGCGTTGTTGCCTCCCCCCACCAGCACCGACACCAGCACCGTCGGCAGGATCGCCAGCACGGCGATGAACAGGGCACCGGGCAGGGTGATCCGGTTGAGCACACGGGTGAGGTAGGCCTCGGTCTGGGGGCCCGGGCGGATGCCGGGGATGAAGCCGCCCTGCTTGCGGAGGTTGTCGGCCTGCTGGACGGGGTCGAAGGCGATGGCGGTGTAGAAGTAGGCGAAGCCCACGATGAACAACCCCAGGAACGTCAGGTACAGCGGGTTGGTGGAGTTGACCAGGTTGTCGTTGATCCACTGCGACACCGAGGCCCCCCACCCCTCCGAGGGCAGGACCTGGGAGATCAGCACCGGCAGGTTCAGCACGGCGCTGGCGAAGATGATGGGGATCACGCCGGCCTGGTTCACCTTGAGCGGGATGTAGGTGCTCTGGCCGGCGTACTGCTTGCGGCCGACCACCCGCTTGGCGAACTGCACGGGGATGCGCCGCTGGCCCTGCTCGATGAACACGATGAACACCAGCAGGACCACGAAGAAGGCGATGAAGATGGCCAGCTTCATCGTGCCGTTCTCCGCGGCGTAGACCGACGAGAACGCGGCCGGCATGCCCGAGACGACCGAGCAGAAGATGATGAGGGACATGCCGTTGCCGATGCCCCGGTTGGTGATGAGCTCGCCCATCCACATCAGCAGCGCCGTGCCGGCGGTGAGGGTCGTCACGATGAGCATCACCCTGAGGGGGCTCCACACCGACACCAGCTTGATGGTCGAGTCGCCGGTGAGGCCGCCACCGCCGCTGTTGAACAGGAAGGTGAACCCGGTGGCCTGGAGGATGGCGATGCCGATGGTGACGTAGCGGGTCCACTGGGTGATCTTGCGCTGGCCGACCGCGCCCTGCTGCTGCCACTCCTGCAGCTTGGGGATCACCACCGTGAGGATCTGCATGATGATCGAGCTGGTGATGTACGGCATGATGCCCAGCGCGAAGAGGCTGAACTGGGTCAACGCGCTCCCGGCGAACAGCTGGAGGTAGGCCAGCACGCCTCCCTCCTTCGCCTGGTCCTCGATGGCCCGCACCGCGTTCTGGTCGACGCCAGGGACCGGCAGGTAGGACCCGAACCGGTAGATCAGCAGCATCGCAAGGGTGAACAGCACCTTGTTGCGAAGGTCCGGCACTTTGATGATGTTGCCGATTCGGGACACCGAGGCTCCTCAGAGGCTGGTGGGATGCTGTCCGGTCGAACCACGCTCCGGCGAGGGAGTGGGTCCGCCCGCGACCGCCGACGGTAGCCGATGCGCCCGGGGGTCGCGGAATCACCCGCCGGGCACGGGGTCAGCGGTTGGTGTGGGCGCTGCCGTGGAACGCAGGTCGCACGGCGAAGGGCAGGGGAAGCTGCTCGTAGGTGCCGCCGGCAGCGCCGATCGCCGCCTCGGCGGTGCGCGAGCAGGCGTGCGCGCGCACGACCACCTTGCGCGTCAGCTCTCCCCGGCCGAGCACCTTCACCAGCGCGCCCTTGCCCACCAGGCCCTTCGCCAGGAGGGTCTCGGGGGTGATCTCGTCCAGACCCGACGCCTCGATGGTGTCGAGGTTGATGGCCTGGTACTCCACCCGGAACGGGTTGTTGAAGCCGCGGAGCTTCGGCACCCTCATGTGCAACGGGAGCTGGCCGCCCTCGAAGCCGACCGGCACGCTGCCCCGGGCACGCTGGCCCTTCGTGCCGCGACCGGCGGTCTTGCCGCCCTTGCCGCCGATGCCGCGGCCGACCCGCTTGGCGCGACGGCGCGACCCCTCGGCGGGCTTCAGATCATGGATCTTCATCAGTCGACCTCTTCCACGTCGACGAGGTGGGGGACCTTGGCGATCTGGCCACGCACCTCGGGGGTGTCGTCAAACCGGCGGACCTTGCCGATGCGACCGAGGCCCAGGGCGCGCAGGGTGCCGCGCTGCTTGGGCTTCGTGCCGATCGAGGAACGGACCTGGGTCACCTTGAGCTGTCCCATCACGGCACCTCGGTGGGCTCGGGTTCGGGGCCGCGCTCGGACTCGCGGTAGGCCTTCAGGAGCCCCGCAGGGATGATCTCGTCCACGGGGAGGCCGCGCAGCGCAGCGATCTCGTCGGGCCTGCGCAGCGAGGCCAGGCCGTCGAGGGTCGCCTTGGCGACGTTGATGTAGTTCGACGAACCGAGCGACTTGCACAGCACGTCGGTGACGCCCGCCTCCTCGAGGATCGCGCGTGCAGCTCCACCGGCGATCACCCCGGTACCGGGTGCGGCCGGCTTGAGCATCACCCGGCCCGCTCCGCACTCACCGATGATCGGGTGCACGATGGTGCCGCCGGCAAGGGGGACGGTGACCATGTTCTTCTTGGCCTCTTCGGTGCCCTTCTGGATGGCGAGGGGGACCTCCTTGGCCTTGCCGTAGCCCAGACCGACGCGCCCGGCGCCGTCGCCGATCACCACCAGCGCGGTGAAGGAGAACCGGCGTCCGCCCTTGACCACCTTGGCGACACGGTTGATGTTGATGACCCGCGACTCTCGCAGCTGCAGGTCGTCGTTGAGGTTGGCTGCCATCAGAACTCCAGTCCTGCTTCTCGCGCCGCGTCGGCCAGAGCGGCCACGCGCCCGTGGTAGCGGTAGCCGCCACGGTCGAAGACCACCGATTCCACGCCGGCGGAACGGGCCCGCTCCGCCACGAGCGTCCCCACCCGAGCCGCGGCCTCGCAACCCGCACCGTTGCCCGACGCCCTCACGTCGGCCTCGAGAGAGCTGGCGGCGGCCAGGGTCGCGCCGGCGCGATCGTCGATCACCTGGGCGACGATGTGGCGGTTCGAGCGGAACACCGCCAGGCGCGGACGCTGGGGGGAGCCGCTCACCTTGGTGCGCACGCGGAAGTGGCGCCTGTTGCGCAGCTTCCGCTTCTGCCGGGACTTGTCGCTCATCGCGTGCCTCCTTCCCGGCGGGCACCCGGTCCTCCGACAGCATCTTCGCCGCGGGTGGTGCCCACCTCCTCCACGAGCCGGGGCCCCTGCCCCGGCGTGGCCGTGCTTCCTTCCCGCATCATCACTTGCCGGCCTTGCCGGCCTTGCGGCGTACGTGCTCGCCGGCGTAGCGCACGCCCTTGCCCTTGTAGGGCTCCGGCTTGCGCCACCGGCGGATGTTGGCGGCCACCTGGCCGACGAGCTGCTTGTCGATGCCGTGCACCTCGATCTGGGTGGGCTGGGGCACCTTGAAGGTGATGCCGTCGGGCGCCTCGATGTTCACCGGGTGGGAGAACCCGAGCGCCAGCTCCAGAGCCCGATCGCCCTTGGCGGTGGCTCGATAGCCGACGCCGACGATCTCGAGGTCCTTGCGGAACCCCTCGGTGACCCCCGTGACCATGTTCTGCACGAGGGACCGCACGAGGCCGTGCTGGGCGCGGCTCTGGCGCTCGTCGTCGACGCGCTCCACGAGCAGCTCTCCGTCGGCCTGGCGAACGGTGACGCGCTCGGGCAGGTCCTGGCGGAGCTCGCCCTTCGGTCCCTTCACCGTGATCCGCTCCGGCGAGAGGGTCACCTCCACGCCGCTGGGCACCACCACCGGTGCCTTTCCGATCCTGGACATCGCTACCTCCTCACCACACGTGACACAGGACCTCACCACCGATGCGCTGGCGACGAGCCTCGCGATCGGTCATGAGCCCCTTGGAGGTGGACAGGACGGCGACGCCGAGACCGCCGAGCACGCGTTCGAGCTCGTCGTGCTTGCGGTACACCCGCAGTCCCGGCTTGGAGACCCGGCGGAGCCCGGAGATGACCCGGCGCCGCTCGGGCGAGTACTTCATGTCGATGCTCAGCAGCCGGCCCGGCGTACGGGGGTCGTCGGCGACGTGGAAGTCGACGATGTAGCCCTCGCGCTTGAGCACCTTGGCGAGCGCCTCCTTCTGCTTGCTGGAAGGCATGCGCACCTCGTCGTGCATCGCGATGTTGGCGTTGCGGATGCGGGTGAGCATGTCGGCGATGGGATCGGTCATTGTCATCGTGCGCCTCCTCTCACCAGCTGGCCTTGGTCACGCCCGGGATCTCGCCGGCGTGAGCCAGCTCGCGCAGGCACACCCGACACAGGCCGAACTTGCGGTAGACCGAACGCGGCCGACCGCACCGGCGACACCTCGTGTAGCCGCGGACCTTGAACTTCGGGGTGCGCTGCTGCTTGTTCTTCAGGGCTTGCTTCGCCATGTCAGATCCCCTCGCGCTTGAACGGGAAGCCGAAGGCGTCGAGGAGCGCCTTTCCTTCGGCATCTGTGCGGGCAGTGGTCACGATCGTGATGTCCATCCCTCGGGTGGCGTCGATCTTGTCGTAGTCGATCTCCGGGAAGATCAGCTGCTCGGTCACGCCGAAGGTGTAGTTGCCGTGACCGTCGAAGGACCGGGGGTTGAGGCCGCGGAAGTCCCGGATACGGGGGATGGCGAGGGTCACGAGCCGGTCGAAGAACTCCCACATCCGGTCGCCGCGGAGGGTCACCTTCACCCCGATCGCGTTGCCTTCCCTCAGCTTGAACCCTGCGATGGACTTCTTGGCCCTGGTGACCACCGGCTTCTGTCCGGTGATGGCAGTCATGTCCTCGACGATCTTCTCGATCAGGCCACGGTTCTCGACCGCCTTGCCGGCGCCCACGTTGACCACGATCTTGTCGAGCCGGGGCACCTCCATCACGTTGCCCCCGAGCTCCTCGCTCAACGCTGGCTTCACCTCGTCGAGGTACTTGGCCTTGAGGCGGGGGACCGCCGTCGGAGTCTGCGTGCTCACAGCTCACCTCCGCTGCGCTTCGACACCCGCGTGCGAGTGCCGTCGGAGCCCACCCGGGTACCGATGCGCGTGGGCTTGCCGCCGTCGAGCAGCGCCACGTTGGACACGTCGATGGGCAGGGGCTTGTCGATGATGCCGCCCTGCTGCATCGACCGAGTCGGCTTCTGGTGCCGCTTGGCGACGTTCACGCCTTCCACGATCACCTTGCCGGTCTTCGGGAAGGCGGTGATGACCTCGCCCTCCTTGCCGCGGTCCTTGCCGGTCAGCACCCGCACCTTGTCGCCTTTTCGGATCCTCATGGTCCCCACGTCAGATCACCTCCGGAGCGAGCGAGACGATGCGCATGAACTTCTTGTCGCGCAGCTCCCGGCCCACGGGGCCGAAGATGCGGGTGCCGCGGGGCTGCTGCTGCTCGTTGATGAGCACCGCCGCGTTCTCGTCGAAGCGGATGTAGCTGCCGTCCGGGCGCCGCTTCTCCTTCTTGGTGCGCACCACCACGCAGCGCACCACGTCGCCCTTCTTCACCGCCGCACCCGGCAGGGCGTCCTTGACGGTGGCGATGAACACGTCGCCGATCGAGGCGTAGCGGCGGCGGGAGCCGCCGAGCACCTTGATCACGAGCACCTCACGCGCGCCGGAGTTGTCGGCGACGCGGAGTCGGGTCTCCTGCTGGATCATCGGGCACGCTCCAGCACTTCCACCACCCGCCAGCGCTTGGTCTTCGACAGCGGTCGGGTCTCCATGATGCGCACCCGGTCGCCCACGTTGAGGTCGTTGGCCTCGTCGTGCACGTAGAGCTTCTTGTCCTGGCGCAGCGTCTTGTTGTAGCGGGGGTGTCGAACCCGCTCGGTCACCGTGACCACTGCGGTGCGGTCCATCTTGTTGGAGGTGACGATGCCCTCGCGCACCTTGCGCGCCTTGCGCGCCGCGCCGGACTCGCTCACCTCCTCCTGGCTGCCTGCCGTCGGTTCGGGGGGAGCCTCCGCAGCGGTCCCGGTGATGTCGTCGTCCACGTCGTTCATCACGCCTCACCTCCGGCCAGCGCCTCGGCGGCCGCGATCTCGCGCGCCCGGAGCTCGGTGAGGATCCGGGCGATGTCCTGCTTGGTCTGCTTGATGCGGGCCGAGTTGTCGAGCTGGCCCGTGGCGATCTGGAACCGCAGCTTGAAGAGGCGGTCCTTCTCCTCGGCCAGGCGGGTGATCAGCTCGTCGACCCCGAGGTCGTGCATGCTCTGGCGGGCCATCAGATGCCCTCCTCACGTTCGACGATCTTGGCCTTCACCGGCAGCTTCTGGATCGCACGGTTCAACGCGCCGCGGGCCACCTCGTCGTTGGGGTACGAGAGCTCGAAGAGCACCCGGCCCGGCTTCACGACGGCCACCCAGCGCTCGGGGTTGCCCTTGCCGGAACCCATCCGCGTCTCGGCAGGCTTCTGGGTGACGGGCTTGTCGGGGAACACGTTGATCCACACCTTGCCGCCACGCTTGATGTGGCGGGTCATGGCGATACGAGCCGCCTCGATCTGGCGGGCGGTGATCCACCCGGGTTCGAGGGCCTGGATCCCGTACTGACCCTGGGTCACCTCGGTGCCGCCTTTGGCGTTGCCCCTGAGGCGGCCGCGCTGCTGCTTGCGGTGCTTGACCTTCTTCGGCATCAACATGATCTGAACCTCCGCTGCTGGACCCGGCGCACGTCAGTCACTGTCCCCGGGACGGAAGTGGGGGGTCTCGTGGTGCTCGCGGGTGGAGGCTTCGATGGCCTCCTCCTCGGCCAGCAGGCGCTCGAACTCGGGGTCCGCCTCGCCCACCAGCGGCTTGATCTCCTCCTCGGGCTCGGCGGCAGGGGCCTCGGCCGCGGGCGCAGCCTCAGGGGCGCGCCGGGTGGAGACGACCTTGGGACGCTCCTGGCCGGCAGACTCGCCGACCGCCATGGCGGCCTCCTTGGAGATCTTCTCGTCAGAAGCGGCCTTGTAGGGGAGGATGTCGCCCTTGTAGATCCAGACCTTCACCCCGATGCGCCCTGCGGTGGTGCGGGCCTCGCGGAAGCCGTAGTCGATGTCGGCACGCAAGGTGTGCAGGGGCACCCGACCCTCGCGGTACCACTCGGTACGGCTCATCTCGGCGCCGCCCAGACGTCCCGAGCACTGCACCCGGATGCCGAGCGCGCCGGCCTTCTGGGCGTTCTGGACGGCACGCTTCATGGCTCGACGGAAGGCGATGCGGTTGGCCAGCTGGTCGGCGACACCTTGAGCGATCAGCGCGGCGTCGAGCTCCGGCTGCTTGATCTCCTGGATGTTGAGCTGCACCTTCGGGTTGCCGGTCATCTCCGAGAGGTCCTTGCGGAGCTCGTCGGCCTGGGCTCCCCGACGGCCGATCACGATGCCCGGGCGGGCCGTGTGCACGTCGATGCGCAGACGGTCGCGGGTGCGCTCCACCTCGATGCGGCTGATCGCCGCGTTGGGGAGCTTGTTCATGAGGTAGTCGCGGATCTTCCAGTCCTCGATGAGGTAGTCCACGTACTCCTCGCGGTCGGCGAACCAGCGCGACTTCCACTCCGTGGTGACCCCGAGCCGGAACCCGTAGGGGTTGACCTTCTGTCCCATCAGTCGTCCTCTTCTTCTTCCCGGCGGGCACCCGTTCCTTCGGCAGCGTCCTCGCCGCCAGCGATGACAGCCTCGGTGGCGGCCTCGTCGGCCTCGGCCTCATCGGAGTCGTCGGTGGGCGGAGCGCCGGCACCCTCGTCGTCCGCGCTGGCCTCGTCGACCACCGCGTCAGTCGCCGCCTCGTCGAGCTCGGCCTCCGCGGATGTCTCCTCAGCCGCGGCATCGTCGAGCTCGGCCGCCGCCTGGGCCACCACGGCGTCGTCCGTGTCGGCCTCGGCGGTGGCGGCAGCGATCTTCTCGGCCTCCGCCTGCTCGGCGTCGTTGTCCTCGGCCTCACCGGTCTGGCCAGCACGGCTGCGAGCGACCCGGCGGGCCCGATCGGTGCGGGCGTCGCTGGTGACGCGGCCACGCCGCTCGGCGCGAGAGCGGAGGTCGTCCATCTCGGTGGCGCTGTAGCGGCTCACGATGATCGTGAGGTGGCAGGTCCGCTTGCGGATGCGGGTGGCACGTCCACGGGCACGGGGCCGCCAGCGCTTGAGCGTCGGACCCTCGTCCGCGTAGCAGGCACCCACGTAGAGCTCCTCGGGAGGGATGTCGTTGTTGTTGCCGGCGTTGGCCACGGCGGAGTCGAGCAGCTTCATGATCGGCTCGGCGGCGTCGCGCTCGCAGAACTGGAGGATGGTGCGGGCCTCGCCGACGGCCTTGCCGCGGATCAGGTCGAGCACCTCTCGGGCCTTGTAGGCCGAGAAGCGGGCGTCGCTGAGCCGGGCCCGCACACCGGGACGCTCGTTGGTCTTGGTCGTCGCGCTCATCGGCGGCCCTTCGCGCCCTTCTCCTGGCCGGCGTGGAACTTGAAGGTCCGCGACGGCGCGAACTCGCCGAGCTTGTGGCCCACCATCGACTCGGTCACGTACACGGGGATGTGCTTGCGACCGTCGTGCACGGCGATCGTGTGCCCCACCATGTCGGGGATGATCGTGGAGCGCCGTGACCAGGTCTTGATCACGGTCTTCTGACCCTTCTCGTTGAGGTCGTCCACCTTCTTCAGGAGGTGGTCGTCGACGAAGGGTCCCTTCTTCAGGCTGCGGGGCATCGTGTCACTCCCTTCTCACCGTCGCGAGCCGCGGGTGCGGCGGCGACGCACGAGAAGCTTCTGGGACGGCTTGTTCTTGTCGCGGGTTCGACCCTCGGGCTTGCCCCACGGCGACACCGGATGGCGACCGCCGGAGGTCTTGCCCTCGCCGCCGCCGTGGGGGTGGTCGACGGGGTTCATGGCCACGCCGCGGGTTTGCGGGCGCACGCCCTTCCACCGGTTGCGGCCGGCCTTGCCGACCTTGATCAGGTCGTGCTCGGAGTTGCCCACCTCGCCGACGGTCGCCCGGCAGTCGATCGGCACCCGTCGCATCTCGGTGGAGGGCAGGCGCAGGGTGGCGAAGTCGCCCTCCTTGGCCACGAGCTGCACGCTCGATCCGGCGGAGCGGGCCATCTTGCCCCCCGCACCGGGCTTGAACTCGACGTTGTGGACCACGGTGCCCACCGGGATGTAGCGCAGCGGCAGGGCGTTGCCCGGGCGGATCTCGGCGCCGTGGCCCGACTGCACGATGTCGCCCACACCCAGGTCACGGGGGGCGAGGATGTAGCGCTTCTCCCCGTCGTGGTAGTGCAGCAGGGCGATCCGGCAGGTGCGGTTGGGGTCGTACTCGATGGCGGCCACGGTGGCGGGCACGCCGTCCTTGCGACGCTTGAAGTCGATCACCCGGTACTGCTGCTTGTGGCCGCCGCCACGGTGGCGGCTGGTCTTGCGGCCGTAGTTGTTGCGGCCACCGGTGCGGGACTTCTTGGCCAGCAACGACTTCTCGGGCTCGGCGCGGGTGATGTCGGAGAAGTCCGACACCGTCTGGAAGCGGCGGCCGGGGCTGGTGGGCTTGCGCTTGCGGACAGCCATCGTCACTCCCCCTTGAACAGGTCGATCTCGCCGGCGGACAGGGTCACGATCGCCCGCTTCTGGTCGGCCCGGCTGCCGTAGGTGAAGCTGCGACGGTTGCGGATCCGCTTGCCCTTGCGGTTGAGGGTGTTGACCTTGGCCACCCTCACGCCCGGGAAGATCGCCTGGATGGCGTCGCGGATCTCGGGCTTGGTGGCGTCCTTGGCCACGACGAACGTGTAGACGTTGGCGTCGAGGAGGCCGTAGGACTTCTCGCTCACCACCGGGCGGAGGATGACGTCACGGGGATCCTTCACGACTCGGGCTCCTCGTCATCGGCCCGGGGAGCGTCGGCGTGCTCCGCTCCGGGGAGGGTGTCGGGGGTGAACAGCACGTAGTCGCTCACCAGCACGTCGTAGGTGTTGAGCTCCCCGGGGGTGATGACGTGCACCTCGGGGAGGTTGCGGAACGCCTTCCAGGTGACCTCGTCGCCGTCGCGCACCACCACCAGCGAGCGGCCCTCGACCCCCAGCGCCGCCAGCAGGGCGACGGCGTCCTTGGTGCGGGGCAGTTCGAAGCCCCACTCCTCGACCACCACGACCTTGCCCTCGGAGGCCCGGTCGGAGAGCGCGGAGCGCAGGGCGAGCGCCTTCATCTTCTTGGGGGTGCGCTGGGCGTAGCTGCGCGGCTTCGGCCCGAGCGCCACACCGCCGCCGCGGTAGTGGGGGGCGGTGATGGAGCCCTGGCGGGCGTTGCCCGTGCCCTTCTGGCGATAGGGCTTGGCACCGCCACCGGCCACCTCGGCGCGGGTCTTGGTCGACTGGGTGCCGGAGCGCTTGGCCGCGAGCTGTGCGGTCACGACCTGGTGCATCAACGCCACGTTGGGTGTGATGCCGAAGATCTCCTCGGCCAGCTCCACGGAGCCGGCGTCCTTGCCGGTGCGGTCACGGACGGTGACGGTGGGCATCAGGCACCTCCCTTGGTGGTGGCGGCCCGGCCACCCTTGACGGCGTCGCGCACGAGCACCACGCCGCCCTTGGGTCCGGGCACGGCCCCCTTGATCAGCAGGACGTGCTGGTCGACGTCCGCTCGCACCACCTCGAGGTTGAGCGTCGTGACCTGCGTGCCACCCATGCGGCCCGCCATGCGCACGCCCTTGAAGACCCGCGACGGCGTGGCGCACTGGCCGACCGCTCCGGGCTTGCGGTGCACCCGGTGGGCGCCGTGGGAGGCGCCCTGGCCGGAGAAGCCGTGGCGCTTCATCGTGCCGGCGAAGCCCTTGCCCCGGCTGATGGCGGTCACGTCGATGCGCTCCCCCGGCTCGAACGCGTCGGCGGTGAGCTCCTGGCCGACCTCGTAGCCAGAGATGTCCTCGATGCGCAGCTCCACCAGACGGACCCCGGGCTGCACCCCGTGGGCGGCGTAGTGGCCGGCGAGGGGCTTGGCGAGCTTGCGGGGGTCCTTGTGGCCGTAGGTGACCTGCAGGGCGCTGTAGCCGTCGCGCTCGGGAGTGCGGATCTGCACGATGCGGGCAGGTTCGACGCGCAGCACCGTCACGGGGACGACCTTGTTCTCCTCGTCCCAGACCTGGGTCATGCCCAGCTTCTCTCCAACGATTGCTTTCTTCGCCATGGTGGCTTGTCCTTTGACAATCCTGCGGTTCCGCCGGTGGACGGTGCGGGCCGCTCACGCGAACGCTCCGCTCGGGCAGGCCCGGCGGAGCGACGATTCGGTTGTGCCGCCCGGTTCCCGCGTGCGCGGGCCTCGGCGGACGTCGGTTGCACAGTGGCCCCGGTCGGCAGCGGGGGCTGCCGGTGGGAGACTTCGAACATCTCCGGGCCGTGACGGCGCCGGATGCGACTTGTCGACTCTAGCAGCGGGCCTGGCGGGGGCCAAATGGCCACGGCAGCCCCGAGCCCGGGGACCTCAGGCGTTCTGGATCTTGATCTCGATGTCCACGCCGGCGGGCAGGTCGAGGCGCTGGAGCGAGTCGACCGTCTTGGGGCTGGGCTCGATGATGTCGATCAGGCGCTTGTGGATCCGCATCTCGAAGTGCTCGCGGGAGTCCTTGTCCTTGTGGGGCGAGCGGATGACGGTGAAGCGGTGCTTCTCGGTGGGAAGCGGCACCGGGCCGCGCACCTGGGCCTGGGTGCGGGTGACGGTCTCCACGATCTTCTTGGTGGACTGGTCGATGACCTCGTGGTCGTACGCCTTGAGGCGGATCCGGATCTTCTGGGCTGCTGCCATGGGTACCTCTGCTGGTGGGCGTGCGCCGCCGAAGGGATCGAGCGGGCGGGTCATCGACTGTCAAGAAGCGGTGCCGGGCGCCCGCTTGGCGGGACCGGCACGACGGGTCAGGCTACCGGCTGGCCGCCTCGGGAGCCAACCCCGCCCCACCCTTCTTGGACCGCTCGCAACAAGGAGTGCGGCCAACAGTCCACGTTCGAGAGCACCACACGCTTCTTGGACGTCTCCCGACAGCACACTTCGCCGATGGTCCAAGTTCGCGGGGATCGGCCGCGCGCTGGCAGGGGTGACGACGCTGGGTCGACCTACGCAGCCCGGCCGGCAGGCGGTGGCGGTTCGACCCCGGCCTGGTCGCAGCGCGACCGGTAGACGGCCTCAAGGTCCGCGACCACCAGCTCCGGCCGATCACGCACCTCTTCGTCGAGCACACGTATCGTCAGCCAGCCTTCGCCGCTGGCAGCACGGTCACGAGCACGATCACGGGCCATGTCGCGCTCCCTGGAATGCCAGGATCGGCCATCCACCTCGAGGATGAGACGCACCTCGGGCCAAGCTCGGTCGACGAAACCGACGATGCCGCGTTGGTTCGGCAGCGGGTGCTCCCGTGCGGGATCCGGGAGTCCGGCGCGCCAGAGCAGGCGGTCTGCTGCGGACTCCAGCGTGCTGCGGTTCGCTGGCCCCTGCTCGGAACGCTCGTCGAGCACACGGGCGAGAGCGGCGATGCCCCTTCGTCCCCTTCGGTTCACCTGGCGATAGGCCCGTGCGATCGCTCCCAACGTCGTCGCCCGCGACGAGACGGTCAGGCGATCGACGAGGTCTGCGAGTCCGGCCGGGCGATACACCGAGGCCATGTCCACCACGGCGCGCTCCAGCGTGGTGGTGGGAACCCCTTGCACCACCTCCAGGTGCTCGGGGATCAGATCGCAGAACCGATGCACTCGGATGCCGGACTGGAGGTGGGAGCCCCCCGGGGGGACGGACACCACTGGCGTGAGGGCCACCCTCGGAACCCTGTGGAGCCAGAGCGAAGCTTCGTGGCTGGCCCGAGCGGATCGGCCCATCTCGAGCACCGAGGCCCAGATCCTCGACAACCCGTCCGACTCCGTGCCCGTGAACCTGAGGACACGGGGGTGGGGCCGCTCCAACAGGCCGGCCCGCACCGCACGCTGATGCACCCCCGGCGCCACGCCTCGGCCTCGCGCTTGATCGAGCGACACGCAGCCGCCTTGGCTCCGAGCTACCTCCGCCAGTGATGCCAGTGATGCCAGTCCCATCCTGCGGAGTCAACTCCTCGGGTGCGACATCCCGGCACCGACCCGACCCCCTGGTCGCCCCTCCCCCTCCCCGAACTTGGACCGTTCACCACAGCGGTAGCGGCGCACGGTCCGCCTTCGGGCCGCGGTCCTCGTCGTAGGACGTCCGGCAACGCTCAGCGTTGCCATCGGTCCAAGTTGGGGATGGGATGGACGCGGACGGGGCGCCCGATAGGCGCCCCGTTGCTACGACCGGTGATGGCGACGCAGTCGCCTCCGACCTACTTGAGGATCTTGGTGACGCGGCCTGCGCCCACGGTACGACCACCCTCACGGA
>CAYQQQ010000023.1:0-70623 GCA_964420125.1 uncultured Microthrixaceae bacterium
GATCCCGACCGAAATCGCGAGCACCAACCAGAGTTTGCTCAGCAGTCTCCTAGCTGCCGCGATCACCGACGTGCATCCAGATGCGCTGGCGCGCCGTCACCCTCCGAGGGCTGCGCAGTCCGCGCAGCGCCCGGTGACGTCGATGCGATGCCCGTCCACCTCGATGCCCGAGCGTCGGAGCACGTCGCCGGCGGCATCCAGGGCGCGCTCCACGTCGTCGCCGAGGTCGATGTCCAGCACCCGTGCGCAGGACGCGCAGATCAGGTGGTGGTGGTGGGCGGTGAGCTCCTCGGCCAGCTCGAAGCGGCTGTGCTCGTCGCCGGTGTCGATGCGGTGCACGATCCCGGCCTCGATCAGCTCGGCGAGGTTGCGGTAGGCGCTCGACTGGGACAGGCCCGGTTCGAGGTGCAGCACCTCGGGAAGGGTGACAGGTCGACCGGCACCGGACAAGGCTGCGAGCACCCGGCGACGCGACGCCGTCAGGCGGAGCTGTGCCTCGTCGAGGCACCTCAGCACGCCCTCCTCCGGGGTGTAGGGCGTTGCACCCTCGCTCATCGAGCCCACGATAGAGGGCTCCACCGGTGAGCGGGGCCGCCGAGCGGTGCAGCTCGGGCAGCGCACGAGAGGGCTCGTCCCGGCTTCCGGTAGCCTCCCCGCCATGGAGGAGGTTCGGGGCGCCAGCCGTCCGATGGCACCTCGATGCCGCCACGACGGCGCCGAGCGTCCGTTGTCGTCGGTGCCGGCGCACCTCGAGCCGCGCGACGTGGTGGGCAGGACGTCGACGGCCACGCTCTGGCGGGCGCGCGATCACCTCGCAGGCTCGGATGTGGTGATCAAGGTGCTGCACGGGCCCCTCGCCGCGGCCAGGGTCGAATCAGAGGCGCGGGCGCTCGCCCGTCTCGGGGACCACCCGCACGTGCTGGCGCTCCGGGCGGTCGGAGTCGACGGCGAGGCCCACGCGTGGGTCGTGACGGCCCTGGCGAGCGTCGGCTCCCTCCTCGACGTGGCACCCGCGAACCCCGTCGAGGTCAGGAGGTGGGTCGCCCAGGTGGCGGACGCGCTGGCCCACGCTCATGGCGCAGGAGTGGTGCACGGCGACGTGACCCCGGCCAACGTGCTGCTGGACGACTTCGGCACCTCGGAGCCGAAGCGCGCCTCCATCGCCCTGCTGGCGGACTTCGGCTCCTCCACCGTCGACGGGGTGGGAGCGGGGCTCCAGGAAGGGAGCCTGGTGGGCTGCACACCGGCCTTCGCTGCCCCGGAGCGCTGCGGCGGGGCCGCGCCGTCCCCGGCCGGCGACGTCTACGGGCTGGCACGCACCGCGCTCGAGGTGGTCCCGGGGAGACGGCTCACGGGCTTCCCACGGGGCATCCGGCGACTGCTGGGCGCCGCCCTCCACCCGGATCCGCGACGGCGCCCCACCGCCGAAGTGGTGCACCGAAGCCTCCGGTAGGGTGCGGGCGTGCTCGTCAAGAACGAAGAAGTGGCGCCGTCGGTGCACCAGATCACCCTCGACAACGGCAAGGTCAACCCGCTGTGCGTGGAGCTGCTCGACCAGCTCCACGCAGCCTGCGCGGAGATCTCGGCGGCGGAGCCCCGAGCGGTGGTGGTCACCGGCGGACCCCGGGTCTTCGCCGCGGGCGCCGACATCACGGAGTTCGCACAGCGACAGGGCGAGGCGCCCTTCGCCCTGCAGGGCTCCGACGAGGTCCGCCGGATCGGGGCCGCCTTCCTGCGATCCCTGGGTGCGGTGTCGGCGCTGCCCTGCCCCGTGATCGCCGCCGTGAACGGCTTCGCGCTCGGAGGTGGGTGCGAGCTGGCGTTGGCGTGCGACTTCCGCATCGCCTCCGATCGCGCCAGGTTCGGCCAGCCGGAGATCCTCCTGGGGATCATCCCCGGTGGTGGAGGGACCCAGCGGCTCGCCCGTCTGGTCGGGCCGGCCCGGGCCAAGGACCTGGTCTTCAGCGGCCGCACGGTGGACGCCGCCGAGGCGCTGCGGATCGGGCTGGTCGACCAGGTGGTGGGTTGCGACGGCGACGCACCCGGCGATGCGATCCCCGCAGCGATCGAGCTGGCCCGACGATTCGCTGTCGGTCCACGGGCGGCGACGGCGCTGGCCAAGCGAGCCATCGACGGAGGCCTGGAGGGCTCCCTGGAGCAGGGCCTGGAGTTGGAGCAGCGGTTGTTCGTGGACAGCTTCGGCACCGACGACGCACGCATCGGGGTGGAGAGCTTCCTGCGCGACGGCCCCGGCCACGCCGCGTTCTGAGTCGCTGGCCCGGCGGGCACCCGGTTCCTTCGGAACGCGCCCGCCTCCTCCGAAGCCCGGGGCCCCTGCCCCGGGCCGGCCGTGTGCTGCTGGCCCGGCGGGCACCCGGTTCCTTCGGAACGCGCCCGTCGGGGGGAGAGGGTGAGCTGGCTCAGGGTGCCTCGGCGCCGGCCCAGGCGACGAAGCCGAGGTCGACCGGGTTGCCCGCCAGCTCGTGACGGGGGACCACGCGCACGGTCACACCCATCCGTCCCGCCGTGTCCAGCGGTGCGGTGCCGGCGTAGCGGTGCCGTCCGTCTCCCAGATCCGACTCGACGTCCAGGGTGACGACGGTGGGGTGGTCGAGCTCTCCTGCCTGGCCGACGCGCCCCGCCACCATCTGGACCTCCACGTCGGCCGGGCCGAGCGCCCCGAGCGCCACGGTCGCCTTCACGGGCCTCGAACCCCCGAGGTCGCCGATCGTCTCGTCGGTGTCCACGGAGTCGACGCGCACGCCCTGCCAGTGCTCGGAGAGCCGGGAGCGGTAGGCGGCCAGCGCACGAGCTGCAGCGAAGCCGTCGGCGGAGAGGGCCTCGCTTCGCGAGGCAGAGGGGATGTAGAGGGAGCGGGTGTAGTCCCGCACCATCCGGTGGGCGCCGACGAACGGTCCGAGCGTGCGGAGCGACTCCTTCATCCGTCGAGCCCATGCGGTCGGCACGCCCCGGTCGTCGCGCTGGTGGTAGGCGGGAACGATCTGGGTCTCCAGGAGCTCGAAGAGGCTGTTGGCCTCCAGCTCCGTGCGGCGATGCTCGTCCGGAACCGACTCCGCCGAGGAGATCGCCCAGCCGTTCGCCACGCTGCCGGGGTCGTCGCCGGCAGCGTGGAAGCACTCCGCCCACCAGCCGTCCAGCACGGAGCAGTGGATCGCTCCGTTCAGCACCGCCTTCATGCCGCTGGTGCCAGAGGCCTCCATGGGGCGCACCGGGGTGTTCAGCCACACGTCCGCCCCCTGGACCAGGGAGCGCGCCAGCGACATGTCGTAGTCCTCGACGAAGACGAACCGGGTACGGATCCAGGTGTCGTGGGTGAACGCCACCAGCTCCCTGATGAGCTCCTTGCCCCGGTCGTCTGCGGGGTGCGCCTTGCCGGCGAACACGAACTGCACAGGTCGCTCGGGGTCGCCCATGAGCGCGCGGAGGCGGTCGGGTTGGCTGAGCAGCAGGGCGGCCCTCTTGTAGGTCGCCATCCGACGGGCGAAGCAGATGGTCAGCGCCTCGGGGTCGAGCGCCTCCTCGATCCACTCGAGCTCGGACGCGGAGCGCCCCGTGGCGGTCCCGGCCCGCTCCAGCCGCCGTCGCACGTGCTCCACCAGGCGGAGCTTCGGGCCCTGGTGCGCGCTCCACAGGAGCGCGTCGTCCACCTCCCCGATGCGGTCCCAGTCCGCTTCCTCGGCGGTCTGCCAGTCGTCGCCCACCGTCGACTCGAACACCTCTCGCAGCTCGGTGGCCACCCACGTGTCGCCGTGCACGCCGTTGGTGATGTGGGCGATCGGCGTCTCCGGCTCGGGCACGCCGGGCCACAGGTCGGCGAACATGTGGCGTGACACCTCGCCGTGCAGCTTCGACACCCCGTTGCGGAAGCCGGCGAGGCGCATGCCCATCACCGCCATGTTGAACCGCTCGTCAGGGGGGTCCGAAGGGCGATGACCCAGAGCCATCAGCTCCTCCACGGTGATGCCGCACTCCTGGGCCCACCCCGAGAAGTACTTCTCGATCAGCTCGCGGGGGAACCGGTCGATCCCCGCAGGCACCGGGGTGTGGGTGGTGAACACCGCTCCTGACCGGGCCGCTTCGATGGCCTCGGGGAACGCCAGGCCGGCTTCCTGCATCATGGTGCGGATCCGCTCCAGGCCCAGGAACCCGGCATGGCCCTCGTTGGTGTGGAACACGGCGACCGGTTCGTCCAGCTGGCGCAGCGCACGCACCCCGCCGATCCCCAGCAGGATCTCCTGGCGCAGGCGGTGCTCCACGTCGCCGCCGTAGAGCCGGTCGGTCACCAGCTGCAGGTCGTGGTCGTTCTCCGGCAGGTCGGAGTCGAGCAGGTAGAGCGACACCCGCCCGACGGTGGCCCTCCACACCTGCACCTGCAGCGCCCGGCCGGCCATGTCCAGCTCCACCCGGACGTCGTCGCACAGCTCCAGGGCCATGGCGTAGGGGTCGAGGTCCGGGAACCGCTCCTGCTGCCAGCCGTCGACCGTCAGCGACTGGCGGAAGTAGCCGTGGCGGTAGAACAGCCCCACCGCCACCAGCGGCACCCCGAGATCCGAGGCCGCCTTGAGGTGGTCGCCCGCCAGCACACCCAGGCCCCCGGAGTACTGCGGCACAGCCTCGGAGATCCCGAACTCCGGGGAGAAGTAGCCGATGCGGTGTCCGTCGAGCACGGGCTCGCCGTCGAAGCCGAGCGGGATCGCGCCCTGCGCGAGCTGGCCCTGGAACCACCGCGGGAGTCGGGTGTAGGCATCCAACGCCGCTGCCGAGGCCGACACCCGCTCCAGGAAGGCGGCATCGGTGGCCAACTCCTCCAGGCGTGCGGTGGGCACCTCCGCCAGGACCCTGCGCGGATCGTGGCCGCCCGCCTCCCAGCTGCGCTGATCGATCGACCGGAACAGGTTCCGTGTGGGTCGGTCCCAGGACCAGCGGAGGTTGCTGGCGAGTCGGTCCAGCGCGTGCAGGGGCTCGGGCAGGTGCGGTCGCACGGTGAAGCTTCGCTGGGCCTTCATCACCCCGAGGGTAGGTCCAACGGGGCGGTTCTCCGAGGACGGTCTCAGCTCGGGGCGGCACGATCCCCGGCCCGCTGGCGACCAGGGGTGCGGTCGTCGGTACCCTGGGGATGCGATGCGGCGTCGAGGATGCACCGAGGGGGGCCACAGGTCCCGGCCGGCGTGGCTTCGACGCGCCGCCGGGGCGGCCGTTCCCCTGCTCGTCGTCCTCGTGGCGGCGATGCCCCTGGGCCCCGCATCGCCGGCAGGTGCACGTTCCCGTCAGTCGGGAACCTCGACGACCACCACCGGACTCAGCGGCGTCACCACCACCACCGAAGGCGGGGGGCGTCGTGAGCCGGTGACCCAACCGATCGGCCAGATCGCCTACCTGAGCCTCGACGGTGGGGTGTGGATCGCCGAAGGCGACGACCCGCCCGAGCGGATCGGCGACGGCGCCGCCCTCGGTCCTGCCAACCAGGGGGCCGTGGTGGTCTCCCCGGAAGCCGACCTGGTGGCGTGGGTGCGCAGCGACGGCAGCCTCGTCACCGCGCCGTTGACCGGCGGCCCGGTGACGGTGGTGGCGACCGACGTGGCGCTCGACTGGCTGGGTCGGGAGCCGATCCTGGCGTGGGACGCCACGGGCGAGAACCTCGCCTACGTCGCCAAGGGAACTCCGGAGATGGTGCCGCCCGACAGCAGCCAGCCGCGAGGGCTCAAGGATCCGGAGTCCTTCGCGGTCCCCCTGCCCTCGGGTGTGCTCGGCAACGCGGTCAAGGTGGTCACCCGACGCGGCGTCGTGAGCGGTGTGCTGGGCAACCCGGCGGAGCGCTCCTTCATCGGGATCAGCCAGTCGCTCATCGACCCGCTCCTGCTGCTCGAGTCGGTGATCCCCGGCACCGAGGACCGCTACACGTTCCTCGTCGCCGCGGGCAGCGCCGAAGCCGAGCTCCCTTCCCCGCTCTCCGCTGATGACCCCGACTTCGCTCCGGACGGCTCGTTCCTGGTCGCCGTCGGGCCGTCGAAGGGTCGCCAGGAGCTCATCCGAGTGGCGCTGGACGACCTCGAGCAGAAGGTGCTGGTGGTCGAGGACCGCATCTGCAACCCCGTGGTGTCCCCGGACGCCACCCGGATCGTGTACGCCGCCGGTGAGCGGTGCGAACGGATCAAGCTCATCTCCTCCAAGGGCGGACGATCCTTCGACATCACCCCGACCGACGTGCCCGACACCGCCAACTTCTCGGCTGCGGAGCTCGGTTGGACCACCGACGGCCGCTTCCTGGCGGTGCCCCACTGCCGGGAGGTCGCGACCGTGACCTCCTGCAACGGCCCGACGGTCTTCCTCGAGCCCGACAGCGGCCGCGTGCTGCCGGGCTCGGGGTTCGAGGCGGCGACGACCGCGACCATCCGCCGGCCTCTGCTCCAGGAGGTGTGGGTCGACGTCGACCTGCGCGGCCCGCTGCAGTTCCGGGGCTCGTTCCCCGTCGACGAGAGCATCCAGGGCGCGTTGAGCCAGTCGGAGACCGGTGGCGGGGCGGTCGAAGCGGAGCTGAGCAACGGGACCATGACGCTGGGGATCAAGCTCACGGCCGAGCGGGGCATGTTCGTGGCCGGCACCATCACCGCCATCGATCCCGAGCAGGGGATCGACCGTCAGTTCCTGGCGCTCGGACGAGCGCAGCTGCTCGGTGCCCGCATCCTCCAGATCTCCGGGGTCTGGTACGTCACCGACGACCTTCCCTTCGCCACCGGTGAGTTCAACCTCGCCGTGCGGCGCCGGTGAGACGCGACGGCCGGCTGTCGCGCCCCGTGGCCACCGATAGGCTGGAGCGGTGACGCAGCACCCCCCTGGCGCCACCCGAGACGACCCGATGTGGTTCCGCACCGCCGTGTTCTACGAGGTGCTGGTGCGTGGCTTCTACGACTCCTCCGGCGACGGCATCGGCGATCTCCGCGGGCTCACCCAGAAGCTGGACTACCTCGAGTGGCTGGGCATCGACTGCCTGTGGCTGCTGCCCTTCTACCGTTCGCCGCTGCGCGACGGGGGCTACGACATCAGCGACTTCCTCACCGTGCACCCCGACTTCGGCAACGTCGAGGACGCGGTGCAGCTCATCGAGGAGGCACACCGTCGGGGGATCCGTGTGATCGCCGACATGGTGATGAACCACACCTCGGACCAGCATCCCTGGTTCGTGGAGTCGCGCGCCGACCGCACGAACCCGAGGGCGGACTGGTACGTGTGGAACGACACCGATGATCGCTGGTCCGACGCCCGCATCATCTTCGTCGACAGCGAGCCCTCGAACTGGACCTGGGACCACCAGCGCCAGCAGTACTACTGGCACCGCTTCTTCCAGCACCAGCCCGACCTCAACTACCGCAACACCGAGGTGCAGGACGCCATGGTCGACGTGGTGCTCCACTGGCTGGCGCTCGGCCTCGACGGCTTCCGACTCGACGCGGTGCCCTACCTGTTCGAGGCCGACGGCACCAACGGGGAGAACCTGCCCGAGACGCACGACTACCTCCGCCGCCTCCGCAAGGAGGTGGATGCCCGCTACCCGGGCAAGGTGCTGTTGGCCGAGGCGAACCAGTGGCCCCAGGACGTGGTGGAGTACTTCGGCCAGGGCGACGAGTGCCACATGTGCTTCCACTTCCCGCTCATGCCCCGGATGTTCATGAGCCTCCGCCGGGAGGAGGCGGCGCCGGTCGAGGAGATCCTGGCGAACATCCCCGAGATCCCCGAGGGCTGCCAGTGGGGGATCTTCCTGCGCAACCACGACGAGCTCACCCTCGAGATGGTCACCGACGAGGAGCGGGACTACATGTACTCCGAGTACGCACAGGATCCCCGCATGCGGCGCAACGTGGGCATCGCCCGGCGCCTGTTCCCGCTGATCGACAACGACCGTCGCCAGGCCGAGCTGCTGCACTCCCTGCTGCTCACCCTCCCGGGGACGCCGATCCTCTACTACGGCGACGAGATCGGGATGGGTGACAACATCTACCTCGGCGACAGGGACGGTGTGCGCACCCCGATGCAGTGGAGCCCCGACCGCAACGGCGGGTTCTCCTCGGCGGACTTCGCCACCCTGTACCTGCCGCCGCTCATGGATCCGATCCACGGCTTCTCCGCCACCAACGTCGAGGCGGAGCGGAGGGACGGCGCGTCGTTCCTCAACTGGCTGCGCAACGTGATGCTGGTGCGACGCCAGCACCCCGTGTTCGGCGTCGGGGGATTCGAGATCCTGGAGGTGTCCACGCCCGCGGTGTTCGCCTACCTGCGCACGCCGGCGGACACCGGTGCCCCCTACGTCCTGTGCGTGGCCAACTTCTCGGGCAAGTCCCAGCCCGCCGAGCTGTACCTCCAGCACCACGCCGGCAAGCGCCCCGTGGAGATGCTGGGAGGCGTGGCCTTCCCGGAGATCGGCGAGCTCCCGTACTTCGTGACGCTCGCACCCTACGGTTTCATGTGGTTCGAGCTCTTCGAGCACTCCTGAGCCGCCGGGGCGCACCGTGCGTCCCCCGAGAGAAAGCCTGTGCTGTCGACCCCGTCGTGTTCTCCAACGAACTGAGCGTGCTGCTGGCCCCGTTCCTGGCCGCGCAGCGCTGGTACGCCCCCGTGGCGCGACCGCAGCTGAGGGTTCGGCGGCTGGACACGCTGCTCGACGGCTGGCCCACGCTGCTGTGGGTGCTGGTCGAGGTCCGCGGCGAGTCCACCGAGGGCGACGGCGACTGGTACCAGCTCCTGTTGGGGGCCACGGCCGACGAGCCGAGCGGCCTTCCCCCCGCCTCCCGACTGGGTTCGATGCCGACGCCCCGTGGTCGGGCCTACCTCTTCGATGCGCTCGCCGACGAGGAGCTGGCGCTCGAGCTGTGCCGCCTCGTCGCCCCCAGGGTCCAGCCCGAGACCGTGCGCCTCCAGCCGGGGGAGCTCGCCAACACGTCGTTGGTGGTGAACGAGAGCCACATCGTCAAGGTGTTCCGGCGCCTTCAACGAGGTCCCAACCCCGACGTCGAGGTCACCGAGGCTCTCGGCAGGGTCGGCTACGGCGGTGCGCCCGTGCCGGTGGCCGTCTGGCGGCGTGGCGGCACCGACCTGGCGGTGGTGCGGCGCTACGAGCGCAGCCGCGGCGTCGGCAGCGAGCTCGCACTCGACTCCCTGCGCGAGATGTTCAACCTCCGTCGGGCGCCCAGGGACTGCCGGCTGGACTTCGTGGACGAGGCCCAGGGCCTCGGTGCCGAGGTCGCCCGACTGCACGTGGCGCTCGCCGAGGCCTTCGGCGTCCACGAAGCGCGAGGCGGGGAGTGGGCCGCCGACCTCGCCGGGCAGCTGCACAGGGCCAGCGGCGGCCATCTGGACACCACCCGGATCGAAGGTGTGTACCGGCGTCTCGAGCGCGCCGACGACCTGGGTTCGGCCATCCGGATCCACGGCAACCTGGCGCTCGGCGAGGTGATCCGGTTGCAGCGCAACTGGATGGTGCTCGACTTCGAGGGCCAAGCGGCGCGCCCGGTGCAGGAGCGGCGTCGTGCCTCGTCCCCTCTTCGGGACGTGGCGGGGATGACGCGCTCGTTCCACCACGTCGCCTCGGGCGCGCTGCGAGAGGTGGAGGTCCCCGACGACGAGCTCCGGCTGTTGGCCGACGCCTGGTCCGAGCGCAACGTCAACGCCTTCCTCTCGGGCTACGCCAGCGAGGACGACGTGCACCGGCTCCTCCCCCGGGGACGCGAGAGCCGTGACGCCCTGTTGAGCGTGTTCGAGCTGGACCGTGCGGTGTACGAGGTCGTCTACGAGCTGGCCCACGGCCCGGAGCTGGCCGATCAGCCCGTGCGCGCCGTGGAGCGCTTGCTGGCCGACGCCGGGGACGACCCGCGCCGCCACGGGGGGAGTGGCTGAGCGTGTCCGTGCGGCCACCGGGCGACCTCGACCTCCACCTGTTCAACGAGGGGCGCCACCGCCGGCTGTGGGACGTGCTGGGCGCCCACCTGGTCGAGCTCCCCTCGAAGGAGTCCGGGGCGACCTTCGCCGTCTGGGCCCCCAACGCCACCGGGGTGTCGGTGCGGGGCGACTGGGACGCCTGGCAGGGGGCGGTCGAGCTGGAACCGCAGCGCTCGAGCGGGATCTGGTGGGGATCGGTGCGTGGGGTGCAGGAGGGGCAGGCCTACAAGTTCGAGGTGCACACCCCGGCGGGGGTGACGTTGCGCGCCGACCCCATGGCTCGGCGGGCGGAGGTCCCTCCCTTGACCGCATCGGTGCTGGAGCGCTCACACCATCGCTGGGCCCGCAGCGCCGAGGTGTTCGGCGCGGAGCGCGCCGCTCGCAGCGCAGGGCGGATCTCGATCTACGAGGTGCACCTCGGCTCCTGGCGCCACCACCCCGGTCGCGGGCCGTGGACGGCGCTCGAGCTGGCAGCGGCGCTGCCGGCGTGGGTGGCGGAGCACGGGTTCACCCACGTGGAGCTGATGCCGCCGGCGACCCATCCCTTCGGCGGATCGTGGGGCTACCAGGTGACCGGCTACTTCGCTCCCGACGCGAGGCTGGGCACACCCGACGACCTGCGCGTGCTGATCGAGGCCTTCCACGACCTGGGTGTCGGGGTGATCGTCGACTGGGTGCCTGCCCACTTCCCCCGAGACGAGTACGCCCTGGCCCGCTTCGACGGCACCGCGCTCTACGAGCACGCCGATCCCCGCCGGGGCGAGCACCCGGACTGGGGCACCCTGGTGTTCAACCACGACCGCCACGAGGTCCGCGGCTTCCTCCTGGCCAACGCCCTGTACTGGCTGGGGGAGCTCCGGGCCGACGGTCTGCGCGTGGACGCGGTGGCGTCGATGCTCTACCGCGACTACTCCCGGGGCGAGGGGGAGTGGATCCCCAACGAGCACGGGGGTCGGGAGGACCTGGGTGCGGTGGCGTTCCTCCAGGAGCTCAACACGGTGGTGGCCGAGGAGCACCCTGGGGCGCTGGTGGTGGCCGAGGAGTCCACCTCGTGGGCGGGTGTCACCGCCCCGCCGGAGCGGGGTGGCCTCGGCTTCACCCACAAGTGGAACCTCGGATGGATGCACGACACCCTCGGCTACCTGCGGCGGGATCCCGTGCATCGGGCCCACCACCACCACGAGATGACCTTCCCCATGGTCTACGCCCCCCACGAGCGGTGGATCCTGCCGCTCTCCCACGACGAGGTGGTGCACGGCAAGGCCTCGCTGCTGTCGAAGATGCCCGGCGACGAGTGGCAGCGCTTCGCCAACCTGCGGGCGCTGCTGGGATGGCAGTGGTGCCATCCGGGTCGCCAGCTGCTCTTCATGGGCGCAGAGCTGGCTCAGGTGCGCGAGTGGAGCCACGAGCGCGAGCTGGACTGGTGGCTGCTGGAGGATCCGCTCCACGACGGCGTCCGGCGGCTGGTGGCCGAGCTCAACCACCTCCAGGCCCACCTTCCGGCGCTGTGGGAAGGCGACGACCTGCCGCACGACACGTTCGGCTGGCTCGATCCCGACGACGCCGCCCACTCGGTGTTCGCGTTCTGGCGGCGGGCACCCTCCGGTGGTGCACCGGTGGTGGTGGTCGCCAACCTCACGCCCGTGCCGCGACCCGGCTACCAGGTGGGGGTACCCCACGGCGGCACCTGGTCGCTCGTGCTCGACACCGACGACGCCCGGTGGGGGGGCAGCGGTCATCGCTCGGCGCCCGCCGGGGGATCCGCCGAGGCTGTCGGCGATCCTTGGCAGGCGCAGGCGTGGTCGCTCATGATCGCGCTCCCACCGATGTCGATCACGGTGTGGATCCCCGAGAGCGCTCTCAGCGCGTGACAGTCCGCTGAGCTGCTCTCGGTACGGTTTGGGCGTGGAGCCCCTGACGCAGACCACCTGCTACCGCCACCCGGATCGGGTGGCCGGCGTGCGGTGCCAGCGCTGCGAGCGGCCGATCTGCCCCGCGTGCATGGTGCAGGCGTCGGTGGGGTTCCAGTGCCCCGAGTGCGCCGGTGCCCGCAGGACCCGGGTGGTGAGCGGTGCCGCAGCGTTCGGCAGGGCGAGCGACCCGATCGTCACCAAGGTGCTCATCGGCATCAACGTGGCCTTCTACCTGCTGATGGTGGTCCGCGGTGGCGACGCCATGGATGCCGCCGGCCCGGTGTTCGAGTGGGGGGCCACCTTCGGACCGTTCGTCGCACAGGGAGAGTGGTACCGGCTCGTCACGGGTGCCTTCCTGCACGCCGGCCTGCTGCACCTGGCCATGAACATGTACCTGCTGTGGTTGCTGGGTCGCGTGCTGGAACCCGCCCTGGGCCGCGCCCGCTTCGGCATGCTCTACGCCGCGTCGCTGCTCGGCGGCGCGCTCGGGGTGATGCTGGTGACGCCGGAGGCTGCCACCGTCGGGGCCTCCGGGGCCGTGTTCGGCCTCATGGGAGCCATGGTGGTGCTGCAGTACCGCGCCGGTCAGAACCCGTGGCAGACGGGGATCCTGGGACTGGTGCTGTTGAACCTGGTGATCACCTTCGTGGTCCCGGGCATCTCCATCGGGGGCCACGTCGGCGGCCTGCTCACCGGCGGAGTCGCGGCGCTCGGGATGACCGTCGGCACCGCCCGTCGACCCGTGCCGACGATCGCCCACATCAGCGGTCTGCTCGTGCTGTGCGGCGTGCTCGCCGCCGGCGCCGTCCTGGCCGTTGCCTGAGCGGGCGGACGAGTCCGCCGTGCCTCGGGGCACCGGCCGAACTCGTGCGACCTCAGGGCAGCTGACCCGACTCGATCAACCAGCGCAGCCGCCGGAGGCTGCGGCGCCAGACGAGCCACAGCACGGGCGTGGCCGCCCATGCGCCGAACGGTCCGCCCATCCACCAGGGGAACCGCAGACGTTCCTTCCACACGAAGCGGGTCCTCGGGTGCCGTCGGGGCTCGCCACGGCGGCCACGGCGGCGGCGCCCTCTGCCCCGCAGCGTGAAGGCACCCGATCCTGTCACGAGGCCCTCGTGGACGACACCCATGCGCCGTCCCCGTTCCCACGCTGTGATGGCCATCTTGTCCACCAGGGCGAACGGCCCGACCCGGGTGAGGCAGTCGAAGGTGGTGCCGACCCCCTCGGTCCGTGCGCCGGTGAAGGTGATCCGCTCGGCGTCGCCCATCCAGCGCACGTGGGTCGAGATGTCCTCGATCGCGGCCCAGACCCGATCGGGTGAGGCGGGGATGGTGACGGCGACCCGGAGGCGGGACATCGCGGGTCACGCTACCGGGTTGTGCTCGGAACGCCTCCTCGGGAAGGGTGGAGGCCGTGAGCGACACCCCTCCGCACCCGTTCGGCGCGCTCGGCGAGATCGAGGAGATCCCGCCCGGCGACATCCTGCGCGACACCACTCCACACCCCGTCGAGGGGATCCCGGGTCGGTACGTCGGCCACGTCCCCGACGCGTGGCGGGTCATGTACGCGTTCGGCGGCACCACCATGGCCACCACGATCCGCGCGGCGGTCGTGGAGCTCGACCTTCCCGAGCTCGTTCCCGTCGGGGCGGAGTCGACCTTCTGCCAGGCCGTCCCCTGCGGCCCGGTCGCGCTGCAGGTCGAGGTGCTCCGTCGTGGCCGCAACGGCGCCCAGGCGCTGGTGCGGCTGTGGGCGCTCGACCCGGGCGACCCTGATCCCCGAGGTCCTGTCGGCAACGACATCGTCACCGCCGTGGTGCTGGGCCGCCGGAAGAAGACGCCGCTGGAGTTCCCCTCCGATCCCGCTCCGGAGGTGGCCGATCCGGAGTCGTGTCCGACGCGCGGGGACGACGATGCCAGCCCCTTCCGCCTCATCCCGTACCACCGCCAGACGGACTTCCGCATGGCGCTCGGCGAGTGGGCTGCCGGCCGGCCGGTGCCCCCCGGGGATCCCTGCACGGCGTCGTGGTTCCGCTTCAACGTGTCACCACGCCTGGAGGACGGCACATGGGAGCCGGCCGCGTTGGCGGTCCCCGGTGACATCCTGGGTGCCGCCGTGCACTCCGGGCTGGGAAGCGAGTCGGGCTTCTTCTTCGTGATCTCGTTGCAGATCGGCCTCAAGTTCGTGGCCGACGCCCGCTCGGAGTGGATCCTCCAGCACACCCGGGCCCACTCCGCCTCTGCGGGCTACGCCAGCGGGCTCGCCGAGCTCTACGACATCGACCGGAACCTGGTGGCCATCGCCACCCAGACCGCGCTGCTGCGCCCGCTCACCTCGGATCCGGGGGCGATGGACGCGTGATCCCATCCCGGCCTCTGACAGCGAGCTGAGCGCGGCTCGGGCGACGGTCGGCCCTCAGGAGTCCCGCTGGAACACCGACACCGTCCAGGCCGACGAGCCGTCGTCGGGGGTGCCGGCGTGGTCGGTGCCGCGCTGCACCAGCTCCATGCCCGCTTCGGAGCACCATCGATCCAGCTCCGCCAGCTGGAGCACGCGGATCGCCCAGGGTCGGAGCCGCACCGGCTCGCCGTCGCGCAGCTCCACGTGGTTGCCGGTGACCACAGCGCTGGTCGGGTCCGTCCGGGTGGCGATGAGGACGACCACGTCCTCCTCCACCGTGCGCACCTCGAGCTCCGGTCGCTCGGAGGGGGAGCCGGCGAGGCGCTGCAGCTCCACGATCAGCACCCCGCCCGGCGCGAGCACCTCGGCTGCGCGGTGGATGCAGCGACGCTGGGCCTCGGGATCCGCCAGGTTCAACAGCAGGTTGCAGGCGGCGAGCACCGCGGAGAACGGCCCCGGCGGCCACGCGGATGGCGAGGCGGCGTCGCCGAGCACCGCCCGGACGCGTGGGCCGGCCTTGGACTCGAGCCGCGCCAGCATCTCCTCGGAGGCATCGAGGCCCGTCACCTCGAAGCCTGCATCGGCCAGCGGGATCGCCAGTCGTCCGGTGCCCACACCGAGCTCGAGCACACGGGAGCCGGGCGCCAGCAGGCGGAGGAGGTGCTCGACCACGGCGCCTTCGTCGCCGCCGGGGTACCAGCGATCGTAGACGTCGGCGAAGCTGCGACCGTAGCGACCGGGATCGGGCATGCCCGGAGTCTGTCGCGCTGCGCGGGTCGCGGTCGGCCATGATGTGGCGGTGGACGAACCCGGGGAGGAGCAGCGGAGCGCCGCCAGCACGCCCGGGGGTTGGATCGCGCCCGAGTCCGGCGGTCCCTCTGCCTTCGACATCGTCGCCTTCCTGCCCGCCGAGGCCGGGGCCGCACCCACCCGCTCGCCCGACGGGACGGCGACCGCCGCGGTCGCTGCTGCAGGGGTGGCGGTGGCCAACGGTGACGCACGGTGGCCGGAAGCTGCCGACGGCACCGAGCTGGGGGATCGCAACCCGCTGGCCGACGTGGAGCCCGTGGGTGCCGGGGGAGTGCTCGACGGGGGGTTCGATCTGCTGAGGGTGGGGTTCGGTCGACTCGTGGGTCTCGCTGCGGGCCTGTTGCTCCCCCTCCAGCTCGTCGAGCTGATCGTGGCGACGCGCTCCGGGCTCGCCGACCAGGTGAGCATCGAGCAGAGCCCGTTGGCGGGCATGGCCATGTTGGGTGGCAGCTCGAGCTCCTTCGGCTGGGTCTTCGCCGCCCTGCGGGTGCTCGTGCTGTCCTTCCTCGGGTTGACGGTCGGGATCATGGTGCAGGAGCTGCTCGGGGATCGGCTGCTCTCCGGTCGTCGACTGGCAGCTCGCGCCGGCCGGCGCTGGTGGGTGGCGGCGGTGGTCCCCCTGCTCACCGTCCCCGTGCGATCGGTGGGGTTCTGCCTGGTGTACGTCGGCTGGTTCCTGCTGGACGCCCTGCTGATGTGCACCTCGGTGGTCGCCGGAGCCGAGGGCCTCGGGCCGCTGCGTGCCTTCGGACGCAGCTGGTCGCTGGCACGCTCGTCCTACGGGACCGCGTTGGCCGTGTCGTTCGGCGGGTTCGTCGTGACGAGCATCCTGCAGCTCGCCCTCCTGCTGGGACCGACCTTCCTCGTCGGGATGTTCACCGTCTCCGAGAGCGTGCTCGTGCTCGTCCAGCAGGTCGCCTCGCTCGTGCTGCTGGTCACCCAACCCCTCACCGCCTGCATCGCCGCACGGGCCTACGTGGAGCTGCGCTGCCGATCCGAGGCGCTCGACCTGGAGCGCCGGCGCGTCGCCCAGGGCCTGGTCGCCGCCGGCGACGTGCCGGCGGTGCCCTCCGCGCTGGTCCACGGGAGCCGACCGTGAGGTGGCAGGACGTCCCCTCGCGCGACGAGGTCGGCGAGGTGATGCAACGCCCGGAGTTCCAGTACCCGCGCTCGATCATGGAGCGCATCGGGGACTGGATCGGCGATCGCCTCGACGACCTCTTCGGGAGGATGGGCACCCCGGACGTGCCGAGCTCGAGCTTCGGTGGCGGCGTCGGGTCCCTGGTCGGGTGGCTGCTGGTCTTCGTGGCCGTGGTGGCCGTGGTGGTCGTGATCGTGGTCGTCCTCCGCAACTGGATCGGGAGGACACCTGTCGAGGAGGAGCCGCTCAGCGACACCGAGCTGGAGCACCGGCGACGGGCCCGTGAGTGGGCCGGTGACGCGGAGCGCCACGAGGCCCGTGGAGAGTGGAAGCTGGCGATGCGTGCGCGCTTGCGCGAACTGGTGCGCACGCTCACCGACCGTCACCAGGTCGTCGATCTCGCCGGCCGCACGACCGGCGAGCTGCGAGCCGACCTGGCGGTGACCACCCCGGACGCCCACGAGGAGTTCGACACCGCCTGCCTGCTCTTCGAGCTGCCCTGGTACGCGGACGTCCCCACCGGTGAGGCGGAGAACCGCCGCTTCAAGCAGGCGGCGGCACGGGTGCTCGGCGCTGAGGTGCAGGTCCACGCCGGCGACGTGCCAGCGGTGGCGCTGGCGGTGTTGCACGGCGAACCCGCCGAGGACCGGCCGACGGGCCCGGGTGCGGCTGTGGGGACCGTGGAGATCCTGGAGGCGCCGGGCCGGGAGGCGCAGCGGTGAAGCAGGGGAGGGGAGCGGCGATCGCCGGGGTGGTCCTCCTGGCGCTCGTCGCCGTGGGGATCCTGGTCCTGGCGGAGCCCGCCCCCATGCCCTTCGACGTGAGCTCCGCAGCGCCCGACGGCTACCGGGCGGTGCGGATCCTCCTGGAGCGCCGGGGGATCGAGGTCACCTCCGCACGCGCCGTCGACGTGCTCGCGGAGCCCCCGCCGAGCGGTTCGGCGATCGTCGTCCCCGTGTGGGCGTACCTCGACGACGACCAGCGGAGCCGCTTCGAGGACCTCGCCGCCGCCGGAGGGCAGCTGGTCATCTCCGGTGTGGACGGCTTCTACCCCGAGGATCCGAGCTACCTCGCCCACACCCCCGCCGTTCCGACGAGTCGCGGCGTCTGCGACATCGCCGCCTTGGAGGACCTCGAGGCCATCGACGACCTCGCGGGATCCGGGTTGTACCCCGGTCCCGGCATCGAGGTGTGCTTCGGCGACCCCTCGTGGGTGGCGGTCACCGAGGAGTCGGTGGGCGACGGCACCCTCGTCGAGCTCAGCTCCCCCTACCTGTGGGCCAACGCACGTCTCCAACCCGACAAGGAGGAGGGGGGCGAACCGCTGGACAACGGCCCTATGGCGGTGGCGCTGCTGGCCGGGGCGTCGTCGGTGGTCGTCGTGGACGCGGTGCCCACCCCGGGGGTGACCCCTGACGGCACCCGGAACCCGCTGGATCTGATGCCGTATCCGGTGAAGGTGGCGCTCGCCCAGGCGATCGGCGCCTTCGTGGTCTACGCCTGGTGGCGCGGCCGCCGCCTCGGGCGCCCGGTGCGCGAGGAGATGCCGGTCGAGGTGGCGGGCTCCGAGCTGGTGGAAGCGGTCGGCGGCCTGCTGCGCCGAGCCGGTTCGGTGGGCGGTGCGGCGGAGATCGTGCGCGCCGACACCCGACGAACCCTCGCCGTGCGACTCGGGGTCCCCGCCGACGCGGGACAGGA
Organism: uncultured Microthrixaceae bacterium; assembly: GCA_964420125.1. GTDB lineage: Bacteria > Actinomycetota > Acidimicrobiia > Acidimicrobiales > Microtrichaceae > CAYQQQ01. The sequence goes on from CAYQQQ010000023.1 coordinate 17,918, forward strand.
GGCGCTGGTCCGCCTGGTGGCGGCACGCACCGGTCGCGACCCGGCCGAGGTCGACGCCGCGCTCGTCTCGGGGCCGGTGGGCTCCGCCGAAGGTCTCGTCCTGCTGCTGCGGCAGCTCGATTCGTTGCGCACGGAGGTGCTCGATGGACAACCCGTCGCCTGAGGACCCCTCGGGCTCTGCCCCGCTCCCCCCACCGTTCCCCGGGGGCGCCCCCGCACCTGCGCCGGCCGACGTCGCCGCGGGCCCTCCCCCCCAAGGTGCTGCGGCGTCCGGTCCGAGGGCGGCCGTGCTGGCGCTGCGGGAGGAGGTGGCCAAGGTGGTCGTCGGCCAGGACGGGACGGTCTCCGGACTTGTCACCGCGCTGCTGGTCCGGGGTCACGTGCTGCTCGAGGGCGTGCCCGGTGTGGCCAAGACCCTGATGGTCAAGACGCTGGCCCGTGCGCTCGACGTGGAGTTCGCCCGGGTGCAGTTCACCCCGGACCTGATGCCCTCCGACGTGACCGGTCAGCTGGTGCTGGATCCCCAGCAGAGCGCGGGGTTCCGCTTCCGGCCGGGGCCGGTGTTCACCAACCTCTTCCTCGCCGACGAGATCAACCGCACCCCGCCCAAGACCCAGGCGGCGCTGCTGGAGGCCATGGAGGAGCGGCAGGTGACCGCGGAGGGGGTGAGCAGGGCGCTCCCCGACCCCTTCATCGTGATCGCCACCGAGAACCCGGTGGAGCACGAAGGCACCTATCCGCTGCCCGAGGCCCAGCTCGACCGGTTCCTCTTCAAGCTCCTGGTGGGATACCCGAGCTTCGAGCAGGAGGTCGAGGTGCTGGCGCGCCACCACCGCGGGATGGACCCTCACGACATCGTCGGCGCGGGCGTGCGACCGGTCGCCACCCCGGCCGACCTCGAAGCCGGTCGCCTCGAGGTGGAGCGCATCGTCGTGGAGCCGCCGGTGATGCAGTACGTGGTGGCGTTGTGCCGCGCCACCAGGGAGTCGCCGTCGGTGGAGCTCGGCGTGTCGCCGCGTGGCGCCGCGGCGCTGCTGCACGCCGCGAAGGCCTGGGCGTGGCTCTCGGGCCGCACGTTCGTGTCGCCCGACGAGGTGAAGGCCATCGCCAAGCCCTCGTTGCGCCACCGTCTGGTCATCCGACCCGAGCTCGAGCTGGAGGGTGTCACCGCTGACGGCCTGCTGGACTCCCTTCTCGCCACCGTCCCCACCCCCCGCTGAGCGCAGTGCCCTTCCTCCCCACCCGCCGTGCCGCCCTCGTCGCTCTCGTGGCCGCGCTGGGGCTGCTCCTCGCGCCGGTCACCGACCTGGCGGTGTGGGCGGTCGCCACTGCCGTGACGCTGCTCGTGGTGGCCGTGGTGCTGCTCGACGCCATGATCGGCACCTCTCCTGGCCAGGTGGTGCTGCAGCGACGTCACCCCCCGGTGGTGGTCGCCGGACGACCCGCCGAGGTCGCCTGGGAGGTCCGGTCCCGGTCGTCTCGGAGGCTGCGGGTGCAGGCCGCCGACCAGCTCGCACCGTCGTTGCGGGCCGGGTCCCGTCGCTTCGCGGTGAAGGTTCCGCCGGGAGGGGTGGCCCGCGTCTCCACCAGCATCCGGCCGTTGCGGCGCGGGCGGTTCGAGCTCGACCGGTTGGCGGTGCGCATCGAGGGGCGCCTCGGTCTGGGGGCGCGCCAGCGCGAGGTGCCGCTGCACACCGTGCTGAGGGTGCACCCGCCGTTCCGCTCGGCCGAGGAGGCGGAGCTGCGGATCCGGCGGGCGCGCATCCTGGAGGTCGGCATGCGATCCGCTCGGGGCCTGGGCGGAGGCACCGAGTTCGAGCAGCTGCGGGAGTACGGGCCAGACGACGAGTTCCGCCGCATCGACTGGACCGCCACGGCGCGCACCGGCAAGCCGATCGTGCGCACCTACCGGGCGGAGCGGAACCAGAGCGTGCTGATCCTGTTGGACAACGGCCGGGTGATGGCCGGCCGGGTCGGCGGGGTGCCCCGCGTGGAGCACGCCATGGACGCGGCGATGATGCTCACCACCGTGGCCACCCGGCTCGGCGATCGCTGCGGGCTGGTCGCCTTCGACCGCGAGGTGCGAGCGGTGGTGCCCCCGGCCCGCACCGCCAGCCAGTTCGGCAGGGTCACCGAGGCCATGTACGCCCTCGATCCGGTGCTGAACGAATCGGACTACGCCGGGGCCTTCGCCGAGGTCGTGGCTCGTTTCCGGCGCCGCTCGATGCTGGTGCTGCTGACCGACCTCCTCGAGCAGGCGGTCATGGACTCCTTGGTGCCGGCGCTGCCGCTGATCACCCGCACCCACCTCGTGGTGGTTGCCGGCGTGCGTGATCCGGCGGTGCAACGCTGGGCGGAGGAGCCGGCGCGCGACGACGACGAGGCCTACCGGAGGGTCGCGGCGATCTCGGCGATCGAGAACCGCCGGCGCACGGCGGCCCGCCTCCAGTCGCTCGGCGCGGTGGCGGTGGACGCAGAGCCCGGCCGGCTGGCCGTCGACCTCGCCGACACCTACCTCCACATCAAGTCGACCGGGCGGCTCTGAGCTGCGGAACCCGCCATCTGGCAGGTGTGAACCACGCCGGTGTGGTCTCACACCCGCCAGATCGCAGGGTCACCTCGACCACCTCCGCAGCGGCGGGCCGGTGGGCGGCCGCCGTCATGCCCCGATGACCACGCCGCGGGCGGCCTGCGCCTCGGCCTCGGCGACCTCGTCACGGGTGAGCTCGCCCAGCAGGCCGCTCAACCCTCGTCGCTCTGCCCGTTGGCCGAGCATCGCGACGTAGGTGAGGAAGGCGGCCAGCACCGACACCCCGACACCGACCCGCAGGGCGGTCGGCATGCCCGACGGGGTGACGAAGCCCTCGATGAAGCCGGCGACCACGAAGCAGAGGGTGAGCCCCACGACGATGACGACGGCGCGCAGGCCCTCCTCGGCGAGCGCCTGGCCGCGCGTGCGGTCCCCCGGTGCCACGATGGCCCAGGAGATGCGCAGACCGGCCGCGCCGGCGATGAGGATGGCGCAGATCTCCAGCAGGCCGTGGGGGGTGATCAGACCCCAGAACTGCGGGCCCTCGCCGGCGTGGTGCATGACGGCGGCCATCACCCCCACGTTGAGGCCGTTGTAGGAGAGGATGAACACCGGTCCCAGCACGGGCACGAGTCCCAGGGCGAAGGCCAGGAACGACACGAAGATGTTGTTGACCGTGACCGTCCCCGCGAAGTTCTGTGCGGCCTCGGAGGAGTAGTAGTCCTCGAACTCCGATTCGGCGATGGATTGCTGCAGCTCGGGGGGGACCGACGCGTCGAGCACCGCCGTGTCGTTGGCGAGCCAGAAGCCCATGGCGACCGCGGGCACGAAGAAGCAGGCGAAGGCGACCGCGACGTAGCGGCGTGACACCCACACCGCGGCGGGGAAGACCTCCGAGAAGAAGCGCGCCGCGGCGCGCAGCGGGTTGCCGCGCTTCTGGTAGATCACCACCCGCGCCTCGCCCAGCAACCGCGACAGCCGCAGGATCAGACCCGGGTCCGCGTAGGTGCTGCGCACGTGGGAGAGCTGGGCGCTGACCCGTTGGTAGAGCCCGGCCAGCTCGGCGACCTCGGCATCGGAGAGCGAGGATCGGCGTCCGCCCGCACGACCGCTGAGCTCACGCAACCGGTGCCAGGTGGCGTCATGGGTCTGGATGTAGCGGTCGAGGTCCATGCGTGTTGGTTACGGTATTGCCTCATGAGGGCTGGTGTCGTCACCCCGGAGGCAGTCGTGCTCGACCTGCCCACCGCGGGGGTGGCCACCCGGGCCCTGTCGCGGGCCGTCGATCTTGTCGTGCAGCTGGTGGTGGCGGTCGTGCTCGGCTTCGGCGCGGCTCAGAGCGCGGGGTGGGGCGTGAGCCCCGTGCTGGCAGCGCTCGTCGTCAGCGTGACCGCCCTGCTGGTGTGGCCCATCGGCACCGAGATCCTCTGGCGGGGACGCAGCGTGGGGCGCGCCATGTTCGGGCTGCGCGTCATCAGCGCGGACGGCTCACCGGTGCAGCCGCGGCAGTCGGTGGTGCGTGGTCTGCTGGCGCTCATCGACATCTACTTCTCGCTGGGGTTCCTCGCGGCCATCACCGCCATGTTCTCGCCGGTCTCGCAGCGACTCGGGGACATGGCAGCCTCCACCGTCGTGATCCGAGAGCGGCGGAGCCAGGCCGGGTGGGCGCCGGTGGTCTTCTACCCGCCGCCGGGGTTCGAGCACTACGTGTCGACCCTCGACGTCGGTCGGCTGGAGCCCGAGGACTTCTCGTTGATCCGCTCGTTCCTGCTCCGCGTGGGGACGCTGCGGTCCGAGGCCCGCTACCAGGAAGCGCTCGCGCTCGCTGAGGGCGTTCGCCAGCGCATCCGCCACGAGCTCCCCGCCTCCGTCGCCCCCGAGACCTGGTTGATCTGTGTGGCCTCGGCCTACCAGTGGCGCCAGGGCGGCCTGCTGCGGGAGGTGGCGCTGGGTCGTGCACCGGTGGCCCCGCTGTGGGGATCGGTGCTTCCCGCGTGAGCGGGTCGACTCGTCGTCGCGCTCGCCGGCCGTCCCGCTTCGATCGACCCACGGTCGACCCGTAGCCTTGACCCATGACCTCCGAGCGCTCAGGCCTCCGGCGGCGGGGGCCCCTGGTCGATCCGCAGGTCGACGTCGGCCCCCGGGGCTTCAGCGACGCCCCGGCCTTCATCGACATGGATCGTGCCGCCACCAGCGCGCTCTGCGAGGAGGCCCGCGTTGCGATGGCGCCGTTCCTGGGGGCGGGGGGACATCGGGGCACGCGCCACGGCAACCCCTCCGGCAGCCACGCGATCGCCCGCGACGCGCTGCGCGCGGTCGACGAGGCCCGTGAGGTGATCGCCGAGTGCCTCGGCTGTGCCCCGGGTGAGGTCGTGTTCACCTCCGGTGGGACCGAGGCGGACAACCACGCCGTCACCGGTGGTGTGCCGCCCCGTCGCGGCACGCCCTGGTGCTCGGCGGTCGAGCACCACGCCGTCCTCGCTCCCACCGCGGCCCTCGGCGGCTCGACGGTCGGGGTCGACCGGCTCGGCCGCGTCGAGCTCGACGATCTCGAGGAGCGGCTCTGCCGTCCAGGAAGGCAGCCGGTGTCGGTGGTGTCGGTGATGCTGGCCAACAACGAGCTGGGCACCTGCAACGACCTCGCCGCGGTGCGCGAAGTCGTGCGTCGCAGCGCCCCCGAGGCGGTGCTGCACACCGACGCCGTGCAGGCGGCGCCGTGGATGGACCTGCCCAGCGATGCCGCCCCGGCGCAGCTGGTCAGCGTCTCGGCGCACAAGCTGGGCGGCCCCAAGGGCGTGGGCGCGCTGGTGGTTCGCCAGGGCACGCCGTTGCGGCCGCTGCTCCACGGAGGTGCGCAGGAGCGTGGCCGGCGGGGTGGCACCCACGACGTCGCCGGCATCGTGGGCTTCGCCGCGGCGCTGGAGGTGGCGGTGCGTCACCGCGTCGCCCGCTCGGCGCGGGTGGCGGCGCTTCGGGATCGACTCGCCCGGTCGGTGACCGCGGAGGTGCAGGGCGTGCACGAGACGGTCGGCCCTGAGGTGGCCTTCGCCGTCGGGGGTCCCCGTGACCGGTCGCACCTGCTCCCCGGCCACTGCCACCTGTTGGTGGAGGGCGTGGGCTCCGAGGAGCTGCTCCTCGTGCTGGAGCGATTCGGGGTGTGCGCGTCCTCGGCGTCGTCGTGTGCCAGCGGAGCGCAGGCGCCGTCGCATGTGCTGCTGGCGGTCGGCGCGGTCGCCGAGGGGCCCGTCGAACCCCGGGAGCCGCTCGCCGCGCTGCGGCTGACCCTGGGCTCCCAGACGACCGACGCGGAGGTGACGGCGACCGTGGCGGCGTTGCAGGAGGCAGTGGCACACGTCCGGGCGCATCGCGGCAGCTCTGGGGATGGCCGCGTCGATGGCTCGTCGGTGCTCGGGGGCGTCCACCGGTGAGGGTGTTGGTCGCTCTGTCCGGCGGTGTCGACTCATCGGTGGCTGCTGCGCTCCTCCTCGACGAGGGCCACGACGTCGTCGGGGCGACCATGAAGCTCTGGGGCGGCTCCGCCGACAGCGGTTGTTGCTCGGTCGCCGACGTGGAGGACGCCCGGCGGAGCGCCTCTCAGCTGGGGATCGACCACCACGTGTTCGACTACACCGCAGAGTTCGAGTCCGCCGTGGTGACGCCCTACGTGGAGGAGCACTTCGCAGGGCGCACACCCAACCCCTGCATCGAGTGCAACCGGCACCTGAAGTTCGACCTCCTGGTCCGGCGCGCCGAGCTGCTCGGGTTCGATGCGGTGGCCACCGGACACCACGCCCGGATCGTCCTCCTCCGCGGTCGCCCCCACCTGGGACGCGGGCGCGACGCTGCCAAGGACCAGTCCTATGTGCTCTACCCGCTGTGCGGCGAGCTGCTGGCGCGGGTGCGGTTCCCGGTCGGGGAGCTCACCAAGGCGGAGGTGCGACGTCGTGCGGCTGCTCTTGGGCTGCGCACCGCCACCAAGCCCGACAGCCAGGACGTGTGCTTCGTCACCCGTGCCGATGGTCGCCATCGGTTCCTGTCCTCGCGTGGAGAGCTCCATCCCGCGACGGTGCTCGACGAACGGGGGGAGGCGCGTGGCTCGGTCGACGCCGTCGAGACGATCACCGTCGGCCAGCGGCGCGGCCTGGGGTTGGCCGGAGGATCGCAGCGCCGGTTCGTGACGCACGTGGACGTGGTCGGGCGCACCGTGCACGTCGGACCGATCGGGGAGCTCTCGGTGGAGCACACCCCGTTGGAGGCCCTGGTGTGGGCCCACGAGCCGGTGGCCGGCCCGGTCACGGCGCAGTGCTCCGCACACGGATCGGCGACGGACGCGTCGGTCCTGCCCGGCGCGCCGGGAGAGGCGTTGCTGCGCTGGGACCTCCCTCGTCGTCGCGTGGCACCGGGTCAGAGCGTGGTGCTGTACAGCGACGGCTGCGTGGTGGGAGGCGGGATCGCAGCAGAGGAGCCCGTGCCGCCTCGAGGGCTGTCCTGCGCCGCCCGGCCCCCGGCCTGAGCGCCGGCGCGGTCGCCGGTGGGGAGCCGATCGTGCCGTACCCCAACCTGGCGCTCAGCGCCCGGCGCGCTCGTCCACGTCCAGCTCGTGATGGACCATCTCGTGCGCGATCCACACGAGTGCCTGGGCCACGTCGCCGGTTCCCCAGTCGCCGTGCTCGAAGGGCGTGTCGAGGTCGAGCCCGGCGGTGAGGGTCGTGAGCGTGTCGATGCCCTGGCGCAGCGCCCACAGGGCCGACACCGTGGGCATGCCCGCGTAGTTGCGCGCGGCGGCCAGCTCGTCGGGATCCCAGCCGGCGAGCAGTGCGCCGGGTCCGTCGGCCAGCACCACCCACCGCTCGGACCACCCGCGAGCGAGGTCGGCGAGGTGCCACACGTAGCCGGTGGCCGTCCAGCCCGCTGCGACGGCGGCGGTCCCGTCTCGACCCTCGAGCAGCGTGGCGTAGCGCTCCGGTGCGTGGCGGAGCTGCGCCAGCGCCGCCTGGGCGTCCTCGTCCCAGTCGAAGCCGCAGGTCGGGCAGGTGGTGGTGTCGGGCGCGCCGTAGAGCCAGGCGGTGGCACCTTCGAGGAACGACGTCGGCGTGCTCATGGCGCGCCGATCATGCCACACCGTTCCCGGCACCCTCATCCGGCGGAGAGGCCGCCGACCTCCAGGCCCCGGCGCTCGGCCTCGTCGAGCAGCTTGGCCGGTCTGCTGGGCACGAACACCACCGCGCTCGCAGCGCGCGCCTCGGTGACGCGCCCCCGGCGGGGCGCGGGCACGAGCTCGACCGGATCGCGCAGGTCGAGCTCCAGGACCAGCCCCGGTGCCCCGACGGTCAGGTCGTCGGCCTGGGTCCCTTCCCGCGCAGGTCCCACAGCGGCGATGGAAGGTGCGGGGAACAGCACCGGCTGCACGAGTGCCATGTCGTCCACGAGGGTCACCCCCGCCGGCACGAACACCGCCCAGCGGCGGGCCAGCTGCCAGCAGGCGGAGTAGCCCCACCCGGCACCGACCACGCCGAGCGCGACGAGCAGGCCTCCGGGCAGCCAACGGCGGTCGGCCAAGAGGAGGGCGCCCGCCGGAACGGGCACCACCGCCAACGCCCAGGCCACCTCGACGGGGCCGAGGAGCAGGGCTGCGGGCGGTCGTAGGGCGAAGCGCCGCTCGTCGCCGTAGGAGGCGCCGTCGACGAACCAGTCGCCGACGGCGGCCGCCATCACCACCACGGCGCAGGCGGCCCCGAGCGCCAGGCCGATCCACCCCGGTGCTCCGGGTGCGGTGGAGGCCAAGGAGATCAGCGACGCTGCCGGTGCCGCAGGCACCAGGAGCCGCAGCAGGGTCAAGGTGGAGGGCAACGGCACCAGCGATGCGCCGAAGGCCACCACCCACGGGACCCAGAACAGGATGGCGGCGGTCCAGCGCACGGCTGCCGGTGCGCCGGCGACGGTGGTGTCGAGCTGTTCGGCCAGGGTGAAGGGCAGTGCCAGCCAGGCGGCACGGAACGACCAGAGCATCAGAGGAGCATCCACCGCCCCAGTTTGCGTGTCCCGGACACGCACCGCTAACAACGGTGCATGGGGGCCCCGTCGAAGATGCCGCTCGGGCTGGCTACCGTGCCGGGGGACCTTCCGGTGCGTGGCGCAGGCGACGCCGTCGAGATGGCGACGCGGGGCCGCGACCTTCCCACCGTCCCGGTCCTGGCCGCAGAGGGCTGCTCCCTTCTCCACCAGGCGATCGACTGCCTCGCCGGGGTCCAGGTGCTGCCGTCGGGGACGCTGCGGGTCGATCTCGGCGCGTTCGGCGTGCAGCCTGACCGGGCCTGCGACGTGGGCGGCCCGGCGCACGTGGCGCTCACCGAGATGCTGGCACGGTGGCCCGCGATCGTGGCGGCGCATCCTGCCACCGCGGGCCTGCGCCTCGACCTGCTCGGGCCGGTCACCCTCGGGCTGCACCTCTACTCGGCGGGAGTGCCACAGGCGCAGGCCCTGGACGCGGCACGGGTCGTGTGCAGCCTCCGGGCGGAGGCGATGCTCCACGCGGTGCGCCGCGTGGAGCCCGCGCGACCGGTGGCGGTGGTCATGTGCGAGCCGCGGCTCGTCGGATCCATGCATCCCACCTTCCCCCTGTCGGTCCGCCAGGTGCGCGCCCAGCTCGACCCGGTGGTCGACATCGTCGATCGGGCTGCCGGCGGCGCGCCGGTGCTGATCGGCGTGCACGTGGCCGGCCGGAGCGACTGGCCCACGATCATCTCCTCGGGGGTGTCCTTCCTGTCGCTTCCCCCGGATCCCGCGCTCGTCGGATGGAGCAGCTTCGTGCAGGCGATGCTCGACAACGGAGGGTTCATCGCCTGGGGCGCCCTGCCGGTGGACCGGCCCCTCGGTTCGCACGAGGAGCTCCTCTGGCGGCACCTGTCGGCGACCTGGAGCGATCTGGTCGCCGCAGGCGTCGACCCCGGCCTGCTGCGCCGACGGTGCCTCGTGAGCCCCTCGGGCGGGCTCGGCTGCTACGGGCCCGAGCAGATCGGCGGGATCCTGGCGCTGCTCGATGCGCTGGCAGCGCGTGTGCGCCGTCAGGCCATCGGCGCGCGCCGCAGCGCCGGCAGCTGAGTCGGGGCGCCCGACCCGGCGGGGAGCAGTCGCAGCCCTCGGATACATTGCGCCGGTGACCGACGCCCCGGAGGCCGACCTCGATCCCGTCGCCCGAGCCGAGTGGCTGCGCGCCGAGATCCGTCGACACGACGACGCCTACTACGGGCAGGACGCGCCGCTCATCCCCGACGCCGACTACGACGCGCTGGTGAGGGCGCTGGCGGCGATCGAGGCCGCCCATCCCGACCTGATCACCCCGGACAGCCCCACGCAACGTCCTGGCGGGTCCCGGACCACGACCTTCGCACCGGTGCAGCACTCCACGCCGATGATGAGCCTCGACAACGCCATGACCGAGGAGGAGCTCCGGGCGTGGGGCGATCGGACCGCCCGACGTCTGAGCGATGCCGGCCTGGAGGACAGCGTCCGCTACACCTGCGAGCTCAAGATCGACGGTCTGGCGGTGTCGATCCGCTGGGAGGGTGGGCGCTACGTGCGGGCGGCCACCAGGGGGGACGGTCGGGTCGGGGAGGACGTCACGGCCAACGTGGCGGGAGTGGCCGGTGTGCCCGCCGTCCTGGGCGCCTCCGCGCCGGCGGTGCTCGAGGCGCGCGGCGAGATCTACCTGCCGATCGAGGCCTTCGAGGCGCTGCAGGCGCAGATCGTCGCCGAGAACGACGACGCCGTGGCGGCGGGACGCAAGCCACGCCCGGTCCCGGTCAACCCCCGCAACGCCGGTGCGGGTTCGTTGCGCCAGAAGGACCCGTCGGTCACCGCGGGGCGGGGCCTGTCGTGGTGGTGCTACCAGCTGGGAGCCGTGGAAGGCGCCCCGATCCCCGGGAGCCACTCCGCAGCGCTCGCCTGGCTGGCACAGCTGGGCCTGCCGGTGAACCCGGAGACGACCACCTTCGACACCCTCGACGAGGTGTACGCGTTCTGCGCCCGTTGGGAGGCGCATCGCCACGACCTGCCCTACGAGATCGACGGCGTGGTGGTGAAGGTCGACGACCTCGCCGTGCAGCAGGTCCTGGGCGCCACCTCGAAGGCGCCGCGGTGGGCCATCGCCTACAAGCTGCCTCCCGAGGAGCGCACCACCCGTCTGGACGACATCCAGGTGTCGATCGGGCGCACCGGCAGGGCGACCCCGTTCGCGGTGCTGGAGCCCGTGTTCGTGGGTGGCTCCACGGTGGGGCTGGCCACGTTGCACAACGAGGACCAGGTGGCGGCCAAGGACGTGCGGCCCGGCGACACGGTGATCGTGCGCAAGGCCGGCGACGTCATCCCCGAGGTCGTCGGCCCCGTGCTCGAGGCCCGTCCCCCCGGCCTGCGTCCATGGCGGTTCCCCACCACCTGTCCGTCGTGCGGAGGGCCCCTGGAGCGCGCGCCGGGGGAGTCCGATCGGCGGTGCGTCAACCGCGACTGCCCCCAGCAGCGCCTCGCCCGCATCGTCCACTTCGCCTCGCGTGGCGCCATGGACATCGAGGGTCTGGGCGAGCAGCAGGTGGCGACCTTCCTGGAGCTCGGGATGCTCACCGACGCGGCGTCGATCTACTCGCTCGACCTCGACCGCCTCGCCGGGATGCGGGGGTACGGCGAGCGTGCGGTGGCCAACCTGCGGGAGGCGATCGAGGCCTCCAAGCGCCGGCCGTTGGTCAACTTGCTCTTCGGCCTGGGGATCGTGCACCTCGGTCCGGCGGGCGCCGAGCTCCTGGTCGACTCCCTGGGCGACCTCGAGGCGATCCGCCTGGCCGACGTGGAGGCGCTCGCCGCCATCGACGGGATCGGACCCGTGATCGCCCGCTCGGTGCACGACTTCTTCCACGACCACGCCAACGCCGCGCTCGTCGACCGACTCGTGGCCGCCGGGGTCGACGTCGAGGGTCCTCCGCGGGAGTCCGCACCCCCGACGCTGGCGGGTCGCAGCGTGGTGGTAACCGGCACGCTCCAGCGCTACAGCCGCGACGAGGCTGCGGCGGCCATCAAGGCCCGGGGCGGCAAGTCGCCGGGCAGCGTCTCGGGCTCCACCTACGCCGTGGTGGCGGGGGAGTCGCCCGGCGCGTCGAAGCTCGCCAAGGCCGACCAGCTCGGCGTCCCGGTGATCGATGAGGTGGGCTTCGAACGGCTGCTGCAGACTGGCGAGCTGTGAGCCCTCCGAGTTCCTCCGCCATCCGCGCCGTCGTGTTCGACTTCGGCGGCGTCTTCATCGACTCGCCCTTCGCCTCGCTCGCCGAGGCGGCGACCCGGCGGAACATGGCTCCCGAGGAGGTCGCCCTGGCGGTCTTCGGCGACTACGACCACGACACCGACCATCCCTGGCATCGCCTCGAGCGTGGCGAGCTGACCCTCGTGGAGACCCGCGACGCCATCCTCTCGGACCACCCGCTGCCCGACGGCACCCCGGTGGACTTCTTCGAGCTGCTGGAAGGGCTCGGTGGTGGTGGCGTCCGCGACGACATGGTGGAGTTCTGCCTCGGGCTCCGGGAGCGGGGGATGCGGACCGGGATGCTCACCAACAACGCCAAGGAGTTCGAGATGGCCTGGAAGGCCATGCTGCCCCTCGACGACCTCTTCGACGACGTCGTCGACTCCTCCGAGGTCGGGCTCCGCAAACCTGACCCCGCCATCTACCGGCTGTCGTTGGACCGTCTCGGTGTCCGGGCCGATGAGGCGGTGTTCATCGACGACGCCCCGGGCAACGTGGCGGGCGCGGCGGCGGTCGGGATGGCCGCGGTGTTGATCGGCCAGGAGCGCTCCGACGTGCCTGCAGCGCTCGCCGAGGTCGAGGCGCTGCTGGGTGGGGGACGCACCTCGTAGTGGGCTCGGCTACGCGGCCGTGAAGCACCAGCTGACGGGGTCGGCGAACTTCGGTCCCTCGGTCTGGTCCCAGACCATGGCGATCACGCAGTTCTTCTCGGCCTCCAGCTCCTCGATCTCCCCTGCCCCTGGCTGGTAGGTGACGAGGCCGGTGCCCATGTCCTTGAACAGCCCGCCCTCCTCGTCACGGATCTCGGTGCCGTTGATGATCAGGTAGGCGTCGTAGCCGACCGCCAGGTCGACGCCGACCGTGGACTGCGTGAGCACCTCGGAGCCCGACTCGGGCAGGAGGCGCTCGACGGAGTCCGGCAGGGCGCGGGAGGTGTCGTCGTCACCGGTGACGGCGGCCTGGACCGTCAGGACGAGCCCCGCGAGCGCGGCCAGGATGAGGACTGCGGCGATGGCGTTGCGCGTCGGTGGTGAGAGCTCGCGTCGGGTGTGCGACGGCGCGACCGCGGGCTCGGCCCGAGAGGTGTCCACGACGACCAGTATGGATCCCTGCATCGCTGCGGGACAGGCGGTGCGGTTCCGGGCCCCGGGCCGGACCGGCGGTACCATCGGCTCCATGGCGGCCCCGCAGACCCCCAGAGACGTCGGAGCGGTCCTGGGTGAGCGCTACCGACTGGTCGCTCCGGTGGGCCAGGGTGTGTCCTCGCGGGTGTTCCTGGCGGTCGACACCCAGCTCCGTCGGAGGGTGGCGGTGAAGGTGCTGCACCCGGCCCTCAGCGACGACCAGGCCTTCCTGGGGCGCTTCCGCGAAGAGGCTCGCGCTGCCGCCTTCCTCGACGGACCCAACATCGTGCGCGTCTTCGACTCGGGCGAGGATCGCGACGGCGACGCGGTGGTCCCCTACCTCGTCATGGAGTACCTGGCCGGTGGGAGCCTCCGCTCGATCCTCGACGCCGGGGTCGTGCTGAGCCCGTCCCAGGCGCTGTGGGTCGGTCTCCAGTCGGCCCGGGCCCTGGCCCACGCCCACCGCCGCAGCGTGATCCACCGGGACGTCAAGCCGGCCAACCTCCTCTTCGACGACAACGGGAGGTTGTGCCTCGCCGACTTCGGCCTGGCTCGTGCCCTGGCGGAGGCCTCCTGGACCGAGCCGGCCTACAGCAGCCCCGGCACGGTCCGCTACTCCTCTCCCGAGCAGGTGATGGGCCAGCGGCCCGACGGCCGCAGCGACGTGTACTCCCTGGCGCTGGTGCTCATCGAAGCGGTGACCGCTCGGGTGCCGCTGCTCGGGGAGACCGCGGGCGGCACCATGGGGCGGCGTGCCCAGGAGGACGTGGAGATCCCCATGAGCTTCGGGCGCCTGCGCGGGCCGCTGCTGCGGGCGACCGCCCGCGACCGGGAGGAGCGCAGCGACGCCGGCGAGCTGGAGATCGGCCTGTTGGCGGCCGGCGACGACATGCCCCGTCCCGACCCCCTTCCGCTGGTGCCCACCATGGGTGCTGACGAGCACACCCGCGAGCTGCACCTCAGCGATCCGATGGCCGGGGTGGCCATCCTCGGAGGGATCGATCCGGATGCGTCGACCGACCTCGGCACCGAGCAGGACGCTCCTCCCCCGCTGGTCGCCGGCGCCGAGGAGCCCGCCTGGTCGGCGCCGGCGCCGCCGCCGAGGGGAGGGCGACGCGACCCGGTCAGGGTGTTCGTCGGTCAGGAGCTCGATCCCGGCACCGGTGGTCGCGGTCGCGTGGATCCGTTGTCCCGCGACGACGTGCTCCGACCGCTGGTCGGTTCCGGCCCTGGCCCCCGCACGCGGAGGACCCGCGCGGTGCTGGCGGTCCTGGCAGTGGTGGCAGTGGTGGTGGGAGGTGCCGCCGGCTGGTGGTTCCTGGTGCGTACGCCCACCCACGAGGTGCCCGACTGGACCGGCCAGCCCGTCGGCGTCGTGAGCGAGCAGGCCGACGACCTCGGGTGGAGCCTCTCCGAGCAGGTGCTGGTGCGTCGCGACGGCACGCAGGAGGGCGAGGTGGTGGCCCAGGAGCCCGCGCCGGGCTCGTCCCTGCCCGAAGGCGAGGCGGTGGCCCTCACGGTCTCGCTCGGGCCCACGCTGGTGACGATGCCCGACGTCGTGGGCCTTTCCGAAGCCGAGGCGACCGCGGCGCTCGAGTCGGCCGGTCTGGTGGTGGCGTCGCGGGCAGATGCCCACGACGAGACGGTGGCGGCGGGCGCCGTCGTGTCCGCGACTGCGGTTGCGGGCCGTGACGGGCCGGACGCGCAGGGCCAGATCGCCCGGGAGACCCCCCTCGACGTGGTGGTCTCCGACGGCCCGGCACCACGGGCGGTGCCCGACGGCCTCGTCGGTGCGACTCGCGTGGATGCCGAGGCGAAGCTGGTGGCGGTGCAGCTCGTCGCCGCCGTCGAGGAGGCCTACAGCGAGACCGTGGCCAAGGACGTGGTGATCTCGGCGGGGACGGCCCCCGGCACCGAGGTCGCGCGCGACAGCGCGGTGGCCCTGGTGGTCTCCGCCGGCCCTGCGCCGGTGCCCGTGCCCGATGTCCGTGGACAGTCGGGCTCGGCTGCGGCTGCGACCCTCGAGGCAGCGGGCTTCCCGGTGGCGGGGATCGAGGGCTCGCCGAGCGGCGTGGTCCTGGCCACGGATCCACCGTCGGGGGAGCCGCACCTGCGCGGCACCCCGGTGCGGATCTTCACGCGCCGCTGAGCTGCACCACCGCGCCGGCGGTGCACGGGCGCGGTCGAGGTAGGTCCACCCGTTCCGCCGAGAGGCCCTCTAGCGTGGATCTCGACCGCCGGCCCCGTTGGGGTGGTCCGCTGACTGTGGTGTTCCCCAGCCGCCGCAGAGGGCGGCCACCCCAACCGGGCCGGCGGCTCGGTTGTCGGCCCGTGGGAGGCGGTCGATAGCCTGCTGCTCCGCCGACCGGCGCCGCAGCCTGCACGATGACCTCCCCCGATCCACCCCCGGCCTCGCCGCCACCTGACGGCGCCTCCGACGGACGCGGCACGTCCGGCGCACGTCCGGCGGTGCCGCCCGTGGCCACGGAGGCGAGCGGGGCGGGCCACGATGAGGAGACCCGTCTCGACGCCGCGGTGGCGGTCGCCGTCGAGGCCCCGGGAGTGGACGAAGAGGCCGTCCTGCCATCGCTGCTGTGGCGTCGCTGGCGTCCTGGCCGGGTCGGGACCGGCGGCCCGTCGCCGACGCGCACCCGCGGCGAGCCGGTCCTGGTCGGAGCGTCGCCCTGGGTCATCACCTGGACGGTGCTGCTCGGCGCCCTGGCCGTGGCCAGCACGATCACCATCCTGGCGGTGAGCCGCCCCGTGATCGCCACCGACCTCCGCACGGACGCGGCGACCCTGGTCTGGTTGATCTCCGGACCCACCATCGCCGTGGGGATCACCGGCACGACGGCGGGCAAGCTGGGAGACCTGCACGGGCATCGCCGCGTCTACCTGGCGAGCATGGTGGGTGCCACCGTGTTCTCGCTGCTGGCAGGGCTGGCGTGGTCGGCAGGCTCGCTCATCACCTTCCGGGTCGTGGGCGCCACCATCGGGGCGGCCACGGGACCGAGCTCGCTGGCCATCATCAGCCAGCTGTTCCCCCGGGACGAGCGCTCGAAGGCGCTGGGGTTCTGGTCGCTCGTGGTGGCGGGTGGACCGGTCCTGGGCCTGGTGATCGGTGGACCGCTGGTGGAGCGCATCGGATGGCGGGCCATCTTCTTCTTCCAGACGCCGCTGCTGGCGGGGGCTGCCGTGGTGGCGTTCCTGGTGCTGCCCGAGACCCGGCGCCACCACGACGTCAGCTTCGACGTCCGGGGCCAGCTGGCGCTCGCCGTGGCGCTCGGCGGCCTGCTGCTCGGCATCGACAGGGCCGCCCAGTGGGGGGTGACGAGCCCGTGGGTGCTCGGAGGCGTCGTCCTGGCCGTGGCCGGCGGCTGGTGGTTCGTGCGCACGGAGCGGCGGGTGCCCGATCCGCTGGTGCCTCTCGGCTGGCTGCGGCGCCGCAGCTTCGCCGTGCCGATCGCCGTGGGCTTCTTCATCCAGTTCGGCTACATGGGCGGCTTCATCCTGGCACCGAAGCTCCTCGCAGAGGTGAGCGGCTACAGCGCCGACGCCATCGCCTTCATGATGGTGCCCCGGCCGCTGACCTTCGCCGTCGCCGGACCCGTGGCGGGGATGCTCGCCCATCGCATCACGGCCCGCGCCACGGTGGCGGCCGGGGTGTGCTCGCTGGTGCTGTCGCTGGGGGCGTTCGCCTGGATCGCTCCCGACCCGGTCATCGGCGTGGTCGTGGTGGCGCTGGCCCTGTCGGGCGTGGGCATCGGTGCCGCTCAGCCACGGGTGGCGAGCGCGGTGGCCAACTCGGTGGGCGACGAGGACCTCGGCATCGCCGGCGCGGTGCACCAGCTGGTCAGCCAGGTGGGCACGACCCTGGGCATGAACGGCCTGGAGAGCGTGCAGGTGGCCACGGTGGCGGGGCTGGGTCTCGGTGCCTCCTACCGCGTGGCCTACCTGGTGGGCGCCCTGGTCGCCGCATTCGGGGTCGTGGTGGCGTGCTTCCTGGTCGACGTGGGGGAGCGGGTGCGACCCCGACCCGGCTGACGCGCTGTCGGGGGAGGCGTTCGTGCTCGACGCGTCCCCGGACGCGGAAGCGACCGCCCTCGGGCGGTCGCTTCCACAGAACCGTACGGCCGGTGCGGTGACCGGGCGGAGGTCGCTCAGTCCTCGGTGATCTCCTTGATGGCGGCGGCGACCTTGGCGGCGTTGTCGTCCACCGGGGCCTGCTGCATGGCCATCAGCTTGGTCATGTCGCCCTCGACCTTGATCTTGCCGGCCATGAAGGCCTGCATGCCCGCCTGGGGGTTCCCGTCGACCAGGATGGCCTTGGCGGTGGCGTAGTCGAGGGTGACGGTCAGGTCGGGGCTGTCGATGTGGCCCTCGCCCATCTCCATCGAGCCGCCGGAGGTGTCCATGTGGGCGTTGATGGTGCCATCGCCGAAGGGGACCTCGGTGATGACCTGGTTCATGCGGACCTTCTGGGCCGGCGCCGGGGCGTCGCCCTCGTGCTCTTCCCGGATCTTCTTGGCTTCCTCGATCCACTCGTCGCTGAGGAACTGGTACTTGGCCATTGGTGGCCCCCCTTCTCATCGTCCCGCCGAATGCGGTTCAGGCTGGTCCAGAACAGTAGCGCACTTGACCGTGCGGTCAAGATCTGTCGACGATTGTCACATGAGCCCTGCAGCAGCGACATCCGACGACCACCCCGACGCCCAGGTCCTGCCCGGCGCGGAGGCCTGGTCCCACGACGGCGGCCCGGTGGGGGTGCTCGTGCTCCACGGCTTCACGGGCAACCCCTCCTCCGTGCGGGGCATGGCGGAGGCGTTCGCCGCCGCCGGCCACAGCGTCGAGCTTCCTCGCCTGCCCGGGCACGGCACCCGGGTGGAGGACATGCTCGACACGACCTGGGCCGACTGGTCGGCAGCGGCCGAGGAGGCGCTCGAGCGCCTGGCGGCCCGCACGAGCACCCAGTTCGTCGCAGGTCTCTCGATGGGCGGCTCGCTCACGTGCTGGCTCGCCACCCGCCACGCGGGGTTGGCCGGGCTCATCTGCGTCAACCCGGCGGTGGCGCCCACCGACGAGATGCGCGAGCTGGTGCACGCCATGGTGGCGGCCGGCGACACGGTCATGCCGGGGATCGGCTCCGACATCGCCGACCCCGAGGTCACCGAGTCGGCCTACGCCGACACGCCGCTGGCGCCCCTGCTCTCGCTGTTCGAGGCCAGCGCCCGGATCCTCCCGGAGCTCGACCGCATCACCCAGCCCCTGCTGCTGTTCACCAGCCCCCAGGACCACGTGGTGCCGCCGACGGACAGCGACGTCCTGGCCGAGGCCGTCCGGGGTCCGGTGGAGCGGGTGGTCTGCGAGCGCAGCTACCACGTCGCCACCCAGGACTTCGACCGCGACCTGATCGTCGAGCGCTCGCTGGAGTTCGTGCAGAGGTGGTCGACCCCCGCCGGGTGAGCTGCCGCGCTCACCCGGGACGTGCGTCGGCTCCCGAGGACGGCTCCGACGGGACGTCGGAGTCCACGGGTGGCAGGCCCAGGTCCAGCAGCGCGGAGGCCAGGGCGACCCCGCTGCTGCGGCCGTGGTCGAGGGCGACGGCCCCGACCCACGCCCGCAGCCGGTTCTCGGATCGGTGGTGGGTGGCGGTGAGGCGATGGCGGTTGGCCACGGTGGCCAGCGCGGCGTTGCCTCCGCGTCGGTGCACCATCGCGGAGAGGACCGCCTCGTCGCGCTCGGGCATGGTGCGGTAGGCCCACCACGCGAGCGTCGTGTCGATCGTGTGGAGGCCGACCACCTTGGCCACGGCCGACGCCTCGGGTCGGTCGGCGAGCCGGTCGAGCTCCTCTGGCAGGTCGTCGGTGGTTGCGGGCGGCGCGGGCGGCCGTACGGGCGGCGCGTCGGGGATCAGCCCCGTGCGCAGCGCGAAGCGGTCCACCGTCGCCCAGCCGCCGTCGAGGAACAGGGCACCGACGACCGCCTCCACCACGTCGGCTCGCCGCTTGTGGCCCGCTTGGAAGCCGATGAGCGACGCGAGCTGGGACCGCATCGACACCCGCTCGAGGTGCTCGCCGTCGGTGACCTCGGCCACGGTGCGCGCCAGCTGGGCGCCCGCCATCGGGTTGCCGCCCCGCTCTGCGTGAGCGAGCCCGGTCGCCACCGAGAGCTCCAGGACCCGGTCGCCGAGGAACTCGAGGCGCTGGAACACCCGCCCCCGACCGGCAGCGACGGCGCGGGGCAGGTCGGGGTCGGAGAAGTCGTGGTCGACCAGCGCCGACACCCGCCGCCACTGCACCCCGGCCAGGACCTCACCGCGACCCACGACGTGCACCATAGGGGCCGGCGGGCTGCCACCGACGACGGTGACGGGGCCCGGCTCCGGTCGCGCCGACCCGTCTCGGGCACGACCCCTATCATCGGCCCGGTCCGGCATCCCCGTGGGTGACGGCGAGGGGGGCTGGTGGATCTCTACGACGGCATCATGACGACCCGGGCGATGCGGCGGCTCACCGCCGAGCCCGTCGACCCGACGGTCGTGGAGACGGTGCTGCGGGCAGCCCAGCAGGCCCCGTCGGGCGGCAACCTGCAGCCGTGGCAGTTCGTGGTGCTGACGGGAGCGGAGGACCGCCGATGGATGGGTGAGCTCTACCTGGCCTGCTACGAGCGCTACGAGGCGGCGTTGCTGGCCATGGTGCCCCCGCAGGCGGATCCGGCGGAGCAGGGCTCCTGGGATCGCACGGTGGCCGCATCGCGGCACCTCGCCGAGCACCTCGCGGAGGTTCCGGTGCTGGTGCTGGTGTGCATGCCGCAGATCGAGATGACCATCGCCGACGGCGATGGGCCGATGGACGTGGGCACGCCGTATGCGTCGGTGTACCCGGCGGTGCAGAACCTGATGCTGGCCGCCCGAGGGTTCGGCCTGGGCAGCGCGCTCACCACCGTCTACCGCATCCGCCACGAGGAGGTGCGCGACCGCTTCGGCATCCCCGAGGGATGGTCGGTGGTGGCCCTGGTGCCGCTCGGACACCCGCAGGGTCGCTTCGGGGTGGCCCGTCGACGCCCGGTGGACGAGGTGACCCACTGGGGCCGCTGGGGGGACCGCCGAACCTTCGCATCCCCGCCGTTCGACGTCCCCGAGGAGCTCCGATGAACGCGCCTGCCCCGGAGTCGTTGCCGGCCGTCGTGGCCCCGCTGCTGGAGGGCCTGGCCGCCGGCGCCGAGGCCTCGGATGCCGCCCGCCGGCTCCCCGCGGACCAGGCATCGGCCCTGGCGGCCGCCGGGGTGTTCCGCTCCACGGTGCCCCGAGCACTGGGCGGGCTGGAGACGCCGCTGCCGGAGCTGCTCGAGGTGATCGAGGCCGTGGGCCGTCGCCACGGCTCGGCGGGCTGGTGCGTGATGATCGGCGCCACCACCGCGTTGCTGTCCGCCTACCTCGAGCCCGACGCCGCCGAGGAGATCTACGGGCGCGATCCCGGCGTGATCACCGGTGGGGCCTATGCGCCTACCGGGCGGGCGGTGGCGCTCCCCGACGGCACCCTGGAGGTGAGCGGCCGATGGGAGTGGGGCAGCGGCTCGGCCAACTGCTCGTGGCTCCTCGGAGGTGCGATGGTCGTCGACGGCGCGGGCGCCAACGTCCTCGACGACGCCGGTCTGCCGGAGATGCGGCTGTGCTTCGCTCCCGCCGCAGAGGTCGACATCGTGGCCAACTGGGACGTGCTGGGCATGCAGGGGACCGGCAGCGACGATCTGGTGATGGATCGGGTGAGGGTTCCCCGCCGCCGCACCGTGTCGTTGGTGAACGACCGCCCGTGGGCCGACGGCCCGTTGTACCGGTTCCCGCCCTTCGGCCTGCTGGCGCTCGGGATCGGTGCGGTGGCACTCGGCGTGGCCCGCAGCGCCATGGACGCCTTCGTGGAGCTGGCCGGTGGCAAGGTCCCCATGATGTCGGCCCGGGTGCTGGGTTCGCGGGCCACGGTGCGAGCCGAGGCCGGTCGGGTCGAAGCGGAGCTGCGGGCTGCCGCCGCCCTGTACCGCCTCGAGGTGCTCGACGCCTGGGCCGCAGCGGAGTCGGGTGGGGAGTTCGACGTCGCCCAGCGCGCCGCGCTGCGCCTGGCCGCCACCCACGCGGCCACCGTCGCTGCTGAGGTCTGCACCCGGCTGCACCGGTTGGCCGGCGGCACCGCGGTGCGCCACGGGCAGGTGCTGGAGCGGGCGCTGCGCGACTCGCACACCGCCACCCAGCACATCCTGGTCGGCTGGTCGCTCTACGAGACGGTCGGCGGCGTGCTGCTGGGGGCCGAGCCCGGGATGCTCGAGCTGTGAGTCCGAACGTTGCTGCGCCGGCGGAACCGGACGGTGCGTCGGAGCTCCGCCGGGCGGTTCGCCGGTTCCTGGCCGAGCACCCCGAGCCGAGCGATGCGGAGATGGCCGCCGCCGGCTGGGTCGCGCCGCAGTGGCCTGCACCGTGGGGCCACGGTGCCTCCCCGGAGGCGTCGGTGGCGGTGGAGGAGGAGCTGCTCGACGCCGGAGTCCGCCTTCCCGACAACCCCATCGGGATCGGCTGGGCCGGCCCCACGATCCTCGCGGCAGGTACCGCTGCCCAGCGGCAGCGGTACCTGACCAGGATCCTCTCGGGCGAGGACCGCTGGTGCCAGCTCTTCAGCGAGCCCGACGCCGGGTCGGATCTCGCCTCGCTGCGCACCACGGCGGTGCGCGACGGCGAGGAGTGGGTGGTGGAGGGCCAGAAGATCTGGACCACCGCCGCCGAGACCGCGGACTTCGGCATCCTGCTGGCCCGCACCGACCCCGATGCACCGGCGCACCGTGGGCTCTCCTACTTCCTGTGCCCCATGGACCTCCCTGGGATCGAGGCCCGGCCCATCCGGGAGATGTCGGGCGGGGCCCACTTCTGCGAGGTGTTCCTGAGCGGAGTGCGCCTCCCCGCCGACGCCCTGCTCGGCGCCGAAGGGGACGGCTGGCGCCTGGCCACCCTCACCCTGGGCAACGAGCGGGTCAGCCTGAGCCACGGTGGGCTCCTGTGGGGCATGGGACCCACCGGAGCCGAGGTGCTCGACGCGCTGGCCCGGTTGGCCCACACCGGAGGTCTGGACGATCCGCTCGTGCGCCAGCGGTTCGCCCGGCTGCACGCGGAGTCGTTCCTGCTGGAGCGGCTGGGTGAGCAGGTGCGAGCGGCGGCGGCCCGTGACGGCCGTCCCGGCCCCGGCGCCTCGCTGGAGAAGCTGCTCTCCGACCAGCACGGCCAGCGCCTGTTCGAGCTGTTGAGCGACGTCGCCGGTCCCGCCGGCGCCGTCGGGTCCCCCGGTGGAGGCACCGCCGAGGAGCGGGGGAGCGCCTGGCCGGCGCCGGTGGCCTCCGTGGCGCCCGAGCCCCTCGGCGCCGGCCTGGGGGCCCACCACCAGGGTCCCTGGCCCTGGGGCGCGCTCTTCTCCCGGGCGCTCACCATCGGTGGGGGCACCACCGAGGTGCAGCGCAACATCCTCGCCGAGCGCGTGCTCGGCCTGCCGCGGGAGCCGAGATGAGCCGAGCGGAGCCTGCGCCCGAGGACCTCGGCCTGGAGCTGGTGGAGCTGGAGCGCCTCGGCGCCGGGACGCCCGAGGAGCCCCAGGTGCTGGTGGTCACCCTCGACCGACCCGGCGACCCCCTGAACGCCGTCGACGCTGCGCTGCACCACGAGCTGGCACGCCTGATGGGAAGCCTGCGCCACGAGCGGCGGGCCCGGGCCGTGGCGCTCACCGGCGCCGGTCGCGCCTTCAGCGCCGGGGGCGACCTCGACTGGTTCCCGGAGCTGCGCACGGTGGAGGCGCTGGAGGCGCTCCACCGGGACGCCCGCCAGATGATCTGGGACCTGCTGGACGTCGCCGTGCCGATCGTGTGCGGCCTCAACGGCCACGCCATGGGTCTGGGGGCGTCGATCGCCCTGCTCTGCGACCTGGTGGTGATGGCCGACGGGGCGTTGGTGGGCGACCCGCACGTGAGCGTCGGCCTGGTGGCAGGGGACGGGGGCACGGTGATCTGGCCGGCGGTGCTCGGCCCCGCCCGGGCCAAGGAGCACCTCCTGTTGGGTGCACCGCTGTCGGCGCAGGAGGCGGAGCGGCTCGGGCTGGTCAACCGGGTGGTGCCCGAGGAGGAGGTGCGCCCGGTCGCCGTCGAGCTCGCCCGTCGCCTCGCGGCGCAGCCGCCGCTGGCGGTGCGCTACACCAAGCTGGCGCTCAACCAGCAGCTGCGCGCGGCGCTGCTCACCTCGTTCGACGCGGCGACGGCGTTGGAGCTGTCGACCTTCCACTCCCGGGACCACATCGAAGCGGTGGACGCCTTCCGTCAGCGGCGCGAGCCCCGCTACGAGGGTCGTTGAGCGTCCGAACCCGGGTCTGGGAGGTCACGATCGCTCGAGCACCAGACGATGGTCGGAGCTGAACGCCCTGGCCCGCACGCCGAGGGCCACGATGGCGGTGGTGGTGGCGACCGATCCGAGGACCAGGTACATGACGGCAACCTGCACCTTGACCGCCGCCGCGGGTTCCGCTCCGGCCAGGATCAGGCCCACCATCGCCCCGGGGAGGAACACGACGCCGACCGCCTTGGTGGTCTCGATCTGGGGGATCAGGGCGGTGCGCACGGCGTCGCGCAGCATCGGCGACCCGGCCTCCTTGGAGGTCATGCCCAGCGCCAGCCGGGCCTCGACCTCGTCGCGCCGGTCCTGGAGGCCCTCGACCACGCGCCGTCCCACCAGCACCGTGGAAGCCAGCGAGTTGCCGACCAGCATCCCGGCCAGAGGTACCAGGGTGCGCGGCTGCAGCTCGAAGACGCCCAGGCCGAACAGCACGCCGAGGCTGACCGCCGCTGCCGCCGAGTAGGCCGACAACGACAGGACCAGCACCCCGGGCACCTCCGGTGCCCTCCGTGCGGTCGTCGCGGCGGCGAACAGCACCATCACCGCCACCCACACCCAGCTCCACCAGAGCGGGGCGTCCTCGGCCAGCACCACCGCCAGCAGCACGCCGATCGCCAGCAGCTGGACGAGCGCCCGCAGCGCCGCCCAGAGGATCGAGCGCTCCAGCGAGAGGCGCTGGGCGAGGGAGAGGGCCACGGCCACGGCGATCAGCACGCCGCTGGCCACGAGGCCCCATGCGTTGGGGTCAGCCTCCATCGTCGTCTCCTCCCGAGTGTCGTGGGGTGTTCGCAGGGCCGGTCATCGCGATGCGGTGGTCGCCCAGGCGGGCTGCCTGGGCGAGGTCGTGGGTCACCCACACCACGGGCCGGCCGTCGTCGGCCATCCGCCGCACCTGCCGCTCCAGGGTGGCGGTGGCGGCGTCGTCGAGGGAGCTCGTCCCCTCGTCCACCAGCAGCACCTCGCACCCTGTCGCCAGCGTGCGCGCGAGGCAGACGCGCTGCTGCTCGCCTCCGGAGAGCTCCGCCGCGTCGCGATCGGCCAGCGACGCGGCGAGATCCACCGACGCCAGCAGCTCCTCCACCTCGCCGTCGTCGAGCTCCGCTGCGGCCCGGAGGTTGTCGGCAACGGTTCCGGGGAACGGGGTGGGCCGTTGCAGCACCATCCCCACCCGGCGACGCAGCGACAGGGGGTCGAGGGTGCAGAGGTCCGCGCCGCGGAAGCGGATCGCTCCGGCGTCGGGCACCAGCAGCCGGTTGCAGAGGCGCAGCAGGGTGGACTTGCCGCATCCCGAGGGGCCGGTGATCGCCGTGATGCCCTCGTCGGGGACGGCGGCGCAGAACCGCACCAGCACCGGGTGACCGCCCCTGCTGATCGAGACCTCGTCGAACTCGAACAGCGCCACCACCTCCCCGACGCTACCTCCCACATCCCCCGGGCTCCCCGTCCCCGCCCTTCGAGTGCGCGCTGCGCTCCCCGTCGCTCCCCTCACCTCCGCCGCCCTCCCTCCCGGGCCCGGCCAGGCGCTCGCCTGCCTGCTGCTCGCCTTCGCATCGCCTTCGGGGTCGGGGGTGCCGGGCGATACGATCGGCGGGCCATGACATCGACCTCCGACCACCCCCCGATCCCGGCCGACGGTGCGCGCCTCGGCACTGCTGAGGTGGCGAAGGTCGCCAAGCTGGCCCGCCTCCGCCTCACCGAGGACGAGCTGGAGCGCTTCACCCACCAGCTCGCCGACATCCTCGAGCACGCCGAGGACATCGAGGCCCTCCAGCTGGACGAGGTGGAGCCGATGGCCCGGCCCCTGCCGCTGGTGAACGTGTTCCGCGCCGACGAGCCCGGCGAACCCCTCGATCGCCAGGAGGTGCTGGCTGCGGCGCCTGCGGTCGAGGACCACCAGTTCCGGGTCCCGCCGTCGCTCGGGGAGGAGCCGTGACCTCCGTCCCCACCGCCCTCGAGGTGGCTGCCGCGGTGCGCTCCGGCGAGCGCTCGGCGGTCGAGGTGGTCGACGACCACCTCAGGAGGGTCGAGGCCGCCGAGGCGGATCTGCATGCCTTCAACCGCGTGACCGCGGAGGAGGCGAGGGCGGCCGCGGTCGCGGTGGACGCCACGGTGGCCGCCGGCGAGGACCCGGGGCCCCTGGCCGGCGTTCCGGTGGCGCTCAAGGACAACCTCTGCACCCGGGGCATCCCCACCACCTGCTCGTCCCGCATCCTCGAGGGTTGGGTGCCGCCCTACGACGCCACCGTGGTGCACCGACTGGCGGCCGCCGGCGCGGTGGTGGTGGGTAAGACCAACCTGGACGAGTTCGCCATGGGCTCCTCCACCGAGAACTCCGCCTTCGGCCCCACCCG
This sequence comes from uncultured Microthrixaceae bacterium, assembly GCA_964420125.1. Taxonomy (GTDB): domain Bacteria; phylum Actinomycetota; class Acidimicrobiia; order Acidimicrobiales; family Microtrichaceae; genus CAYQQQ01. Next base: position 43,623 of record CAYQQQ010000023.1, read on the forward strand.
CAACCCGCACGACCCCACACGGGTGCCGGGGGGCTCGTCGGGGGGCAGCGCGGCCGCCGTGGCCGCCGGGTTCGCCGCCGTGGCCCTCGGCTCCGACACCGGCGGGTCCATCCGCCAGCCCGCCGCCCTCTGCGGGGTCGTCGGCGTGAAGCCCACCTACGGCCTCGTGTCGCGCCTCGGCCTGGTCGCCTTCGGCTCCTCGCTCGATCAGATCGGCCCGTTCTCCCGCAGCGTCGCCGATGCGGCACTCGTGCTGGAGGTCGTCGGCGGCCACGACCCCGGCGACTCCACCTCCCTGGCCCAGCCCTTCCCGGTGGTCACGGCGCACCTGTCGGACGGGGTCGACGGGCTGCGGGTCGGGATCATCACGGAGATGATGGGCGAGGGCATCGCCCCCGACGTGGCGGCTCGCACCCGTGAGGCGGCTGCTGCGCTGGAGGCCGCCGGCGCCCGCATCGAGGAGGTCTCGGTGCCGGCCACGACCTACGGGCTGTCCGCCTACTACCTCGTGGCGCCCGCCGAGGCGTCGTCCAACCTGGCCCGCTACGACGGTGTGCGCTACGGGCTCCGGGTGGAGGCGCCCACCACCGGCGAGATGATGGAGGCCACTCGCACGGCCGGCTTCGGCGACGAGGTCAAGCGGCGCATCATGCTCGGCACCTACGCCCTGTCCGCCGGGTACTACGACGCCTTCTACGGCAAGGCCCTCAAGGTGCGCTCGCTCATCCGTGCGGACTTCGACGCGGTCTACGAGCGGGTCGACGTGCTGCTCGCCCCCACGTCGCCCACCACCGCGTTCCCGTTGGGCGACAAGACCGCCGACCCGCTCGCCATGTACCTCAACGACGTGTGCACCATCCCCTCCAACCTGGCGGGGCACCCCGCCATCTCCGTGCCGTTCGGGGTGGGAGACGACGGCCTCCCGGTGGGGGTGCAGGTGCTGGCCCCGGCGCTCGGAGAGGTGGCGATGTTCGCGACTGCCGCCGTGCTGGAGGCCGCAGCGCCGCCCACCCCGTCCGCCGTCGCCGAGGTGAAGGGAGCCGCGTCATGAGCGTGGACCTCGAGCGCTGGGAGATCGTCGTCGGCCTGGAGGTGCATGCCGAGCTCGCCACCCGCACCAAGCTGTTCTCCTCGGCGGTCAACGCCTTCGGCGGCGAGCCGAACACCCACATCGACCCGCTCACCCTGGGTCTGCCCGGCTCGCTGCCGGTGCTCAACGAGCAGGCCGTGGAGCTGGCCATCCGGGTGGGGCTGGCCCTCAACTGCACGGTGCAGCCCAGCGTGTTCGCCCGCAAGAACTACTTCTACCCCGACCTGCCGAAGGACTACCAGATCTCCCAGTTCGACCTGCCGATCAACGTGGACGGCTGGCTGGAGCTGCCCGACGGCAAGGTGATCGGCATCGAGCGGGCGCACCTCGAGGAGGACACCGGCAAGTCCACCCACGTCGGCGGGGGTGGGCGCATCCACGACGCCGGCCACTCCACCATCGACTACAACCGCGCCGGGGTGCCGTTGTTGGAGATCGTGGGGCGCCCCGACATCCGCAACGCCGAGGAGGCGAAGGCCTACGTCTCGGAGCTCCGGGCGATCCTCGTGGCGGTCGGTGCCTCCGACGGCAAGATGGAGGAGGGGTCGCTCCGGGTCGACTGCAACGTGTCGGTGCGACTGCGGGGCTCGGAGGTGCTCGGCACCCGCTGCGAGATCAAGAACGTCAACTCGCTGCGCAGCCTCGGTCGTGCCATCGACTACGAGGCGGCCCGCCAAGTCGACCTGATCGATGCCGGTGAGGCCGTGCGCCAGCAGACCCGTCACTGGAACGAGGACGACGGCCGCACCCACACGCTGCGCACCAAGGAGGAGGCGGACGACTACCGCTACTTCCCCGAACCCGACCTGGTTCCCGTCGAGCCGAGCCGTGAGTGGGTGGACAGGGTGAGGGCCTCGCTGCCGATGCTGCCGGCGCAGCGCCGCCACCGTCTGGCCGAGGCCGCGGATGCTCCCCTCGAGCAGACCGCCCTGGTGGTGGAGCGTGGCCTCGACGAGCTGTGCCTCGCGGCCGTCGCCGCAGGTGCGGACCCGGCGCGCACGCTCACCCACGCCGAGCACAACCTGTCCGACGAGCGTGCCGGCACCCTGTCGCCGCAGCACTTCGCGTCGCTCGTCTCCATGGAGACCGGCGGCCTGCTCACCGCCACCCAGGCGAAGACCGTCCTGGCCGACATGCTCGACACGGGACGAGCGCCCGAGGAGATCGCTGCGGAGAAGGGCTTCGAGGCCATGGACACCTCGGAGCTGGAGTCGCTCGTGGACGGCCTCATCGAGACCCATCCCCAGGAGTGGCAGCGCTTCTGCGACGGCGACGCCAAGATCACCGGCTTCTTCGTGGGGAAGGTGATGAAGGCCACCAAGGGCCAAGCCGACGGCAAGGTCGTGACGCAGCTCCTCCACGCCCGCACGCCGTCCTGAGCGGTGCGGCAGCGACGGCAACCGCGCTCGGCCGTGGGGCGGAGCTGTCGATGACGGTGGCCCAGCTGTCCCTGGTGGCCTTCGCGGTCTTCCTCGGATCGGTGCTCAACGGAGTCGTGGGGTTCGGCTTCGCGCTCGTGACGGTCCCCTTGATCTCGATCGCCGCCGGCCCGAAGGAGGCAGTGGTCCTCTCCGCGCTGTTCGGGCTCCTGTCGAACACCGGCGTGTCCATCCGCCACCGGGACGAGATCGAGGTGCCGGTGGTGCGGCGGATCGTGCTGGGTGCGGTCCTGGGCATGCCCGCCGGCCTGGTGGTGATCCTGGTGGTGCCCGAAGCCCCGTTGAAGGTGGCGATCTCCACGGTGGTGCTGGTGTCGGTGGGCCTGCTCGCCCGGGGCTGGGTGATCCACGACCCGCCGCACCGGGTCGACGTGCTCACCGGGGTCATCAGCGGCGCGCTCAACACGTCCGTGGGCATCAGCGGACCACCGGTGGTGATGAACCTCCAGGGGCGGCGCCTGGCCAAGGGGCCCTTCCGGGCCTCCGCCGCCTGCGTCTTCGCGCTGAGCGGTGTCGTGGCACTGGCGCTGTTCGGCGTTGCGGGCCAGATCCACCCCGACACCGTCCTCGCAGCGGCGGTGGCGGTCCTGGCGTGGCCGCTCGGGTGGTTCGTGGGCGACCTGCTCCACCATCGCTTCGACGAGGAGCGGTTCCGCAGCCTGGTGCTGGTGCTGCTCGTGGCCACCGCGCTGCTGACCCTGGCCACCGTGGTGGGGGAGGTGTGGAGCCCATGGGACTGAGAGTCCCTACGGGATCCCTGGGTGAACCTGCCTGTCACCCCGGGTGCGGCCTGGGCCGGAGGAGCGAGCCTCGCTACCATTGGGCGACCGAGTGGCAACGGTCACCGGGATCCGGGGGCGGACGAACGACGATGCGCATCCGACACATGACGAGAGCGACCGCAGCGGTGCTCGCCGTGCTCGTGGCCGCGGCGGGCTGCGGCTCCGGGACCCAGGAGGTGGCCGTCGAGGACGGCGGTCCCGAAGGTCCTCTGCCGACCGCCCCGGCCAACTTCAGCCGCAACAGCCCCGGCGAGGAGTCGGCGCTGAGCGGTTCGGTGGATGTGAACGACCTCGTTCGCCGCATCGACTCCCTGAGCCAGGAGAACGATCTGTGCACCCTGCTGACCGGGCAGGCCATGGCCGACGTGACCGGAGCGGACATCGACCTCACCAGCCTGCTGTCCAACCCCACCGGCTTCAGCCAGCTGTTCTCCGCGCTCGACAAGGTGTTCGGCCACATGGCCCAGATCGCCCCGGCCGAGCTCATCCAACCCATCAGCGAGATGCAGTCGGTGTGGGCCACCCTGTCCACCTTGAACGTGGCCAGCCCGAACGCCGAGGCGCAGGCGAGCGCCCTGATCAGCTCGCCGGTGCTGCGCACCTCCCAGGACACCCTCGGCGTGTGGGTGGTGGAGAACTGCCGGCGCTGAGCGGCTGCGCCAGGGGATCTCGACACCTCTCGTCGCCGTCGACCGGGTGCGCCGGAGGAGCTCGACCGAGCTCCCTCGCTGGTCGTCTCTAGGCTGTCGGTGTGGAGCCGACCGTCCGTCCCGCCTCGAGCGATGAGGATCGCCGCCTGCTGGCGACCGTCGCCGAGCACGCCTTCTCGGCGACGCTGGACGAGGACCGCTTCGAGCGCACCCTCGCGCTGCATCGGGAGATCGACGGCTACCTGGGCGAGGTGGACGGCGCGCCGGTGGGCTCGGCCGGGTCGTTCCCGTTCCGCCTGACGGTGCCCGGTGGGGCGCAGGTCGAGGTCGCGGGGGTCACTGCAGTGGGTGTGCTGCCGAGCCACCGGCGGCGCGGCGTGCTCCGGGCGGTGATGGCTCGGCTGCTGCGCGACGCGGCGGCAGCAGGTCAGGTGGCTGCGGTGCTCTACGCGTCGGAGTCCACGATCTACGAGCGGTTCGGCTTCGGTCCCGCGTCGCTCACCCGTAGGGTGCGCCTGGACGTGCAACGCGCTCGGCTGCGCGACGACGTCGGCCTCCCCGTTCCGGCGCTGCAGATGGTGACCCCGGAGGACCGTCTGCCGCTGCTGGCGCCGGTGCTCCGGGCAGCGGTGGGCCGCCGCCCCGGCGAGATCGACCGCAGCGAGGCGTCGTGGCGATCGTTCCTGTCCCCGCCGCCGCATCGCAGCACGGACGACCGCCACTGCATGCTCCATCGATCCGCCGGGGGCGAACCGGACGGCTACGCCATCTACGAGGTGCAGCTGAACTGGGATCCGACCGGCCCCCACGGGGTGATGGAGCTGCGCGAGCTGGCCGCTGCGGACGTGTCGGCCGAGTTGGCGCTGTGGTCGGCCCTGCTGTCGGTGGACCTGGTGGAGACGGTGCAGGGCTGGGTGCCGCCCGACTCGGTGCTGGACGCGGCGCTGCAGGATCGTCGGGCGTTGTCCACCGAAGGCTTCCTCGACAGCCTCTGGGTGCGGCTGCTCGACGTCCCAGCAGCGCTGGAGGCACGGCGGTACTCGGTCGCCGGAACGCTGGTGATCGATCTGCAGGACGAGTCGTGCCCCGATCTCGTGGGGCGCTGGCGTCTCACGGCCGACGAGTCGGGCGCCGCGAGCGTGGCGCCGACCTCGGCGGCCGCGGACCTGGTGATGGACGCCGCGGCGCTCGGTGCGCAGTGGTTGGGCGAGGTGGACCTCCCGGTGCTCGCGGCGACGGGTCGGGTTCGGGAGCTCCGCCCCGGCTCGGCGCGCCGGGCGGCCGCGATGTTCGCCTGGTCCCCTCGTCCGTGGACCATCATCGACTTCTAGGAGTGCATCTCGGCGGTCCCGGGGGCCACAGGGATCCAGCCCCCGGCGGTCACCCGGCGAGCGCTCCGGTGCGCTCCCAGGCCGTTCCCCGGTAGCGCCCCCCGAGCAGCACGACGCGGGAGGCCATGAACGCGACCACGAGCAGCCACAGCATCCACAACGGCTGGTCCGCGCGACCGAGCGCCAGGGCGCCGACACCGAGCAGGAGGCTGGACGCCACCATCGCCACGGCGAGGAAGCGCTGGTCGCCGGCCCCCACCAGCACACCGTCGAGGGCGAAGGCCACGCCGTTGACCGGCTGGCTCAGCCCGACCCACACCAGGCTGGTCGCCAGCAGGGCGCGCACCTCGGCGTCCTCGGCGAACCAGGAGGCGATCGGCGTTGCGAGGGCGGCGGTGAGCAGACCGAGCACCGCTCCCGCCCCGATCGACCAGGCGAGGATGCGTCGTGCGGTGCGGCGGGCCAGTCGACGGTCCTCCCCGCCGAGCGCCCGGGCGACCAGCGACTGGGCCGCCGCCTCCAGAGCGTCGAGCAGGTAGGCCAGGAAGGCCCACCACTGGAAGGCGACCTGCCATGCCGCCAGGGCGCTCGTGCCCTTGCGGGCGGCCAGCGCCACGGTGAGGCTGAGCGAGGCCCGCAACGCCACGGTCCGCACGAAGAGATCCCTGCCGATCACCGCCAGCGACCGGATCCGGCCGCCGTCGGGGCGGAGCCCGACTCCCTCGACCCGGACCGCCTTCGCCACCATCGCCGCGTAGGCGGCTGCGGCCGCCCACTTGGCGATCACCGTCCCCAGCGCCGAACCGGCCAGTCCCCAGCGCAGCCCCAGCACGAGCCACAGCTCCAGCACCAGGTTCAGGGTGTTGGAGGCGACCGAGACCACCAAGGGCGTGCGGGTGTCGAGGTGGCCACGCAGCGCGCCGGTCCCGGCCAGCACCAGGGTCATGGCCGGGACCCCCGGCAGGCTGATCAGCAGGTAGGTGCGCGCCTCGTCCTGCACCGGGCTCGCTGCGCCGAACAGCCCGATCAAGGGGTCGGCCAGCACGGCGAGGCCCACGGCGACGACCGCGCCGAGCGCAGCGGCGAGCCACAAGCCCTGCACCGACTGCTCGGCGGCCTCGGCCGGGTCGTCCGCGCCCAGGAGGCGGGCGACGCTGGCCGCCGTGCCGAAGGTGAGGAAGATCAGCATCCCCGTGACGAACATCAAGATGGCGGAGGCCACGGCGAGTCCGCCCAGTGCCTCGGTGCCCACTCGGGCGACGATGGCCGTGTCCGCCAGCAGGTAGAGCGGCTCGGCGGCCAAGGTGAGCACCGCCGGGCCGGCCAGCGCCCAGATCTGGCGGTCGAGCGACGGCCGGGCCGCAGCAGAGCGAGGGTCGGGCACGGCGGCACGGTAGCCCGAGCGGTGCCATCGCCGGCCCCCGGGTTGTGCTGGAGTGTGGTGATGGCTGCTCGTCGGGGTCCTTCTCGGAGAGGCGCGGGCCTCCTGCCGCGCGGGGTGGTGGTCGGCGCCGTGGTGGTGGTGCTCGTGGTGGCGGCGGTGATCGCCGCGAAGGTGGTGGCCGGCCGGGCGGCTGCCCGGGAGACCGACGAGCGGGTGGGGGAGGTCGAGGCGATGCTGACGGGCTCGGCTCCGGAGGACTTCCTGGCGTTCAACGCCGGTCGCCAGGTGGAGGGCAGCGTCGCCCGGGAGGTGGCGGGACAGGATGACTTCGTCAGCGTCGATGCCCGGGCGGAGCGCGCCGTCATCCGGTTCCAGCCCGAGGGCTGGTGGCAGGGCTTCACGGAGCGCTGCGTGGTGGCGGTGATACGTCCGGACAGGGTGGAGGTGTCGGCCCCGAAGACCGCCTGCGTCCGGATCGATCCCGACACCTACTGACGACGGCCTGACGTCCGCGCCGCCATGGCCGCCCGAGGTCGCGTCCGGCGCGGGCCGGGGGAGGCCGACCGGGGTGCCGGGATCGCCGGCGCGCGCGCCGGGGCCGTAGCCTGTGCGCCATGACGGCTGATTCCCCATCGCCTCACGGCGAACCCGACCTGAAGCTGCGCTCGAAGGACGTGACCGAGGGTCCGAGCAAGGCCCCCGCCAGGGCGATGCTGCGGGCCATCGGGATGACCGACGACGACTGGGACAAGCCGCAGGTCGCCGTGGTCTCCAGCTGGAACGAGGTGACGCCGTGCAACCTGCCGCTCGATCGTCTGGCCAAGCGGGCGAAGGACGGCGTGTCCGACGCGGGTGGGTTCCCCATCGAGTTCAACACCATCGCCGTCAGCGACGGCATCTCGATGGGCACCGAGGGGATGCGTGCGAGCCTCGTCAGCCGTGAGGTGATCGCGGACTCGGTGGAGACCGTGATGCACGCCGAGCGACTCGACGCGCTCGTCACCTTCGCCGGCTGCGACAAGTCGCTGCCGGCCATGATGATGGCTGCGGCCAGGATGAACCTCCCGTCGGTGTTCCTCTACGGCGGCTCGAAGCTGCCGGGGAACCACAACGGCCAGGTGCTCGACATCGTGTCGGTGTTCGAGGCGGTCGGCTCGCACGCCCGGGGCACGATGGACGACGAGGAGCTGCACGCCATCGAGTCCTCGGCGTGCCCCACGATCGGGGCGTGCGCCGGCATGTTCACCGCCAACACCATGGCCTCGGTCGGTGAGGCGCTGGGTATGTCGCTGCCCGGCTCCGCCTCGCCGGCGGCCGTGGACCGTCGGCGCGACGACTACGCCTACGCCTCTGGCGTGGCGGTGCTGAACCTGCTGCGCGAGGGGATCCGGCCCCGCGACATCATCACCCGGGGCTCCCTGGAGAACGCCATCGCCGTGGTGATGGCGCTCGGCGGCTCCACCAACGCCGTCCTGCACCTGCTGGCCATCGCCGCCGAGGCCCGCGTCGAGCTCCAGCTGGACGACTTCAACAAGGTGGCCGCCAGAGTCCCGCACCTGGCGGACACCAAGCCCCACGGGCAGTACCACATGCTCGACATCGACCGGATCGGTGGCATCCCCGTGGTGATGGCCATGCTGCTCGAGGAGGGCCTGCTGCACGGCGACGAGGTCACCGTCACCGGTCGGACGGTGGCCGAGAACCTGGCCCAGCTGCACCCGCCGGCGCCCGACGGCGAGGTGGTGCACGTCATCTCCCAGCCGATCCACGACATCGGTGGCATCGCCATCCTGAAGGGCTCGCTCGCCCCCAAGGGGTCCGTGGTGAAGGTGGCCGGGATCGACTTCGACCGCTTCGAAGGCCCCGCCAGGGTCTTCGACGGCGAAGACGGCGCCATGGAGGCGGTGCTCGGAGGTCGGATCAACCCTGGTGACGTGCTGGTCATCCGCTACGAGGGACCCAAGGGCGGCCCCGGGATGCGGGAGATGCTGGCCATCACCGGCGCGCTGAAGGGTGCCGGCCGGGGCGGTGACACGGCGTTGATCACCGACGGCCGGTTCTCCGGGGGCACCCACGGGTTCTGCATCGGCCACGTCGCCCCGGAGGCGGTGGACGGCGGCCCGATCGCCTTCGTCGAGGAGGGGGATCGCATCCGCATCGACGTGCGGGCGCACTCCATCGACCTGTTGGTGGACGACGCCACGATCGACGCTCGCCGAGCCGACTGGAAGCTCCCCGAGCCCCGCTACACCAGCGGGGTGCTGGCCAAGTACGCAGCGCTGGCCCAGGGTGCCGACCAGGGGGCGATCACCCGTCCGTGACGCGGTGGCAGCGGGCCTGCTCCGGCGCTGCCCGCTTCACGGCCCCGTGCCCCCAGGCGGTACCGTGGGCCCTCCATGGTTCCCGACGCCGACGCCTCCCATGCCGATCCTCCGACGCCCGAAGGGGGCGGCGACGGCACGTCTCCGAGCCAGCCCCTGGCAGGGGAGACGGGCCACCCGGAGCGGATGGGCCGAGCCGACAAGGTGCCGGTCCGGATGCTCAGCGATCGGATCCTGGTCCAGATCGAGCCCGGCGAGGGCGAGCGGCTGTCCAGCGGAGGGATCCTGATCCCGGCCACCGCCCAGCTCGGCAAGCGCCTGTCGTGGGCGGAGGTCCGGGCGGTGGGCCCGAACGTGCGCTCGGTCCAGGACGGGGACCAGGTCCTGTTCAACCCCGAGGACGTCTACGAGGTCGAGGTCCGGGGCGAGACCTTCATCATCCTGCGCGAGCGCGACCTGCACGCCGTGGCGGCCGAGCGGCTCGAGGAGGGCCACACCGGCCTCTACCTCTGAGGAGCTGCCTGCTTCCCGCGCTCCCTCGCTCACCGCGCTCCCTCGCTCACCGCGCCCCTCGCTCACCGCGCCCCTCGCTGTTCGGCTCTGCCTTCAGATTGACTCTGGAGGCGGAGCGGCCGACATGGGGTCCTCTCCGCCTCCGGAGGTGATCCGAAGGCAGCCAGTGCCGGGCGCTGGATCCCGTGCCGGCGTGATCGACGTCGACGCGGTCGCCGGCGACGTCGGCGACCGGGTCGCGCAACCCATGTACGCCGAGCGCCCGAGGCGCGAGGGTCCTCGTCATGCGCTCCGTCGACGTCGCCATCGAGGCACTGGCCGCCCGCCAACAGGGCCGCTTCACCCGAGCCCAAGTGCGGACGGTCGACCCGTCGCCCACGACCATCGCCACGCGGGTGCGCAACGGGCGATGGCGTCGGATCACCTCCAAGGTGCTCCGCTTGCCGGGGGCTCCGGACGGACGCGTGGCCGACCTGTGGACTGCGCACCTGCACGCCGGCGCCCAATCGGTCGTCGGGTACACCTCCGCAGCATCGATGCACGGGTTCCCATCCGTTCCGGACCGGGGTACGCGCCTGGTGGTTCCCGCCGGCCTCCACCTGCGCTCGTCGATCTTCACCGCACACCAGAGCCGTGACCTCACCCCGGCGGAGGTCGTGGTCGTCGACCGGCTTCCCGTGACCTCGGTCGCCCGGACCCTGGTGGACCTCGCTCCCGAGACGTCCAGGGCCCGACTCGAGGCGTGGTTCGACCACCTGAGCGCCGAGCGACGAGTTCGACCCTCCGAGGTGGCCGAGCTGATCGAGGAGCTCGAGGGCCCCGGCAAGGGTGGTCTCGGCGAGCTGATCGCGGTCGTGGGCGATCGTCTCCCGGGCCCGGGGATCGAACAGGGCCGTCTTGAACGTGCACTCACCTCGGTGGTGAGGGCGGCGGGGATGGGTGCGGGGATGGCGCAGCACCCTCATCCAGGCCGGTTCGTCGCCAGCGGCCTCGTGGACCGGGCGTTTCCCGAGGCCCGCCTGATCATCGAAGCGGATGGTCGCCGGTGGCACGAGCGTCGCGCCGCCAACCTCGCCGATCTTCGCCGTGACCGGGCGGCAGCGGTGGAGGGATGGCTCACCGTTCGCTACACCTTCGACGACCTGGTCCTCGCGCCGGAGTCGGCCGCTGAGGAGCTCGCGCTCATCCACCGCCGACGTGTGCTCGACGCACGGCACCGCAGCGCGTGACGCCGCCCGAGCGCGTGACGCCGCCCGAGCGCGTGACGCCGCCCGAGCGCGTGGCGCCGCCCGAGCGCGTGACGCCGCGTCCACCTGTGCCTTCAGATGGACTCTGGAGGCAGAGCGGTCGACATCGGGTCCTCTCCGCCTTCAGAGGTGATCCGAAGGCAGCCAGGCAGGCGCAGGGGACGGCAAAGGGGTTGGGGAGAGCCAGCGATGCGACCCTACGATTGAGCGATGCCCGATGCGCCCCCGTCCGACGGCGACCAGACCACCCGCACCCCCGAGGTCACCCCCATCCCGGTACGGGAGGAGGATCTCGCCAAGGTCCGCTACAACGACGACGGCCTGGTCGCGGCCGTCGTGCAGGACGTCGAGACCCGGGCGGTGCTGATGATGGCCTGGATGGACGCCGACACCCTGCGCATGAGCCTCGAGCAGGGGCGCACGGTGTTCTGGTCGCGCAGTCGCCAGGAGGTCTGGCGCAAGGGCGACACCTCGGGGGATCGTCAGTTCATCCGCTCCGCGCACTACGACTGCGACGGGGACACCCTGCTGTTCCTGGTGGAGCAAGAGGGCAGGGGGGCGTGCCACACCGGTGCCTACAGCTGCTTCTTCTCGTCGTTCGGCACGGACCGCACCTCGACCGAGCCGCCGACGGCCCGCTGAGCCGTGGCCATCCACCCCGACCACGAGACCTTCCGCAGGTTGGCCCGCACCCATCGGGTGGTCCCGGTGTTCCGCACGCTGCTCGCCGACCTCACCTCGCCGGTGGCGGCCTTCTCGCGGCTCTGCGGCAGCGATGCGGAGGGCCGGCCGGGCTTCCTGCTGGAGTCTGTGGAGCACGGGGACCGTTGGGCCCGGTGGTCCTTCATCGGCCGTGATCCCCGGGCCCGGATCGTGGCACGCGGAGGGGAGATTGCCACCAGCGGGGAGCTGCCGGATGGACTTCCCCTGCACGACGGGGTGCTGGCCACCCTGGAGGTGCTGCTGGAGCACTACCGGTGCCCGGACGCCGTGGAGCTGGGCGCCACCCCCGGTGGGCAGGTCGTCCTGCCGCCGCTGCACAGCGGCGTGGTCGGGTACCTGGGCTACGACGTCGTGCGCGAGGTGGAGCACCTCCCCGACGCTCCCGAGGACGACCGTGGCTGGCCCGACGCGGTGCTGTCGGTGATCGGGGAGATCGCCGCCTACGACCACTGGACCCAGCAGGTCACCCTCATCGCCAACGCCTTCGTGGTCGACGGTGCGACCGACGCCGAGGTGGACGCCGCGTGGACGGAGGCGACGGGACGGCTCGACCAGATGGCGCTCGACGGCGCCCTGCCCTTGGACGAGCCGCTGGTCGACCCGCCGCAGCGCCACGAACCTCCCGAGCGCGTCCGCTCGTCGATGCCCGCTGGCACCTACGAGGCGGCCGTGGAGGTCGCCAAGGAGCACATCCGTGCCGGTGACGTCTTCCAGGTCGTGCTGTCCCAGCGCTTCGACCTGGACCTCGCCGCCGATCCGCTGGACGTCTACCGGGTGCTGCGCCAGATCAACCCGTCGCCGTACATGTACTACGTGCGGGAGCCGGAGCTCACCCTGGTGGGGTGCTCTCCCGAGCCGATGGTGCAGCTGCTCGAGGGTCGGGTGATCTCCCGGCCCATCGCCGGCACCCGGTTCCGCGGTGCCACCGACGAGCACGACCGTCGGCTGGCTGCCGAGCTGGCCGAGCACCCCAAGGAGCGCGCCGAGCACATCATGCTGGTCGACCTGGCCCGCAACGACGTCGGCCGTGTGGTCGACTTCGGGACCTGCGAGGTGGATGAGTTGATGACCCTCGAGCGTTACAGCCACGTGATGCACCTCACCTCCCAGGTCTCGGGCCGGCTGGCAGCCGGCCGTTCACCGATCGACGTCCTGCGGGCCACGCTGCCCGCGGGCACCGTGTCGGGTGCGCCGAAGGTGCGCGCCATGGAGATCATCGACGAGCTCGAGCCCACCCGCCGCGGCCCGTATGCCGGCGTGGTCGGCTACCTCGACTTCTCGGGCAACATCGACACCGCCATCGCCATCCGCACGATGGTCGTCGACCCGCCCGGTCCTGACGGCGTGCGGCGGGCCTCGGTGCAGGCCGGCGCCGGCATCGTGGCCGACTCGGTGCCGGAGGACGAGGAGCTCGAGACCCGCAACAAGGCCAAGGCCCTCCTGGCGGCCGTCCCCGCCGCGGAGATCATGAGCGCGCAGCGGCGCGGTGTGCGTGGGTGACGGGAGTGCCGGCATGACCCTGCTCGCCGGTGCCTGGCCACGAGACGTGCTGGTCGTGAGCGGCCCGGACGCGATGAGCTTCCTGCAGGGACAGCTGTCGGCGGACGTGCTCACCCTGGATCCGGGGCAGTCCACCCTGGCGCTCCTGCTGCAGCCCTCGGGCAAGCTCCACGCGCTGCTGCGGCTCTGGCGCACCGACGAGCACGTCGTGGTGATCGACACCGATGCCGGTGCGGCGGACGTCGTGGAGGCCCGGCTCTCGCGGTTCCTGCTGCGGGCCGAGGTGGCGATCGAGAAGGTCGACTGGACGTGCGTGGCCGTGCGGGGTGCCGGCAGCGTGGCACCAGGGGGAGCGCCGGCGTTCGACGCGCAGGGCAGTGGAGCCGAGCTGGTCGGTCTGGGGCTGTGGCCGGGCGTCGACGGGGTGGACCTCCTGGGTCGGGGTGTGGAGCTGCCGCAGGGGTTCGCGCCGTGTGAGCCCTCGGCGCTCGAGGCGCTGCGCATCCGCTCCGGCTGGCCGCGCCACGGCGCCGAGATCGCCGGGGAGCACTCCGGCGACGTGATCCCCGCCGAGGTCGGCCCGTGGCTGATCACCGCTGCGGTCAGCTTCACAAAGGGCTGCTACGTGGGCCAGGAGCTCACAGCGCGCATCAACGCCCGTGGGGGCAACGTCCCGCGGCGCCTCCGCAGCTTCGAGCTGCCGGCCGGCGCCACCGCCTCACCCGGCGACCGGATCGTGGTGGTGGGCGGCGAGGAGGCCGCGGCGAAGGGGACGGTCACCAGCACCGCCGTGGATCCGTCGACCAGTGCCACCGTGACGATGGGGTACGTCCAACGCAGCGTGCCCGAGGACGCCCGGCTCACGGTCCCCTGAGCTCCGACCTGCTTCTTGGACCGTTGGCGACGCTGGGCAGCGCCAGAGGTCCATGATCGGTCTCCCCTCCCGCTTCTTGGACCGTTGGCGACGCTGGGCAGCGCCAGAGGTCCAAGACCGGGGGGTGGGGGTGCAGCGCGGCGTCGATCACATCGCACGACGGGAGGGAGTTGGCGTAGGTTCTCCCGCGCAACCGACGTGGCCGACCCAGAGGTGGACCGATGACCGAGACCAACCGCTACCTGCTCCCCGCCGACCAGATGCCCACGAGTTGGTACAACATCATCCCCGACCTGCCCGAGCCGCCCCCGGCGGTGCTGCACCCGGGCACACACGAGCCGATCGGTCCCGACGACCTGGCCCCGCTGTTCCCGATGGACCTCATCCTCCAGGAGGTGTCCACCGACAGCCACATCCCCATCCCCGAGCCGGTGCTCGACGTCTACTCGCTCTGGAGGGCGACGCCGCTGCACCGGGCCCACCACCTCGAGCGCGCCCTCGGCACGCCGGCGCGCATCTACTACAAGTACGAGGGCACCAGCCCTGCCGGCTCCCACAAGCCCAACACCGCCGTGCCGCAGGCCTACTACAACTCGATCGCCGGGGTGAAGAAGCTCACCACCGAGACCGGCGCTGGCCAGTGGGGCACTGCCCTGGCCTTCGCCTGCGCCCAGTTCGGCCTCGACTGCGAGGTGTGGCAGGTGCGTGCCAGCTACGACCAGAAGCCCTACCGCCGGGCGATGATGGAGGTCTTCGGCGCCAGCGTGCACCCGTCGCCCTCCGAGGTCACCGAGTACGGCCGCAAGGTGCTCGCGGACGACCCCGACTCGCCGGGAAGCCTCGGCATCGCCATCTCCGAGGCCGTCGAGGTAGCCGCCCAGGACCCGTCGGTCCGCTACGCGCTGGGCTCGGTGCTCAACCACGTGCTTCTGCACCAGACGGTCATCGGTGAGGAGGCGCTGCTGCAGATGCAGATGGCGGGAGAGACCCCCGACGTGATCGTCGGCTGCACCGGTGGCGGCTCGAACTTCGGCGGTCTGACGTTCCCCTTCCTGCGCGAGAAGCTCGCCGGCCGCCTGGACGTCACCGTTCGGGCGGTGGAGCCGGCGTCGTGCCCGTCGCTCACCAAGGGCGTCTACACCTACGACTTCGGTGACACCGCGGGGATGACCCCGCTGGTGAAGATGCACACGCTCGGCCACGACTTCATCCCCGACCCGATCCACGCCGGCGGTCTCCGCTACCACGGGATGAGCCCCCTGATCTCCCACATCTACGAGCTGGGCCTGATCGAAGCGATCTCCAAGCCGCAGAAGGAGTGCTTCGCGGCGGCGGTGCAGTTCGCCCGCACCGAGGGCATCGTGCCCGCCCCGGAGCCCTCCCACGCCCTGGCTGCCGCCGTCGAGGAGGCGTTGCGCTGCAAGGAGACCGGCGAGGAGAAGGTGATCCTCACGGCGCTGTGCGGCCACGGGATGCTCGACATGGCCGCCTACAACGCCTACCTCGCCGGCGAGCTGGTGGACCACGAGTACCCCGCCGAGGCGGTGCAGGAGGCCCTCACCCGCCTGCCTCAGCTCGACCTCTGAGCCCCGGTCCCGCTCCCACACCGGCGGTGCCGCCTGCGGCACCGCCGCTCAGGGGGCCAGGCCGGTGCAGTCGCGCAGCGCCGCCCAGTAGGCGAGCGCCTCGTCGGCCTCGGCGCCCTCCAGCGGCTGCGGTCGGCGGTCCACGATCCTCGCCGGTGCCCAGCGGTAGCCGTCGACGCGCCGTCCGGTCACGGTGACCTGGAGCACTCCGGTGCGCGCCCCCTCGGGGCTGCCGGCGTAGAAGGCGAAGTTGCCGAGCCCGTAGTGCACCAGGGCGTCGCCGAGGCGCCCACCGCCCTGGAGGCGGTGGGCGTGCCCACCCACGATCACGTCCGCGCCCGCATCGACCAGCTGCTGGGCCAGCTCCTGCTGGGACGCCGACGGACAGGTCTGACCCTCGATCCCCCAGTGCAGGAAGACCACCACCGTGTCGGCGGACGCGCGGGCGGCGGCGACCTCGGCGACCAGGCGGTCGACCCGCTTGGCCGAGGCGAGGCCCGCCTTGGCCTCCCCGGCGGTCCACTGCTCCATGAGCTCGGCGTCGAGCACCTGGGTGGCGGCGACCACCGCGATCCGCTGGCCCCGCACGTCCGCCACGAAGGGGGCGTAGGCCTCGGTCTCGTCGCGGCCGATGCCGATCACCGGGAACCCGCTGGCCGACTCCGCGGCGAGCGTCTCCTCCAGCGACTCCGGACCGAAGTCCATGCCGTGGTTGTTGGCTGCGGACACCACGTCGACCCCCGCGGCTCGGTAGGCCTCGAGCGCCTCGGGTGGTGCCTGGAAGGTGAACTCCTTGGGCGCGGGGGTGCCCGAGGTGCCGATGGCGGTCTCCATGTTCACCACCGTGAGGTCCGCACCGGAGAGCACGGGGATGATGGGGCCGAAGACGCTGGCCGGATCGGTCGCCAGGCGATCGGCGATCACCCCTTCGAAGTTGGTGTCCCCGGCGAAGGCCAGCGTGACAGTCTCGCCGTTGCCCAGCACCGGGTCCCGCACCGTGGTCGTGGTCGCTTCGGTGGTCGACGCCGTGGCCTCCGGATCGGTCGCCGCCTGTCCGTCGCTGACGGGCACGACCTCGTCGGTGGAGCTGCCCTGCCGCTGGGCGCCGGGACCGCGCTCGACTCCGAACCAGACAGCTCCGGACGCCACGCCGGCGAGCACGACGACCACCGCGACCACGATCGGCCACGCCCGCGCGCGCCGAGGCGCAGGCCGCTGCGGTCGTCTCACCCGTGGGGCCTCCTCCACCAGCGGCGCTCCTCGTCCTCGACGCTCCTCGTCCTCGACGTTCCACTCCGGTCACCCGGCGTGCCGAGGCTACCTCTGCGCGAGCGATCCTCGGGGACATCGGTCGCCCCGACCCGGCTGCGGGGAACCCCGGCCGAGGGTGCTGCTACCGTGCCGCCGATGGCCGCCGGCACCGATCACGACGAGGCCTTCTTCCCCGAGGTCACGGGACCGGTCCCGTTCACGGGCCCGGAGTCGGACGACCCGCTGAGCTTCCGCTGGTACGACGCGGACCGGGTGGTCGCAGGGCGGACGATGGCCGAGCACCTGCGCTTCGCCCTTGCCTGGTGGCACTCCCTCAACTGGGACGGCACCGACATGTTCGGCGGCGGCACGTTGGACCGGCCCTGGCTCGACCCGCGCTCCGCGTCGGACCCGATGGCCGCGGCGCGGACCAAGGCGGCGGCAGGCTTCGAGCTCCTCGAGAAGCTCGGGGTGCCGTTCTTCTGCTTCCACGATCGCGACCTGGTCGCCGAAGGCGGCAGCTTCCGCGAGTCCTGCGCCCGCCTCGACGAGATCGCAGAGGTGATCGCCGCCCACATGGAGCGCACCGGTGTGCGGCTGCTGTGGGGGACGGCCAACCTCTTCTCCCACCCCCGCTACCAGTCCGGCGCCGCCACCAACCCCGACCCGGAGGTGTTCGCCTGGGCTGCGGCCCAGGTGGCTCACTGCCTGGAGGTGACCCACCGGCTCGGGGGTGCCAACTACGTGCTGTGGGGGGGCCGGGAGGGCTATGAGACCTTGCTCAACACCGACACCCGCCGGGAGCTGGAGCAGCTCGCCCGGTTCCTGCACCTGGTGGTGGAGCACAAGCACCGGATCGGCTTCGACGGCACGATCCTGATCGAACCGAAGCCCTTCGAGCCGATGAAGCACCAGTACGACCGCGACGTCGCCACCGTCGCCGGGTTCCTGGAGCGCCACGACCTGGCCGGGGAGGTCCGTCTCAACATCGAGGCGAACCACGCCACCCTCGCCGGCCACGACCTGGCACACGAGGTGCGCACCGCCTTCGACCTCGGCCTGTTCGGCAGCATCGATGCCAACCTGGGAGACGACCGACTGGGTTGGGACGTCGACCGCTTCCCGTCCTCGGTGGAGCAGACCGTGCCGGCCCTCTACGAGCTGCTCCGCCACGGGGGCTTCACCACCGGGGGGATGAACTTCGACGCCAAGCTGCGGCGCCCGTCCATCGACCGCACCGACCTCCTCCACGCTCACGTCGGCGCCATGGACACCCTGGCACGAGCCCTGTTGGCGGCGGCGTCGTTGCTGGAGTCGGGCGAGCTCGAGCAGGTTCTGGCGCAGCGCTACGCCGGCTGGGACGAGGGCGTGGGTGCGGCCATCCTCGCCGGCGAGGAGGACCTGCCCTCGCTGCACGCCCGGGTGCTGGATGCCCCCGAGCCCCGTCCCCGCTCCGGCCGCCAGGAGGCACTGGAGAACCTGGTGGCCCGTCACGTCGACCGGGCCCGCTGAGCGGGATCGCCCATGTCGGCAACGGCGCAGGTGGTCCTGGGGGTCGACTCCTCCACGCAGTCCACCAAGGTCGAGGCCCGGGACCTGCGCACCGGCGAGCTGGTGGCCGCAGCGCGCGCCCCCCACCCGAGCTGCGCCCCGCCGCGCTCGGAGCAGGACCCGTCCGCGTGGTGGGTCGCGCTGGTGTCGGCGGTCCGGGGCCTCGAGCTGGCCGGTGGCGGGGCCGAGGTGGTTGCGGTCTCGGTGGCGGCCCAACAGCACGGGCTCGTGGTCACCGACGACGACGGCGACCCGGTGCGCCCCGCCAAGCTGTGGAACGACACCGAGTCGGCCCCCCAGGCAGAGGCGATGGTGGCGGACCGTGGTCCCGAGGCGTGGGCTCGGGCGGTGGGCTCGGTGCCGGTGGCGGCGTTCACGCTCACCAAGCTGGCGTGGCTCGCCGAGCAAGAGCCGGGCGTGCTGGCCGGGGCTCGCCGGGTGTTCCTTCCCCATGACTGGCTCACCTTCCGGCTCTGCGGCGCCCACGTGACCGACCGTGGTGACGCCTCGGGAACCGGGTGGTTCGACCCTGCCGCCGACACGTACCGTCCCGCGCTGCTCCCCGCTGCGGCGCAGCACCTGGTGCTCCCCCGGGTGCTGGCGCCCGACGAGCCGGCCGGCCTGGTCTCCGAGGTCGCCGCCCGAGAGCTGGGGCTGTCCCCGGAGGTGCTGGTGGCCGCCGGCACGGGGGACAACATGGCCGCCGCGCTGGGCTTCGGTCTGGAGGTCGGCGACGTGGCGGTGTCGCTGGGCACGTCGGGCACGGTGTACGCCGTGTCGTCGACTCCGACGGCCGACCCCACCGGTGCGGTCGCAGGGTTCGCCGATGCCACGGGGCGGTTCCTGCCGCTGGTGTGCACCCTCAACGCCACGCGGGTCACCGACACGGTCGCCCGGTGGCTCGATGTGGACGCCTCGGGGTTGGCCGAGCTGGCCCTCGCCGCAGATCCGCACCGAGTCGGCCGCCCCGAGCTGGTCCCCTACTTCGACGGCGAGCGCACGCCGAACCTCCCCGAAGCCACGGGGTCGCTGCTGGGACTCCGCAACGACACCACCCGGGAGGACCTGGCGCTGGCCGCCCACGACGGGGTGCTGTCGGGGCTGCTGCACGGGCTCGACGCCCTGCGGGGTGCCGGCGTGGCGATCGGCGGGCGGGTGCACCTCGTGGGTGGGGGCGCCCGATCACCCGCCTACCGGGCACGCCTGGCGGAGCTGGTCGGGGATCCGATCGCTGTGCCGTCCACCCAGGAGGCGGTCGCCACCGGCGCGGCGGTGCAGGGAGCGGTCGTCGCCGGCACGGGCGGGTTCGCCGAGGTGGCCGATCGCTGGGGCCTCCGCGACGCCACCCTCGTGACCCCTCGGTAGTCGGCCCGGTTCGTGGTGCTCCTGCGCCTCCAGATCGCCTCTGGAGGCGCAGCGGGTCGTCGGTCGCGCTGTCCGCCTCCAGAGCTCATCCGAAGGCTGAGGGTGCCCGGCGCAAGCGCGTCTGGGAACCTGTGGACGATGGGCACCTACCTCGACCGCATCATCGAGCACCACCGGGCGCGCGCCGCGCTCGACCGACGGCCGACCGCAGAGCTGGAGGCACAGGTGGAGGGGCTTCCTCCGACCCGCGGGTTCCGCCGGGCGCTCATCGGCGACGACCGCCTGTCGGTGATCGCCGAGGTCAAGCGACGCTCGCCGTCCAAGGGCGACCTCGCCGCCGGGCTCGACCCTGCGGAGCTGGCCGGCGCCTACGAGTCCGCCGGCGCGGCGTGCCTGTCGGTGCTCACCGACGAGCAGCACTTCGGCGGGTCCACGGAGGACCTCCGCGCTGCCCGCTCCTCGGTGGGGCTGCCGGTGCTGCGCAAGGACTTCACGGTGTGCGCCAACGACGTGGTCGACACCCGGCTCATGGGTGCCGACGCCGTGCTGCTCATCGTCGCCGCCCTCGACGACGACGAGCTGGGCCGGTTCTCCGAGCTCGCCCTGGCGATCGGTCTCGACGTCCTGGTCGAGGTGCACGACGAGGACGAGCTCCGCCGGGCCCTGGACCACACGAACGGGCAACTCGTCGGCGTGAACCAGCGCGATCTCGTCACCTTCGAAGTGGACCAGCAGCGGGCCGTGCGGGTGGCGGGCGCCATCCCGAGCAGCGCGGTGAGCGTGGCGGAGTCGGGGGTGCGAGGGGCGGCCGATGCCCGCACCCTGGCCGCAGCGGGCTACGACGCCGTCCTGGTGGGGGAGCGCCTGGTCACCGCCACCGATCCCAGGGCCGCCCTGGAGGAGCTGAGGGTGCTCACCCCCGACGTACCGGAGGTCTAACGTCGATGCAGCGGGCCGTCTCCGGCACGCCCAGACCCCAACCACCCGAGAGCAGCCACCCCCGAGAGCAGGCGGCCAGCGTGTTCGTCAAGATCTGCGGCATCACCAACGAGGAGGACGCGCTGATGGCCGTCGCCCTCGGTGCCGACGCGGTCGGCTTCGTGTTCGCCCCGAGCCCACGGCAGGTCACCGTCGGCACGGTGCGGGACATCGTGAAGCGACTCCCGCCCGAGGTGCTGACCGTCGGGGTGTTCCGCGACCAGCCGCCCGAGTGGGTCAGCCACACCGTGCTCGAGGCCGGACTGACCGGAGCACAGCTCCACGGCCACGAGACCCCCCGCGACGCCGCCGAGGTCCGTCAGCACGCCAAGGTGCTGATCGTTGCCTTCCCCGCCGGGGATCCCGGCCTCGCCCACCTCGACGACTTCCACGCGGACGCCGTGCTGCTCGACGCCCACGTCCCCGGTTCGGGCCGCCCCTTCGACTGGTCGCTGGCGGAGTCGATCCCCCTCGGGCGCCGGGTGATCCTGGCGGGGGGCCTCCACGCCCGCAACGTCGCCGACGGCATCGCCACGGTGCGACCGTGGGGTGTGGACGTGTCCAGCGGCGTCGAGGTGCGCAACGACCCCGCCCGCAAGGACCCTCTGAAGGTCCACGCCTTCATCAAAGCGGTCCGTGAGGCCGATCCGACCCCCTTCTCCTTCGACGACGCCCGAGCGGTGCACGACCGCCCGCTCGGCAGGGAGCCCTTCGACTGGGCCGAGCAGGGCGACTGAGCGGCTCGTTCAGATCGGCGGGCGAGCCCCGTCCGACCCGCCGGCGTCGCTGCCGGCGAGCGTGTCGCTCGCCACGCTCATCAGCTGGCGTCGGGAGGTGGCCTCGAAGTGGCGCAGGAGCGCGGTGACGTGGCGCTTCACCGTGGAGGTCGACAGGTAGAGCGCGGCGGCGATCTCCTTGTTGGTGAGGCCCTTGCCGACGAGCTCCAGCACCTGGCGCTCCCGGCCGGTCACCGGTCCGGTGGCGTCGGCGGCGTAGGCCACGTGGGCACCGCGGTCCAACGAGGGATCCACGTTGCGCAGGATCCGCCGCGCCCGTCCCGCATCCACCGGCGCGCCCAGGGCGTGGAAGGCGGCCTCGGCGCTCACCAGCATCGAGCGCGCCAGCGCCAGGTCGCCGAGCTCCAGAGCGCGGCGACCCACGAGCACCTGAGCGTGGCTGCGGCTGTAGGTCGACGGCAGCGCGGCGACGCGCCCGCAGGCCTCTTCGCCGTCGAGCTTGTCGCCCTCGAGGGCACGGGCCAGCTGGATGATCGGAACGAGGTCGCTCTGGAGATCCGCCTCGGCGATGGGAGCGAGGCTCCCGCCCTCGGCGAGGATGGCCAGCATCTCGCCGGCGAACACCACCAGCGGTCGGGTGAAGCCGCTGGCCACCCCGGCGTCCCACACCTCGAGGACGCGGGCGCGTGCTCGTTGCGTGTCACCGGTGACCGACTCCGCCCGGGCCCGCACGTAGCCGGTCGCCAGGGTGCCGATCTGCCCCGGACGGGGGAAGCGGGTGTGGGCCAGGAGCTGCCGTGCCAGCTCGACGTCGGTGCCGGCTGCCACGTAGAGCCCGAGGTAGCGGAACAGGGGCGCCGCCTTCCGCCAGTCCTCGCCGAGCAGCGCACGCAGGCGTGAGGAGGCCGAGTTGAACCGGCCTTCCACGGCGTGGCGGATGGCGATCAGCGCAGCGAGGTAGGGGTTGTCGGGATCGCTCATCTCGATCTCGAGCACCTGGTCCTGTCGGCCGGCGAACAGCGCGATGATCCAGCTCGGCACGGTCGTGCGGTCGGGCCAGGCGTCGATCTCCTGAAGTGCCTCGGCGACGGCGCGCTCCTCGCCTCGCAGACCGGCGACGGCACCCCCCACGATCGGGTCGCTGAAGCGCCGTCCCCGGCGGTCGAGGGGGAACACGGCGGGAGGGTGGTGCGGGTCCAGCGAAGCCGAGTCGTAGCTGAGCCCGTCGAGGAACAGGAGCCGTCGGTAGAGCTCGCGCACCGGAGGGCCGGCGTCACCCAGCGGCTCCACCGCCTCGGTCCCGGGCTCGCCCCGCACGGTGGCGAGCCGATCGGCGGACGTCGCGCCGATCGAGCGAACCCGTGGATCGGGATGCGCTCCCATGGCGGCCGCCAGGGCGCTCCAACGAGCTGTGTGGAGCTCTGCTTCGGCTCGGGACAGCGCATCGCACGTCGCGTCGAAGAGCTCGTCGTCGAGCTCCAGGCCGGCGGACAGCGCGGGGAGGGCCGCGAGGCCGAGTCGTCGGGCGAGCGGGCTCCGGGCCACCTCGGCGGCAGCGGCGCGGATCTCCGCGGCGGTGGTGGCTGCGGCGTCGACGAGCAGCGGCACGCGGGGCCTCACCAGCGGCCCCTCCCACCCGAGGGCGCCCATCGACTCCAACGTGCCGACGTCGCTCAACACGTCGTCCAGCGAGGAGCCGTTGAGCTCCGCGATCAGCTCCGGCGGTAGACCCCGTTCGCTCACGCCGGTGAGGAGGACCATCTCGATCGCTCGGGGCAGGATGCCCCGCAGGTCGTCGACGAACTCCTCCACGGCCTGGCTGGGCCGCCAGGTGCCATCCCAACGGCCTGCCTCGGGCCAGCCCCCGCAGCGGAACCAGCCCTGCTCGTCGGCCCCGGTCCCCTGGGCGTGGGTGAAGTCTGCGAAGTCGACCGGCCCGACCTCCTCCGACAGGTCGACGCGCTCGGAGAGCGAGGTGGGCAGGGGGAGGGCGCTGCACAGCACGAGGTCGTGTCCGGGTGGAGGGTCCTCGAGGAGGTCGCGCACCACCTCCAGCACCCCCGGTGAGCACCGGTGGATGCCCCTGAGCACCAGCGGTGCGTCGTCGGCGAGCTCCTCGGAGCGCACCTCGATCTGTGCGCGCGCGGCCAGCGCCGTGGTGGCGATGCGCAGATCGACGTGGGGGAGGTCCGCCGGCGCCGCGAGGGCTCGACGCCAGCCGAGGCCCATCGGTGTGTGCAGACCGCGGAGTCGGTTCAAGGTCGGCAGGTTCCTGTCGTGGAGGGTGGGGGTTCGGACGACCATGTCCGACCATATCGGCACGACGCAGCGGTTCGGTCCAGTGGGTGAACCCTCCCGCGGTGCTGCCCGCCCGGCCCATCTCCGACATGTGAGCCACTTGGGCCGATGCGCGCGTCGGCCGGGTGCGCGACGGTCCGGCACCGGTGGGCGACGCCGCCGCAGGATGGGCCACCGCGGACGATGTGCAGTCGTCGGCTACGTGGTTCCGTGTGCAAGGAAGACAACTCGCCCGAGGAGGCACCCTGATGATCCGATTCGTCTACCGATCCCTGGCCGCTGGTGCGGTGCTGCTGGCAGGCGCTGCCGTCCTCGGCGCGCACCCGGGATCGCCTGAGCCCGACACCTTCGGAGGCGCTCCGGTCGCCGAGGAGACCGGTCTGGCGATGTCGCAGTTCGGCCATGTCGCCACGCAGGTGGGTCTGAGCATGCTGGCGATGAACGCCACCGAGGGACCGGTGGCCACGCAGGTCGGGCTTCGGTCGAGCACGTTCTCGGTGTTCGAGGAACCGGTGGCCACGCCGGTGGGCCTCGCTGCCATGAGCATGAACGCAGTGCCGGAGCCGCTCGAGTCGTGAACGGGGCGGGGGGCGCGCCTCCGGTCGGGTGGTACCCACCGGAGGCGGCACCCCCGCGCGAGAGGTGCGTCGGTCGAGCTCGTCTGGTTCGAGCCGCTGTGGCCGATGTCGGGCGATGCCGGTGTCGTCGACGCTGCAGCCCGGTGGTGGATGGACGTTGTGGAGGTGCCGGGTGGCTGCGTTTCGGGCCGATGGCGGGCGAAGGAGTTGGAGGCGGCGATGCGAAGGTCTGGGCGTGTGGTGGTGCCGGCGTGGACGGTCGTGGTGACGATCGCGGTCATGGTCGCGGCGTCGTGCGCGCCGACGTCGCCGACCAGTGGTGCTTCGACGACCTCGACGGTGGGTGAACCGGTCCTGGTCGAGTTGGACGAGATCCGCGTCGCGGTCGCGACCGCTGGGCGCCTCCTCGACGTGGAGCACGGCAGGGTGGGCGATCTCTTCTACACCCTGACGGACCATCCCGGAGTCGTCCACGTGATGGCCGACGGGGTCACCGAGACGATCGGTGAGTCGTTGTGGCCCGGTCGACTGAACGCCTTCGTCGGGTACCGTCAGGTGGCGGTCAGCCGGGACGGCACGTTGTACGTCGCTGACACCACCACCCGCCGGGTGTGGAGGGTCGAGCCCCAGCACCAGCCCGACGGGCAGCTGGTCTATTCCGCCGCCACCCCTGAGGTGGTGGCCGGCCGGGGCAAGGACTGCTACCAGAGCGTCCTCGAGCTGTACCCGCAGACCTATGGCCAGCACGTCGAGGTGGTCGGTGGCGCCTGCTACGAGTACGACGGCTGGCTGCTCGACAACCCGGACCTCGCCCGGAACGTGGAACAGGGCGTGGTCGACGACGGCGCCGTGGCGGCCGAGGCGATCGTCGCGCCCTGGAACATCGAGGTGAGCGACGACGAGACGAAGTTGGTGATCGCCGACATCGGTGCCGGCCAGGGCCCGGGGGTGCGTGTGGTCGACCTGCAGGCCGGCACGATCTCCACCGAGGCCGCCTGGGTGCCCGGCGACAACGGGACCTGCGATCACCCGGCGCTGGCCGAAGGCCGCGCTGCGGTGTCGGAGCAGGATCTGTGGGGCACGTATCGCATGCCGTTCTGCCAGGTGTTCGACGTGGGTTTCGGACCCTCGGGAGCGATCGTCTTCGCCGCCGGGAGCTACACGAGCGGCGCCGCCGCAGGCGGGGTGCTGACGACGCAGGGGGCACCCGGCGCCAAGACCCTGCACGTCCTGGCGGGATGCGCAGGCAGCTCCTGCAGCGCGGCCGCCGGTGTCGACCCGCGTTCGACGTCGCTGTCGGACATGCCGGCGCTCGACGTGCGACGTGACGGCGTCGTCGTCGTGGCCGACACCTTCAACCACCGGGTGCTCGAGCTGACCTCGGACGCCACGCTGCTCCTGGCGGTCGCCGGCAGCGGTCGGCGCTGCAGTGCCTCCGGGAGCTGCCCGACCGATGCGGCCGCCCCGGCGGGTGACCCGCTGTCGACCGACCTGGACCTGCCCCGCGAGGTCTCGGTGGGCCGCGGCGGGACGCTGCTGCTCGCCGAGGACGACTGCTCCTTCGGTGCCGACCACTGGCTCCGCCGGATCGACTGAACGGCCCGTGACCCACATGACGACCGAGGAGGCCTTGTGGCGGCCATGACGACCCAGAACCTCCGCCGAGTCCTGACCAGCGCGACGAGAGTCGTGGTGTTGGTGTTGGGCGCTGCGATGGCTTCGTGCTCCCCTGCGGGCCCGGTGCCGAACTCCGACTTCAGCTTCCGCGCCTCGAAGGTCACCGCCACGTCCCAGACGGAGTTCTACGAGACCCAGGGCTGCGCCTACCTCATCAGCAACTGCTACGACGAGCCCTACCTCGTCCAGGTCTGGTTCCGGGTGAGGTACGGGGTGGCGGACTCGGCGCAGACCGGGGTCGTGAGCTCGCGGTCGGCGAGCCCGGAGCCGACGGTGTGCGCCACGCTCAGCCAGCCACCCTGCCCGGCGGGGTCGGAGGCGGAGGTCCTGGCCGCTGGGGCGGGGAAGAGCGGCGCACAGGTCACGTTCCCAGGCGTGGCCCGGATGAGCCTTGCCGACTACCTCGCAGGAGCGCCCCTCGAGATCGTCGGCACCTGGACCTGGGCTATGGAGGAGGACTGGGTCGGTACGCCGCTGCCGACGGTCATCGCTCCGGTGCTGGAGAAGATGCTGAACGACTACGTCGCCAGCGCGGCGCCTCCCGAGGATCCCAGCGAGACCAGCCAGGACTTCATCGACCGCCTCACCGAGGCCGTGGAGGACAACGAGGAGCTCATCGATGCCGTGAACGACTTCCTGGGCACGGTGGGCGACGACTCCCTGGGCAGCCGGATCTACGCCTTCGTCGCCTCCAGCGGGGGGCTCGCCACCACGCTCGACCTGGCTGCCTACGACTACACGCAGCTGAACCTCGAGATGGAGTCGCTGGGCATCCCCGATGTCACCGCGGTGTCGATCCGTTCGACCGACGCCAAGACGTTCGCGTCGGAGGCGTACCAAGGGGCGGGCGGTCGACACCTCTACGACATGGTCGCGGGCTGACGACGCGACCAGAGCCACACCAGTCGATCCGGTTCGACCGGACAGGACGCCACGTCCGACGAGGACGTGCGCACATCAGGAAGGGAAGTGCCGGAATGGGAACACGCACACGAAGCGGGGCGGCCGTCGCGGCCATCGTGATGCTGCTGGGGGCCGCAGCGTGCTCGCCCTGGCCGCCGGCGCCGCCGGCGAGCACGCCGCCCACGGAGTCGCCGGCCCCGACCCCCGCGCCCCCGAGGGGCGC
>CAYQQQ010000024.1:0-63818 GCA_964420125.1 uncultured Microthrixaceae bacterium
CGGGCCCCCCGGGCCCGCGGGGGGGCCCCGGGGGGGCCCCCTCCGGGCGGGGGCAACCGCCGTGGCGGTCCCGGTCAGTCCTGATCGTGATCGTGATCGTGGTCGTGGTCGTGGTCGTGGTCGTGATCGTGGTCGTGTTCCGGCGGTTGCAGGAGCTCCTCGGGGATCGGGGTGCCCTCCGGATCCACGAACTCGGTGTGCTCCACCAACCACTCGAGCGCCTTGCGGTTGGCGATTCCCGAGCGTACCGCCGAGAGCTGTCCCGCGTCGCGCAGCTGATCGATCGCCTCCTCGATGGAGAGCGAGCCTCCACCGATCATCTCGGCGACCTCCTCCTCGACCTCACCGTCGGTGGCGTGGAGGGACTCCGACTCCACGACGGCGCGCAGCGCCAGATCGACCTTGACGCCCTCGACGCAGGCCTCCCGCAGCTCGGCGGAGAACTCCTGGGGGTCGCGGCCGGTGACCCGCAGGTAGTCCTCCAGGCCGATCCCGCTGGCGCCGAGCTGTTGGGACATGTTCTGGAGCCGCATCCGGAACTCGCCCTCGACCATGGCCTCGGGGACGTCCAGCTCCACCAGCTTGGCCAGCTCCGTTCCCACGCCGGCCTGGACGGCCTGGCGAACCATCCCCTCGCGGTTCGCCGAGAGCCGTTGCCGCGTGTCCTCGCGGAACCCCTCGACGCTGTCGAACTCGGTGGCATCCGCGACCCACTCGTCGGTGAGGTCCGGTAGCTGGCGCTCCTGCACCTCGTGCACCACCAGGCGGAAGTGCACCGGGTCCTCGTCGGGATCGGGGTGCTCGGCGTCGAAGTCGACCTCATCACCCGCGGCCACGCCGACGAGGTGCTCGTCGAACTCCGGGGCGATCATCCCCGAGCCCAGCACGTAGCTGTAGGCCTCCACCGCCAGACCCTCGACCGGCTCGCCGTCGCGCGTCCCGTCGATGTCGAGCACCACCACGTCGCCGTCCTGGGCGGCGCGCTCCACGGTGACGAGCTCGCTGTACTGGGAGCGCAGGCGGTCGACCTGCTCCTCCACCTGCTCGTCGGTCACCTCGGGACTGGGCAGCTCCACCCGCAGACCCGAATACCCCGCCACGGTGACCACCGGACGGACCTCCACCACCGCCTCGAAGGTGACGTCGCCGTCCTCCTCACCGCCGGTGACGTCGAGCTCCGGGGGAGCGATCACGTCGACGTCGTGCTCGATGACGGCGCGCGTGTAGTGCTCGGGCAGCGCCTGGCGCAGCGCCTCGGAGCGGGCGTAGCCGGGTTCGATCTGGCGCTCCAGCAGACGACGGGGCGCCTTGCCGGGACGGAACCCGGGGAGCCGGACCTCCTTGGCGATCTCCCGCCAGACGGCATCGAGGGCCGGCTCCAGCTCTGCTTCCTCGACGTCGACGACGACCTTGACCTTGTTGCCCTCGAGGGGTTCGACTGAGCTCTTCACAGATCGACCACTCTAGAACTCGACGCCGCCACCTCCCCCATCGGTGGTCGCCGGCCGGGAGCGGTACGCTGTGGCCCGCCCCGGCGACGACGGGGACGACGGGACGTGGCGCAGCCTGGAAGCGCACCGGCTTTGGGTGCCGGGGGTCGCGAGTTCAAATCTCGCCGTCCCGACCACAACACAGCAGGGTCCGCGGGTGCCCCCCGACCGCTGGGATCACGGTCCTGCAGGAGCGACGGCCATGGCCATCACCGAGGCGCCCTCGCCGACGGTGAGCGTGACGTGACGGCCCTGCACCGACTCCACGGCGACCACCGAACCGAGGTCCGGGTCCAGCACCGCCATGCCCGGCGGGACGGTCAACCGGTAGCCGGCGTCGGGGGTGACCGCCACCACGGCGACCCCGCCACCCACCGACGAGAGCACACCTGCGACGACCGATCCGGGGACGGCGGGCAGCTCACCTCCAACCAGGACGTCGGGCGCGTAGTGCAGCGTGAGCGCCGTCGGCTCACCGTCGTCGAGCACCTCCACGTCGATGCGACCGTCGGCGCGGGCATCGACGTCGATCGGCCGGTCGCCGCCTGGCAGGGACCCGCCGGCGGCCACCGCCAGCGACGGCACGCCACCCCCGCTCACGCCGTCCGCCGGCACGACGATGACGTGGGGCGAGTAGCTGTCGCCGCCCAGGCAGTCCACCAGCACGGCTGCGTCCTCGGCGCCGTCGCCATCGAGATCCGCGAGGTCGGCGTCGATCACCTCGACGCCATAGGTGGCATCCAGGGAGCTGGCCTCCCCCACTCCCCCGCGCACCTCGACGCCGCTCAAGCCGCACACCGACAGGTAGGTGGCTTCCTCCCAGTCCACCGAAGCCACCCCGACGGCACCCTCCGCCGCGATCGCCTCGCCGAGCGGCACGGCACCAGGCTCCGCCGCATCCGGGCCGGACGCATCGCAGCTCACGAGGAGAGCGAACGACACGACGACCGCGGCGAGGGGGGTCCGACTCCCTCGGATCCGTCCGGCTGGGAACGAGTCGTCGCACGACACCACTACCTCATCGGCACGGAGCGGTCCGACCTGAGGGCCAGCAGATGTTCGCGACGACCACTCCGCTGGGGCATGATCTACAGGTCATCGACCCTCGGGGGGACCAATGAACGCACGAACATGGCGCCTGCTCGCCGCCCTCATCGCCCTCATCGCGCTGGTCGGCGCCGGGTGCGGCGGCGACGACGAGTCGACGGGCTCGGGCGAGGAGAGCACGAGCGGGGAGGAGTCCGCAGAGGGCACGCCCGTGTCCGAGGCCATCCGCGTGCCCCAGGACCACGAGACGATCCAGGCGGCGGTCGACGCCGCCGAGGAGGGTGACCTCATCCTGATCGACGAAGGCGTGTACCACGAGGCCGTCGACGTGGAGACGCCGTACGTGACGCTGCGCGGCGTGGACCGCAACAAGGTGATCCTCGACGGGGAGTTCGAGCTGGAGAACGGGATCCGGGCGCTCAGCACGCCCGGCGTGGTCGTGGAGAACATGACCGCCCGCAACTACATCGGCAACGGGTTCTTCTGGACGGGCTCCGACTACCACCGCGGCTCGTACCTGACCGCCTACCGCAACGGCGACTATGGCCTCTACGGGTTCGACTCCTACCACGGCCAGTTCGACAACAGCCTCGGCTCCGGCAGCCCCGACGCCGGCTTCTACATCGGTGAGTGCTACCCCTGCGACGCGGTGATCGACAACGTGGTCTCGGAGTACAACGGCCTCGGCTACTCCGGCACCAACTCCGGCGGCGACGTCTACATCATCAACTCCGTGTGGCGGCACAACCGAGCCGGGATCGTGCCGAACTCCGGCTCCTACGAGCTGTGCTACCCGAACCGCGAGACCACCGTCGCCGGCAACGAGGTCTACGACAACAACTACCTCGAAGGCCCGGGCATCGACGTGTCGCTGCTCGCCCAGGGCAACGGCATCCTCGTGGTGGGCGCGGTGAAGAACACGGTCACCCACAACCTCGTCTACGACCACGAGCGCACCGGGATCGGCCTCGTGCCCTTCCCCGAGTCGGACGCCAACGACCTGGAGCCCAGCCCCGACCAGTGGTCCACCCCCTGCTCCGAGACCCATGACGACAAGCCCAAGGGCATCCCGGCCGACCAGTGCAAGGCGGTGCCCATCGTGGGTGAGGGCTGCGTCGTGCTGTGGAACCCCTTCGAGAACACCGTGGCCGACAACGAGGTGTCCGGCAGCGGGACCGCCGACCTGGCCGTGGGCACGGTCGACCTGACCGGGTCGGGCGTGACCACCGCCTCGCTGGGCAACTGCTTCTCGGGGAACACCTTCGCCACGTCCGCCCCGGCGGACATCGAGGGCCTCGCACCGTGCGACTCGTCGCCGACGGCCACCAACTGGGACGACAACCCCCTCGACCTCCTGAACCTCATGGGCGACTCGCCGCCGGCGCCCCCCAAGGACTCCTACAAGACCACACCGGAGCCCGGCCCGCAGGAGAACATGCCGGACGCCACCACTGCGCCGGCGCCCCGCTTCGAGGGCCCCATGAAGGTGGACGTGACGAAGATCGAGACACCCAAGAAGAGCTCGGAGAACTGAACATGGCGGCGGGCGGCGAGGACGACGGCACCGAGACGAGGGAGTCCAGGGGGTACCTGGGCGCCGTGATGGGAGTGGCCGTGGTGCTGGTGGCGGCGTGCGTCGTGGCGATCGCGCTCGGCGGCGACCAGGCCGGCGGCGCGGCGGCTGCAGGGCACCACCACGGCAGCTCCCTCGACGGCGCGGACGACGCGCTGGCCGCCGAGCACGCCTTCGGCGGCGCCCACGGCACAGGGACGGTGGGGGATGCCATCGGCCAACCCAGCCGCCACCTCGGCCCGCAGGGCCGCGTCGGCCAGTTCATGGCCACCTGCACGTTCAGCCACGCCGCCCACGACGACCCGATCGTGCACTTCCAGGAGCCGGGTCGCTCCCACCTGCACGACTTCTACGGGGCGACCACCACCGACGACAGCTCCACGGCGATCGACCTGATGCGCTCGGAGACGACCTGCGACAAGCCCGCCGACACGGCGGCCTACTGGCAGCCGGCGCTCTACGACGGCGACCAGCGCATCGTGCCGATCCAGGTCCAGGCCTACTACCGCGCCGCGCCAGGGGTGGAGCCCACCGACGTGGAGCCCTACCCCTTCGGCATGGAGATGCTGGCAGGGGACGCCATGGCGACCACCCCCCAGGACAGCGAAGCTGCGGGGTGGTCGTGCGGCTCCTCGACCGAGCTCAGCGCGGACCCTCCCGAGTGCTCTGCCACCTCCCCGCTGCACATGGTGCTGACCTTCCCCGACTGCTGGGACGGCGAGCACCTCCGCAGCGCGGACCACCGCTCGCACGTCGCCTACTCCGCTGAGGGCGAATGCCCCGAGGGCTACCCGGTGCACGTCCCGCAGCTCACGATGTCGATCAAGTACCCGGTCTCCGGCGACGGTCACGACCTGCGGCTGGCGTCGGGGAACGTGTACTCCGCCCACGGGGACTTCTTCAACGGCTGGGACCCCGAAGGGCTCCAGCGTGAGGTGGAGGCCTGCATCCACCGTGACGTGGGCTGCGACCTGGCCAACAACCGCGAGGAAGAGGGCCCCTTCCTGCACCGGTAGCGATCGGCGGCACCCGTCAGTCCACGACGGTCACTCGACGACCTTGACGCCGCCGATCATGCCCTTGGTCTTCGAGCCGTGCAGGGAGCAGTAGTAGGGGAAGTCGCCGACCTCGGCGAAGGTGATCTGACCCTCGGCGCCCGGATCGAAGGCGTCGGCCTCGATGGGCGTGAAGGCGCCTTCGCCGACCGGCAGCACGTTGTGGACGTTGCGACCGTCGTTGATGAAGGTGATGGTGGTGCCCTTCTTGACCTCCACGTACTTGGGGTCGAAGTAGTTGTCCCGGGCGTTGACGGCGACCGCGGCCTCGTTCGTCTTGTCCACGATGTCGCCCTCGTCCATCTCCGCCGTGGCGGTGGCGAGATCGCTGCTGTCGGCGTCGGACTTTGACGTGGTCGTCGTGTCGGAATCGCCCTTGCCGTCGGCGGAGTCGTCGCCGTCGCCGCATCCGGCGAGGAGGATCGCGGCCGACACGACCGCTGCGAGGAACGGGGAACGGATGCGCATCATGGTGCGGGAGGCTAACAGCGCCCGACCGCGCGGCGGTCACCCACCCGAGCCCCGATCGGCTGCCCCCAGCGCCGCCAGCACGCGTGCCCGGGTGTCGGCCGGGTCGATCACGTCGTCGATCTCGAAGTGGGAGGCGACGTTCAGCGCGGAGCCGTGGGCGTAGGCACGTTCGACGAGGTCCGCCTCCAGCGCCGCGCGCTCCTGCGGATCGGCGACCGCATCCAGCTCACGCCGGAAGCCCAGCCGCACCGCCCCCTCGAGGCCCATGCCGCCGAACTCCCCCGTCGGCCAGGACACACCCAGCACGGGTACGTGGAGGCTCCCGCCGGCCATCGCCTGGGCGCCGAGGCCGTAGCACTTCCGCAGCACGACCAGCACCCAGGGAACCACCGCTGCAGCCTGGGCGGCGGCCAGGAACATGTCGCCGAACTCGCGCACCTGTCCCCGCGCCTCCTCCTCGACGCCCACCATGAACCCGGGGGTGTCGCAGAAGGACACGACGGGCAGGCGCCAACGGCGACAGAGGCCGAGGAGGCGGGTGGCCGAATTCGCCGCATCGAGGTCGATCGCCCCGCCCAGGCGGCTCGGCTCGTTGGCCAGCACGCCGACGGGGCGACCTCCGAGATGGGCCAGGCCGGTGACCATGCCCGTCGCCCAGCCGCCGCGGAGCTCGGTGAAGGAGCCACGGTCGACGATCGTCTCGACCGCCGCGCGCACCTCGTAGGTACGGCGCCGGGCCATCGGGACGAGGTCGCGGAGCGCCTGCTGGTCGACCGGCTCGGGATCGGCGCCACGACGCACGCCCTGTGCATACGACAGCACCCGGCGCACGGTGGCCACCCCGGCCGCCTCGTCGGGGACGCGGGCGTCGACCACCCCGTTGGCCCACTGGTCCTCGATGGGGCCGATCGCCGTCGGTGCCACCGGGGGCAGGCCGGCTCCCTCGATCATCGCCGGGCCCGCCATCCCCAGGTTCGAGTCCTCGGTGGCCACGATCACGTCGCAGCATCCGGCCAGCGCAGCGTTGCCGGCGAAGCAGTACCCCGACACGAGCGCCACGGTGGGCACCTCCCCGGCCAAGGCGGCGAAGCGGGCGAAGGTGGGCACGTCGAGCGCGGTGGCCCCCGGAGCGTCGACGTCGCCGGGGCGACCGCCTCCCCCCTCGGCCAGCACCACCGTGGGCAGCCGATGGCGCCGCGCCAACTCGAGCAGGCGGTCCGTCTTGCGGTGGTTCTGGAAGCCCTGGGTGCCCGCGAGCACCGAGGCGTCGTAGGCCATCACCGCCACCCGCGAGCGGACCGCACCGACCACGTCGGCACCCACGGTGCCCGTGACGCAGATCAGACCGTCGGCCGGCGTGCGTTCGATCAGCTCCTCGAGCGGGCGCCGCGAGCGCTGCGACGCGATGGCGAACCCGCCGTACTCGTTGAGGCTGCCGGCATCGAGGAGGTCCTCGACGTTGGTGCGCGCCGTTCGCCGGCCGCGCTCCTGCCTGCGACGAACGGCCTCCGGCCGGTGGGCGTCCTCGAGCATGTCCCGTCGGCGCAGCACCTCGCCGAGGTCGGGACGCTCGACCCCGCGGGGTTCCGACTCCGTCGCGGTCTCGGGCCCGGCGACCGCCTCGGCGACCGGGCGCAGCGATGCCACGACCTGACCGGCGACGAGCTGCTCGCCGAGGCTCACGTGCAGGGCGACCACCTTCGACGGCGCAGCAGCGGACACCGGGAACTCCGTCTTCATGCTCTCGATGGTCAGGACCGGTTCACCGCCGCGGACGTGGTGACCGGCTGCGACGTGGACGTGGGCGCAGATCCCGTCGACCGGAGCGACCAGCTCCAGCACCCGGTCCTCGGGATCCTCGCTCGACGGCACGTCGGCCGCGGTATCGCCACCACCTGTGTCGCTCACGGGCGGCATCGTAGGCGTTCGGCCCTCCGGAGGGCCCCGGCCGCTCGATCGGCGGGGCCTCGAACCTGCCGCGGAACCCGCTCGCGCTACGCTGCCCGTCGGACCCGCCACCGCGGGCCGCGCGGGTGTAGCTCAATGGCTAGAGCCCCAGCCTTCCAAGCTGGTTATGCGAGTTCGATTCTCGTCACCCGCTCTCTCCGACCGCCCACCGCGGTTCGCCGACTCCGAGGTCACCCGGGACGACGCCGGGGAGGCGGTGACCCGGAACCTCTCCAGCCGGTCCGCTGCCGGACTCCTGGCGCCGACCTGCCCACCCGCCGATGCGCCCGGACTAGATTTCCCGGCGGCGACGCGGCCTGCGACGCCGCGATCACCCCGAGGGGGCCAGCATGCAGAAGGACCATCGAACGCCGGGGCGGTTGGCTGCACTGCTCCTGGCGGCTGGAGCGCTGCTGACGTCAGCCTGCTCATCCGAGGACGAGGCCACGCCCACCACGGCGGCCACCGACGACGGCGCCGGCTCGGAAGACTCCTCGGGCGACTCCGGCGGGGAGGACGCCGCCACCGCCATCGACTGCGACGAGGTGCTCGCCGTCGCGGAGGTCGAGGCCCTGTTCGGGGAGCCCGCCGTGCTGGAGGAGGTCGATCCCATCAGCAACAGCGAGGAGCTGGGCCAGACGACCTGCACCTGGACCACCGTCGAGGACGAGGACGACGCCGAGGACCTCGCCTCCCAGCTGCTCGTGCTGCAGTACTACGACGGTTCGACGATGAGCGGCGCCAACTTCTACGACCCGGCGGTGCAGTACCCCGACGCCGAGCCCCTGGACATCGGTGACGACGGGTTCGTCAACGTCGGCACCGGCAGCGTGGACGTGGGCTTCCTCGACGGGGAGACGTCGGGCTTCCTCAGCTGGACGGCGATCGACATGAGCGGAGACGCCCCCGACCCGGCCGCGAAGGAGGACGCTGTGGTCGGCTTGGCGCAGTCGTTCCACGACCAGGTGAGCTGAGCACGAGGCCCCAAGAGGGGTGCCCCACGGTCGGCCCGTACCTGCGGTCCCCGACGGGGCCCTACGCTCACGGGCCGTGACCGACACCGACGCCCCGACACAGCCCCCTCCCGAGGCACAACGCCGCCGACCGTTCCGGTTCTGCGTGCAGGCCTCCCACATGGCCGCACCCGAGGACCTGCGCCCGCTGGCGCGCAAGGCCGAGGACCTGGGCGTGTCGGTGCTGACCGTCGCCGACCACCTCGACGACCAGCTCTCGCCCTTCACGGCGCTGATGGCGGCCGCCGAGGCGACCACCGCGCTGCGGGTGGGCACCCTGGTGCTCTCCAACGACTACCGGCACCCGGCGATGGCCGCCAAGGAGGCAGCGACGGTGGATCGCCTCAGCGGCGGGCGCCTCGAGTTCGGCCTCGGCGCCGGGTGGATGCTCACCGACTACCGCTCCGCCGGGATCCCCCTCGACCCGCCGTCGGTGCGCATCGAGCGCCTCGACGAGGCGCTCGGGATCATCCGGCGCCTCTGGGTGGGCGGGCCGGTCGATCACGACGGCGCGCACTACCACCTCGACGGCCTGGAGCTGGCCCCACTGCCGCTGCAGCGCGGCGGCCCGCCCGTGTGGGTCGGCGGCGGCGGACGCAAGGTGCTGGAGGTGGCCGCCCGCCATGCCGATGTGATCCACCTCAACCCCGCCCTGCCCGCCGGGGTGATCGACCACAGGGCCGGACCCACGGCGACCGCGGCGGCGACGCACGCCAAGCTCACCTGGATCCGCGAGGTCGCCGGCGACAGGTTCCCCGAGATCGAGCTCGGCACCCGCATCCACCTCGCCATCCTCACCGACGACCGCGACAGCCTCTACGAGTCCCTCGCCGGGGGGTTCGGGCTCACCCCGGAGGAGGCCAAGGCCTCTCCCCATGCGCTGGCCGGCACCGTGGAGCAGATCGCCGAGGACCTGCTGGTCCGACGCGAGCGCTTCGGCATCTCCAACATCGGGCTCTCCGCTTCCTCCATCGACGAGCTCGCACCCGTGATCCGACGCCTCGCCGGGACCTGAGCCCCACCCGGTCGACCTCGGGCCGATCCGGTAGGGTCGCCGGGATGAACGCCGTTCACCCGCCTCCGGCGGAATCCATCGGCGGCCAGGCCACGCTGCTGCTGGACGACGTGGTGCTGCGGGACCGCTACGACGTGGTCGTCGTGGGCTCCGGGATCGGCGGGTTGACCACCGCTGCCCTGCTGGCGTGCCGCAACCTGTCGGTGTTGGTGCTGGAGCAGCACTACCTGCCCGGGGGCGCCTGCACGATCCTGCGGCGCGACGGCGTCACCTTCGATGCCGCGGTGGGCATGATGTTCGGCTTCGGCCACAGCGGCTTCTCCCCGCACCGCTTCGTGATGAGCGCGATCGGCGAGGAGATCGACGTCATCGAGCACCCCAACCTCTACCGGATGACCATCGGGGGCCGACACCTCACCTTCTGGCGCGACTTCGAGCGCTTCTTCGAGGAGCTCGTCGAGATGTTCCCCAGCGCCCGCGACGAGCTGCGCGCCCTCTATGACCACCTGTGGGACATCCACGACAACGTGCTGCCCCGCGAGGGGATCGTTGTGCCGCCCACCGAGGCGCCGCTGCCGTCCCCTGGCGATCCCGACCCCCAGCTCGACGTGGAGCGCCTCGTGGAGCTGCTCACGACGAACACCGCGCAGCTCGTCGAGCGCTTCGTCACCGATCCGGAGGTGCTGGCCTTCTTCAACATGTTGACCTGCACCTACGCCTACACCACCGCCGAGGAGACCCCGGCCATCCTCTCGGCGGCCATGTTCGTCGACAACCACGACGGCGGGGTGTTCTACCCCTCCGGGGGCACCCAGATGCTCTCCAACAAGCTGGAGCGGTCGATCGAGCGACACGGCGGGCGGGTGGTGTGCGGGCACCTGGTCGAGGAGATCTTGGTGGAGGCCGGCGGGGCACGCGGCGTGCGACTGGCGGACGGCACCGTGATCGAGGCAGACCGCGTGGTGTCCAACGCCACGGTGTGGAACCTCTACCGCCGCCTGCTCCCCCGACACGCCGTCGATCCCGCACGAGCGGAGTGGGCCGAAGGCCTCGTGCCGACCTACGGCAGCGTGGTCCTGTACCTCTGGGTCGACGCGGAGGCGATCCCTGAGGGAACCCCGCCGATCCTGTTCCTGATCGAGGACATGGCAGAGATCACGGGCAACGACATCACCGTCTTCCTGTCGTCGGTCGGCGACCCCAGCCTCTGCCCGCCCGGCACACACGTGCTGACCGTCGTGCAGCCCTCCACGCTGCGCTGGCCGCGACCGACCGACCCGGGCTACCGCAGCGAGGACTACGAACGCCTCAAGCACGGGGAGGCGGAGCGACTGCTCGACCAGGTCGCCACCGAGCTCCCCGACATCCGCCGCCACATCCGCCGGATGGTGGTCGGCACACCCTCCACGATCGAGCGCTTCCTGCTGAAGGAGCACGGTGCGGTGGGTGGTCCCAAGCAGATGATGGGTCAGGAGCTCGCGAACCGGCTCCACGCCCGCGGCGAGATCCCGGGCCTCTACCACTGCGGGGACTCCACGGTGATGGGGGTGGGCATCTCGGCGACCACCATCTCCGGGGTGGGGGCGGCCAACATGGTGCTGCGCGACCTCGGCGAGCCCGAGTACGCGCCGCGAGAGCACGAGCAGGAGTGCGTGAGGCTGGTGCAGCCGTCCACATGGACGCCGGTGCCGTCGCCGCAGGTGCCCCTCGACAGCGAGGTGGCCGCCCGTCTCGCCAGGGAGTGCCAGCTCTGCGAGGACGCCCCCTGCAAGGCAGCCTGCCCGGCATCGATCGACATCCCCGGCTTCCTGCGACGCGTCGAGGCCGGGAACCTCGTCGGTGCCGTCGAGGTGATCCGCGACACGAACCCGCTCTCGGAGCTCTGCGGGGTGGTGTGCCCCTCGGAGCGGCTGTGCGAGGCGGTCTGCACACGTGGACGGGACGCGAGCGGAGCGGCGCCGGTGCGCATCCGAGAGCTCCACGGATGGGTGAGCCGGGAGGCGACGATCCAGGGCATGGCCGACCCCGAGCTCGCCCCTCCCACCGGCGCCCGGGTGGCCGTGATGGGCGCCGGCCCGGCCGGACTCACCTGCGCCCATTACCTCGCCCGAGCCGGCCACGCCGTGGACCTCTTCGACGCCTCGGCCTCGCCCGGCGGCGTGCTGCGGCAGTCCATCCCCGCGTTCCGGCTCGACGAGCGGGTGCTGGAGCGGGAGCTCACGACCATCCTCCCGGCGACGGTGCGGTTCCATCCGGGGGCACGCCTGGGCGAGACCCACCACCTCGAGCAGCTGGAGGCCGGGTGGGACGCCGTCTTCCTGGCTGTCGGACGGCCGCAGGGACGTCGTATGGAGATCCCCGGGATCGCGGGGATCGCCAGCCATGACGCCCTCAGCCTGCTGGAGGCTGCGCGAGGCGGAACGCCGGTGCCTCTGCGGGGACGGGTGCTGGTGATCGGCGGCGGCAGCGTCGCCGCCGATGCGGCGCTCAGCGCAGCGTGGGCCGGAGCCGAGGTGCGCATCGTGTGCCTCGAGGCGCGCGGTGAGATGCCGGCACTGGCCCGAGAGGTCCGCGAGCTGGAGGACCACGGCATCATCATCGAGCACGGCTGGGGCCCCGTCGCCGTGACCTCCCCCACGACGCTCGAGTTGCGTCGATGCCTCCGCGTGCACGACGACGACGGTCGCTTCGCTCCGGTCTTCGACGAGGAGACCACGACCACCCGGGAGCTCCACCACCTGGTGGTCGCCATCGGCCAGGAGATCCCTGCGGCGCTGGTCGACCACCTGGGAGGCGCGATCGACCAGCGTGGTCTCGTGCGGGTCGATCCCCGAACGCTGGCCGTGCCCGGCCGGGATCGGACGTGGGCCGGCGGGGACGCCGTCACCCGCACCGGCACCGTCGTGGAGGCGGTGGCTCAGGGGCGGCGAGCAGCCGTCACCATCGACAGACACCTCCGTGGGCGTTGAGTGCAGCGCCGGGCCCTCACGCCCTGCGTCGGCGCTGCAGCACTCGCTGCTCCCGGCGGACCATCCGCTCCATCGCCTGCTTCGCGGGACCCTTCGTCACCCCCAGCAGGCTGAGGCCGGCCTCGTAGCGGGTGGCGGGCAGGACCTCCTCGGCGCGCAGCATGCCGGCCGCCCACCGGACCGAGGTCAGCACGCAGGCCGCCGCGAGCCGCTCGGCCAGCAACCCGGTGTCGGACCACTCCTCGAGCTCCCCGAGCGCCGCCATCTCCTCCAGGCAGAGGTGCAGCTCGGCACCCAGCCTCGATCCGACGGCCATCAGCGGCGTGCGGGCCTCCTCGGAGCGCGTCGCCGCGTACAGCAGTGCCCGGTAGTACTCGGGCCGACGCGACATCTCCTCGTGGCCGACCGTGAGCAGCGCCAGCAGCCGCTTGCGGCCGTTCGACCGACTGCGGCCCTCGAGGCGGTCGATGGTGGCGTCGACCTCGGTGGAGACGGCCTGGAAGAGGAGCTCGTCCTTCGCGCCGCACAGGTTGTACAGGGTCGGCACGGACACGCCGCTGCGCTCGGCCAGATCGCGCATCGTCAGGCCCCGGTAGCCCTTCTCGGCGACGAGCTCGCGGGCAGCCTCGAGGATGCGCTCCCGTCGTTCGTGCTTCTGCTCGGCCACGAGCCCCACGCCGACACGTTACCTGGACAGTCGACTTGAACACTGTTAAAACCCTTGTACATGTTCAATCTGCCGGCGACGGAGTCTCGACCGGCCGACACGAGGGGGGCCCATGGTCGAGGGAGACGAGAGCCGCAGGGGAACCTCCTCCTGCGATGTGGTGGTCATCGGAGGAGGCATCAGCGGGCTCGGGGCCGCCGCGGTGCTGGCCGACGCCGGCGTGCAGGTGGTGGTGCTCGAGCGCGCCAAGGACCTCGGCGGTCGGGCCTGGTCCTTCAACCTGAAGGGGCACGTCACCAACGTCGGCGGCCCCCGTGCCGGCCTGGAAGGCCGCAGGGTCGACGAGCTCTTCGCCCGGGCCGGCCGCGAGCCCGGAGAGCGGGCCTTCTTCGACGGCGTGGTGCACCACCGCGACGGCGAGTTCCGTGACCTGACCCGTCTGGCCATGGGCGCGCCCCCCGAGGAGCTCACCCGGTTCATGGCCGCCATCGGCGAGGTCACCCCCGCCGACCTCCCCCGCCTCGACGCCCAGCCCGCCGACGAGTGGCTGACCGGCTTCGCCTCCCACCCCGACCTCATCGACACGGCTCGGCTGGCCGGGATCGTGCTGACCACCGTCCCCCGACTCGCCGACATGGCCGCAAGTGCACTCTACGAGGCACTGCAGACCGTGTTCACCATCCCCCGCATCTACCTCACGGCGCACGGCTACGGCGACTACATGGGGATCCTGGCCGACGTGGTCACCACCGCCGGCGGCGAGGTGCACTCCCACGCCACGGCACGCAGGATCGAGCTCGACGGCGACGCGGTGAGCGGGGTCACCGTCGAGCACCGCGACGGCCCCACCGAGACCATCGCCTGCCGGCACGCCGTGGTCGCCTTCCCCGTGTGGGACCTGTTCTCCCTGGTGGACCCGGCGAGCTTCCCCGCCGAGTTCGTGGAGTCCGCCCGCCACCTCGAGCGCAAGACCGCGATCTTCGGCCTCACCGCCGCCACTCGCGAGCCCCTCTACGACCACCGCTGCTTCGTGCTCACCGACGCCCCCCGCGCCGAGCATCCCCTGTCGGCCTTCATGGCCAGCAACGTGGCACCCAGCCTGTCGCCCCCGGGCGAGCACCTCTTCGAGGCATGTTGCCAGTGCGACTTCGAGGTCTCCCAGGACAAGGCGATGCTGGCCAAGTACATCGACCTCATGAAGGAGGACCTCTCCGACATGCTCCCAGGCTGGGAGGAGGAGGTCATCTGGCTCAACTCCTACTTCCACTGGGTGGAGCCGGCGCGCACCGCCGGGCGGATCGGGGCGTTCCGCCCCGACACCCAGCTCCCCGGACCGAGGGGCCTGTGGCTGGTGGGCGACACCAACGCCTCCCGGGCGCTGCCGGGTCTGGAGTGCGCAGCCGACTCGGCCATGGACTGCGCCGAACGGATCCTCTCGGCAGGGTGAGCGGCCGGGCGCTCACCCCGTTCAGCGCATGGTGGCGAAGCCGGCCCGAACCTCCGACACGAACAGCTCCGGCTGCTCGAAGGCGGCGAAGTGGCCGCCCCGGTCGAGCTCGCCGAAGTGCCGCAGATCCGGGAACCGCCGCTCGGCCCATCGGCGCGAGGTGCGGAAGATCTCCTCGGGGAAGATGGAGCACGCCACCGGAACCTCGATGGGGCTGAGGTCGATGTCGCGGAAGGACTCCCAGTAGAGCCTCGCCGAGGAGGCCCCCGAGTTGGTCAGCCAGTAGAGCATGACGTTGTCGAGCAGCTGCTCCGCGGAGAAGACCGAGAAGAGGTCGCCGCCGTGGTCGCTCCACTCCCAGAACTTCTCCACGATCCACGCCATCTGGCCCACCGGCGAGTCGGCGAGGCCGTAGCCGAGGGTCTGCGGTCGCGTGGACTGCTGGGTGGAGTACCCGGAGCCCTGGCTCTGGTACTGCTCGAAGGAGGCCAACGCTGCCGCCTCCGCCTCGGTCATGTCGTCCAGCGTGGCGGGGTCGGGCATCACGATGGGCATGTTCATGTGCACGCCGAGCACGTGGGCGGTGTGGGTGGTGCCCAGGGCGTTGGTGACCATCGACCCCCAGTCGCCCCCCTGTGCGGCGAAGCGCTCGTAGCCGAGCCGCCGCATCAGCGTCTCCCATGCCGACGCGATTCGGGGGATCCCCCACCCCGGATGGCTCGGCTTGTCGGAGAACCCGTAGCCGGGCAGCGAGGGGAGCACGAGGTGGAAGGCGTCCTCGGCTCGCCCGCCGTGGGCGGTCGGGTCGGTGAGCGGGCCGACCACCTCGAGGAACTCGACGATCGAACCCGGCCATCCGTGGGTCATCACCAGGGGCAGGGCATCGGCGTGGGGTGACCGCACGTGCACGAAGTGCACCGCCAGGCCGTCGAGGACGGTGCGGAACTGCGGGAGCGCGTCGAGGCGGGTCTCGGTGGACCGCCAGTCGTAGTCCTCCAGCCAGTAGCGCCACAGCACGTGGGCCACCTCGAGAGGGAGCCCTGCGACCAGGGGGCCTCGGTGTCGGCGACGGTCTCCTGCTCCGGCCAGCGGGTGCGACGGAGGCGGCGGCGGAGGTCGTCGAGCTGCTCGTCGGGCACCTCGATGCGGAACGGCTGGATCTCGTCGGTCACCGCCGG
This sequence comes from uncultured Microthrixaceae bacterium, assembly GCA_964420125.1. Classification (GTDB taxonomy): domain Bacteria; phylum Actinomycetota; class Acidimicrobiia; order Acidimicrobiales; family Microtrichaceae; genus CAYQQQ01. The sequence goes on from CAYQQQ010000024.1 coordinate 15,873, forward strand.
CCCCGCTCAGGCGTCGCCGGCCGGGGGCTGGAGGTCGAGCGCCGCGCTGTTCATGCAGTAGCGCATGCCGGTGGGTGTGGGTCCGTCGTCGAAGAGGTGTCCGAGGTGGGCATCGCAGCTGGCGCAGCGGACCTCGGTGCGGACCATGAGGTGGGAGCGGTCCTCGTACAGCTTGACCGTCGAATCGCCCATCGGCTCCCAGAAGCTGGGCCAACCGGTGCCCGAGTCGAACTTGGTGTCGCTGGAGAACAGCTCGGCTCCACAGACCACGCAGTGGTAGGTCCCGTCGTCGTGGCAGTCCCAGTACTTGTTGGCGAAGGCGGGCTCGGTGCCGCACTCCTGGGTGATCCGCCACTGCTCGGGGTCGAGCCGCTCGCGCAGGTCGTCGGGTTCGGGTCGGGAGGAGGTGGCCATCACCCCAGAGGCTACGACCCTGAGCCAACTGGCAGGTGTCAGCCACGGCGTTGTGGAGCCACGCCTGCCGGTCGATCGCCTTCCCGCGTCGCGCCGGGGTGGCGCGAGACTGCGGCCATGACCAACGACCCCGCCGCCGGACGCCGCACGACCCCGCCGGACCCACGACGGCCACGCACCGCGCTCGTGCTCGGCGGTGGCAGCGACATCGCCGCGGCGATCGTCGCCCGACTGGCCCGCCAGGGTCTCGGCGCTGCGGCGCTCGCCGCCCGCGACCCCGCCGCAGCCGTCGAGGGGTTGAGCGGTCGGACTCCGGGAGTCGACGTGCACGGCATCCGCTGGGACGCGCTCGACGCAGCGGCTGCCTCGGAGCTGCTCGACGCTGCCCAGAGTTCGCTCGGGACGATCGATCTCGTGCTCTGCGCGGTCGGCGCGCTCGGTCACCACGCGGGGATCTCGATGGGTCCGGTCGAGGTCGACGAGATGGTCCGCACCAACTTCGCGGGTCCGGCCGCCGCGTTGGCGGCGGCCGGCCAGGTGCTGGCCGCGCAGGGCAGCGGCACGATCGTGGTGCTCTCGTCGGTGGCGGGCCTCCGAGCCCGGCGCTCGAACTACGTGTACGGCTCGACCAAGGCGGGCCTCGACATGTTCGCCCAGGGCCTCGGCGACGCCCTGGCACCCTCTGGGGCTCGCGTGCTCGTGGTGCGGCCGGGGTTCGTGCGCTCGAAGATGACCGAGGGCCTGGATCCCGCGCCGTTCGACACCGACCCCGACACCGTGGCCGAGGCCGTCGTGGCCGCGCTGGGTTCGCGGCGCGAGATCCTGGCGGTGCCCCGAGTGCTCGGACCGCTCTTCGTCGGCCTGCGGGCAACGCCCCGACCGCTGTGGCGGCGCATCGCAGGAGACCGATGACGGCGCTCCTGCGGATGGAGCGGAGAAGGGCGCTCGACCGGCGGCACTAGGGTTCCGTCGATGCAGCTGGCGGTGCAAGCACGGGGCCTCGGCCGACGGTTCGCCGACCGGGATGCGGTGTGCGACGTCGACCTCGACGTCGCACAGGGGGAGACCTTCGGGTTCCTCGGCCCCAACGGTGCGGGCAAGACCACCTGCGTGCGCATGCTCACCACGCTCCTGCGACCCACCAGCGGCACGGCCGTGGTGGCCGGCCACGACGTGACCGACGAAGCCGCCCAGGTCCGGCTCCGCATCGGGGTGGCCCTGCAGGCAACCGCCATCGACCCCAAGCAGAGCGGTCGGGAGTACCTCGACCTGCAGGGTCGCCTCTACGGCCTCGGTGCCGCCCAACGACGCCGCCGCATCGCCGAGCTGGCCGAGATCGTGGAGCTGGGGGACGCGCTCGACCGTCGCATCGCCACCTACTCGGGCGGCATGGCCCGACGCATCGACCTGGCGGGTGCGCTGATCCACCAACCGGAGGTGGTGTTCCTCGACGAGCCCACCACGGGCCTCGATCCGGCGAGTCGGATCCGTCTCTGGGACGAGATCAAGCGCCTGAACACCGACGAGGGCACCACGGTCTTCCTCACGACCCAGTACCTGGAGGAGGCCGACGAGCTGGCCCGGCAGATCGGCATCATCGACCACGGCCGCCTGGTGGCCGAAGGCACCCCCGAGGAGCTGAAGCGCTCGCTCGGCAACGACGTGATCGTCGCTCAGGTCGAGGGGAGCTGCGAGGTCGCCGCCTCCGCCCTCGAGGGAACCCGCGGTGTTGACCTCGTCGAGCCCCGCGGGCACGAGCTGCTGGTGCACACCGCCGACGGCTCCGCCACGATCGGCGCCGTCGCAGTGCGCCTGCACGAGTCGCAGGTGGCCGTGCGGAACCTGACCCTGCGCCGACCGACCCTCGACGACGTCTTCCTCGAGCTGACCGGCAACCGCATCCACCCCGACGACGACCTCGACGACGACGCAGAGGAGCCCCGTTGAGCACCCTCGCACATCCAGAGCACCCGAGCGACCTCGCTCCCATCCACGCTCGCCGCGCCGGCTGGCTCAGCGACCTCCGCTCGATCGGCCTGCGGGCGTTGCGTGCCGCGTGGCGCGATCCCGAAGCGGTCCTGCCACCGATCTTCATCGGCGCCTTCTTCTTCGCCATCAACGTCGGCTCGTTGCAGTCGCTCGCCGAAGGGGCGGCACCCGGCTTCGACTACAAGGCCTTCCAGCTGCCAACGGCGACCGTGCTCACGATCACCGGCGTCACCCGGGCCTACGCGCTGGTGCTCGACATCCAGAACGGGTACTTCGACAAGCTGGCGTTGTCGCCGGCACACCGCTCCTCGCTGCTGCTCGGCCACATGGTGGCCGACTTCGTGCTCTCGATGGCCCTGTCGCTGGCGGTGACGCTGGTCGCGCTGCTGGTCGGGGTGCGCTTCGCCACCGGGATCGCGGGGATCGCGGCCTTCGTGGTGATGGCGGGCGCCTGGAGCATCGCCTTCGCCGGCGTGCCGTACGCCCTTGCGCTCAAGACGGGCAACCCCACGGTGGTGAACCAGTCCTTCCTGATCTTCTTCCCCCTGATGTTCCTCACGTCGGCGCTCGTCCCCGAAGCGGCGCTCACCGGTTGGCTCGCCACCGTGGCCGAGTTCAACCCCGTCACCTACCTGCTGCGGGGCATGCGGGCGATCGTGTCGGAAGGTTGGGTGCTGACGCCCATCCTCCAGGGACTTGCCGCAGTGGCGGGCGTGATGGCGGTGACCCTCGCGGTGGCGTTCGCCGCCCTGCGAGGGCGCACCTCGGTGCGCTGAGCGTCGCCTCGACCTGTTCAGCGGGTCCCGGTGGGAGCCTGCCACTGCTGGGAGGGAGCTCGCACCGGCGGAGGAGGCGGTCCGGCCGCCCAACCGTTGCGACCGCCGCGGCGGGCCGAGCCGAGCTCCACCGCCCGGCGCACCTCCTGGGGCCCGAGCATGCCGACCAGCTCCCGGCCGGACAGCACCAGGCCGTAGCCCCAGCTCCCCATCTGGCGGAGGGCCTCCGTCATCGGCTCGGCTGGGTCCAACATGGCGATGCCCGCGAGGGGCACCATCGCATCGATCGCCTGGGTGCTGGCCCACCGCTCCGCGGGAAGCCGCTTGATGGCAGCCATCATCAGCAGGCCGCGCACCTGTCCTGCGCTGTCGACCACCGGCACCGCGCTCTGCGACGTGTGAGCGAATGGGCCCTCCACCACCCGGTCGACGGTGCTCCACGTGGTCGCCACCTGGACGGGTGCGAGCATCGCTCCCGCCACCGTGAGGCCCCCGACGGCGCGCTCGGCCTTGTAGTACGCCGCCTCTGCACGGGCGGCGTTGAACAGGAACCAGCCGATCAGCGCGGTCCACAGCCCGCCGAGGCTGCGGGTGAACCACATCTCGGCGAAGCCGGCGGCGACCAGCAGCACGGCGAGCACCTGACCGACCTGGGCGGCGCCCCAGCGGCCCCAGGCCCGGTCGCCCTTCAGCTTCCACAGCATCGAGCCGAGGATCCGACCCCCGTCGAGCGGAGATCCCGGCAGGAGGTTGAACACCGCCAACACGACGTTGATCAGCCCGAGCCAGCCCAGCATCACGACCCACACCTCGGGACCGTCGATGGTCCGCAGGCCGACGGCGAGCCCCCAGAGCACACCACCGAAGACCACGCTGGCGAGCGGACCGGCGGCAGCGATGCGGAACTCGGCGCCCGGGCCCTTCGGTTCACCGTCGAGGCGGGCGACCCCCCCGAACAGCCAGAGCGTGATGCCGTCGACCCGCAGGCCGTTGCGTCGGGCCACCAGGCTGTGGGAGAGCTCGTGGCCGAGCAGCGAAGCGAGGAACACCGCGGTCCCGGCCGCGCCCACGAGCCAGTACGTGAGCCCCTCGAGACCGGGCACGGCGGTGGGCAGCACGCCGGTGGCGAACGACCACGTGAGGAAGGCACCGATCACGAGGACCCCGAGGTCCGCGGAGACCTCGATGCCGGCGATGGTGCCGAGGCGGATGCCGCGCCCGTTCATCGCTCCATCCAACCACCTCGACGGTCCCAGGTGTTCCGAGCCTGCCGTGAAGCTGTGTCGACCCCCAGCACGTCGCCACACGCGGCCGCCGGACCCGTTCGAGAGCGCACTCGCCGACGATGCCGATGCATCAGGGTGATCGGGCCTCCATGGAGTCCGCCGCGACCATGAGCGCCTGGGCATCCACCACCTCGAAGTCGTCGGTGCTCAGCAGCTCCAGAGTGGCCAGGTCGGCGTCGTCCCAGCGGGCATCGGGGGTCCCGTGGACGGCGAAGTTGGGCCCGGTGTCGGAGATCACCGCACCGTAGGTCTGCAGCGCCCGGGCGATCACGGTGGCCTGTGGGCCGAGACCGCCGAGATCCGCGTCGTCGCGGAGGCGCAGCCAGCTGCCCATGGGTGGCGCCGCCGGGTCGTCGGACACGCCGTCGGTCCCCCGGGCAGGCCAGACCCATTCGCCTCGGCCGCTGACCGGCGAGGTCACCGTGATCACATGGGAGACCGCTCCGGCGTCCACCTCCGCCCAGGTGAACAACCCGGGGAGGATGGGCAGCCCGGACGCCGTGGTGCGGCCGCGCGGATAGCGGAGGTCGTCGAGGTCCCAGTGGGCGCCGGCGGTGCCGCTCCACACGCCGAACCAGTCCCGGATGGTGATGACCTCCCACATCTCCCGGTGCTCGAGGTCGACGCCGATGTAGTGGTCGTCGAACCCGTAGGTGGGCATCGACTGGATGTAGGCGGGCTCGCTGATGGGGTACTCCACGTGGTCCGAGCCGGCGGAGTAGTGGAAGCGGAACCGGTGACGAGGGGTGCGGCCGTCGACGAAGTTGAACGGCTTGCCCCACACCACCCCGTCACGCACGGTGGCGGCCGCGTTGGGCACCACCGGGTGCCCACCCAGCGAGGCGATCTGCTCGTCCGAGTCGGGGTGCAGCGGCAGATCGGCGGTCTGGCGATAGAAGAACGCCGCCTGTGGGAGCAGCTGCGGCAGCGGAGGGAACTCCGGGGTGAAGAAGGGCGGCGGGCGGTTGAGCACCGCCAGCGCGATCCCCACCCCCACCACCACGCCAGCGGCGACGGGGCCCTTGCGCCCTCGCACGGGACGGTCGCGCCGGCGGCGAAGGGCACGGCGGCCGAGCACGATCGCCAACGCCAACACGCCGACCACGGCCAGCAGCGCTCCACCCCGGAACAGCAGCACCTCGGAACCGGGCATGGTCATGTCGGGCGGGCCGACGATCGCGGTCGCCGGATCCTCCGCCGGGGGGGAACCTCCGGTGCTCTGCCTCACGCGCCCCCGGCAGGATTCGAACCTGCGACCTCGGGATTAGAAGTCCCTTGCTCTATCCAGCTGAGCTACGGGGGCCGCTGGGTCACGGTATATGATCGCAACCCTTGCCATGGTGGCCGTAGCTCAGTCCGGTTAGAGCGCCAGGTTGTGGCCCTGGAGGTCGGGGGTTCAAGTCCCCTCGGTCACCCCATGCGAGCGGCGGCAACCGGTTGAGAACGGGCATCGCCGGGTCGCTACACTCCACATCGCGGCCGGTTCGTCCGGCGGCTCCATGCGCCTCTAGCTCAACTGGTCAGAGCATCGGACTCTTAATCCGCAGGTTCTGGGTTCGAGTCCCAGGGGGCGTACCGCAGAGGCCCGGATCCCTCGGCAACACAGGGGATCCGGGCCTCGTTCGTTCCCGCCACCCGGGACGAGCGCGGACCTCCGGGCTCGACCGCCGACGCCCGGGCTACCGCCGTCGGCGGTCAGCGCCCGAGGTCGAACGCGACCAGCTCGGCGACTCCGTCACCTCCTGCGACCTTCTTCTCACGGATCTTGCCGACCCCGGGAGCGTAGGCCTTCTCTTCGACGACCTCGGGCTCGAGCGGTGACCAGTCCCTCGTCTCGACGACGTCGCCGTAGGTGCCGGACGCCACGGTGACGGTCTGGTCCGTGCCGGTGATCTCCATCATGTCCTCGGCTTCGCCCTCGAGGTACTCCTGGCGGAACACGTCGCCGCTGACCGGTCGAGCGGGCATGACGATGCCGGGCAGGGCGCCGTTCACCCCTGCTTCCCACGAGCCGGCCGTGCTGACGACCTTGCCGTCCTCGTAGTCCTGGACCTCCTCGCCGAGGTACCAGACGTTGCCGTCCGCGTCCTGGGCGAACCAGTCCATCGTGTCCTCCACCAGCGCTCCCCCGACGGTGACGGTGTCCCGCACGACGGTGGCTTCGATGCCCATGACCGACTTGGTGGCGTCGGTGACCTCGATCTCGACCACCTCCATCACGCCGTCGGACTCACCTTCGTAGCGCCACGTCGCGCCGACGGGCATGGGCAGGTACGGGTTGTCGATCGTGTCCGACATCGTCGTCGTGTCGAGCTCGGGTCGGTAGCTGCCGCCGTCGCCGGGGTCGATGACGCGCTCTCCTCCCGTGGAGCTGTCGGTCGGCCATTCCACCGGGGTCGTGTCGGTGCTCGTCGGCCGCTGTGCCTCCGAGCCGGACGAGCCGCATCCCGATGCAGCGGTGAGGGTGAGCCCGATACCGAGGAGGACGGCGACCTGTCGGCAGAGTGGGTGGTGCATGGTGTGTCTCCCAGTTCGTCGGTTGACGGTCGGATCATCCGCTTCGATCGCTGAACACGACCTGACCCGACCCCGACGGGTTCAGCGCGGGGTCAGCTTGGACGGGCAGACTGCAGTGGAGGAGCCGGGCCATGAAGCTGCTGTTGATCGAGGACGATCTCAAGATCGCCGCCGCGGTGCGACGTGGGCTCGTGGCCGAGGGCTTCACCGTCGACGTCGTCCACGACGGCGACGACGGCTACTGGCGGGCGAGCGAGGGCACCTACGACCTGGTCCTGCTCGACATCATGCTGCCGGGCCGCAACGGCTACCGGGTGTGCGCCGACCTGCGCTCCGACGGTGTGTGGACCCCGATCCTCATGCTCACCGCAAAGGACGGCGACCTCGACGAAGCCGAGGGACTGGACGCCGGTGCGGACGACTTCCTCTCGAAGCCCTTCTCGTTCACCGTGCTCGTGGCGCGCATCCGGGCCCTGTTGCGACGCACCGACGGCGGGGCACCGGTCCCCGTCGTCGTCGGCGACCTCCGCATCGACGCTGCGGCCCGTCGGGCCTGGCTCGGCGACGACGAGGTCGAGGTGACGACCCGCGAGTTCGACCTTCTGGAGTTCATGGTCCGCAGGGCGGGGCAGGTCCTGTCCAAGACCGAGATCCTCGATGGGGTCTTGAGCGACGACTTCGACGGCGATCCCAACATCGTCGAGGTCTACGTCGGTCGTCTCCGACGGAAGCTGCACGACCCGGAGGCATCGCACTGCGTCATCACGACGGTCAGAGGCGCCGGCTACCGACTCGAGGCGCGCTGATGCTCCGGAGCCTCCGCGCACGGACGACCGCGCTCGCCGCGCTCGCCGTCGGGGTGGTCCTGGTGTTCACGGCCCTCGCCCTGGTGTCGTCACAGCGCAACATCCTCACCGACGGCCTGGACGAGTCCCTGACAGCCGAGGTTGAGGACCTCACATCCTCGATAGCCGAGACCGCCGGGGGGGCCGAGACGACCCTCGACGTGCATATCGACGATGACGCCGTCGCCCAGGTGGTCGCCGACGACGGGGAGGTCCTCGCCGGCACCCCGAACCTCGGCGGAGCGCCCGCACTGACCGCCGCAGCCGATGCCACCACCGCCACGACCGTTCGCAGCGCCCGCGTGCTCAACAGCGACTACCGGCTCGCTTCGACACGCGTGGACGGCCTCGTCGTCCTCGTCGGCGCGCCGGTCGACGACATCGACGAGAGCATCTCGGCATTGAGGTTCAGCCTGGTCGTCGCGGTACCCCTGGTCGTGCTCGCGCTCGGCGGCCTGGTCTGGTGGCTCACCGGCCGCGTGCTCGAACCGGTCGAATCGATCCGAAGAGAGGTCGCCGACATCTCGAGTCGCAGCCTCCACCGCCGTGTACCCGAACCCGGCAGCGGTGACGAGATCGAACGGCTGGCCCGCACGATGAACGAGATGCTCGACCGATTGCAGGCGGCTGCCGAACACCAGCAGCAGTTCGTCGCCGACGCGTCCCACGAACTGCGCAGCCCCCTCACCCGGATCCGAGCCGAGCTCGAGGTCGACCTCGAGCACCCCGGGACCGCCGACCTCGCTGCGACGCATCGCAGCGTGCTCGAGGAAGTCGACCGCATGCAGCAGATGATCGACGACCTCCTCGCCCTTGCGCGTCTCGACGAGCACCGCCGACCGGCCTTCGGGACCGTCGCTCTGGATGATCTGGTACGTGCCGAGGTCGCGAGCCTCCACGCCACGCCGACCGTGCGGTTCCACCCGAACGACGGTGGTGCCATCATCCGGGGTGACGCCGCGCAACTTCGCCGAGTCGTGCGGAATCTGCTCGACAACGCAGCGCGACATGCCGACGGTCTGATCGCGGTCGACCTCGCGAGCGTCGACGACCGGGTGACCCTCCAGGTGAGCGATGACGGGCCGGGGGTCCCCGCGACACAGCGAGAGAGAGTGTTCGACCGGTTCACCCGAATCGACGAGGCGAGGAACCCGGGGGACGGGGGCTCCGGGCTGGGCCTCGCGATCGCACGCGAGATCGTGCAGGCTCACGGAGGCACCATCTCCATCGGCGAAGCTCGGCACGGCGGTGCCCGAGTGGTCGTCGAGCTCCCTGCTCACGTCGACAAGTGAGGAGCGACCCGTCGATCGTGCTGCTCACACGAACGGGTCGGCCCCATCGGACCGTCTCGAGCGAGCGCTCAGCGAGGGTAGGTCCACACGGCACCGTGTCGGGTGAAGGTGACCGCCGTGGACGCGTGGAGACCACCGACGTCGAGGGCGACCCTCACAGGGTTCACGAAGGGCCGAAAGGTGGGCCCGGGCCCGCCGGCCAGGACGGAGAAGGTTCCCTTGCGGAGATCGAGTGCGACCACGCTCGAGAAGGTGGTCGAGCCCCTCGGGCGGACGTAGGTGCAGACCCCCAGCACCGTGCGGAAGGAGGACCCCGGCAAGGTCTCGGTGAAGGAGCCGATGCCGACCGTGACCGGGTCGCCGCACCGCAGGCTGCCCGGCGACGCGCCGCTCCACCGCCCGGCCAGCACCGCACCGGCACGCGCCCGACCCGAGGCGGGTGCGATCGCACCCATGACGATCTGCAGGACGGCCGGGGCCTCCACCGCATAGGCCACGGTGGTGGTCGACCGGTTGCCGGCGGTGTCCGTCGCCGTGACCGAGAAGCTGTGCGGACCGGCAGTCGCTGTGTCGATCAAGTCCCCGTCGGCGACGTCACCGACGCAACCCTGCTCCGGCGCCAGCCCCGAGCCGACGTCGGCACAGGAGTAGTCGGCCTCCACGACCTGGCCCTGGAGATAGGCGGCACCGGAGCCGGGGTGAGTGATGGTGACCGTCGGCGGGGTGGTGTCGACCTTCCACGAGGCCTTGGCCGGCGTCGGGTCGGTGCCAACCCTGCCGGTGGCTCGAACGGAGAGCTCGTGGTCGCCGTCGGGGAGGTCGGTGAGCACGTGCGGCGAGGTGCAGGGAGTCCACTGCTCGGCATCGAGGCGGCACTCGAAGCTCGCCAGGGGGTCGTCGCTGGAGAACGCCACCTCGGCGGCTCCCTGGTTGGAGAGCCCCCCCGGCCCTGACGTGATCGTGGTGTCGGGCGGAGCGGTGTCCGGGAGGAGCACCACGAGCTCGTCAGCGGCGTGGGTGCGTTCGAGCGGGGCGTCCAGGACCAGCGAACCCAACTCGGACACCGTTGCGTGCTCCTCGTTCGGTCCACCCGGATCGATGGCGATCCGGTCCCCGGGCTGGAACCACCCTCCGGCCTCCGACACACCCAGCTCGGTGGGCTCCATCACATCGAGGCGGCTGCTGCCCGCCTGCGCCTCCTGGGCGAGCAGGGTCATCGGCGCTGGGTCGATGGCTCCCGGTGCCCCATGGCTCATTGCCTCCTCGTAGCCAATCGGCGCCCACTCCCAGTCGCCGCCGGCGGTGGGTGCGAACCGCTGCAGCTCACCCTCGGGGGAGAGGTTGAGCACCGCTCCCTGGCGGTTGAGCTGCTGGACCTCGGGCGGGTTGGTCCCCGGCTCGCCCGGCACGCTGTAGCTGCCGTTGAAGAGCCGCCCCATGCGTTGGTGCCATCCGGAGATGCCGAGTCCGGTCGCCAGGACCTTGGCCAAGGTCGTGAACCCGTCCAACACCTCCTGGGGGATGTTCCAGGCGAGCCCTGTCGCGTAGTGGACCACCTTCGTGCCGTCGAGCACCATCCACTCGCCGAACACCTTGGCCACCCGACCGAAGCGCACCGGTTCGTGCGGTGCGACGATCAGCACCACGGAGGAGCTCGACGGCATCCACCTGTCCACCTTCGCCCCGGTCGGGTCGAACAGGGAGCCGGTCTCGCCGTGGTTGGACTTGATCAACGGGTCGTCGTACGTCGCCTCCATCACCTTCAGGCGCTTGTCGGGGGAGGCGATCCCCCCGCCGTCGGCGTCGAAGGTGAAGACGCGGTCGGCGTCGCTGGCCTGGGGCAACGGCACCGACTCGTTCCCCTTCGTGCCGGCCTTGGGCCGCCAGGCCCGCCGACCGTTGGGCAGCACCGCCTCGTCGTAGTCGAACGCCACGTGCGTCCACTGGGTGGGAGCGTGCGACAACCCCACCTGGGTGGAGGGCCGGAACACCTCCATCACCCCGAACTGCCGGTACTCCTCGAGGAACGGCAGGTTGTTGTGGCGGAAGTCGAGGTAGTCGAGGCTGCGCTCCAGCAGCTCGCCGCGCAGGCGAAGCGCATCCTCCCCGACGAGTCCGGGACGTTCCGCAGCCATCCAGGAGTCGACGAGACCGCCCAGCTCATCCTGGAGCGCCTTGTGCTCCGCCACGGTCATCGCACGCGGATCGCCCAGGTGCGCCATCGCCTCGGAGAACGGGGGCTCCATCACCATCGAGGTCGCCTTCCACTCCGCCGGCGCGCCGAACTCGTCGATGGTGACCTGCTTGAGCGACTTGTACTTGAACTGCTCGCTCTTGGGGTTCGCGAGCCCGTCGGCGATCAGCTGGTCGGCCAGCGGGTCGCGCGTCTTGTACACGTTGATGGTGTTGGTCTCATCCGAGAGCTTCCTGGCATGGTCGATGCTGCGCCCGTGGCCCAGGCGATCCAGGTACGGCTCCGCGACCATGCCGGGCACGGCCGCCTCGTCGATGGGGACGCCGGCCTCGATCTTCGCCGCGGCCTCTGCATGGAGTGCGTGGAGGTACCGGTTGACCGCCGCAGGGACCTTCGAGTTCAGCGCCGGCTTCATCAGGTGCTTCATCACCACGTTGGTGACGACCTTCAGGCCGGCCTTGACCGGCGCCTCCACGAAGAAGTCGATGTTCTGTCCCGTGACGCTCCCCAGCTCGTAGAAGAAGCGCTCGTCCCCGGAGCGATACAGGTGGTCCATGTCGGCGAGGAAGCCCGCCACCGCTCCGGGCAGCTGCTGGCTCAGCCCCACCCAGGCGGCGTTGGAGGCGAACTTGAGGGTGCCCAGGGCCCTCAACGCCTCGTCGACCAGATCCTGTTGGGCCTCTGCGTCGTGCAGCAACGCGGAGAAGCCGAGGCCCAGTATCCGGGCCTGGTAGGCCAGCATCCGCGGTCCCCAGGGTCCGTATTCGCCGAGGGTGTAGAGGAGGCCCGGGAGTTGGGCCATGCCCGCTGCGAAGAGCTCCAAGCCGTTGACGAGCCCGCACCAGGTCCAGTCGGCGAACTCCTGGCCCCACACGTCGCCACAGGAGTTGGCGGGGTTGAAGGCCTCGGGTGCGTGACCGGCGAGCGTCGCTCGCACCGGGTTCGACCAGCCCTGCTCGGGATCGTTCACGACCCGGGCCTTGTGGGTGATCTCGACCCACTCGACCTGCCCGTCGTCGGTGATGGTCTGCTCGAACGCGCGGAGCTTGTAGGTCACCACCGCACGCGAGGAGGTCGGGGCGGGCAGCGTCGCCACGATCGCTCCGACGTCGAGGCGCTGACCTGGGCTCAGGACGATGCCCACCGGGGCATCCGGGGTCTGGCCGTCGTTGGTGTCCTTGTCGTAGATGTAGCCGTTGGTGGCGTTCGAGATCCCGTCGGGGTCGTCGGACTCGCCGTAGTAGACCTCGGGGAACACTCCGATGGTCGTGTCCGTGGTGAGGTTCTCCAGTTCTCCGATGAGCTTCACGGGGGAGCCGGAGTCGTGCGACGTCCCCTGGTCGGGATCCAGCTGCATGCGCAGCTCGACGAGGACGTCCTGGATGACCTTCACCTTCGCCGACCCGCCCGCCGACACCGTGCCGGCGGGTCCGCCACCCAGCGCCATGACCTCCAACGGGCTCGTGCCGGGCCGCAGGGCCTCCATCCAGTACTCCTGCGGCTCGCTGGACTCCCCAGGATCGAGCGTTCCGAAGGCCCCGTCGGGCTGGTCGGGCACGTCGAGGTCGATGTCCTCACGGTCGACGGCGAGCACGGAGTTGGAGTACGGCAGCTCGTCCGGCTCGAGCTCCTCCACCGGACCGACCGTGACTCCACCCTCGAGGTGCACGTTCTCGATCGGATCGCTGCTCTGGTTGGTGACGGTGATCTCCACCTTGTAGAGCGTGTGGTCCCCACCGAGTCGGTCTCGCAGCACGAGCACGTCCTCGCCGACCGCCTCGCCGAGGACCACCTCGGACTGCATCGGTTCGACCTCCACCTCGAGCTGCTCGCCGATGAGCAGCTTGCGAGTGAGGCTGCGACCGACCGGCTCGCCGTCGGCCGTGCCGCTCACCGACCAGCGGTAGCGACCGTCGACCTCGGCGTCCGCCCACACCACGTAAGAGACTCGCACCGCCTCACCCGGGGCCAGCTCGGTGGGCAGGGGAGGTAAGGGGCCGGACTCCACCGAGATGGCTCCGGTGCCCAGCACCGGCACCGGGCCCTCGATCAGGACATCGGTCAGCGGGACGTCGCCCCGGTTGGCGACCGTGAGCTCGAAGGTGCCTTGCTCTCCCAACTGGAGGATCGAAGGGCCGTCCTCGAACTCGATGGTGAGCACCGGGTTGCCGCAGACCTCCACGTCGAGGCACTCGAAGCTGGCGGTCTCGTGGGAGGATCCGAGCGCGACGTTGGCGTTGGGCGGCTCCCACACCCCACCGACCGGCTGCACCAGCCAGGTCGCCGGCTCCAGCTCCATGTCGTAGCGCCCGTCCTCATCGGTGCGGACGGTCTGGCGCGTCGGCCCGACCGCCTCGACCTCCCAGTTGCGCACCGGACCCTCCTCGCTGGACAGCCACCCCGAGATGCGGCTCGTCAGCTGGACGAAGTCGACGCCGGACGCGTCGTCCTGGCTCACGTCGACCATCCGGCTCGTGGGGTCGAACCGGCCACGCTCCGGGGAGGTGAGCATCTCGTAGGTGCCGCGCTCCACCAGCATCGAGTACCGCCCGTCGGCCCCGGTGGTCGCGTTCGCCCCCTGCGTCGTGGCCGTCGGTCGGGCCAGGATGGGGACGCCGGCCAACGGCGCTCCGCTGGGCGAGGTGACCCGGCCCTCGATCGTCTGGAGATCCCGGCGCAGGTGGATCTGGGTGTCCTCGTCGACCTCGAAGGTGATCGGCGTGCCCCACCCCGGCAGCGGGGTGAGGGTGTTGGGTTCGCCGTGGTACGGATAGCGGGTGACGACGAGCTTGTAGAAGCCCTCCGGGAGGAAGAAGCGGAACTGCCCGCTGGAGGCGTGGCTCTTGCCGTTGAGATCGATCCCGCCTCCGCAGAAGTAGCAGAAGCCCTGCTGGGCGAACTCGGGGCCCACCGCGACGAGCTGGCCATGAGCGTCGAAGAGCCCGTTGTAGAGGTAGTCGGTGGGGTTGCCGAGGGCATCGGTGCGGATCAGGCGCAACCCGGCGCTCGGCCAGGGGAAGGGGCTGGTCAGCGGAGGCGGAGGGGAGCCGTCCTCGATCAGGACGGTTCCCTCCAGGAGGTGGGCATCGACGTTGAAGGCCGCCTCACCCGTCGCGAGCACCTGGGTCGGGGTATCGGCGTCGACCACGACGGCGCCGAGCTTCCCCCAGCCCGTCCCGGTGGCATAGGGCTTGATGGTGCAGGTGAGATCGCCGTCCTGGCATCCGGCGACCACGTAGTTGTTCTCGGTCCACTTGACCACGCCGGCGACGGTGCTCGACACGGTGGCGGTGATCGACTCGCCCACGAACACCCGATCACGATCGAGCGAGATGGTCAGCCCGCCGTCGGTGACGACGCACATCTCTCCGGAGCCCTGTTGACCCTCGGGGGGGCAGCTGGCCGGCGGCGGGTCCGGGTCCATCGACCCCGTGAAGTAGGTGGCGGGCAACGGTACGCCGACCGGCGGCTCGTCGGCCGCGACGGGAGGTGGAGCCCAGGTGAGCAGGGATGCCACGAGACCGACCGTGAGGAGGATCGCGGACGGCAGACGGGTCACGGCCTCCGAACGTCGCTGGATCGTCGACATCCCGGCACCTCCCCGCGGAGGCCCTTCTTCCTGTCCAACCCCCGGCTGCTCGCGGGACGCTACTCCTGGTGCCTCCCGAGGTCAAGGGGTGTCGGCTGGTTCCCTCCCGCTCCGGTTCGGTCTGTCATCGACCAGTTGGATCTGCACGGGCTCGCTGCGGTGGTTGTGCTCGGGCTCCACGACGGTGTCGCCGCGCTCAGCGGGACGTCGAGGCGAGCTGCTGGTCGTCGAGGTGGGCGTGCAGCGCGGCGAGCTGCGCGGGTGCCAGGGTGCGAGCGGCGACGTCGAGGACCGTCTGGAACACCGCCGGAGGGGACGCTGGCGCGCCGCGCGCATCACCTGTGCTCGTTCCTCGTGGCTGGTCGCTCGGCACGCGGCGTACTCGTCGTCGGTGCAGGTCGCCCAGATGCGGTCCATGACCTCGGGCTCCTCGTCGGCGAAGTGTGCCAGCGCGGTCGCCACGAACCGGGTGAGCGCCAGGTAGGCGTCGCGACCACGAGCGGGATCGGGGGCGGTGAAGGCCGCGTCGAATCGGGCATCGAGCTCGTCGAGCTCGGCTTCGACCCGGTCGTGGCCGGTGCCGAGCAGTTGGGTGACCCCGGGCTGGTAGGTCTCGAGCAGCTTCAGGCGGAAGGCGGCGAGGGCCAGCCCGGTCGGTTTCGAGTGTGGCCGATGCAGGTGATGGGACCCCCGCTCCTGCCTCGGGCGCGCCGGGCGGCGGTCCCGGTCGAGGACGCCACGGGCTGCTGCGATCAGCCGGCGCCGGGAGCGAACATCGGCTCGGGTTCCACGATGACGTAGCCACCGGGGGAGAACTCGAGCTGCACCGCCTCACCGGATCCCCGGCCGATCAGCGCGCTGGCGCTCATCGAGCTGCGCACCGCCACCTGGAGGTGCGCCGACCACGCCACCACCGCGTTGGGGTCCACGCAGGTGCGTGCCTCGGAGGTGTTGAGCACCACCGGCCAGTCGGAGGCCAGGATGATCGTGCCCGGCCCGGTGATGGTCACGTTGAACAGCCCGCCGGCGGCCATGGCCCCGAGGCCGGCCTTGATCATCTGGATGTCCCAGCTCACGGAGGCGTCGAAGCCGAGCAGCGACCGCGAGCTCACCGAGAGCGCCTCCCCGGGAGCCAGGTCCAGCAGGTGCAGCTTGTGCCCACCGCGTGACACGAACAGCTCGCCGGCCCCTTCGCAGCGCATGAGCCGCAGCCCTTCCCCCGTGGCCATCGATTTGAGCATCCGCTTGGCGCCGGAGCCCTGGTAGGCGAAGGTCACGTCGCCCTGGTAGGCGATCATGGCGCCGCGGGTGACGAGCAGCGGGGCTCCGGTGAGGGTGACCTTCACCACCGCCGGGTTCTGACGGGTGATGCGGCCCGCCGTGGGGACCTCGGTGTTGTCCTTGAACAGGGTGGAGTTGGACAGGGAGCTCGGCAGGGCACTGGGGGCGGGGGCACCGCTCGGCATCCCGCCGACACCGATACCGGCGACCCCTGCAGCAGGGGCGGCCGCCGGCTGGCGGTGCTCCGTCCACGCGCTGCCGTCCCACCAGCGCAGCATCGTGGCGTCCTCGGGGTCCTGGTACCAGTTCGCGTCCATCGTCGGCCACGGTAGCGACACCTGCCGCGAACGACGCCGGGCGCCGTAGCGTGACAGCCGTGGCCCCGACCGAGTCCCGCCCCAACATCCTGGTGGTGATCACCGACGAGGAGCGGGAGCGGGCATGGTGGCCGGACTCCGTGCACCTTCCGGCACGTGAGCGGCTGGCGGCCCGGGGGATGCGCTTCACCAACCACCACGTGCACGCCATCCCCTGCTCTCCGTCGCGGGCCACCATGCTCACCGGCCGCCACAGCCACCACAACGGCGTGCTCGACAACATGAACATGCCCTGGCAGGGATCCATGCCCGACGACCAGCCGACGTGGGGCACGCTGGCCCGCAGCGCCGGCTACACCGCCGCCTATCACGGCAAGTGGCACCTGAGCCTGGAGGAGGACCTGCGCGACGCGTCCGGGGAGTGGTCGCTCGAGCGGTACGGCTTCGAGGGATGGCACGGCCCCGACGTGCACGGCGCGCCGTGGGCCGGCCAGCGCCACGATCCCGAGGTCGCCCGACGAGCTGCCGAGTGGATCATGGCCCACCGCCACGACGCCGACCCGTGGCTGTGCGTGGCCAGCTTCGTGAACCCCCACGACATCATGCTCTACCCGCGCTTCCGACGACCTCGGGTGCGCGACTGGGGAGTCGAGCTCCCCCCGCACGTCCACGAGGACCTCACCACCAAACCCCGCGTGCACCGTCGGTGGCGCCAGGTGTGCGACCTCACCGCCGGCAGGGTGCGCGACGACGACGCCTGGCGCCTCGTCGCCAACGCCTACATCGACCTCCACGTCGAGGTCGACCACAGCATCTCTGCGGTGCTCGACGCCCTCGCCGCCTCGGGCCGCCAGAACGACACCGTCGTGGTGTTCACCTCCGACCACGGCGACTTCGCCGGTGCCCACGGCCAGCGCCAGAAGGGCGCCTTCGTGCACCCCGAGAACGTCAAGGTGCCCCTCACCATCGCCTGGCCGGGCGTGGTCGAGCCCGGTACGCGCTGCGAGCGCCTGAGCGCGGCGATCGACCTCGCGCCGACCTTCGCCGAGATCATGGGGGTCCCTCCCTCGGTCCAGGAGGCCGCCGGGTTCGCCGGGCGGAGCCTCCGTGCGTCGCTGGAGGACCCGGGGAACCCGGCGCGGGACCGGGTGCTGTTCGTGCAGGACGCCTACTCCAGCATCGGACCACCGGAGCCCACGCTCGGTTTCCTGCGGGGCTACTCCGACGGACGCTGGAAGTACGCCCGCTACTTCCTCCCCGGCCAGCAGCACGCGCCTCCCGAGGCGTGCGACCACGAGCTCTACGACCTCCGGGAGGACCCCCTGGAGATCCACAACCTCGCTGCGGACCCCGCCTACCGCCGAGCTCTCGCCGACCACGAAGCGGTGCTCGGCGAGCTCATCGCGTCGGAGCTCGGCGATGATCTGCACGAGCCGGCCCCGCCGCAGCTCGACCGACGGCTGAAGGTGCTGGAGTGGATGGCCCGACGGCGCGGGATGGGCCGACCCGAGGACGACGGCGCCGCGCTCAGGCCGCTCGACGGATCGCCCGCGCGTTGAGCGGGTTGGCCGTCAGCAGCCCACCCAGATGCGCGAGGGAGTTGCGCATCGCCAGTTGGCCGGCGCGCACCGTCGCCAGCTCCGCGGGGTTCAGGTCACGGATCCCGAGCTCACCGCGCATCCGCCGAGGCAGCAGCTCGGTGGTCACGAGGGTGAGGGGCAACCAGGCGATGCCGGGCACGTAGCGCACCCGGGGCACCAGCAGCGTGGCGGTGATGTCGCGGGACTGCTCGGTGGGCTCCAGGGTGGCGAACCGCTCCGCCATGTAGTCGCGGAACGCCTCGTAGTCGGCGGGCACGAGGCCCTCCGGCACGCCGAAGGCTGCGGCCAGGCGCTTGGACTCCTCGTAGTAGGCGGCGCGGTCGGCGGGCTTCATCCTGCCGAGGTAGCGCCGGTCGACCTCGATGACGGTGTCGGTCAGGGTGGCGAGCACCCAGAACTGGCGCGCCGGCTCGAGCGCGTCGTAGTCGGTCCCGTCCGCCAGTCGCCCCCGCACCTTGGCGTGGGCCTTCTCGAGGCCGGCGAGCACAGCTTCGCGCCGCTCGGGCGTGCCGAAGGAGACCGCCAGCATGGCATCCAGGGTGCGCTCCAACCGACCCAGCGGATCGGAGCGATACGAGCTGAACTCCGACACCCCTGCCGCGACGCCCGGGTCGCACACCTGCAGGATGGCGGCGCGTGGACCCCCGAGCAGCACGAAGGACTGGCTGTTGACACGCCAGGCCAGGGAGTCCTGCGAGTAGAGCGCGCCCTGCGCCGGTTGCACCATCGCGTCACGGTAGCGGGCGTCTTCAGGGGGCTTCCAGCACCCTCACCCTGAACAGCAGCGGCCAGCGCTTCCCCGTGAGCAGGAGCTCGCCGTCCCCGGCTGCGGCGACGCCGTTGAGCACGTCCAGGTCCGCCTGGCCGGTCGCCTCGGCCGCCTGCGCGGCGCGCCGCTGCAGCTCAGCGGCGTCCACCACCCCGTCCACCCGAGCGCACTCCAGGTCGATCCGCAGGATCTCCTCGGTCTGCCAGCGGTTCGCCCACAGGTGCTCGCCGTCCCACTCGAGCTCGTTGAGCCGGTCCACCGAGTCGACCTGTCCTGATGCGTCCAGACGTCCGATCGGGACGCGATCCCGCACCGTGAAGTCGTCGGTGTCGCGCAGGGTGATGGTGTCGGAGCCGTCGGACATGGCGAAGGTGTCCGGTGAGACGAGTGCGAGTCCCCATCCCTCTCCGTCGTAGGTGTGATCTCCGTCCGGCTCGAGGGTGGCGCGATCCCACCGGAGGGCGCGGCCGTCGGTCCAGGTGAGCTGCACCAGCCGGCCGTCGGGATCCAGCGCCAGGCCCTCGCCGAACAGGTCGGCGTCCAGGGGGGCGAGCTGCACCACCTCTCCGGTGGCCAGGTCGACCTGCCGGACGGTGGAGCTGCCTTCCAGACCGGTGCTCTCGAACAGCGCGCCCTCGTCGTCGAGCACCAGCCCCTGGGTGAACGCCGTCGGGTCGTGGGGAAGCTCCTCGATGACCTCGATCTCCAGCTGCTCGGGAGGTGCGCTCGGGCAGTCCTCGGCGGCGGATCTCGCCGGCGTGTCGCCACCGCAGCCGAGCGGCCATCCGAGCAGGACCAGTCCGCACAGCGCCGAGCCCGCGAAGCGCCGGGCCGGAGCCCCCGCCGGCCTCATCGCTGCGCCGAGCGGATGAAGGACACCACGGCCTCCACGTGATGGGTGTGGGCGAACTGGTCCACCAGATGCACGCCGTCGAGCCGGAGCCCACGATGGGCCAGCAACGCCACGTCGCGCCCCATGGCCGCGGGATCGCAGCTCACCAGGGCCACTCGGGATGCGCCGGTGGCAGCGACCGCGTCGGCGCCCGCGGCCCCGAGCCCCTGTCGTGGTGGATCCGCGACCACGGCGCCGGCGCGACCGGGACGCCACCGCTCGACAGCCACGCGGTGCACGCGCGTGCCGAGCACCGCCGTGTTCGACCGGGCGTCGGCCGCGGCGGAGGGGGACCGCTCGACGAGCTCGCCGTCACGGGCGCCCAGCGTCACGCTGAACAGCCCGACACCCCCGTAGAGATCGACCAACGGGCGTTCCCCGGTGCGACTCGCTCCTCCGAGCGCCGAACCCACGGCATGTGCGAGGGCGGCGGCACCCGCAGGACCCGTCTGGAAGAAGCTGCGCGCCGAGACCCGCAGCCGGTGCCCGAGCACCTCCTCGTGCAGCCAGACGCGAGCACCCCCGCGCAGCTCGTCCGCACCCACCACGCGGACGCCGTCGGGCACCACCGTGCGTCCGGCGCGCGGATCCACCACGGCGATCGTCTCACCGGTCGCCTCCGAGGTGCGCAGCACGACCTCCCGTGCGCCCGGGAAGCGTCCGGTGGAGAGGACCTCCCCCAAGGCAGGGTGCGCCACCAGGCAGCTCTGCACCGGAACCACCTCCTCGGAGCGGCGATGCCGGAAGCCCAGCCGGCCGCCGGCCACGCCGAGGCGGAGGGTGGTGCGGTAGCCCGTCGCCGGCAGAACCGGACCGGCATCGACCTCCACCTCGTGCACTCCGGCGAGGTGGGCGAGGGCGTCACGGAGCACCTCGACCTTCATGGCCCTCTGAGCACTCGGTGCGGCGTGCTGGAGATCGCACCCACCGCAGCCGAGTGCCAGGGCGGGACACGGCGGCTCGACTCGATCAGGGGAGCGGCGAACCCACTCCACCACCTCGCCCACCCCCAGGTTGGGGCGGTCGTCGCGCAGCGCCACCACGACCCGCTCGCCGGGAAGGCCCCCCTCCGCCAGCACGACCCGGCCGCCGTCGTCGTGGCCGAGCACCTTGCCGGCCCCCACCGCCCGCTCCAGGTCCGCCACCACGGTGGTCCTCTGGCATGGTGCGCTCACCCCGACAAGGTACCGTCGGGGTAGGCACCCGATCCGACCAGCCACCCCGCGGAGGCACCCTCCATGTCCGCTCCCGATGTGCAGATCGCACCCTCGGTCCTCCCCGCCGACTTCTCGCGCCTCGGGGAGGTGTGCCAGAGCCTCGAAGCCGCCGGAGTGGATCGCATCCACTGGGATGTGATGGACGGCGTCTTCGTGCCCAACCTCACCTTCGGGCCCGACGTGATCCACTCCTGCCGCAACCGCGTCGAGGTGCCCTTCGAAGCGCACCTCATGGTCGTGAACCCCGACGAGCTCATCCCCCGCTACGTCGAGGCAGGGTGCGAGATCGTCATGGTGCACCAGGAGGCCTGCGTGCACCTGCACCGCACCCTCTCGCACATCCGCGACCTCGGAGCCAGCCCGGGCGTCGTGCTGAACCCGGCCACCCCTGCCATCACCATCACCCACGTGCTCGACCTCGTGGACCAGATCCTGGTGATGACGGTCAACCCCGGATTCGGCGGCCAGAGCTACATCGAGAACATGGAGCCCAAGGTGGCCGAGCTGGCCAAGATGATCGCCGAGTTCGGCCGCGACATCGACCTGGAGGTCGATGGAGGGGTCTCGTCGAGCACCGCCGGGGGCGCAGCCGCCTCGGGAGCCAACGTGATGGTGGCCGGCAGCGCGGTGTTCCGGGATCCTGAAGGCTTCGCCCATGCCGTGGAGGAGATCCGCGCCAGCGCCCTCGCAGCACGGGCCTGAACCCGTGACGCGACGCGCGTTCCAGGCTGCGAACCGCGCCCGCGCACGGGTGTCGGTCGCGCTCGCGTGCACAGCGCTGGTCGCGGGGGGCTCGGTGGCGGGGTGCAGCGACGAGCAGGCGCAGTGGTGCGACCGGCTGGCCGACCAGGGCGACCTCGCAGCGCTGGTGGGAGCGGTGGCAGCGGAGGACCCTGCGGCAACCGAGACCGCCCTCGCCGAGCTCGAGGAGCTGGCAGCGAGCGCTCCCCCACCGGTCCGCGAGGAGATGGACCAGGTCGTCGAGGTGCTCTCGGAGGTCGTCGAGCTCCGACTCGGTGCAGAGGAGATGCCCGCCGGGGAGCTGGAGAACCAGCGCGCCCGGGTGAACCAGCGTCTCGAAGACGTCGCCGTGCCCACCGCGGCCGTCGGCCGCTGGGCCGAGACCGAGTGCGGCATCACCCTCGACTGATGTGGAACGGCGCCGCGCCGGGGGGCCCGCACGAGGTGGGGCGGAGATATGACGAGATGTGCTCGTCTGCGGTCAGAGGTGTCGAGAAGAGGCGTACGGAGGCCTCAACTGACCCTCAGAGGTGCCGACCGGAGGCGCGACCGACCCGTCCAGGTGTGATAGGTCATAGAACCGTCAACGAATCGTCATCGTTCGGTTGCGGGGGACAGCGGTGACGACCGCACTCCCATCGGCGCAGCCGACATCGAACGTCCGCATCGAGTCCCGAGCAGCTCCAGCGACCACGAGGCTTCCCCACATGAAGATCAGACGCACCGCCGCACTCCTGGCGCTCCCGCTCATCCTGGCTTTGCTGACGTCGTGCCTGGCTCCCCACTCGCTGCACTCGCTCCAGCTGGTCAACGAGTCCCGAGGGGCGGCCGGGGTGCACCCCGTGGTCGATCACGCCGCGCTGACCGCGAAGGCCCAGGCCTGGGCCGAGGTCCTGGCCTCGAGAGGCTCGCTGGCCCACTCGAACCTCGCCGAGGGGGCCGGCCCCGGCTGGCAGGCGCTCGGCGAGAACGTCGCCATGGCCGGCTCGGTCGACGAAGCCCACCGGCTCTTCCTCGACAGCGGCCCGCACCGCGCCACGATGCTCAGCGGGCGCTACACCCACGTCGGGGTGGGCACCGCCGAGGCGAACGGGCGGATCTTCGTGGTGCAGGTGTACGGCGGCTGATCAGCGCATCTCGCCGCGGCGCACGATCACGTGGTCGATGATGCCGTAGTCCTTCGCCGCCTCCGCGGTGAACCAGCGGTCACGGTCGGAGTCCTTGTTGATCTGCTCCTTGGTCTGACCGGTGTGATCGGCGATCCGTTGGGCGAGCAGCTCTTTGATGTACTTCAGCTGCTCCGCCTGGATGGCGATGTCCGCCGCCTGGCCCTGCATCCCCGCAGAGGGCTGGTGCATCATGATCCGGGCGTGGGGCAGCGAGTAGCGCTTGCCCGGCGCACCGGCGCACAGCAGGAACTGGCCCATCGAGGCGCACAGGCCCATGCAGATGGTGCCGACGTCGGGGGTGACGAACTGCATCGTGTCGTAGATCGCCATCCCGGCGGTCACCGAGCCCCCCGGGGAGTTGATGTAGAGCCAGATGTCCTTCTCGGCGTCCTCGCCCTCGAGGTACAGGAGCTGGGCGGTGATGAAGTTGGCGACCTGGTCGTTGACCTCCGAGCCCAGGAACACGATGCGGTTCTTGAGCAGCCGGTTGTAGATGTCGGCGGAGGGGTCCATGCCGGTGGGCGACTGGGCGAGCACCGGCGGCACCAGGGAGGCGGGCGGCAGTCCGGGGAGCGGAGGGATGCTGTCGTTGTGGGACATGGCGACGAGGCTACCGCTGCGGGAGACCGGTGCCGTCCCGGGTAGCGTGAGCCGACTCGCGGACGTGGCGAAACTGGCAGACGCGCCGGGTTTAGGTCCCGGTGCCCCTCGGGGCTTGGGGGTTCGACTCCCCCCGTCCGCACACCACGTCGCGGCACGCGCGCCACGGGCGACAGGCGTCGGCGGGCGGCCGAGCCGGCGTTAGCCTCGGCTCCGTGGCCTCTCCCACCGCCGTGCTGCTGCTGAGCTGCCCCGACCAGCCGGGCATCGTGGCGGCCACCGCCGACTTCGTGTGGCGCAACGGCGGCAACATCGTGCACGCCGAGCAGCACACGGATCGCACCGACGCCACCTTCTTCCAGCGGGTGGAGTTCGAGCTCGACGGGTTCGCGTTCGAGCGGTCGCAGCTCGAGTGGGCGCTGCGGCCGCTGGCCGAGCGCTTCGGCATGGACGTGGCGGTGCACTTCAGCGACGAGCGGCCCCGCCTGGCGGTGCTCACCTCCACCGCGCCCCACTGCCTGGTCGACCTGCTGAGCCGGTCCCACGCCGGCGAGCTGGCTGCAGAGCTGGTGCTGGTGGCCTCCAACCACCCCCACCACGGAGAGCTCTGCGGGTTCTTCGGGGTGCCGTTCCACCACCTCCCCGTGGGTGACGACCCGAGCGCCCAGGAGCAGGAGCTGCAGGCCGTGCTGGACGACGAGGGGATCGAGCTGGTGGTGCTGGCCCGCTACATGCGCATCCTCTCCGAGGCCTTGGTGCAGCGATGGCCCAACCGCATCATCAACATCCACCACTCGTTCCTGCCCGCCTTCGTCGGCGCCCAGCCCTACCGTCAGGCCCACGAGCGCGGGGTGAAGGTCATCGGGGCCACCGCCCACTACGCCACGGTCGAGCTCGACCAGGGGCCGATCATCGACCAGGACGTGGTGCGCGTGAGCCACCGCGACGACGTGCCCGAGCTCACGGCCAAGGGGCGCGACCTCGAGGTGGTCGTGCTGGCCCGGGCGCTGCGGGCCCACCTGGAGCACCGGGTGCTGGTGCGGGGCAACCGCACGGTGGTCTTCGGCTGACGCCGCGCACCGATCTGCGGCCCTCACAAGTGCGAGAGCACGGCCCCGAGCTGTGCGCCGGCGACCCGCCGGAAGAAGCCGGAAGTGTGGCCACCTGCCTGGATCGCGCCATCCGGGTTCGCTCCGACCCTCCGGATGAACGCGACGTTCGCGTCGCGGAAGGGGTCCAGATCCCCACACACCATCGACAGGGGTGTGCCGCTCAGCTCCCCCGCCAGAGCGAACACGTCGTGGGCTCGGAAGTCCGCAGCGTCGTCGAACGCGCCGGGGGCTGACTGCTCGAACTCGGCCCACAGTGCTGCCGAGATCGTGGCCACCGCCGCCACCTTGCCCGAGAGGCTGGAGCCGGCGAGAAGGAGCGCGCCGTACCCGCCCATCGACCAGCCCAGGAGGCCCACCCGCGACAGGTCGAGACCTTCGGACGCCATCGCAGGGAGGAGCTCCTCCACGACCATGGACCCGCTGTCGGAACCGTCGATCCGCCGGTGCCAGTAGCCGTCTCCCCCGTCCACCGACACGACAGCTGCCGGTGGTGCGCCATCGGCGACCGCAGCGGCGAGGAAGCGGTCGATGCCCAAATCGTCCGCAGCGGACTGCTCGTCGCCTCCCTTCCCATGGAGCACCACCACGACGGGAAGGGAGGCGTCGTCGTGCCCCGGGGGCCGAACGACGCGCCACCGAACCCTGCGCCGGAGGTGGGAGGACTCGAGCTCACCGCTGACCACCGTTCCAGGGCTGACATCCGGGAGCGTTCCGTCCGGTCCATCGAGACCGAGCACCCCGTGCACCCGCGCACGTCCGGGAAGGACCTCACCCTCGACGAGTGCGGCGCCGACGGCGAGAGAGCCGGCAACGGCGAGTCCACCGAGCAGCATGGACCGGCGCTCCATCGGGCCCGACCTTACGCGACGTGGACTACGGTGCGCGCGTGAAGGTGCACGACCTGCCCACGCCGGCGCTCGTGGTGGAGCTCGGCCTGCTGGACGCCAACATCGACGCCATGGCCGCCGTTCGCCCCGGGGAGCGGCTCCGACCGCACGTGAAGGCGTTCAAGAGCACGCCGCTGGCCCGGCACGTCGCCGAGCGGGGCGGGCACCGTCGGTTCTGCTGCGCCACGTTGCGAGAGATGGAGGGCATGGCGGATGCCGGGTTGGGAGCCGACCTCCTGCTGGCCAACGAGACCCTCGACGAGGAACGGCTCCGCCGCCTGGTGCGGCGCGCCGACGCGCGGATCACCGTGGCCGTGGACTCCCCCGAGACGGTCCGCGCCGCTGCGGCAGCCGGAGCGGAGGTGCTGGTCGACGTGGACGTCGGCCTGCCCCGCTGCGGCTGCCTCCCCGAGGCCGCCGGGGAGCTGGCCGAGCTCGCCCGGCGAAGCGGCGTCGAGGTGAGAGGGGTCATGGGCTACGAGGGCCACGTCGTGGGCAACCCCGACCGTGCAGCGCGCGCGGCGGCCGTGGAGGAGTCGATGACGCTGCTGCGGAGCGCGGCGCACGACGTCGGCGGCGGGCTCACCTCGGCGGGAGGCACCGGCACCTACGACCTGCATCCCGACACCGACGAGGTGCAGGCCGGCAGCTACCTGCTGATGGACACCCACTACCAGCGCCTCGGGTTGCCGTTCCGCCAGGCGCTCCGCCTGGAGTGCACCGTGGTGTCACGCAGCCCCAAGGGGTGGGCGGTGGCCGACTGCGGGCTCAAGTCCCTGGGCATGGACCACGGCGAGCCCACGATCCCCGGCCACGAGGTCTTCTTCTGCTCCGACGAGCACACCACGTTCATGGCGGGCACGGCAGGCGACCTGCCGGCAGTGGGCGACAGGGTCGCCGTGCACCCCGCCCACGTCGACCCCACCGTCGCCTACCACGAGCACCTCCACGTGGTCGACGGTGACGACGTGGTCGCCACCTGGCCCATCGACCTCCGGGGCTGGTGAGCAGCGCACCACGGACCCGGCGCCGATCAGCACCGCACCCCGCGGGAGGAGCAGCTCACCCCACCTCGATGGCTCGGCGGAGCTCCGCCAGCGCCCGTCCACGGTGGCTGATCGCGTGCTTCTCCTCCGCCGTCATCTCGGCGAAGGTCCGGCCGTCGCCCTCCTCGGGCACGAAGACCGGGTCGTAGCCGAAGCCCCCGCCGCCCCGCGGCGTGACGGCGATGCACCCCTCCACCGTGCCCCGACCGACGATCTCCTCGGTCGGGGTGAGCAGCACCACCACGCAGCGGAACCGGGCGCGACGTGCCGGATGGCCTTCGGGGAACGTCGCCAGGGCGGCCAGGAGCTCGGTGACGTTGTCGGCGTCGGACGCACCGGGCCCTGCGTAGCGGGCCGACCGCACCCCCGGGGCTCCCCCGAGGCCGTCGACCTCCAGTCCGGAGTCGTCGGCCAGCGCCGCCTCACCCGTGGCCTGGAGGAGCGCGGCCGCCTTCAACCGTGCGTTGCCCAGGAAGTCCTCGGCGTCCTCGGAGACCTCGGCCACGGCATCGGGCCGGGCCAGCAGCTCGACGCCCTCCCCCCAGGCACCCGCCAGCACCTCGCGCAGCTCGGCGGCCTTCTTGGGGTTCGCCGAAGCCAGCAGCACCCGCGCCGGCACCTCCATCGCGGCCGCCTCAGCGCGCCGCAGGACGCGCCTCGAGGGGGATCTCGAGGTACTGGCGTTGCAGGTCGTGGATCTGGGCGATGCCCGCTGCGGCGAGGTCGAGCAGCTGGGAGAGCTCGTCGCGGCTGAACGGCGCCCCCTCGGCGGTGCCCTGCACCTCCACGAACCGTCCATCGCCCATCATCACCACGTTCATGTCCGTCTCGGCCACGGAGTCCTCGGCGTAGGGCAGGTCCAGGCGGGGCTCCCCGTCGATCACCCCCACCGAGATCGCCGCCAGCAGGTCGGTCAGCGGGTGGACGTCGATCAGGCCACCCATGCGAGCCCGGCTGACCGCGTCGTGCAGCGCCAGGTAGGCACCGCAGATCGCCGCGGTGCGCGTCCCCCCGTCCGCCTGGAGCACGTCGCAGTCGATCAGCACCTGGCGCTCCCCGAGCGCACGGAGATCGCACACGGAGCGCAGCGCCCGGCCGATGAGGCGTTGGATCTCCTGGGTCCTTCCCTTCGGCCCGCGCGTCTCCCGGTTCACGCGCTCCGGGGAGGAGCCCGGCAGCATGGCGTACTCGGCGGTGACCCAGCCCTTCCCGCTGTTGCGCATCCAACGCGGCGTGTCGTCGTCGATCATCGCGGTGCACAGCACCTTGGTCTCACCGAAGGTCACGAGCACCGAGCCGTCGGCGTAGGCGGTGAAGTCGCGCTCGAAGCTGTGGGTTCGGAGCTCGTCGTTGGCTCGGCCGTCAGGTCGCACGGTGACTCCTGGATGGTACGGGTGGGTGGGTCAGAGCTCGACGACCAGGCCTGCGTGGGCCACGTCGACCGCAGCACCATAGGTCGACTCCGCCTCCCTGATCGCCTCCTGCGGGTCAGCGCCGGGCAGGAGGTGGGTGAGCAGGAGTTGTCGCGCGCCGGCGACCGCGGCCGCCTCACCGGCCTGACGGGCGGTCATGTGCACGGGGTCCTGGGGCCCGTCGGCCTCCCGGAAGGTCGCCTCGCACACGGCCAGGTCGACCGGTGCCCCCAGGGAGCGGAAGTCCCACCCGGGTCCGGTGTCGGCGCTGTAGCCCAGTCGGTGCGCTCCGTCGTCGAGGGAGAAGGCCAACGTCTCGGGCGGGTGCCGGGTCCTCGAGCAGCGCAGCAGCACCCCACCGAGATCGACCTCGCTGGTGTCGGTCAAGCGGTGGGGACGCAGTGTGGGCGCCAGGTGCTCGTGGCTGACCCGGTCGGCGAGCCGGAGGACGTCCGCCGGCGCGTAGAGCTCCAGCCCCTCCACGTCCAGCACGTGGCGCAGGGCGTTGCGCAGGATGGGCACCTCCACCCAGTGGTCCGGGTGGGAGTGGCTGACCACGACCGCGTCCAGCTCCTCGAGGGGGAGGTGTCGCTGCAGCGCGCCCAACACCCCGGCACCCGCATCGACCAGCACGTTCAGACCTCCGGACTGCACGAGGTAGCCGCTGCACGGGTTCCCCGGAGCGGCGTACACCCCGGAGCAGCCGAGCACGGTCAGCTTCACGGCCAGCGGATCCGCTCGGCTCGGGCTAGCTCCGGGCCCAGCAGGCGCCGACCCAGCTCCTCGAAGCGGTTCACGTCGCCGGTGGTGACGAACGTGGCCCTGGCGCCCGCAGGTCGCGGACCGGCCTGCATCTCCAGGCGGTGCAGCAGGCGACGCACCTCGAAGGCGGTCTCCTCTGCGGAGGACACCATCACCACGTCACGACCCATCACCTCACCGATGGTGCGGGCCAGGTAGGGGTAGTGGGTGCAGCCCAGCAGAAGGGTGTCGACCTTGGCCTCCACCGCAGGGGCCAGCAGCCGCTCCGCCAGCAGCCGCACCTGTGGTCCGTCGAACTCCCCCCGCTCCACGAACTCCACGAAGCCGGGACAGGCCAGGGCGAGCAGCTCCAGGTCCCGCTCGGACGGCACCTCCCCGGCCCGGGCGAGGAGCGCCGCCACCGCACGCTGGTACGCACCGGAGCCGATGGTGCCGACGGTCCCGATCACCCCGATGCGCCCGGTCACGGTGGCGCTCAGCACCGCACGCGCACCTGGCTCGATCACACCGACGACGGGCACCTCGAGTGCGGCCGAGAGGGTGTCGAGCGCCGCGGCCGCGGCGGTGTTGCAGGCCACCACGAGGAGCTTCACGTCGTGGCGTTGCACCAGCTCCCCGGCGATCTGGTGGGCGAAGCCCGCCACCTCCTCCAGAGGTCGGGGACCGTAGGGGTAGCGCGCCGTGTCGCCGAGGTAGACGAGATCCTCACCGGGGAGGAGGTCCATCGTGGCCCGGGCCACGGTGAGCCCTCCGAAACCGCTGTCGAACATGCCGATGGGCCGGTCGTCCACGGACCCACGCTAGCGATCCGGTGCGGAGTTCTTCAGCTCTGCGAGCGACGCTCCGACATCCAGTGGGAGCGTTCGGCGTCGCCACGTTGGGGTCCGCTGTCCGCTCCCGACGGAAGGGAACCTGCCATGCGCCGAGATCGTCGAGCCCGCAAGGCCATGAGGCTCCTGGGGGTGGCCGCCCTGGTCGCCCTCGTCGCCGCGTCCTGCTACCGGGACGGCACATGGATCGTGTACCAGCAGATCCAACCCGGTCTGTACCGCTCCATGGGAGCCGAACCCGGACGGCTCTGCGGCTACCAGCGACTGGGCGCCCAGGGCGAGGTGCACGGCGAAGGGTTCGCCAACGACACCAACGGCCCGCAGTACATCGAGGTCGCCCCGACCGACCACAGCTTCCACACCCGGGCCTGCCAGATGTGGGTGGCCGCGCCTGCAGACCAGTCCGCGCTGCCCGGCGGGCCTCCGATCCCCGACGGGATGTGGCGGGTGGGGGTGGACGTCTTCCCCGGGGTCTACGGGGCCCGAGGATCGGCGATCTGCACCTGGAAGCGGTTGAGCAACGCCCGCCACGACGCCACCTCGGTGATCGAGGAGGGCACCATCGGCATCGGCGGGTTCGAGGTGCTCACCATCCAGGCCAACGACGCCTTCTTCGAGACACGGGGCTGCGAGCACTGGGACCGGGTCCAGATCTAGCCGTCCCAGCCGGACGGGGCGATCAGAAGTAGATGACCTGCTCGGCGTTGGCCGCAGCCTCGTCGAGGTCCAGGGTCCAGGCGCCGGTGGAGAGGTACTTCCAGCCGTAGTCGCACACGACGAACACGATCACGCCGGCATCGATGCGCTCTGCCACCTTGCAGGCCCCCGCGAGCGCCGCACCGGCGGAGATCCCCGAGAAGATCCCGACCTCGGCCAGCCGGCGGGTGTGCTCCAGGGACTCTCGGGGTCGCACGATGGACTTGCCGTCGAGGAGCTCGTAGCCACCCCACTTCTCGAACACCGGGGGGATGTACCCGTCGTCGAGCGATCGCAGCCCCTCCACCTGCTCGCCCGAGGGCGGCTCGACGGCCAGCACCTGGATCTCGGGGTTCTGCTCCTTGAGGAACGTGCCGACGCCCATGAGGGTGCCGGAGGTGCCGAGCCCGGCCACGAAGTGGGTGATCTCGGGCACGTCGCGCCAGATCTCCGGGCCGGTCGTGAGGTAGTGGGCCCTGGGGTTGGCCTCGTTGGCGTACTGGTAGAGGAACACCCACTGCGGGTGCTCCTCGGCCAGTGCCCGGGCACGCCGAACGGCGCCGTTGGAGCCCTCGGCCCCCGGGGAGTCGATGATCTCCGCTCCGAACACCTCGAGCAGCTGGCGGCGCTCCACCGACACGTTCTCGGGCAGCACGATCTTGAGGTGGTACCCGCGGAGCCGGCAGATCATGGCCAGGGCGATGCCCGTGTTGCCCGAGGAGGGCTCGATGATCGTGCAGCCGGGCCGCAGAGTGCCGTCGGCCTCGGCCTCCTCGATCATCGCCCGGGCGATGCGGTCCTTCACGGAGCCGGCGGGGTTCTGGCCCTCCATCTTCGCCAGGATGCGCACCCGGGGGTTGGGGCTGAGCTCGGACACCTCGACCAGCGGGGTGTCGCCGATCATCTCGAGCACGGACGTGTGGACGGTCATGGGGTCTCCCGAAGAAATCCTGACCACTATGGTAGGGATTCAGGTCCCTCCCGGACCACTCACCCCCGGTCGAGCTCCACCGACTCCTCCTCGATGCCTCCGTCGCGCAGGAGGAACGAGCGCAGCATCGGCACGTCGTCGCGCAGCGACACGATCACGTAGTGCCAGTCGGGGTCCGGGGCCTGGGCCACGTCGGTCGGCGACGGGTAGGGGTCGGTGTGGGTGTGGGAGTGCATCACGCCGATCACCTGACGACCCTCGGCCTCCGCCTCCCGGTCCACCCGCAGCATGTCCCTCGGCTCGACGGTGTAGAGCTTGGCGCTCGCCGCCGCGTTGGTGCAGGGGTGGAAGCTGCGCACCGTGCCGTCGGCGTCGCCGACCAGCAATCCGCAGGCCTCCAACGGGAATCCCTCGATGGCGTGGGCGACCATCTCGTCACGGTGGCGGGGCAGCATCCGAAGCACGCTGCGCAGCGTAACTACCATTGTCGAACCGGTCACCGTCGGTGCCGGACCCCCCCTCGCCATGAAGCCCACAGGAACCCACGTCGTCGCCACCAACCGCCAGGCCCGCCGCAACTACGAGCTCGGCGAGTCCATCGAGTGCGGGATGGTCCTGCGCGGCAGCGAGGTCAAGTCCCTCCGGGAGTCGAAGGTGCAGCTCGCCGAGGCCTGGGCCAGCATCGACGACGGCGAGGTGTGGCTCCACGGCCTGCACGTCGCGCCCTACTCCCATGCCCAGGACCACAGCGGCCACGAGCCCACACGCCGTCGCAAGCTGCTGCTGCACCGCCACCAGATCGACCGGCTGGCGCACCGCATGCAGACCGAGCGCCTCACCCTGGTGCCGCTCAAGCTCTACTTCTCCGAAGGGCGCCTCAAGGTCGAGCTGGCGCTCGGCAAGGGTCGCAAGACCGTCGACAAGCGACAGGAGCTGGCGCGACGGGAAGCCGATCGCGAAGCCCGCCGGGCCGTGGCCCGACGGGGTCGGGAGCCCTGACCGGCCATGCGGGACGGCGGGTGCCACCTGCCACGCGTCCTCACACACGGGGCGGACCTGCCGACGGGAGCAGGGTGGAGGCACCCGCGGAGCACCACGAGTGGCTCGATCTGCTCGACGGCGCGGGCTCCGACGCGGCCGTGGTGCTCGACGAGCAGTTCACCGTGGTGTGGCGCGGGGGCTCCAACGCGACGCTGACGGGGATCTCGGACCTGACGGAGCTCACCGACACCAGCTCGATGCTCGAGCCCGGGTCGCTGGCACCCTTCGTGGAGGCGCTCGCCGAGTCCCGGCGCCGCCCCGGGCACGCGGTCCCGGTGGAGTTCGCGTTCCGCGCACCTCGCGGCGAGTTGGCCGTGCACGGCTGGATCACCGACATCGGCCATCGCCTCCCGGGCCACACCCTCCTGCGGTTCTGCCTCCTCGATCAGCCACCGGGCGGCGCGACCCCCGCGGGGTCCGCACCGCCCGGGACGCTCCGCCCCCTCGACCCCGAGGACCACGAGCCGTTGCACCTGATGGCGGAGATGTCGACCCTGGGCCTCGCCGTGGCGCTGCCGGGTGGACACCTCGTGTACCGCAACCAGGCGTTCGGCACCTGGTTCCCCGGCGACCGGGTGGACGGCCTGCGAGACCTCTCCGACGTGGTCCGTGAGGATGCAGCGCAGGAGGTGGCGATGTGGGCCGACGCGGTCACCGACGGACTGACCGCCTCGGTGACCGCGCCCGTCGAGTCCGACGGGCGCGTCCGCTGGCTCCGCTTCGACGGCGCCGAGCGGGGATCCCAGCACCTGGGCCGGTTGCACGGCGTCACCGTGCAGGACGTCACCGAGGTGGTCGCCACCCGGGAGTCCATGCGTCAGGTGCTCGACCTGCTGCCGGTGATGGTGTTCTCCGTGGACGCAGGAGGTGCGTTGAGCTTCGCCAACGACGCGACCCGCCGGTTCCTGGGCATCGGAGGCGGGAGCCTCGAGGGCGTGCACCTCGCCTCGGCGCTGGGCGAGACCGCCGGGGCGGATCTCCTCGCGGCAGTCGAAGAGCTGACCCGCAGCGGCCGGACCGTCACCGACCTCGACGACGTCGTGGCGGACCGTGACGGTCGGGAGCACCACCTGCGAACCTGGTTGGTCCCCTACAACGACGCCACCTCCGGCACACCGACCGTGCTGGCGGTGGCGAGCGACGTGACCCGGCAGGTGGCCAACGAGGCGCTGCTCACCGCGCTCGGCCGCAACATGCCCGATCTGGCGGTGATCAGCCACGGCCCCGATGATCGCAGCTTCGCCAGCGCGTCGGTTCAGCACCTGCTGGGCTGGACGCCAGAGGAGTTCCTGTCCCTCCCCGTGAACGACACGGTGCATCCCGCCGACCTCGAGCGGGCCTCGGTGCTGCACGACCCGCAACGATCGGATCCCGGCACGTCCCGAACCGTCGAGGTGCGTCTGCTGCACCGCGACGGCAGCTGGCGCTGGTTCGAGCTGCACGCCGTCAACCTGGCGAACGTGCCGGCGATCGACGGCATGCTCATGTTCGGCCGCGACATCATGGCCCGCAAGGCCCGGGACCAGCAGCTGCACTTCGAGGCCACCCACGATCCCCTCACCGCGCTGCTCAACCGCAGCGCCATCATCGAGCAGCTCGAGCTCGCCCTGGGCGAGACCCGGGAGCTCGGCGATCCCGTCGGTGCGCTGTTCATCGACCTGGACAACTTCAAGCTGGTCAACGACGCGCTGGGCCACGAGACCGGCGACTCGCTGCTGCAGGACGTGGCATCCGCGCTGGAGAGCTCCCTGCGGGCCGGCGACACGGTCGGCCGCTTGGGCGGCGACGAGTTCCTGGTGATCGTGCGCGACGTCGAGGACGAGGACACGGTGCTGCGGGTGGCGCGGCGGGTGAGCGACTCCGTCGCCTCCCTCACCCGTGACACCTCGTACCCGGTCACGCTGTCCATCGGCGCCTGCGTGTCGTACGAGGGCGACACCACCGCCGGCGCCATGGTGCGCGACGCCGACGCCGCCATGTACCGGGCCAAGGTCGCCGGCAAGGCCCGCACGCAGCTGTTCCACTCGGCCATCGGCCAGCACGCAGAGCGTCGTCTGGAGGTGAGCCAGGAGCTCGCCGCCGCCCTCGACGACGACCGCTTCACCGTCCACTTCCAGCCGGTCTTCTCCCGCCAGGACGACGGGATGTGGCGGGTTCGGGCGCTGGAGGCCCTCGCACGCTGCCCGCTGCACGACGGTTCGATGCTGCGTCCCGACGAGTTCGTCCCCGTCGCCGAGCAGACGGGGCTGGTGGTGCGGATGGGTCGCCGGGTCGTCAGCCTGGCCCTCCAGGCGCTGCGACGGTGGCACCACCTCGGCTACCCGGTGCAGGTCTGGATCAACCTCTCGATGAGCGAGCTGTCGCAACCGGAGCTCGCAGAGCACCTCCTCGCCGGGCTCCGCCGGTCCGGGCTGCCGGCCCGTTCCCTGGGCGTGGAGGTCACCGAGTCGATGCTGGGCGAGGTCCCCGGCGCCCACGACTCCCTCCTCCAGCGCCTGCGAGCGGCCGGGATCACGGTGCTGATCGACGACTTCGGCACCGGGTACTCCAGCCTCGGAGCGCTGAAGGAGACCCCCATCGACATCGCCAAGATCGACCGCTCCTTCACCGCCGGCATGCTCGACAGCGCACCGGACACGGCGATCGTGCAGTCGGTGATCAACATCGGCTCGGTGATGGGCTTCGAGGTCGTCGCCGAAGGGGTCGAGACCTCCCGGCAGCTGCAGGCGTTGGAGGACCTGGAGTGCCACAACGTGCAGGGCTGGTTGTTCACCCGGGCGCTGCCCGCGGACGAGGTGGCCGAACAGCTCCCGGCCTGGACCCGGGGCTACACCGACGAGGAGATCCGCCACCTGGAGGTGGGACCGGAGCCGCACGGCCACTGAGCGCCCGCAGCGTCAGCGCTCGGCCGGAAGGACCTCACGGAGGGCCGAGCGCGTCGAGGCGCACCCGCTCCCCCAACGCCGGCACCACGACGCGACGGATCCGGTCGGCCTGCAGGTGATCGGCCAGCGCCGCGCTCGAGTCGGGCTCCCCGTGCACCAGGTAGACGATCTCGGGCTCCGCTGCGGCGGAGTCGAGCCATGCGGTCAGCTCCACGTGGTCGGCGTGCACGGAGAATGCGCCGAGATCGACGACCTCGGCACGGGCGGGCACGTAGCGCCCGAGCATCTTCACCTCGCGGGCGCCGTCGGCCAGCGCCCTGCCCCGTGTGCCCGGCGCCTGGTAGCCCACCAGCATGACGGTGTTGCGACGGTCGGGCAGGAGGTGGGACAGGTGGTGCACGACACGCCCGCCGGTGGCCATGCCCGAGGCGGAGATGATGATGGACGGCACGGTGAGCCCCGCCAGGGCCTTGGAGCCGGCGACGTCGATCACCTCGGTCACGTTGGTGGCGTCGAAGGGGTCGCCGTCGCCCCGCAGCTCGACGTCGATGTCGACGGCACCCTCGGTGATCGCCCGGCGATAGACGCGCAGCGCCTTTAACGCCATCGGCGAGTCGACGAACACCGGCAGGTCGGGGATCTGGCCCTCTTCGAGCAGCCGCCCGAGCATGAGCAGCACCACCTCCGTGCGGTCCACGGCGAAGGCGGGGATCAGCACCATCCCGCCGCGGGCGGCGGTGCGGCAGATGGCCTCCGCGAAGCGCTCCACCGTCCCCTCGTCGTCGTGGCGGCGGTCGCCGTAGGTCGACTCCATCACCACCACGTCGGGGCGCCCCGGAGGCACCGGCGGCACCAGGAGCGGGTGGTGCGGGCGGCCGAGGTCGCCGCTGAACAGCACGGTGCGATCGGAGGCCGAGTGCAGCCGGAGCTGCACCGTGGCGGAGCCGAGGATGTGTCCGGCCGGCTGCAGAGTGGCGAACACGCCGGGGGCCACCTCGGTCTCGACGCCGAAGTCCGTCGGACGCAGCAGCGCCAGGGTGGCCTGCGCGTCGGCCTCCGTGTACAGGGGAAGCGCCGGGCTGTGCTTGGAGAACCCACGGGAGTTGGCGTACTCGGCCTCCTCCTCCTGGAGGTGGCCGGCATCGGGCAGCACGACCCCGGCCAACGCCGTCGTCCCGGCGGTGGCGTGGACAGGTCCTCGGTAGCCGGCGCACCACAGCGCAGGCAGGTAGCCGACGTGGTCGACGTGGGCGTGGGTGAGCACCACGGCGTCGATGCTCTCGACCGGCACGGGGAACGGCTCCCGGTTGCGGAGCCGCAGCTCCTTGCGTCCCTGGTAGAGCCCGGCATCCACCAGCACCCGCGCCTGGGGTGTGTCCACCAGGAACCTGCTGCCGGTGACGGTGCCCGCCGCCCCGAGGAAGGTGAGCACCGGCGCCACCGGGTGCAGCGGGACCTCCAGGTGATCCAGGCGGTGCGACAGCGGCCGGTGCACCGCCTCACCGTAGCGGTGCCGGGCCCAGCGGCATGCGGCCTACCAGCGGGAACGTGACTCCTCGGCGAAGCCCTGCACGTCGCGCAGCTCGAGCACGCGGCCCTCGTCGGTGCGCACGGTGCCGCTCCACCGGCCGAACACCTGGTGGACCTCCATGCCCATCACCCCGACGTCGGTGCGGGAGTGCTTGTCGTAGCGCGGCACCAGGCGCAGGTCGACCGAGCCGTCCGGGGCGCGCACGTGCCACGGATCGAGGGGCTCCTCCCACCGATAGGACCAGGCCAGCTCGCAGCCGATCTTGTGGAGCCGGCCATCGACCACGAGGCCGTTCTCGGTGAGCCCGGTGCCGACGGTCCATCGGCCGCCCAGCTGCAGACCGACCACCGTGCCGTCCTCGGCGTGGCCCGCACCGCCACCCCAGTTCCAGTTCGTGCGGTAGGGCCACCGACCCCGACCCACGTCGAGCACCCCCCAGGCCTCGCCGCGCCCACCACCGAAGGGGTGACGGTCACGACCGACCTGGAGCACGCCGGTGGCGGGTCGCGCCTGGTGCTTGGAGGTGTACTGGAACCGGCGCTCGTCCCAGGGGATCACCACGTTGAGCGACTCGTGGGTGGCCGGCAGCTCGACGCGCACGTCGAGTCGGCCGGGGGTGCCGTCGCGCTCGAGCCACTCGGCGTGCAGCAGGGTCGCGCCGTCCCCGCCGGATCCCGCGGGTTCGTCGAGCAGCTCCAGTCGCAGGTTGCGGCCCCGGTAGCGAAGCGGCGCGGTGCCGGGACGGTCGGGCAGTCGGATCCCCCGTGCCAGCGCCGGCGTGGCCGCCCGGCCGCCGCTGATGTCCCTTCCCAGGTCGGCCCACCACAGCTCGGCGATGCCCAGGTAGTCGACATCGGCGTAGGTCACCGACAGGACGAGGTCACCGGCCAGCACGGCCCAGTAGTCCCAGCGCTTGTTGCGGCCCCAGCCCCGCAGCGACGCGGTGTGCAGCGGAGCACGCGACCAACCCACTGCCGAGCCGTCGAGCCGCCCCTCCGGCGTGCACAGCTCCGCCTCCTCGGTGATCTCGCGCTCGTGGGTCGTCACGGAGCGCCACCTTACCGGCGCGGGCGAACGGCCTGGGCGGTGCTCAGGCGCCCGCCAGGAGCCGCATCACCGCCTTGTCGGCGGCCGAGCGGCGCATCAGCGGCGAGACGGTCCCGTGCAGGGCGATGGAGGTGCCCTGATCGGGGTCGTGGAGCTCCACCGTGCGGGACAGGCCGAGCTTGGTGATGCGCACCTGGCAACGGGCGCGATCGAAGCTGGCGACCACCCCGGGCGGCTGCTCCCCCTGCTCCCGGTTGAGCACGTAGATCCCCGTGGGGGTGAGCGCGAGGATCATCTTGAGGTCGACGCCCTCGTGGCGGGCCATTGCCTGGGTGGCGGCCCACGCGCCCACCCCGGCGCCGACGGCGTCGCCCACCCCAGGTCCTCCGGCCGCCTCGCCCTCGATGAGCGCCCCGGCCGCCGAGCCGGCGAGCGATCCCCCGATCATGGCCGCCGACAGGTCCGCCAGCCCGAAGAGGCCGGCGGCCTCCACGTCGGTCGCCCCGAGCAGCCGGTTCGCCTCCGCGATGAGGTCCTCTTCTCGTTCCTGATGGCTCATCCCTGCACGGTACCGGCGGGTGTCGCCGATGCCACGGGAGCGGTCGGCGGCTCGGCAGGCAGGTGCAGCTCCACGGTGCACCCCTGGCCGGGCGAGCTGCGCAGGGCGATGCGGCCGCCGTGGGCCTCGACGACCGAGCGAGCGATCGCCAGCCCCAGACCGGACCCTCCGGTGTGACGGCTCCTGGCGGGATCGCCGCGGTAGAAGCGGTCGAAGGCGTGCTGCGCGGTCCGCGCGTCCATCCCGGGTCCTTCGTCACGCACCCACACGCTGGCGCCTCCGCCCGGCTCGACGCCGGCACGCAGGTGCACCGGCGCATCGGTGTGCACGAGCGCGTTGCCCACCAGGCCGGCCACCACCTGACGCAGACGGTGCTCGTCACCGGTCACCACCAGGGGGTGGGGCACCTCCACGCTCACCTGGCGGCGCGGGCTCACCGCCCGGGCATCCGCAGCCGCGTCCTCGAGCACCGCCGCCAGGTCGAGCGGCGCCAGGCTCAGCGGTCGGCCCTGGTCGAGGCGGGCCAGCAGCAGCAGGTCCTCCACCAGCACGGCCATCCGATCGGACTCGGACAGGATGCGACGCATGGCGTCGTCGAGGTCGGCGCGCTCCTCCAGCGCGCCGCGTTGGTACAGCTCGGCGTAGCCCCGGACGCTGGTGAGCGGCGTTCGCAGCTCGTGGGAGGCGTCCCCCACGAAGCGACGGAGCTGCTCCTCGTTGCGCTGACGGGCCTCCAACATGGCGTTCAGGGCATCGGCCAGCATGGCGGCCTCGGTGCCCTCCGTGGCCGTGGGAACCCGCAGGTCCGGTGCTCCCTGGGCCATGCGCTCCGCGGCGTCGGTCATCTCCCTGATCGGGCGCAGCCCGAGACGCCACACCCACCACCCGCTGAGGCCGAGCACGGTGAGGATCCCCAGCCCTCCCCAGAGCACCACCGTGGTGAGCCGCCCGATGGCCGCCTCGGTGTCGTCCAGGGGCATGGCGAAGGCCAGGCGGGGTCCGGGTCCACCAGGTTCACCCTCCCCCGCCTGCAGCACCAGCATCCGGAAGCCGGCGCCACCGTCGGAGGACGGGACGCTGAAGGGCACGCCCAACGGGGCGTCGAGCAGCTCGGCCCCCTCGACCGACGGCTCGTCGGCCGGGCTGAGCACCGATGACAGGGCCCGCAGCTCGCCTGCCGCATCGACCTCGGCGACCCACATGGTGGTGACCACCCCCGGGCGGTCGGGTCGAGGGGGCAGCGGTTCGGTGCTCCCAGGAGCGGGCTGGAACGGATCCAGGCGCACCATCGGGGCGGCCGCGGCGCGCAGCTGGTCGTCGATCTGGTCGAGCAGGTAGTTCCGCTGCGTCAGCACCACCGCGACGCCCATGGCCAGCACCGCCAGCACGGCCAGCGCGTACACGCTCACGAGGCGGGTGCGCAGCGTCATGGGAGGGCTCGGTCCTCCACCCGGAGCGTGTAGCCCACGCCTCGCACGGTCTGGATGAGCGGGGGACCGCCGACGTCCAGCTTGCGGCGGAGGTAGGAGATGAAGGTCTCCACCACGCTCGACTCGCCGTCGAAGTCGTACTCCCACACCTGGTCGAGGATCTGCGCCCGGGTGAGCACCCGACCGGCGTTGGCCATCAGGTAGCGCAGCAGCTTGTACTCCGTGGGGGAGAGGTGGATGGGGACGCCGCCGCGGGTCACGCGCCGCGCCTCGTCGTCCATCTCCAGGTCGCTGACCACCAGGCGGGTGTCGCGGGAGCCGAGACCGCTGCGGCGCAGGACCGCGGTGATGCGCGCCAGGAGCTCCTCGATGGCGAAGGGCTTGACCACGTAGTCGTCTCCCCCGATGGTGAGCCCCCGCACCCTGTCCTCGGTGGCGTCCTTGGCGGTGAGGAACACCACCGGCTGACGATGGCCGGCGGCGCGCAGGCGCTTGAGCACCTCGATCCCGTCGAGGTCGGGCAGCATGATGTCGAGCACGAGGACGTCGGGGCGCACGGTGGGCACCAGGTCGAGCGCTTCGCGGCCGGTGGCCGCCGTGGTCGTCTCGTAGCCGTCGAGGCGCAGGGCGCTGGCCACCAGGTACGAGATGTTCTCCTCGTCGTCGACCACAAGGGCGCGCAGGGCTTCGCTCACCTCACCATTCTCGGGGCGCAGGATCGGAACCGTCTCGGGGTTTCCTGGGAACTTCCTGTGAGCCCAGGTGCCGGCCGGCGGGCCGGGATCGCCTCATCCGCGATCGGCCAGCACCGCCGCCAACGTGCGCTCGCCGATGCCGCGGATCACCGGATCGTCGGAGGATCGGCTCAGACAGGCCACCGCCAGCGCCAGCGCCCAACCGCGAGCCCGGCGCCAGGTGTCGTCGTCCGGGCTCCCCGCCGCAGCCCGAAAGGTCTCGCGGTGCTCGGCGGGCAACGCCATCCACGCCACCGCAAGGTCGGAGGCCGGGTCACCCGAGGTGAGGTCGCCGAAGTCCACCACTGCCACCAGCCGGCCCTCGTGCACCACCAGGTTGGCCGGGTGGGGATCCCCGTGCAGCCACACCGCCGGGCCGGTGTGCGCGGGCGTGTCGCGCAGAGCGAGCCAGCGCCGCTCGATGTCGTCCGGATCGAGCGGTGGCAGGCCGGGCACCGCACCGAGGTCGCGGATGGCGCCACCGGTCAGCTCCGCCCGCTCGGCCAGGGGCACGCCCCGCCACGGGTTGCGCGGGGCCTCTGGCGGTGCCGGGCGGTGCAGCGCCGCCAGGAACCGGCCCAGGTCGTTCGCCAGACGCTCCGGGTCGTGCGGCGGCCGGGCGGCGAGCATCGTTCCCGGGAACCACGGGCAGACGCTCCAGTGCCACGGATAGCCCCGCGCCGGGCGGCCGACCCGCACGGGCACCGGCACCGGCAGCGGCAGATGACCGGACAGCTCCGGCAGCCACCGCTGCTCGTGGAGCACCAGGTTCGCTCCCATGGCCCGGCGGGGCAGGCGCACCACCAGCTCCTCGCCGAGGCGGAACAGCACGTTGTCCCACCCGCTGGCGGTCTGCTCGAGCGGCAGGTCCGCGAGGTCGGGGTGCTGTTCTGCCAGCAGACCCCGGACCAGGTCCACGTCGAGGTGGACCTCCTGGGGCGGACGCCGGTGCTCGACCACGTCGCTGAGCTCCGTCGGGTACTGGCGGGCGGGAAGCCGGGCCGCTCAGTCGCCCACCACCAGCTCGCCGACGGAGCCTCCGGGGCCGCGCCGGCCGAGAGCCAGGTAGAGCACGGGGCCCACCGGCTGCACGAAGCACACCAGGCGCCACAGGAGCTTCGGTCCGCGGACCGCGCCGCGATCGCGGCGCGACAGGTCACGCAGCGCCACGGTGGTGAGCACGAGCTCCACGATCGCCAGCAGCACCACGGTGAGGCGCGAGCGCGTCGACATCTCGGACCACTTCTTGTTCGCCATGGGCCCAACCTACCGGGATCGCCGGTGGACACCGAGCGCCGCGCCGGGACGACGACGAAAATGCGTCGCCACATCGACGCAAGCCGCGCGTACCCTGAGGCCACCAGAGAAAGGAGGTGGTCCACCGCATGAATTCGTTCGGGACCCTGGAGGTGGCTGGCCGCTGAGCGGCCTTCGGACCACTTGGTGGAATCCAACCAGCCCACCACCGGGCCGGCTGCCGGGAACTCGTCCCTCCCGGTCGCAGAGGGTCGGCACGGAGCTTTCCGAAGTGTTGGCAGGGGCGGACCCGTAGGGTCCGCCCCCGTCGCGCTGCGGTAACCTCCCGTCCATGTGGCGTTCACCTGGGGGGACGCGGCGGGCAGCACGGCGGCGTGCCACCTCCGCCGCCGTGGCGATGGTGGCGACGGCGCTCGCCGTGGTGGTGGGATGCACGAACCCGCCGGGCGCCGGACCGGGGGCACCCCCGACCACCCTGGATCCCCTGCCCGGTCCTCCAGGCGCCTTCGAGGTGCTCACCTACAACGTCGCCGGCCTGCCAGCGGGGATCTCGGGGGCCACCCCCCAGTGGAGCATGCAGCGGATCAGCCCGCTGCTCGACGACTACGACGTCGTGCTCACCCAGGAGGACTTCGACTGGTGGCAGCCG
Organism: uncultured Microthrixaceae bacterium; assembly: GCA_964420125.1. GTDB lineage: Bacteria > Actinomycetota > Acidimicrobiia > Acidimicrobiales > Microtrichaceae > CAYQQQ01. The sequence goes on from CAYQQQ010000024.1 coordinate 58,171, forward strand.
CTGCTCGACGCCTTGGACTTCGCCGAGTACCACACCCGACTGCGAGCGCAGGCCACCCACCCCTACCGCTCGGGCCAGCACCCCGGCCCGCTGGCGGTGGGCGTCAACCCGGCCGCGCGACCGCTGATGGTGGGCGACGGCCTGGGCTGGCTCTCGCGCTACCCGTTCCACGACGAGCGTCGGGTGCCGTGGACGGGCTGCTTCGGTGGGATCCTGCCCGACGGGGGCGCATCGGACTGCCTGGCCATGAAGGGCTTCGGGGTGATCCGCATGACCCTGGCCGAGGGCTACGAGGTGGACGTCTACGACCTGCACGGCGAGGCCGGGGGCACCCCGGGCGACCAGGTCCTCCAGGAGGCGGACTACGCCCAGCTGGCGACGTTCGTCTCCACCCACAGCGCCGGTCGGGCGGTCGTCCTCGGTGGCGACACCAACCTGCACACCGACCTCGAGCACCCCGACGGCGGCGGGGGTGCCGACACCGCCATCTGGGAGGGGTTCCTCGCCGCGACCGGCCTCACGGACGCCTGCACCGCGCTGGGGTGCAGCGAGCCCGGCTCCATCGACAAGGTCGCCTACCGCGACGGCGGCGGGGTGGATCTGCAAGCCCTGGAGCACCGGATGCCGGTCGAGGAGTTCTCCTACCCCAACGGCGCGGACCTGAGCGACCACCCCCCGGTGGCCGTGCGCTTCTCCTGGGGGGCTGCCCTCTAGCGAGCCAGGGTCGTGTGCTTGAACTCGTTGAGCTCCGGCCAGCCGACGAGCAGGTCCACGATGCGCTCCACGGTGCGACGGGGATCGGGGTCGTCGGCCACCCCTGTGTTCAGCCTCACGAAGGCGGCGCGCTCGCCGGCGATGAAGGTGGGCACGCCCCAGACGTCGTGCTCGGCGACGGCCGCCTCGTGCTCCTTGCGGATGGTCTCCAGCGGGGTGCTCGAGGCCACGGCGGCGCGGGCGCGCTCCACATCGGCACCGGCACGCTCCAGTGCACCGTGGAGCTCGGCGGGATCGGCGAGCGAGCGGGCGCGACGGTGGCGGAGGGCGAAGAGCTCCCGGTGGGTCGCCAGGAACGCCTCAGGCTGGCCGTCGCGCACGGCGACGCCGTACTGCAGGGCCAGCAGCCCGCTGTCGCGGTCGGGGTCGTCCCAGACGTCGGGCTCTCCCGCATCGACATGTGCCTGCCCCAGCGAGAACGGTCGGAAGTGGACCTCCCAGGGCGCACCGGCCTCCAGCGCGGCGACCAGGCGCTCGTGGACGTTGCAGGCGAAGGGGCAGCGGTAGTCGTAGGTGACGCCGAAGGGTGTGCTCACGGTGCTCGGAACCTCGCGGATCGGGTGGCCATTCCCCGCAAGGTACCCCACTAGGTATCGAGGAGAGAAGCCGGCGGGTTTCGCCGATCAGGGCTGGCGGCCACGCGGCGTTTGGTTCACCATGGTGTGTCGCCACCTTCGAGGTCGGCGAGCGGGAGACGGGCGGGACGGTGCGTGGGACGGTCAGTGGGCAGATCATCGGGTAGCCAGCGAGAGCATCGCAGCGCCGCACGCCGGCGTGGGCTGCTCGCGGCCGCCGTCGCGTTGCCCTGCCTGGTGATCCCGGTGCTGGCCGCACCCGGGTCCGGCGCACAGACCCAGGACCCGACCACCACCAGCGAGCCACCGGGCACCACCGTGCCCGGCAGCGATCCGACGGTCCCCCCGAGCACCACCCCTCCCCCACCGCCGGGCACCGACCCCGCGCCGAGCACCACCCTGCCGGAGACCGCACCCACGTCGCCGGCACCGGGTTCGACGAGCAGCCCCCCGGTCGAGCAGGAGGCCGAGTACCGACCCGACGACGAGCTCGCGGCCGCCCGCCTCCTCGTCCAGCAGCAGATGGCCCAGGCGGGGAACCTCCAGCAGGTGATCCAGACCCTCCGCGCCGAGATCGAAGCGGAGCTGGCGAAGCTGGACGCCCAGCTGTCGACCGCCGAGGCCACCGCCGGGACTGCGGCGCAGGCGGCCCTGGACGCCGACATCGCCCTCGAGGCGGCCGAGGCGAAGGTCGTGGACGCCGAGGCGGCGGCACGACGCTCCGAGGAGAGCGCCCGCGAGTCGATCGTCGACGCCTTCATGAGCCCGATGTCGATGCCGACGCGGGCGCTGGAGGACCAGAACGAGGCCACCTACGCCAAGGGGCTCATCGCCTCGCGGGCGGACCACCGCGTCGAGATGGCCCAGGCTGCGGCACGCGCAGACCAGATCGCCCAACGGGCTCGAACCGATGCCGTCCAGGCGGCGGCAGCTGCCGACGAGGCGTCCGCCGCCGCTGCGGAGGCATCGATGGCGGTGAGCGAGGCTCGCACCGCCCGGCTGTGGGAGCTCGAGGACCTGGCGACGTTCACCCTTGCCCTCGCCGAGCAGACCCAGGTGCTCGGCCAGTTCGACGGCGTGCTCGAGCAGCAGGAGCTCGTGCGCATGATCGAGGCTCGCATCGCCGCCTCCCGGCCGGTCGAGAAGGCCGCCACCGTCCGCATCCCCGGCACCACCATCGACGTGCACCACCTCCTCGCCGAACGGGTCTCGGCCATGATCGAGGCCGCCCGCCTCGACGGAGTCGCCCTCGACGGGTGGGGGTGGCGGTCCCACCAGCGCCAGATCGAGCTGCGCATCGACCACTGCGGCGCGGATCCCTACTCGGTGTACGAGGCCCCGGCCTCGTCGTGCTCGCCGCCGACGGCACGTCCGGGCAACTCGATGCACGAGCGCGGTGTGGCGATCGACTTCAAGGAGTGCGACGTCCGCTCCACCGTCTGCTACCGCTGGCTGGCCGAGCACGCCCACCTCTACGGGCTCTACAACCTCCCCTCCGAGCCCTGGCACTGGAGCACCAACGGCCGCTGAGGTTCTCACCGGATTCACACCTCCGGCCGAAGTGGCTCTGAACCCGGTGGCCGAGGCTGGCGACCATGACACGACAGCTGAAGATGTGCATCATCGTCGCGGCTGCGCTGTGCGCCGCGTGCGCCCCCGGCGGGGCGGCATCCACGACCACCACCACGACGACGACGACAGAGGTGCCACCCGGCGACGGCGACGCCCTGATCAGCCTCTCCATCCACGTCGAGGGATGGACGCTGGAGGACGACTCGGAGGCGCAGTTCGACGTGCACGTCGGCCACCTGCTCGATCTGGCCACCACGGCGCACGACGTCGGCGCGGTGCTCACCTTCGAGCTCAGCCCGGACTTCACCCGGGCGGTCACAAGGTGGGACAGCGACGTGCTCGACACCCTCACCGGACTCGGCCACGAGATCGCCATCCACGCGGACGTCGGGGGGCTGGGGACACCCAGCCTCGGGCAGATGACCGCGGAGCTCGAGTCCCAGATCGACCTCCTGGAGGCGACCGGCTACTCGACGAACCACGTCTCGGGCATCTGCTCGCGGGGGCCCTGGGTCGAGGCGGCCGTGGCGGCCGGCTTCACCTCCGTGGCCGGCGGCGTCGAGTACTGCCTCACCTCGCTGCTGCCCGAGCACGTGCCCGAGGGCTACGAGTGGGTCAGCGGGTGCGCCAACCCGGCGGTGTGCCACGGCCCGGTGCCCGTGCCGGCCGAGCAGGCGGCCTTCGGGTGGTGGGCCAGCTCCTCGGACGACTGGATCGTGGATGCGAGCGAAGGCGACCTGTTGATCCTCACCGGACCGTTCGAAGGTCAGCTCAGCTGCTTCCAGTGGAGCGACCCGGGCCCCTGCCCCGACCAGGCCGACAACCTCGCCACGATCGAGTCCATGGTGGACGAGTACGTCGAGCTGGCCCAGACGACCGGCGCCACGACGGTGCTGCCCCTCACCGACTCCGTGGGCGGCGTGCCCGCCGAGGGGTTCCCGGAAGCGCTGTTCGCCACGATCGACACCTACGTGGACGCCGGCGTGCTGCAGTGGTCGGGGCTGCCGAGCGCCGCGGCCGGACTCGGAGCCTGAGCGAGCCCGGCAGCCGATCGCGTTCCGGTCTCCCTCGCTCGACGCCTCAGGAGAGCTTGCACACCGTCGCCCCGCTCACCCGCACGAGCTCGCTGGGCGCCACTGGGAACACCTCCGTCCAGGTGCCGGCCGCGGCCCACACCTCGTCGTAGCCGAGCAGGGCGACATCGACGTACACGGGAAGGGGATGCCCGATCGGTGGCACACCTCCGATCGGGAAGCCGGTGGCGGCCCGCACCGCATCTGCATCCGGCCGATGGACCCGGCTCCCGTCGGTCGCGGCGGCCAGGCTCGGCTCGTCGAGCCGCCTGTCCCCCGGGACCAGGGCCATGACCGGCTCGTCGTCGACCAGGAACACCAGCGACTTGACGATCTGGCCGACACCGACCCCGATGGCGGTCGCGGCGTCCTGCGCCGTCTTGGTGCCGGCCGGAAACGACCGCGGTTCGATGGAGAGCCCGTTCTCCCTCGCAGCGGCGACGACGGCACGGACGTTGCGGTGCATGTCGACAGTATGGCTGCGACCCATCTCGATCCCGTTGCTCGAGGTCATCCCCGACTCCCCTGGCGGGCGGCGCTGCGTGCCCATCCGTCGCACGCTCGGACGAGTGCCGGGTGGTGCGGCATCTCACCGTGGGTGGTGTGGACGCGTCCACGGACGCGTGGGGGTCACGGTGGGTGCTGTGGTGGGCCATTGACAGTGGCCCCGGGGCGATGTCACACCTGTGTCATAGGCTTGGTCGAGCACAGCTCGACTGCCTGCTGAGAAGGCGGTCCTTCCAAGAGAGACCGGTGGTTGTGCGGGGATGGTCCCCGGGTTGGGTGCCGGCCGGTCGGTGGACATGTGGGAAGGCCGTCATGTCGTTCGCTTCGGTGTCGTTGGCTTCGGTGGTGGAGGATCGTGTCGATGGGCAGGGTCGCGGCCCGGGTGCCCCGTTGAGCGTGCGGGCGGAGGTGCTGGAGGTGGGTCGGCGCTGGTCGGGCGCGCAGCACCGTCTGGTGGGTCTGGTGTACGTGCTGGATCGTTCGGGGGAGTGGGCGTTGGACGGGGCCCGCACGTGTGCGCATTGGGTGGCCTCGGCGTTGGATGTGGAGGTGTGCACGGCGCGGGAGTGGTTGCGGGTGGGTCGCGCGCTCGGCTCCTTGCCCGGTGTGAACGAGGCGTTCGGTGAGGGTCGGATCTCCTATGCGAAGGTGCGTCAGCTCACCCGGGTGGCGACTGCGGCCAACGAAGCGGAGCTGGTCGGGATCGCGGAGCGGACCCCGGCGGGTCGGCTGTGTGGGGCGCTGGCGCGTTGGCTGGCGCGCCATGAGGATCCTGAGGACACCGAGGAGCGTCAGCGGGCGGCTCGTAGCTTCACGTGGCGCACCGAGGCTGATGGGATGATCTCTGCGGTGCTGCGTCTGGCGCCGCCGGTGGCGGCGGTGGTGATGGCCGCGGTCGACACCTGGGTGCTGCAGCATCCCCCGGCGCCGATCACCGGCTCAGGACCAGCTGCGGGTCCCGTTGCCGGCCCGACCGCCACCGACGGTGACGGTGACGCGTCCGTGGACGCGTGTTCGTCACCGTCAGTGACACGCTGGCCGTCGGTGGCCCAGCAGCGTGCCGACGCGCTGTTGGGGTTGGTGCAAGGCGGTGGCGCGAAGCTCGACACCGAGGTGGTGCTGCACGTGCGCGGCGATGGCTGCACCC
>CAYQQQ010000025.1:0-63305 GCA_964420125.1 uncultured Microthrixaceae bacterium
TCCGTCGCCGTCCAGCCCGACCTCGCCGAGATGGAGGCGCGCTGGAAGCTGTCCGAGGAGGCTTGTCGGATGGAGCAGCGAACAGGGCTGGAGCGTCGCCTCCACGAGCGGATCGCGACCGAGCAGCGCTACGCCGCCGAGCAGGCGCGTGTGGCTGAGGCCGTCGAGGCGCTCCGCTCGGCGGCGCGGGACTGCGGGTTCGCAGGCGACCGGCTCCGCCAGAGCCCCGACGTGCTTGCCGCAACGCTCAAGGCCTGGCGCAGCTCTGAGGACTCGGCCGCACACCGCGCCGCGCGAGCCCGACAGGAGTGGGGTGAGCTCCAGGCGCTGCTGGCCGGCAGCACACCCGAGCAGCTCCAGGGCCAGCTGGCGAAGCTTGCCGAGGTCGCGGCCGAGCTGGCCGAAGGTGTCGACGCTCACCGGTTGACGGCCTGGGCGTGGCAGGGTGATCCCGATCGGCAGGTCGCCAGGCTGCGCTCCGAGGCGAACCTGGCCGGCCAGGAGCTGGCTGCGCTCGAACGGGAGCTCGAGGTGCGCACCCAGGGGGTCTGCTCAGCAGCCGAAGCCGCCGAGCACACCGCCGCAGCACAGGCGGAGCTCGACCGGGTCACTTCGCTCAGCGGCGACCTGAGCATCGCCCGCGACCTGCTGGTCGCCGCCCAGGTCCGTGTGCACCGCAGCCTCGCGCCACAACTGGCCGAGGCGCTCCGCCCACGGCTCCGGGAGGTGACCGCCGGGCGCTACACCGACGTGCGCGTCGACCCCGAAGCCCTCGAGGTTCGGGTGATGACCCCCGATGGGCGATGGCGAGCAGCCACCCAGCTCTCCCAGGGGACCACCGAGCAGGTGTACCTGCTGCTGCGCATCGCCCTGGCCGACATCCTCACCGCTCCGGGCACGTCGTGTCCGCTGCTGCTCGACGACGTCCTCGTGCAATCCGACCCCCAGCGCAGCCGGGCGCTGTTGGAGCTCCTCCTCGCCGAGAGCGAGCGGCGCCAGGTGATCCTGTTCAGCCAGGAGGACGACGTGACCACCTGGGCCCGGCGACGGCTCGCCGGGCGCGTCCACCCGGACATGCCCGGCCGCCATCGCCACATCGAGCTCCACTCGCCGGCAGGCCCGAGGCCATCCGCTGCCGGCGGCTCACCGGAGGGGAGCGCGTGGCGACACGCCGCGCCGGCGGTCGAGGGATTCCCGGTCGGCGCGAGCCCCCGCCACGAACAGCAACCCCAGCACCACGAAGCCCAGCCCGACGAGCAGCGGCTCACCCACCTGGCGGCCGGTCAGCGCCAACGAGGCCCCTGAGCGGTCACCGCTCCCGGTCGACCCAGTGCCGGTCGACCCAGTGCCGGTCGACCCGGTGCCGGTCGACCCGGTGCCGCCGGTGGCCCCGGAGCCGCTGCCACCGGCACCAGCGCCGGCGACGCCCGCCGCCGAGCTGCCGTCGGCGGGGCCCGCTCCGGGCACGGTGGTGGTCGAGGAGCCCGAGCCCCCGGACACCGTGGTGGTCGTCGTGGAGCCCGGGGCCACCGGTGCCGCTGCAGTCACCACGATGAGGTCGCCCGCCTCGTAGGGCCGCTCCAGCGGGCGGTCGAGCACGATCGACCCGAAGCCGGTCACGGTGTAGGTGTCGGCGTGGTCGGTGCCCGCCCCGATGGTGACCTCCTGGCCCACCTGGAGCTCACCTCCGGCCTGCGAGGCCAGGTACTGCTCCGCCTCGTCGCCGGGTATCTCCACCTCGGTGTCGCCCGCCTGGGCGGCCTCGGCGACGCCGGTGACCGGCATGGCCGACACGGCCAGCACCTCGCCCTCGGCGAAGCACTGCTCGTCCAGCGGCGACACCCTCGTGCCCCCGTCCTCCAGCACCTCGACGATCCTGCCGTCCCCATCGATGATGAGCGGCACCGCAGCAGCGTCGGTGGAGTAGCTGACGAGGCAGCGCCCCACGTTCGGCTCGGCGCTGACCGCCTTGGGGATCGGCCGGGCCTTGGCCGCCGGTGGCAGCTCGGCGGGCGGCACCGCGAAGGTGGGCAGCGGCTGCGAGCTGCGGTTCAGGTAGGTGCCGCTGTACACGAATCCGCCGTCGAAGTGGATGTGGTAGTCGCGCTCGTTCACCCAGCGGCTCTTGTCCTTGTTGATGCGAACCACCCGGGGCAGGTGACCACCGGGCGCGATCTGCAGGCCGGGCTCGTTGGGCTTGAACTGGCTGATGATGAAGTCCCGGCCGTCGCCGCCGCCGACCTCGGCTGCCGACACGAAGGTGGTCGACTCCGGGTGCTGCGACTGCAGCAGCGGGTTGTTGCGCAGATCGTCCAGGAGGTCGGCGTGCTCGGCCATCGTGAGCGGGGAGCCGTCGAGATGGGTGAAGGCGATCGGGTCGATGTCACCGGTGACCGGAGCCCACTTGCCCTTCTTGGCGTTGAACATCTCGATGACGAAGTCCTCCTCGCCGATCGAGCGCAACCGGAAGCCCACGAACTTGCCGGACTCCAGCGGAGCGACGCCCAGCTTGGAGGGCTGCGTGCGGATCGGGTCGTACACACCGTTGCCCTTGTAGTTGAAGCTGACGTCGAGCCACCCCTGGTCGCTCCACTTCTTGTAGGTCTTCTCCCACTTCTGCCATTCCTTCACCCGCGCCATCACCCGGTTGACCGCGCCGGTCCACTCCGAGGTACCGGCCTCGAACCCCTTCGAGGTGACGAACTCGTCGAGGAGGGCTCCGAAGTCGCCCTCACCCGCCTGGAACCGCCGCAGGGGCTCCGGCTTGCGGAACACCAGCGACCCCAGGTCGGAGGCGCGGTAGCCGAGCTTGGTGTCGAGCTCGCTGACGGACTTGATCTTGATCTTCTCGGGCTTGAGCATCGCGTCGAAGCGCTCGATCCACTCGATGGACGACTCGTGGCGGGACCGCACCGTCAGCAGGAAGTCGTACTTGTCCGCCAGCTTCTGCAGCTCGCCCAGCTCCTCGGGGGTGATGCCGTAGAGCACCTCGAGCTGCGCCGGCAGCAGCTCGACCCCCGACTCCAAGGCGTTGAGCACCGGACGGATCTCCTCGACCCTGGTGATCGTCGTGGTGCGCCCCAGCAGCGACGCCATCCGCGTGTTGATCGCCTCCTGGGCCCGAGCCAGCGCGGCGACCGCACGCGGGCTGCGAGCCATCTTCGCCAGCGCGGTCGGCACCGCGACCTGGGCGATGGCGTCGGTGCCGTAGCGGGAGTAGAGGCGGGCGGTCGCCGTGTAGTCGCCCACGCGCCACTCGTTCTCCATCTCCTCCATGTACTGGTACGTGGCCGCCTTCACCCGCTCGTAGAGCGCGGCGGCACCTTCCCGACCCAGCTCCGCGTTGCGCATCAGCACCGATCGGGCCAGCAGCGCCGAGTCGGCGGCGAACGCCTCGCGCTCCTCCTCGGTGAAGGACCCCCACACCTGGGACTGGAACTCGGCGGTGGCCACCACGGTCGTGTAGGGCAGCTTGGCCAGCTCGACCACTCCCCACAGGGTGGCCACGGTGGCGTTCCACACGCCTTCCACCCCACCGACCAGCACGGCACCACCGAAGGCGAGCGGGTCGAACGCCGGGATCTCGATGGAGTCGTCGATGCTCACCCGGTGCCGCAGGTCGGACTCCTCCGCCAGCACCTGCTCCGCCTCGATCTCCACGACCGTGCCGTCCTCCAGCGTGGCCCGTCCCCACGGCGTGAAGGTGAGCTCGGCCCAGGTCCCCCCGTGGCGGTGGTCGCCGTCGATGCGCCGGGGATCGCTCCAGGCCGTGAGCACCCTCACGGTGAACTCGCGGGACTCACCCGGCTCCAGCACCAGCGGGTCGGCCGCCTGGAGGTCGCGCGGGTCGGCGCCGGTGGCGTCGTAGGTGAGGCTCATCACCCCGGCGTTGCCGGCCGACGTCGGGTAGAGCGGCCCGAGCTCGAGGGTGGCGGTGTTGGACAGGTTCTTCACGGTGCCGCGCACCCTGATCGTGTCACCCGCAGGGAGGAGCTCGCCCTCCGCCGGGCGCACCACGGTGGTGTCGAGGCCGACGAGGTGCTCGGGGCGCACCGACCACCTCGACCGACCGACGCCGATCTCGCTTCGGCCGTCGGCGAGAGCGGCGGTGGCCATGGCGCTGAACTCCACCTCGGCATCATCGGTCGCCTGGAAGGTTGCGGTCAGCTCCCTGCTCTCGCCGGCGGCGAGGGTGCCGACCTCCACCCCGTCCTCCCCGGGCTCGACGCCGCCGGTCTGGGTGACCGCGAGGAGCTGGCCGGGCTTGGTGCGGTCGACCCGCAGCGACGTGAGACGCACGCCGGTCATCTCCTCAGCCGTCGTGTTGCGCAGGGTGATGGTGACGGTGACATCGACCGGCTCGGGGCCGTCGGGGCCCTCGGGCTGGTCTGCGTACGGGGGATCAGCGACGAGGGTGACCTCGAGCGCTTGGCCCACCTCCCCGGGAGCCTCCGCCGTGGCGGACACCTCGTCGCCCTCAGCGTCGGTGCCGCGCACTGCCGAGGACAGCGTGTAGCGACCGACCCCCTCCGGTCGCAGCCTCGCCACGAAGGAGCGCTCATCCCCGGGAGCCAGCGAGAAGCCGCCCGAAGGGAGCTCGGGGGTGGGTCCCTCGATGACCTCGAAGAGGTCCTCGGGCGAGGACGACACCAGGACGCCGCCGTCGAAGCGGATCCCGCGGAGCTCGCCGACGCCGTCGGCGGAGGCCGAGACGGTGACCTCCACCCGCACCGGCGCACCCGGCTCCAGCGGTGGCGCTGCGCCGTCGAGCAGCTCGATCGACAGCCCGAGGCGGGGGGCGGCGACCGTGAGCTGCTGCTCCTCGGTGTCGGTGCGCCCGCTCTGGTTCCGGGAGGTCAGGCGCACCGTGTAGGTCCCAGGGGCGGTGTAGCGGTGGGTGGTGAAGGCCCCGGACGCGGATCCGCCGTCGCCGAAGTCCCACTCGTGGGACATCGGCTCGCCCTGCGGGTCGGTGCTGGTGGCGCTGAAGACGAACCCACCGGGGTTGCCGGGGTCCGCCGATGCCGTGAAGGACGCCACGGGGGGCTCCGGCTGCGCCTGCCCGTTGATCGTCATGGAGAACCCGTAGCCGACGGAGTCCAGGATGTTGCCGTCACCGTTGAGGTCACCGAGCACGGTGCTGCTCACGTAGCCGAGCAGCACGACGGTGCCGGTGACCGTCGCCGGGTTGTAGCGCAGCACCATCGGGCAGGTGTGGGTGGTGCGGCACTGCTCATATGCGCTCGGGTCGGGGCCGGAGCCCAGGTAGATCCCGTGCTCGCTCAACGAGCTGGGGGTGCCACCGGCACCGAACACCTGCACGCTCACCCCGACACCGGTGTAGGTGCAGGGCAGGCGCGAGTAGGGCACGCCGCCGCCCGGACAGGTTCCCCCGATGACCGGTCCACCGGCCACGAAGCTCTGCTGGACCCACCCCGCAGGTGCGGTCAGGGGTTGGGGTGGGGAGAGGGTGGGGTCCTCGGGTCGCTCCTCACCGTCGGGCACGTTCCCCTGGCGCACGCAGTTCGGGTTCGATTGGGATTCCTGCTCGGGCGTGCACACCGGCGGGTCCGCCGCCATCGCCTCCGGCGCCAGCTGGGGGGTGATCACCAGGGCGCTCGACAGCACTGCGGCCACGAGCGCGAGCCTCGTGGCGGGCCTCCGTACGCGTTGCATGGCCGGGAACCTAGGGGCCGGGGCGCGAACGAAGCGCGAACGGGACGCGGCCGACCGCTGCCGGGCCGGTGGGGCGCCGATGGCTCGGTGGGCAGCCCGCAGTACAGTGTCGTCACGTGGTGAGCGAACAGCTCGGCGAGCGCACTCGCCCCGACGACGCCGGATCCCCCGACCTGGCACCTGATCCGGAAGCCTGCACCCCCAGCGCTCCCGACCGCGACCGCAGCCGCCCCAGGCAGCTCAGCTGGTGGTTGTTCGTCGTGTCGGGTCTCGTCTTCGCCATGGTCGTCGTGGGCGGCGCCACCCGGCTCACGCAGTCGGGCCTCTCGATGACCACCTGGGAGCCCGTCAGCGGAACGGTCCCTCCCCTCAGCGCTGCGGACTGGCAGGCGGAGTTCGACAGCTACCGGTCGAGCCCCGAGTACCGCCTCGTCAACGAGGACATGACGCTCTCGCAGTTCAAGGGGATCTTCTGGTGGGAGTACGTCCACCGGCTCCTGGGACGCATCATCGGCCTCGCGCTGCTGGTTCCCTTCCTGTGGTTCCTGGCACGCCGGGCGATCCCCCCGGGCTACGGCGGTCGCATCGCCGTGCTCATCGCGCTGGTGGGACTCCAGGGCGCGATCGGCTGGTGGATGGTGGCCAGCGGCCTGGTCGACCGTCCGGACGTCGCCCACGAACGCCTCGCACTCCACCTGGTCACCGCGCTGGTCCTGCTCGTGGCGCTGGTCTGGACGGCGCTCGACCTGAGGGCCCTCGGCGAGGGGCGCACGAAGGTGCACGGGCGCCCCACCCGCTGGATCCTGCCCTTCAGCCTGCTGCTGCTGGTCCAGTTCGTCCTCGGCGCCTTCGTCGCCGGCCTGGATGCCGGACGCATGCACACGACCTGGCCGTCGATGAGCGAGCAGTGGACCCCCGACGGCATGGGTGCGCTGAGCCCGGTCTGGTCGAACGCGGTGGACAACCCCGTCACCGTGCAGTTCCTCCACCGCTGGATGGGGGTGGTCGTGGCCCTCGCCGCCCTCGCCGTGGCGGTGCAGCTGTTCCGTGCCGGCGCGAGACCGCTGGCGACGACCGTCGAGGTCGTGGTCCTGGTGCAGTTCGTGCTCGGGGTGCTGACCTTGTTGCACGCCGTGCCCGTCGGGCTCGGCGTGGCGCACCAGGCGGTGGGAACGGTGCTGGTGGTCGTCACGGTCGTGGCGGCGCACTGGTGCACCGGCGGGGCCCGGGACGCGCACGCACGGGCGTGATCGGCACGGCCGATCGTTACCGTGGGCGGGTGTGAGGTGTAAGGACGAGGCTCGCTCGGCGGTCTTCCCAGGATGCACGGCGCGCACCGCTCAGCGGCCCGACACCCCAGGAGGAGCGGATGGAGCTCCCGCACCACCCGGGTGACGCCGCACACCCCGACCGGTCGCCGACGCGGGAGAGGCGATCCAGGAGGCACGGATCCGCCGCCCCCGGGGCCGTGGACGCCGGGACCGGCGGCGAGGTCGCGGACGGCGAGCTGGTCGCCCGCGCCCTGGCCGGAGATCCCGACGCCTACGGCCGGCTCTACCTGCGCTGGTTCCAGCCCGTGTACGAGGTCGCCCGCCGCGTGGTCCACAACCCCGACTCGGCGGCGGAGGTGGCCCAGGAGGTGTTCCTCAACGGATGGCGTTCCCTCCCCCAGCTACGAGACCCGGCGGCGGTGGGGGGCTGGCTGCTCTGCTCCGCCCGCCACCGGGCGCTCAACCTCGTCGAGCGCGAACGGCGGTCGGTGAGCGTGGACCTGGAGGCGCCGCCGGATCCCGCGAGGCCCACCACCGGCGTCCCCTGGGAGCGGCTCGCCGTGGCCACCGATCCGACCGACGCCCTGGCGGATGCCGAGGTGGCGGCGCTGGTGTGGGAGTCCGCCGAGGCACTCGGCCCCCGGGACCAGTCCTTGCTCGACCTGCACCTGCGCCACGGCCTCACCCCCGCCCAGATCGCAGAGCAGCTCGCGGTGGAGCCCAACGCCGCCCACCAGATGCTGCACAGGTTGCGGCGGCGCCTGAAGGCGGCGGTGGAGGCCCGCGTGCTGTGGCGCGACGGCACGCCCGCCTGCACGGAACTGGCCGATCTGGTCACCGCGTCGGGCATCACCACCTTCGACGCCGCCACCGTGAGATTGGTCGACGAGCACGCCGAGGGCTGCGCGGAGTGCACCCAGCGACGCCGCACCCGGCTGGCGCCGGCGGTGCTGTTCTCGTCCGCAGCCGCCGCCGCGGCACCCATCTCCGTCGTCACCCGGGTGGCCGAGGCCTTGGCCGCGGAGGGAGTGCCCATGGGGCGCGTGCCTCACGACCTGCGGCGCCGAGCGCGGGGCAGGAGCGTGCGGAACCACCGGGTGGCTGCACTCGCCGTGGCCGCCGTCACCATCCTGGGTGTGATGGTGCTCGGATGGGGAACGGTCACGGAACCCCACGGCACCGAGACCGTGGAGGGATCGGGTGTCGATGGAGCGTCCCTCGGCGATCCCGTGCAGGAGCCCGGCGGCGCCGAGACGGAACCCGAGGGAGCGACGACCACGACCCTGGCGGGGCCGGGCGACCCCGTCGGTCAGGTCGCGGGAGGATCCGGCGACGCCACCTATGGAGGTTCGTCCACCACGGTGGCCGTGACAGCCGTCCCGGCGGGCTCGGGATCGGCGAGCGGCGGGGCGGGGTCCGGCCAAGGGGTGGTGGACGGCGGCTCCGGCGACGCAAGCGGCGGTGCCGGCGGCGGTTCGTCGGGTGCCGACACCACGACCACGACCACGACCGTCGCTCAGGCCGCTCCGCCCGCACCGGAACCCGACGCACCCTCGGTGACCTACGTGGAGGTGACGCCGAAGACCTGCGGGAAGGACGGCAACGTGCTGGTGGTCGTGACGTACTCCGCTCCCGCCGGCGTGTCCGGATGGTCGGGCGCATGGTCGAGCTCCGGGGGGGCCAGCGGTGGCTCGGTGGGCATCGTCGACGGCTGGGGCGGCTTCACCCTCACCCAGGACTCGACGGGGCTGAAGCTGTACGTGGACGTGACCGTGACCGACTCGCTGGGTCGGTCGGCTTCCGGCAGCGGCGCCGGGTACTGCTGAGTCAGCTCGCAGCCCTGGCGACGATGGCGGCGACGCGCGCCTCGGTGGGCGCGTCGAGTCCGGTGAGGAACCATGCGGATCCGATGAGACGGTCGGGAGCTCCGTCGTCCGGCATGAGGTTCGCCTTCTCGGTCAACCCCAGGGTCACGTAGTCCGGTCCGTCGACGCGGAAGAAGCAGACGACCGGACTCGACGCGGACCTGGCGTAGCCCGGCATCCCATACCAGAGCCGGGGGGTGAGCTGAGGTGCGCTGGTCATGATGACCTCGTGCAGCCGCTCGGCCACCTCCACGAACGCCGGCAGGTCGGCGATCTTGCTCCTCACGGCGGCTTCGCCGTCGGGCTTGTCCTTCGCCACGTCGGGCTCCTTCCAGGCGGTCCTCGGTGGAAGCGCACCGTAGCCCTACCGCGAGGGGGACCGGCCTCGGGCCCGTGGACACGGCTCCTCCGGCGACGTTCGGATCCCGTAGGACCTTCCCGGAGCCGGGGTGCCTTGACCTCGCGGCCTCCGTCGTGGAGTGTCGAGCCATGTCCGAGCACCGCTCCCACCACGACGGCATCGACGACCACGACCCGGACCGGGACCTCGTGCTCGAGCGTGACCTCGACGTGGCGCCGGAGACGGTGTGGAGGTGCTGGACCGAACCTGAGCTGCTGCTGCAGTGGTTCACCCCAACGCCGTACGAGACGGTGGAGGCCGAGATCGACCTTCGACCTGGGGGCGTGTTCCGCGTCGTCATGCGCTCACCCGAAGGCGAAGAGGTCGACCAGGGTGCGGGCTGCTACCTGGAGGTCGACCCGCACCGCCGCCTGGTGTGGACTGCCGCGTTGGGTCCGGGGTTCCGCCCCACCGGCAGCGACTTCCCCTTCACCGCCGTCATCACCATGGAGCCCTCGGCGAACGGAACGAGCTATCGCGCGGTGGCGGTGCACGGGACGACCGAGCTGGCGTCCCGGCACGAGGCGATGGGGTTCCACGAAGGGTGGGGCGCCGCTGTCGACCAGCTCGTCGAGCTGGCCAGGACCTTGTGAGCCCGTCCATGTCCGAGAACGCTCTTGCGTCTCACGTACGGTCCCGAGCCTCCGGTCGCCCGATCCGCGGTCTGAGCCCAACGACGTTCCAGACCCCCGATCGCAAGGAGTCGAGATGAACGCCTCAGGCGCCCTGGTCGGGCTCACCATCATCGCCACGCCGCTCGCAGCCTGCGGCAGCTCCGACGAAGGCACCACTGCGGACACCGCAGGAGGAGCCGGCGACCCCGACGGTCGAACGGTGACATGGCCGACTCCTCCGTGCAACTGTCCGCTCTCACGCACACCCCCCGCGCGCCACACCGTACAGTTCGGCAGGGGGCGCCCGGGTGGGTACGGCCGACTCACGATCCGGACAGCGCAGCCCGTGGCGGGTAGGAGCCACGGAGCACCTCGTCGAGGTGGCGAGCTGCGGCGCTGACGTACTCGTCCGCCGACGCGGTGGCGCGCTGGACGACGTCCGCGTAGGGCCGTACGACCTCACCCACCCAGCTGAGGGCGTTGAGCGCTTGGAGCTGCACGCGGACGTCGGGGTGGGAGTCGACCGTCTCGGCGAGGAAGCGGACCGGGCGATCGGTGTCACCTGTGCGAGCGAGCGCCTCGGCCGCGGGGATGCGGACGTGCACCGACGGGTCGCGCTCCACCGTCGCCACCAGGGCGTCTGCGGCCGGCTCGGCTCCCGCGCCCAGCATCAGCAGCCCCTGGGCCGCCCAGAAGCGCACGACGTCGTTGGCGTAGCGCAGCTCGGTGCGCAATCGACCCACGTTGGACGGGTCACGCTCGATGGCGAGCGCGGCGACGCCCATCACGCGGGCCAGCGGGTAGGCGCCCGGTCGCCGGCTTGCCTGGTAGCCCTCGAGAGGATGGCCCTCGGGGATGAAGCCGTTGTCGTTGGTCCGCAGGAGGTGCCGATCCAGCGCCCGGCGCAGCCGGCGGCGCACCTTCGACAGCTCGCCGTCATCGCGGTCGACGAGGTTCTCCACGCCGTCGGGGTCGTCGCGGAGGTCGTAGAGCTCCTCGGAAGGCTTCTCCCGCCAGAACCCCTCCTGCGCCTCGTCCAGCTCGCCGGCGAGGTGCAGCTGCTCCCACTCCTGGTAGGCGGGGAGCTGCCACATGAAGGCGTTGTGCTGGCCGTAGGGACGATGCGGCATGTAGTTGCGGACGTACAGGTAGCGCTCGTCGCGCACGGCGCGCTGCATGTCGTAGCGCTCGTCCATGCGGTCGCGCTGGCCGTAGGTGTACCGGCGCCACTGCACGTCGGGACCGAGGATCGCCCGGCCCTCCATGTGGTCGGGTGCGGCCACGCCGGCGACCGTCAGCGCCGTGAGGGGCAGGTCGATGCCGTGCACCGGAGCGATCACCCGTGACCCGGGCGGCTCCGGAGCGAGGTGCTCCCAGCGCTGCGGCACCCTGACCACGAGCGGGATGCGCAGGCCGTGCTCGGCCACGTAGCGCTTGGAGAAGGGCAGCACGCCACCGTTGTCGGAGAAGAACACCACGATGGTGTCCTCTGCGAGCCCGTCCTCCTCGAGCTCGGCGAGGCGAGTCGCCAGCTCGGCGTCCATCTGCGCCACCCGGTCGTGGTAGCGGGCCAGGTCGCGACGCACCGTCGGGGTGTCGGGCAGGTAGGCGGGGACCTGCACGTCCTCGGGTCGGGTGGCCCCGTCGGGTGCGGCGAAGAGCTGCGACTCGTGCGTCGTCATCGAGGTGAACTGGGCGAGGAACGGCGCGCCGGGAGGGCGGTTGCGCCAGTGGGCGGTGTCGCTGGAGTCGTCCCAGGTGGCGGCCAGGTCGATCTCGGCGTTGTAGTCGGTCTTGGAGTTGTTGGCGGTGTAGTAGCCGGCCTGTCGCAGGTGTTCGGGGAACCCCCTGATGGTGGCCGGGAGCTGGGCGACAGCCCGCATGTGATGGGCCGGTCCGGCGGACTCGGGGTGCACGCCGGTGAGGTAGGCGAAGCGCGACGGCGCGCACACGGGGGCAGGGCAGTAGGCGGCCTCGAAGAGGATGCCGTCACGGGCCAGCTGATCGATCGTCGGGGTGCGCGCCGCGGCGTCGCCGTAGGCGCCGACGTAGGGCGACGGGTCGTCCGCGATGAACCACAGCAGGTTCGGGCGCTCTGGTCGTTGCGATCGGGAACGATCACTCGCCGCAGCAGGGGTCGAGGCCGTGCTGCCCAGCACCGCGGCGAGGGCGCCGACAGCCCCGGCGGCGAGCATCGAACGGCGCGATCCGACGTCCGACAACATCGGTGCCGACCCCGGGCGGCTCTCCTCCATCGTTGCGCTCACGTCCATCCGTCGACCCCCCGGAGCGTCCTCGACGTGCTGGACAGTACAGCGGGCGACGCCCGCGCAGCCCAGGAAGCGGAGGCGCGGCGTAGGGTCGCACGATGCGCAGAGGACCGATCCGGATGATGGGCGTGGCCGCGGCCACCCTCCTGATCGGCTGCGGGGGGTCGTCCACCGCCGACGGCTTCCAGTCGGTCGCGACCGGCGACACCTACGGCGAGTGGGAGCTGTTCGCCGAGTACCAGGACGGCGAGTGGACCGGATGCCTGAGGCTCGATCCCTACGACGGCGTGGAGCGCTGCGCCGATCCCGACAGCGGACTCGTCGAGTTCGACAACGGCGACGGCGCCGTCTTCGGCGCGGTTCCCGAGGGGGGCAGGCTGGTCTTCGAGGACGGCGGAGAGGTGGCGCTCGAGGCGGACCGCTTCTTCGTCGTGGCGTCCGACGCCGACATCCGCCTCGACGACTGACGCATCTTCAGGGCGATCCCTCGCAGGGCACCTCACCGGTGTCGATCGCCTCAGCATGGCGGGCGAAGTCGACGGCGTTGATCGACGAGTAGCGAAGAGCGAAGCTGACCGCCGCCTCGTCGAAGGCATCGCCCTTGCCCAGGTAGGCGGCGATGGCGGCCGCAGGACCCGAGCGTGCGTGCGCGCGTGCCAAGGACCATCCACACATCTGGGCGTAGTAGCCGAGCGCCTTCTCCGTCATCTCCTCGACCACCGCCGAGCCCTTCATGTCACGCAGCTGCCGCCAGTAGTAGTGACGCGAGTCGAGCACAGAGGTGCTCCAGCCGAGGAAGATGTCGCTGGCCGCCTGCATCATGTGCTGGCCCTGCACCACCCGCTCGCCGTGGTGGCGGTAGGGACTCGTCCCCAGATGGCTCTCCAGCACCGAGGGTCCCGCCTCCTTGAACTGCAGGATGAGCGGATCGCCTGCGTCGCTCTCGAGCAGCACCACGAACGCCCGCATGCCGACGCTGCCCACGCCGACCACCTTGTGGGCGATGTCGACCAGCCGGTAGCGGCCCAGCAGGAAGGCGGTGGCGTCTGGCAGGGTGCGCACGTACTCCTCGAAGGTCGAACGGATGGCGTCGGCCAGGCGATCCGCGCCCACCTCGTCGGTCACCTCGGCGAGCGGCACGAGCACAGGCGGGTCGGAGCGGAACGCGAGTCGGCCGTCGACCACCTCGGTGAGCTTGCGGGCCGCCTGCAGGCTGGTGCGGCGCTGGGCGGCGGCCACCCCCTTGTCGATCTGGCGCAGCGCCGCCTTGGAACCACCTTCGAGCGAGGAGCGCACCACGGAGGTATCGAGACGCGCGTACCAGAGCTCCAGCGGGGCGCGGCACGCCAGATCCGCCATGGCGGCGCGATAGGTGGCAGCCACGGTTCGGACAACCCGACGCGTGGTCCCTTTCGTGAACGCTCGGTCCTGCGCAGCGACGGCGAAGCTGGTGGCGAGTCGATGCAGGTCCCACTCCCACGGCCCCCGCAGCGTCTCGTCGAAGTCGTTGAGGTCGAAGAGCAGCTCGCGGCTGGGCGATGCGAACACCCCCAGGTTGCTGAGATGGGCGTCGCCGCACAGCTGCACCTCGAGGCCCGAGGTCGCCAACGTGGCGAGGTCGTCGGCCATGATCGCCGCCGCGCCCCGGTAGAACGTGAACGGGCTCACGCCCATGCGGGCGTGGCGCACCGGCACCAGGCCGGCGACGCGGGTGCGGTCCTGTGCGAGGAGGACCACCATCGGGTCGGGTCGGTCGGCCGACGGGCGCCAGTCGGCGGCGCTCGAACGGGGCACGGCACGGCGCGCTGCCCGACCAGCCGCGATCTGGTCGTCGCGTGACTCGAAGATGTGTTCCATCCTCCCATCGCACCACGGCGCGGGCCCGCCTCGGGTTCCACTCGGTTGCAGCACGGGTGCACCCGGCATGCACCCGTGCTGCACCGGGAGACCCCTCCCGGAGGCCTACCGTGATCGGTGGAGTCGCGTCGATCGAACACCAGCCGACACAGGAGGACGCAGATGGGTGAGGAGGAGGTGCACGCACCCGAGGCGACCCCTTCCCTACCCAGCTCGGACGTGCTGTCCGTCCTCTTCGAACGGGCACCCGAGGTCATCACGATCGTCGACAGCGACGGCCGGCAGCTGATGGTGAACGCCGCCGGCCTGCGACTCCTCGGCTTCGAGGAGTACTTCCGCCGCCCGGAGGACGGCTGGATGTTCGTGCATCCGGATGACCGGCACAGGCTCCTCGCCCATCGACAGCGGATGGAGGAGCTCCGCTCGGCAGACGAGCCGCCCGACTTCCTGCCGGCAATCCGCTACCGGGTGATGGCCGGGACAGGAAGCTGGCGGTGGCTGGAGACGGTGACCGCCGACATGAGCGATGTGCCCGAGGTGGGTGGCCGTGTGGCGTTCTCGCGGGACGTGACCGAGGCCGAGGAGCGCGCCCAGGCGCTTCTCGAGTCCCAGGCACGGCTCGCGGCGTTGGTGGCCAGCTTCCGCGGCGGAGCGTTCATCGACGACGCCGAGGGTCGGGTGCTGTTCGCCAACGACCGTCTGGGCGAGCTGTTCGACGTCGACATCCCCGCCGAGCGGGCCGTCGGATCACCGACGGCGTGGCTCGTGGACACCCTGGCCCGGAAGCTCGACGAGCCGGCGGAGCTCAGCACATCCCACCCGGGCGTCGACAGCACGGACACCCGCTTGGGCGACAGCGGTGAGGGCACCACCCGGTCACCGGACACCATGGAGGTGGTCACCCGCAGCGGACGCGACCTGGAGATCGAGGTGGTGCCGATCCGCGACGGCGATGCTGACCACGGCAACCTCTGGCTGGTCCACGACATCACTGCACGGCGCGATGAAGCCAGACGCTCCCGAGCCCTGCTGGAGCTGGAGCAGCAGGCGCGCCAGTCCGCGGAGTGGCACGTGGAGCAGCTCGCGGCCTACGACCGGCTCCGCAACGACTTCGTGGCGGGTGTGTCCCACGAGCTGCGCACCCCCCTCACCGCGATCGCCAGCGCGGCGGAGCTGCTGATGTCGAGCGATGACGCGATTCCTGCCGTGCGCGACCGACTGGCCATCATCCAGCGCAACGCTGACCGGCTGCGCGCGATGATCGAGGACCTCCTCCTGGTGGGCCGGCTCGATGCCGGGGTGCTCACCCTCGAGGCCCGCACCGTGCGCCTCGCCCCGGTCGCCGAGGAGATCGTCGCAGCCTTCGAGCACGCGGCGAGCGAGCGCGGCGTGACCATCCAGTTGGAGGTCGGCGACGACCTCACGGTGTGGGCCGACCCTCGCCGCCTGAGCGGGATCCTCGGCAACCTGGTCGACAACGCCGTGAAGTTCACCCCCGAGTCCACGCAGGTGGCGGTGATCGCGGAGCAGCGTGGCGACGGGGTGGTCGTGACGGTCCACGACCACGGGCCCGGCATCCCCGAGTCGCAGCGAGAGGCGGTCTTCGAGCGCTTCGTGCGAGCACCGGAGGCCGAGCGCTCGGCGACACCGGGCTCCGGGCTCGGCCTGGCGATCGTGAAGGGCCTCACCGAGCTGCACGGCGGCACCGTCGCGGTCGGCGCGTCGCACCTCGGAGGTGCCGCCATCGCCGTCTCGCTCCCACACGGCGATCCGGGGGAGACGGTCACGTGAGTCCACCCACCGGTCCGCACCTCGGTGTCGCCCCGAACCACGTCCTGGTGGTGGACGACGACCGTGACATCCGCACCCTGCTCGCCGACGTGCTCGCTGAGGCCGGGCTCCAGGTGTCCACGGCCGGATCAGGGCGCGACGCCCTGCAACAGACCTTCGCCCGTCGGCCAGATCTCGTGGTGTTGGATCTCGGGCTCCCCGACATCGACGGGATGGAGGTGCTTCGTCGGTTGCGTGACATGACCGATCTCCCCATCCTCGTGCTCACGGCGCGGGGGTTGGAGCGGGACAAGGTGGAGGGCCTCGTGCTCGGCGCCGACGACTACGTCACCAAGCCCTTCTCCAACGCCGAGCTGGTCGCGCGGGTGCAGGCCCTGCTGCGGCGGGCCGCCACAAGCCGTGACGACCTCGTCGAGGTGCTCGGCGACGGCGATCTCGTGGTCGACCTGCAGCGCCTCACGGCTCATCTGGGCGGTGAGCTCGTGCGCCTCTCGCCGATCGAGTGGAACCTCCTGGTGTGCTTCCTGCGCCACCGGGGCCAGACCCTCTCACCCGACCAGCTGCTGCGCCAGGCATGGGCGGATCCGATCGGGGTCGGCCCAGAGCGGGTGAAGTTCGCGGTGCTGCGGCTTCGCCGTCGGCTCGGATGGCAGGATCCGGCGACCTCCCCGATCGAAGCGGTCCGGGGGTTCGGCTACCGCTATCGCGGCCGCGACGGCGAGGGCTGATCGCGCGGGGCGCGACCCGCTCCCGATCCGCACCCGAGCGCGACCTGATCTGCGGCCCGAACCTGCTCGACTGGTCGCAGATGCACCCGGAGCCCCTCCGCTCCGAGCACTGGGCACCCCACGTGCACCTCTCCAAGTAGCCACCCAGCCATGCTCGCCGTCACCGTCCCTCCCCTCGTCGCCGAGTTGGCCGTCGTCGTCCTCGGTGCCGCCGCCGTCAGCTACCTGTGCACCCGAATCGGTCTGGTCCCGATCGTCGGCTTCGTCCTCGCCGGCGCCGCCGTCGGCCCCTCTGCGCTCGGGATCGTCGACAACGTCGAGCTGGTGGAGCAGACGGCCGAGATCGGCGTGATCTTCCTGTTGTTCGGCATCGGACTCGAGCTGAGCGCCGACCGCCTGCGCAGCCTCGGGGCGCTCCTCTTCGGTGGGGGCGCGATCCAGGTGGTGCTCACCATCGCGCTGGTCGCCGCTGGCTGCCTGGCCTTCGGGGTCGACACCAACACCGCCATCTACACGGGATGCCTCATCTCGCTCAGCTCCACCGCCATCGTGCTCAAACTCCTCTCGGACCGACGCCAGACGGGTTCACCGGTGGGCGAGGTGGCGGTCGCGGTGCTCATCTTCCAGGATCTGGCAGTCGTGGTGATGGTCCTCGTCGTCCCGCTGCTCGCGCCGGGCGCCTCCGGGGGCATTGGCGAGATCGGTGGTGCGCTGCTGCGATCGCTGATCGTGGCGCTGTTCGTGATCGGTGCCACCCAGTGGTTCGTCCCACGGGCCCTCGACAAGGTCGCCGAGAACTCCACCGACGAGGTCTTCCTGCTGTCCGTCGCCGGCTTCGCCCTGGTGGTCGCCTACGCGGCCAGCCTCGTGGGGCTCACCGACTCCCTCGGCGCGTTCATCGCAGGCCTCGTCATCAGCTCCAGCCGTCACCGCGAACGCGCACTGCGCTACATCACCCCGTTCCAGATGCTGTTCTCGGCGGTCTTCTTCGCCTCCGTCGGCATGCTGTTGAACATCGGGTTCGTGATCGACCGCTGGCAGCTGGTGCTCGCTCTGGCGGCCGGCACGGTGCTCGCCAAGGCCGTCGCCACCGGCGTCGCAGCGAAGGTCTTCCGGCGCCCAGGACCGGTCATCGCCACCTCGGCCCTCCTGCTCGCCCAGGTGGGGGAGTTCTCCTTCGTGCTCCAGCAGAACGGCCAGGCGGCAGGGCTCAGTCCCGCCGGCGCCGGTGAGGACGGCTCGCAAGCCTTCATCGCCACCGCCGTGCTCCTCTTCGTGCTGACTCCTGTGCTCGACTTCGGCGGGAGGAGGGCTGGTGACTTGCTGCAACGTCGGGCTGTCGCCCGGGGCGACGCTCCACCGGTGCCACCCACGCCAGCCGTCGTGGTCGTCGGCGGGTCCGAAGGCACCCGGGCCCTCCTCGGCTCCGCCATCGAGCAGTCGGGGCTCGACTTCCCCGTCGTGAACCTGGACGAGACCACTTCCGAACGCGCCCTGCAGGCGATGTCCGGCGAGGAGACCCGGCTCGTGGTGGTCGTCGATCCGACCTCTCGGGAGCTGGACGAGCTCATGTCCGCTCGACCCGGCGACGACGGAGTTCCGATCCTGACGTGGGTGCGCGACCCCGAGGTTGCCAGGCGGGTCGACACGCTCGACGGGGTGACAGCGATCGACGCGACCGCCGCCTCGGAGATGACCATCACCCGGGCGACGCTCGACGCGCTCGGGGTCGAGCAGGGCCGTCGCCTCACGGCGCTCACCAGAGCTGTCGAGTCGCTGCCCGCCGAACTGCGCAGACCGTTGGCATGACCAAGACGGATCAAGGAGGTCCTCTCGTGTTCACCCCTCTCTCACCTCGACGGCGCGTCGCCGCCACGTTGGCCTGCCTGGCCTTGCTCACGAGCGTCGCACTCGGGTGCTCCGGTGGCGACGACGAGGACGCTGCCGGCAGCACCACCGCGCAGAAGCCGAGTCAGGAGTACTGCGACGCATGGTCGGACCTCATCGCCGCGTTCGAGGCCTACGAGGAGATCGACATCGTCAACGGCGGCCTCGACAGCGTCCGCACGTACTTCGACGACCTCGAGCAGGCTGCCGAGGCGCTCCAGGTTGCGGCCGGCGCCCAGCTCGGCGACGAGGTCGACGCATTCACCGCCGCGCTCGACGAGCTCGGCACGACGCTGACCTCGACCTCTCTGCCGGTCGACCGCAGCGATCTGGTGAGCGCGGCGACCGACGCTGTGGACGTGGCCTGGAACGACCTGGTCGCGGCCTTCTCCGCGGGCTGCCCTTCGGTCACCGCCACCACCGTCGAGCCGGGCGCAAGCCGGTGAAGCCCTCGCGGTTCCTCTCCGATGACTGGGTCGAGCAGGTGCGGGCGGTGAAGGCGGCTCTCGCGGGCAACCCGATCGACGAGCCGGGAACGGCGGTCAACGCCACGATCGTCGGGGTGCCGTTCGGCGAGCCGATTCGAGAGCTCCATTCGACCCACGGCCCGGTCGTGGGGTGGGAGCCGGGGCATGATCCGTCCGCCACTGTGACCATCAGCCTCGACTACGCCCTCGCCCGCGAGTTGATCCTCGACACGAGCTTCGCCGTCCTCGAGCAAGCCGTCGACGCCGGAGCGATGGCCATCGACGGCGATGCCGGCACGCTTCGGGAGTGGTGGACGCATCGCATCGCCAACCCGGAGGCGGTCGAGCTCGACGATCGCATACGAGCGTTCACCCTCTGACGGCAGCTCTCGTGCCGAACAGGATCCTCCCGATGCCAGTTCCGTCCGACCACGCGGCGGCGCCACCGCCGGCACCGGAGCACCGGATCCCACCCCCACAAGAGGACCACCGTCGATGACGTCCCCCGAGCCCACCGGGTCAACCGAGCCCGCCGGTGAGGCACTGTGGTCGACCGCCCGGACCGAGGCGTTCAGCGATGGTGTGTTCGCCATCGCCATCACCCTGCTCGTGCTCGAGCTGTCCGTCCCCGAAGAGGACTTCGGCAACCTGTGGCTCGGCATCGCCGAGCAGTGGCCCTCCTACCTCGGCTACGCCACCAGCTTCCTCACCATCGGAGGGATCTGGCTCTCCCACCACGCCCTGTTCGAACGGCTGCGCCTGGTCAACCGCCGGGTGATGCAGCTCAACCTGCTGCTGCTCATGGCGGTGAGCTTCCTCCCCTTCCCCACTCGGCTGGTCGCTGAAGCCATCAACGAGCCTGAGGCCGAGCGAGCCGCGGTCGTCTTCTACGGCGCGGTGCTCCTGACCATCTCGCTGATCATCGCTGCGATGTGGCGAACTGTGGCGCGAAGCCCCTCGTTGGTGCACGACGACGTGGATCAGGACGAGATCGATCGGATCACCAGGAGCAAGGCGCCCAGCTTCGCCTTCTACGCGGTCGTGATCGCCGTGGCCCTCGTCGCCCCCCAGATCGCCGCGTTCGGCTACCTGCTCATCGCGCTGGCCGCAGTGCTGACCGCCCGAGGCGAAGGCGGCCGGTCGGCCGACGGGCAGACGTCATCGCCGCAGTCGCACCGGATCCTTCGCGGTCGCCGTGTCCTGCGCGAAGACGCCGGGCCCAGTGCCTCCCCTACGGACCCGGGCGAGACGCCGCAGACCTAGGGTGATCGCTCGCTGCCCGGGTGTCGGCGCCGCGAGCGGGCTCAGCCGGCCGGCGGTTCGGCGCCCGAGCGATCTCGACGCCGGACCAGACCCACCACGGCGAACACCACCGCGCCGACGGCGAAGCCCACGATGGCCGAAGCGAGCGTGTTGATGATCCACGCCAGCAGTCCCCCAACCGCGGGGACGTCTTCCACGAGGTGCTCGAGGTCGTGGACGAGGTGGTACGGCGCCGTCCAGCCCAGCTCGTCGAAGCCCACCAGGAGGATGTGGCCGCCCACCCACAACATGGCGGCGGTGCCGATCACCGACAGCCACTCCAGCACCTTGGGCATCCCGTTCACCAGCAGCCGACCCACCCGCTGGGAGTGCGGGGAGGACCGCTCGGCGAGCTTCAGGCCGACGTCGTCCATCTTCACGATGAGCGCCACCACCCCGTAGACGGCCACCGTGATGACCACCCCGACCACGGCCAGGATGATCCCCCGCGACACCACCGGCTCCTCGATGACCTCCTTCAGGGCGATCACCATGATCTCCGCCGAGAGGATGAAGTCGGTGCGGATCGCCCCGGAGATGGTCCTCGACTCGGCGTCGGGGCCTTCCTCCACCGACGGCACGTCGTGCTCGTGGTCGTCGTGGCGCAGGGCGTGGATCACCTTGTGGGCGCCCTCGTAGGCCAGGAAGCTGCCCCCGAACATCAAGATGACCTCGACCACGGTCGGCGCGACAGAGCTGAGCAGCAGCGCCGCGGGCAGGATGAACAGCAGCTTGTTGCGCAGCGAGCCCATGGCGATGCGCCGGATGATGGGCAGCTCGCGGTCCGCGGTCAGCCCGTGCACGTAGGTGGGGGTCACCGCCGCGTCGTCCACCACCACCCCGGCGGCTTTGACGCTGGCCCGGCCGGCGGCCGCGCCCACGTCGTCCACCGACGCCGCCGCCAACTTGGCCAGCGCGGCCACGTCATCCAACAATCCGACCAGACCGCCTGCCATCACCGTTCCTTGCGACGCGTGCTCGGTGACAACCCTACCGGGGGCAACCGCGGTGGCTTGGCTCGCCGGCCGTGCGGACGGACCTCTCAACTGCGGTCCGGTTCGAACGATGGGAAGAGATGCGACGCCGCATGACGCTGGGCCTCCTCGCCGTGGTGGCGCTCCTGGCCGGGTGCGGCGGCGAGGAGCAGGGGACGACCGACTCCACCGAGGATCCCGGCACGGCGGGCGATCCCGGTGCGACCGAGGACACCTTCGCGCTGGCGGTCGACGAGACCGCTGCGGCGTGGGAGCCCTCCGACGAGTACGAGCGATTGGCCGCTGAGGTCGAGCCCGATGGCCGGCTCTCCCTCGATGCTGCGTTGTCGATGTTCGCCCTCCAGTTCGGGGAGCTGCCCGGAGTCCCGGTCCCTTCGGGAGATCCCGGACCGCCCGAGCCCGGTGACCTGGCGATCGCCTCGGTGCTGTCCCGCTGGTCGGAGCTCACCGACGACCAGCGCAGCGCCGTGCGCGAGGCCCTGGAGCTGGAGCCGGGTTGGGAGCCGGCCCCGCTCGAACCGCCGACCGACCCTGCGACGACCACCACCTCCACGGTCGGAACGACCTCGCAGGTCCCCGAGCAGGAGAAGGCCGAACAGGAGAAGGCCGAACAGGAGAAGGCCGAGCAGGGCGCGACCACGGGCAACGGCGGGGGACGCTCGGCCATGGCAGGGCGGGACACGGTGGCCGCCTACCAGGCGTCGCTCGAGCCCATCCAGGAGGCGCTCGAACGGCACCTCGGTCCGCTGGGTGCGAACGTCGAGGTGGTCACCAGCCGCAGGGTGTCACGAGGGCCCAACGGGCAGCAGGCGCTCGCCGCCGCGCTGCTGGTGACACCCGACCGCTGTCGGATCACCGTCTGGCCCTCGGTGTTCCCTGCACCATCCGGACCTCACCACACGCTGGCCCACGAGCTGTTCCACTGCTACCAGCAGCACTGGCGGGGCTCGCCGCTCAGCGCCGCGCTGGGATGGATCCAGGAAGGCACCGCCGAGTGGGCGGCGGCGGTCGTCATCGCCGAGGTTGGTGGCACCCTCGATCCCGTCCTGCGCGACTGGCTCGGTGAGTACTACATGACTCCGGCACGACCGCTGTTCCGCCGCACCTACGACGCCGTGGGCTGGCTCGGCTACCTCGCCAAGCAGACCGGCCCGCTGTGGGACCGCCTCCCCTCGCTGGCCATGGCCACCACCAACGACGCCGGCTACGCCGGCGCGCTCGGTGGGACCGCCGGTGCGTCCCTGGCGGCCGAGTGGGCGTCCACCCAGGCCGGCCGTGACTCCCTCGGACCGCGCTGGGCCGTCCAGAGCCCCGGGTTGCCGAGCCTCGACAACACCCGGCGCCCCGGCTTCCCCCCACTCGGCGATGGTGCCTCCCAGGCCTTCACCGCAGGTGCCTATGCCACCGCCCAGGGCAGCACATCCCTGGAAGCCGGCCTCACCAAGTTCAACGCCTCCCCGCCGACCCAGGGCTACCTCCGCATCGGAGAGCAGGACCGCTCGGTCACCGAGCTGACCGGCACCACGTGGTGCACCGATCCTGACGGTCGGTGCACCTGCCCACCGGGCACCGCCCGAGCCGGCCAGACGTTCCCCCGCCTGGAGGGCCGCCAGACGCTCGTGTCGGCCGGGGCGGCAGACCGGCCGGCGAGCCTGACGATCTCCGGCACCTCGCTGGAGGAGGAGTGCGGCACCGAGGGGGTGTGCCCGATCGGCACCTGGCAGACCACCACCCTGCCGAGCGGGCTGCCCTTCGTGGTCGAGTCCGGCGGCACCGGCACGACCCTCACCGTGGACGAGGCCGGCGCGCTGGTCCAGGACTTCGACACGATGGAGCCGGTCTGGGCTCACGATGCCGACGACCCGGACCTTCGCTCCTTCCTGGATCCCAGCGGTGTCGCCACCGGCAGGGTCCGGGTGCCCACCGGCGGCGAGCGGATCGCCGACGAGCCCATCCGGGACGCCGACCCCTCCGGGCTGGGAGGCACGGGGCGGGTGGAGTACCGGGGCGAGCTCGCCCTCGAGCTCGGCCCGGCCGACGTCCAGGCGATCGCCCTCGCCGGACAGGGCTACGGCGAGGTGCTGTTGAGCTGCGTCGACGACGACACCCTCACGCTGTCCGGGGGCGGCATCGTCTACACCTACGAACGGGTGAGCTGACTCCGCCGGGCACGCAGCAGTCCGCGCAGGTGCGCGCCTCAGGGGGTCGACGGCGGCCGGTGCTGCGCGAGAGCCTCGGCCGAGCGCTTCAGCTCCGCCAGAGGCCGGCCGAGCAGGCGTGCTGCGGTCGCGAGGTCGTCGTGCTCCGCCTTGACGCCGTAGGGACCGACCTTCACCCGCACACCGACACCGTCGAGCTCCACCGTGGTCTCCGAGCGGGGCATCGCCAGGCGCTGCACGCTCCGGTGGCGCACGCCCAGGCTGCCGGTCTCGGTCACGATGCGCTGCACCAACGCGGACAGGTCCGCCGGGCGACCGAGCACGTGGAGGGTGTGCGCCGGGCGACCCTTCTTCATGACGATCGGCGACACCCAGGCATCGAGGGCACCGTCCGCGAGCAGGGCGTCGACGGTGTGGGCGAGCACCTCCCCGGTGACGTCGTCGAGGTTCGTGGCCAGCTCGACGAGGGTCTCGATCTCCGGCGTCGGGGCGCCGTCGTCCGTGTCGAGCAGATCACCCAGGAACGCCTGGAGCACGTTGGGCCGACCGGGCAGCTCGCGGGTGCCGGCGCCGTGGCCGCTGGCCGTCACGGTCATCGGCGGGAACGGGCCCCAGGAGTCGACGATGGTCGCCAGCAGCGCCGCACCGGTGGGGGTGGCGAGCTCAGCGCTGACGGCGGTACCCACCAGCGGTCGACCCTCGAGGAGCCGAAGCACCGCCGGGGCGGGGATGGGGAGCACACCGTGCGCGCTGTCGAGGGAACCCGTGCCGGTCGCCACCGGCGCGCACACCACGAGGTCGACCTCCAGCGTGTCGAGCGCGGTGAGCACGCCGACCACATCGAGGAGTGTGTCGAGCGCACCGACCTCGTGGAGGTGCACCTCGTCCACATCGCAGCCGTGCACCGCGGCCTCGGCCTCCGCGAGGGAGGTGATGACCTGCGTCGCGGCCTGGACGGTTCGCTCCGGAAGGTCGGCCGCACCGAGCATGGCGAGGAGGTCGGCGGGGCGCCGAAGCGACTGCACCGAAGGGTCGACGCGCACGACGGCCGCCGTGGCGGCCAAGCCGCCGCGGTGCACCTGCTCGAAGTCGATGCACCAGCCCTCCACCGGCAGCGAGCGGCACGCTGCGAGCACCGCGTCGCCATCCGCACCCAGGCCGACCAGGGCGGCGAGGAGCATGTCGCCCGACACCCCGGAGGCGGGGTTGAGATGCAGCGCCCGCACCATCAGCTCCGACCGGGGTGCGCGCCGAGCATCCGGATGGCGGCGCAAGCGGCGCCGAAGCCGTTGTCGATGTTGACCGCCACCAGCCCCGGGGCGCAGCTCGTGAGCGCCGCGTGCAGCGCCGTCCTACCCCCGTCGGCCACCCCGTAGCCGACCGAGGTGGGCACGGCGATGACCGCCCCCGGGACGAGACCGGCCACCACGGTGGCCAAGGCGCCTTCCATGCCGGCCACGACGATCACCACGCGCGCTCCGGCGAGGTCGTCGACCCGGCTCAGCAGCCGCCACAGCCCCGCCACACCGGCGTCGGGGATGTGGGTGGACGGATGGCCGTAGTAGGTGAGCGTGCGGATCGCCTCGCGAGCGACCGGCGCGTCGCTGGTGCCGCCGGTGACGACGGCCACCGTGGCCGCGGCCGAGGTCGACTCAGGAGCCACCTCGCCGTAGAAGGCCGTTCGCGACGCCGGATCGAAGTCGAGGCTCCTGCGCACATGGCCGGGGAGCATGGCCGCCTTCTCCTCGGCGAGCCGCGTCAGCAGCAAGGGGAACCTGCCGGTGCCGGCTTCCTCGCAGATGGCCACGATCTGCTCCACCGACTTCGCCTCGCACAGCACCGCCTCGTCGAGCCCCACCCGATCGCGGCGGCGGAGGTCGAGGTTCACGTCCTCAGCCACCGCCGACCTCCACGAAGGCACTTCCGTTGCGGTAGGGCTCGATGCCCACGAGGTCCATCCCCTCCGCCCGGGTGAGGCCCTCCACCGCCTCGCGCACCTCGGCGCGCTGGCTGGCGGAGAGACGATCCAGGCTGCGCTCGTCGAGCTCGATCACGACGCCTTCGGCTCGGATGCGACAGCGCACGGTCGACAGGACCAATCCCGCCAGCTGCGTCTCCACCCGGTGGACGAGGTCGAGATGGGCGGGCGCGATCCGCACACCTGTCTCGATGCGACTCGAGAGGCACGGCGCGGCCGGCAGCTCGGCGAGGTCGGCCAGGCCGAGGTGGGCGGCGATGGCCCGCACACCGGCCTTGTCGATGCCGCTCTCGAGCAGCGGATGGCCGACGCCGGCAGCAGCGGCGGCGCGGAGGCCGGGCCGGAACTCCGCGAGGTCGTCTGCGTTGGTGCCCGACACGATGGTCGCGTCGGTACGCGCCCGGATGGCGTCGTAGAGGTGTTGCTTGCAGTGGAAGCACCGGTCGTGGGGGTTGGCCACGTAGCGCTCGTCGGCGAACTCCCCGGCGTCGAGCACGACGAGCCGCCAGCCGCTCGACGCGGCGTGCCGCCGGACCCGCTCGGTCGCCTCAGCGGGCACGGCCGGCGACACTGCGTGGAACACCTCGGCCTTCGTGCCGAGCTCACCGGCGGCGACGTGCGCCAGCGTCATGCTGTCGACGCCGCCGCTCACCGCCACCGCCACCGTGTGGATCGATCTCAGTCGAGCGCGCAGGGCCGCCAGAGCGGGGAGCGCTCCGGCGTCCGCTGGATCGACGGGCGGCGAGTCGTCCTGGGATCTGGTGGCCGGCACCGCCAAAGCGTAGGCAGATCGGCGACCGGCGATCGGACGGCACCGCTGCGACCGCCCACGACGTGGGACCTGGGCAGACCACTCGTCCGGTCGAACGCACCCTCACGCCGGAGCTGGCATCATGTCGACCTTTCAGGAGTTGAGAGGTGAGCTGTATCCTCGACGCCCATGACGGGGCGGCCCACACGCCACCTCACCGGACTGGAACCGCGCCGGTGACCACCGCACCAGCCGGCCGCGCTCCGGAGGCATCGGTCGCACCGAGCGTGCTCGACCCCTCTCCTTCGACCCTGCGGGCACGAGCCCGCAGGACCGGGTCGTTCCTGTCGCTGCCCGAGCTGCGCTGGGCGCTCGTCTCCGCCGCAGCGTTCGCGTCCGCCGTGGTCGTGCACCTCCTGGGTGGGCCGGGCTGGCTCGAATCGACGCTGCTCGCCCTGTGCCTCGTCTCCGGTGGTTGGGAACCCGCCCTCGCAGGGCTGGAGGCGCTGCGGGAGCGATCGCTGGATGTGGACCTGCTCATGATCGTCGCTGCGCTGGTCGCGGTGGTCATCGGCGAAGCCTTCGACGGCGCGCTGCTGATCGTGATCTTCGCGACCTCCGGTGCGCTGGAGTCCGTCGCCACGAAGCGCACCCGTGACTCGGTGCGCTCGCTGCTCGACCTCGCCCCGGAGCAGGCATCGCGGATCCTTGCCGACGGCACCGAGGAGGTCGTCGACGCAGCAGCGCTGACGCCCGGTGAGATCATCCTGGTCCGACCCGGGGAACGGGTGGCCTGCGACGGCCACGTCGTCACCGGCGCCAGCGAGATCGACGAGTCCTCGGTGACCGGCGAACCCCTACCGGTGCCCAAGCACCCGGGCGATGCCGTGCTCGCCGGCACCGTCAACGGAACCGGCGCCATCGAGGTCCACGTCGATGCCGCGGCTGCCGACAGCGTGGTGGCACGCATCGTGGCGCTCGTCGAGGAGGCATCTGCGACCAAGGCCGACACGCAGCTGTTCATCGAACGGGTCGAGCAGCGCTACTCGATCGGCATCGTGGTCGCCACCCTCGCCCTGGTCGCCGTCCCCCTGGTGCTGGGGGCGGAGCTGCAGCCGACCTTGCTGCGAGCCATGACGTTCATGATCGTCGCCTCCCCGTGCGCGCTCGTGCTCGCCACGATGCCGCCGCTGCTGTCCGCCATCGCCAACGCCGGCCGCCACGGCGTGCTCGTCAAGTCGGCCGTGGTGATGGAGCAGGTCGGGCACACCGACGTGGTGGCGTTCGACAAGACGGGCACGCTCACCGAGGGACGGCCCGTGCTCGTCGCCGTGCATCCCCGCCAGGACGCCGGTCTCGACGCCGACGAGGTGCTCTCCCTGGCCGCGGGGTGCGAGCGCCACAGCGAGCACCCCCTCGCCGAGGCCATCCTCGTCGCAGCGAGCCGACGCGGCGTGGCTGTGCCTGCGGCCACGGAGTTCCGGGCCGTTCCGGGCATCGGGGTGACCGCCGTGGTCGACGGCCGGCGGATCGCCGTGGAGGCGCCGGGGTCGTCGACCTCCGGCATCGTCGAAGCCGTGCACGCCGCCGGGTCGACCGCGGTGGTCGTGTCCAGCGACGGCGCCCCCATCGGGGTGCTCGAGCTCGACGACCACGCCCGCCCCGCGGCCCGAGCCGCCGTCGCCCGCCTGCGCGCCCTCACCGGCACGACCCCCGTCCTGCTCACGGGCGACAACCCCGGTGCTGGCGCCCGCCTGGCGCAGGAGGTCGGCATCGACGTCGTGCACGCGGAGCTCCTCCCCCACGACAAGGTGGATGTCGTGCGGGCGCTCGGAGAGCACCACCACCACGTGAGCGTCGTCGGTGACGGCGTCAACGACGCACCTGCCCTCGCGGCTGCCGGCACCGGCATCGCCATGGGTCGCACGGGCTCCGACCTCGCGCTCGAGACCGCAGACGTCGTCGTGGTCCGCGACGAGCTCGACACCGTTCCGGCGGTCATCGACCTCTCCCGCCGGACCCGACGCATCGTCGCCCAGAACCTCGCGTTCGCGGGGTCCATGATCGTCGTGCTCGTCGCCATCGACTTCGCCGGCCACCTGCCGCTCCCACTCGGCGTCCTCGGCCACGAGGGTTCCACCGTCGTCGTCGGCCTCAACGGGCTCCGACTCCTCAGGAACAGGGCCTGGACGGCTCCGCCGGTGTGACCTCTGCCCGACCGGCCTCGAGCCTCATCCGACCCATGCGGTCCCGCCGAAGGCGTCCATCGCGGATCCACGGCCTATGATGCACCTCGAAGGGTGGCGCAAGCCCCGGAGCGAGATCCCGAGCGGATCGGGCGGCCTTGTGCCGGGATGGCGGTTGCCGTCGTCGGGAGTGGCCATCCTTCGACGGCCGTGAGCTCGACGCCTGCACGGGTCGAGGAAGCGGCCGGCGGCGTGTCCGTCCGAGATGTGGAGCCAGATGCCACCTGTTGACGAGCGACTGCCCGACGGTCCGTTCGACGCGCTCGTCGATGCCGAGATCGAGGGTCGGGCCAGCGCCGAGGACGTCGCGGCGCTGTTCGCAGAAGCCCGACGCTGGCGCAGCACGCTCTACCGACGCCTCGACGAGGCCGAGGACGCGCTGGATCGGGCGACGCGCATCCAGGGACCCGAGCGGGCTCAGGTGGTCATGGACTTCGAGTCGATCTGCGACGAGATCGATGCCGCGCTCGACCGATTGGACCACCGGGAAGGCCGCACACCTGCGCAGCCCGACAGCGCTGTCGACGCCGCGGAGCACGTGGCGGCTGGCCTGCAGGCCTCGTGGTCGCCCAGTCGGGTCGTCGTGTGGTTCGGCGGCTCCGACGAGGTGCTGAGCGACCGAACGGAGCTGCAGTCGGTGCTGGAGGAGCTCGGCGCACCGACCGAGGTCTGGAGCGACCACGAGCCGGTGAAGCTGCCCGACGGGCGCACGGCCGTCGCCGTGTCGGCTGCGATCGAGGACGTGATCGGCTGGTTCCTGGGTCACGCCAACGACGAGCGCCTCGGCGCCAGCGCCCGGTGGTTGGCGCAGCTCGGCCTCTTCGGTGTGGGACTCGTGGCCCGCGGGTCGATGGTGCCGCTGCTGCGACACCGACACCGAACCGAGGGCACCGGGACGTTCGCCGTACGCTGGCACCCGGTGCTGGTCGACGACCACACGCTCGAGGTGTTCGCCAAGGCCGCCCCCGCCACGGTGTTCCTGGCCAACCCGACGCTCGACGCGCCGTCGGCCACCCGCTCGGCGCTGGTCGCCGCGGTGAACGCCGTCTGCGTGCAGGCAGCTCGCCAGATCGAGGCCCCGGCCCCCCCGCCCCGTCCGAGGTCGTCGACGGATCTGGCCGAGGTGTACCTCGGCCGCCTCGACGGCTCGTCGTTCCGCGCACCGGTCGACCTCGGCCGGGCACTGGTCCGCTTCCTCGACGAGTGGGCGAAGCCGGTCGCCGATCCACCTCGCAGGCCGCTGGTGATCCGCCTGGAGCCACCGAGCGAGGGCCAGGCGTGGCACCTGAAGGTGCTCGGTCACGATCCCGACGACGTCCTCCAGCAGATCGAGCGGGCGATCGCCTCGCACCGCAAGCAGCAGGTCCAGGCACGGATGGTGGACGACCTGATGCGAGCCGAGCGGCTCGTGCCGGAGCTGACCCGGGCCGGGCCCGAGCGGCGTGGTGAGGCGATCCTGACCGAGGACGAGGCATGGGAGATCATGACGGTCGGCGCGGGGAACCTGCTCGACGCCGGGTTCGAGGTCGAGTTCCCCAGATCCGGGCGGGCACCCCGGCCGAGCCTCCGTCTCACGGCACTCGACGGGGGCAGCGCGACGAGCGCCGCAGAGCTGGTGCACGTGCGCTGGTCGGTGCTCTTCGACGAGGTCGAGCTGAGTGCCGAGGAGATCGCCGAGCTGGCCAAGCAGGCAGCGCCGTTGGTCGAGAGCAACGGTCGTTGGGTGCGCATCGACGGAGCAGACCTGGCTGCGGCGGCCGAGGCGCTGAGCGACACGTCCGACGAGATGACCGGTGGCGAGATGCTGCGATGGGCGGTCGGCCTCCACGGCTCTCCCCTCGAGGGCGGTGTGTCGATCGCCAACGGGTGGGCCGCCAACCTTGTCCGCGCCGCCCATGAGGTGTCCGCAACCCAGGCCGAGGAGCCCGAGGGGTTCTCCGGCGGGCTCCGCAGCTACCAGCGCGACGCGCTCGCCTGGCTGGGGTTCTGCGACTCGGCCGGCCTCGGGGGCTGCCTGGCCCTGGACATGGGCCTGGGCAAGACCCCGACGGTGCTCGCCCATGTCCTCGCCACCACCGGAGCCGGGCCGACGCTGGTGATCGCTCCCCCGGCGGTCGTCGGCAACTGGGCGTCGGAGGCGGCCAAGTTCGCACCCGGGCTTCGCGTGGCGGTCCACCACGGGGCAACCCGTGCCACGGCCGACGAGATCGCCGACGAGGTGGCGGAGGCCGACGTCGTGATCACCACCTACGGCACCGCCCTGCGGGACCTCGAGGGGCTCTGCGAGATCCGCTGGCATCGGGTCGTGCTCGACGAGGCACAGGCCATCAAGAACCCCGCGAGCAACGTGGCGAGAGCACTGCGGGATCTGCCCTCGACGTTCCGGCTGACCATGACCGGCACACCGGTGGAGAACTCCCTCGGCGATCTCTGGGCCATCCTCGACTACGTGAACCCGGGCCTCGTCGGCGATCGGGCCGAGTTCGTCTCGGAGCTCTCTCATGCCGGCAGCGGCGAAGCAGCGCTGCGTCTGCTCAACGGCATCCTCGTGTTCCGCCGCACGAAGGCCGAACCCGAGATCGCTGCGGAGCTGCCGGAGAGGATCGACGAGACCGACCACTGCACCATGACCGTCGAGCAGATCGGCCTCTACCAGGCCGTGCTCGACGAGCTCGTCAGCAACGTGGGCTCCGCGGAGGGCGGCGACAAGGGGAAGGTGCTCGCCGCCATCACCAAGTTGAAGCAGATCTGCAACCACCCCGCGGCGTTCACCGGTGACGACGAACCGCTCGACGGCCGCTCCGGCAAGCTCGAACGGCTCGAGGAGATCATCGACAACGTGTTCACCGCCGGTGAGCGCGTCGTGGTGTTCACCCAGTACGCGACCTGGGCGGTCCGGCTCGCCGAGCACCTCACCGCTCGGACCGGCACACCTGTCGCGGCGTACCACGGCGGGCTGGCCCGCACCGCGCGTGATCGCATCCTCGAGGAGTTCCAGGACACCGACGGCGGCGCGGCGCTCGTCCTGTCGTTGAAGGCCGGCGGAGCCGGGCTCAACCTCACCGCCGCGAACCACGTCGTGCTCTTCGACCGCTGGTGGAACCCCGCCGTCGAAGACCAGGCGCGCGACCGCGCCTGGCGACTCGGCCAGGAGCGAACGGTGATCTTCCACCGCCTGGAGTGCCCGGGGACGATCGACGAGCGGGTGGAGGAGATCGTGGCGGGCAAGCGACACGTCGCCGACCTGGTGCTGCCCAAGTCGAGCTCGCTGGAGGACCTCGATGCCGCGCAGATCCAACGCGCGCTGGGTCTCCGGGAGGATGCGGTGTTGAGCGACTACATCCCCCTCGACGGCACCGCCGGCGCGGACACGGCAGAGGAGCTGGTGTGAACGGGAACCAACCGGCACGGCGCCCGAAGAAGAGCGCTCCCGCAGCCGGGAAGGGCGGGGGCGGCCGGAAGCGAGCGAAGAAGCAGGGCAAGAAGCGCGCTGACGGTTCAGCGATCGATCCGAAGCGACCGCTGTGGGAGAACCCGGCCGGGGAGGCAGAGCTGCAGGCCATCGTGGGCTCGGTCCGCCCTGCGCAGAACCCCACCGCACTCGTCCGCTCGCTGGGCGACCCACCACTCGGCAAGTTCTCCGGCAACGCCCAGCACTACTACGAGGCGGTCTACGAGAAGGCCCAGCGCTTCGCCGTGGCGATGGCGACGGCCAACGGCCTGAGGGTGATCGACGTCAACGTGGATGAGGACACCGCTGATGGGTCAGGCGGAGACGAGGGACCCCCGGCGAAGTGACCATGGTGAACCTCGCCGCCTCGGTCGGGCAACCTGCTCATCCGACGGAGCCGCTCAGTGCCTCGGACCGCTCCTTCAGGGCCGTGGCGTGGCGCTCGAACCCGTCGCGCACGCGCGTGCGCGGGACGAGTCGAGCTGCGAAGCCCCGGAACGAGATGCCGGTCTGGTAGCGGGTGCGGGCCCCGTCGATGAGCTCGAGACGCTGCGCTCGCCGGCCCCGAACGAGGCCGACGACGGCGATCGGACCGCCGAACTCGTACTCGAGCAACGCCTGATCGGCCGAGGGGGGCTCCAGGCGCGTGATGCGTTCGGTCGTGTGGAACCCTCGCCCACCGCTCCAGCGGACGTGCAGACGCAGGTCGTCGCCGACGTGCGCTTCCTCCTCATGGGGGAGCTCGATGCCGACGACGAACGGGTTCCACTGGCCGTACCGGTCGAAGTCGACCATCACGCCCCACACGACGTCGATCGGTGCGTCGATGTCGATCGAGGCTGCGACCACGGGGACGGTCACGGCGCGTGAGGTGGACCGCTGATGGATCCCGGATCGCAGGGGTGGATCGGTTGCATCGTGGACCGTGTCGCCTCACCTGAACGATGGATCGCGCGGCGACCGCACAGAGGACCAGCGTACGCGGCACTGCACGAGGCCGAGTGCAACGGCGCCACTCTGCTCCCTCACCGACACCTGTCGACCTCGACGAGATCAGGCCGCGGTGTTGGCGGCGACCGCTGCGGCGACCGCCTCCATCTGCGCGTCGGTGACACCACCGACCAGGACGTCCACCTGGTAGAGGACGTCACCCTGGAGGATCCACAACATCGACGCCTGGTTTCGGTAGGCCTGGTCGGCGCCGATGCCCGAGAGCTCGACCTCCTTGTTCGAGGCCTCGACCAGGCTCGCCAGCTCGTCTGCACCACCGTCGGTCGTGAGCTGGATCACGACCTCCTGACCGTTGTCGCCGGAGTAGACGCAGTTGACCTCGTCGACGTTGCCCTCCCGGAGGGTCGCACCTGTCAGCTCGCGTGCCGCATCGATGGGGAGCACCGAGCACGGGTTGCCCGTGCTCGGTGCCGTACCGTCGCTCTCCTCGCGTTCACCGGTGGCGTCGGCGTCCGTGGACACCGACGCCGATGCTCCGAGGGCGTCGGCGTCGCCGGACTCATCGTCCGACCCGCCCGAGGAGCACGCACTCGTCAGGAGCAACGTCGCCGACACGATCGCTGCGAGCCACGTCCGTTGCATGCGACAGTCCTCCCGGGCAGGTGAGCGGTCCGAACCTACCCACGTCACACGACCGCAGCCTGGCCTGCAGATGAACACTGGCCGCGCCAGAGGGGTCGGCGGGTGCTCGACGCCGGAGCGACGCGGACGTCGATCTCGACACGACACGGGCACCGTCGCCACGAGACGCTGACGCACTGATGTGTCATGATCGATACATGTCCACTACGATGTCTCAGGGGCCCCGCTTCCTTCCCTGCTCCGGTGCGACGTGGCGGAACCCGTACCCCATGTATGCGGCACTTCGCGATCGCGACCCCGTCCACCACGTGGACGCCGGGGACTACTGGGTGCTGTCAAGGTTCGCGGACGTGTTCGCCGCGGCGCGCGACGCCTCGACCTTCTCCTCCGCGCAGGGCCTCACGTTCACCTACGGCGAGCTGGACGCCGTGGGCCTGGCGGAGGCCACGCCCATGGTGATGCTGGATCCACCGGAGCACACGGCGTTCCGACGTCTGGTCGCCCGCGGCTTCACCCCTCGGCGCGTCGCCGACATCGCTCCGGAGGTCCGCGCCTTCGTCGTGGATCGGATCGAACGGCTCCGCAGCATCGGCAGCGGCGACATCGTGGCGGAGCTGTTCAAGCCGTTGCCGAGCATGGTGGTGGCCCGGTACCTCGGCGTGCCGCAGGAGGACCGCGGTCGCTTCGACCTGTGGACCGACGCCATCGTCGCCGCCAACGCCGAGGGCGACGCCCTCGGCGCGCCGGACGCTGTGGGTGAGCTCCTCGAGTACTTCGGACAGCTGATCGAGCGCCGCCGGAGCGATCCCGGTGACGACACCATCAGCGAGCTCGTGGCCGCGGAGGAGGGCCGGGTGTCGGCGCTGAGGATCCTCGGGTTCGCCTTCACCATGGTCGCCGGGGGCAACGACACCACCACGGGGATGCTGGGTGGCTCGGCGGAGCTCCTGACCGCCCGGCCGGACCAGCGTGCGCTGCTGCTCGCCGATCCGTCCCTCCTCGGGGATGCCGTCGAGGAGCTGCTCCGCCTGACCAGCCCGGTCCAGGGCCTGGCGCGCACGACCACGCGCGACGTGGAGGTGCGCGACCGCGAGATCCCTGCCGGCCGCAAGGTGCTGCTGCTGTACGGATCGGCGAACCGCGATCCCCTGGAGTTCGGCGACGACGCCGAGGAGCTCAGGGTCGATCGCCGGCCACGCCAGATCATGACCTTCGGCTACGGGGCCCACCACTGCCTGGGCGCGGCCGCGGCTCGGCTGGTGGCGCGGATCGCTCTCGAGGAGCTCCTGGCCCGATGCCCCCGCTTCGCCGTCGACGCCGAGCAGGGAGAGTTCGCACCGGGCCACTACGTGCGCCGCTACCAGTCGCTGCCCTTCGTGGCCGACGGTGGCCGATGACCGGCAGGGGCTGGCTACGCGAGGAGCGCAGCTCGCTGGCGATCGAGGAGATCCTCGACGCGGCAGGAGCGCTGTTCGCGCAGCGGGGAGTGGCAGCGGTCGGGATGGCCGAGGTGGCCGAAGCCGCCGGGTGCTCGCGCGCCACCCTCTACCGCTACTTCGACGGCCGGGATGCGCTGCGGACCGCGTTCGTCCACCGTGAGACGGCCCGCGTCGCCGCGGAGGTGGCGCGCCGGATCGGGGGGATCCGACAAACCCACCTACGTGTGGTGGAGGGGGTGATCGAGTCGCTGCGACTCGTCCGCGACGACCCGGTCCTGGCGGGCTGGTTCGGCGCGGACGACGCCGGTTCGACAGCCCACCTGGCGCAGTCCTCGGAGCTCATCGAGTCCCTGACGGCCGACCTGCTCGGCGAGGTGTCCGATCCGACGGTGCGGCGTCGGGCACGCTGGGTCGTGCGGGTGATCGTGTCGTTCCTCACCGATCCGGAACCCGACCCGGCCGACGAGCGAGACCAGATCGTGGAGTTCCTGGCACCCGTCGTCACCGGCCACACCTGAGGCGCCCTGTCCTGCCATGCTGATCACCGCACAGATGCTGTGAGCCGCCGCGACCAGCTGGAGGAACGGGTGGAGGAAGAGACCAGCGAGCTCACACCGGTG
The DNA here is from genome assembly GCA_964420125.1 of uncultured Microthrixaceae bacterium. Classification (GTDB taxonomy): domain Bacteria; phylum Actinomycetota; class Acidimicrobiia; order Acidimicrobiales; family Microtrichaceae; genus CAYQQQ01. The sequence continues at coordinate 35,361 of CAYQQQ010000025.1, forward strand.
ACGTTCGAGCGGTGCGATCACATCGCGGGCCCGTTCTTCCACGGAACGAGGTTCGCCTTCCACCCCGGCGACCTGCTCGTCCCCGGCCGTCGCTCGAACTTCCAGGAGGGGCGGGTCTCCAACAACATCTACTTCGCAGCGTTGGTGGAGACGGCCGTGTGGGGAGCGGAGCTGGCCACCGCGCTCGCCGGGAGCGACGAGCGGGGGCACGTCTACCTGGTGGAACCCCTGGGTCCCTTCGAGGACGATCCCAACGTCACGAACAAGCGGTTCCCCGGGAACGTCACGCAGTCCTACCGTTCCCGCCATCCCCTGCGGGTGCTCGACGAGGTGGAGTCGTGGGTGGGCCACGCCCCCGAGGTGCTCCAGGCGATGCTGGACAACCTGGAGCGGCTCCGGGAGCAAGGACTGGACCTGATCGAGGATTGACCTGCCGACGGTTGGTTATACTGATCGGTATGACTCACCGGATCGGCACGAAGGGCCAAGTGGTCATCCCCAAGGAGCTGCGTGACCAGCTCGGCATCGAGCCGGGGGACGAGGTCGACTTCTGGCTCCACGACGACCACGTGGCCGTCCGTCCCGCCGAGCGCCGGCAGCCGCTGCGGGGAAGGTTCCGCGACTCGCCGTTGACTCGGGAGCTGGAGCGAGGACGAGCCACTGATCGTGATCGTGAGGCCACCCGGTGACCGTCGTGCTCGACTCGTGGGCGGTCCTCCGCTACCTGGAGGACGCGGACCCTTCTGCTGGCGCGGTCGCCGAGCTGCTCGCTCGGGAGACGCCGGCGATGTCATGGATCAACCTCGGTGAGGTCCACTACGTCCTTCGACGACTCCACGGCGAGGAGGTCGCGATCGAGACGGTCCGCGATCTGCGTGGCGTCATCGATGCTCGGATGCCTGACGAGCGACTCATCCTCGACGCGGCGCGCCTCAAGGCCGACCACCCGATGGCCTACGCCGACGCGTTCGCCGCGGCGCTCGCCGTCGCCACCGAGGGAACCCTCTGGACCGGCGACCCCGAGCTGCTCGTCGACGGGGCGTCGTGGCGGTGGCGAGACCTCCGGACCTGAGCGCACCGGGGACCGGCTGGCGACATCCGAGCCCACCGCCCGGTGGCTTTCCTTGAGCATCGGCTGTCGCCGCCGAAGGAGAGGGCATGCGGGAACCCGTCGGCGAGCCCCTCGCCCCCCAGCGATGGTCCGCGCCGGCAAGGCTCGGGGGTGCACTCGCGTTCGTGGTGATCTCGGTCGTGCCGTACGCGCTGCTGATGAACTGGCTCCTCGCCCGGAGCGAGGTGGCGAAGGAAGCGGCGGAAGCTGCCGACGAGGTGCTGATCTCGGCGCGGACCATGGAAGGACTCGAGCACATGGCGCTCAGCGGGGAAGGCGACCTGCGTGGGCTGCGATCCTCCTTCACCGACGAGTCGGCACAGCTGCTCGAAGCTGCCAGCAGGCTGGGCGAGGCCGAGCGCCTCGACATGCAGCGCTCCCTCTCCGCCTACCAGGAGGCGGTCGGAGAGGAGCTCGATCTCCTGGCGGCGAACGACCCTCTTGCGGCCGGTGAGATCCACCACGCCGTGGCCGGTCCGTCGATCCAGGAGGTGATCGACGACGCGACCTCCACCGCGGATCGACAGGACGAGCGCTATTCCACGGCGCTGAAGCGGGTCAGGGTCACCGGACTGCTGTTGAGCGGCCTGTCCGCCGTCTCCCTGGTCTTCGTGCTGTGGATGCTGTCGGTCATGCTGGTGCAACGGAGGAACACCGAGGAGCGCGCCCGGCTGGACCGGCGGTACCAGGCGCTCGTCCAGGGTTCACAGGATCTGTTCACCATCGTCTCGGAGGACGACCGGCTGGCGATCCTGGGCGATTCCGTGCTCGGCCGCAACGTGCTGGGCGCCAGCGTCGCAACGGAGCGCGTGTCCGACCTGCTGCCGAGGGCCGCTCTGGCGGAGTGGACCTCGCTGGACGCGCAGATCCGCTCCGGGGAGGGGAACCGATCGCTCGAGCTCGAGGTCGAGGGTTCGGACGGAGCCGTCAACCACGTGGAGGGCCATGGCTCGCTGCTCGACGCGGGCACCGGCGAGCGCGCCTGGGTGTGGCGGGACATCACGGGCCGCAAGCAGCTCGAGATGCACCTGTCCTACCTCGCCCTGCACGATCCGCTCACCGGGCTCGCCAACCGGACCCTGTTCGAGGATCGCATCGAGCACGCCCTCGCGCAGTCCGCTCGCACGAAGCTTCCCACGACGGTGCTGTTCTGCGACATCGACAAGTTCAAGGAGCTCAACGACACCCTCGGCCATGCCGGCGGCGACCAGCTGCTCAACCTGATGGCCAACCGGCTCCTCGGCGCCGTCAGGACCGGCGACACCGTGGCCCGCCTGGGCGGCGACGAGTTCGCCGTCATCCTGGAGAGCACCGGCACACGCGACGCACGGGTCACCGCCGAGCGGATCCTGAAGGGCATCTCTGCGGGAACGACGGTCGACGGCCGCGACATCCGCCCGACGGTGAGCATCGGCGCGGCGACCTCCACCGATGGCTCGTCTCCGGAGGAGATCATGCGGGGAGCCGACGTCGCGATGTACGACGCCAAGCGTGCAGGGGGCAACCAGGTCGTCATCTCCGAGGGCGACCGGCGCGGCAGCACCACGAGCAGCAGCGCATCGGAGTGACGGACGCCGGCGCACCCGCAACCGAGCCGGGGTTCAGCCTGGGTCCGGGACCGGCTCGATGCTCACCCTCACACCCCGATCGACCGGCACGGGCTGCCAGCCCAGCGGCGCGTGGTCGACGTGGCCGTAGCCGGCGGCCAGGTTCAGGTGCTTGACCATCCCCGGGCTCACGTCGTTGGGGCCACCCCAGTCGGCGAACATGTGCGGATCCCAGCCGTTGTAGACGGTCACCGACCCGGGCCGCTGCGCCGGCGAGAGCTTGGCGCGCACCACGAAGGCACCCACGTCGTTGCCCACCCTCACGCGGTGGTGGTCCTCGATGCCGGCCGCCGCGGCGTCGGTGGGATGGATGACCACGTGCGGCTCACCCCGATGGGTCTCCAACAGCAGGGGGTTGCCCATGTTCATGGCGTGCACCGACCAGCGGTTGTGCCCCGAGGACAGGATGTGGGTGTGGTTCCCGCCCATGGTGGGCATGTCCTTGTGGACGGGGAGGTCCTCGCCCACCTCGACGAACCAGGGATGCTCGATGAGGAACTGGGCCCGGCGGGTCAGGGTGGGATAGGGCTGGCCGTCGCGCACGTGGTGCTCGAGCGGCACGGCGATCTCGTCCTCGTCAGGCCAGTCGCAGGCATGGGCCTTGCCCATGAACGTGCGGCCCCACTGCCGGAAGCGGACCTGGCCGTTGCGGCGCAGGGTGCTCAGGTCGGTGTCGGGCTCGACCAGGCCCGCGTAGGCGGTGTCGCGGACGATCTCGTCGTGGATCTGCTCGTTGGTCTCGAAGGCGCCCCCGATGGTGAACAGGTCGGGCAGGTCCGCGAAGCGCCGTTCGACGCCGGTGGGGAGGGTGAACGACTCCACTCCGCGAGCATCGGCCCGCCGGGCCAGGGCCCGGGCCAGGTCGGCGAAGATCTCCCACTCCGCTCGGGACTCGCCCGCCGGGGGGACCGCCTCGTCGGTCATGGTGAGGTGGAACAGGGGGATGTCGAGTCCGACCTTCTCGTAGTGCTGGGCTGCGGGCAGCACGATGTCGGACCACAGCGCCGTGCTCGACATCCGCACGTCGATGGTGACCACCAGGTCGAGCTTCGGCCACAGGTGCTCGAGCACGGTGTTGCGGCCGCCGCGCGTCCGTCGCACGATGTTGCCGCCGCACTCGATGAGCACCCTCGGCGGTGAGTCGGCTCCGTTGGGGACGGCGTGGTCCCACCACCCCTCCGCCACGGCGTCGGCCAGGTACTCGTCGAAGGTCCGCTGCATCGCCGGGTCGCCGTAGCCGGGCCGGTTCCACAGCTCGCGGAACCCGGCGTGCCAGTACCAGATGAAGGCCGGGGGGACTGCCAGGGGCATGCCCATGCGCGCCGAGAGCTTCATGGTGTCGAAGGCCGCCTGCTCGGGAGTCATCGCCGGGTCCGAGGCCAGCAGCATCTCCTCGGCGCCCTCCAGCAGCGACAGCACCTCCTCGGCGCCCTCCACCCCGGGACGGGACTTCGCTCCCTGGATCGACCAGCCGTCGATCTGACCGCTGGCCCAGTTGTTGTAGCCGGTGCCCGGGCGGCCCCAGTTGCCACTCAACGCCAGCAGCAGCAGCATCGAACGCTGGTAGAGGTCCGAGTGGTAGGCCTTGTTGGCCGACATGCCCATCCAGATCTTCGTGCGACGGGTGGCGACCTTGCGGGCCAGGTCCCGGATCGTGTCCGCGGCGATGCCGGTGGCCTCCACCACGTCCTCGGGACGGTAGGCGTCGAGGTGCTCGCGCAGACGGGCCATGAGCGGGCGGACCCCCACGGCGGTCCCGTCGGCCAGGACGACCTCGGCCCCGCCGTCGAGGCGCGGGACGTAGCCCTCGGGCACCAGGGTCGCCCGATCGGCCTCGACGACCGCGCCGCGCTCGTCGAGGTGGAAGAACTGGTCGTCACGACCAGCGGGATCCAGGTCGCCGGCACGCAGGAACCGCTGGGTGTCGGTGCGCACCAGCAGGGACAGGTCGGTCTGGGAGGCCACGAAGGCCTCGTCGAGGAGGCCCTCGGCCACGATCACCTGGCACATGGCGAGGGTGAGCGCGGCGTCGCTGCCCGGGGTCACCGGCAGGTGGTAGTCCACGTGGGTGTGGCTCGGGCTCACATCGGGGCTGATCAGCACCAGCTCCGCGCCCCGGTACCGAGCCTCCACGAAGTAGTGGTAGAAGGTCATGTAGGTGTACACGGGGTTGGTGTGCCAGAACAGCACCAGCTCCGACTCGAAGGCGGACGGCTCGTCGGGCCACAGGAACGACTTGCCCATCGTCAGGTGGATGCCGGGGGCGAAGTCGCTGATCGAGGCGTTCAGGTCGGTGGTGGTGGCGCCGATCAGGCCCATCAGGCGCTCGGTGCCCACGCTGCCCACGATCTCGGGGGTGCCCTCGCGCAGGATCGAGGACGGCCCGTGCTCCACGATGGCGTCGATCAGCCCATCTGCGACGGCGTCGAGGGCCTCGTCCCAGCTGATGCGCTCCCAGGCACCCGACCCGCGCTCGCCCACCCGACGCAACGGGTGCAGGAGGCGGTCGCCGGCATCGAGCTGCTTGCTCCACGCCGCGCCCTTGTTGCACCCCTGCGGATAGACGTCGGGGAACGCGCCGTTCGGTTCGACGCGGTCGGGATGGGGACCGGCGATCTCCTCGCGCAGCACCTTGCCGTCGCGCAGGTACACGCGATAGCGGCAGTTGGAGGGGAAGCAGTCGACGCAGTGCGAACCCCATGCCACCGAGTCGAACGCGGTTCGGTCGCGGTAGCGGTCCTCGTCGACCCGCAGGTCGTCGGCCACGGAGACGTCACGGGTCACGGCTTCCCTCCACCCGTTCTGGGACGATCACGCCCTCGGATCCGCCCACCATAGGGTCGGGGCGGTCGGTCGGCGCAGCCAGCGCTGCGGACCCCAGGAACACCACGACCGAGACGTGGTCGAACGATCCGGCGCTGAGGCCGTGGAGGTCCGTGAGGGTGACACGCTCCCCCCGCTCTCCGAGGCGGGTGCACACCCAGACCTCCCTGCAGAGATCTGGCTCGGCAGCCATCACCTCCCGGCCGAGCGCCTGGGGTGGGTGGTGACGAGACGCGAGCACCGCCACCTTGGACTGCGATGCGACGACGCTCGCCGCCTCCGCAGCAGATCGCGTGTGGCAGTTCACCACGGTCGCGTCGTCCCACGGCACGGCGATGCGGGCGAAGGCGAGCGCCACCGAGGTCGGCGCCGGGTGCACGACGATGCCGTCGCGGCCGAACCGCTCGGCCATCTGCTCGAGGAGGCCGAAGAAGCCCGGGTCGCCACTGGTGAGGAGGCACACCTTGGCCCCTGCTGCGGCACGCTGCGCGCAGAGCTCGACGATCTCGTCGAGCCTGTCCTTGCCCCACATCTCGACCCATTCGCCCTGCAAGCCGGCCGCCAGGAGATCGGCGCGCTGGTCAGCCGATCCCACCAGGACGTCGGCCTGCCGCAGCGCGGCTTCGGCCTGCTCGCCCCACCAGACGCCGCCGTGGAGCCCGACCAGGACCACCCGGTGGTCGAACCCTGTGGGTCCCGGACCTGTGGCGGACGTCGTCATCGATCTCCTCACCCCACCGTGGAACCGATGGCACCGAGCGCGGCGGCGCAGAACTCGCCGGCGTCGAAGCCCTCGACCGCGCGGTAGAGGTCCCAGCAGGCAGCCAGGTCGTCGACGAGCTCGACGTACAGACGGGTGTCGGGGACCTTGACCCCACCGACCGGCGTCGGTCGCGCCCCCGGCGGTGCGGCGATCACCACGCCCGCGCGCATCGACCCCTCCGTGGCGCCGCCCTGGGCGTTGAACACCAGGCGGCCGTCGACGCCCGCACCGGGCAGCACGCCCCGCAGGATCCCCTGGACCACACCGGGCATCGGGAACCGAGGCAGCGCGCGGTGCAGGTCGGTCGGCTCCTCGAGCATCAGTCCGTACTTGTCGGCCGCGACGCGGAACGTGTTCGCCCACAGCGGCCCGGGCTGCGGGTACCAGGGTGCCCACTCCGGCGGGGCGCCCAGGGCAGGTACGAGGACCGTGTCGACGGGCCGGTGCGCGTGGTAGGTGGCGAACAGGTCGCTCAATCCGATGGCGATCGACGATGCCGCTCCGGCCAGGGCGTCGAGCGCGTCGGCCGTGGCCAGATAGCCGTTGCAGCGCACCCCGAGCGTGCCGTAGGCGACGACCAGCTCCACGAAGGGCCACGGCATCCACCGGAGCACCTCGCCGAGATGGCCTCCGAAGATCGAGGCGCGCAGGTCGTCGGGGACGATGCGACCGGCCAGCCGCCACCCGGGCAGACCGATGTCGTCCAGGTCGGTGTTGCCGACGGGGCCCATCCGATCCGAGCGCCGCACGACCAGGCGCGGGCACAGGGCGGCCTCCGGCACGCGGACGGCGGCGGAGGTGGTGGGCACCCACACGGCAGACGCCTCGAACGGGCCGGTCGGCTCGTCGTGGGACAGCTCGACCGGCAGCACCGTGTTCAGGAAACCCCTCGAGCCCCTCGCGGTGTACTTCGAGCCGTAGAACCCACCGCCGTACTGGATGCCGTTGGAGGGGTGCGTGGCGATCTCGTAGAGGTCGTGCTCGACGACGCCGAAGCGTCCACCGGGCAGGACACCCCGAGCGAGGTTGAACACGTAGTCGGGGAAGGCGGGCTGCACCGAGCGGACCGCAGCCACGTGGACCGATCCCATCGCGCTCAACCCGCGAGACGTCGCGTACTCCGTGAGATCCACGGCGGGGTGGCGTCGGTGCGCGTCGTCGACGTCCTCGGGGACGAAGGCGGCCACACCGAACTTCGGGGACATCGCCCCAGCCTCGCGCAGGTGGCAGGCGGCTGGCCCGCTCACAGGTCGTTCCCGCCGGTGCCCCGGGATCGCACCTGCCGGATCCGCTACGGTCGTTCCGCGCAGCAGCCTCACGGCGGAAGGGGACGCACATGTCGTCGAAGGAGACAGCCCTGCTCGAAGCGGACTTCGTCCCACCGGACGAGGACTCCCTCGAATTTGGATCCGACAGGGAGGCGGACTTCCAGCGACTGCTGGAGCGCCTCTGCGCCGCGTCGGTGGTGCGGCGCTACGAGGCGTACCGCGACATCGCCTGGGACGACCCCGTGATGCAGGTCGACCCCGATGACCCCCGTTGGCAGCTCCCCGATGACCATCCCCTGGGGGCGACCCAGTGGTACCAGTCCCAGCCAGCCGAGGTGCGTTCCCGCATCGGCCTCAACATGACCGCCGGGTTCTGCTACACCGGCCGGATCTTCGAGGGCGTCCTCAGCCGCGGTCTGCTCCGATTCGCCGCCGCTCAGCCGCACAACTCCTTGGAGTACCGCTTCGCCTACCACGAGGTCATCGAAGAGGCGCACCACTCCCTCATGTTCCAGGAGTTCGTGAACCGGACCGGCCTGCCCGTCCCGGTGGTGGACGCCGAGTTCATCCAGGCCACGAGCACGGTGGCGGAGTACGGCACCACCTTCCCCGAGCTGCTGTTCATCTACGCGCTCGGCGGCGAGGACCCGATCGACTACGTGCAGCGTGAGGGCTACCGGAAGCGCTCCGACCGGCACCCCTTGATCCAGCGCATCTCCCAGATCCACATCGTCGAAGAGGCCCGGCACGTCGCGTTCGCCCGGTCGTACCTCCGCCTGAACGTGCCCAGGCTCAGCGAGGAGAAGCGAGCCGAGATGAGCGTGGCCGTGCCCGGCATCCTGGCGGTCCTGTCGAGCCTGATGATGCAGCCACCCCAGCACATCATCGAGACCTACGGCATCCCACCTGAGGTGATCGACGAGGCGTTCACGAACAACCCCGCGCACCGCGAGCTGGTGGTCGCGTCGCTGTCCAAGATCCGCGCCCTGTGCGAGGAGCTGGGCCTGATGACCCCCGAGGCCACGCAGCTCTGGGAGCTCGCGGGCCTCCTCCCGGAGTGATCAGCGGGCGACTGCATCCAGCACCTGGCCATCAGCGGGGCCCCGGGTCGTCGAGGTGATCACCGGTCCGACGTGGACCTCGACGGCGGCTCAGCGCTCGTCGAGCTCGATCCCCATGACCGCGGCGACCCGTTCGAGATCGGCATCGGCAGCCAGCAGGGTGGCCCCGCTCCGCCATGCCACCGCGGCGATCATGCAGTCGACCATGCCCCGCGGCGTCACCCCGGCGCGCCGGCACGTCCGGTAGATCCTCGTCGCCCCGTCGAAGTCGACGGCGGCGTCGAACCGGATGAGGCGGAACCGTTCCATGAGCCGACGCAGGTCGCCTTCCCGCCGGTCGTCCCGAGCCCCGGCGAGGACCTCCATGATCACGGGTTCGGTCACCGCCACGTCGTCGGTGGTGGCGATCAGTCGGGACAGGCGGGCGTCGACCGGGCTGCCCGTGCCCCGATCGAACTCCACCCACGCCGAGGTGTCGACGAGGATCATGGGGCGTGGTCAGGGCCGAGGTCGGCGGGAACCGCCCCGATGGAGCCGCGACCGCGCATGGCCAGCGCCTCCTCACGGCTCATCGGCTGACCGGCCAGATGCCGGAGCGCCAGGTCGACCGCGTCGGTCTTGGTGCGGACGCCGAACCGATCCATGACCACCTGGATGTAGTGGTCGTCGATCTCGATGTTCGTCCGGGTCCGGCCCATACACCAACTCTACACATCACCTCGGCTACTGCTCGGCCAGGGCGTTGCGGGCCTCCACCTCGGCGACGCGCTGCAGGTCGTCGCGGTCGTCGAGCATCTGGTAGCGGACCACCAGGCCGGTGCCACCGAAGCGGAACGGCGCCGTGTAGGCGTCGGTGACGGTGGAACCAGGGTCGGAGCCGATGTGCAGGCCCGACATCGTCTGGCGGAACGGCAGCATGCGGATCGGCCCCGTGCCCCCGGCCACCCCGGCCACCTCCACGGTGACCGTGCCCTCGTAGGGAGCGGTCTTGGTGAACCGGACGGTCAGCTCCAACGAGGAGCCGGCGAGGTCCGTACCAGCGACGGTCGCCGAGACCGTGCGGATCTCCCCCAGGTAGTTGAAGGCGAAGTGGACGGCTCCGTCCTGCAGGTACAACGAGTAGCCGCTGGTGCGGTCGCCGCCGGCCACCAGAACCCCCTCGGGCAGTGGGCCGGCGTCGAGCGGGAAGACGGCGGTGATCGACCACGTGCGGTTGCGGAGGTCGGGCATCCCGAAGCGGTCGATCCGGGCGGTGCCCAGGCGGAACGTGAGCTCGTCGCGGGCCAGGTCCGACCCGGGGCGACGCACGGAGAACAGCTCGATGGTGCGGTCGTCGAGCGGCAGCACCTCGTAGCGCTCGGCCTCCTCCCACCAGAGGGCCGTCAGCTCGGCCACCCTGTCGGGCAGCTCGTCGGCCAGGTCGTGGACCTCGGCGAAGTCCTCGGCCACGTGGTACAGGTTCCAGCGCTCCTCGTCGTAGGGGGTGCGCGGGAAGTGCAGCGTCACCGCCTTCCAACCCTCGTGGTAGATGGCCCGGTGGCCGAGCATCTCGTAGTACTGGGTGGTGCGGCGGTCCGGCGCGTCGGGATCGTCGAAGCAGTAGGTCATGGAGGTCCCCTCCACCGGCATCTGCGGCTCGCCCCTGAGCACCTCGGGCGGGTCGACGCCCACCGCGTCGAGGATGGTGGGCATGACGTCGATGGCGTGGTGGTACTGGGTGCGGATCTCGCCGCCGCAGCCGATGCGGCGGGGCCAGTGCACGATCATCGGGTCGCGGATGCCGCCCTCGAAGGTGTTCTGCTTGTAGAAGCGCATCGGGCAGTTGCCCACCTGCGCCCACCCCTTGGGGTAGTTGTTGAACAGGTGAGGTCCGCCCAGCCCGTCGAGGTGCACCAGCATCTCCTGCGCGCTCACGTGGATGCCGTTGAAGTGCGACAGCTCGTTCACCACGCCGGAGTCGCCGCCCTCCTGGCTGGCCCCGTTGTCCGACACGAGCACCACGAGCGTGTCGTCGAGCTCGCCGATCTCCGAGAGGAAGGCGACCAGCCGCCCGATCTGGTCGTCGGTGTGGTCGAGGAAGCCGGCGAACACCTCCTGCATCCGGGCGAACAGCCGCTGCTCGTCTCCCGAGAGGTCGTCCCACGCCCGCACGTCCCAGTTGCGCGGCGACAGCTCGGCGGTGGGGGGCACCACGCCGAGCTCCTGCTGGCGGGAAAACCACTCGGCCCGCACCGCGTCCCATCCGCGGTCGTAGCGACCCCGGTACTTGTCGATGTAGGGCCGAGGCACCTGGTGGGGGGCGTGGGTGGCACCGAAGGCGAGGTACGCGAAGAACGGCCGGGTGGAGGTGGCCCGGTGCGAGGTGATCATCGAGATGGCCTGGTCGACCATCGCCGTGCTGAGGTGGTAGTCGGGATCGGACGGCTGCTCCACGAGCTGGTTGTCCACCACCAGCTCGGGCGAGTACTGGTCGGTGCCGCCCCCGAGGAACCCGTAGTAGCGGTCGAACCCCCGCCCGAGGGGCCAGTTGGTCATGGGCCCGCTGGGGCTGCAGTCCTCCATGTTGGCCAGGTGCCACTTGCCGAGGGCGAAGGTGGCGTAGCCGTTGGACTGCAGGACCTCGGCGACGGTGCCGGCGCGGGGGCTGATCGCCCCACGGCAGTTGGAGAAGCCGGTGTCGGCGTTGGAGAGGAAGCGCATGCCCACCGAGTGGTGGTTGCGGCCCGACAGCAGCGAGGCGCGCGTCGGCGAGCACAGCGCCGTGGTGTGGAAGTTCGTGAAGCGCAGGCCGCCGGCCGCGAGCCGGTCGATGTGCGGCGTGTCGATGTCAGAGCCGTAGCAGCCGAGGTGAGCGAACCCGGTGTCGTCGAGCACCACCAGGACCACGTTGGGCGCACCCTCGGGTGCGGTGGGACGGGGCGCCCACCAGGGGGTGGACTCGGCGGCGGTGGTGGCGACGGTGCCACGGAACTCCTCGCGCATCGCTCAGCCCCTCGGGATCAGGTGTCTCGACTGGGTCATGGTGCTCACTGCTGCTGCATGGCCATCGTGTGCTCGGCTCGGGCCGTCTCCAGGGTGAGCGGCGCCTCGCCCGTGGGCAGCGACAGGACCACCTGGCGGATGGTGCCGGTGAACTCGAACGGCGACCGGTAGCGGGTCCACACCGGCGAGACGGTGTCGCTTCCCACCTCCAACCCCTCGCTCGACGAGAACGCCACCGCGTTCATCCGGGCGACGGCCACGGACGCCTGCAGCACGCCGTCCACGAAGAGGCGCGCGTCACCGGCGTTGGGGGCGGTGCGCTCGAAGAGCACGTCGATCACCCGACGCCCCGGCACCACCGGTTCGGCACTCGTGGCCACGTAGTGGTCTCGGCCGAGGAAGTTCTTCACGTAGTGCAGGTGGCCGTCGAGCAGGCACAGGCTGAGCCCGCCGTCGACGCCGCCGTAGGACACGATCACCCCCTCGTCGCCCTCGGCGACCTCCACCTCGGCGCTGAGGGCGTACGAGCAGTCCCGCAAGCTGGGCGAACCCTGGCGGGGCAGCCGCACCCGGCCCGAGTAGCGGTAGACGTCGCGCTGCTCGAAGATGCGCGGCTTGTCGGCCAGGAGACGCTCCAGGAGGGTGTCGTCGAGGGGCAGCACCTGGTAGCGCTCGGCCTCCTGCCACCACAGCTCCACCAGCTCCCGGAGCTTCTCGGGCTCCTGCTCGGCGAGGTCGTGCATCTCCGAGGGGTCCTCGTCGATGCGGTACAGCTCCCAGCGGTCGGCGTCGTGGTCGCCGTCGTGCAGCTCGTGCTCGACAGGCCCGAGGCGCTGACCGATGGCCTGCGACCAGTGCATGGCCACGGCCTTCCACCCCTCGGCCCAGATGGCCCGGTGGGCGAACATCTCGAAGTACTGCCTGGACTTGCGGGTCGGCGCCGCTCCGTCGGTGAAGGAGTATCGCATGCTCGTGCCCTCGATCGGGCGCTGGGGATGGCCGCGCACGGTGTCGGGCCAGTCCACGCCGATGGCCTCCAGCACGGTGGGCACGATGTCGATGACGTGGTGGAACTGGGTCCGCACGGCGCCGTGGTCGGTGATCTGCGCGGGCCACGACACGATCAGCGGGTCGCGGGTGCCGCCCTCGTGGACGAACGACTTGTACATCCGGTTCGGGGTGTTGCCGGCCATCGCCCAGCCCGACGCGTAGTGCGGATGGGTGTGGGGCGATCCCCAGTCGTCGAGGTGCTCGAGCATCTCCGGCACCGAGTCGGGCGCCCCGTTCACGTAGCCGAACGAGTTGGCCCGCCCGCTGCCCGCCCCCTCGGCGCTGGCGCCGTTGTCGCTCAGCACCATCACGATGGTGTCGTCGCGCAGGCCGCTGCGCTCCAGCTCACCGACGAGGCGCCCGATGGCCTCGTCGGTGTGGGTGACCATCCCGGCGTAGGTCTCCATCTGGCGGGCGTAGAGGCGACGCTCCTCGTCGGGCAGCTCGTCCCAGGCCCGCACCCCGGGGTTGAGCGGAGGCAGCACGGTGCCGGGGGGCACGATGCCCATCTCGATCTGTGTCTCGAGGGTCTGCGCCCGCACCACGTCCCAGCCGTCGTCGAACGCGCCGCGGTAGGGCTCCACGTGCTCGCTGGCCACGTGGTGCGGCGAGTGGGTGGCACCGAAGGCGAGGTAGGTGAAGAACGGCTTGCTGGGCGCCACCGCCTGCAGGGCGCCGATCCACTCGATGGCGTGGTCGACGAGGTCGTCGGTGAGGTGGTAGCCGTCCTCGGGTCGACCGGGCGCCTGCACGCGGTGGTTGTCGGCCCACAGGTCGGGCTCCCACTGCGAGGTCTCGCCGCCCATGAACCCGTAGTAGCGCTCGAAGCCCTGCCCGAGGGGGAAGCGGTCGAAGGGGCCGGCGGGGGTGATGTGCTCGTCGGGGGTCAGGTGCCACTTGCCCAGCGCCATCGTGGCGTAGCCGTGGTCGACCAGCACCGCCGGCAGCATGGCGGTGTCCTTGGGGATGCGCCCGTTGTAGCCGGGGAAGCCGGTGGCCCGTTCGGTGATGGTGGCGACGCCGACGCTGTGGTGGTTGCGGCCGGTCAGCAGGGCGGCGCGGCTGGGGCTGCACAGTGCGGTGGTGTGGAAGTTCTGGTACCGCACCCCTTCGGCCGCCAGTCGATCGATGTTCGGCGTGCGGATGCGCCCGCCCAGACCGCCGTAGCAGCCGAGCTGGGCGAAGCCGAGGTCGTCGAACAGCACCACCACCACGTTGGGCGCACCCGCGGGCGGCGACGGCGGCACCGGCCACGCCGGCTCGGAGCTCGCCACCGCCCGGCCGATCGGGCCGGGGTGGGGTCGGCCCTCGGGGTAGGTGCGCAGGGTCACGGTCGATCCTCCTCGATCGGCACGGCAGCGGCGAGCTCGACCGGCACCCCGTTGAGGTGCGGGTTGCCCGACAGCGGGTCGACGGCGTCGGTGCCGGCCAGCAGGTTGACGTTGACGCCCGGGCGCTCGGCGGCCACCGCCAGCCTGGCACCCGGCAGGTCGTGCCCCCAGCCGTGGGGGAGGCTGACCACGCCGACCATCACCGCGTCGGTGACCTCGACGGGCGCGGTCACGGCACCCACGGCCGAGGTGACGGTGGCCATAGTCCCGGTGGCGAGGCCGCGGGCGGCGGCATCGTCGGGATGCACCAGGAGCACGCAGCGCTGCTTGCCCTTGGCCAGGGTGGGGGTGTTGTGCTGCCACGAGTTGTTGGAGCGCAGCTGGCGGCGTCCGATCAGCACCAGGGGTGGCGCGGGGTCGCCCAGGCGCGCCCACAGGCGATCGAGGTCGGCGACGAACGCCGGGGTGGCGAGATCGATGCGGCCGGTGGGGGTGCGCAGCATCTCCGGCAGGCGCGGCTCCAACGGGCCGAGGTCCACGCCGTGGGGTCGACCGAGCAGCTCGCTCAGGCTCAGGCCGTCGGGGTCGGTGCCGAAGCCATCGCCGTAGGGGCCGGTCCGCAGCGCGAGGTCCAAGATGCGCTCCGGTCCCCGGAGCGGCTCGAGGGCGGCGGCCAGCTCGGCGGGGTCGCGCCCGTGCACGGACCCGAACTCGTCGCCGACGGCCATCTGCACGAACAGCGACGCCAGGGCGTCGTCCATGGCGTCGACGTCGACGTCCGGGCCTGTGCCTTCGAGGATGCCGGTCAGCGCCAGCAGGGTGCGCCACTCGGGCCGCTCGTCCGGACCGAGGGGCAGCACCGGCGCCGAGTGGTTGGCGACGTTGCGCAGCGAGAACTGGTAGTAGGCGACGTCGTAGTGGCTGCGCTGCAGCGCCATCGGGGCGGGCAGGATCACATCCGCGTGGCGGGTGGTCTCGTTGACGTACAGGTCGACCGAGACCATGAGCTCCAGCGAGTCGAGCGCCCGGGCCAGGCGATCGCCGTCGGGCACCGACAGCACGGGGTTGCCGGCGATCGTGACGAGGCCGCGCACCTGTCCCTCCCCGGGGGTCTCGATCTCCTCGGCCAGGCACACCGAGGGCAGCTGCCCGAACGCACCCGGCAGCCCCCGCACCCGGCTGCGCACCTGGCCGTAGTCGCTGCCCGGGCCAACGCCGGGCCGGCCGGAGGTGTTGAGGCCCAGGGCCGCCGCCCGCGAGAACATGGCCCCGCCGGGCCGATCGAGGTTGCCGGTGGCGACGTTGACCACGTCGAGCAGCCAGGCGGTGCAGGTGGCCAGGTCCTGGAGGCAGGTGCCGAGGCGGCCGTGCACCACCGCGGTGGGCGCGGCGGCCAGCTCACGCGCCAGGTTGTGGATCCGCTCCGCCGGCATGCCGCACCACGGTCCCACCACCTCGGGGGTGAACGGGGCGACGGCGGCCGCCACCTCGGCGAGGCCGTCGACGTGCTCACCCGCAGGGCCGGGGTCGACCAGCCCCTCGGCGAACAGCACGTTGGCCAGGCCAGCGAGGAGCGCGGCGTCGGTGCCGGGCACGATCGCCAGGTGCTCGTCGGCCACCTCGGCGGTCGTGGACCGGCGGGGGTCGATCACGATCAGCCGGCCGCCGCGGGCCCGCAGGGCGGCGAGGCGCCCCGGCCAGTCCGGCGCGGTGGCCAGGCTGCCGTTCGACTCGAGCGGGTCCGTACCCAGCAGCACCAGCAGGTCGGTGCGGTCGATGTCGGGCACGGGGAAGGCGGTGCGCACCCCGAAGTGCACGCTCGAGACGATCTCGCGGGGCCGCTGGTCGACGCTGGCGGCGGCGAAGCGGTTCCGGCCGACGGCGCGGTAGAGCATCGTCGTGTAGATGATGGTCTCGTAGTTGTGCGACCACGGGTTGCCGCTGTACAGCGCGACGGCGTCGGGACCGTGGTCGACCACCAGCGGACGCAGCCGCTCGTCGATGAGCGCGAAGGCGGCCTCCCAGGTGGTGGGCCGGAGCTCACCGTCCACCTTGACCAGCGGAGTCCGCACCCGGTCGGGGTCCTCGTGCAGCCACTTCAGCGAGGAGCCCTTGGGGCACAGGTAGCCGTGGGAGAAGACGTCGTCCCGGTCGCCGCGGATGCGGACCACCGCGCCGTCGGACACCTCCACGGCCAGGCCGCAGGTGGCCTCGCACAAGGGGCAGGTGCGGAAGTGCACCGCCGTCGCCGCGCTCACGCGTCGACCTCCGCGCCGGCCCGCTCCAGCTCGTCGGCGCCGTGGAGGTACAGGCTCTGGGTGACGTAGGACGCGTTCGCCATCGCGGCGGCACGACACAGCTCGGCCTTCAGGCGGCGGGCTTCGACCACCACGGGCTCGTCGCCGTCGCCCAGCGCCAGCAGGTCCACCACGTGCAGGGCGAGGTGCACCTGCCCCTCGGCGGCCAGGGCGCGCACGCGCGCCAGCACGGCCTCGGGATCGCTGATGGCGGCGCGCACCTCGCGGGCCACCTCGGCGGGATGGGCGGGGTGCAGGGAGGTCGGGTTGAGGTCCTCCCACCATCCGAACTGCGTGCGGTACACGTCGCGCAGCACGTGCTCGAGCGAGGTGTAGCCCTCCATCAGCCACGGCTTGCCGAACACCTCCTCTGGGAACTCGACCATGTTCACGATCTCGGCCGCGTTGTGGCCCTGGTTCATCAGCTCGACCACCGTGTCGTGGCACCAGCGCAGCGCGACGGCGGTCGACGCCAGGTAGTCGGCGATGGCGCCGGACCCCTCGACGGGGGGCCCGAACTCGCGGATCAGGGTCTCCGAGGGCAGCGCGGCGAGGCGGTCGAGCGTGTCGGCCCATCGCAGCGGATCGCGCACCGTGCGCTGGGGGCTGCCGACGTTGGGGAAGAACGGGATGCAGGCCGGGCCGCCGTAGAGCACCCGGTCCTCCGGCACCCACACGGCCACGGCGTCGTCGGTCTCCGACGGCGCGTGGAGCACCTCGACGGTGCGACCGGTGCTCTGGATGGTGAAGGAGTCCCGGAAGGTGTGGGTGGGCGTCGTGAACGGGAACCGGCGGCCGTCGAGCGAGCCCGCCGGATAGCGGAACTGTCGCTCGAGCAGGCGGTTCTGAAGCCCGGTGGACTCCTGGTAGCGACGCTGGCGCCGGGGCACGTTCTCGTGCGCGATCACCCTGGGCACCCGCCCGCTGGAGCTCACGCAGTCCACCACCCAGTCCCGGCACGCCAGGTTGTAGCGCTGGTGGCCGTGGCTGAAGACGATGTCGGTGAACGGCGCGTCGGTGCGGCTGCGGATGGCGGCCAACGAGGCGGGCGCCTGGTCGCCGGTGTCGATCTGCACCAGTCCGTCGCTCGTCTCGATCGTCACCAACCATCCCGCCTGCTCCTGACCGAAGATGCCGGGGCCGAGGTCCACCAGCTGGTTCGAGCCGGCCAGCGCGTCGTCCGAGCGGTCCAGGTCGGTGAGGACCTCGTTGCTGTCGTTGCTCATGGGGGCTCCTCGATGTTCAGCAGGCGGGTTGGAGGTCGGCGACGTGGTGGCAGCAGACGGTGCGATCGGCGATCTCGAGCGGGTGCGGGAAGGCGGCGCAGCGCTCGTCGGCGTGGGTGCAGCGAGGTGCGAACGGGCAGCCCTCGACCGAGACGGCGACGGTGCTGAGATCGCGGGGCGCGAGCGGGCGTCGCCCACCGACGCGCCGGGGGTGGGGATCCGGGACCGACGCCACCAGCAGCTGGGTGTAGGGGTGGCGGGGATCGCCGCAGATCTGATCGGCGGTGCCCACCTCCACGATGCGGCCCCGGTACATCACCGCCACCCGGTCGCAGACGCTGCGGACCCGGGCGATGTCGTGGGAGATGAACAGGGTGGCGCCGTGGTCGGGCCGCACCCGCTCCAGCAGCTTCAGGATCTGGGCGCCGGTGGTGACGTCGAGCGCGCTCACCGCCTCGTCCAGCACCAGCACCTCGGGGTCGACCGCCAGCGCGCGGGCGATGGCCACCCGCTGGCGCTGGCCGCCCGACAGCTCGTCGGTGCGCCGGCGCAGGTGCGAGCTGGACAGACCGACCTGCTGGAGCAGCTCGACCACGCGGTCGTGCAGCGCCTGGCCGGAGAGATCGGTGTGCAGTCGGAGGGGCTCGCCCACGAGGCGCTCGACGCGGTGACGGGGGTTGAGCGCCTGCAGCGGATCCTGGAACACGGCCTGCACGCGCCGGCGAGCCGACAGGGGCAACGGGCGGCCGAGCGAGGCGAGGTCCACGCCCCCGACCTCGACGGTGCCACGTTCGAGGGGGACCAGGCCGAGCAGGGCGCGACCCAACGTCGTCTTCCCCGAGCCGGACTCGCCGACGAGCCCCAGGATCTCGCCCGCGTGGATGTCGACGCTGGCGTCCGCCACGGCGGTCAGCTCGCCTGAGGCGCCCACGATCCGCGCGTCGCGGAACACCACGGTGACCCCCGACAGGCGAACCAGCGCTCCGGTCGCCTCCGCGGTCACGACTCCGCCCTCGGCGCGACGCCGACGAGCTCGAGCTCGGCGGTGCGCACGCAGGCGACGCAACGGTCGCGCACCTCGACGGGCACGATCGGCCCGGTTCGGCAGCGGTCCTGCACGACCGGGCAGCGATCGGCGAAGTGGCACCCGAGCGGCCAGCTGCCCGGTTCGGGCACCGAACCTTCGAGGGGTTCGGGGATGCCGCTGCCCGCCTCGTTGCGTGGCACCGCCGCCGCGAGGGCTGCGGTGTACGGGTGCAGCGGAGCCGCCAGCACCTCGCGCACCGGTCCGACCTCGACGAGCTGGCCGGCGTACATGACGGCCACGCGATCGGCCAGCTCGGCGACCACCCCGAGGTCGTGGGTGATGAGCAGGATCGCGAGGTCGAGCTCGTCGCACAGCTGGCCGAGGAGGGCGAGGATCTCGGCCTGCACGGTTACGTCGAGCGCGGTGGTCGGCTCGTCGGCCACCAGCAGGGCGGGATCCTGGGCGAGCGCGAGGGCGATCATGACCCGCTGGGCCATGCCCCCCGAGAGCTGGTGGGGATAGCGCCCCATCACCTCCGCGGGATCGTTGATGCGCACCTGGTCGAGCAGCTCGAGGGCGCGCGCCTCGCAGTCGGCCGGCGCCACCCCGGCGTGGCGGAGCGCGCGGGTGAGGTGCCGACCGACGCTGTGCACCGGGTTGAGGCTGGCCGACGGTTCCTGGAAGATCACCGCGACGTGGCGGCGCCAGGTCGAACGCCGCTGGGTGGGGTCGGTCAGGTCGAAGGAGCCGTCGCCGCCGCGGAGGTGGAGGGTCTGCGCCCGGAGGGTGGCGGGAGGGGCGAGCAGACCGGCGATCCCCAATCCCAGCGAGCTCTTCCCGCAGCCGCTCTCGCCCACCACCGCCAGCACCTCGCCCTTGGCGACCTGGAGCGACACGCCGGCCACAGCGAGGACCTCGCGCCCGCCGCGACCCCGATAGGTGATGTCGAGCCCCTCGACCACGAGGGTGGCGTCACCGGCGACCGGGCCCGCACCGGGCACGGCGACGACGGGGGCCGGGTCGACGACGGTGCCGTCACCGGCCCGCTGGTTCCCCACGACGAGCCCTTGGAGGAAGTCGCCGAGCACGTTGATGGCCAGCACGGTGAGCAGGATGGCGAGGCCGGCCGGGATCGGCTGCCAGGCGCTGACAGCGAGCACGTCCTGGGAGTCGGACAGCATGATGCCCCAGCTGGCGGTGGGCGGCTGGACCCCCAGACCGATGAACGACAGGCCGGCCTCGATGGCGATGGCGGAGGAGAACACGATCGTCGCCTGCACGATCAGCGCCGGCGCGGCGTTGGGCAGGATGTGGCCGAAGAGCATCCGGGTGCCCCTCACCCCCACCACCCGGGCCCCGTCCACGTACTGGCGCTCGCGCTCGGCCAGCACCTGGCCGCGGGCGATGCGGGCCACCACCATCGAGAAGACCAGACCGACGGCCAGCATCGAGCGCGACAGCCCGGTGCCGAGCGCGGCGATGAGCGCGATGGCGAGCACCACGCCGGGTATGGAGGAGATCCCGTCGATGATCCGCATGGCGATCAGGTCGACCCGCCCGCCGCGGAACCCGATGAACAGCCCGAGCGGGATGCCCACCACCACGGCCACCACGGTCGCCTCGACGGCGGCCAGCAGGGCCACCCGGGCACCGAACACGATGCGGCTGTAGATGTCGCGACCGAGCTGGTCGGCACCGAACCAGTGATCCATGCTCGGGCCGGCCAGCGAGTCGCCCAGGTTCGAGGCCTGCGGGTCGTGGGTGGCCACCCACGGGGCGAACAGGGCAGCGACGAGGACGAGGGCCAGCACGGCAGCCGCGGTGCCGACGACGAGCCACCGCGCCGCGCCCGCCTTCACCGGACCCTCACCCGGGGATCGAGCACCCCGTAGAGGACGTCGAGCAGCAGCTGGACGACCGACACCATGACCGCCGCGACGGCCACGATGCCGAGCACCACGGGCAGGTCGTTCTGGAGGATCGACGAGAACGCCAGCGTGCCCAACCCGGGGATGGCGAACACCTGCTCGACGATGAGCGATCCGCCGAGCAGCAGCGACACCTGCACGCCCAGCACGGTCACCACCGGGATGGCGGCGTTGCGCAGCACGTCGCTGCGCAGCACCGATCGGCGCGAGTACCCGTTGGAGACGGCGGTGCGGACGTGGGGCTGGCGGAGGGTGCCGGCCACCGCGGCGCGGGTCTGGCGGGCCACGGCGGCGGCGCCGCCGATGCCGAGCGCGATGGCGGGCAACGTGATCGAGCGCACCCAGTCGGTGACTGAGGTGGCGGGCCCGACGAACCCGGTGGCCGGGAAGATCCCGTAGGGCACGGCCACGTAGGCGGCCAGGAGCAACGCGGCCCAGAAGGCGGGGACGGCCTGGCCGATCGACGCGCCGGCGGTGATGGCCGAGTCGGTGGCCGACCCGGCCCGCACCCCCGAAGCCGTACCCAGCGGCAGGCCGATGAGGATGGTGACCAGGACGGCACCGAAGGTGAGCGAGAGGGTGGCGGGAAGGCGTTCGCCGATGAGGGTGGTGACCGCCACCGGTCGCTGCCAGGACTCGCCGAAGTCCATCCGGACCGCGTTCGACAGCCAGTCGAGGTACTGCACGACGGCGGGCCGGTCGGTGCCGAGCTCGGCTCGCACCGCGGCGTACTGCTCCTCGGTGGCGGCGTCACCGAGCTTGACCACCGCCGGGTCGACGTCGGAGAGCTGCAGCATGAAGAACGCGGCCGCAGTGGCGATGACCAGCAGGGGGACCATCACCAGCAGGCGCCGGGCGACGAACCTCAGCATCGCCCCTCCGTGGCGGGTCGGCCCGCTGGGGTGCGTCCCTCGTTCGACACGTCAGCCGTCGACCCGCACGGCTCGCAGGTCGGGGAGCAGCGACCCGTACGGCACCTGGGCGCCGGTCACGTCGGAGGCGATGCCGGACCCCGAGGTGACGTGCCCCACGACGATCACGTAGCCCTGCTCGACGGCTTCGGCGTAGGTCTCGGCCCACAGCTGGTTCGCTGCGGACACGTCGGTGGCGGCCAGCGCCTGCTCACCGAGCTCGACCACCGGCGTGCGGTCGGCGTCGAAGGCGTTGAACGGGGCCCCGGGCCCGAACCGCTCGGCGTAGAAGGCCTGCGGGGTCTGGCCGCGGGTGATGGTGACGCCGGCCGGCCACTCGCCGTTGCGCATCTGCTCGCCGAGGGTGCCCGGCTGCTGCAGCTCGACGTTCATCGTGATGCCGATCTCGGCCAGCGAGGCTGCCACGGCCTCGGTGACCGTGCGCAGCGGTTCGACGGTCGGGGTGTCGAACTCGAAGCCGTCCCCGTATCCCGCCTCCTCCAGGAGGGCTCGGGCCTTCTCCGGGTCGTAGCCGACGCCGTCCACCGATTCGGAGTAGTAGGGCGAGCCGGACGGGAACCAGGCGGTGGTGGCGACGCCGCCGCCGAAGAAGACGGCGTCGCGGATGCCCTCGCGGTCGATGGCGTACGACATGGCCTGACGCACCTGCGGGTCGCCGAGGGCGGGGACCACCGTGCCATCGGTGTCGATGACCTGCAGGAACACCGGCTCGGACGTCGGTGCCATCACGAGCTCGTAGGCGTCGCCCAGCTTCGACTGGTCGGCGGGCCCGAGCTCGGCGGCGATGTCGAGCTCGCCCGACTGGAGGGCGTTGACCCGCGCCGTGGGGTCGGCCATGAGGGCGAGGGTGATCTCGGTGACGCCCACCCCGTCGCCCCAGTAGTCGTCGCGCAGCGAGTACCGGTACTCAGCACCCTCCATGGATCCTCCGCCGTCGAACTCATAGGGGCCGGCACCGGCAGGGTCACGGCTGAGATCGGAGCCCTCCGATGCGGGGTCGACGATCATGCCCGGCAGTCCTGCCATGTCTCGGGCGAAGGCCACGTTGGGCCGTTCGAGCGTGATGGTCAGGTGGGTGTCGTCGATGGCCTCGACCGACGCGATCTCCGCGAAGGAGGGAGCCGAGGGGCTCTCGGCGATGCTCTTGCCGCGCTCGAACGAGTAGACGACGGCGGCGGAGTCCACCGGACTGCCGTCGGCGAAGGTGGCGCCGTCGGCCAGGGTGACGTTCCAGGTGGTGAGGTCCTCGGAGGTCACCTCGGATGCCAGCCGCGGCACCACGGTGCCGTCGGCGGCGACACCGGTGAGGCTGTCGTAGACGAGGTCCAGGTAGTGCAGCTGCGCCGGCTGGGCGCGGTGCGGGTCCAGGGTCTGCAGGTCGGTGGCGACGCCGACGCGCAGCGATCCGCTGGCCGGCTCGCCGGGCGTGTCCTCCGTGTCGCCGGTGGTCACGTTGGGAGAGTCGGTGATCTTCAGCGTCGTCGGCGCGGACGACTCCTCCTTGCTCCCACCACCACCGCCGCAGGCGGTGAGGGCGAGCAGCAGCGCGACGACGGCAGTTCCCCTGTGCTGAGTCTTCATGGCCCCCTCGAAGCTCTATTTAGAATCGTGATTCTAATAGCTGAGAGGCTGACGTCAACGGGCGTTCGACGCGAGCGGGCGTTCGGTTCAGGGCTGGGCCGGAGACTTCGGCGCTCCCAGCAGCGCAGTGAGCCCCCCCACCACGAACCGGGTGAACGTGTCCACCTGCTCCGCTCGCGGTGGTCGCTGCGCGTCGGGGGTGTCCAAGAAGTCCCAGATGAACCCCCGGGCGAGGGTGACCACCAGGTCGCCCGCCCGCCTCAACTCGCTCGGCGACCGATCGAACCAGGCGCCGAGCAGCTGGCCGAGCTCGTCGGTCCAGTTCTCGCGCCCGGCGGGGCCGAGGCCGTGCACGCTGTCCGCCCCGGTGACCCGGGAGACGCGTTGCAGCTGCCAGGCCACGGCATCCTGCTCCAAGCTGTCGTAGAGCCGCTCGACGACGAGCCGCACCGTGGCGTCGAGATCGCTGGCCGGGTCGAGCTCGCTCAGCCTCACGATGAAGGCGCGCCGACGGTCCGCGGCCTCCGCGAGGATCTCTCGGAGCAGCTCCGCCTTGTCGGCGAACTGGTGGTAGAAGCTGCCGATGCTGACGCCCGCCGGCTCCAGCACGTCCTCCACCAGGTTGGCGCCGTCGAGCCCCTTGGCGGCGAACGCCTCGAAGCCGGCGTCGAGCAGCCGGCGCCGGGTCTCGGCGGCGCGGGCCTGGCGGGGCGCCCGACGCGAGGTCGAGTTCTGACCGCCCCCTTCGCGTCGCTGGCCGGTGCCGTCGCTCATCGTCGTCCTTCGATCGGGAAGCACCGACGTTACCCATGCCGACCGAGCATCGTGCACGGCGGGCTCCGTCGGCGGACGCAGGCGCTCAGCCGGCCTGCTGTTCACTGCCTGGCCCGTGACAACCGGCCGGTGGCGAACCGTCCGTTGGAGGATCCGTTGGAAGTGGACCCGCTCGCGGAGCCACGCCGCGAACCATCCACCGAGCACTCACCCTCGACTACCAACCCATCGGCATCCCGAAGACCAAGAAGCCCGGACCCTGAGGTCCGGGCGTCCGGGATGTCCCGCGACATCACTTGTTGGCGGGGGCAGGATTTGAACCTGCGACCTTCGGGTTATGAGTTCGACTGGCCTCGTTCCGGCCGGTGCCGGCGGGTGCCGTTCCCCCTTGTGGTTCCATGGGTTTCGGGCTCCGATGGTGCCGGCTCGTCCCTGCCCGTGCCGCCCGCTTCCACCGGTTCTGGCAGACGATCTGGCAGACGCTGCGATGCAGGCGCGAACACCGAACGGTCGCCGAGAAGGTGCGCATTGTCCTCCACCGAGCCGGGCACGTCACACACGTGCACGATGCCGTCATCAGTCACATCGACCACCACGACGACCGCGCGCACCGTCCCGGATCCAGCAACGAGGTGAGCGCCGGGCAAGATCCGGGACGGGTCTGTCGCCTCGTCGAGGAACGCCCAGGGCAGGCCGGTCTCGTCCATCGTGTTGAAGTCGATCGGCAACTCGATCTCTGCAGTCGTCGTCACGGGTTCACCTCCTCGTCCGGACCCTCTCATGGTACGGGTTGGGTCGTCGTTCGTGAATGGCAGTTCGCAGCCGCTCGAGCCCGTCGTCCAGTTCGCCGGTGAACGCGATCGTCACGTGCGGCGTCCGGAACGTCGGCGCCACCTCGAAGCCCGCCTCCTCCAGATCAGCGACGCGGTAGAGGCCGAGGACCGGGAACCGTCGAAGCGGACCGGCAGCGAGATCGTCGACATCTGCGTCGCTCTCGGCGTACATGGCCGAGAGCCCCCAACGACCCCAGTCGGGGAAACGGCGACGGAACCGCACGGCCTGGATCGCGGAGTCATCCGCCGCGAGCTCCTCGCCGCGCACCACGATCACCGCATCGACCGGGATCGGCGTCCGCCGGATGCGAGGAAGGCGCTGGGTCACAGTGCCGATCGTTCCACTCAGCTCAGCTGTGACACCCTCATGACGTGAGCACGGGCGGACGGTCAGAACAGCCTGTCCTGGCCGGCTGAGCCGGACTCGCTGGGAGCTGAAGCCTCGCCGCGATCGCGAAGTGGACCTGACCGTCGTCGTCGACCTCGACGACCCGCACGACGGCCTGCGCCTGGGAGTTTCTGGCGAGCAACATGGCACCGGGTCGGACGCGCTCGGGGGCCACCGCGTCGGCGAGGGTGGACCACCGAGGCCGTCGTCGTCTTGGTTGTTGAGGTCGGCGACGAGGTCGAGGGCATCCACAGCTTCGGCTCCGGTCGTGCAGTCCCCCGATGGCACGGGTGGAGTCGACTGCTGGCTCGCCCACGCTCGAGACGAGCGAGGTGTACCCCGGGGCAGCGACGAGTCAGTCGAGTTCGTCGCAGAGCCGTCGAGCAGTCACAGCGATCTGGTCGGCGGGCAGCGCCCAGTCGGGGTCGCCGAAGGCGATGAGGTCTCGAGCCCGTCGCGCTGCGTCGTCGATGAGCGTGCGGCGGATCGATCTGGCCACCAGCGCGCCCAGGTTGTGCGGTGCGGCGAGGAGCGCCTCGATGATCTGGTCGTGGTCGGTGTCGAGGAGGCCGATGATGTCGGTGGTGTCCGATGCGCGCTTGGCGGGTTCGTGGCGGTCTTCGAGGGCGTGGGCCTTGGTGGCGAGGAGTGCGGCTGGTGTCGCGATCTCGAGGATCTCGTCGACGCTGTCGCCTGCGATCACCCGCACCTGCTCGGCGGTCTCATACGCGAAGCGGTGGCTGACCACGAACAGCCGGTTGGTCTCGGGCTCGATGTCGGTGACGCCGTCGTCGAGTTCGTAGGTGTCGATGACTTGGACGATGACCCCGTCGATGGTGATGTCCTTGCCGTCGAGGGAGGCGCCGGGGATGCGGGCGACGAGCGACAGCGAGTCGAGTCCGTCGGTCGCGGTGTCGAGTCGCCGGTGGCGCGGTGGGCGCGTTGGAGCCGGCAGATCACGCCGAGGCCGCCGATGACGACGGCGCGTACGCCGGCTGCGCGTGACGCGTGGCCGGCGGCGGTGGCCAGCGGCGCGGATCCGGCTGCGAGCAGGACGGGTTCACCAGACACGGCGGGCCTCGGTGGGTTGCCACGCATCGAGGATCTCGCGGCCGCGGGACCGATCCTGGGCGAGGTCGAGGGCCACGAACAACACGTGGGCGCGTTGGTCGACGGCGGTGCCGGTGACGAGGGGCGTCGGTTCGACGGCGACACTCGCCCGTCGGGATGGTCCCGACGTCGTTCCGAATCGTCGCTCGAGGGCGCGAACCTCCGTCGCGTCGGTGACGTACAGATCTGGGGGGCTGTCGGCGGCGATGGCGACTGGCGCGCCGAGCTCGGCGGCGGCGACCGTTCCGCTGAGCACGCCGGTGCCTTCGGGTGGGGTCTCGGCCAGTGCGACTCGTGCGGGGTTCCATGCCTCGGCGAGCGCCCAGAACAGTTCGGGGATCAGCGCGCGATCGCCGTCGAGGAGCGCTGCTTCTCGGATCGGTGCCAGGGCTCTGCTGGTGGTGCTCACCGGGAGGCCGGTCCGGCGCGAGAGCTCCCGGACACCGATCGACTCGCCCGCGTAGAGCAGGAGCGCAGAGGCCACGGTGATGCCGGCGCTGCCGCGTATCGGATCGCGTGTCGAGCGGGTCTGGGGCGACCGGGGGTCCGGCTCGACGTCGAGGTCGAGGTGAAGTAGCTCGTCGCGCAGGTAGAGGTGGCCGCGCCGATCGAGGAACCCGACGCCGGCGTCGCGAAGCTCGGCTTGCGCGGCGTGGGTGAGCTCGTCCGCGACCACGATGAGCAGCCCGGAGCCCGCCGTCTGTTCGACATAGCGGCGGGCCTGCATCGGGTCGACCCGGCTCGCGGCCTTCACCTCCAGTTCGAGGGTTTCGCCTCCTGGCGTGCGGATCTCGAGGTCGGCGGCGCCGTGTGCGGCGAGCGTTGGGATGCCAGCGGAGGCGAGCGCCGCGGTGACCGCTTCGATCGCTGACCGCTCGAGCACGTCTCTGGGAGTCCTCTGCGTCACACGACCGACTCTAGCAGCACGTTCATTGTCCACGTATACGTGAACAGTGAACGTGCTCCCTGGGACGATCTGGCAGACACCGCGATACAGGCGCGAACACCGAACGCGTCGGGTCAAGGCCGCGGACGAGAGGCACTGTCGCTGGGCTCAGGCCGCGGTGTCTCGGCCGAGATGGACCGGGACGCTGCGCTCCTCGTCGTCGAAGACAGCGACGAGCTCGAGCCGCGCGCCGAGGGCTTCGAGGTACTGGCGCAGCGTCTACACCCGCACGTCGTCAGCGTGTTCGAGTTTGGAGATCGCACATGAGCAGCCGGATCCAACCCCGCCGCGCGAGCCGCGACACGAGCCCGCACCGTCTGATGATCAACCCCCGCCAACGCGGCCGCTGACCGATACGACCCCGTCAGGTCGTAGAACTCCAACATCTCCATGGTCTTGTCCTTCGGCAACAGGTCTCTCCCGACGCCGAGGCATGGGTCGCAGCATCGAGTCGCGTGGTCGCCGTGCTCGCTCAACGGCCTGCTGGCACGTAGGGCATCCTTCTCTTCAAACGCAGAGGCCCGCCGAAGCGGACCTCGCACCCAGCCACCGAAGCGACTGGGGGAATGCCCAACGTATCGCCCGGTCAGCGCTGACGGCGTCAACCCGAGACGATCTGGGTGAGGAACGAATCGACGACGTTCACTGCGTTCTCCGGACGGCAGATGTCGCCCGCGATCTCGAGCTGGCCACCTCGCTCGTCGAGGCCCTGGCGAGGCCGGTCTTCCAGAAGTGACACGACGAAGAGCAGATCGGCCCCGGTCGGCGGGCGTCCTTCGACCCGCACCATCGTATGCTTGTCAACTCCCCGCGCCGTGAAGATGAGATCGAACATCGAGGTGTCGACGTTGATCCTCGCCTCCCACCGCCCACGGAGTGCTTCGACGAACCCGATCATCTGGCTGCC
>CAYQQQ010000026.1:0-63291 GCA_964420125.1 uncultured Microthrixaceae bacterium
CCTCCGACATGTCCGCGGTCGACCTCAAGAACCGACGGCCGATGATCCCCCTCCAGATCGACCCACCCGAGCACATCAAGTTCCGCCGGCTGCTGGACCCCATCTTCGCCCCCCGCAAGGTCGCCCCCATGGAGGAGCCGCTCACCCGACTGGTCGACGACCTCATCGACGGCTTCGCCGGCCGCGGCGAGGTGGACTTCGCCGCCGAGTTCTCCGTCCCCTACCCCAGCCAGGTCTTCCTCACCCTGCTCGGGCTCCCGCTGGAGGAGCTGCCCACCTTCCTCGCCATGAAGGACGGCATCATCCGCCCCGACCACGTCACCGGCACTCCCTGGGGCAGCGAGGAGATGCAGGCCCATCAGCAGGCCACCGCCGACTCGATCTACGACTACTTCGAGGCGGTCCTCGACCAGCGTGAGGCGCAGCGCCGGGACGACCTGCTCAGCCGCTTCCTCGACGCGGAGATCGACGGGCACCGGCTCAGCCGGGAGGACATCCTCGACATCTGCTTCCTGTTCCTCATCGCCGGGCTCGACACCGTCACCGCCAGCCTGGACTGCATCTTCGCCTACCTCGCCCGGCATCCTGAGCAGCGCCGCCGAATCGTGGAGGACCCCGAGCTCATCCCCCACGCCATCGAGGAGCTCCTGCGCTGGGAGACCCCGGTGATGGGCGTCGCCCGGGCCGCCACCCAGGACACCGAGCTCGGCGGGTGCCCCGTCCAGACCGGCGACCTCGTGATGGTCATGCTCGGGTCGGCCAACACCGACGAGGCGGAGTTCGGCGACGCGGAGGTGGTTCGCTTCGACCGTGAGGTGAACCGGCACCTCGCCTTCGGCGGCGGCATCCACCGCTGCCTCGGCTCCCACCTCGCCCGCCTCGAGCTGCGGGTGGCGCTGCGGGAGTGGCACCGGCGCATCCCCGACTACGCCGTGGCCGAGGGCCACACCCTCGTCTACACCCCCGCGATCCGCAGCATCGAGCACTTCCCGCTGACGTTCCCTGCGGTGACCGGGCCGGACTCGGGGGACCGGAGGAAGGCCCACGATGAGCACAGGTGACGACCGGGGAACGAACCCGCCGACCCTGGCCACGGTGAACCACGTCGGTCACTGCGTGTCGGACATCGATGCCGCAGTGCGCTTCTGGACGGGCCTGCTGGGGTTCACCGAGGTGCACCGCAGGACGATCCCCGACGAGGCCGCCGCCGACCTGCTGAGCGTCGAACCGCCGGTGGGCCTGGAGGCCGTCTACCTGCGGCTGGGCGGCTTCACGCTGGAGCTGCTGCACTTCGACCGCCCCGGGAACCCGACGGCCCGACAGCGGGTCTTCAACGAACCCGGCCTGACCCACCTCTCCCTCTCGGTGGACGACCCGCTGGAGGTGGCGCGCCGGGCGCCGGAGTTCGGGGGCACCATCGAGTTCGAGTTCGAGTTCGCCAGCCTCGTGCGGGACCCCGACGGCCAGGTGATCGAGCTGTTGACCCGCGACTGGCGGGAACTCACGGGCATGCCACCCCAGGCGGGGGGAGTCGACACCGAGTGAAGGTCGGGGTCGTCCCCGAGGGGTCAGCCGGCGGGCACGGTGCGAGCGACCACCAAGGTGAGGAGCCGCCCGGTGTCGGCGTCCTCCAGCACGACGCGCACGGGGGCGGTCGGGCCGTCACCCACCACCTCGCCCCGACTGCGGACCACGCCGCCCCGAGCCTGTGCCAGGTAGCGGACCTCCAGGTCGACCACCACCACCTCGCCGCCGCCGTGTGCGGCGACCATCTCCTCGGCGGCCACCTCGGCCACCAGCGACACCATCGCCCCCTGCATCGCTCCGGACGGGTTGCGCAACGTCGGGGTCACCTCCACCTCCACCACGCCGGCGGCCGCGTCGAGCACCGTGATCCCCGCCGCCGCCTCGACGGGCTCCTCCAGCGGCGCGGACATCGTCCACACCTGCGGGCCCTCCTGCGCGTCGAAGGTGGGCTTGGGGGGATCGCCCTCGCGGCGGGGGATCTTCACGAAGCCCACCGTGGCGAACCCGACGGGACCGTCCGGACCGCTGAGACGGACCTCGGCGGTGGCCGAGCGACTCGACTCCCGCAGCACCGCGGCGCGGCCCTCGATCCACTCGGGTGCCGGGATGTCGGCGAGCTGCACCCGCAGGTCGGAGGTGAAGGTCCAACGATCGGGGTCGGCGTCGACGGCCACGCCGGCCACGGCGTCCACCACGTAGAGCGCCACGCTGGCCCGCACCCGCCCCGCCCGGCAGGTCTCGGCCCGGGGCGTCAGCCGGATCACCAGCTGGTCGCCCTCCATCACCGGAGAGGTGCCGAGACGGTTGGGGAGTGCGTCGAGCAGCGAGGGGAGGTCGGTCATGGCTCTTCAGGATGGCTCACGGGGCAGCCCCAGCAGCGACTCCCCCACGATGTCGAGGTTGATCTCGGTGGTGCCGCCGGCGATCGAGGCCTGCCGGACCGACGCCAGGTTGTCGGCCCAGCGTCCGCTGCAACCGGCGGGCCCCAGCAGATCGACGGCCAAGGACCCGAGCTGCTGGTCGATGCGGCTCCACGACAGCTTGGCCAGGCTGCCAGTGGGCCCGGGTGACGCCTCGGCCAGGTGTCGGGCGGTGAGCCACCGCATGGCGGCGATGCGGGAGTGCACCTCGGCCACCCGCTGGCGGGCGACTGCGTCGTGGGCGAGCCGGTCGCGCACCGACGGCTCCGCTCGGAGGTCGGCGAGCTTGGCGGCCAGCATGAGGTGCAGGCGCGCCACGCCGGCCCGCTCGAAGCCCAGGGTGGTCATGGCCACCGTCCAACCCCGGTGCTCCTCACCCAACAGGGCCTCGCGGGGCACGACCACGTCGGTGAAGAAGAGCTCGGCGAAGGAGTGGTCCCCGGTGATCGTGCGCAGCGGGCGGACCTCGATGCCGGGTGCGCGCAGGTCGACCAGCAGACAGCTGATGCCCTTGTGCTTCGGGGTGTCGGGGTCGGTGCGCACGTACAGCTGGCACCAGTCGGCGAGGTGACCGAGGCTGTTCCAGGTCTTCTGGCCGTTGATCACCCACCCGCCGTGGCCGTCGGGCTCGGCCCGCGTGCGCAGCGAGGCCAGATCCGAGCCGGCGTCGGGTTCCGACATGCCCTGGGACCAGATCTCCTCCCCTCGCAGCATGGGCCGGAGGAACCGCGCCGCCTGGGCGTCGGTGCCGAAGGTCCAGATGGCCGGCGCGATGTTCGACACGCCGATCACGTTGATCGGCCCGGGCGCCCGGGCACGGTCCATCTCCTCCAGCCAGACCACGTGCTCGGACACCGTGGCATCACGCCCGCCGTGCTCGACGGGCCAGGCGGGGGCGGCCCACCGCGCGTCGGCCAGCGCCAGGTTCCAGTGCCGCAGCAGCTCGAGGTCGGCCGCACCCAGCGGCTGGCGCGCGGCGTGGGCCAGCTCGGGGGTCATGCGGTCCTCCAGCCAGGCGCGCAGCTCGGCTCGGAGCTCTGCGGTGCCCGGACCGTCTCGACCGCCGGGCGACGGCGAGCCGCGACCCGATAGGGTCATCGAACCTGACATGATCGTCAGTAGAGCACACGCACCCCCGGCTCCACCCGTCAACCGGGTCTGGCATCCGGGCCCACCCAGGCGAAGGGTTCCCACATGGCCGACTACGACTTCATCCGCTACGAGACCGTCGACGACGGCCGGATCGCCCGCATCGTCCTCGACCGGCCCGAGGCCCGCAACGCCCAGAACCGGGGGATGCTGGTGGAGCTCAACGACGCCTTCCTGGCCGCCGAGGCCGACGACGAGGTGCGCGTGGTGATCCTCTCCGGTGCCGGGCCGATGTTCTCCTCGGGTCACGACATGGGCTCCAAGGTGAGCCAGGCGGAGCTGTTCGGCCCCAACCCCCACCCCAGCCGCACCGTGAACGGCGGCACCCGCAAGGGCGCCGAGAACCGGATGCTGCAGGAGTGGCACCACTACTTCGACAACACCCGGCGCTGGCGCAACCTCCGCAAGATCACCATCGCCCAGGTGCACGGCGACGTCTACGCCGCCGGCCTCATGCTGATGTGGGCCTGCGACCTCATCGTGGGTGCGGAGGGCACCCGCTTCGCCGACGTGGTGGGCACCCGTCTGGGGATGTGCGGGGTCGAGTACTTCGCCCACCCGTGGGAGCTCGGCCCCCGCAAGACCAAGGAGCTGATGCTCACCGGCGACTCGATCGACATCGACGAGGCCCACTCCCTGGGCATGGTCTCCAAGGTGTTCCCCCTCGACGAGCTCGACGAGCGCACGCTGGAGCTCGCCCGGCGCATCGCCGCCCTGCCCACCATGACCGCCCTGCTCATCAAGGAGTCGGTCAACCAGACGGTGGACATCATGGGCTTCCACAACGCCCTCAACGCCTGCTTCACCCTCCACGAGCTGAACCACTCCCACTGGGCCGAGGTGAACGACGACGGCTGGCCCATCGCCAAGGAGGACTCGGGCATCCCCAACTGGCGGGATGCCGCACCGATCGTTCCCGCGGTGAAGGACCAGGCCCGGGCGAGCGACCCCGATGCCCCCTCCGGCAACGGCCACAGCAAGGGCAGCGGCAGCGGCGCGGCGGCGAAGGCGCCAGGAGCGGCGTGACCGATCGACCTCCACTTCTGTACGCCCACACGAACACCCCGTGTGCGCCACAGCGGACAGCTGCCGAGACCCAGTGGCCGGGGGTGGTGCACCCGCTCCCCGAGCCCTTCGGCACCCGCGTGTGCACGCTGGCCCGGGAGGTGCCGGAGCGCACGGCGCTGGTGTTCGTCCCCCGCGAGGGCCCCGAACGTTGCTTCAGCTTCGCCGAGCTCGACGACCTGGCGGTGCGCCGCGCCCACGCCATGGCCTCCGAGGGGGTCGGCGAGGGCGACCGGGTGGCGCTGGTCGTCGGGAACTCCCCCGAGCTCGTGGTGGGGATCCTCGCCACGTGGAAGCTGGGCGCGGTCCCGGTGCCGGTGCGCTGGGACCTGCCCCGTTGGGAGCTCGACCGTCTGGTCGAGGTGATCGACCCCGCCCTCGCCGTCTGGGACTCCGAGGAGGTCGCAACACCGGACGCCCGCACCGCCGGCAGCCCGGCCGCGCTCCCGGAGCGCACGCCACCGCACACCCACGGGATCTGCAGCAGCGGCTCGACCGGCACCCCGAAGGTCATCCTCATCCACCGCCCGGGCGTCTGGGCGCCGGAGACGAGCCAGGCGTTCGCCTCGGCCTGGATCGAC
This sequence comes from uncultured Microthrixaceae bacterium, assembly GCA_964420125.1. Taxonomy (GTDB): domain Bacteria; phylum Actinomycetota; class Acidimicrobiia; order Acidimicrobiales; family Microtrichaceae; genus CAYQQQ01. The sequence continues at coordinate 5,243 of CAYQQQ010000026.1, forward strand.
GTGCCGCGGCCCCAGGTGGTGCTCGGCCCGGCGCCGCTCTACCACACCAACGGGTTCGCCAGCATGACCGCCCTGCTCACCGGCGACACGGTGGTGCTGCTGCAGAAGTTCGACGCGGCCCGGGTGGTGGAGCTGATCGAGCGCCACCGTGTCACCACCTTCACCGCCACCCCCACCATGCTCCAGCGCATCGCGGACGTCCCCGGCATCGACGACCGCGACCTGTCCTCCCTGGTGTGGGTCCTCCAGGGGGCGGCGGCCATCCCGCCGTCGCTGGTGGAGCGGTGGATCGACCTGATCGGGGCCGACCACCTGTTCATGGCCTACGGCATGACCGAGTCGCTCGGGCTGGTGGCGCTCAGCGGCTCGGAGTGGCTGGAGCACCGGGGCAGCGTGGGCAAGGGCCTGCGGGAGACCGAGCTGCGGATCCTCGACGACCGGTCCCAGGAGCTGCCCACCGGCGAGGTGGGCGAGATCTTCCTGCGCTGGCCGATGGGCGTCACCGCCGAGTACCTGGGCGCCCAGAGCCGGGTCACCACCACCTCCGACGGCTTCGCCACCGTGGGCGACATGGGCTGGCTCGACGAGGGCGGCTACCTCTACATCGCCGACCGGCGCGTGGACATGATCATCACCGGCGGCGCCAACGTGTTCCCCGCAGAGGTGGAGAGCGCCCTCATCGAGCACCCCAAGATCGACGACGTGGTGGTGATCGGACTGCAGGACCCCGAGTGGGGCCGGAGGGTGCACGCCATCGTGGCGCCGGTCGACCCGGCGGACCCCCCCACCGAGGCGGAGGTGATCGCCTACGCCAAGAGCCGCATCGCCTCCTACAAGGCCCCCAAGACGGTCGAGCTGATCGACGAGATCCCTCGCAGCGCGGCCACCAAGGTGAACCGGGGTGCCCTGGTCGCCGAGCGCGAACCGGCGAGCTGAGCACCCGACTCGGATCAGCTGGCCGTCTCGATGCGCACGAGCATGGCAGCGGAGGGGGTGACCTTGCCGCTGGCGTAGGTGCTGAGGCGCGAACCGCTGGTGCCGACGAGCTCGGCGAACTGGGCGTTGGTGAGCCCCGACCGGGCCACCGCCGCGCGCACCCGATCGGCCACCTCACGTCGGTGCGTCTGCTCGACCGTCTCCCGCGCCCGTTCGATCGCCAGCGCGAAGAGCGTGCCGACGCCATCGGGCTCCCGGTAGGAGAGGTAGCGCTCGACCCGGCGCGCCACCGGGCCCCAGGGCGATCGGCGGAGCTCGGCGAAGATCGGCTGCCAGTCCGGGACGAGCCCGCGGTCGACGGCGGTGACGAGCGCCTCGTAGGGCCAGGTGCGGACGTCGTCCTCCGGGGAGGCGTCCACGTTGCGGAACCGCACCGCCATCACACGGCCCCGCTGAGTCGAAGGGCGAGCTCGTGGCAGGCGTCGACGACGTCCTCCCACCGGTGCCACCGGGGATCGAGGTTCTTGTAGCGGGGGAGCTCGTCGATCACGTCACGGTCCCGTGGCGCAGGACCTGCCAGACGGATGACCAGTGCGGTCAGCACCGAGGCGGGATCGCCCGACCGGTCGACGTAGTAGGCGTCGATGTCGGCGAGCACCTCCACCGCCTGGTCGAGTCCCAGGTGGTCGGCGAGGGCCACCACGTCGAGGTAGTCGCGCACCACGTCGCGCTGGACCACGAGGTAGGCCTTGACCCGCAGCGCCTCGGCTGCCGTCGGCGCGACGACCGTCGCGTCGCCGTCGAGCTCGATCTCGCAGGTCTCCAGCGGCCGCGATCGCCGCAGCTGGCGCAGCCCGGCCTCCACCCCGCCCAGGCTGCCCATGATCGTGAAGGGCGGCTTCGACGCCCGCACCGAGGTCGCCCACCCGTCGGTGGCCTCGACGGCGTCCAGCACCGCCTCGTAGCGGCCGACCAGGTCGGCCAGCACGTGGTCGTGGTCGAAGGAGTCCCGGTGGCCTGCATGCACCGCCGCCGCCGAACCGCCGACGAGCACCGCGTCGGGGACCACCTCCTGGAGCCGTGCCGCGGAGCCCAGCACCTCTCGCATGGTCTCGCTGAGCTGCGGACGACGGCCGACCATCCACTTATCATAACTGATAACTCTCCAGAGTCAGCGCCGACTCGTCCGGAGCACCTCCGCGCCGAAGGCCTCGAGGGTGGCGACGGGGGCGAGATCGGCGAACCACACGTACACCCGCGCCACCCCCAGCGCCGAGAGCTCCACCAACCGGGCCCGCACCTCGGCGGCGTCGCCCACCACGAGGCCCTCTCCCATCGAGGCGTAGCGACGACGGGCAGGCCCCTCGACCTCGGTGCGCTCGACCCCGGCCGCCACGAACCCCACCATCAGCTGCACCGACACCCCGGCCGTCCCCGCCGACGGGCGGAGCTCCTCCAGCCGGTCGAGGCGGTGCACCGGCAGGTTCCACCAGGTGGCGTGACGGGCGACGAGCTCCATCGTGGACGCGCCCGCGCCGCCCAGCACCACCGGGATGGGCTCCGCCGGCGCCGGCTGCTGCACGGCACCGGTCAGCTGGAAGAACTCCCCGGCGACGTCGACGGGCCCACCCGAGAGCAGCCCGGCCAGCACCTCGAGGGACTCACCGAGCCGTCGCGTGCGGGCGGCGGCGTCGAGGCGGCCGATGCCGAAGCGGTCGAGCTCGGCCGGCACCGAGCCCGAGCCCAGGCCCAGCTCGAAGCGGCCCCCGGAGGCACGCTGCAACGTCGCGGCCTCCTTGGCGAGCACGGCCGGATGACGGAAGCCGTCGCAGAGCACGAGGTGCCCCACCCGCATCCGCTCGGTGCGGGCCAGCAACCAGGCGGCAGTGGTCACGGCGTCGAGCAGCGGCTTCGACTCGGCCATGGGTGCAGCGAGGTGGTCCATCAACGCCAGACCGGCGAACCCGGCAGACTCGGCGGCCACCGCACGCCCCACGAGGTCGTCCATCTCCATGCGCAGCTGAGGAAGGAACAGCCAGCACTCGGGCAGCTCGGAGCTCGACGGTGGGCGCACCACCTCGGGAGGCTACTGCGACGGATCTGACGGGCTCGTCAGCTCTCACCACGATCCGGGTTGCCGGAACGACGGTGCCCGAGGTGGAGCGCTCGCGCCATGTGACGCCCATGTCAGGAAACGCGCCCCGTGGGGACCGCCTGCTCGGTAGCATCGCCCGACGATGGCCGGCCCACCCGCTCCACGCACCGCTGCGGCACTCGTGCAGGGCCGGCGAGGCGACGACCGCCCCGGGCTCTGCTTCGAAGGCCGGTGCTGGAGCTGGGCCGAGGTGGTGGAGGAGGCGACCACCCGGGCGGTCTGGATGGCGGCCCTGCACGCCGAGCTGCGCGGCGCGGGCCCCGAGGGGCTCGCCGAGCGCCGCCCGCTGCACCTCGGCGTGCTGAGCGAGAACACGCCGGACTACGTGTTCCTGCTGGCCGCGGCCGCCCTGTCGGGATCGGTGGTGGTCGGGCTCAACCCCACCCGCCGGGGCGAGCAGCTCGCCGCCGACCTGCGGCGCACCGACTGCGACGTGGTGCTCACCGAGTCGCCGGGGTCGCCGGCGGTGGTCGCCACCTCGTCGCTGCTGGAGGACCTCGACCTCGGCCTGCCCCCCGGGTCGCCGGGGGTGCTGTGCACCGACACCGCCGACTGGACCGAGCTCCTGGCCTCCCACCGCGGTCGAGCCCCCCTGGCGCCCCGGCCCGGGGCCGAGGACCTCTACCTGCTCATCTTCACCTCGGGCTCCACCGGCGAGCCGAAGGCGGTGCGCATGACCCAGGGCCGTGCCGCCCGCACCGCCCGGCGGATGCCGTTCCGTGGCGACGACGTCCTCTACTGCGCCATGCCGCTGTTCCACGGCAACGCGCTCAACGCCAGCCTGTTCCCCGCCGTCGCCACCGGTGCGCGCCTCGAGCTCCGACGGAGGTTCTCGGCCGGCGGATGGCTGCCCGACGTGCGGCGCAGCGGCGCCACCTACGCCAACACCGTCGGCCGAGCGCTGGCCCACCTGCTCGCCACGCCTCCCACACAGGCGGACCGCGACCATCGCCTGGGCTTCGTGCTGGCCCCGGAGTCCACGGCGGCCGACAAGGCGGTCTTCGCCCAGCGCTTCGGGGTGACCGTGTTCGACGGCTACGGCTCCAGCGAGAACGCCATCATCCTCAACCCCGATCCCGAGCGGCCCGGGTCGCTGGGGCGGGCCCGGCCCGAGGACGACGTGGTGGTGCTCGACCCCGACACCCTCCAGGAGTGCCCCCCGGCGCGGCTCGACGCGGAGGGCCGACTGCTCAACGCGGCCACGGCGGTCGGCGAGCTGGTGGGTCGCAACGTCGCCGGCAACTTCGAGGGGTACTACAAGAACCCCGAGGCCCAGGCCGAGCGGATCCGCCACGGGTGGTACTGGTCGGGTGACCTGGCCTACCGCGACGGCGACGGGGTGCTCTGGTTCGCCGGGCGCGGCGGGGACTGGCTGCGGGTGGACAGCGAGAACTTCACCGCGGCGCCGATCGAGCGGATCCTGCAGCGTTGGCCGGGCGCCACCGGGGTCGCCGTGTACCCCGTGCCCGACGCCCGCACCGGCGACCAGGTCATGGCCGCCCTCGAGCTCGACGATCCCGGCCGCTTCGATCCCGAGGACCTCGTGACGTTCCTCGCCGCGCAGCCGGATCTCGGGCCGCTGTGGTGGCCCCGCTACCTCCGAGTGGTCAGGGCGCTGCCGGTGACGGCCACCGACAAGCTCGACAAGCAGCCCCTGCGACGGGCCGCGTGGCACACCGACGACCCGCTCTGGCTGCGTGAGGGTCGGGACGACCGCTTCCGGCCCTTCACCACCGGAGACCGCGAGGGCCTCGAGGCGGAGTTCGCCCGGCACGGTCGCCGACGCTTCTGGCCCGAGTCACCCCTCGAGGAGGTCCGAGATGGCTGAGCAGCTCCGAGACGCCCCCGTCGAGTTCGACCCGTTCTCGATCGAGTTCTTCGACGACCCCTACGACACCTATCGCCGCCTGCGCGACGAGCAGCCCGTGTACCACAACGCCCACTACGGCTTCTGGGCGCTGTCGCGCTGGGACGACGTGGTGGACGCCTCCCGCAGCTGGCCGGCGTTCTCCAGCCGCCACGGCGTCGACCTGGCCATGCTCACCGCTGACCGCCTGCCGGAGCACCCCAGCCTGATCATGCTCGACCCCCCGGAGCACGACCGGCTGCGCAAGCTGGTCAGCCGGGTGTTCACCCCCCGGGCGATCGGGCGGCTGGAGCCGATGATCCGTGCGGTGATCGTCGAGCTCCTGGCCGCCAACGACGGTCGCGCCCGCTTCGACGGCATCGAGGACTTCGCCGCCCTGTTCCCGGTGGAGATCATCTGTCGCATGCTGGGCGTGCCGGCGGAGATGCGCCAGCAGGTGCGTCACTGGATCGACCGCATGCTCACCCGTGAGGCCGGTTCCATCCACTTCAGCGAGGACGCGCGCCAGGCGTCGGTGGAGATGGGCACGTACTTCTTCGAGCTGGTGCGCCACAAGCGCGCCCACCCCGCCGAGGACATGCTGACCCGCCTGACCGAGGCGGAGCTCGAGACCGACGACGGCACCACCCGGCTCGACGACGTGGAGATCGCCGGCTTCGGTGCCCTGCTGGGCGGGGCGGGGGCCGAGACGGTCACCAAGTTGATGGGCAACGCCTTCGTGCTCTTCGACCGGCACCCCGAGCAGTGGCGGATGGCGCGCGAGGACCCCGGCCTGCTGCCCCCAGCGGTGGAGGAGATCCTGCGCTTCTACCCTCCCTCGCAGTACCAGGGGCGCTTCGCCTTCGAGGAGGTGTCGCTGCACGGCGAGGTGATCCCGGCGGGCTCCCCCGTGCTGCTGCTCACCGGGGCCGCCTGCCGGGACCCCCGGGCCTTCCAGGACCCCGACCGCTTCGACATCACCCGCCCGCCCGCGCTCTCGCTCGGCTTCGGGCACGGCATCCACTCCTGCCTGGGGGCGGCCCTGGCTCGGGCGGAGAGCCGCATCGCCCTGGAGGAGCTCGCTCGGCGCGTCCCGCGGTTCTCGGTGGACCACGACGGCCTCGAGCGGGTGCGGATGATCAACGTGGCCGGCTACTGCCGGGTGCCGATCGAGGTCGCTCCGCCCCCCGGCTGAGCTTCCCCCACCCACGACGGCGAGCTGGCAGCATGGTCAGCGGGGATTGCACGCCCATTCTCATCGTGCGAGAACTGTGCTACGATGACGCATGCGTCAGTCGACACCGGACACCGTCGTGCCGGCAACCGCCGAACTGGCCGCCATCGAGAGCCCACGACCCGAGGGGGGATCCCATGCCCAGCCGCAACCTGAACTTCCCGGTGTTCGATGCCGACAACCACTTCTACGAGACCCGGGACTCCTTCTCGAAGCACCTGCCCAAGGCCTACAAGGACCTCGTCCGCTACGTCGACATCGAGGGCCGCACCAAGATCGTCGTGCGGGGCACCATCAGCGAGTACATCCCCAACCCCACCTTCGACGTCGTCGCCGCACCGGGGGCCCAGGAGGACTACTACCGCCACGGCAACCCCGAGGGGAAGAGCTACCGGGAGATCATGGGCGAGCCCATGCGCTCGATCCCCGCCTTCCGTGAGCCCGGTGCCCGCCTGGAGCTGATGGACGAGCAGGGCGTCGACCGCACCCTCATGTTCCCCACCCTGGCCAGCCTGGTGGAGCACCGCCTCAAGGACGACCCCGAGGCGATCCACGCCATCATCGAGGCCCTCAACCGCTGGATGCTGGAGACCTGGACGTTCGACTACGAGGAGCGGATCTTCCCCACCCCGGTCATCACCATGTGCATCGTGGACAGGGCCCTCGAGGAGCTGGAGTGGGTCATCGGGCACGGCGCCCGCTGCGTGCTGATCCGCCCGGCCGCCGTGCCGGGTTGGAAGGGCACCCGCTCGCCGGGATTGCCCGAGTTCGACCCCATCTGGCAGCGCATCACCGAAGCCGGTCTCCTCGTGGGGATGCACGCGTCGGACAGCGGCTACGCCGAGTTCGTGAACACCTGGGAGCCCACCGACGAGTTCCTGCCCTTCAACCCCACGCCGTTCCGGATGATCGCCCAGGGCAAGCGCCCCATCGAGGACACCATGACCGCCCTGGTGTGCCACGGCGCCCTCACCCGCCACCCCGACCTGCGCATCGCCTGCGTGGAGACCGGCGGCGGTTGGGTCGGCCACCTGCTGCACAACATGGCCGACACCTACAAGAAGATGCCCCAGCTCTTCCCCGAGGACCCGGTGGAGGCGTTCAAGCGCTGCATCTACGTGAACCCCTTCTGGGAGGACAACCTGGGGGACCTGATCGACCTGGTGGGCATCGACCACGTGATGTTCGGCAGCGACTACCCCCATCCCGAGGGCCTCGCCGATCCGATCACCTACGTCGACGACCTCGAGGGCTTCTCCGAGGAGGACCAGGCCAAGATCATGGGCGGCAACCTCGGCCGGCTCATGGGGGTGGACGACCGGGTGGCCGTCGCCTGAGCTGGGCGATCCAGCGCGCCGCGACCCGTTCCCGGTGGGCGGCGATCACCCGGGCTCACGAGGAGCGGCACCCGAAGGACCCAGCTGCTCGATGGCGCCGACGACCAGGTCCACCATGACGTGCAGGTGGCGCCGGCGGCGCTCGACGAGGTCGGGCGCCAGCGGGTCCTGCCCCAGGAGCTGCTGGAGCACCAGCCCGTAGTTCACCAGCTCGATGATCATCCCGTGGAACGACAGCAGCACCTCGGCGGGGTCGAGGTCGCTGCCCACCGCCTCCGGGAACCGGTTCGTGATGGCGCCGAGCATCAGAGCGAACACGCCGGTCATGTGCTGTTCGATGATCGGGATGTGGCGGCCGCCGGTGGCTTCGCGCTGCACGATGCGGCTGAAGTTCGGGTTGGCCACCAGGAAGTCGAGGTAGGCGTCGATGAGGTCGCGGAACAGGCGCCGCAGGTCCTCCTCGTCCACCTCGACCGACTGGCGGAGCACCGCGGACAGCCGCTCGTAGTAGCGGTCGAGCAGCCGCGCCAGCAGCTCGTCCTTGCTCGTGAAGTGGTAGTGGATGAGGGCCTTGTTCACCCCGGCCCGCTCGGCGATCTGGCGGGTGGTGGTGGCGTCGAAGCCGAGCTCGCCGAAGAGCGCGTCGGCGGCGTCGAGGATCTTGGTGGCGGCATCCACGCGGGTCGTCCCAGATCTGGGGGTGTCGGAGCACATCGTCCTCCCACCCAGTCGCCGGCTGCGAGGTGCTCCACCCCCGTGCGAGCACCTCGACCCACCTCGTGGCCAGCCGGCCGGTCCACCTTCCTCCCGGGCAGGTTAACCGGGCGCCCAACCAGGGCACAAGCCCGACGGGATCAACGAGCAGACGGGATCAACGAGAAGGTCGTGTGCCGACGATCGACACGAAGCTCACGCACTCCCCGGGCGCACCCCCGAGGTTGTGGGTGAGCCCGAGCCGGCGGCCCTCGGCCACCGTGGCGATCTGGCGCTCGGGCGGGGCGGCGCCGCGCAGCTGCAACCAGCACTCGAACAGCATCCGCAGCCCCGAGGCGCCGATCGGGTGCCCGAAGCTCTTCAGGCCGCCGTCGGGGTTGACCGGCAGCTCGCCGTCGCGGTCGAAGGCGCCGGCCAGCACGTCCTTCCACGCCAGACCGCGGGGCGAGAACCCCAGGTCCTCCATCAGCACCAGCTCGGTAGGGGTGAAGCAGTCGTGCACCTCGGCCATGGCCAGCTCTCGGCGGGGGTCGGTGACGCCGGCCTGCGCGTAGGCGTCCTCGGCGGAGCGCACCACCTCGGGGAAGCTGGTGTAGTCGTAGTCGGGGTCGATGGGCCCGGCCGCCGGGCCCGCCACGAAGCTCAACGCCTTCACGTACAGCGGGTCCTCGCAGTAGCGGTGGGCGTCCTCGGCTCGGCACAGGATGGCCGCCGCGGAGCCGTCGCTCACCCCCGAGCAGTCGAACACCCCGAGCTGGCCGGCCACCGCCGGAGCGCCGAGGATCTTCTCCATCGGCACCTCCTTGCGGAACTGCGCCCGTGGGTTGACCGCCCCGTTGACGTGGTTCTTCCAGGCGATGCGGGCCATCACCTCCTTCATCTCCGCGGCGTCGAGGCCGTAGCGATGGGCATAGGCCGGAGCCAGGAAGGAGAACGCCGCCGGCGAGGACAGTCCGGGATCGGTGCCGTCGCCCACGGGCCGGATGCCGGTGAGCCCCGAGTACCCCGAGTCCTTCAGCTTCTCGACGCCCACCGCCATCACCAGGTCGTAGGCACCGCACGCCACCGCGTAGCAGGCGTTGCGGAACGCCTCGGAGCCGGTGGCGCAGAAGTTCTCCAGACGGCTGACCGGTTTGTAGTCGATCTTGAGGGGCTTGGAGAGCGTGATGCCCGAGACCCCCGAGCCCATCGTGCCCAGCCAGAAGGCGTCGACGTCGTCCACGGCGATGCCCGAGGTCTCGGAGGCTTCCATCACCGCGTCGGTCAGGAGGTCGTCGACGCCCTTGTCCCACCGCTCGCCGAACGGCGTGCATCCCATCCCCACGATGGCGACCTGGTCGCGGATCCCGTTGCTGCTCATGGGGCACCCTCCGGTGCGGGCTCGGCGCTGGCACCACCCGATGGCCGGTCCTCGACCGGGCGCGCCTTCCAGAAGTAGTTGTGCACCCCCTGGGCGGTGGAGACCCGCCGGAACGTCATCTCCACCCGCTGCCCGATGGCCACGGCCTCCGGATCGGCATCGGTCATCTCGCAGCGGTAGCGACCCCCGCCGTCGTAGTCCACCACCACACCCACCACCGGCGGGGAGGGGCTGAAGGCCAGGTGGTCGACGGTGAAGGTGGCGACGGTGCCGGTGAGGTCGGCCAGTCGCTCGAAGCGCATCTCGTCGGTGGCGTGGCAGCGCAGGCACCGCCGGGTGGGCGGCAGATGGCGGAACCCGCAACGGGTGCAGGTGCTGGCGTCGAAGCCTCCCCGCCACTCGGTGGAGCGCCACATCGCCGGCGCTCCCGGGCGCTCGGGGTCGGGGCGGCGGGGCGGTTCGCGGCGCAGCGCTCCCCGCCACGACAGGAACCGGGCGTAGGGCAGGTCGTCGCGACCGGCCGCCGCCAGCTCCGCGACGGTCGCCAACCCGGCCTCGGCACGGGCGGCCCGGACATTCGGGAGCGCTGCGGTGGCCTGCCAGAGCGTCACGTCCGCACCGTCGGCCAGGGACATCACGGCGATCACCTCGCCGGGCTCGGCCCGGTCGAGGGCGTCGGCCAGCAGGAGGCCCGCCTGGGCTGCGCCCAGGTTGCCGACGGAAGCGGCGAACCCCTTGGCGATGGCCTCGGCCCGCACCCCCGCAGCGGCGGTGGCCCGCCGCACCGCCCGGGCGTGCAACCCGGCCACCAGGAGGTGGTCGACCTCGGCAGCCGTCAGGCCGGCCGACTTGAGGGCGTCGGCGAGCGCCGCTTCGGCCAGCGGCACGTAGACCTCCTCGCCGAAGCGCTCCTCCCACACCCGGGAGTCCGACTCGCCGGGGGTGCGCCAGCGGTCGAGGAACTCGGCGGTGATGGACGAACGGGCCAGCACCTCGGCCACCGCCGGTGGGTCGTCGGCACCGCCGAACACGACGGCGACCGCGCCGTCGCCGGCGTCGCGCTCATCCGCGGATCCGGCGAGGCCGGTGCGGAGGTCGCTCAGCACCGCCACGGCCGTCGCACCCGAGGCGGCCACCGCCTCCGCGGCGCGCATGGCGCCCTCGGCGGAGCGCACCGAGCCGCACTGGTCGAAAGCGGCGGCGAACGCGGGGAGGTCGAGCGCCTGGTGGATCACCGTGGCGTTGGTCTTGTCGGCGTAGGCGGGTGTCGGGGTGGAGAACCAGAGGCTGGAGGGGCGCAACCGGTCGCCCTCGGCCCCGTCCTCGCCTCGCGCCGCCAGCGCGGCCAGGGCGCGGCGTCCGGCCTCGACCGCCATCGTGGTGGTGTCCTCGTCGTAGGACGCCACGGACCGGGTGCCGGCGCCCCCACCGGAGCCGAGCGCGTCGGCGATGGCCCGGCGCGACAAGCGCCACGTCGGCAGGTACGCCCCCCAGGCGATGATGCCCATCGCGCCATCGTAGTCCTGCACACCCGTTCTCACACGGCGGGAGCTGTACTCTCGGGGGATGGCGACCCGCAAGGCCACCGGCCCCGGCACCGGCACCGACCTCGACGACGAGCCCGGGGCTCCGGCATGGCAGCAGCGGACCGTGGACCGCTCGCTGCGCTCCGCCCGTCAGCGGGCGATCTCCCGAGCCGACCAGCTCATCGACGCCGCCGCCGAGCTGCTGCGCACCACCGGCAAGGCCGAGTTCACCGTCCAGGAGGTGGTGGACCGCGCCGGCATGTCGCTGCGCGCCTTCTACCACCACTTCGCCAGCAAGGACGACCTCCTGCTGGCGCTGATCGAGGAGACCACCGCCCGCTACGTCGCCCGCATCCGACCCCGCGTCGCCCGCGAGCGCACCGCCCGCGACAAGCTCGAGGCGCTGCTGATGCAGAGCTTCCGCACCCAGATCTCCGAAGACCCCGCCTCCGCGGCCATGGTGCTGTTCCACTGGCACCTCGCCGCCACCCGCACCGAGGAGTTCTCCGCCACCCTCCGGCCCCAGCGGGAGCTGATCCGCGAGATCCTCACCGAGGGGGTCGACGCCGGGGAGTTCCGCGACGACCTCGACGTGGACGTGATGGCCGGCTTGCTGTCCTCCACGCTGCTCACGCTGCTCGACCTGCGGGTGCTGGGCGTCGAGCTCAGCGAACGTGAGCTGAAGGCGAAGGACTTCCTCGCCTGGTGCATGGCCGCCGTCGGCGCCACCTGAGGGCCACTCTCACGGATCCTCCGCAGGGGTGCCACGCATCACGTCGAGGTCCGCGTCACCTTCGATCCCGGCCACCCGCCCCCATCCGCTGAACTGCCAGATCCACCATCGCTCGTCCTCGGGGCGCAACAGGATGCGCCGCCGCCATTCCGCTCGGGCGAGATCGCCGCGCAGGTGGTAGCGGTCCTCGAAGTCCTCACCCACATACAGCACGGCGGAGGTGCCGGTCGCCGATTCGACCCGATCGAGGAACTCGATCAACTGCGCGTGGACCCACTCGCGATCGGGGCGCTCGGAGCAGTTGCCCGCCAGCTCGAGATCGATCGCGGGTGGGAGCGCCTCCGGATCGTCCGGGACGGTGCGCAGGTAGTTCTCCGCCTGATCCGCCCCGGCCCGACAGAGCGTGAAGAAGTGATAGGCGCCACGGTCGAGCCCCGCGGCCCCGGCACCTTCCCAGTTCTCTTCGAAGGACGGGTCGACGAAGTCCTTGCCCTCGGTGGCCTTGATGTACGCGAACTCGATGCCGTCACCGCCGACACGCTGCCAGTCGATGTCACCCTGATGGCGGGAGACGTCGACCCCGAAGCGCTCACCAGGCTGCAGCGCCGGCCGGTAGCCCGGGAACCACACGAACCACCCCCACAGCCCGAGCGCAGCCAACGACACCACAACGACCACGAACACCCAGAGCGCGCGCCGCGGCCGACTCCGCCGCGGTTCCGAAAGCCCGGACGTTTCCCTCATGCATCCTTTCCGGCGCAGACGGGTGGATCCCGCCGCTCGCAGAGGTCAACGGAGTCCAGCCTCGGTGGCCCGTCATCCGCACGGGACAAGTACATGATGATCACACGATCACCGGCGGCTGCTGTGCGCCATTCAACCCCGACGTCCTCGAAGTTCCGGAACGCCACGTCCTTGAGCACGTCCAAGGCCTCCGTAGACCCATCAGATGACACCGACAGCACACCCACCTCGGACTCGATCGGCTCGTCGCCAAGGCAAGCCCGAAGCTCTTCCTTCCGAGCTGCCGTGCTCTCGAGCAGCACCACCACACCTTGATCGTTACCGTTCGTGCTGATCTCGCCGAAGGCCACCGCGCCGACGATGTCGTGCGAACACCCGGCGAGCGAGCGCGAGATGAATTCGGCTTCAGCGGCATCCGGAAGGGTTCGGAGGATGAACCGCTGCACCAGAACGACGGCGGCGACGACCAAGGCAGCCACGGCGACGGCCAACACCGCCACGGAACCCTTGCGCGGGCAATGCGAAGAACGACTCACACCTGGAGTCCAGCCCTTCGTAGTTGGAGCAACGCAGTCGTGCCGCTCAGCGCGAACGCTGCCGCCACGCACAGGGCGTCGACGCTCACGTACAGCACAGGACCAGATCCGTGGCCCCCCTCACCCAGCCCTCCGGTGCGCACATACCTGAGCCTCTCATGAGCTCGGCGTGCGATCAACGAACTATGGGACGTGCTGACGGATCCGATCAGCTGACCCACGCGCTACGGCGGTGCCGCACCGCTCGCCCCGTTCTCAGGGGGCGGGCACCTCGATCACCGTCGCCGAGCCCATCCCGCCGCCGGCGCACATCGACACCACGCCGATCCCCCCGCCTCGACGGCGCAGCTCGTGGACCATGGTGACGATCATCCGGGCACCGGTGGCGGCGACCGGATGGCCGAGGGAGCACCCGGAGCCGTTCACGTTCACCCGGTCCTCGTCGAGGCCGAGGATGCGGGTGGTGGCCACGCACATCGAGGCGAACGCCTCGTTGACCTCGAACAGGTCGACGTCCGCCACCACCAGCCCCGCCCGCTCCAGAGCCCGAGGGATGGCCTTGGTCGGTGCCAGGCCGGTGTCCGCCGGGTCGACCCCCACCGAGGCCCAGGCCAGCACCCGTGCCAGCGGAGCGATCCCGTGGCGCTCGGCCACCTCCGCGGACGCCAGGCACAGCGCGGCCGCCGCGTCGTTGAGTCCCGAGGCGTTGCCCGCCGTGATGGAGAATCCCTCGATCTCGGGATGCAGCGGCTTCAGCGCCGCCAGCTTCTCGGGTGTGGAGTCGCGCCGCGGGTGCTCGTCGACCTGCCAGTCGATCGTCTCACCACCCCGGGTGGTGACCTCCATCGCCACGATCTCCTCCGCGAAGTCCCCCCGGTCGATCGACGCCACCGCCCGCTGGTGCGAGCGCGCCGCCCAGGCATCCATCTCTTCCCGGGTCACTCCTGCGGCCACGGCGCTGTTCCAGCCCACGGTGATCGACATGTCCAGGTTGGGCGCCTCGGGCGAGTCCGGATGGGTGGGCGAGATCCAGCGCTCCTGCCACTCGTCGGTGCCCACCGTGCGGAACCGGCAGGCCGGGGAGGTGGACTGGGAGTTGACCCCGCCGGCGATCGCCGCGTCGCTCATGCCGGCGGCGATGGATGCCGCCGCGAACTGGACCGCCCCCAGGCTCGCCGCGCAGTGCCGGTTCACCGCTGCCCCCGGGAGATGGCCGAGGCCGGCGGTCAGTGCCGCGTGGCGCGCCACCACCCCGCCGCCGTAGAGGGTCTCCCCCAGCACGACGTCGTCCACCTGGTCGGCCGGCAACCCCGATCGCTCCAGCGCCTCCGACACGACCACCTCGGCGAGGTCGAACGCCGTGGTCTCGGTGAGCGAGCCGCGGTACGCGGTGCCGATCGCCGTGCGACACGCGGACAGGACAACAGGTTGGGAGTTCATCTGGCCTCCTGGGCCCCGGCTCCGCGAAGCGCCATCGGCACACGCCGGCGGGGCGGGGGGTCCCCGCCGGCCCCGCGATGAGCGTTCGCGCGAAGAGCCATCAACACACGCCGGCGGGGCGGGGGGTCCCCGCCGGCCCCGCGATGAGCGCTCCCGCGGAGCGCCATCAGCACACGCCGGCGGGGCGGGGGGTCCCCGCCGGCCCCGCGATGAGCGCTCGCGCGAAGAGCCATCAGCAGAGCCATCAACGCGGCAGGCCCAGGCCGCGCTGGGCGATCATGTTGCGGTGGACCTCGCTGGTGCCCCCGTAGATGGTGGTGCCGAGCGAGAAGCGCAGCATGTGTTCGATCACCCCGTGCTCGGGTGCGGTGGGATCGAAGTAGCTGCGCAGCGCGTCGGGGCCCATCACCTCGGTGATCTCCTGGGCGCGAGCCTCCAACGCCTCCGAGCTGAACAGCTTCGACATCGGCCCGGCCGCCGGCGCCTCGATCCCCTCGACCCTGCACCACGCCACGCGCCGCTGGAGGAGACGTGACACCGCCAGATCACCGGCGGCCCGACCCACCGCCAGCTGCACGTCGGGCGCCTCGATGCGGGGGCGGCCCTCGTCGTCGAGGACCTCCGATGCCCAACGCTCGAACGCCGTGAGCAGGCGTTCGATGCCCGAGCCGAACCCGGCGGCGTGCTCGGCGGCGAGGGCGACGGTGAGGGTGCGCCACCCCTGGTCCACCTCGCCCAGCCGCCAGCGGTCCTCCACCCGCACCCCGTTGTAGAACGTGATGTTCGTGCGCTCTCCCGACAGCGTGTACACGGCCTGCACCTCCACCCCCGGCTGGTCGAGCGGCACGAGGAACATGGTCAGCCCCTCGTGCTTCGGCGCGTCGGGGTCGGTGCGGGCCAGGAGGAACGCGTAGTCGCCGATCTGGGCGTTGGTGGTGAACATCTTCTGGCCGTCGATCACCCAGTCGTCACCGTCGCGCACGGCCCTGGTGGTCACCGCTGCCAGGTCGGAGCCGGCCTCGGGCTCGGTGAAGCCCAGCACCATCACGATCTTCCCCGACACCGCGCGGGGAAGCAGCTCCCGCTGCTGCTCCTCGGTGCCCACCGCACGGATCACCGTGGCGGTGATGTTGGTGGTGCCGATGCCGTAGGTGGGGGCGTCGGCCATGCGCAGCTCTTCGTGCAGCACGAGCATCTCGATGGGGTCGCGGCCCTGGCCTCCGAGCTCCACGGGCCACTGGGGCGCGATCCAGCCGCGCTCGTCCAGCGCCGCGGAGAACTCGGGGTCGTGGTTCACTCCGGAGCGGTAGATGCGCTCCTCGAGCTCGGTGGTGAGCTCCGCCGCCAGAAACTCGCGGATCTCGGCGCGGAACTCCTCGGTGGAGGCACCCAACCGGAAGTCGATCCCCTCCGGTGGCTCGGCCGCCTCGCTCGCCGCCACCGGCGCCTCGGCGGGCACCGGTGCCGACCGCTCCACCACGCCCAGCCGACGAGCACCCGCCAGCCGGTAGGCCCGCTCGGGTGACATCACGACGTTGGCCCAGGCCCGGCTGCGACGCCAGTAGAGCTGGATGTCGTACTCCAGCATGAACCCGTAGCCGCCGTGGAAGTGCAGCGAGCGGTAGCTGGCGTCGCGGGCGGCCTCCGCCGCGAAGGCGAACGCCAGGGGTGCCAGCACCCTGAAGCGGTCCGGTTCGGCGAGCGCCGACCAGGCCGCCTGCCGAGCCAGCAGCCCGGCGCCTTCGGCGGCGGTGGCCGAGTCGGCCAAGCGGTGGGAGATGGCCTGGAAGGCGCCGATGGGCCTGCCGAAGGCGTGGCGCTCCCGCGCGTACTCCACGCCGATCTCCACGCACCGCTGCGCCATGGCCGCCAGCGCCGCGGCGTGCAGCACGAACCACTCGTCGCGCGCCACCTCCGACGCGGCAGCCGCCTCCGCTCCACTGGCCAGCACCCTGAGCCCCTCGGCGGGCAGGGGGATGTCGGCGAGGGGCATCGAGCCGACGTTCTCGGGCACGATCCGCCCGGGCTCGCCAGGCTCGCCCAGCGCGACCAGCACCAGGTCCTCGCCCACGGGGACGAGCACGTCGGTGGCGATCGCACCGGCAGGCACCAGGGGTGCCGAGCCGTCACGGGCAGGACGCAGCGACACCGTCACCAGCCGGGAGCCGTCGAGCACATCGCCGAGCACGTCGCCCGCGCCCACTCGATCGAGCAGTCGGGCAGCCACCTGGGCCTCCAGCAACGGGGCGGCGCCCAGCGATCGGCCGTGCTGCTCGGCGACCAGCGCCAGGTCGAGGAGGGTCGCACCCCAGCCGCCGTGGTCCTCGCCGACCGCCATCGACACCACCCCGGTGTCGAAGAGCTGCTGCCAGAGCTTCTCGTCGAAGCCCAGCGGCTCGGCTGCGCGCACCCGCTCCGGCGGGGACTCCTTGGCGTAGAGGGCGGAGAAGGCGTCGATCAGCTGCTGCTGGTCGTCGGAGGGTCGAAGGTCCATCGGTGCGCTCCCTCGCTACTGGCGCTTCGCTCCGGCCGGCTCCCCCGAGGTCGGAACCGGCATGGATCGGATCATGTTCTCCTGGGTGAACCCGGCCACGAGGCGGCCGTCCTCGGTGTAGACGAGCCCCTCCCCGACGCTGCGTCCTGCGCCCGCCCACGGGCTGCGCTGGTGGAGCAGCAGCCACTCCGAGGCGCGGAAGGGCTCGTGGAAGCTGATGGTGTGGGCGATCACGCTGGTGGACAGCTCGCGGTGCGCCATGGACTGGCCGATCCCCGCATGGGGCCGCATGGCGGCACCGATCAGGTACCCGTCGGAGGCGAACCCGAGCAGCGCACACGACAGCAGCGGGTCGTCCGGGGCGCCGGCGAAGCGCGTCCACACGTCGAGCTCGGGCGGGCCGACCAGTGCAGGGTCGGACACGTCGACGTCGCCCACCACATCGGTCTCCCAGAAGGCCGCCCGGTGCGCGCTGCGACCGGGCTTCGGCGCGGCGACGGTGGGCATGGGGTCGTGGTGGCGGACGAGGTCCTCGAGCGGCGCGGCGAGCAGCACCACGGCCCTGGTGCAGAGGCGGTCCCCGCCGGAGCGCTCGTCGCGCTGGGACACGGTGACCGTGGCGCTCGAGAACGACCTCCCGGTGGACATCGGCTCCACTCGGACCCGGAGCTCCTCATCGGCGCGGGCACCCTTGGCGAACACGATGTGGGCGGAGACCACGTCCTTGGCGGGGTCGACGGAGGCGCCGGCCACGATGGACTGGGCCAGGAGCTGACCGCCGAACACCACCGGCCCGCCCGCCAGATCGATGCTCCCGGCCCGACACCGACCATCGTCGTCGGGCTCCACCCGAAGCACGGAGAGCAGTTCGTCGAGCTCGGACATGGCCGGCACGTTACCTGACACCGGCGTCAGCGCGCCCGGCACCACGCCGAGCGGCAGGCCCGACGTAGCGGGGTTCCCCCGACGTCAGCAGATCTGCACCCTGGTGATCGTGCTGAACGACACGAGGTAGAGCACGGCACCGCCCGAGCCGTCGGCGTCGAGCGCGGGGAACAGCACCGACTGCAGCGGGCTCCCCGTATCCACGCGGCAGACCTCCTCCCCGGTGGTGATGTCGAGCACCACCAGCTGCTCCATCATGCGGTCCCCGTCGTGGTCCCCCGTGACCACCTGGCCCGCACCCTCCAACAGGAGCATGTGGCTGCCGTGGCACTGGTCGCGCTGCCAGCGGCGCCCGACCACCCCCTGCGAGTCGAGATCGAACGCGGTCATCGTTGCGTTGGAGCTGTCGAACGCCACGGCGATCCTCCGGCGCTCGTCGACCAGCGGCGGGTTGGCGACCAGGCCGCCCGGCCGGCCGCACACCTCCGACAGCTCGACCTCCCCGCTGGTCAGGTCCACCCGCACGAGGTGAAGGGGCGCCTCGGAGATCCCCATGCCCCGGAACGTCCCCGCGTAGCGCTCGCTGCCGGCGCCGTCGTCGAGGAACCAGGCGGCCCGGCCCACACCGGAGCCGTCGGAGCCTCCCTCGCCGGCGAGACCCGGGCCCGCCGACGCACCACCGGTGAGCACGCAGTCCCACCCGTGGCTCTGACCCGGGATGCTCCGGTACCGAGGTGAGAAGCCGGCGTCGAGCTCCAGCGCCCGCCCGTCCCAACCCAGTCGCCACAGGTGCTCCACGCCCACCACGTAGACGGTGGAGCCGTCGGCGGACAGGCGGGCCACCGAGGGCTCGGGCACCACGGCGCGCGCCACCACCGACAGCGAGACGGGGTCGAGCACCACGATCTCGCAGTCGGGCGCGATCGGATCGCCGCCGGCCCCCGGTGGCAGCACCCCTCCGAAGTCCTTGGCCACGAGGTGGCCGTCGCCCAGCACCACGAAGCTGTTGTAGGGGCGCCTCCGGGGCAGCACCGTCGAGGCCATCAGCTCCAGCTGAGCCGAGAGCCGGTGGGCGTGGTTGCCGAACACCACGTGGAGGGAGCCGTCCGCGTGCGCGGCCAGGCCACCCGGCCACATCGGCCCTGCCGGCAGCTCGGGAGAACGCTCGATCTCGTCCAGGTTCACGGGGTCGATGCGCTCCACCCAGGCCACGGCGTCGGGTCCGGGGGTGTGGCGGAGCAGGAACAGCTCCCCCGGCTCCCGGGAGACCGCCATCGTCGCCATCGGCACCTCGCGGTGCACCACCGCCGGCACCGCCCCCGGATCGAAACCGGCGACCTGGGCTGCGAGGTGGGGCAGCTGACGGCGCGCCGGCCCGCCGTCCTCCGCCGGCCAGGTGCTCGGCCAGTAGCCGCTCGACTCGTGCTCCATCGGCCCTCCGTTCGTCACCGCGTTCCGTCACCGCCCTGGGAAGCCCGACAGCGTAGGCCAGCGCGCCGGTTCCCTCGGAGAGCCTCCCGCTAGGGTGCGGACCCAGCACCGAGGTCGGGCCGCGCCCCGCGGAGACCGGAGCGACACGATGGGCTTCAAGATCGACCAGCAGGGGCCGACGGACCCCTTCGCGGGCACACCACCCCGATCGCCCGGATCGGTGCGACGCACCTCGCACCTCGACCACGTCCGCGACCACGGCCCCACTGGTGCGGCCCGGATCACCGGGGCCGCCCGCGAGCTGCGCACCACCCGCGACGGCGCCGTGATCGACGGAGAGGTCGCGTTGGAGGCTCGGGCGCACGCCCCCGAGAACCGTCTGGAGCTCCTCGTCGCCGAGCCCCCCGACCCGAGGCTCGAACAGCTTCTCGGGGAGCGCCTGGGAGGGGGGTTCCGGGCCCGGCTCGCGGGAGTGCTCGACGGCGACGACGACCGCAGCAGCCTGCTGCACCTGCTGCTCGACGACCTCCCCGGCGCCAACCTCGTCTCCGGCTACGCGCTGCAGCGTCGCAACGCCGAGACCTCCGACGAGCTCGAGCTCACCGTCGAACGGCTGGAGCGCATGATCGACGTCTGCGCCGGCTGGACCATGGACGCCAGCCTGATGCGGGGCGTGAGCGAGGAGCACATGATGCCCACGCCGGTCGGGCCGGTCGCCCCCGACCTCGGCCGCCCCGACGACCCGTGGGCCTGGCACGACATGCCGGCGACGCTCCCGGCCCACGGCATGCGCCGACGGCGGCGGATCGACCTGGTGCCCGGCGACGACGACACGACCGCCCGCTTCGACGCCCACTTCAGGGACTCGTACTTCAGCCCCTACGGCGCCCTCGACGAGCCAGCCGTCCCGTGGGAGGACGGCGACGACGGGCTGCGGGTCGTCGAGTCGGTGCTGCACGAGTACACGGTGAACGGAGTGCTCGACCTCGCCTCGGCAGAGATCCGGACGGTCCGCACCGACGCACGGGTGCTCCCCTGGCGCGAGTGCCCCGCGGCGGTGGCCAGCAGCGGGCGGATCCCCGGCATGGCGCTGAGCGAGCTGCGCGCCCGGGTGCGCAACGAGCTCACCGGGGCCGGCACCTGCACCCACCTCAACGACCTGTTCCGCTCCCTGGCCGACCTCGAGGCCATGGCGCCGCCCCACCTGCGCCCACTCGACGGTGGCGCTCGGGTCACGCGTTCGGTGGACGACCCCGAGCTGCGCCGCGCCGCGGACCGGGCGTGAAGGAGACCGGCATGGAGCGCACCCCGCTCATGAGGAGCCGGGGCGGGTTGGGCTGGAACGCCGCCCCGTCGAGCGCGTAGTCCGGGATCCGCTCGAGGACCTCACCGATCATCTGCTCGCTCATGGAGCGGGCCAGGTGGGAGCCGATGCAGCGGTGACCGCCGAGGCCGAAGGACAGGTGCCGGTTGACCGGGCGGGAGATGTCGACGACGTCGGCATCGTCGAACTGGGCCTCGTCGTGGTTGGCCGCCAGCCACGAGATGAGCACCACGTCGCCCCGACGGATCCGGCGTCCGCCGAGCTCGACGTCGCGGGTGGCGGTGCGGGTCATGGCCTCGTTGGGGCAGAAGTGCCGGAGGAACTCCTCTACTGCGGTTGGCACGGCGGCCCGGTCCGACAGCAGGGCCGCCCGGTCCTCGGGGTGGGTGCCGAGGTGGTGCAGCCCCCACGACACCAGCGACGTGGTGGTGTCGACCCCGCCGGCGACCAGGTTCCACAGCACGTCGGCGGCGGCCGGATCGTCGAGGAGCGCTCCGTCCATCGGGGTGGTGAGGATGGCGGTGGTGAGGTCGTCGGAGGGCTCGGCACGCCGCAGCTGCACGAAGGCCATCAGCTCGTCGCGCATGTCCTGCCAGCGCGCCATGGCCTCGATGAACTCCGGTTCGTCGTGCCGGTACGCGGTGGCCGCATGGAAGAAGTCCGCCCAGTGCTTCCAGTTCTCGGTGGGCATGCCCAACATGTCGAGGGTGATCACGGCGGGCACCGGGGTGGCGAAGTCGTGGACGAGGTCGCACCGACCGGCCTCGACGACCTCGTCGAGGAACTCGTCGCACACCTGCTGCACGCGGGGGCGCATCCGCTCCACCTCCTGGGGGCTGAGGAACGGGTGCATCGCTCGGCGCAGGTCGAAGTGCACGGCGCCGTCGAGCTCGGCCACGCCTTGGCGGGGGACGCTGCGGGGCCGGGGCACTCCGGCGATGCCCTGGTAGTCGATGCCGTCCGCAGCGTCGGGTTCGTAGCGGTGGGCGAAGGTGTCGTTGTCGCGGGCCACGGCGGCGACCGACTCGTAGTCGGTCACCAGCCAGTAGCCGCCGTAGTGCTGGTTCCACGCCACGGGGCAGGTGCCGCGGAGGTGGCCGAGGCGGTCGCGCCGGTGGGCGAGGAAGTCGGGATCGTGGTGATCCAGGTCGATGACGCCGTCGACGACGCCGTCGGCCGCGCGATCCGCCGCCACCTCAGCCCTGCCTCAGCCGCTGTGCCATCCCGTCGTTCTACCCCATTTTTCCTGACACGCGTGTCAGATCCTGGGGCATGCTGTCGGGGTGAGCACCTTCACCGACCTCGCCCCGGTGGCTCCCGACCTCGACCGGATGAGCCTCGACCGCCTCGCCCGGCTGCGCGCCGAGATGGACCGGCAGGACCTCGACGCCCTGGTGCTGCTCCACGGCCCCCACGTCTCCTACGCCACCGGCTGGGTGCCGCAGTCGGTGGACACCACCCACGCCGTGCACCGCAGAGCCGTGGCGGTCGTCACCGCCCCCGAGGCCCGGTTGCACCCACCGCCGGGCCGCGACGACACGGCGGCGCGGGCCGGCGTCGCGCAGCGGCCCCCCCCCCCCCCGGCCCCCCCCCCCCCCCCGGGGGGGGGGGCCCCCCCCCCCCGCCCCCCCCCCCCCCCCGCCCCCGACGACGGGATGATCGCCATGGCCGCCGCGCTGGGCGACGCCCTCGGCGAGCTCCGGGGCCGGCGGGTGGGGGTCGACGAGATCACCGGGGCGATGGCCCGACACGGCGTGCTGGCCGGTGCCGACCTGCTCGACGCTCGCGTCGCCCTCGCGCCGGCCCGCCTGGTCAAGACCATGGACGAGGTCCGCTGCACCGACGCCGCCCAGCGCCTCAACGAGGTGGCGATGGAGAGCGCCCGAGCCGCCGCCGTGCCCGGCGCCACCCGGTCCGAGGTGACCGGGGTGTTCCTGCGTCGCATCCACGAGATGGGTTGCACCATCTGCATGATCGACCCCATCTTCGAGGTGGTCCCGAAGCATCGGGAGCACGGGCCTCGAACCTCCACCGGCCACATCGCCTTCCCCACCGGCGTGGACGATCCCGTGCTGGCCGAGGGCGACCTGGTGTGGGTGGACACCGGGATCGGCTACGAGGGCTACGTGTCGGACTTCGGGCGCACCTGGGTGGTGGGTCGTGACCCGCTGGCCGAGGAGGTCGAGCTGTTCGAGCGGTGGATGGCGGTCACCGACGCCTCGTGCGCCGCCATCCGCCCCGGCGCCACCCTGGGGGACGTGGGGAGAGCGGCCGCCGCGGCCGACGCCGCCGCCGGCGGCGAGCGACCGTGGCTGCCGCACTTCTACCTCGCCCACGGCATCGGGGTGGAGAGCGCCGAGATGCCGATGATCGGCACCGACCTGGGACAGGACTTCGACGACGGGTTCGTGCTCCAGGCGGGGATGCTGCTGGTGCTCGAGCCGATCGCCTGGCGCGACGGCTTCGGCGGCTACCGGGCCGAGGAGATCGTGGCGGTGACCGACGACGGCTGCCGCCTGCTGGGCGCGGCCCATCACTACCTGCCGTTCGCCGGCCCGGTCGGTCCGCGGTTCTTCGGGAGCTCCGGCACCGCGCCGGCCGGCACCGATCGAGGGAGGCCGGCATGAGCTCGGATCTCGACCTGGTCCGACGAGAGCGAGTGCTCAAGGCGATGGCCGAGCGCGGCCTCGACGTCCTGGTGCTCGGGCGCCAGGACGACGCCGACTACGCCAGTGGGATGCAGCGGCTGTGGGTGGCGGGCACCCGACCCTTCGGCGCGGGGTGCGTGGTGGTGGCCGCCACCGCCCGGGTGCACCTGCTCTCCAGCTGGGATGCGGGCATCCCGCCCTCGGTGGCCTGGGAGGACCTGTTCCCCGCCACCTGGAACCCCCGCATCATGGGTGACTCGCTGTCCTCCATCGAGGGCCTCCGGGAAGCCCGGCGACTCGGGGTCGATGCCAGCTCACCCGCGTTCGCCAGGGCCGCCGCCCGCTTCGCCCCCGACGCCGAGCTGGTGCCCGCCGACGACCTGATGGCCGAGGTGCGACGGACCAAGCTCCCCGACGAGGTCGAGCGCATCCGTGACGCCTGCGGGGTGGCCCGCAAGGGCGTCGAGGCGGTGCTGCGCGCCCTCGACGAGGGGACCCACGACACGACCACCCTGGAGGGGATCGCCTGGGAGGCGCTCGCCTTCGACGGTTGGACGATCCCGTCGTCGGTGCCCTCCGTGCGACTCGAAGGATCCGCCGGCGGCGGCGCAGAAGCCGCGGTCATCGACGTCGGCGTGCTCGCCCACCGCTACGAGGGCGGCGTGGGCGGACGATTCGTGGACGGCTCCCGCGAACCGTCGCCCTCGCTGGTCGCCGCCTGCGTGCCCGGTGCCGGCCACGCGGAGCTGGCCGCCGCAGGTGGCGCCGAGTGGATGGTGCGAGGTGTGGGGATGGGGTGGGAGCCCCCCGTGCTCGCTCCCGGGCTCGGCGTCGAGGAGCACCTCGAGGAGGGGATGGTGCTCAGCGTCGGTGCAGGCCCCCACCGCGACGTGGTGGCGGTGCGCGCCGACGGCCCGGAGGTGCTGTCCAGCGCACCTTGAGCAGCCGAGGACCCCCGAGGGAGCCGCGCCCGCTCAGGTGTGCATGACCAGCGGGATCTTGTAGAGGTCCGACCAGTTCTGGCCGACCACCTTCGCCTTGGTCTCCTCGGTCATCGGCAGCTTCTCGAACGCAGCGACGGAGTGGGGGTACTTCGAGTCCCCGTGGGGGTAGTCGGTGGAGAAGAGGAGACGCTCGTCGCCGAAGGCGTCGATGAAGGCCGGCACCGTCGCCTCGTCGGCCTCCACCGAGATCCAGCAGTTGCGCCTGAAGTACTCCGAGGGCGGCATCGTCAGCTCGGGCGCCTCCTGCCAACCCACCCACTCCCAGTGCTCGTCGAGGCGGTACAGGAACCACGGCGCCCACGAGCAGTTGCCCTCCAGCAGGGCGACCCGAAGGGTGGGGTGGCGTTCCAGCACGCCGCCCCCGCACAGGCAGGCGGTCACGAACTGGATGCCGAGCGGCTGGCTGAAGGTGTGCCACAACATGAGCGAGTCGAGCACCTCCAGGCCGAAGTCGGGCCGCAGGAAGGTGCGGCCTCCCCCGTGGAAGGCGAGGGGCACGTCCAGACGGGCGATCTCCGCCCACAGCGGGTCGTAGCAGGGATGGTGCCACGGCCGGCGGTTGACGGTTCCCGGAGCGAGGAAGACGGCCCTGAAGCCCAGGTCCTCCACGCAGCGACGGGCCTCGACCACCGCACCCTCGGGATCGTGAGGCGCCACCATGGCCGCACCGAACATGCGCTCGGGGGACTCGTCGCAGAAGTCCCGCATCCAGTTGTTGTACGCCCGGGCGATGGCCGAGGCGAGGGCCGGCTCCAAGCCGTCGGCGCCGATGTGCTCGCTGGAGTCGAGCCCCAGGACGAACAGGCCGCGGGACGGGTAGAGGACCGCCAGGTCGAGTCCCTCGGCATCCATGGCCTCGACCTGGGAGCGGGCGTCCCAACCTCGTGCCTCGGGCGCGGCGTAGACGTCGTCGTGCTCCCGGCGCCAGCCGGCCCGACGCTCCCGCTGCCCCGGGGGGAGGTCTGGCCCAACCGCAGCACGACGTGGTTGTTGACGCGCACCCGCATGTCGCGCGGGAAGTCGGCCAGGCCACGGGGAGCGGCATGGGCCCACTCCGGTTCGATCCACCGCTGCCAGAGGTCGGGCGGCTCCATCACGTGCAGGTCGCTGTCGCAGACCACCGAGTCGCGCAAGGCCATCTCGATCCCCTCTCGTGACGCCGTGCAACGAGCTGACGCTCGTGTCAGGTTCGGACCCTAGCCGGCCTCGTCGCCGGGCGCCGGCGGGCCGTCAGGCGTGCATGGATCGTGGCTGCAGGGGCATGACGAGGGGCGATCCGGTCCCTGCGAGGATGTGACGGGAGGCACGGAGCCTGTACCCTGCTCGCCAGGACACCGGGCGGTGTCGATGGGGAGAACGACACCTCGGGGGGCGGAACATGCGGGTGGGGATGATCGGGCTCGGCAACATCGGCGGGCACGTGGCCACCAACCTCGTCGCCGACGACCACGAGGTCACCGTCTACGACGTCCGCCGCGCCAGGGCCGAAGAGGTCTCCGGTGCCATGGTCGCCGCCGACGTCGGCACGGTGGGCGCCACCTGCGAGATCACGCTGCTGTCGCTGCCGACCCCCGGCGTTGTGGACGTGGTCGCGGAGGACTGGGCGGCCAGCGCGGTGCCCGGATCCATCCTGGTCGATCTCTCCACCAACGACCCTGCGGCCGTGCGCGCCATGGGGGAACGGCTGTCGCAGCGCGGCCACCACCTGGTGGAGGCCCCGCTGACCGGTGGTGCGGTCGGAGCGGAGCGGCGCCTGCTGATGTTCATGCTCGGCGGGGGCGATGACGCCGTCGCCAGGGTCCGACCGGTCCTCGAGCCGCTGGGCCGGGCGACCTTCCACCTGGGCGAGCTCGGGATGGGCAACACCATGAAGCTGGTGAACTCGCTGGTGGCCTTCGCCGCCACGTGGTCGAGCCTCGAAGGGCTCTCGCTGGCACGCAAGGCGGGGATCCCCGTGCCGACCGCGGTGGAGGTGCTGCGAACCGGTGGGGCGGGCAACTTCTTCCTCGACCGGTTGGTCGAGGGGATCGACCTGCGGGACCGTCCTACGCAGTTCGCCCTGGAGCTCGCCGCCAAGGACGCGGGGCTGATCGTGCGCACCGGCGAGGACCTCGGCGTGCCGACGCCCACGGGCGAGGCGGTGCTCGGCGTGCTGCAGGCCGCCGTGCAGGAGGGGCTCGGCGACAAGGACTGGACCGACCTGGTGGCCGTGGCGGAGATGCTCGCCGACACCGACCTGCGATGGCAGGCACCCTGAGCGACTCGCTGCGAGGCGGTCAGCGCTCCTTCGGAGCGTCCTGGTCGGTCCCGAGGACCTCGGCGGCGACACGGAGCGCCGATGCCGCGGCGGGGACCCCGGCGTAGATCGACACCTGCATCAGCACCTCGACGAGCTCCTCCGGGGGGATCCCCAGGTTGCTCGCACCTCTCAGGTGGGCGCGCAGCTCGTCGTGGTGGCCGAGGGCGGCCAGCATGGCCACGGTGATCAGGGAGCGCTCACGGATCGGCAGTCCGGGACGCGACCAGAGCTCGCCGAACGCGGACTGCTGGACGTGGTCGAAGAACTCGGGTGCCAGCTGCGCTGCGGGGAACCGGCCGGTGGGGCCGGCGAGGGTGGACGGCCACAGCGCCCCCTGCACGGCCCGCCCGGCAGCGCGCCGCTCGTCGCTGGTGCTCACCCGGGGCCCCGCCGCTAGGCGGCCGGGTTGTAGCGATCCTCGCCGAGGTCGATCTCGTCGCGGCCCGGATCGCCGGGATCGGCGAGCATCTTCCTGGCCACCATGACCACGACCGCGAGTCCGCCGAGGACCAGCATCCACTTCAGCAGCTTGCGCCCGCGGTGCACGGCCTGCACTGCGGCCTCGTCGACGTCCGCCGCGACCTCCAACGCCGAGTTGGCCGAGTCCAGGACCTGATGGAGCTGGGCGATGCCCTCCTCGGCCTTGGCGATGCGTTCTCTTCTCCTGCTCATGGAGTCACACGCTATCGGCATCAGGGCCGGATGGGTCGCCGGTCCGCTGGATTCCCGAGCCCGGCCTCCCTCGGGTTCACTTCGGCACCAGGCGCACGAGCGATGCCGGCGAGCCGTCCTGTGCCACCCACAGCGATCCGTCCGGAGCGAGGCGGACCGCCCGGAGCCGACCCTCGTCGGTGAGGCGGTCGTCCGCTGCGGTGAGTGTCGAGCCGTCGATGGCCAGGAACCGCAGCCGCTGGCCCTTGAGCACCGCCATCACCAGCCGGCCCTGCCACTCACGCCACCCGGGACCGTCGACGAAGGTGGCGCCGGAGGGAGCGATGGTCGGACAGCCGCTCGACCACACCGACGCGGTGGCGCCGGGGAACGTCATCGGCGCGCCTTCGAGGTAGGAACCGCCGCCGTCGGGGTTCCACCCGTAGTTGGCGCCGGCCACGATGCGGTTCACCTCGTCGTCGCACCCGGTGCCGTGCTCGGCCACGAACACCGCCCCGTCGCCGGGCCGGAAGGCCAGGCCCTGCGGGTTCCGATGCCCGATCGAGTACACGAGCGGATGCCATGCCCCCCCGGGGTTGCCCGGCGCCGGTGCGCCGGCGAGGGTCATGCGCAGCACCTTTCCGGCCAGGTTCGTGGGGTCCTGCGGCGCGGCGGGCTGCACGGCGTCACCGGTGGTGGCCCACAGCATCCCGTCGGGACCGATGCCCAGCCGACACCCGAGGTGGCGGTTGCCGGCGCCGGCGGGGATCCCGGTCAGCACAGGGGTCGCCTCCGAGATGCCGCCGTAGTCCTCCGCCACCCGGTAGCGCACGATCCGCACGTCGGGCGCCCCCGACGCCGACGACGCGTGGCACAGGTAGACGCGCCGGTTGGCGGCGAAGCCCGGGTCGACCGCCATGCCCATGAGGCCCCCCTCGCCGGCGGCGAGCACGTCGGGGACGTTCGCCACCACGACCCGTGACCCACCCGACACCCGCACCAGGCGACCCGGTCGCTCGGTCACCAGCAACGTGCCGTCGGGGAGGAACACCACCTCCCACGGTCGATCGAACCCGCCGACGTCGTCGGTCACCTCCAAGGTGCCTGCGGGCGGGGGCGGGGGCGGTGACGTTGGAGGCGGAGGCGGAGGCGGAGGCACGCAGGCCGAGAGGGCGATGGCGCCCACCGCCGACAGCGCGGCGACGGCCCAGTTCGGTCGCGTACGGCTCCAGCGCATCGGTACCCCCGCTGCTCAGACGTGCGTCGGCCCCCGACGGTGGCCTCCACATCCATCGGCACATCGCCCACGGGACTGTACGACCCTGACGAGGCTGCGCCGACGGGCGGAGCCTCACTCCGCCGCGGCAGGCGCGGGACGACCGGCGATGAACCCGGGATCGACGGCGCCGGGGCCGGGTTCGAGGTGCAGCTCCCGGAGCTCGAGCGGCTCGCCGCACTCGCTGCAGTGCACCTCGGCGGTGCAGCGGTGACCGCAGCGATCGTGGACCAGCACCACCGGCGGCTCCACGGGCGGGAGCACCCACCGGTCTCCCCACTGGCGGATGGCCGTCATGACCGACCACAGGTCGCGCCCCTTGTCGGTCAGGCGGTACTCGAAGCGCTCCGGGCGCTCCGAGTACCGGCGTCGCTCCAGGATGCCGTGCTCCACGAGGGTGTCCAGGCGGTTGGCGAGGATGTTGCGGGCGATGCCGAGTCGTCGCTGGAAGTCCTCGAAGCGACGGACCCCCAGGAAGGCGTCGCGCAGGATGAGCAGGGTCCACCACTCCCCGATCTGCTCGAGGGTCTGGGCCACCGAGCAGTGCATGTCGGCGAAGGACGAGCGTCGCACGGGTCTCAGGTTACGGCCATGCCGGGGAGCCGACCGGCAGCAGCCGCCTCCAACGGGATCCTCACGGTGGCCACGGGGCCGTCGAGGTCGACCGTCGCCCGGCGGTGGTGGCGCACCAGGCCGTCCAGCACGAACGAGGGCTGGCGCAGCACGTCCGCCACCGCGACGGAGTACCCCAGGCTCCGCACGCGATCGAGCAGCTCCGCCGTCAGGCGGTGGCCGAGTCCCGCCGACTGGTGGGCATCCTCGACCAGCACGGCCAGCTCCACCACGCCGGTGCGGGTGCGCTGCGCGGTGGCCAGCCCCACGACGTCACCCGCCGCGGTCGTTGCCACCAGGGCATCGACGGCGCGGCCGCGGAGCAGGTCGACCACGCGCGCCCGCTGGAGCGGACCCAGGCTGCTGTGGAAGCGACGCCGGAGGGTGTCGTCGCTGCAGCGACGGGCCATGGCATCGAGCGCCGGGCGATCCTCGGCGACGAGCGATCGGATCGTCAGCCGGGCAGGGTCGACCTCGAGGGTCGGCTGGAGGGCGTCGTGGATGGCGGCGAGCTCGTCGAGGCCACGACGACGCGCCGACCGGGACGGAACGGGAGTCGAGTTGCGTTGCATCATGCAATCCACTCTCCTCGCATGCGTTGCATGATGCAACCAACTGTGACGGATGTCGCCGCACGGCGCAGCCGCTCAGCGGGGCCCGGGGACCTCGATCTCCACCACCTTGCGGCGTGACCGCAGTCCACGCACCACCCGCACGTGACGTCCGGCGACACCGACCCATCCGGCGAGGAACCGCACGAGCTCGTCGTTGGCCCGCCCGTCCACCGCGGGTGCAGCGACCCTGACCTTCAGCTCCTCGCCGTGCGGACCCACCACCTCGCTGCGCCGCGCCCCCGGCTGCACCCGCACCCGGAGCCGCCACCCCGTGGCCATCGGCTCACCCCACGGCACCTCCTCCGGTGGGGGGAACTCGACCGACATCGCTCAGCGGCGGATGAACGAGGGCTCGGAGTGGTCCCAGTCGGCCAGGAGCGCCCGGATGGCGGTGAGGAGGATCAGGGGTTGGTCGAGCATGGCGTGGTGACCGGCCAACGGGAGCTCCACGACGGGGGTCACCTTGCCCATCGCCTCGTACATCGACTCCGAGATGTCGTCGGTGACGAGGCCGCACTCCGATCGCAGCAGCGCCAGGCGGCACTGCACGGAGGAGAGGTACGGAAGGGCGATGCCCCGCAGCCCGGTGCTGAACTGCTCGAAGATGTGGCGGTCGAACTTCCACTGCCAACCGCCGTCCACCTCACGCATCGAGCGACGACCGATGTGGTCCATGACGAAGTCGAGGTAGTGCTCCTGGGAGGGGACGGTGCGGAACCGGGCGAGCGCCTCTTCCACAGAGGCATAGGTGCGGAGCTGCCCGAACGCCTCCTTGAGCTGGTACGAGCCGATCTCGGGATCCGGCTCCTTCACCGGCGAGTCGCAGATGATCGCCCCGGAGAGCTCGTCGCCGTGCATCGAAGCGGTCCCGATGGTGACGAAGCCACCCATGCTGTGCCCGATCACCACGGGGAGGCGGTCGATCCCGCCGGCCCGGGCCACGGCGACGACCTCCTCGGTCCACAGCTCCAGGGAGTAGTGCGGGCGATGGCCGCTGTCGCCGTGGCCGGAGAGGTCGAGGGCCAGCACGCGGAACTCCTCGGCGAATCGGGCGGCCACGTGGGTCCACCAGTGGGCATGGGCCCCACCCCCGTGCACGAAGACAAGTCCTCGCCGGCCGGGCTGGCCCCAGGCCAGGTAGTGGATCGGCACACCGGCCACCTCCACCCACTCGTCGGTGGACGGGATGGCGAGCGCCTCGGCGAACCACTCGGGCGCGGCATCGTGGAGGGGGAACGGCGAGCTCGTCATCACCCTCACGCTAAACCAACCTCTGTCGACCTCGAACCCGATCGAGGGCAGCGTCAGGGCGGGCTCCCGCCCAGCGCGCTCCAGACGAACCGGGCCATGCGCACCGGCCACGCCCGCAGCGCTCGATCGGACGCCAGCGCCCTGGCGTACCAGCTCCCGGTGAAGGTCGTGACCGCCAGCTCCACGTCGGCATCGGGGTCGAGCAAGCCATCGGCCCGTGCCCGCTCCAGGATGGCGGTGATCCTGCGCCTCCGGGGTGCCACCACCCTCTGCCGGAACAGGTGCACCAGCTCCCGGTCGGTGGACTCGATGAGCATCGACCCCACCATGGACAAGCCGTCGGGACGGGTGATGCCGCGACGGAAGGACTCGAGCTCGGCGACGAGGTCGGCGAAGTGGTCGCCGGTCGGCTCCGGGTGGGAACGCTCGGCCAACGAGGCGATGGCCGCGGTCGCCAGGTCGGCCTTGGAGGGCCACCGACGGTAGATCGCCTGGCGGGTGGTGCCGGCCTCCTCGGCCACGGAAGCCAGCGCCATGGCGTCGTAGCCCACCCGTGCCAGGTGCTGGCAGGCGGCCTCGAGGACCCGCTCGTCGATCGAGCCGTCCCTTGGCCGGCCGCGCGAGGAGGTGCCGTCGCTCACCATGCCGCCCACGCTAGTCCGGAAATACGTTACCGTCTCGTATTGTTATTCCTCCGCGGATCGTCCGAGGAGGTCGTGACATGAGGAGCTGGACATGAGGATCGCGGTGATCGGCGCCGGCCGGGTGGGACAGGCGCTCGGATCGAGGTGGCAGGACGCAGGCCACGACCTCGTCTACGGAGTGCGCGATCCCGGCGACCCCCGCCACGGCGAGCGCAGCACCGCCCCGGTCGAGGCGGCCCCGGTCGGTGCGGAGGTGGTGCTGCTGGCCCTCCCGTGGGCGGCGATGGCGGAGGTCGTGCCGACGCTGCGCGTCGGTGACGCCGTGGTGATCGACGCCACGAACCCGCTCGCCGAAGGCGCTTCGGGACTCCTGACACCGCCGGAGGGCTCCGGGGCTGCTGCGGTCGCGGCGTGGTGCGGCTCCTCGGTGGTGGCCAAGGCGTTCAACACCACCGGTTCGCAGAACATGGTCGATCCCGGCTACCCGGGGGCGACGCCCATGATGCCGGTGGCCGCCGACGACCCCCGGGCGAAGTCCACCACGATCGCCCTCGCCGAGGAGATCGGCTTCGACGCCTTCGACGCCGGAGGACTGGACGCCGCCGCCGACCTCGAGCACCTGGCCCTGCTGTGGATCCGGATGGCATATCGGCTCGGCATCGGCGCCGACTTCGCCTTCGCCCGTGTACGCCGCCAGGGTCGCGAGGAGGCCAGGTGACATCGCCCGGGGTCGCCGGATCGGCACCGGCGCCATCGGACAAGCGGACCTCCTACCTGGAGCTCTTCTTCGACCTGGTGTTCGTGTTCGCCATCACCCAGATCGTCGGCGAGCTCCACACCGACCACACCACGCAGGGCTGGGCGCGAGCCGCGCTGGTGCTGTGGTTGATCTGGTGGGCCTGGTCGCAGTTCACCTGGGCCGGGACCGCCATCGATCTGGAGCGCCGAGGGGTGCGCCTTGCCATGCTGGCGGTGACCGGCCTCGCCCTCCTCGTCGGTGTCGCCATCCCCGACGCCTTCGCCGCGGACGGCGCCTGGTTCGCCGTGCCCTACGCGCTGGTCCGGTTCGCCGGGCTCGGGCTGCAGTGGTTCGGACTGCGACACGACCCCGCCGCACGGGCAGCGCTGGCCTCCTACACGCCGATCGCGCTCGTCGGCCCCGTCGTGGTGCTGGCCGGCGGCCTTCTCCCCGTCGAGTGGCGCCTCCCGGTCTGGGCCGTGGCGGTGCTCGTCGACGTCCTCAGCGTGATCGCCGCCGGCCGGGGCGAGTTCCGGGTGGCCCCGGGGCACTTCGCCGAACGGCACGCCCTCATCACCATCATCGCCCTGGGCGAGTCCATCATCGCGGTGGGCGCGACCGCCGACGGTCTGGAGCCGTCGCTGCGGATCGTCGGCGTGGCGGCGGTCGGGTTCGCCATCATCGCCGCCATGTGGTGGCTCTACTTCGATCGGACGCAGCGGTGGGAGGAGGAGCGACTGGTGCTCGAACGCGACGGCGTGCGCCAAGGCCGCCTGGCCCGTGACCTGTACACCCTCGGCCACCTCCCGGTGATCGCCGGGACGGTGGTGTTCGCCGCCGGGGTGGAGGAGGTGGTGCTCCACCCCGACGAGCCCATGGACGCCTTCACCCGGTGGGCCGTCGGCGCCGGGCTCGCGCTCTTCCTGGCCGGGCTGGCCCTCGGCGAGCTGCGAGCCCGCGCCGTGTTGCCCACGGCGCGGATCGCCGCTGCCGTCACCGTGCCGCTGGTCGTGGTGCTCGCCGGTCCCACCCTGCCCTCACCCGCCACGCTGGGACTGGTGGCGATGGCGCTCGCCCTCACCGCCACCGCCGAGAGCCGGCGGGGAACCGATGCCTCGGCGTCCGCGGCGGAGGCCTGACGCTCCGACGCACGGTCCGCTCCGAGGACCTCCGGCGGTCGCCCGAGCCCGACCGGACACCGGCCGCCTCCGACCGCCGCTGGCGGGTACGGTGCGGGGCCATGGCCGATGCTCCGTGGCAGGGTGATGCCTGCAGCCTCGTCGAGGCGTTCCGATCCGGCGACCGCTCCCCCTCCGAGGAGCTCGAGGCGACCTTCGCCGCCATCGAC
Organism: uncultured Microthrixaceae bacterium; assembly: GCA_964420125.1. Taxonomy (GTDB): domain Bacteria; phylum Actinomycetota; class Acidimicrobiia; order Acidimicrobiales; family Microtrichaceae; genus CAYQQQ01. The sequence goes on from CAYQQQ010000026.1 coordinate 39,024, forward strand.
TCCTCCGACCTGAACGCCTTCAGCTTCCTCGATCCCGAGGGCGCCACCGCCGGCGCCGCAGGAGCGGATCCGTCGCTCCCCTTCGGCGGGATCCCGCTGGGGGTGAAGGAGCTCGACCAGGTGGAGGGCTGGCCCGACACCGAGGCCTCGGTGCCCCTCGCGGACCACCGGGCCTCCTTCACGCTCACCCACATCGAGCGGCTGAAGGCCGCCGGCGCGGTGCCCGTCGGCCTCACCACCGCCTCGGAGTTCGGCGGCGTGAACCTCACCCGCACCGTGCTCAACGGCGTCACCCGCAACCCCTGGGACCTGGAGCGCACACCGGGCGGATCCTCCGGCGGCAGCGCCGCGGCCGTGGCCGGGGGGCTGTTGACCCTGGCGACAGGAGGCGACGGCGGCGGCTCGATCCGCATCCCGGCCGGCTTCTGCGGTCTGCTGGGACTCAAGACCACCTACGGTCGGATCCCCCGAGGGCCGCAGTTCGCCGTCGGAGCCCTCACCGTCACCATCGGGGGCCTGACCCGCTCGGTGCGCGACACCGCCCGCTGGCTCGACGTCGCCAACGGCGCCGATCCCCACGATCCCCACTCGCTGCCCCGGGTGGAGGGGTGGGAGGCCGGCCTCGGCAGCCACGTCGAGGCCCTGCGCGGGCTGAGGGTCGCCATCATCGACGACTTCGCCGGAGCCGTCGTCAACCCCGACACCGCCGCACTGGTGCGCCAGCACGCCGAGGCGCTGGTGGACGACCTCGGCCTGCGGGTGGTCGAGCCCGAGGTGAGCATCCCCTCGGTGGGCACGGCGTGGTCGCTGGCCAACATGGCGGGGACCTTCGCCGTGCTCGGCGACGCCTGGCCCGCGTGTGCGGAGGACCTCACCCCGGAGATGCGCTTCGCCTGCGAGTGGGCCGAGTCCAAGGGGATGGACTTCGACGCACTGATCAAGCTGGAGCGTCGGCGGACCGCGCTGTTCGAGGCCATGGCCGAGCTGTTCACCCGCGCCGACCTGGTCATCACCTCCTCCAACCCCGACGTGGCCTTCGACGCCGAGGGCCCGCTGCCCGACACCTTCGGCACGCGACAGGACTCCCCCGCCAACAACGGGAAGCTGACCATCCCCTCCAACCTCTACGGCAACCCGGCGATCTCCGTGCCCGTCGGGAACCTGGACGGCCTGCCCGTGGGGATGCAGGTGCTCACCCGCCACCACGGCGACGCGTTGCTGCTCGACGCCGCGTGGGTGGCCGAGCGCGAGCGGCCGTGGCCGCTCGTCACGCCGGGTTCGCCCGCCTGACACCGGCCACCGACCGCTCGTCAGGTGTCGGCGCTCGTCCTGAGGTCCTCGGCGGCCCGGGTCATGTCCTCGGCGATGGAGGCACCGCCCCGCGCCATGAGCAGCCCCCCGACCACCCCCGAGGGGGCCAGCGAGGCCAGGCCCCAGGTGATGCTCGTGGCATCGGAGATCATCCCCACCACCACCCCGCCGAACACGCCGCCGAAGAGGGCGACGCACACCCCGAGCAGCGAGAACATCAGGGGCCGCAGGCGGGGCGGCGTGATGGCCGACAGCGCGGCGAACAGCGGCGCTGCGCCCAGGGCGATGAAGAAGACGGCCAGCCAGGCGAAGGGCAGGAAGAGCCACAACGTGGGGAGGAACACGCCCAGGCCCAGCGCCAGGGAGAACACGGCGATGCTCCCGCCGACCAGGAACATCGAGCGCGCCGGGTCCGAGTCGAACACCCGCTCCCCCACGTTGCCGCCGATCAGGGTGCCGATCAGCGACGCCGACGCCAGCAGCACCCCGATCAGCCCACGTCCCGTCTCCTGCACCCCGTGGACCTCCTCGAGGTAGATGTTGAAGAACACCGCGACGCCGACCATGGCGAACCCCAGCACCCCCACCCCCACCAGCTGCCACCGGAAGGTGCGGATCGACACCAGCCGGCGCACCGCCTCCCAGAACCTCATCCCCGAGGGCGCTCCGGTGGCGGTGATCATCTCGCCGGTGGCGACGCGCACCATCTGGCTCTGCGGCTCGCGCAGCTTCAGGCTCCACAGCAGCACGGCCACGCTGGGGATCGTCAGCACGACGAACGCCGGGCGCCACACCCCGTCGCCCTCCACGAACAGCGAGAGGACCGCAGCGATGAGCGGTCCGATCAGGGCCCCCAGCGGGTTGGCGGCGTTGTGGATCGCCAGCACGCGGTTCCACCCCGTCGGCGGGTAGTAGTCGGTGAGCAGGGAGCGGCCCACCGGCTCCACGGAGGCCTTGCCGAACCCGGTGCCGAGGCGGGCCAGCACCAGCAGCGGCAGCTTGACGGCGAACGCGGTGGCGAAGGAGAAGGCGCTCCACACCACCGCGGAGACCTTGAGGATCCGGGGTCGGTCGTGCTTGGTGCCCAGGTAGCCCACCGGCACGGCGAACACCACGATGGCGAAGACGCTCAGCCCCACCAACGCCCCCAGCCCGGCGTCGCTCAGGCCGAAGTAGTCCTGGATGTTGGGACCGAACACCGCGAACACCGCCCGGTCGAGCTCGTCGACCACGTTGAGGGCGGTGATGACCAGCAGCGGGTACCACCCGACGCCGTCGACCACCTCCCGCAGCGGAGGGCCTCCGCTGCCGGGCGCCAGCAGCTCTCGCATCGCCGTGAGGCGACGTGGTGTGGCCGGGTTGCTCACCTGGACCCCCTCGAGCACTCTGTCGCCCCACCGCGACGATGATCCGGCCCCTCGTTCTAGCCGGTACGGGGATCGCCCCGACGGCGCGAGCTGCCACGATCCCATCGGTTGCTAGCGTCAGCAGGTCGGTGGACCGAGGAGCCGACGGCACCACGAGGGGGCAGTTGACATGGGCGATGCCGAGGCGAACGAGGGCACCGAGCTGCGCGGAGGGGTCGAGACGCTCACCGTGACCGGGGCCACCCCGGGTCACCACCTGCGGGTCGTCGACGCGTCGGGCACCGACGTCGTGACGATGGTCGCCGATGCAGCCGGCAACGCCCATCTGGCCTTCGTGCCTCCCGAGCACCAGGTGCTGAGCAGCCCCCGCGAGTTCGTCGAGGCCCTCAGCACCGGGCACACGGTGGCGCCCGGGGACTACAGGGTCGTGGACGACTCCCAGGACCCGCCCCGGGAGCTCGGCGGGGTGCACGTCCTCGACGCCGACGAGCTCCCCGAGGCGGCCTTCTACGACCAGGAGCTCGCCGAGGGGTACGGCTACCTGCAGGTGCGCGACGGCGTCACGCTGTCGGCGATGGTGAGGTTCCCCAACCAGGACCTCTACGGCCCACCCCCCTGGCCCACCGTGATCGAGTACTCGGGCTACTCCCCGTCCGATCCCGACGAGCCCCAGCCCAGCACCCTGCTGGCCAACCTGCTGGGCTTCGCGGTGGTGGGGGTGAACATGCGGGGCAGCGGCTGCTCCGGAGGGGTGTTCGACGTGCTGAGCGCCGCCCAGGCCGCCGACGGCTACGACGTCGTCGAGATCGTCGCCCGACAGCCCTGGGTGCTGCACGGCCGGCCGGGGATGGTCGGGCTCAGCTACCCGGGCATCAGCCAGCTCTTCGTGGCGGCCCGCCGGCCACCGAGCCTGGCCGCCATCGCCCCGCTGTCGGTCATCGACGACCTCTGGCGACAGCAGTGGCCGGGCGGCATCTACAACTCGGGGTTCACCCGCGCCTGGCTGGCGGCTCGCGACCTGCAGACCAGGGCGGGTGGGCAGAGCTGGGATGCCCGGCGCGTGGCGGAGGGCGACGAGATCGCTGCGGCCAACCACCGGATCCGCACCCAGAACTTCGACTTCGAGGCGTTCGGGCGGGCCATGGGCGACTTCCGGCCCGCCCTCGGCGCGCGCCGGGTGGCCGACATGGTCCACCGCATCGAGGTGCCCGTCTACCTCACCGGCGCCTGGCAGGACGAGCAGACCGGCAGCCGCTTCGCCCTCATGATCGAGTCCTTCGACGCCAGCCCCCACAGCCGCTTCAACCTGTTCAACGGACACCACCCCGACGGCTACAGCCCGATGGTCGTGAACCGGTGGTTCGAGTTCCTCAGCTTCCACGTCGCCCGGAGGATCCCCAGGATCCCCGAGCTCATCCGGGCGTTCGCGCCGTCCCAGTTCGCTGCCCGCTTCGGCTACGAGCCCGACCTGGAACCGGACCGCTTCGACCGATTCGGCGACGACGTCGAGGCCGCCTTCGCCGCCTACCTGGCCGAACCCCGCGTGCGCATCCTCTTCGAGAGCGGCGCGGGGCACGAGGTCCCCGGCGCGGCGGCCCATCGCTTCGAGGTGGAGCTGGACGCCTTCCCTCCCCCCGGCGTGCAACCTCGCCGCTGGTGGTTCGCGGCGGAGGGCCACCTGCTGGACGAGCCCCCCGGCGAGTCCGGGGCGGATGCCTACCTCGACGACCCCGACGCCGGCGAGCAGGCCTACTCCTCGGAGATCCTGGAGGACCTCGACCGCTTCACGTTCCCACAGGTGCCCATCGACTGGACCCGCTTCACCGACGAGCACCGGGTCGCCTACGAGACCGAGCCGCTGGGCGAGGCGCTGGTGGTCGCCGGCGCCGGCCACGTGGAGCTCTGGCTGGCCCCGGGAACCGACGACACCGCCGTGCAGGTCACCCTCACCGAGATCCGCCCCGACGGCCTCGAGCAACGGGTGCAGTCCGGGTGGCACCGAGCCGTGCACCGCAAGGAGGATCCGGAGCGCTCCGACGAGCTGCGCGTGGACTACACCTTCGCCCCCGAGGACCGTGAGCCGCTGGTGCCGGGCGGGTGGATCCGGGTGCGGGTGCCCGTCTACCCCTTCGCCCACCTCTTACGGCAGGGCTCCCGGGTGCGGGTGGCGGTGTCGACCCCTGGTCGTGACCATCCGTTCTGGTGCTTCGACAACCCGGTGCGACCGGGTGCTTCCCACCTGGTCGGCCGCGGCGGCGAGCACCCCTCCAGCCTGGTGCTGCCCGTGTGGCCGGTGGTCCTGGACCACGACCCGGAGCACCCGGCAGCGGAGGCTCACCGCGGCCAGCCCAGCCGCCCGGCCGCGCCGATCGCCAACGCCCCGGCCTGATCGACGCCGACGCATCCGGGGGCTCGGGCACCCACCCACCCGTTCCGGCCGCTGTGGCACCACACCGGCGGGGATGACAGCTTCCAGTTGAGGGGGTGGGGCCGCTTTCGATCGATCGTCCATAGGCTGAGAGCCATGCGACGCACCGCCCCCCTCACCATCTGCCTCGCCCTCGCGTGGAGCGCCACCCTGCTGCTGGCGGGTTGCGGCGACGACGAGTCGAGCGACACGCTGGCCACCAACTCGACGACGTCGTCGACCCCCACGACGGCCTCCACCACGGCCGCCCCGCCGACGACCGCAGCCGGCGAGTCGACCACGACCGCCAGCTCCACGACCACCACCGCCGCCGACGATGGCGAGGAGCCCACCGTGGCCGGCCGCGCCGTGCTGGCGATGGCATCCGGAGTGACGCCGTTGGAGATCACGGCCTGCAGCTCCAACGGCGAGTCGAGCCTCAACCTGAGTGCCGGCGACGACGACGGCGACGTGTTGGAGATCAAGGCCCGCAACGACGTCGGCATCGCCACCTACCGGGGGCCCCAGGAGTCTCGGGAGGGCACGACCGTGCGAGTGACCGTCGGCGGCGACCAGGGCTTCAACGTGGTGGGCGGGCTCAACGGCGAGGAGTTCACCCTCACCGGCAAGTGCGCCTGATCCGAGGGCAGCGGGCAGCGGGCTGCGTACGAGCGGAGGCCTCGTCGGGGTTCGCCGCCGTGCAATGATCACGGGCGCCACGTCCTTCGGAAGGGGAGCGCCCGTGGTCCGGTTCATCTCCATCGACGACCACCCCTCGATCAGCGAGGCGCTCGGTCGGGCCGCGGGCGACTACGACGACCTCGAGCTCGTCGGCTCCTTCATCTCGGTGGCGTCCGTGCCCACGCCCTTCCGCCGACGCGGGGAGTTCGTCGACGTGGCCGTCGTCGACCTCAACCTGCCCGGCACCCAGGGGCTCTCGGCGCTGGAGGACGTGGTGAGCTGGGGTCTGGGCGTGCTGGTGTTCTCGGCCAGCGAGTCGTCCCGGCTCGCCCACGAGTGCCTCGAGGTCGGTGCCACCGGGTACGCCTGCAAGTCGTCCTCCACCATGCAGGTCCTCGACGGCGTGCGGAGGGTCGCCTCCGGGGAGCGCCTCGTGCTCGGGGTGAGCACCGACGCCGCTGCGGCCCGCCTCACGCCCGGGGACGAGCGCCTGCTGGCCGCCCTCACGCGGAGCACCCGCTCCCAGCACCTGGCCGAGGAGCTGCACCTGGCCCCGCGCACCATCGACAACCTGATCGCCGAGCTGTACTGGAAGCTCGGCCTGGCCGGTCCCGAACGCACCCGGGCAGGCCTGCGGGACTGGGCCCGCGAGCACGGCTACGGCGGCCCCGCCTCCCAGTGAGCAGCTCGATGGACGCCGGCGGTGCGTCGCCCGTGCCCGCCGACCACCCGTGACACGCTTCCCCTTCCGACCGGCCCCACCTCGGCCGGCCGGAAGGGGGATGGGGTGTTGTGTGCTGGGCGGGCCCACGCACACTCTGGCCCACACGAGCGTCGCCCCCCAGGGGGCGATCACATGACATCGCGTGAGGTTTCTCACGGGACATCATGCAGGACCCGTCCTCACCGCTGCCGTGGCACGTCCAGGGTCACCACGTACCACTCGGCCTCCCGGCGGTGCTCGACGGTCCCTCCGACCTCCGACGCTCGCGCCCGCATGGCCGACCTGCCCGTACCCGGTGCACGCGCTCGGTAGTCGGGCGGGAGACGGCTCCTCACCTCCAGCCGCACCCCATCGGCATCGCAGCACAACCGCAGCGACGGCTCACGGTCCTCGGAGTGGCGCAAGACGTTGGCCAGCGACTCGTTGCAGACCTCGACGACGCAGCGCAGCATCGAGGGCGGGACCCGGGACTCGGTCAGCTCCACCGCCGTGCGGGGCCGAACCCCCAGCGACGCGAAGCCCGACAGCAGGTCCTGGAGGGCCGGCCCCAGCTCCTCGTCTGCAGGTGACTCCCCCGCTCGCCGCGAGGGGGCGTCGAGCTGGGAGAGCCTGGCCATCTCGCGGTCGATCCACTCGAGCAGCTGATCGTCGGTGAGATCGGGCTTCTGGACCCACAGCAGCACCTGGAGGGCCGAGTCGTGCACGAAGTACTGCCGGCGACGACGGACGTCGGCCGCCGCCGCGGCCGAGCGCTGCATCGACATCTCACGGGTGGAGGCCTCCAGCCGGTCGGCCTGCAACCCCACCAGCCGGCGGAACCACCCCGACAGCTGCACGGTCGCAGCCACCATCGACGCCTCCTCGGTGGAGCGCAGCACAGCTGCCGACGTGAGCGGTCCCGACTGGAGCCCGGCGCCGATCCACACGACCGCTCCCAGGCACCCGGCGACGATGCGGGTGTGGACCGGCTCCGCCGACACCGCCCCCGCCGAGCCCGCCATGGCCTGCACGTACCCACGGGTCCAGCCGTGGGGCCGGCCCCGACGTGCCGCGACCGCATCGATGGTCGTGGCGGCCGACACGAGGGCGATGTCGCTCATCGCGACGGCACGTCGGGCGTGCTCGCCTCGGCGGGCGAGCATCGCCGTCGTGCCGACCGCGTGCGCGGCGGCTGCGGCCGCCAGCAGCCGGACGCTCCGCGGCCGCTGCTGGGAGACCGACTCGAACACGAGCTGGGCGGCGGCACCGAGGCGCAGCACGCCGTAGGCGGTCACCACGAACCGCTTCAAGGTGCGAGCCGGCGCGCGGTCGGCGTCCGTCCACTCCACCTCACGTCCCCCAGGCAGCTCCCGACCGGCGATCCAGCTCCGGAGCCGACGCTCCTCCGCGGCGGCGAGCTCCGCGGCGGCACCCCGGTCGGCGGCCAGCACGCCGCGGATCTCCCCGAGGACCTGGGTGGTGCGTCCGATGACCGACTGGCGCACCGCCTCGTCCTCCGCCAGCGCAGCATCCACCTCGTGGCGCGCCAGCTGCACGGCGCGCTGGCGGTCGATCACGTCGGTGGAGTGGATCAACCCGCGCAGGATCGCCTGTCCGGCACCGGCGAACATCACCAGGACCATCGCGGTCTCCGCCAGCAGGCCGGACTCCCGCAACCAACGGCGACCGGGAGGCCAGACGAGGAAGGGCGCGGCGACCACCGCCATGCGGGCGAGGCGATCCGACCCCTGGACGCCGAGGAGGTTGGTGCCGGCCATCGACCACTGGGCGACCCCCGGTGCCCAGCGGCCCTCGACGGGCCACACACCCGGCGCGGCTCCCCCGGCGGAGAGCGCGGCGAGGCTGCCCATCGACCCCGCCGCCGAGGTGACGGCGTCCGCCCAACCTGCCGCCGACGACCGGGTGGTCCCCGGACGGTGGGCGAAGGCCATGGCCGCCGAGTGCCCGGCGACGAGCACCACTGCTGCGTCGGCGACCACCGACGGCCGCCGCCGACGTTCGCTCCAGCGCCACAGCAGCCCGAGTCCGCTCATCAGGAGCCGGTAGCGGGCGTACCCCTGCTGCAGCGTGTCGTAGAGCTCGTCGACACCACCGTCGACACGCTCGGGATGTGCGACGTCCACGATGTCCTCGCCCTCCCGTGTGTGCGTGCGCGCTCCGGCGATGGTACCGGTCGATCGGGCTTGCGGCGCTCCCGTTGCCGTCGTGGGCGCTCGTCTGGGTAGCGTGACGGACGCACCCGCACCCCGAGCCGGAGGACCTCCATGCCCAGCGACGACGCACTGCTCGACGAGCGCATCGCGGACTACCTCGAGGGCATCGACGTGGCGACGATGAGCCTCGAGGAGCTCCGCGGACGCCAGTACGACGCAGGCCTCGCCTGGGTCCACTTCCCCGAGGGCCGCGGGGGTCTGGGGTTGTCCCCCAGGTCGCAGCGCCACGTCGATGCCGCCCTGCACGACGCGGGTGTCCCGGGGCCCGAGGTCCGCCACTTCTTCGGCCTGGCGCTCGCCGGTCCCACCATCGTGAGCCACGGCAGCGACGACTACGTGCAGCGCATGCTGCGTCCGACCTTCACCGGTGAGGCGGCCTGGTGCCAGCTCTTCAGCGAGCCGGGCGCGGGATCCGACCTGGCCGGCCTCGCCTGCAAGGCCGTGCGCGACGGCGACGAGTGGGTGATCACGGGACAGAAGGTGTGGAACACCTTGGCGCACATCGCCGATCGGGGCATGTTGGTCGCCCGCACCGACCCCAACGTGCCCAAGCACCGGGGGCTCACCTACTTCGGCCTCGACATGCACGCCGAGGGCGTCGAGGTGCGCCCGCTGCGCCAGATCACCGGAGAGGCCGAGTTCAACGAGGTCTACCTCACCGAGGTGCGGGTCCCCGACGCCGACCGGATCGGCGAGGTCGGTCAGGGCTGGGCGGTGTCGATGACCACGCTCATGAACGAGCGGACCACCATCGGTGGCAGCGGTGGCAGCGGCCCCCAGCGGGGCAGCGGAGCCATCGCCGAGGCGGTGCGCATCTGGAACGACCCCGCCACCGTGCGCAGCGAGGCCGCGCGCGATCGTCTGGTCCGCCAGTGGATACGTGCCGAGGTGCTGCGGCTCACCAACCTGCGCGCCGCGCAGAACCGCAAGGTCGGCAACCCCGGCCCCGAGGGCTCGATCGCCAAGCTGATGTTCGCCGAGGTGAACAAGGACGTCTACGAGCTGTGCGTCGACCTGCTCGGCGCGTCCGCCCTGGCCGGCTTCGACTACGAGATGGTGCGGGCCGACAGCCTCGGCCTGGTGGGCCCGCCCGGTTCGGCGCGCAAGATGTTCCTGCGCTCACGGGCGAACTCGATCGAGGGCGGCACCTCGGAGATCCAGCGCAACATCCTGGGAGAGCGGGTGCTGGGCCTGCCGGGCGAGGTGCGCACCGACAAGGAGCTCCCCTGGATCGACGTGCCGCGCTCGTGACGGCCCGGCGCGGCGATACTGGGCGGATGCCGTCCGAACCTCGACGCTCGTCCGATCCGGGTCCGGCGCGCCCGGACGTCACGGAGCTGATCGAGCAGGCCGAAGGGGTCCTTCGGAGTGCCGGGGCGTCGTTCGCACTCCTCCACGGGTCCAGGGCCGAGGACCGGGGCCGGCCTGACAGCGACATCGACATCGCGGCGTGGTGGACGGCCGATCCGCCCGAACCCTGGGAGCTCCGCCTTCCCCGAGGAGTCGATCTCCTGGTGCTCAACGACGCGCCGCTTGAGCTCGCCGGGCGGGTGGCGCACAAGGGCCGGCTGCTCTACGAGACCGACCCGGCCGAACGGGTGCGCTGGCAGGCGACCACTCGCAAGATCTGGTTCGACGAACGACCTCGCTTCGAGCGCGCCCACCGCGAGTTCCTGGAGGCCGTCCGTGGTCGATGAGGTCCGCGTGGCCCGACTCCTCCGATCGATGGTCGAGGACATCGGCTTCCTCGAGCTGCGCCGCGACCAGGGCGTCTCGCCCGGCGACGCCATCGTGATGCGGGCCGTCAAGTACGCGTTCATCACTGCGATCGAAGCGGCGATCGACACCGCCCAGCACCTCTGCGCCAGCGAAGGTTGGGGACCACCGGGGACCAACGCAGAGTCGTTCGTGCTCCTGGCACGCCATGACGTGCTCTCCGAGGAGGTGGCCGGCCACCTCGCCGACGCCTCCGGGTTCCGCAACGTGCTGGTGCACGACTACGTGAAGGTGGATGACCAGCGGGTGGTCGCCCACCTCGACCGACTGTCCGACCTCCGCCGCTTCTGCTCGGAGGTGGCGGGCTGGCTCGCAGGCAGCTGACCGGTCAGGCGCCCAGGCGGATCGGCAGGGTGCGGGGGCCGCGAACCTGCCCGGCCGACCAGGTCACGGCGTCGGGGTCGGCAAGGCTGAACTCCGGGAAGCGGGCCAGCCACCGCTCCAGCGCCACCCGCAGCTCCATGCGCGCCAGGTTGGAGCCGAGGCAGCGGTGGATGCCCAGGCCGAACGCCGCGTGGCGGTTCACCTGGCGGTCGATGCGCACCTCGTCGGCGTCCTCGAAGAACTCCGGGTCGCGGTTGGCGGACGGGAACGACAGCAGCACCCAGTCGTCGGCCTTCATCGGGCAGCCCTCGAGCTCCACGTCCTCCTTCACCAGGCGGGCCATGGTGACCGGCGAGTAGGCCCGGAGGAGCTCCTCGATGGCGATGGGCACCAGAGAGGGATCCCCCACCAGGCGGGAGAGGTCCTCGGGGTGGTGGCCGAGGTGCCACAGCGACGCCCCGATGGCCGACCAGGTGGTGTCGATGCCCGCCAGCAGCAGCAGCGCCATGGTGCCGGCGATGTGGAACGGGTCGAGCTTGCGGCCGTCCATCTCTGCGTCGAGGAGGTACGAGGTGAGGTCGTCGCGAGGATGGGCGACGTGGTCGTCGATCTGGGCGGTCAGGTAGACGAACAGCTCCTGCACCTTGCCGAAGCGCACCTCGGGCGGATCGTTCACGCCCTCGAGCACGTGGTGCACGAAGGTGGCGAAGCGGTCGTGGTCCTCCGGAGGGAACCCCAGCATGGTGGCGATGATGCGCATGGGGATGTGCTGGGCGTACTCGGCGGCGGCATCGACCACCTCGCGACCCTCGAGCGCGTCGAGCAGCGAGTCGCAGAACTCGGTGGTCACCGGTTCCAGGCGAGCGACCGCCTTGGGGGAGAAGGCCGGCAGGAGGATCCGTCGCGCCTCCGCGTGGAACGGCGGGTCGGAGGTGATGGGCGGGGCCACCCCGACGGGCGCCACCTCGGGTGGCGGTCGGTGGTTGCCCACCACGACCGAACGGGAGGTGAAGCGCTCCGTGTCGTAGGCGATGGCCGACACGTCGGCGTGGCGGGTGGGCAACCAGGCGCCTCCGTAGCGGTCGGTGTGGGCAACGGGGCATCGCTGGCGGAGGTCGTCCCAGATCGGATACGGATCGGCCACCCACTCCTCGCCGGTGTGGTCGAAGTCCGTGGCGTAGTCGGCGACGGGTCCCCCGATGGGGCGGCTCGTCCGCTCGTCGTGGTCGGCGCGCTCCAGCTCCTCGCGCAGCACGCCGAAGCGGTCCTCGGTGGAGTCGGTGGTGTCGGTGGTGTCGGTGCGCACGGGGCCGTCGGTGCTCATGGGACCTCCCGGGTGGTCCACTCAGCATGCCCGACGGGAGGTCCCGACCGGCCGCGGCCCGCTGCAGGTCCCTTCGGCCTACGAGCCGGGACCCCGGCGACGAGCGGCCTCCACGGCACCGAGCGCGTCGCGCAGCTCGGCGATCCAGTCCGCCTCGTGCTCGGCCACCAGGTCGACGCACCAGGCGAGGGCCTCGCTGCGGCTGCGCGCCACGCCGGCCTCGATCAGGGTGTCGAGGGTGGCTCGCTGGTCGAAGCGCAGCCGGGTCATCGCCGGGACGCTGGCGGTGGTGAAGGCCGTGGTCGTGCCGCCGCAGGTGGCCGTCCACGACACCTTCCGCTCGAAGCGGGCCTCGGCCCGCTGGGCGACGGCGATGCGCTGGTCGCGGGTCTCCTCGCGGAAGGACTCGATGCGGGCCCCCTCCGCCACCTCCGCCGGTTGGTCGTCGGCCAGGGCAGGCACGGGGAGGTTCCCGTGGACGAGGATCTCGTCGCGGTCCACCTGCACCCTCACCGGCCCGGTGAACCAGTCGTCCGGGAGGCTGCCGGTGAACCACGCAGCCAGCTCCTCGGAGGACACCTCGGGCGGCTCGGGCGCCGAGCGTCGGGTCCCCCGCATCCGGGGGTGAGCGGTACCTCGTCGCATCGCGGGCTCCTTCATCCAGTTCTGCTATCAGCTCTGCATTTCGCCCTTTCATCGTAATCTGGTAATTCCATTTGTCAAGCCAGCCCGACCGCAGGGCCGGGGTTCCCGGCATGCAAGGCTCACCGCCATGCGACGCGATCGGCTCCCGCTCACCTTCGACGAGTGCCGGGCCCGGTTCCGCCACGCCTGCACCGCGGTCGCGGTGCCGGTGCACTCCGAGCCGATCGGCGCCCGAGGCCCGCACGGCCAGGAGCTCACCATCGACTGGGTTCGGCTGGGGTCGGCGCAGGCCTCCCGGGTGCTGGTGGTGATGTCCGGCACCCACGGCGTCGAGGGCCCCCTGGGGTCCACCCTGCAGTGCGAGCTGCTCTCCCGCGCCGGCACCGTCGCCGAGGACACGGCGGTGCTCGTCGTGCACGCGGTCAACCCGTGGGGCATGGCGTGGTGGCGGCGCTACAACGAGTCGAACGTCGACCTCAACCGCAACTGGGCACGTGACCGCATCGAACCGCCCCCGAACCCCGGCTACGAGCTGCTCCATCCGATCATCTGTCCCGACACCGACGAGCTGCCCGACGCCGACGACGCGCTGCCGGCGCTGCTGGGGCTGGTGGAGGAGCGCGGCCTGGGCTGGGTGCGCGACGCCATCACCGTGGGCCAGTACTCCCACCCCGACGGCTTCCACTACGGCGGTGCCCGCACCGAGGAGTCCACCCGGATCCTGGAGCGGATCACCTCGCCCGCCGTCGAGCACGCCGGGTGGGTGTTCGTCGTCGACCTCCACACCGCCCACGGCCCCTGGGCCACCTGCACCGCCCTCTCCGACGAGCCCCCCGGATCCGACCAGGACCGCTTCCTCCGCACGGCGTTCCCGGACACGACCGTGGAAGCCACCAGGGACAACCCCGAGGCGACCACCGGCACCAAGGTGGGCCAGCTCGGTGCCGGGATCGCCGACCTGGCACCGCCCGGCGCCACGACCTACCACACCTCCGTCGAGTTCGGCACCGTGAGCGACGAGGAGCAGGTGCTCGCCGCCTTCGCCGAGAACTGGGTGTGGCGCCGCGGCCGACGCGACGAGCCCGCCCACGCGGCAGCCATCTGGGCCAACCGCTGCGCCTACACCCCCGACGACCCCGAATGGGAGGCGCGCTGCCTCGCGTTCGGCCGCGGCGTCCTGGAGGGCGCGCTGGATGCGCTGAGGGGCTGAAGGGGTCCGAGCCCCCGAAGAGCGACCTCGACCACGGGCACCGACCTACAGTCGGGCCATGACCTCAGCCAGCCGTCGAGCCCGCTCCGGCTGGCTCGCGGTCCTGGTCGCCGCGATCTTGGGCGGTGCCTGCTCGGGCGGCGAGTCCGCAGACCCGGTCGGCTCGCCCGACCCGTCGGTGTCGGGCGCGGTGGAGGAACCGCCGGGCACGGGCCGTTGCGACCCGACCGACCCCTCCGCCTGCCTGCTGCCGTGGCCGAGCGACGCCTACACGCGCGCCGACCCGTCCACGGCCACCGGTCGGCGCCTCGACCTGCCGGCCGAGGGGACGCCGGTCAACGTCGACGGCGTGCCCGTCGACCCCTCCGAGTGGAACCGCACCGACGGCTTCAGCCCCTCGAGCATCGCCCTGGTGGTCGTGGCCGACCTCGACCCGGTCGCCTCCGGACTCCCCCCGGTCACCGACATCGCCGCATCGCTGGCCGACGACTCATCGCTCACGCTCGTGGACGTCGACTCCGGCGAGCGGCTGGCGGCGTGGGCCGAGCTCGACACCGAGCTCACCGACGACCCCGATCGCCGGCCCCTTCGCGTGGTGCCGGCCGCCGCGCTCCCCGAGGGCCATCGCATCGCCGTCGGGCTGCGAGGCCTGCGCACGACCGCCGGCACCGCGGTGGAGCCGACCACAGCCATGGCGGAGGTGCTGGATCAGCCCGACCCCGACCAGCAGGTGTGGCTCGACGCGCTGGCGACGGCCGGCGCGCCGCTCGAGCAGCTCGACGTCGCCTGGGCCTTCACGGTGGCGTCGGCCGACTCGATCACCGGTCCGCTGCGCTCCATGTGGCAGGAGACCGCCGCAGAGCTCGGCGACGGGGCTCCCCCGTTCACCGTCGGCTCGGCGCAGGTCGTGGGGGGTGCGCGCATCGTCGAAGGCAGCTTCGAGATGCCCAGGTACCTCACCGGCGACGGCGGACCGGGGACGGTCTTCGACAACGACGGCGATCCCGACGGCATCCCCGAGCGGAACGGATCGATGGCCACCCCGTTCACCTGCGTGCTGCCGGTGGAGCCGGTGGAACCGAGCCCGGTGGTCCTCTACGGCCACGGCCTGCTGGGCTCCCGGGCCGAGGTCCTCGACATCGGCAGCCTCGGCGCCACGGTCGGCATCGGGTTCTGCGCGCTCGACTACCTCGGCATGTCGAGCGCCGACATCCCGACCGTCCTCGGCGAGCTGGGAGAGCTCACCCGGTTCCGCACCCAGGCCGACCGGCTCCAGCAGGGCCACCTCGGGTTCCTCCTGCTGGGTCGGCTGCTGGCCAGCCCCGAGGGCTTCGTCACCGACCCCGCCTTCCGACGCTCCGACGGCCTGCCCTCGATCAACCCGCAGGCCCTCTCCTTCCTCGGTGCCAGCCAGGGGGGCATCCTCGGTGGACCCGCCACCGCGCTCAGCCCCGACTGGGACCGGGCGATCTTCGCCGTGGGCGGCATGGGCTACAACCTGCTGCTGCCGCGCAGCATCGACTTCGACCAGTTCGCCGGCCCCTTCGAGACCGCATACCCCGACCCCCTCGACCGGGCGGTGGCCCTCGAGCTCATGGAGGTGCTGTGGCAGCGGGGCGAGAACGCCGGCTGGGCGCAGCACCTGACCGAGGACCCCCTCGAGGAGGGCGGCGGGCCCACCACCGTGCTGCTGCTGGAGGCCTTCGGCGACCACCAGGTGGCCAACGTGTCCACCGAGAAGCTGGCCCGCACCCTCGGGGTGCCGCGGGTGGCACCCACCCTCGCGGAAGGTCGCTCCACCGACGTGGACCCGTTCTTCGGGATCCCGCCCGTGGGCACGCTCCCCCATCCGGGCAGCGCATTGGTGGTGTGGGACTTCGGCACCCCCGCGCCACCGACGGCCAACACCCCTCCGCGGGAGGGCGAGGATCCCCACGGCAAGCTCTCCGGGGTGCCCCAGGCATTGGCCCTTGTGGCCGCCTTCATCCAACCCCACGGCATCGTGCTGGACGTGTGCGGCGACCAGCCCTGCGCCAGCCCCGGCTGAGCGTTCCAGGAACCCCGTTCCCGAACCGTCCGCTGTGGCGCTCACCCCTGCAGTCCCACAGCGGACAGTTCGCCGGGGTGTCGAGTCGGCGGCGGCCGCTGGGCCGAGGAGCGTTCAGGTGGTCGTGGCGTCGGGCTCGGGCAGGTACCAGTGGCGGGGGTTCGGCAGGTCGACGAGCTCGGTCGGCCCCCACGTCCCCTGGGCGTAGGTGAGCACCGGCGGGGGTGCGGCCAGCAGCGGGGCCGACACCGCCCACAGCCGCTCGATCCCCTCGGCCCGGTTGAACAGCGTGTGGTCGCCCAGCATCACGTCGTGCATCAGGCTCTCGTACGCCTCGAGCTCGCAGCGCGGGTCGAAGCCCTGGCCGTAGGCGAAGTCGAGGTGCGCCGGGCCGATGACCATGGCCGGTCCCGGCTGCTTGGACTGGAACACGAGGCGGATGGAGCCCGGATCGCCGATCTCGAAGACGATCTCGTTGCGGTGGACCTCGGTCAGCCCCTCGAACATCTCCATCGGGGGCAGGCGGAGGGTCAGGGTGATCACGCTCCGGCTCGCGGGCATGCGCTTGCCGGTGCGCAGGAAGATCGGCACGCCGTCCCATCGCCCGTTGTCGATGCGGGCCTCGACCGCCACGAGCGTGTCGGTGTCGGAGTCCGCCGGGACGCCGTCGATGTCGAGGTAGCCCTCGTACTGGCCCCGCACCACCAGCTTCGGGTCCAGCGGTTGCAGCGCGCGGAACACGCGCTGCTTCTCCGCGGCCAGCGCGTCGGCGGTGAACGCCGCGGGAGGCTCCATGGTCACGAAGCCCAGCACCTGGAACAGGTGGGTCACCACCATGTCCCGGAACGCCCCGGTCCCGTCGTAGAACTTGGCGCGGTCCTCCACGCCGAGCGTCTCGGGCACGTCGATGTAGATCGAGTCGATGTGGCGGTTGTTCCAGACCGGTTCGAAGATGCCGTTGGCGAAGCGCACCGCCAGGATGTTCTGCACGTCCTCCTTGCCCAGGAAGTGGTCGATGCGGAAGATCTGGTCCTCGGCGAACACCGAGTGGAGGAGCGCGTTGAGCGCCTTGGCCGAGTCCTCATCGGTGCCGAAGGGCTTCTCCAGCACGACACGGGTGGCCTCGTCGGCGATGTCGGCGGTGCCCAGGCCCTTCACGATCCCCGCCATCCCCACAGGTGGGATGGACAGGTAGCACAGCGTGCGGCTGGAGGACCCGAGGTCCTTGCGGGCCGCCGCAACCGCCGAGGCCAGTCCGCCCATGTCGTCCGCGGAGCTGGTCACGAACGACAGCTTCGCGGCGAAGTCCTTCCAGTCGCCGTCGGCCGGCTTCAGCCGGCCGAACTGGTTCACGACGTCGTGCGCGTGGTCCCGGAACTCCTGGTCGGTGATCCCGTGGCGCGCCGTGCCGACGATCCGGAAGTCCTCGGGCATCAGGCCCAGCTTCGCCAGCCGGAAGAACCCCGGCAGCAGCTTGCGGGCCGCCAGGTCGCCGGTGGCGCCGAAGAGCACGATCACGAAGTTGTCGGGGGTGGTCACGATCCGCCTCCTAGTCCGGCCGCCGCAGCGGCGTCTGCCATCACCAGCGAGGATCCTGCGCTCACCCGCCCGGCGGGTATCGACGTGTCACCCCGCATCAGCTTCGCCAGCGCGTCGACCTTCTCCTCCCCGGCCACGAGCCACAGGAGCTGACGGGCTCTGGCCAGGGCGGGGTAGGTGAGCGTCATCCGGCGGTCCCCCTGGTAGGTGCCGGCCGTGGGGGCGACCAGCCGATCGGTCACCTCCAGCACCGCATCTCCGGGCACCAGCGACGCGGTGTGGCCGTCGGGTCCGAGCCCGAGGTGCACGACGTCGAAGTGCTCGGGGAGCTCTGCGGCGTAGCGGGCCGCAGCCTCCTCGGGCGCGGCGTCCTCCACCGGCATGGCCTTCACCTCGGCCGGTGCGCCCGCCAGCGCCTCCATCAGGTGGTGGAGGTTGCGATCGGGATCCTCGGCCGGCACGACCCGCTCGTCGACCTGGAAGATCGTCGTCGAGGGCCAGGGGACGTCCTCGTGGGCGAGCTCGCCGAACATCTGCCACGGCGTCCGGCCACCGCTGACGGCGAAGGTGAACCCGCCGTGGTCGCCCACCGCGGTCCGGGCCGAGGCGGCCAGCCAGGTCGCCGCCGCCGACGCGAGCGCATCCGGGTCCGAGAAGACCTGCAGCTCGTGGTGCACGCTCAGGCCTTCTTCTCGGCGTGGCCGCCGAAGCCGCCGCGCATGGCCGAGAGCACCTTGTCGGCGAAGTTGCCCAGGTCGCGCGACTGGAACCGCTCGTCGAGCGCCGCGTGGATGACCGGGGCGGGCACCCCCTCCTCGATGGCGGCGATGGTGGTCCAACGGCCTTCGCCGGAGTCCGAGACCCGGCCCTCCCAGTCGGAGAGGTCCGGCGACGCCGCGAAGGCGGCGGCGGTGAGGTCGACCAGCCACGAGCTGATCACCGTGCCGCGGCGCCACACCTCGGCGACCTCGCCCACGTCGATGCGGAACTGGTAGTACTGCGGATCCCTCAGGGGGGTCGTCTCGGCGTCGACCTCCTGGGTGTGCATCCCGGCATCCGCGTGCTCGATGATCGACAGCCCCTCGGCGATCGCCGCCATCATCCCGTACTCCACCCCGTTGTGGACCATCTTCACGAAGTGCCCTGCGCCGTTCGGACCGCAGTGGAGGTAGCCCATCTGGGCGGTGCCACCCGGCTTGCGCCCGGGCGTCGGCTCCGCCGAGCCCTCTCCGGGGGCGATCGAGCGCCAGATCGGATCGAGCCGCTGCACGGCGACGTCCTCGCCGCCGATCATCAGCGAGTAGCCGCGCTCGAGCCCCCAGACCCCGCCGCTGGTGCCGCAGTCCACGTAGTGGATGCCCTTGGGCTTCAGCTGGGCGGCCCGGTCGATGTCGTCGCGGTAGTAGGAGTTGCCGCCGTCGATCACGACGTCGTCGGCATCCAGCAGCTTCGCCAGGTCGTCCACCGTGGACGCCACGTAGCCCGCCGGCACCATGATCCACGCCGCCCGGGGCTTCTCCAGCGCGGCCACGAACTCCTCGAGGGTCGTGGCACCGGTGGCGCCCTCCCCGGCGAGCTCGGCGACGGCCTGGGCGTTCACGTCGTAGACCACGCAGCGGTGGCCGTCGCGCATGAGACGGCGCACGAGGTTGGCGCCCATTCGGCCGAGGCCGATCATGCCGAGTTGCATCGGTTGGGTGGTCGTCACCGGGGGACCTCCTGGGTCGGGTTCGGTTCGGTCTGCCCCCCAGCAACCCGTGACGACACCCGCGGAAGGGCGCCGCCGACGGATCAGGCGTCTTTCAGTCGGCGGTAGAGCCGGATCAGCTCGTTGGTCGAGGAGTCGTGGTCGAGGTCGGGTTCCTCCTCGGCGAGCAGCTGCGGCGCGATCTGACGCGCCAGCACCTTGCCCAGCTCCACACCCCACTGGTCGAAGGAGTCGATGCCCCACACCGTGCCCTGGGTGAACACCGAGTGCTCGTAGAGGGCGACGAGGGTGCCGAGGCGGAACGGGGTGAGCACCTCCGCCAGGATCACGTTGGTGGGACGGTTGCCCTCCATCACCCGATGGGGCACCACTGCCTCGGGAGTTCCCTCGGCCCGCACCTCGTCGGCCGTCTTGCCGAAGGCCAGCGCCTTGGCCTGGGCGAACACGTTCGCCGACAGCAGGTCGTGGTGCTCACCCAGTGGGTTGAGAGCCTTGGCGAAGCCGATCAGGTCTACGGGGATGATCGTCGTGCCCTGGTGGATCAGCTGGTAGAAGCTGTGCTGGCCGTTGGTGCCGGGCTCACCCCAGTAGACGGCACCGGTGTCGGCCTCCACATGGGCCCCCTCGAGGGTCACGTGCTTGCCGTTGGACTCCATCGTGAGCTGCTGGAGGTAGGCGGGGAACCGCTTCAGGTACTGCTCGTAGGGCATCACCCCCACCGTCTGGCACCCGAAGAAGTCCCGGTACCACACCGCCAGGAGCCCCATGAGCACCGGCAGGTTCTCCTCGAAGGGGGCGGTGCGGAAGTGCTCGTCCACCGCGTGGAACCCCGCCAGCATGTCGGCGAAGTGCTCGGCGCCGATGGCGATCATCGTCGACAGCCCGATGGCGGAGTCCATCGAGTACCGGCCGCCCACCCAGTCCCAGAAGCCGAACATGTTGTCGGTGTCGATCCCGAAGGCCCCCACGCCCTGGGCGTTGGTGGAGACCGCCACGAAGTGCTTGGCGATGGCCGCCTCGTCGCCCAGGCCACCGATGATCCAGTCGCGCGCCGAGTGGGCGTTGGTCATGGTCTCCAGGGTGGTGAAGGTCTTGGACGACACGATGAAGAGCGTCTCGGCCGGATCGAGGTCCCTGGTGGCCTCCACGAAGTCGGTGCTGTCCACGTTGGACACGAACCGCATGGTCAGGTTGCGGTTGCTGTAGTGCCGCAGCGCCTCGTAGGCCATGACCGGTCCGAGGTCCGATCCCCCGATGCCGATGTTGATCACGTTGCGGATGCGCTTGCCGGTGTAGCCGGTCCAGTCCCCGCTGCGGACGCGGTCGGAGAACGCGGCCATGCGGTCGAGCACCTCGTGCACCTCCGCCACCACGTCCACCCCGTCGACCACCAGGTCGGCGTCGCGGGGCATGCGCAGCGCCACGTGCAGCACGGCGCGGTCCTCCGAGACGTTGATGTGACGACCTTCGAACATGGCGTCGATGTGCGCTCTCAGACCGGACTGCTCGGCGAGCTCGACCAGCATCGCCACCGTCTCGTCGGTGATGCGGTTCTTCGAGTAGTCGAGGTGCAGGCCCACCGCCTCGGCGCGCAGCCGGGTTCCCCGGTCGGGGTCCTCGGCGAAGAGGTCGCGGAGGTGCTTCCCCTCCACCTCTCGGTGGTGGGCCTCCAGGGCGGCCCAGGCGGGCCGCCGGCGCAGGGGCGGGGAGGGCGCAGTGGCGGGAAGGTCGGTGGTGCTCATGGTTCAGGCGACCGCCTTGCTCTGGGATTCGATGTGGTCGATGAGGTCGTTCCAGGACGACACGAAGGCATCCGCGCCGTCTCGCTGCAACTTGGCGGCGAGGGCCGGCACGTCGATGCCGGCGTCGGCGAACCCCGCCAGCACGGCGTCGCACCCACCGCCGTCGGTCGGGAGCGCGCCCCGCAGCGATCCGTGGTCGTGGAAGGCCTCGAGGGTCTTGTCGGGCATCGTGTTGATGGTGTTCGGCGCCGCCAGACCGCTGACGTAGAGCGTGTCGGGAGCCTTGGGGTCCTTGGTGGAGGTGCTGGCGAAGAGGAGGCGCTGGGCGCGGGCGCCGGCGCTCTCCAGGCGCTGCCAGCGCTCGGAGTCGAGCAGCTGCCGGTAGGCCCGATAGGCCTCGGTGCCGACCGCCAGGCCGAGCCCGTCGCGCAGCTCGTCGGGGACCTGGTCGTTGACGGCCACGTCCCAGCGCGACATGAAGATCGACGCCACGCTGCCCACCGCCGGATCCAGCCCGTCGGCGAGACGACGCTCCACGCCCCGCATGTAGGCCTCGGCCGCAGCCACGTACTGCTCGGCGTTGAAGAGCAGCGTCACGTTGACGGGCACGCCGGCGGCGATGGCCGACTCGACCGCGGGCAGGCCCTCGGCCGTACCCGGGATCTTGATGAACAGGTTGTCCCGGCCGGCCCTGGCGTGCAGGGCCGTCGCCGCAGCCACGGTGGCGTCAGGGTCGTAGGCGAGCTTCGGTGACACCTCGAGCGACACCCAGCCATCGACGCCGTCGGTGCGCTCGTGCTCGCCGAGGAACATGTCCGCGGCCCGGCGGAGGTCCTCGATGGCGAGGGTGAAGAAGAGGTCCTCCCCGCTCGATCCCGAACCGGCCAGCGCGCCGATCGCCTCGTCGTAGGCCCCGGTGCGGATGGCGTTGTCGAAGATCGAGGGGTTCGAGGTGAGCCCGGTGACGGCGTAGTCGTCGATGTAGCGCTGGATGGTGCCGTCATCGAGCATGGTCCGGGTGATGTTGTCGAGCCACAAGCTCTGGCCGAGCTGGTGGAGATCGGTGGTCGCGGGCATCTGGTCAGCCTCCTCGGAGCGCCGCCACGCATTCGCGGGCGGCCTGTGCGACGGACTCGGGCACGAACCCGAACCGTTGGTCCAGCTCTTTCAACGGCGCCGAGGCGCCGAAGGTGTGCATGCCCACCACGCGGCCGGCATCGCCCACCCAGCGGTCCCAGCCGAAGGTCGACGCCTGCTCCACGGCGACCCGGGCACGGATCCCCGGCGGGATGACCTCATCGCGGTAGGACTGCGGTTGGCGGTCGAAGAGCTCCCAGCAGGGCATGCTCACCACCCTGGCGGCGATCCCTTCGGCTGCCAGCTCCTCCCGGGCGGCGAGTGCGAGGGCGACCTCGGAGCCGCTGGCCAGGAGCAGCACGTCGGGTGTGCCGTCGCCGGCGTCCGCCAGCACGTAGGCGCCCTTGGCCACCCCGGCGGCAGCGCCCAGCGTGGAGCGGTCGAAGGTGGGGACGGCCTGGCGGGTCAGGACCATCACGGCGGGCTCCTGGCGCAGCGGGAGGACCGTCCGCCACATCTCCACCACCTCGTTGGCGTCCGCCGGACGGAACACGAGGATCCCGGGCATGGCCCGCAGCGAGGCGAGCTGCTCCACCGGTTGGTGGGTCGGGCCGTCCTCGCCGTCGCCCATGGCGTCGTGGGTGAAGACGTGCAGCACCGGCAGCTCCATCAGCGCCGAGAGCCGGATGGCGGCTCGGGCGTAGTCGGAGAAGATGAAGAACGTCGACCAGAAGGGCCGCACCATGCTCAGCGACAGCCCGTTGGCGATGGCGGCGCTGGCGTGCTCCCGGATGCCGAGGTGGAGGTTCCGTCCGCTCGGCTCGTCGATGCCGAACCAACCGAGCCCCGACATCTCCGTCTTGGTGGACGGTGCCAGGTCGGCGGAGCCCCCGACGAGCCAGGGCAGGCGATCGGCGACCCGGTTGAGCACCTCGCCGGAGGCCTGGCGGAGCGGCACACCGACGGGGTCGGCAGGGAAGTGGTCCGACAGGGCGGCGTCCCAGCCCTCGGGGAGGTCCCGGGCCAGCAGGAGGTCGAGCTCGGCGATCCGGGTCGCGTCGAGCGATCGAGCCGCCGCCATCGTGGCCTCCCATGTCTCCCGGGCGGTCCGACCCCGCGAGCCGATGCCCTGGGAGAAGTGCTGGTACACGCCGTCGGGCACGTAGAAGTCCCGGTCCTCGGGCATCCCGAGGAACCGCTTGGCCGCCCGCACGCCGTCGGGGCCGAACGGCTCGCCGTGGGCCTTCGGGGAGTCCTCCACGGGAGACCCGTAGCCGATGTGGCTGTGGACCAGCACCAGCGTCGGGCGTTCCTTCTCGGCGTGGAACACCTCGAAGGCCCGGCGGGCGGCGTCGAGGTCGTTGGCGTCGGCCACCGTGGTGACGTTCCAGCCGTAGGCGAGGAAGCGGGCGGCCACGTCCTCGGTGAAGGTGATGTCGGTGTGGCCCTCGATGGTCACCCGGTTGCAGTCGTAGATCCAGCACAGCTTCGACAGGCCGAGGTGGCCGGCGAGCGAGGCCGCCTCGGAGGACACGCCTTCCATCATGCAGCCGTCACCGGCCAGCGCGTAGACGTCGTAGTCGAACACCGCGTGCTCGGCGGTGTTGCAGCGGGCCGCCAGCCACCGCGCGGCGATCGCCATGCCGACCGAGGTGGCGACTCCCTGGCCGAGCGGGCCGGTGGTGGCCTCCACGCCCGAGGTCCAGCGGTACTCCGGATGGCCGGGGCAGTGCGAGCCGGGCTGGCGGAAGCTCTCGATGTCGGCCATCGTGACGGCCCGGTCACGACCGGCCTCGTAGTCGGGGTCTGCGGCCCGGACCCCGGCGAGGTGGATCAGCGACCACAGCAGCGCCGAGGCGTGCCCGGCGGAGAGCACGAAGCGGTCGCGGTTGGGCCAGTGGGGCTCCTCGGGGTCGAAGCGCAGGATCTCGTTCCACAGGGTGTAGGCCACGGGAGCGATCCCCATCGGCGTGCCCGGGTGCCCGGACTCGGCCTTCTGGATCATGTCCATGGACAGCGTGCGGATCGTGTTCACGCACCGCTGGTCGAGATCGGTGGCGTCGTGCAGCAGCGTCATGGCATCGTCCCTGCGGTCGTGGGTTGGGGAAGGGGCGGCCCGCTCGCCTCGACCATCGCCAGCGCGGCCCCCACGATGCCGGCTTGGTTGGCCAGC
>CAYQQQ010000027.1:0-3248 GCA_964420125.1 uncultured Microthrixaceae bacterium
GGCCGTGAGCTCCTGACCCGGCGGGCACCCGGTCCCTTCGGGACACGCCCACCTCAGAACAGCGAGCCCTGGGCGCCCGCCGGGGGACGTCGGGTGCCAGACCACGGGATGTGCTCCATGAACACCCAACTCCGGCGGTGGATGGCAGTCGGCCCGTAGCCCTTCAGTGCCACCTTGTGCCGTGGACAGGGGTAGCCCTTGTTGGACTCGAACTCGAAGCCCGGATAGTGCGGGGCATCCTGGCGCATCATCCGATCCCGGGTGACCTTCGCCACGATCGACGCGGTGGCGATCGAGAGGCACGTGGCGTCGCCACGCACCATCGTGCGAACCCGACCCCCACCCACGAAGTCCCATCGGCCGTCCAACAGCACCACCTCCGGCTCCAACCCCAGCGCCTCCAACGCACGACGCGCCGCCAGGCGCTGAGCCTCGCTCATCCCCAGCTCGTCGCACTCGAGGTGGTCCGCATGGCCGACCCCCACCGCCTCGCACCAACCGCAGAGGCGGTCGAACAGCTGCTCCCGTCGGCGCTCGCTGAGCTGCTTGGAGTCACGAACACCGTTCACCCGGCGATCCTGCGGCAACACGACCGCCGCGACGGTCAACGGGCCCGCCCATGCCCCCCGGCCCACCTCGTCCATCCCGACCACCACCTCGTGTCCGGCCTCCCACAGCTCCCGTTCCACCCGCAACGACGGTGGTCGCGCTCGTGCTGGCATCGACCGTGACGCTAACGGCTGAGGACGCCGACGAGCGAGCAGACGGAGATGACATCAACACGAAGTGAAATTCAGGTATCGTCAATCCACTGTTGTGTTGCGGCAATGTGAAATCCGACGAATTCCTCGCGAACGCCTTGATTCTCACCGGGAGATGACCGACAGTGGCCTGGGTTCGTTGCGTCGGTCGTCCAGCCCTCGACGACGGTCACAGCTGAGATGGGAGGTCAACCGTGTCCACCGCGTCGAACACCGTCGCGTCGAGCACCGCGTCGAGCGCTGTTGCGTCGAGCACAGCCGCAACCACCTCTGCGTCGCCAACGTCCACCGCCGCCCGCCACCCCTCCCCCGAGGCCCACGACACCATGATCACTGCAACCTCGCCCTTCAACGCCTCGGTCACCCACCAGGTCCATCCCGGCACGTCGGTCGAGGTCCTCAGCAGCTTCAGCGGCAGGTGGGTGCCCGGGTTCGACGTCGTCGAGGTCGCCGAGCAGGGCTACCGGCTCCGCCGCCGATCCGACCACGCGGTGCTGCCGGTGTGGTTCGGACCCGACGAGGTCCGCATCGTCGGGTCCTGATCCGAGCGGACGCGTCTGCAGTGCCCGTCGACGTGAGCCGCCCTCTCGATGACGCCGTGCAACCCGAGGCGGACGCCCTCCTCGCCTCCGCGGTGCTCAGCGACGAGGGCCGCCAGGATCCGTACCCCGTCTACCGCCGGCTCCGTCGACATCCGCAGCGCTGGCGGAGCGCTCTGGGTTCATGGGTCCTGACCGGCTACGCGGACGCCATGGAGGCCCTACGCCATCCGCGCCTCGGTCGGGGTGAGCCCGACATGGACCTGCCTCCGGCCATGAACGGGCGAACGCGCCCGGACGAGGGGAACCGGGTCGTCATGTTGTTCCTCAACCCCCCGGACCACACGCGCCTGCGCGGGCTGGTCAGCCGTGAGTTCACCCCTCGGCGGATCGAACGCCTCCGTCCGGAGTTGATCGCCTTGCTGGAGCCGGCTCTGCAGCGACTCGCCGACGAGGGGGGCGGCGACGTCATGGCGGAGCTGGCGGTTCCCTTCCCGGTGGCGGTGATCAGCGAGCTGTTGGGCGTGCCGTCCGAGGGCAACGAGCACATCCGGCCGCTCGTCACCGACTCGACCGCCTTCATCGACGCCGCGGCCGACGACATGGCCCTGCGGCGGGCCGAGGCGGCGGTGATCGCCATCGCCGAGTACTTCGAAGAGCTCATCGAGGAGAAGCGACGCCGTCCCGACGACGGGCTGCTGTGCGCCCTCATGCACGTCGAGGCCGAAGGTGACCGGCTGAGCCACGAGGAGCTCGTGGCCAACACCATGCTGCTCTACGCCGCCGGATTCGAGACCACCTCCAACCTCATCGGCAACGGACTCCGACTTCTGCTGGCACACCCCGAGGAGATGCAACGGCTCCGCGACGATCCCGGGCTCATCCCCAGTGGGGTCTGGGAGATGCTGCGAGCAGACTCACCGGTGCAGCTCAACGTGCGCGCCGTGCTCGAGGAGGTGGAGCTGTTCGGTCGGACCCACGAGCGGGGAACCCAGTTCCTGATCCTCCAGGGCAGCGGCAACCACGACGAGCGGGTCTACCCCGGTGCGGAGCGATTCGACGTCGGTCGGTTCGCCGGGCCGGAGACGCCTCCGCCGCTCAGCTTCGGATGGGGTGCGCACCACTGCCTCGGCGCCCACCTGGCCAGGGCCGAGGCCGAGACCGTCTTCGGTGTCCTGCTGCAGCGGTTCACCGACATCGCCCTCGACACCGCTGAGCTCGGGGGCGAGCCGCTCCACTATCGCCCGAGCTTCACCCTCCGTGGCCTCGACCGGCTCCCGGTGACCTTGCGATGACCTGCTGACGGCCCGGCCGCCTCAGCGGCCGGTGGCCGAGACGTGCTGGTAGTCGAGCGAGGACCTCCAGCGGCCGCCCCAACCCCACCCCAGACGGTCGAAGGTGGTGACCGGCACGGAACCCGCCACCAGCATGCCGGCACGCACATCGCCTCGGTCCAGGTACGCCGCCCCCGCCGCGGGCTCGACCGCTCCCGCAGACAGGGACGGGTTCTCGACGGGGTTGATGTCGACGGCGCGGCCGTAGGCGTGCTCCGAGAACCGCTCGCTCCCCGAGACCCTCCTGCAGTTGAAGGCAGAGGTGTTGTCCGCGGCCATCGAGGCCCCGTCGTCCCCACCGAAGTCGTCCACCAACCGCATCGAGGTGATCGGGAACCGCTCGTCCCACATCTCCTTGAAGGCGACCGCCGCGGCGAACACGGCGTCGCGGTGCACGACCAGCTCCCCGACCGCCTCGGCACCGTTGCGATCCATGTAGGAGAGCCTCAGGTAGCGGAGGTCCTCCAGCGGCACCGGGCACCCGGGCCTCCACGACGAGGGAGTCATGCGCGCCGCCGTCGCGGGATCGATCACGGCGACGCTGACGGTGAAGCGATGGCGTCGTGGGGGGGGGGGGGCGCACCACGGCGCCCCACCCCCCCCCCCCCGCGGGG
>CAYQQQ010000027.1:3258-60337 GCA_964420125.1 uncultured Microthrixaceae bacterium
GGGTATCTATCCCGGCGCCGCTGAGGGTTACGCTTTGGCGTGGTGCGACCTCGTCCCATAACGCGGTCGCACGAGCCGCGGCCTCTGAGAGCTCGGGCTCCTCGAGGGCTGGGTTCCCTCGCTCGACCCACCAGCGCTGGAACTCCTCCGGCGTGCAACCCGACACCGCCACCAACGCGAGCGCCACCACCGCGAGCGCCGACAGGCGCGCCACCGCCGACCGTGGACCGCTGCGCCGGCTCGTGCGAGGAGCAGAGCGCGTGGCCGAGGGGGACAGCATCGCCTCAGTCTCGCCGATCCGGGGTCGTCGGTGAGTACACCTGCGGCTGCCTCACCTCTCGACCGTGGAGCGGAGCTCCGACAGCAAGGCCTCTCCTGCCCATCCAGAGGCCCGCCAGGTCGGGTCGAGCGTTGGTGCACGCAGCTCGGGCACGACCGAGCTGCGGGTGCCGAGCACGGGCTCGATCTCCCACAGGACCGCGGGACGGTGACCGTGCCACCGGAGGGCGCACGACACCCTGCCCCACGCCGTGGGGACCCGGCGGCACTCCAGATCCTGACCCGCCCAGGTCGACCTCCAGCCGACGAACAGCAGCGGACCGCTGGGTCCGTCGCACGCCAGGAGGTCAAGGAGGGCGAGTCGCAGCTCCGCCAGCTCTGCGGCATCGAAGCCCAGGACGCCGGACCAGTGCCCGTCGGCGTCGATCGCGTCCCCCGCGCCGGCGGTGCCTCGCCGCGCGAGGTGCCGCGACAGCTCGTCCAGGACGCCGGGTCGTCCGCTCAGCAACCCGTGGTGCAGGGCCTCGGCGATCTCGAAGGTGGAACCCTCGGGTGCTGCGTCGTCCCGGCGGTCCCGGGGCCAGGTTCGGCCTCCCGGCAGCTCGAGCCCACCTCCGGGGAGCTCCAGCGCCTCCGCTGCCAGCTCCGGCTGGCCGATCGCCGCGAGCGCGGGAGCGATCCGCGACCGTGCGACGGCCTCCCGTCGCACGGTCGACCAGGTGGTGTCGCCACGGCGTCGCAGGCGTCGCAGCGCCGCTGCCACAGGACCCAGGAGCTCCTCGGCTCGAGCCCCTCGCCGGGGCCCCCCAAGGGTGGCTGCCGCGGCCAGCAGCAGCGACTCGGTCGCGTCGCTTCCGTCGGCCATCCGGACCGCACCGTCGCGGCGCTGGGCCTCGCTCAGCGCGTGGGCCACGGCATCGTGCAGCTCGGGCACGTCCAAGCCTCCCAACCCGGCGACGACGGCTCCCAGGCGTCGCGCCGCATCCGCACCGGTGGGGCGGATCGCAGAGGGATCGAGCGCCCGGGTGACCTCCTGGGGCCCGGTGATCCGCAGCATCGCACCGGACCACGACACCAACGCTGCCCAGTCCGCGACCGGCAACCCGGCAGTGGGGTCACCCCGGTCGTGGACCGCCCAGCCCTTGACCACCGACTCCACCGAGGGAGCCGTGAGCCCGGTCGCCTCGGGCACCACGTTCCGGCCACGCCGACCGACCTCGGCGCCGACGGGCAGGATCGCCCGGAGCGTGGCCCCGTGGGCGAGTGGGAACACCAGGGCGACCTCGAGGTCGCCCTCACCCGTCAGCACCGGTACGGGTGCCTCGTCATCTCCTCGGGCCAGACGGACCGCCACCGTCCCGCCCGGCCCGTGTGCCACGCGGGCCGGGCGGCGTGGCAGCACGATCGAGGGACGGCCGTCCACCTTCACCACGTGCTCGGCGAGCTCCACCGAGCTCAGCGATCCCGGCCCGTCGAGGTTCCACGGTCGTACCACGAGCGCCAACGCCACCGGCACCGGTGAGCGGTTCTCGACCTCCACCACGACCGCCTCGGAACCACCCGAAGCGGTGCCGGCCGAGCGGGTGACCCCGGCAACCACGCGGTGCACGACATGGCCGTCGGGCACCCGCAGGACCGTGTGGAGGGCCGGGCTGGCCTCCAGCGGACCCTGGCGCAGAGAGGCCTCGAGGCTCGGATGGTGCCAGCGGTCCTGTGCACCCACCCACCAGTCGAGCGACCAGCTGCGACCCGTCAGCTGGACGGACCCCGAGGCATCCAGATCCCCCACCACACCGCTCGCGAGGGTGCCCAGCGGGGTCCACGACCTCCGAGGGGAGCCACCTCCAGCCAGACCCCGCAGCGTTCGGGGCAGCACCTCCGAGGGGGCGCGCCGACTGGTGATGGTCACCGCGGAGACCTGGGCGCCGTCTCCGGCTTCCTCGCCGGGGAGCGTTTCGGGCATCCCGGTGAGGCTACGGGACGGCACCCGCCCGGCCGAAGTCCGCCCCGGCCGACCAGCGTCGAGGTGCGTCAGCTCCGATAGCGCAAGGTCGGGTGCTCGACGCCACCGTCCTGCTGGCGGATGAGTCCGCGGTAGGCGTCGACGGCGGTCGCGCTCTCGTGGCAGACAGCGAAGACCTCGCGGGCGATCGGCATCTCCACCCCGTGCTCGTCGGCGAGCTCCATCACCACCTTGGAGGTCTTCACCCCCTCGGCGACCATGTTCATCTCCTCGATGACCTCGTCGATCGTGCGGCCCCGTCCCAGCTGCTCGCCCACGAAGCGGTTGCGCGACTGGGGAGACATGCAGGTCGCCATCAGGTCTCCCATCCCGGCCAGTCCCGAGAAGGTGGCGAACTGGCCTCCCATGGCCTCCCCCAGGCGGGAGATCTCCGCCAGGCCGCGTGTGATCACCGCCGCCTTGGTGTTGTCACCGGCACCGAGACCGTCGGCCATTCCCGCGGCGATGGCCACCACGTTCTTGAGCGCACCTGCCACCTCGCAGCCCACCACGTCGGGGTTCACGTACACGCGGAAGAGCCGTTGGTGGAAGATCCGCTGCAGGTGCTGGGCCACGACCTGGTCGGGGGTGGCGATCACCGCCGCTGCGGCGTCGCCGGCGAGGATCTCCTTGGCGAGGTTCGGTCCGGTCAGGACCGCCGCCGGATGGCCGGGCAGCACCTCGTTGATGATCTGGGTCATGCGCAGGCGAGTGCCCTGCTCGAGGCCCTTCGTGAGTGAGAGGATGGGCACCCAGGCCCGCACGTGCTCCGCGACCTGCTCGAGGGCGGAGCGGAACCCCTGGGACGGCACCCCCATCACGATCACGTCGGCTCCGCGCACCGCCTCACGGAGGTCGTCGGTCGCCCACAGCTCTGGATGGAGCACGTGTCCCGGGAGGTAGCGGTCGTTGGTGTGCAACGTGTTGAGCTCCTCGGCGAGCTCGGAGCGTCGGGCCCAGAGCACCGTGGGCACCGTGTGCGCCGCCAGGTGCGCCACGGTCGTTCCCCATGAGCCTCCGCCCACGACCGCGACCCTGATGTGCATGGAGCCACACTACCGGGGTCGGATCCACCTCCCCGTCGGCGGTGGCCAGAGGATCCCGGGCCGCGATCGAAATCTCTCAGGAGCAGCCGGATGCGCTCCGATGCACCGGTGGTCTATGAACGAAGCCACGTCCACTCCCGACGCGGATGCAGCGCCCGACGCCGGCACCGCTGGCCGACCGGGGACGGAGCACGTCCGCGGAGACGTGGCCACCGAGAGGCCGGCCTGGTACACCGATGCCACCAAGACCCTCGACGACTCCCTGCTCAACCTCGCCCGTCACGTCTCCCTGGCCGTGGCAGGGATGTTCCTCGCCTTCGTCGCCGCCGACTGGGTGGCCGTCAACTGGCTCGACGGCTACCGCGGGGCGACGAGCTACGTGCTGCGGGGGCTGACCTTCGCCCTGTTCGGGGCCGTCGCCATCTACCTCACCTCGGCCCGTCCGATCCGCCGTGCCCTCAAGGCGCAGCAGGACGCTGTGGAGTCCTACGAGGCGGTCCTCGAGGAGCGCACCGACCACCATCGCCTCACCGGACGGCTGCAGTCCGCACTCGACATGGCCGAGTCCGATCTGGACGCCTTCGACGTGGTGGCACGGGCCATGGACGCCATGGCCGAGGGACCTGCGGAGCTCCTCCTGGCGGACTCCAGCCGGGCTCACCTCCGGCGAGTGGCAGTGGCACCGAACCGAGGAGGGCCGTCCTGCTCCGTGGAGACACCCTGGAGCTGCCCTGCGGTGCGGCGCGGGCGCACGATGGAGTTCGTCGACTCCGCCGAGCTGGACGCCTGCCCGCGCCTGCGAGACCGGCCCGAAGGTCCGTGCTCTGCGCTGTGCGTCCCGGTCACCGTGCTGGGAACACCGATGGGCGTCATCCACACTGCTGCGGCCCCCCACGATCCACCGGGGCCCTCGGTCCGCTCGTCCCTGGAGGCGATCGCCGAGCAGGCGGGCTCGCGCATCGGCGTGCTCCGGGCCATGGCGACCTCGGAGCTGCAGGCCACCACCGATCCGCTCACCGGCCTGCTGAACCGGCGCAGCCTCGAGGAGCAGCTCGGCGAGCTGGCCGAGCGGCGCGCCCGCTTCACGGTGGCGTTCTGCGATCTCGACCACTTCAAGCGCCTCAACGACACCCACGGCCACGAGGCCGGCGACCGGGCGCTTCGGTGCTTCGCCCGACTCATCCGCGGAGCGGTTCGGGACACCGACGTGGTGTGCCGCTACGGCGGAGAGGAGTTCGTCGTGGTGTTCCCCGACACCGACGCCGCCCAGGCGGTGCCGGTGATGGAACGCCTCTCACGAGAGCTCGAGAACGCCGTGCTCGCCGGCGAGGTCCCAGAGCTCACCGTGTCCGTCGGCGTCGCCGACTGGACGACCGCCGCCGAGCCCACCGAGGCGATCCGTCAGGCCGATGGCGCCATGTTCCGGGCCAAGCAGCGTGGTCGGGACCAGATCGTGAGGGCCCAGCTGGATCGAGGGCTGCCCGTCGAGGAAGCGCTGAGCGGCGCGGCCCGCTGAGCGCCACGCCGACGACCGACCCGGCGCAGACCCGCACCGCGGGCTCTCTACACTGCCCGTGTGACCGAACGGACCGCTGGCGAGGCGATGCAGGGCCCCACGCTGGTGCTGGTCCCCGTGAAGTCGCTGCAGGAGGCCAAGCGCCGGCTCTCCCCCACCCTGACCCCGCATCAGCGTGCGCAGCTGGCCCGGACCATGGCAGGGATCGTCCTGTCCGCCGCGGCGCCGCTGCCCGTCGGCGTGGTGTGCGACGACGACGAGGTCGCAGCCTGGGCGCGGTCCCAGGGAGCAGCGGTGGTCTGGACGCCGGGACTCGGTCTGAACGGCGCCCTCGACGCCGCCGTCGCACGGGCAGCAGGTGCGGGAGTCGAGCGGGTGGTCGTGGTGCACGCAGACCTGCCCTTCGCCCGCGACCTCGGGCGCTTCGCCGACGCGCACGTCGCCGATGAGGTCGTGCTGGTGCCCGACCGACACCATGACGGCACCAACGTGCTGGCCATGGACCCACGCCGGGCGATCCCGCTCGGCTACGGGGCCGGATCCTTCGAGCGGCACCGTCGAAGCGCCGAGCGCGCCGGGCTCGCCGTGCGGGTGGTGGAGGACGATGCGCTCTCCTGGGACGTCGACGGCCCCGACGACCTCTGCCCGCCCCAGGAGCTGGGCACCGTCCCGCTGGAAGGAGGACGGTGAGCGTCGCGCCGAGATCGCTCGAGGACGGGCTGGAGGTGCCGACGAGCGCCCTGGCGGTCGTCGCCCATCCCGACGACGCGGAGTTCCAGTGCGGCGCGACGCTGGCGAAGTGGGCCACCTCGGGGACGACGGTGCACCTCCTCGTGCTGACCGACGGATCGAAGGGCACGTGGGACCCCCGGGCCGATTCGGCGTCGCTGGCAGCGCGACGCCGCGAGGAGCAGCATGCTGCCGCAGGCGAGCTCGGCGCGCACGGCGAGGTGCTGTTCCTCGACCGCGTGGACGGCGAGCTGGTCGCCGACCACGCCGCCCGCGCCGAGGTGGCCCGGGCGATGCGGCGCCTCCGGCCATCGGTCGTGCTCGGCCACGACCCCTGGCGGAGCCACCGGCTGCACCCCGATCACCAGGCGGCCGGCACGCTGGTGGTCGACGGCATCGTCGCCGCACGTGACCCCTCCTTCCACAGGGAGCAGCTCGACGACGGCCTGGAGGTCCACCGACCGACCGCCCTCCTCCTCTTCGAGACCGATCGCGCCAACCACCTCGAACGGGTCTCCGAGCGCGACCTCCAGCGCAAGCTGGCTGCGCTGGAGGCACACGGCAGCCAGATGCGTTCGACGCACCTCTACGGCGTGGAGGACCACACCGACGCGATCCAGGCGTTCCGACACCGCGAGCGCCGGAAGCTGGTGCGCTTCGCCGGGAGCGCCGGCGCCACCCGAGCGATGGCGGAGGCGTTCCACCTCATCACCGCCCAGCTCTAGGGTCCGAGCGTTCCGGTGCGGTCGAGGTGGTCGCCCCGAAGATCACTGGCCGGACTCGTCCGCCGCTCCTCCGGCGTCGGACGCGACGGTGGTGGTCGTGTCCGAGGGACCCGGTGTGGCGTCCGCATCGGCGCCGGCGACGTCCTGGGACCCCGGCGGCGCGAAGTCCGCCGGATCGATGCGGGTGAGGACCGCCCGCTCCACATCGGGCAGGAACGACTCGGGTGGTGGCGTCGGGCCGAGGTACTGGATGGCGATGATGACGTCACCGACCGCCATCATCGACCAGACCTGGACGCCGTCGGCGGACTGGTAGATGCGTGCCACGTGGTCGGTCACCGGCGCGGGGTGATCGATGGGGCGCGAGGTCACCTTGACCCGTCGCTCCCCATCCACCCGGAAGAAGGTCTCGCACTCCTCGAGCTCGTCGCTGACGTCGTCGACGTACTCCTCGGCGGACTTCCACTTGTCGACCCGAAGCGCCTGGGCGATGACGGTCGTGCCATCACCCGGCTTGGTGAACACCGCCGCCTCCTTGGCCGACAGGGGGGTCGGCGTCTCGATGGCCGTGCCGCACACGTCGGCACCGAGCACGCCGAAGGAACCCAGCTTCGCGTCGCCGGGCGCCCAGCCGGCCGGAAGGTCCGCCTGGCTCACCAGCGCCTGCTGGACGTCGATGGTGCCCGCCAGCGACGCCTGGTCGAGCTGCACCGCCGAGGACGCCTCGTAGTCGACGTAGCGCAGCGGGTAGCCGGCCGCGTAGCCCACGGCCATGCCGCTCAGGGCGATCAGGGCCACCAGCAGCACGATCCGGACGATCTGGTTGCCGAACCGCTTCGACGCGGCGCGCAGCCTCCCGCCACGACGCCGGGACCGCTTCGGTGCCGGGTCCGGCGATCCCCTGTCGGTCTCGGGGGTCTCGGTGGTGCTCATGGTGGCGTGCGGCCTCCGGTGTCGATCAGTTCGGGGCCCCTTCGGAGGGAACGTCCCCTCCGAACTCATCGGCCCATCCCTGCAGTTCTTCAGGGCTCAGCTTGGCGAACAGCAGCGTCGGCGCGACGAACGGATCGCCCGATGTCAGGATCGTACCCACCCGCGCCGGCAGCGAGGTGTCCAGCCGCAGCTCGCCGCCTGCCACCGCTGGGAAGCAGGCGAGCAGGCGACCCGCCGTGGCCGGCAGGAACGGCTCGCTGGCCACGGCGTGCACCAGGACCATCTGCAGGGCGGTGCGAAGCGTGCACGCCGCGCGCTCGGGGTCGACCTTGACCGACTTCCACGGCTCGGTCTCCTCGAGGTACACGTTGCCTTCGGCCCAGAGCGCCCGCAGCGACGCGGCGGCGCGGCGGAACTGCAGGGCGTCGAGGTGGTGGAGGTACTCCTCCAGCCGCTGCCCCACGCGTTCCCACGCCGCCTCCTCGGGGCGGCCTGGTGCACCCCCGACCGGGACCGTGTCGCCGAAGTGGCGGATGACCTGCGTGGCGGTCCGGTTCACGAAGTTGCCGAGGGTGCCCACGAGGTCCTTGTTCACTGCGTCCCCGAACAGCTCCCAGGTGAAGCTGGTGTCGTCCGACTCGGGAGCGTTGGCCATCAGGTACCAACGCCAGCAGTCGGCGGGGAGCAGGTCGAGCGCGTCGCTCATGAACACCCCGCGGTGCTGCGACGTGGAGAACTTGCCGCCGTAGTACGTGAGCCAGTTGAACGACTTCAGCCGGTCCACCAACTTCCACGGCTCCCCCGAGCCGATCAGGGTGGCGGGAAAGCTGAGCGAGTGGAACGGCACGTTGTCCTTGCCCATGAACTGGGTGTAGGTGACCTCGGTGGCGCCCCGGTCGGTGCGCCACCATCGATCGAACGCCGCGTCGGGATCGGAGCCACCGAGTCCGGCATCCGCCCACTCCCGGGTCGCTCCCAGGTAGCCGATGGGTGCGTCGAACCACACGTACCAGACCTTCCCGGCAGCCTCGGGGAAGTCCACCGGATCGACGGGGATGCCCCAGGCCAGATCCCGTGTGATCCCGCGGTCCTCGAGGCCCTCGTCGAGCCACTTGTAGGCGATGGAGCGCGTCAGCTGAGGCCAGTCGCCCTTGGTGTCGATCCAGGCGCGGATCCGATCGGCCAACCGGGACTGGAGCAGGAACACATGCGCCGACTCGCGCACCTCGAGCTCGGTGGAACCCGACAGGGCCGAGCGCGCGTCGAGCAGGTCGGTGGGATCGAGCTGCTTGCCGCAGTTCTCGCACTGGTCGCCGCGGGCGCGGTCGTAGCCGCAGTTGGGGCACGTGCCGATGACGTAGCGGTCGGGCAGGAACCGGCCGTCGGACACGGAGTACACCTGTCGGGTGGTCCGCACCTCCGTGTAGCCCTCCTCCTTGAGCCGGCGGGCCAGGTGGGCGGTGAGCTCGTGGTTCTGGCGAGCGGAGGTGCGGCCGAACCAGTCCCAGCTCAGGCCGAACTCCTCGCCCAGCGCACGCTGCACCTCGTGGTGGCGTGCGCAGTACTCCTCGACCGAGATCCCCTCCTCCAGCGCACCGAGCTCCGCCGGCGTGCCGTGCTCGTCGGTGGCGCAGATGGCGAGCACCTCGTGACCGGCGGCACGCAGGTAGCGGGCGTACACGTCCGCCGGCAGCATCGAGCCCACGAGGTTGCCGAGGTGCTTGACGCCGTTGATGTAGGGCAGTGCGCTGGTGACGAGGTGACGAGCCACAGGTGGTGAGCCTCCGGAGGGGGTGCTCCGATCGTATCGGGCACGGGCCACGGCCCCCGCAGGCGCAGGCCGGCTCCCGGCGTCCCCTCAGGGCCGGTGGAGGGCGCCGGCGATGCGGTGGGCGATCGCGGCGGCCGCGCGGTCGTCGGGATAGCGGGCGCGCGGCCAGAAGAACCCTCGCAGTCCGTCGCCCTTCGTCCTCGGCACGACATGGGTGTGCAGATGGGGAACGGACTGGGACACGACGTTGTTCACGGCGATGAGGGTCCCGGTGCATCCCATGGCTCGGGGAAGCGCGACCGCGACCCGTTGGACGGCGTCGAAGTACGGCGCGACCTGCGTCGGGGGCAGGTCGCCCAGGGTGACGTGGTGCTCGAGGGGCACCACCAGGACATGACCGGGGAAC
This sequence comes from uncultured Microthrixaceae bacterium, assembly GCA_964420125.1. Classification (GTDB taxonomy): domain Bacteria; phylum Actinomycetota; class Acidimicrobiia; order Acidimicrobiales; family Microtrichaceae; genus CAYQQQ01. The sequence goes on from CAYQQQ010000027.1 coordinate 12,666, forward strand.
AGCGGTGCGTGGTCGAGGAAGGCCAGCGTGGCCGGAGCGCGTTCGACCTCGTGGCACGGCCGGAGGCGGGCGACGATCTCGCAGAACGCGCAGGGATCCGTTCGGCGACCGTTCCCGGGCACCTCAGATGGGACGGTCGTAGAAGACCACTCCGAGTGCGCTGAGCTGGTTGTTCACGCACGCCGCGATCGGCTTGAAGTCGATCGGGTGGATGCCGTCCAACGTGTAGCCGTTGTAGGCGCTGCAGTCCACGTGGTCGGGGTGAGCACGGATCCAGTCGGCGATCGGCTCGTAGACGTCCTTGAGGGTGAACGCCGGCTCCACGACGAAGATCACGCGCATCCCCTGCGTGGTCATCGAGCTCTCGAAGGTCTCCATCTCGTCGATGATCTCTTCGGTGGTCGCCCCGACCATGGCATCGAGGACGCCGCCGGTGGCCAGCATCGTCTCGGGAGCACCGTGCAGGTCGATCTGGGCCTGGGTGTTGTCCAGGATGCGGGTGCGGGTGCGGGTCGTGAACCCGGACGCCCCCACCGAGATGTGGAAGGGCCCTGGCCGCATCGTCGATGCGATCGCACCGCCGTTGCTGTCGCCCGCCATCCACACCGAGCGCTCCGAGCCGGGAGCGGGAGGACCCCCGGGCGTCACCGTGCACGCCCCGAGCACCAGGCTCACCGACGTGACCAGCACAGCGAACAACGCCGCGCTCCTCGTACCCCTGCTGACCTGCTCACGCATCGCCGACCACCCGTTCACCGCGCCTCCCCACCCTTCACAGTTGGGTCACTGTACGGCGGTAACCGATGTCACGTCAACGAACCGGGGTCGGTCGGAGGACCCACGCAGCCCGGCGTCACACACGACACCTACGATGCACCCGTGCCCGCCCTGCCGATCCTGGAGCCGTCGCCGCCGTCCCCCCGGCCCACCGATGCCGGCCAGGCTCCCGATGCCACGGCGTCGTTCGGGTCCGCCATCGGCTTCGACATCGAGACCGACACCCGCGCCGGCGGGCTCGACCCCGAGACTGCCGCCATCGTGGCCGTCGCCATGTGTTCTGCCGATGGCCATCTGGAGTTCGTCTTCGAAGGCGAGGAGTCACAGATACTCCTCGACGTGGACACCCACATCGCCGAGCTGCCACCGGGCCTGCTGGTCACGTGGAACGGCGCGTCGTTCGACCTGCCCTTCATCGAGCACAGGGCTGGCCGGCTCGGCCTCCGGCTCGGGCTGCGCACCAGCCCGGATCCCAGCCGCGCCTCCCCCCGCGATCCCGAGCGGCCCAGCGTGCGCGCCACCTGGCACGACCTCGTGCACCTCGACGGCTACCTCCTCTATCGCAGCGACGTCGGCCGCAGCCTGGGGATGTCGTGCGGGCTGAAGAGCCTCTCGCACCTCGTCGGGCTGCAGCCGTTGGAGCTGGATCGCGAGCACCTGCACGAGGTCGACCCCGCGACCCTGCGCCGCTACGTCTGCTCCGATGCCCGATGTGCCGCAGCCCTGGTCGAGCGACGGATGCCGGCCGCGCTGCTGGCTGCCGACTACCCGCATCCGATCGCGCGCGCCACCACCGGCGTGCGCGAAGCTGAGGGCCGGTCGGGCCGCAGCGGCCGAGCACCGGCCGGCGTGACCCAGGAGGCGCTGTGAGCGGAGTCACCTTCGACGATGTGACGAAGCGGTTCGGTGACGTCGTCGCCGTCGATTCGCTCACCCTCGACATCCTCGACGGCGAGTTCATGGTGCTGCTGGGGCCGTCGGGGTGCGGCAAGTCCACGGCCCTCCGGATGATCGCCGGCCTCGAGGAGATCACCGAGGGCCTGCTCTCGATCGGTTCCCGGGTCGTCAACCACGTGCCCCCCAAGGAGCGGGACATCGCCATGGTGTTCCAGAGCTACGCGCTCTACCCGCACATGACGGTGGAGAAGAACATCGAGTCCCCGCTGGTCGCCAGTCGGGCGACCCGGCTCCCTCCTCACGATCGGGCCGAGCGGGTCAAGGAGGCTGCGGAGGTGCTGGGGCTCTCCGACTACCTCGCGCGCAAGCCCGGGGAGCTGTCGGGCGGCCAGCGCCAGCGGGTCGCCCTGGCTCGAGCCATCGTGCGCCGACCCGAGGTGTTCCTGATGGACGAGCCCCTGTCCAACCTCGACGCCAAGCTGCGCACCCAGACCCGCCTCGAGCTCGTGGAGCTGCATCGTCGGCTCGGGACCACCTTCGTCTACGTCACCCACGACCAGATCGAGGCCATGACCATGGCCGACCGCATCGCGGTGATCGCGGAGGGCCGCCTGCAACAGGTGGGCGAACCCCAGGCCGTCTACGAGCGGCCCGCCAACCTGTTCGTCGCCCGCTTCATCGGCAGCCCTCCCATGAACACCATCGACGGGACGGTCTCCCGTGCCGGACAGGTCACGGTCGTGGCGACGGAGGTCGGCACCGTCGAGATCGAGTCAAGTGCGGCAGGACCCGACGGCACCGCGGTCGTCCTGGGCGTCCGCCCCGAGCACCTGAGGGTCGTCGAGGCATCCTCGCCCTCCGGGCTCAGGGGGACGGTGGAGAACGTCGAGCTGCTCGGCCACGAGCGCCACCTGCTCGTGCGATCCGCCGGTTCGATCATGGTGGTCCGACAACCCAACGACGCGCCCGCCGTCGCCATCGGTGACGACATCGCCATGGTGCCCGAACCCGACGAGGTCCACCTCTTCGACCCCAGCTCCACCGAGCGCCTGGCCGGCTGACGATGACCGCCCGTGTCGGTCGCCCCACACGAACCCGCACCCAGAAGGTGCGCGACGCCCTCGTCGCCTACGGCTTCCTGGCACCTGCGCTGATCATCTTCGTCGCGTTCGCCTACTACCCGCTCTACATGCTGGTCGACCTGAGCCTCCACCGGGAGAGCCGGTTCGCCATCGGAGACCCCGTCTGGGTGGGTCCGCAGCAGCTCGTCGACACGCTCACCGGCTCCGACTTCCTCAGCGGCCTCCTGCACTCCGGGCTGTACATGGTCTACACGGTCCCCCTCGGCCTGCTGCTCGGCGTGCTGCTGGCCGTCGCCGCCAACCGCCGCCTGCGCGGCATCCGCTTCTTCCAGACGGTGTTCTCCTCCACCGTGGCCACCTCGGTCGCCGTGGCATCGGTGATCTTCTTCACCCTGGTCAACCCGGAGGTCGGGTACTTCCGTGACGTCTCCCTGATCAGCCTGGAGAACCCCGACACGGCGCTGTTCTCCGTCTCGCTGTCCTCCGTGTGGCAGAACCTCGGACTCACCTTCATCATCATCCTGGCGGCGCTCCAGGCCGTCCCGGTCGAGCTCGACGAGGCAGCGGCGATCGACGGCTACGGCGCCGCGCGGCACTTCTGGCGCATCACCGTGCCGATGATCAGCCCTGCGCTGCTGTTCCTCGCTGTGGTGATCGTGGTCCACGCCCTGCAGGCCTACGCCCAGATCGAGCTGCTCACGAACGGCGGGCCCGGCTCGGCGACCGAGACGCTCCTCTACAAGATCGCCGATCCCCAGGGCATCAGGTCGGTCGGGGTGAAGGCCTCGATGTCGCTCGGCCTCTTCGTGCTCACCGCGGTGGTCGCCGCGCTGCAGTACGGCCTCCTCTCGAAGCGGGTCCACTATGGCGACTGAGGGACCTCCCCCCGGGCCGAGCCCTGCGCCGGCCCTGCGCATCCACGTCGACGACGACCTGGCCGCGGAAGGACCGACCGTCGGCCCACCGCAGCGGGGGTGGCGTCGGCGCGTGGCCACCCTGGGCTGGTACGTCCTGTTGGCGCTGCTGTCGCTGGTGATCCTCTTCCCCGTCTACATGCTCCTGCTGCGGGCGGTGAGCGCCCCGCTCGCCTACATCGCCGAGGGCCAGCCCCTGCGTCCGGTGGCACCGGAGTGGGACGTCTTCTCCAGGGCGTGGTCCGATGCCGGCCTGGGCCGGGCGATGGCCATCAGCGCGGCGGTCACCCTGGTCATCATGGCCGCGCAGTTCCTCACCTCCGTGATGGCGGCCTACGCCTTCGCCTTCCTCGAGTTCCCCTTCAAGCGGCTGATGTTCGCCATCGTCATCGGCACCCTGCTGCTGCCGATCGAGGTGACGCTCATCGCCAACGTGCGCACCATCCGCGACCTTGGATGGCTCAACTCGGTCCACGGGCTGTCGGTGCCGTTCCTGGCCACCGCGCTGGGCATCTTCCTGATCCGCCAGGGATTCCTGGGGATACCTCGCGACCTTCGCGATGCCGCCACCATCGACGGCTTCGGCCACCTCGGATTCCTCTTCCGCGTCGCGGTCCCCCTCGCCAAGCCCGTGATCGGGTCGTTCCTGGTGATCTCCTTCCTCGGAGCCTGGAACCAGTACGTCTGGCCTCGCAACGCCACCGACACCAAGGCATGGCAGACCGCCCAGATCGCTCTGCGCACGCTCACCACCGAACGGGTCGACGAGCTCAACCTCGCGTTCGCCGGTGCCATCATCGCCGCCCTGCCCCTGGTGTTCCTCCTGGTGTTCTTCCAGCGACAGATGGTCAGAGGACTGACCGCCGGTGCCGTGAAAGGCTGAAGCCGTGCGCCTCCCGACCCCCAAGTGAGAAGGTGACCCCCATGACACGCATCCGACCTCGAACGCACAGCTGGATCATCGGGCTGTGCGCACTGGCACTCCTGGGATCCGCATGCGGAGATGACGGCGACGCCGAGGACACGAAGGGCTCCGGCGCACCGGAGGTCGACGAGTCGGCATGCCCGGTGGACGCGCTCGACGGGGCCGATGGTCCCGTCGAGGTCGTCCTCTGGCACGGCGTGGTGGGCCTCACGGCGAAGACCCTCGACCAGTTCGCAGTCGACTACAACGCATCCCAGGACGAGGTCGTGGTCAGGGTCGAGTCGCAGGGCAGCTACGAGGAGCAGCAGAAGAAGTTCACCGACGCGCTCCGCGACCCGGAGACACTCCCGGGCGTCATGTTGGCCGAGGACACCAACACGCAGTTCATGATCAACTCGCAGGCTGCGGTGCCTGCGGAGGCCTGCATCTCGGCCGATCCCGCTGCAGGTGAGGTGTACGACCAGCTGATGCCGGCGGTGAAGGAGGGCTACTCCGTCGAAGGGGTCCAGTGGCCCGCTGCGTTCGGTGTCTCCACTCCGGTCATCTACTACAACAAGGCCCACTTCCGTGCGGCCGGCCTCGACCCCGAGACCCCACCTGCGAACCTCGCCGAGATCCGTGCCGCTGCGGAGGCCATCGCCGCGGCCAAGGCCGACGGCCGCATCGATGCCGAGGACGGCCCGCCCTTCGTCTACCGGGCTGATGCCTGGTGGCTGGAGAACCTCGCCACGAAGTCCGGCGAGGAGCTGGTGAACGAGGACAACGGCCGCGCCGGCCTGGCCACCGAGAGCGAGCTGCTGAACGACGCCACCGCCGAGTGGACGGCGTGGATGGAGGAGATGACCCAGGCCGGCCTCCAGAAGACCGTCGCCTACTCCGCGACCTTCGACGCCTACCTCTCCGTCGCCACCCAGTCCTCGTCGATGCTCATCGAGACCTCGACGGCATCCACCACCATCGACGCGCTGATCACCGGCACCTTGAACGCCGAAGACCTGGGCCTCGAGGGAGGCCCCGACCTGTCGGGGCTCGCGTTCCCCGACCTCGAGGTGGGCGTCGGGATGTTGCCGGGGTTCCAGGACGCCGGCAGCGGCCAGATCGGCGGCAACGCCTGGTACATCATCGGATCCGGCAGGTCACCGGAGCAGATCGCTGCGGCGTGGGACTTCCTCAAGTGGGTCAACAGGACCGAGAACCAGGTCACCTGGACGATGCAGGGCTCCTACCTCCCGGTGTTCTCCGGAGCGGAGGAGAGCCCGGACCTGCAGGCGTACTTCTCCGACTCCCTCCCCGGCAGCTGGCTGGCCACTGCGTTCGAGAGCCTCCAGCAGGTCGACCCGAGCTTCCCGGGACCGGTCATCGGCCCCTACAAGGAGTTCCGCAGCGCCGTGCGGACCGCCATCGAGGAAGCTCTGATCGGCGGGACGCCGGCGGTGGAAGCGTTCGAGACGGCCAACACGGCCTTCCAGACGGCGCTCGACGCCTACGAGCTGGAGGTCGGCGGCGGCTGAGTGCGTCAGCAGAGGCCGAGGCGACGGCCCATGTCGCTTCGGAACCGACCCTCGGGATCGAGCTTCTCGCGCAGCTCCCGCCAGTCGTCCAGCTCGGGATACATGGCGGGCAGCAGCTCGGGACGCACCCGGCTGTCCTTCGCCAGGTAGATGCTGCCGCCGGCATCCACGACCATCTCGTCGAGCTCGTCCAGCAACCGGTCCAACCCCGACACGATCGGGATGTCCAGCGCGAGCGTCCACCCCTTGCGCAGGAACGACAGCTGGCCCGGGTTCCCGGGCCCGAGCCGCTTCAGCACGGCCAGGAACGACGAGATCCCGCATGACGACAGGCGCTCGACCGAACGACGGACGGCCTCGGCGCTGCTGTCGGGCACCGCGAACTGCCACTGCAGGAACCCGCGGCGGCCGTAGATGCGGTTCCACTCGGCGATCATGTCGAGTGGGTGGAAGAAGGCCTCGATGGTCTGCAGCTCGTCTCTCCGACAGGCGGGCGCCTTGCGGAACCACAGCTCGTTGAACGCCTTGATCGTCAACGTGTTCAGCAACCAGTTCGGAACGAGGTCCGGCGGGGAGGGCAGCTGGGTCGTGGCGAAGCCCAACACGTCCCGCAGACCCGACTCACGCGCCTCCTGCGCCGTGGCGAACCGCCCCCGCTGCAGCACGGAACGGCCCATGTGTCGGCCCGTGGCCAGCAGATCGATCCACGCGACCGAGTACTCGTAGCGATCGTCACCTTCGACCATGAGCTGCATGACCTCGTCGAGGTCCGCGGCGCGATCGGTGTCGACCAGCAGCCGGCTCGAGCTGATCCGCTTCATGCGGAACGTGGCATCGAGGATGGCGCCGGTCAACCCCATTCCTCCGGCGGTCGCCCAGAACGCTTCGGGATCCGTCTCGGGCGACAGCTCGCGCACCTCGCCCCGGCCGTCGACCAGACGGAAGGACTCGACGTGGTTGCACCACGACCCACGTTGGTGGTGGTTCTTGCCGTGCACGTCAGCCGCGATCGCACCGCCGACGGTCACCATCCGGGTGCCGGGCGTCACCGGCACGAACAGCCCCAGCGGCACGAGCCACCGCATGAGATCTTCGAGGCTGGTGCCCGCCTTCGCCGTGACCCGGGCACCCTCGAGGTCGACCTCCAGCAGTCCGCTGTGGGACGGGCCGTTCAGCACGAGCCCGCCCGCGTTCTGCGCGCAGTCGCCGTAGCTCCGGCCGAGCCCCCTCACCAGGAGGCCCCGGGAGGCGACCTCGCGGACGCGAGCCGAGGTGGCGTTGGCGTCACCGAGCTCGCCGACCAGCGCACGGCTGGGTGCGGTCCGTCCCCAGCCGCTGAGCAGCTGCGGCACCGGCGTGGACGCCGAGGTCCGATCCGGGTGGGAGGAGGGTCGCTCTGGCGTGGTCACTGGTAGATCCCGAGGAGGAGGCAGACGGCGAGCAGCACACCCATCACCTGCATCTGGCGGTCGTGGAGGATCACGTCCTCCGGGGCGGAGCCTTCCCCCCGATCGACCAGAAGAGCGTAGCGGAGGATGGCGATCAGGAAGGGCACGATCGAGAGCTGCAACCAGGGTGTGCCTCCGATCTCGTCGGCCCTCTCGACCGCCCACAGGCAGTAGCTGATCAGCACCGCTCCGGCGGCGACGCCGCGCACGAGGCTGAGGTACTCCTCGGAGTACACGCCCAACGTCGGACGCAGGCTCGCTGCCGCCTCCCCCAGCTCGACCTTCTCGGCGTAGCGCTTGGCGGCTGCGATGAACAGCGAGCCGAACAGCGAGACCAACAGGAACCAGTCCGACACGTCGACGCCCGCAGCATACGCTCCCCCGAGCAGCCTGAGTATGAACCCTCCGGAGAGGATCACCAGGTCCACCACGGGGATGGTCTTCAGCCAGAACGAGTAGGTGGTCGTGAGCACCGCGTAGCCCGCCACCACTCCGGCGAGCACCCAGTTGTCCCAGGCCGCCAAGGCGACGCCACCGAGGAACAGCACCGCCGACACGACCCAGGCGAGGGCGATCGGCAGCGCGCCCGACGCGATCGGACGGAACCGCTTCGTGGGGTGTCGACGGTCCGACTCCACGTCCAGCACGTCGTTGAGCAGGTAGGTGGCCGACGACACGAGGCAGAAGGCGCCGAACCCCATCAGGGTGAGCCGGAGGTAGTAGAGCTCGTGCAGCTTGCCCGCCGCTGCAGGCGCGACGAACACGAGCACGTTCTTCGCCCACTGCTTCGGGCGCATCGCCTTGATGACCGCCACGGGCAGCGACATGCGGTTCACCTCGGCCGCGGCCGCGGACTGGCCCGTCTTCTGGTCGGTCACACTTCCCCATTCCGTGCGGGTGCCGCACCCCTCGGGGGAGGTACCCGCGCTCTGTTCGCCCCGACCACTCTACCGACAGGGCAACGGTGCGACCCAAGAGACGCGTGTACCCCAGGTGAACCTTCGGCATACGCGTCGGCACGGGCGAGCACCTGCCTACTCGGCACCGTCGACCTCCGCAGCGGCCGTCGATCGGCCCGTGTGCGGTGGGTGTGGACCGGCCGAGGCAGCCCGAGCAGCGAGGCGGCCCAGCTCGGGTTCCGTGCACTCGGTCACCACATGGCCGTGCGCAGCACGGAACAGGCGATCGTTCACCGCCCGGCCGAGGCCCGCCCCCCGGACCGCGGTCGCCAGCGCGATCGCCGCACCGCCGCTGTCCAGACGCCGCAGCTCGGAGAAGAGCACCGCTGCGGCAGACTCGGGCTCGGAGGGGAGGTCGAGCACCGCGACGTCCACTCCACGTCCTCGGAGCGCTGCGGCGATCGCCGCGGTGACCTCCTCGCCGGCCTCCACCATCGTCACGGGTGTCGACGGTGAGTAGTGAGCGATCCCGGCGCCTGGTGAGGACGACGGCTCGGCGAGATCCGCGACATGCCGGTCCTGGACCTCCACGTCAGCCACGATCGCCCGGAGGTCCTCCACCGTCACCCCGCCCGGTCGGGCGACGACCGGCGGACCGTCGCCCAGCAGCACGACGGTCGACTCGACCCCCAGCGGCGTCGGCCCCGCATCGAGCACGATCTCGACACCGCCTTCGAGCTCCTGCACCACGTGCTCTGCCGTCGTGGGGCTGACCCGCCCGAAGCGGTTGGCCGAGGGAGCGGCAAGGGGACGGCCCGTCTCGCGGATCAGCGCAAGCGCCACCGGGTGCGCCGGGACGCGCACGCCGACGGTGTCGAGACCCCCTCCGACCTCCGCTGCCACCTCGGCGGAACGGGGAACGACGAGCGTGAGAGGTCCGGGCCAGAACTCCTCGGCCAGGCGCAGTCCGTCTCCCCGGCCCACGTCGAGACGACCGCACCGGAACGCCTCACCGACGGAGGCCACGTGCACGATCAACGGATCGGCCGACGGTCGGCCCTTCACGTCGAACACACGTCGCACGGCCACGGGATCCGTGGCATCGGCGCCCAACCCGTACACCGTCTCGGTCGGGAAGGCGACCAGCGCCCCGTGGCGCAACCGCGCGGCGGCGACGGCCACCGAGCCCGAAGATGAGTCGAGCACCCGAAGCACGGGACGCGAAGAGCCACCGGGTGCCATGGACTGTCTACGGTACCGGTCGGATCGCGCCCCCCGGAGCCGCCGGGGTCGATACTGGAGCACCGACCGAGGAGGAGCATGTGAGCACCAACCATCCCCGTCGAGTGGTGGTGGTCGGCGGCGACGCCGCCGGCATGTCCGCTGCATCCCAGGCTCTGCGAACCGCCGGTCCTCGAGACCTCGACATCGTGGCGTTCGAGCGCGGACCACGGACGTCCTACGCCGCCTGCGGGCTGCCGTACCTCGTCGCGGGCGAGGTCGACTCACCCGCACGACTGATCGCCCGCACCCCGGAGCAGTTCGCCGAGCAGGGGATCAGGGTGCACACCCAGCACGAAGTCGTCGAGATCGACCTCGACGGGCGGACCGTGACGGTGCGCGACCTCTTCGCCGGCGACGTCGACCAGGTCGGCTGGGACGAGCTCGTCCTCGCCACCGGAGCAGTGGGCGTGACACCACCACTCGACGGGATGGACGCCGAGGGCGTGACGCAGCTCCGCACCGTGGACGACGGCGTGGCCCTCGACCGTCGCATCGGCGAGGGTGCTCGACGCGCCGTGGTGGTCGGGGCGGGGTACATCGGCCTGGAGGTCGCCGAAGCCCTCATCGGGCGCGGGATGCAGGTCAGCGTGTTGGAGCTGGCTGCGACGCCGATGGCCGGCTCGCTCGATCCCGACATGGGCACGGTGCTGGCCGAGGCGATCCGGGCCGCCGGGGTCGACCTCCACCTCGGGGAAGCGGTGACGGGCTTCGGTGCCGACCAGGGGCGCCTTCGGTCCGTGCACTCGGCCGGACGGGAGCTCCCCGCCGAGATCGCCGTCGTCGCCCTGGGAGTTCGCCCCAACACGAAGCTGGCCGCCGACGCGGGCATCCCCATCGGTGCCGCCGGCGGCATCGTGGTCGACGATCGGCTGCACACCCCGGTCGAGGGCGTGTGGGCGGCAGGCGACTGCGTGGAGTCCTTCCACCGTGTGCTCTCCGAACCCGTCGTCATCGCCCTCGGCACGCACGCCAACCGACAGGGTCGAGTGCTGGGCACCAACCTTGGCGGTGGGAGCGCCCGGTTCCCCGGAGTGATCGGAACGGCCATCACCCGCTTCGTCGATCTCGAGGTCGGCCGGTGCGGCCTCACCTCGGAACAAGCCCAGCAGGCGGGCATCGACGCCGACGCGATCGTCTCGGACAGCCGGACACGGGCCGGGTACTACCCCGGTTCGGCTCCGATCACCACCCGGCTCGTCTACCGGCGGACCGACGGCGTGCTGATCGGCGCACAGGTGCTCGGCGGCCCCGGTGCCGGCAAGCGCATCGACACCCTGGCCACCGCCATCTGGGTGGAGATGACCGTGGAGGAGCTGGCAGACGTCGACCTCGCCTACGCACCTCCCTTCTCCCCGGTCTTCGATCCCGTCTCGCTCGCCGCAGGTCGCGCCGCCGTCCAGCGGGCCTCCCGGACACCGTGACGACGAAGCCGCTGCGACTCCGCTTCGTGACCTCGGCCACGTGCGTCGACGACCTGCCCTCGACCCGCGCCGAGGTCGCGTTCGCAGGCAGGTCCAACGTGGGGAAGAGCTCCCTCATTAACGCCCTCGCCAACCACCGACGGCTGGCGGCGGTGTCGAAGACCCCGGGACGCACGCGCCTGCTGAACCTCTTCGAGGTCGAGCCGCCGTCCAGGGGTGGCTCCGCCCCGGGCTCAGGGAGGTGCACGTTGGTGGACCTTCCGGGCTACGGCTACGCCAACGTCCCCGAGCGGGTCCGCGAGCGCTGGGCCGCCATGATCGAGGGGTACCTCCTCGGCCGGGAGGAGCTCTGCCAGATCGTCGTGCTGGTGGACGGAGCGGTCGGCCCCACATCCCTGGATCTCCAGATGCTCGAGTGGGCCGCCGAGCACGATCTCCCGATCCAGCTCGTCGCCACCAAACAGGACAAAGTGGCGCCGTCGCGTCGGATTCGACGCTGCGCCGAGCTGGCGCGGGCCTGCGGTCTGGACCCCGACGACGTGGTGTGGGTGAGCGCGGCGAATGGCGAGCACGTGGACCAGCTGAGGGGTCTGATTCGGCGCTGGCTGCGCTGACCGGCCCAGGGAGGTTCGACCGACCCGTCTGTGTTGAGCGGACGGGCGGTTCACTCGTCGAGTCGGCGGATGCCGTCTATGGTCTGGGCGCGATGAGCGGCTGACAGCAGATGAGAACCATCGAAGATGCCGTCAGATGTCTCAAGGACCCTTTGAGATCGCGTCGATGCAGCGGTGAGACGTGGGCAGGGGCGGCCCGGGTTGCGAAGCAGGCGAGGAAGGAGATGCTCGATGGCTCGAGTTCCAGGGTTCCGACTCATCGGCATCATGGCGGTCGTGCTCGTTGCGACCGCCTGCCTGCCCGAGCCGCCCGGCGCCGTGAATCCCCCGCTCGACGATCGTCGAGACGACGCGCCACCACCGACCACCCCCACCACGACCACCACCCCCGTCCTCCCTACCACGACCACCACCTTGGCCCCGGGGCCGGTCAAGTTCGTCGAGCGGGGATCTACCTGGCGTTATCTGGCGGACGGAACGGACCAGGGCACCGCCTGGCGGTCACCGTCCTTCGATGACAGCACTTGGGCCCAGGGCGCAGCGGAGCTGGGCTACGGAGATGGTGGGGAAGCCACGGTGGTCGGCTATGGACCCGACCCATCCCACAAGCACAAGACCACTTACCTTCGCCACCGCTTCGTGGTGTCCGACCCGTCGGCGATCAGCGGACTGACCCTCGGCCTTCGACGTGACGATGGAGCAGCGGTGTACCTCAACGGCGTCGAGATCGCGCGGTCCAACCTCCCCGACGGAACGCTCACCTATCTCACCGATGCCGTGACATGGGACGTGTCCGAGACGGAGTACGACCCCTTCCCGATCCCCGCCTCGGTTCTGGTCGAAGGGACCAACACGCTGGCTGTCGAAGTGCATCAGCACGGGTGGGCCAGCTCCGATCTCTCCTTCGACCTCGAGTTGAGCGGACTCCTAGGTACACCGACCTCGACGACGACCTCGACGTCGACCTCGACCTCGAGCTCGACGACGACGGTGGTTCCGTCGGGTGGCCCCTCAGTGGTGGTGGGCGCGGCATCCACCACGAGCTACGCAGTGGCTTCGGGGGCGATGTTCGTGGCGACCAACGGTTCGGATTCGAACCCTGGCACGCAGACCGCACCGTTCGCCACGTTGTCCAAAGCGCTGTCGGTGGTTCCCTCCGGAGGCACGGTCGTGGTGCGCGGCGGCACCTACCACCAATCCGCTGCCACCTCCCGCACGACCAGGGTGACCGCCTACCCAGGAGAACACGTGGTCTTCGACGGCGCCCGCAGCGTCACCGATTTCAGCGTTCACTCCCCCGGCGTGTGGGTCGCCTCCGGCTGGAGCTTCGAACCCGCTCGCATGGACTACGGAGCGAGCTCGCTGATCACGTCCTCGGCCCCCTACGCGGGCTGGCCCGAACAGACCTTCTACGACGGCACCCAACTCGACGAGGTCGGCTCACTCGGCGAGATCACCCCCGACACATTCTACGTCGACCGCACCGCCGACAAGCTCTACATCGGCTCCGACCCCAGCGGCCACCTGGTGGAAGCCTCCGACCTCGAGATCGGCTTCACCGCCAACGGCCACACCGGCAGCGAGCTGCGCGGCATCCACTTCCGCCGCTACGCCACCCCCGTGGGCAGCATCGGCGCCGTGCGCGCCTGGTCCAACAACATGATCGTCGAGAACGTCGCCGCCACCGACTCCGCCTACGGCGGCATCTCCGTGGTCGGTGAGAACGTCGCCATCATCAACTCCACCATGTCCAACAACGGCTGCCTCGGCAGCGCCGCCTGGAAGTCCAACAACCTCCGCTGGGCCCGCAACATCGCCGACCACAACAACACCCAGAACTTCAACGTCGGCTGGGAAGCCGGCGGGTTCAAGATGACCAAGAGCCGCTACGTCACCATCGAAGACAACTGGATCCACTCCAACTACGGAAACGGCTACTGGCTCGACCAATCCGCACAGGACATCACCCTGCGCCGCAACACCATCGTCGACAACACGCGCTCAGGGATCATGCTCGAGCTCTCCGGACGCCTCAACGTGCACGGCAACCTCATCGCCCGCAACGCCCGCTACGGCCTCTACAGCAACGACGCCAACGACATCGCCGCCTGGAACAACATCATCGTGGACAACTCCACCGACATCCACCTCCTCGACGACGCCACCCGCTCCACCAGCAACACCAGCAGTTCGGACCACGACAACCGCTACCCCATCCCCAACCCCAACGTCGCGTGGGAATCCCGCAACATCACCATCCGCAACAACGTCATCGGTGACCACTCCGGCACAGAGGACTGGAGCACCCCGGCTCTCATCGCCTACGACGACAACGGCGACACCCTCAGCTACACCACCCGCAACATCACCATCGACAACAACGCCTACTGGCAACGACTCGGCGGCACCAGCACCAGGTTCTCCAACCTCGACGACACCCCGAGCGGCACGCTGTCGACGATCAACTTCTCTGACCACCAGAGCCGCTCGGGGCTCGACGCACAGTCCAGCGGCGCTGGTGGCTCCTCCAACCCCTGGGTCTCCGGCGGTCCCCTCACGCTGCGATCCGCCACCACCGGCTTCACGGCCACCGGCGGAGCAGCGATCCCCACGGCACTCGCGACCGATCTCTCGGTCACTGGCGGGGCCACGGTGATCGGCGTGCCCGAGAGCGTCCCAACGCTCACTCCCGCTCCGTAACCCCCGTGATCCCACGACACCCGCTATCGAAGCGAGCCTCGTCGCGGTCGAGATCGCCGACGAGTCGACCCCGGCATTCGACGGGGTGCGCGCCGCGTGGGCAGTTCTGACCTGCGGCGCTTGCGAAGACAGGTCCCCCGACCCAGTGACTCCTCCGTTCCACAGCCGTAAGGTGAGTGTGCCCACGAAAGGGCAGTGTCGTCATCCCGACGGCTCCGCAGACCGATCGACCGGACCCACCCCGGGGTCTCGTTCAGACTGCTGGGCTCACTGCGACCACCGAACGCGGAGCCTGGTGCTGAGGCAGTCCCGCACGTCGGACGACTTCGTTGCCGGAGCGCGCACCATGTTCGAATCATCCACCACCTCGACCATCGCCACCACCCCGCCGAGTGGTCATCGGCCGCACAACCCTCCACGGAAGTGCGAGCACCGAGCTGGCGCTGTCGCGACGAGGCCAGGCCAGGAAGACCGAGTCGCCATTCCCCACACCTGGTACACGGCCTGGGGGAAGCGCAGCCTGGACCTACTCGTTGCCGGGGCCGCGATCGTGGTGCTCTCACCGCTGCTCGGCCTCGCTGCGCTGTTGACCCGGCTCTCGCTCGGGCGCGGCATCCTCTACCACCAGCCCCGTGTCGGCTACAACGGCAGGGACTTCGAAATCATCAAGTTCCGAACGATGACGACAGATCGACGACGGCATCAGGTGCCGATGGTGGGGCGGGATCGCCGCAGAGCTCACAAGCGCGAGGACGATCCCCGCCACACGCGGTTGGGGCGACTGCTACGCCGCTACAGCATCGATGAGCTGCCACAACTCCTCAACGTCGTTCGCGGGGAAATGAGCATCGTCGGGCCTCGGCCCGAGCTCAGCACTGTCGTCGACCGTCGCGCTGCCCGTCAGCACCCACGCCACGAGGTGCGTCCGGGGATCACCGGCTTCTGGCAGGTCACCCAACGCCGGGACGGCCGACCGCTCGACGAGGGCTTCGACGACGATCTTGCCTACCTCTCCGAGATCAGCTTCCTGACCGACCTCCGCGTCATCGGACGGACTGTTGGGGTGGTCCTGGCAGGTTCCGGACGGTGAGCCCCGGCACCTCGTGGACTCGTGCAGCGGGGCGCAGGATGGTGCGTGCCGCAGGCATCCTCACCGCTCGCTGGCGTGACCTGCCCGACTTCGTGGTGATCGGAGCGAAACGCTGTGGCACCACCTCGCTGTTCCGAGCGCTCGAGCAGCATCCGGGGGTGATGCCCCTCTTCCCTGCCTCCGAGCGCATCCCGATGCGCGAGAACATGAAGGGGGTACACTGGTTGGACCGGCACTCTGACTACTCCTCGGCCTGGTACCGCTCCCACTTCGCGACGTCTCTGGCCAAGAACCGGCGCCGCAGGCACACCGGTGGTTCGGTGGTGACTGGTGAGGCCAGCCCGTACTACCTCTTCCACCCCACGGGCGCGACGCACGCGCTCGATCGCTTGGGCGATGCCCGCTTCATCCTCATGCTCCGCAACCCGGTCGACCGCACGTACTCCCACTACAAGGAGCAGGTGCGAAACGGCAGCGAGTCGCTCGGCTTCGAGGAAGCACTCGAGGCCGAGCCCGATCGGCTCCGAGGCGAGGTGGAGCGCATCGTCTCCGAACCCTCCTACTACAGCTATGTGCACGAGAACCGCTCGTACCTCACCCAGAGCCTCTACGGGCAGAACCTCAAGCCGTGGCTCGATCGCTTTCCTCTGGACCGCTTCCACATCGTGCGCAGCGAGGACTTCTACACCGATCCTGCGAAGGAGTTGCGCGGCGTCACCGAGTTCCTCGGGCTCGGCCCACACGAGTTCGAGAACCTCCAGCCCCGCAACGTCGCTGCCGGCGAGGCGTTGGCCGAGGGGATCCGCCGCGATATCTGGTGCCGTGTCGAGTCCGACGTGACGCTGCTCGAACGCACGACCGGCCTTCACCTCGCCTGGGGGCCTTGACCTCTCGGCGGTCGGTGCCACCCATGCGCATCCTGCAGCTCCACAGCCCCTACAGGTTCCTGGGCGGGGAGGACACCGTGGTGGCGAACGAGGCGCGACTGCTGCGCGGCGCCGGTCACGAGGTGTGGCAGCTCTTCGAGCCCAATCCGACCGACCCCGTTCGGACCCTGGGTGCGACCTTGACGGCGCCATGGAATCCACTGTCTGCCAGACGATTGGCGGACCGCCTCCGTGCGGAACGACCCGACGTCGCTCACATCCACAACACATGGTTTCGTCTCTCGCCGTCGATCTACCGCGTCCTCGACGACCACGACGTCCCAGTGGTCCGCACACTCCACAACTTCCGGACGTTCTGCCTGCAGGGCCAGACCTACCGAGACGGGCACGCCTGTCTTGAATGCCTCGACCGGCCCAGCGCAGGTGTCCGGCACGGCTGCTACCGGGGCCACACCCTCAGCCTGGTCGCCGCAGCCACCCAGGTGGTGCAGTCGCGCCGTGGCCTGCTCGACGGAGTCGATCGCTTCGTGGCACCTTCCTCGTTCGCGCGCTCGCTGGCCGTCCGCGCCGGGATCCCCGCCGGTCGAACCATCATCAAACCCCACTTCACCTTCGACCCTGGAGCTCGATCCTCCCCCCCGAGCGCGGCGGACAACGTGCTCGTCGTCGGCCGGCTGGTGCCGGGCAAGGGAGTCGACGTGCTGTTGCGAGCGTGGTCCGGCCTGACCGACGTCACAGGACTGCGCATCGATGTCCTCGGCTCCGGGCCGCTCGCGAACGAGCTCGATGCGTGCGCCCCGCCGGGGGTGGAGTTCGCCACCGTCCCACACCACGAGGTGCAGCAGCGGATGCGGTTCGCCCGGGCGCTGGTCGTGCCCTCGATGCTCAACGAGACCTTCGGCCTCGTCGCACTCGAGGCGATGGCCGCTGGGCTCCCGGTGGCCGGTTTCCGCTCGGGCGCGATCGCCGAGGTGCTCGACGATGGCGACGACCTGCTCTGCCCGTCGGGCGACGTCCACGCACTCCAGAGAGCGCTCCGACGACTGGGCGACGGTGCACTGGTGGATCGAGTCGGGGCGAGCAATCGAGCGCGGTTCCTCCGTCGCTACTCTCCAGAGGCCCAGCTCCCACTGATCGAAGCGCTCTACCACGAGGTACTCCGCCATGGCTGACCCACGGGAGCTGCTTCGGCACATGTTCCGTGCACCGATCGGCGGGGGACGCTTGCTGCTGTCGGGCAGCTCGCGCCGGGACGCCGTGGCGGGCCTGGCACTTCTGGCGCCAAGTCGCCGAAGGGCGGTGGCTGTCACCGCAGGCTACCTCGCCGCGATCCGGCTGCTCGGTCCCCGGCGCGCAGGCCGGAGGGTGAACGGAGCCGCCGACGCCATGGGAGTGGTCGACGACGAACTGCTGGCAGTCCTGGTCGACCGTCTCGGACCGTTCACGGGGATCGCCATGATCGATCCCCGGCAGACCCATCGCCAGAGGTCGGCGCTGCTGGCCGTGCGCGACGGCGTGCCGGTGGCGTTCGTGAAGGCGAACGTGCAGGTCGACGAGCTGGACAGGGAGCGACGCGCACTCGAGGCCCTCGCCAGCGCACCGCTGGTCTGCCGAACCCCCCGGGTCATCGACCACGGCCGGTGCGGCTCGATCGGATGGGTCGCCACGTCTGCGATGACCTCCGGACGGACGACTCCGGTGACCGAGCTCCCCGTCGGATGGCGTTCGGCCCAGGAGGTCGACAGCCTCGCCGATCTCCTGGGTCCGGCACCCACCAGCACCGACGTGCCCCTCCACGGCGACCTCACGCCGTGGAACCTCCGCCGATGTGCCGGGGACACGTGGCTGCTGGACTGGGAGGACGCCTGCTGGGGGCCACCCGGAGCTGACGAGACGTACTTCCACGCCACCGCCACTGCGGTGTGCGGCGCCCCGATGCACCCCACGACGCCGGAGCTGGTCCGGTTCTGGCAGGAACGGATCAGGCTGCGGCCTGCCTCGGGGACGGAGCGTCGATTCCGCGGGCAGGTCCTCGGGGTTCTCGACCGAATGGCCGGGGCGTGACCACCACCGGCTCCCGCCGGATCACCTCGAGCCACGCACCGATCAGGCACAGCCACAGGAACGAGGACCCGGAGCCGGAGCCGATCCCCTCCATCGTGATGCTGTTCACCAGCATCGTCATCATCAGGGCCGCCAGCAACGCCACCTGTGGGCGCTGCTCCGGCTTGCGAACCCAGACCTGGCGGAGTCCGACGATGAGCACCACCAGGACAGCCAGCCATGTTCCGAGCCCGATCAGCCCTCCGTCAACTGCAGCGTTCACGAACGCGTTGTGGGCGCCACCGAGCTGGACTGCATCGAAGAAGAGGCCTCGCGAGGCGGTGAACCCCCAACCGAAGATCGGCTTGCGCTGGAACTGCTCGTAGGCCACCGACCACAGGGTGGTGCGATTCGACAGCGTGGTGATGCCCTCGGTCGGCTCACCTCGGGTGATGAAGTACTCCAACGCAGGGAGTCCGAAGTAGAGCAGTCCGGCGGTGCCGGTGGCGAGGAGGACGATCACGCCCTTGCGCCGGCGCTTCGACACCCGCAGCACGGTGTAGGTGAGCACGCCGACGACCGCCCCGCCCAGCGAGCCCCGCGTCTTCGTCATGAACAGCGCCATGGCGATGGCGACGGCTGCCAGCACCAGCCCCAGGGTCTGCCAGTTCGGGCGCGGCCGCATCGGCCGGATCGTCGACAGGCCCACCGTGAGCACCAGCCCGATCCCCAGCATGGCGGCCGCGGTGACGGTGTGGGTGTGGAGCCACGTGAAGCGTCCCGCCTGGTAGCGGGAGGTCGGCGCCACGTAGGCCAGGCCGATCATGATCGAGGCGAACATCAGACCCACGTAGGTCCTCGCCAGCACCCGGAACTGCCCCGGTTCGGCCCGGTCCGCCAGCATCTGGACGAAGGCCACCATCACCAGCAGCTGTCCGGCGCGCACCATGGCCAGGCTCGGGAAGATGGCGTACACGGAGGAGGCGGCGGTGACTCCCGCGTACACCCACAGCGCGACCACGAACGGAGTGCCTCTGGCCGGCCGCGAGCCCTGTAGGTGCCCTGCCGCCATGACGACCGCGACGAGACCGTACGCCGCGATCTCGACG
This sequence comes from uncultured Microthrixaceae bacterium, assembly GCA_964420125.1. Lineage (GTDB taxonomy): Bacteria > Actinomycetota > Acidimicrobiia > Acidimicrobiales > Microtrichaceae > CAYQQQ01. Next base: position 32,267 of record CAYQQQ010000027.1, read on the forward strand.
ATCACCATGGTGTCGAGGCTCCCGCTCAGCGAGTCCTCCAGGCTCCGCCGCCGGAACTTGTACTCCGTGGCCACCATGAACAGCAGCGCCAACAGCACGAACCAGTCCGGCAAGGCCACCCGGTCGACGCGTTGCAGGTCCTGGCGCCCGTCCATCACACGCGCCCCCGACGACGGAGCGACCCGAAGCACCACGACGCACCGATCAGCGCGCCCATGGCGAGCCCCAGCGGCGCCCACGACGGCGAGACCAACCATGCCAACACGGTGGCACCCACGACGCCCACGGCAGCGTCCGCGACGCGGATCCAGAAGGTGAGCCGGGCCTGCTGCATGGCCACCAGAGCGTTGCCGAAGGGGATGCCCAACCCGAACGCGGCGGCGAAGATCGCCCAGAACAGCGCGGCAAGCTGGTCCACCTGAACACCCTCGCCCAACAGCGGCACGGCGATCCAGGGCACCAGGAGCGTGCAGCCGATCCCGACGACGAGCGACACCCCTCCCAACCACAGCGCGACCTTGGTGACAGGGAGCCGGCGCGGGTCTTCGCCGCGCTCCTCGGCCGCCATCTTGGGCAGCAGGAACGTGGCCGCTCCGGCGATCAAGGTGGTCATCGGGGTGGCCAGGATGCGTGCCCCTTCCAGGTCGCCTACAGCCGCTGTCGTGGCCACCAGTGCCACCGAGATGCGGATGGTCGACATGCTGAGGGGCCGCACGGCGGTTTGCGCAGCACGCCACGCCGCGAAGCGGTTGAGCCGCCGGAGCGCTGCGGAACCGGAGCGGGCCGGGGCGAGCTCCCGTCTCGGCAGCTGTACGACCGCCAACACGAGCGCAGCCAGCGATCCCGTGCCCATGGCGAGCAGGAGCGTCACCAGCGTGAGGCGATCGGCCGCCAGCAACGCCACGATCACCGCAGCTGTGACCGCCAGGAAGCTCATGTCGTTGAGTGCCAGCTTCCAGAACTCCAACCTCGTGATCAGCAACCTGCGACCGAACTCCTCGATGACCCAGGTGAGCAGCGCCAGAGCGAACGCCGAAGCAACCGCCCAGCCCGCGTCCATGAGCAGCGCGCTCGCGATCGCCACGACCGTGCCCAGCACACACACCGCAACTGCTGCCCTGCCGATGGCCCGACGCAGCTCGGGATCGAATCGGTCCAGGACCGTGAGCGAATCGCCCACGTAGCCGGTCGCGAGTGAGTTGAAGGTGATCAGGATGGAGAACAGGATGGCGAATTCACCGAGGCCCTCCGCGCCGAGCTCGCGGGCGGCGACGAGGGCCAACAACAACGACGTGAGGGAGCTGATCCCTTGGGAGATGACAGCGGCAATCGGGCGCTGAGCTCCGACCACGATGGCCCAGAGGTTCGAGCGACCTCGGACTCGGGTTCCTTCCGACACGCCTTCGCGGTTCGTCCCGGCAGAGCCCGTGACCCCTGGATCCACGCCGTCTCGGTGCTCGTCAGCGGACCAGAGCGCGGAATCGCTCCCGACCCCGGTCACCCGAGCCGCTTCCACCCCGGCTCCGGCTCCGGCGCCGACGCCCACGTCGTCGGCGGCGGCTGAAACGGAGGTCGGGGTACAGTAGGCCTCTCCGCTGGCGACGTTCCCGGAGAGGCGCCATCCTGTGAAGGAACTTGCCGCTCCGGATCCGATCGGCTGATCGGGTCCGGTCGCGGGACCGACGACAGCTGGACTCCGAGCGGCTGCTGCTCTTCGGCCGATGCGAGATCCGTTGCACGCTCGACCGAGGCCCCCTCCTCGGCGCCAACGACACCAACGACGAGCTGTGGTCGGCGGCCGACGCGCTGGCTGCGGTCGGCCAGCACCCATGACAGCGCCGCGCCGAGCACCAAGCCGATCATCGCCCCGGCCGCGGCACTTCGCAAGAGCTCCAACTTGCCTCCGCTGGGCTCGATCCGGGCGGGGTCAGCAAACTCCACGCCGTCGCCGAACAGCTCCGCCGCGCTCTCGATCTCCGCCGCGCGTGCGTTCACTGTGCTCAGCGTCTGGGTACCCGCCGCCACCTCCGCGGAGGTCGAGGCGGGATCGTTGATCACCGTGAGCACCTCTTGGCGTTGGACGTCGAGACCCGCCAGCGCCAGATCCGTCTTCTGACGGGTCTCCGCCAGAGAGAGCTCCTGGTAGGCGGTGGCCGCGGCGTCGGCGGTTGCGACCGCCGCGTCCGAGTCGGCGGCTTCTGCGTTGATCACCAGGATCGAGGTGTCGGGACGTGGCTCCACCTCCACCATCTCATCAAGCGAGGAGGACGTCGAACCGTCATCGAGGATCTCGGCGGCGCGACCGAGGACCGCGACCGACTCGGCGAAGGCGGCACGCTCGGCGGTGTAACGGGTCAGATCCAAGTTGGCGCTGGAGCCCTGCCGGAAGATGCTGTTGCCCCGCGGATCTGTCAGTGCCACGGTCGCCTTCGCCCGACTGGCGTCGTTGGCCGAGAGGGTGACGAACGTCGCCAGCACACCCCCGAGGAACAGGAACGCCAACACCAACCATCGGTACCGCCACATCGCCGCAAGGAGCCCGACCTGCTGGCTGTCAGAACTCCCGTCCTGCGTCGTCATCTGTCCTGCTTTCCGCTGTTTCAGCCTGCTTTCCTCGGCCGCGACTCCCGGCAATCCTACCAACGGAGTCTGGTTTTCCTGTCCCGGGCGATCGAGGCTCGGGGGCGCGTCAGGAGCGTCACCGCTACCACTTCTCGGTGCTGAGGTTCCACGGTTGGGATCGCAGTAGGTCGGGGTGCCCGGTGCCACCACCCGCGCGGTGAGCACATGTTCCTACCGCTGTTGACCAGACGATGCACCGGGCTGACAGTGATGGGGCAGAGCAAACCCCCGAATGAGACTCAGAAACGGAGTGGAGATGCGCGGACACCGGTGGACAGCAGTTGCGGCGATCGTCGCAATCGTAGGCGCCGCGCTCATACTCCCGACGACCGTCGGGGCCGCTCAGACCGAGGACGGCCTGAGCGCAGCCAACGCCGCCGCATCCTGCTGGGCGATCAAGCAGAACAACCCCGCCAGCGCGGATGGGGTCTACTGGCTGCAGACGCCCAAGCTGCAGGCACCCGAGCAGTTCTACTGCGACATGACCACCGACGGTGGCGGCTGGATCCTCGTGGGCCGCGGACGCGAGGGGTGGTCCTTCGATGAGCGGGGCACGGGCACGGCCAGCAAGGTCCGTGACACACCCGATGGCACGAGCGCCTTCATCCCCGCAGCGCTTCCACAGACCACCATCGACGGCCTGCTCAACGGCACCGCTGTGAAGGAGCTGGACGACGGCGTGCTCCTCCGCCGAGCTGCCGACACCTCCGGCACCACCTGGCAGAGCATGAAGCTGCACTTCCTCGACCTCGAGGGTTGGGCCTGGTCCATGGGTGCGGGGCACCGCCTCGCCAGTGTCGAGATCGACGGCACCAGCTACGCCGGATGCAACACCAAGGACTTCCAGCAGTCGATGTCCGGACAGATCGCCTGCGGCCTCTCGGCCAACAACGACGACAAGCGCTTGTCCACCTTCGCCTTGAGCAGCCACGGTGGGAAGGTCGGGTTCTCCTACGGCGCCAGTGTGGCCGGCTCCAACAGCGCCACGAGCTACCTGTGGATGAAGGGCACCGAGAACCACGCCATCCCCTTCACCCAGGTGTTCATCCGACCGAAGGTGATGTCCTACACCTACGACACCGTCGGCGACGCCGGCCTGCCCGCCTCGACCCAGTCCCCCATGGTGAACCGCCTGGCCGAACCGCTCAGCGGTTGGGGTGTGACCGGAGCGCAGATCCCCGCCAACACCGAGCCGACCGTCCGGAGCCCAGTCCTGGCCTTCGCCGAGTGGGGCGACACGCTCTTCGTCGGAGGTCGCTTCGCAGACGTCCGCCAGGGCTCCGCAGGCACCCCGCACACCCAGCCGTGGCTGGCCGCGTTCGACAAGCACACCGGCGCGTGGATCTCCAGCTTTCGCCCCGTGCTCGACGGGCCCGTGTGGGACCTCGCCACGACCGCTGACGGAAAGCTCATCGTGGGAGGCGAGTTCACCAACATCAACGGCGCAGCCGGGACCTCGGCGCTCGCCGCCCTCGATCCCGCCACCGGCAACGTCCGCACCGACTGGCGAGCCTCGGTGGCCGTCACCAACACCACCCGGCGCCCGATGGTGCAGACCGTCGATGTGGACGGCAACTGGGTCTACGCCGGCGGCAACTTCAACCGCATGACCGGCCTCGACGGCGTCACCCGCAACATGGGCCGCGTGGCCAAGGTCTCCGCCGCCACCGGTCAGGTCGACGGGTGGCGACCGAACGTGTCGAGCCAGGTCGTCGATCTCGACGCCACGGCCGCTCGGGTGTACATCGCGGGACCCTTCAAGCAGGTCAACAGCACGAGCACCAACTCCAGTGCCGTGATCGACGCCTCCACTGGCCAGCTCGTGCCCGGGATGGTCCAGTACCAGCCGACGGCATCTGCCTCCAACCGCCAGTACCAGCAGGCCGTCCTCGAGGTGGGCGACAGCGTGTGGCTCGGCGGTTCTGAGCACAACACCCAGGCCTACTCCAGGACCGACTTCTCCCTGCGGCGCTCCTTCGTCACCGCCAACAACGGCGGGGACACCCAGGCGTTCGCGGAGATCGACGGCATCGTGTACCAAGGATCCCACGGCAACGCCTGGATCTACGAGGACGCCACGACCTGGCCCTCACTGACCGGCTACACCCGGGCCAACCAATACCAGTGGGCCGGGGCGTTCGACGCCACGACCAAGCAGTACGTCCGAGAGTGGGTGCCCGACCTGAAGAAGGCCACCTACAACTGGGGCATCTGGGAGCTCTTCGGCGACTCCGACAAGTGCCTGTGGGCCGGTGGCGACCTCACCCAGGTGCGCAACACCTCGGGTGCCAACCAGTGGATGGGTGGCTTCGCCAAGTTCTGCCCCCGTGACGCCGCCGCACCCACCACCCCGACCGCACCCACGGCGACCCTCCAGAGCGGCGGTGGGGTCAAGGTGAAGTGGAGCGCCGCCTCCGATGCCTCGGGCACGGTGACCTACGAGGTGCTGCGCAACGATCGGGTGATCGTGACTGGCCGCTACGCGACGAACTACACCGACACCACCGGCACCGGCACCGACCGCTACTTCGTTCGGGCGAAGGACAGTTCAGGGAACCGCTCGGCGACCACGTCGGTGGTCGTCCCCTCGGACTCGCAGAAGCCCACCGTGCCCGGGAACGTCACAGCCACCATCACCGGTCGCGGTGAGGTCACGGTGGCATGGGACCCGTCCACCGACAACATCGGCGTCGCCGGCTACCTGGTCAAGAGCAACGGCGTGCAGGTCGCGGACACGACCGGTACCTCGGTGGTCATCAGCGGACTGACCAGCGGCACCTACAGCTTCCAGCTCGCCGCCTACGACGGCGCCGCGAACCGGTCGGCCTTCACCGCCGGCACGGCCGTCACCGTCGACGTGACCGCACCGAGCATCCCGACCGGAGGCACCGCCGCCGCCGTGGAGGCCACGACCGCCCAACTGAGCTGGAACGCCTCCACCGACACAGGCTCCGGTGTGGCGGGCTACGTGATCTCCCAGAGCGGTGTCGACGTCATGACCGTCACCAGCACCACGGCCACCGTGTCGGGCCTGCCTTCCACGGGTTCCTGGTACTTCCAGATCCAGGCCTTCGACAACGCCGGGAACCACTCGGCCCGCACGGCCTCGATCGTCGTGGACCGCAACAAGCCGACCGTGCCGACGGGGCTCACCGGCTCGCAGACCGGCCCCGGAGAGCTCACCCTGAACTGGACCCCCTCCACCGACAACGTGGGCGTGGCCGGCTACATCATCTATCGCAACGGCACGCAGATCGGGACCTCCCCCACCGCCGACTACGTGGCGACCGGGCTCTCCGTGGGCGGCAACTACATCGCAGTTGCCGCCCACGACGCGGCGGGCAACACCACGGTGAAGAGCCCGTCGATCAACTTCCCGATCGTCTGATCCACCGGTCGGGGGACGGGCGGCCGCGCCGCCCGTCCCCCGAGCGCGTCCTGCGGCACCGCCACCTGTGCACGGCCGAGTCAGGCCCAGCCCACGAACGGCGGCTCGGTCGGGTCGGCGACGGGCGTTCGGCCACTGACGCGTTGGCGGAGCACCGCCAGCACGAAGCGAGGGTTGGTGCTCAGGTATCGCCACCAGAGGCGCTTCGGGTCGTCCAGGAGCCGATGCAGCCACTGCAGACCCCATCGCTGCACCCACATCGGCGGCTCCGCACGCAGACCGGCGTGGTACTCGAAGGCGGCCCCCACCGCCAGCACCGGCATCCCCAGCCGAGGACCTGCCTGGTAGGTGAAGACCTCCTGGCGAGGGCAGCCCAAACCGACGAACACGATCCGTGCCCCGCTGCGTCGCACGGCGTCGCAGACCTCGTCGAACTCGGCGGTGTCGACCTTGCGGAACTTCGAGGGTGCGCTGCCGGCGATGCGCAACGTCGGAAACCGAGCCAGGAGTCCCACGCGGAGCGCGGCCAGGGTTTCCTCGGTGGTGCCCAGCAGGTACACGGGAAGGCCCTCCTCTGCCGCCCGCCGGCACACGTTCAGCATCAGCGTGGGTCCGTACACTCGCTCGCGGAGGTTGGTGCCGTGCAGGAAGTTCATGGCCCACCTCACCGGCTGGCCATCCGGGGTCACCATCTCGAAGTCGTTCATCCGGTGCAGCAGAGCAGGGTCGTCGTGCGCCTCCATGACACCATGCACCGCCAACGCCGACACACGATAGGTGCGCTCCTGCTGCGCCGCCTCCATCACCCGCTCCTCCGCCCCCTGAGGGGTCACCACGTCGAGCTCGACGCCGACGACGTCGAGCTTCGTCGTGGTCCTCACCGCCACCGATCCAGGTTCTCGTCGTGGATCTCCTGCAGGATCGCCGGCACGTCGTAGCGCAGCTTCCAGTCCGGGTAGTCGGCCTCGAAACGTCCGTTGTCACCGATCCACCAGATGTGGTCGCCGACGCGGTTCTGCTCCACGTAGCTCCACTCCATCTCCTTGCCGGCGATCTCCTGGCACAGGTCGATCGCCTCCAGCACCGAGCAGTTCGAGAAGCGGCCGCCGCCGATGTTGTAGACGGCGGCGACACGCGGCGATTCGAACACCGCGTCGAAGCAGGCGACGAGGTCGGCGGAGTGGATGGCGTCGCGGACCTGCTTGCCCTTGTAGCCGAACACCCGGTATGGCGTACCGGTCAACGTGCACCGCATCACGTAGGCGAGGAACCCGTGCAGCTCGGCTGCGGAGTGGCCGGGGCCGGTGAGCGTCCCACCACGGAAGCAGGCGGTCTGCATGTCGAAGTATCGGCCGTACTCCTGAACCATGACGTCCGCAGCCACCTTCGAGGCGCCGAAGATGCTGTGGAGGCAGCCATCGATGGACATGTCCTCGCGGATCCCACCGAAGTAGGTGTGGCCTTCCTCGATTTCCCAACGCTGATCCAGCTCCAACAACGGAAGGGCGTTGGGCCGGTCACCGTACACCTTGTTGGTGGAGGTGAAGATGAACGGCGTCTCGATGGCGTGGTCGCGCACCGCCTGCAGGAGATTGAGCGTGCCGCGGGCGTTGACGTCGAAGTCGAGGATCGGATCACGCACCGCCCAGTCGTGGGAGGGCTGGGCAGCGCAGTGCACGACCAGGGCGAGGTCGGCAGCCAGATCCCCGACCACGGCATCCATCGCCTCGGTGTCACGGATGTCGAGATCAAGGTGACGGTAGCTGGACCCAAGGTCGCCTACGAGGCGATCGCGGGACCAGAGGGTGGATCCGTCGTCACCGAAGAAGTGCTCGCGGAGGTTGTTGTCGATGCCCACGACGTCCATGCCACGCGACGCGAAGTGTCGGGCTGTCTCTGATCCGATCAGGCCGGCCGACCCGGTGACGATGACGACACTCATCCGAAGCTGCTCCTTTCGCGCTGTCAGGACGTGGCAGGTCAATTTCGCGATGCTCGGGCCGGGTCACCCGGAACGGGTGGTGCGCACTGCAACGGAGTATAACGACGGCCACTCGGGACCCAACCCGCGCTCTGAGCCTGGATCCACCGATCGGGTGGGGTGATGCTCGGCGCGTATCCGCGGAAAGTGCCCTTCCAGTTGCGACGATGGCGGTTCTGACGCCAACCACAGCAGCAACGAAAGGGCACCTTCAGAGTGAAAGCCTGCCAGAGCCTCGACGCGCTTCGTGTGACCTTCGATGACGACAACGCGGTCGCCAATGCCGGACTCGTCCTGACCGCCACCACCGCGCAGCGGCTGGGCCTGCTCCGGGCTGCGCAGGAGTCGATCCGCCTCGATGGTCCCGGCGCGGCGAACGCCGGGGTGAAAGCGATGACGGTCATCGAAGCGATGGTCGCCAGTGCGGACTGCATCGATGACGTCGATGTCCTGCGCGCCGGCTCGACTGCCAGGGTGCTGGGCCATGGGGTTGCGGCGCCGTCGACGATCGGCACGTTCCTTCGGGCCTTCACGTTCGGTCACGTCCCCCAAGCCGACCGGTTCGCCGAACGAGCTCTCACCGCGGCATGGATGGCTGGTGGCGGGCCAGGCGATGGGCCGTTGGTGATCGACATCGACTCCACGATCTGCGAGGTCCACGGATATCAGAAGCAAGGCGCAGGGTTCGGCTACACGAAGAAGCGGGGTCTGCATCCGCTCGTTGCGGTCCGTGCCGATACCGGCGAGATGTTGCACATTCGGTTCCGGAAAGGATCCGCGAACACCGGCCGGGGCGCCGAACGCTTCGTCCGCGAGACCCTCGGCCGAGTCCGTCGGGCGGGAGCGACCGGGCCGATCACGTTGCGTGCTGATTCGGGGTTCTGGTCCAAACACGTCATCGCTGCCTGCCGGGACCACGACGTCCGCTACTCGATCACCGTCCGACGCCACCAGGCTGTCGTCACCGCGATCGACACGATCCCCGCCGACGCGTGGACCACCATCGACTACACGACCAGCGGTGACGCCCAGGTCGCCGAGACCGCCTATGGCGATGGGCACCGGCTCGTCGTGCGACGCACCCGCATCAAGGGAGCCCAGGCCGCCCTGTTCGACACGTGGCGGCACCACGCGTTCATCACCGACACCACCGCCAAAGCGGTCGAGGCCGACGAACATCACCGGGCACACGCCGTGGTCGAGCTTGCGATCCGCGACCTCAAAGAGGGCGCCGGGATGAACCACTGCCCGTCCGGAGTGTTCCAAGCGAACGCCGCGTGGGCGGTGTTCGCGACCGTGGCCCACAACCTGATGCGGTGGGCGATCAACCTCGGCACCGCGGACCACGGCCCACGGGTCGCGAAGACCATGCGACGACGCCTGTTCGCTGTCGCGGGACGGATCACCACCAGCGGCCGAACCCGCACCCTGCACCTTCCCACCCGCTGGCCCTGGGCCGACCAGTTCACGAGCACCCTCGAACAACTCCGAGCCCTGCCAGCGCCATCAGGCTGAAACAGCCGCCCGCGGGCCGGCACACCCGCAGACGCCCCTCCACGTGTCGACAACCCCGCCTCGCTCCCCACGGCGTGCTTCAACGCGGCCCGACACCCATCAGGGCAGTCACACACCTCAACGCCACGAACGATCAGAGATCAAACGCCCCTACCCAGCCGGATCGGTGGATCCAGGCTGAGAGCTCCGCTCAGGCCTGGACCTCGGCCACGGTGCCGTCCGCCAGGTACTCGACGTAGCCGCCGTTGGTGCGATCGCCGCCGTCGACGTACACGCGAACGACCGTGTTGGAGGTGAACGGCAGATCCTTCTCGGCGATGATGTGGGTCACGCCATCGGTGTTCTCGAGCGTCGTGGCCAGCTTCTGCTCCACGAGCGCCGGTGCACCTGGCATCGCAGCGGCGATGGCGGGCCAGTTGATCTCGCTGAAGGCGAAGAGGTTCTCCTCGAGCGTGGCGCCGGGCGCGATCGTGAGCCGCACCGGTTGAGGATCGCCCAACCTGCCGTCGCGCCAGTCGCGCTCGTCCACGTTCTGGGGGCTGTCCGGAACCTGGTACTGCATGGAGGCGTACGAGCCGCTGCCCACCGGGAAGTGCTGGGTGTACTGCAGTGCGCGGATCGCGGGGCCCAGCTCTCTCGCGTAGGCGTCGACGCCGGCAAGGAGCGCTTCTCCTGCAGGGAGCTCGCCCTGGACGCTGGTGGTGGTCTCCTCCGCAGGCGGCTGGTCCTCCCCCCCGACGTCCTCGCTGGTGGACGGCGGCACCGTGCTGGCCTCGGCCTCCTTGGCAGCCGATTCGAATCGGTCGGTCGAGGTCTCGTCGCTGCCGCAGGCGATCGGCGTCGCCGCCGTCGCGGCCGCAGCGGCCCAGAGCACGAAGCGTCGGATCGTGGTGCACGGCATGGGTCTTCCTCGGGTGTCGGCCCGCACCAGCGCGGGGAAGGTTGGCGCCCACGATAGGGAGCCTGGGCTCGCCGGTCGCGGACCGAGCCCTGCGGCACGCTCAGCCGCGCACCTGTCGCCCCCGGACCTCACCGGTGTCGGCGTCGAGGATGACGTGGGGTTCCTGTTCCAGCACCATCTCCTCGTCACCGGGGAACGACACGTCCAGCGTGTCGCCCACCTCCACCACCTGCGCCCGGCGCTGGTCGAAGTCGAAGTCCTCGAAGGCCGCCGTCACCTCGCGCCGGGCGATGCGGATCGCCTCCTCGTCGCTGATCCGCCCGTCGTCGACAGCACCCTCCACCTCCACCGGTGGCTCGGACGTGGTCGTCGTGCCCTCCTCCTCCGAGCTGCACCCACCCACCAGCAGGATGGTGCCGGCGACCGCCAGGCGGCTCAGGAGCCTCACGACAGCTCCTCGGCGAGAGACGTGTGGCCCTGCTGGCGGGCGAGGTCCGCCGGAGTCTGGCCGCTGTCGTCGGTGCGATCCGTCGAGGCACCCGCCGACACCAGCGCGCCGGCGATGTCCTCGAACCCCCAGAACGCGGCGTTGTGCAGCGCCGTCCGACCCGACGCATCGGTCACCTCCACATCCGCGCCGGCGGCGAGCAGCGCCGCCACGACCTCCCCGTCGCCGGCGACCACGGCCCAGTGCAGCGCGGTGCGGCCCTGGTCGTCGCGGCCGTCGAGCGGCGCGCCGGCCGCCAGCTGTCCCTGCACCTGCGCCAGATCCCCCCGGCCGGCGGCGTCGATCAGGTCCGGCGACGCAGCCGGCCCGACGGAATCCAGCAGCTCCGCCATCGCCGCCGCTTCCTCCGCCCAGCGATCGTCCTGGGACACGCCGACGTCCAGTACGCAGTTGGCCAGCTGGGTCGGGTCCTCGACACCTCGCTCGCGGCACTCCTGCTCCGCGGCGCGCCGCACGGCGGGCGCCAGGTGGTCGACCGTCAGGAAGGCGGAGGGGAACTCGTCGTCGAGGAAGTCCGTCGAGCCCGTGCCATCCGCATAGGTGAACAACGAGGTCTCCGCAGTCACCCGCCATGCCGGGGCGAGCTGGTCGTAGACCTCGGCCCGGGTGAGCACGCGGTCGGCGTAGAGCGACGACTCGCCGGCCTGCAGGTCGTCGGTCGGGTCACCGTCGAAGTCCCCGAGCAGACCTGAGACCGCGCCGCGGCGACCGTCGGCGAGCGCGACGACCACGGAGTGGTGCCGCAGGACGAGGCTCGAACCGTCCGACCAGCGCAGGGTCAGGTCGCCCGGTGACCCGCTCAGATGACCGCCGGCGCCGACCTCGACGTCCTCTGCATCGCCCAGCTTCCGTCGTCGTCCGTCGATCACCACCTCGGTGGCCGAGAGCTCGACCACGGCGCCCTCCACCCGAGCCGCTACGGTCGTGTTGGCGCTGAGCACCGTGGATCCGGCGACGGGCTCCTGGCGGGTCTGGATCTCCAGGGTCCCGTCCGCCGAACGCACGAGCACCTGCTCGCCGACGGTCTGGAGGTCGTAGGACAGCCCGTCGAAGGTCAGCAGGTGGGGATCGCCGCTGCTGCCACCGAGGTTCTTGACGTCACCGGGACACGCGCTCAAGGGTCCGGCTGGCCCGAACCCCGACACCCCGTCGATCTTCGATCCCGTCCCCCAGGCCACGAGTCCGGGCACGCCGAGGCTCGAGGCGATCCCGAGGTCGGCCTCGGACGGCTGGCTCATCGGGTTCGTCCAACCGGGCTTCCCCTTCACCGGCTCGTTGTCAGGGCCTGGGTGGGTGTGGAAGAAGCCGACCAGAGCGCACTCCGGATGGTCCTTCACCGGCGGCATCGGGATCGAGTGATCGGTCGCCCCGTCGTCGGGCCAGCTCTCGGCGAGCGTCGTCCACTCGCTGCCCCAGGGCTTCTCCACCTCGCACTGGTAGATGAAGCCTCCCTGCTCCTTCTCGTGGTCGGTGCCCTCTGCGGTGTCGGCCCAGGCCATCTGCAGGGCCTCCTCGACGGCAGGGTCGCCGAGCAGGTCCTCGACCGTTACGTTGGGGCAGGGTCCTCCTGCGGCCGCCGCCACCAGGCGCAGCGCTCCGACCACCAGGAGAAGGCTCCGCATGCCGGAAACCCTGCCATCGGAGCGACGCACGGTCCAGTGCCACCCGAGCACGGGACCCGACGAACGGAGTACGAACCGCCATGACCAGCCATGACGCACTCCCGATGCCACTGGTCGAGCAGGCGCTCGACCGCATGGGACTCGAGGCGATGCCGACGGAGGATCCCGAGGGCCTCACCGTGCTCTACCGCGCCTGGTGTCGCTCTGTGCCCTTCGACAACACGCAGAAGCTGATCGCACTCCACGGGCAAGGTGGATACGGCGCGCTCCCGGGGATGGATGCCGGGGACTTCCTGCGCACCTGGCTCCGCCACGGCACCGGTGGCACCTGCTTCCCCTCCGCCAACGCGCTGCACGAGCTCGCGCTGTCCTGCGGCTTCGACTCGAGGGTGGTGCTCGGCTCCATGTGGGACATGGGGATGCCCACCCACGGCACCACCGTCGTGGACATCGAGGGCTCCTCGTGGCTGATCGACTCCTCCATGCTGACCGACGTGCCGCTGCAACTCGCCGAACAGACCCTCACCTCCATCGACCACCCGGTGCACGCCAGCACTGCGGAACCCGTGGAGGAAGGGTGGTTGCTCCACTTCTCGGCGCCCTACGCGGACGACCTCCGGATCCCCTGCCGCACGTTGTCGCCCTCGACCGTCGACCAGGCGACGCTGGTGGAACGCTTCGAGGCATCTCGGGAGTCGAGCCCGTTCAACAGCTCCCCGAGCACTCGCCGCAACGACGACGCGGGAGTGATCAGCTACGGCGGCGGGAAGCGCTACCGCCGCACCGTTGCCGGAGTCGAGGTGTCCGACCTCACCGGCGACGAGCTGTCGATTGCGCTGGTGGAGGAGCTCGGCCTCTCGGAGGAGATCGTGCAACGGCTCGCGGAGGTCCTCGACGGGGACACGACCGCCTGAGCCTGAGGCCGCACGGGCGTCGGTGGACGGCGCACTCGGTCCAGCCAGGCTAGGGCCGCCCTGCCGCTGAGCGCCCCCGCCGCCACGAGCAGCCCTGCCCTGGCGGTGCCGAGGTGGCGCCGGAGCACTGCCGCCTCGATCCCCCAGCCGACGGGCAGCAGGACCGTGCCGCCCACACCCTTCACCGTGGCCTGCCATCCTTCCCCCGGGACGGCCCTGGCCAGCAGCGCCACACCTGCCAACGCCGGGGCCCAGGCTGCCAGGCCGAGGGCTGCGGCCGGCGACAGCACGACCGCCTCCCATGCCCGGCGGCGGGTCGCGCGGGCCTCGGCGCCGGCTTCGGGCGCGGTTCGTGAGGCGACGGCGTCGTCCAGCCGCTGCTGCAGCAGCGCGGTCACCTGGCGCACGGTGTCGACCGGATCCTCCTGGTAGGCGGCCAGGTGGTGATCGATCCGGATGGGCTGACCGAAGCGCACCGAGGCCGCCGAGCGGAACCGGCCACGATCCTCGTAGGTGAGTCCCACCGGAACGATCTCCACTCCCTGGACCCCACCGGCGCCTGCAGCGAGCGCGATCCGGGCCGCTCCCGTCTTCAGCGGCAGGGGCGCTGGCGCCAGGTTGAGCTCGCCCTCCGGGAACACCGCGAGGTGAAGGCCCCCAGCCAAGGCGGCCGCGCAGGACTCGAAGGTCGCCTGGTTGCGCCCAGCGCCGTCACCGTCGCGGGCACGTTGCACGGATAGGACCCCGCCGAGGCGGAACAGGAGGCGCACCGGAGCGTGCCGCCACCAGGTGGCGGCGGCCAGGAAGTGGGGGAAGCGGGGCATCTCCGCCACCAGCACGGCGACGTCCCCCAAGGCGTTCGAGTGGTTGGCGGCCAGCAGCACGGGCCCTTCGCCGGGAGCGCCCCAAGGTGCCTCGACCTCGACGGAGCGGTAGAACGCACCGACCGCCGTACGCGCCCAGACCGTCAGGATCCGCTGCGCAGGTGTCCCACGGCGGGACGACGACGTCATGGACGCACACTCTTGTCCAACAGCGGCCACGACGGGCGGCAACGGACCTCCCAGATCGGGGTAGCCAGAAATCCCGACTTGTTCAGTCGGCATTCACCGCCCTACCGTCGGGTTCACCAACAGCCCGGATCGGGGCCACGACACACACACCGGGACGGCACCATGGCCAACATCGCCAACGACATCACCGAGCTCATCGGCAACACGCCGCTGGTGCGGATCAACCGCCTCACCGACGGCTCCGGCGCCCAGGTGGTGGCCAAGCTCGAGTACTTCAACCCGGCGCACAGCGTGAAGGACCGCATCGGCATCGCCATGGTCGACGCCGCGGAGGAGGCCGGCCTCCTGGGTCCCGACTCGATCATCCTCGAACCGACCAGCGGCAACACCGGCATCGCGCTGGCGATGGTCGCCGCAGCCCGCGGGTACAAGGCCACCTTCACCATGCCCGAGACCATGAGCAAGGAGCGAAGGGCGCTCCTGCGGGCCTACGGCGCGGAGCTGGTGCTCACCCCCGGGCCGGAGGGCATGGGTGGAGCGATCGCCAAGGCCGAGGAGCTCGCCAAGAGCGACCCCCGCTACTTCATCCCCCAGCAGTTCGACAACCCCGCCAACCCCGCCATCCATCGCACCACCACCGCAGAGGAGATCTGGGCCGACACCGACGGCGGCGTCGACATCGTGGTGGCCGGCGTGGGAACCGGGGGCACGGTCAGCGGGGTCGGCCAGGTGCTCAAAGAGCGCAAGCCGGAGGTGCGGATCGTGGCCGTGGAGCCCACCGCCTCGCCGGTGCTCTCCGGCGGCACGAAGGGCCCCCACCCGATCCAGGGCATCGGCGCCGGCTTCGTGCCGGCGAACTACGACGCGGACGTGGTCGACGAGGTCGTGCAGGTCGACAACGACGATGCCTTCGCCACCGCGCAGCGCGCCGCTCGAGAAGAGGGGCTGCTCGTGGGCATCTCCTCCGGGGCTGCGTTGTGGGCCGCCCTCCAGGTGGCCGCCCGTCCGGAGAGCGCCGGCAAGCTGCTGGTGGTGGTGATCCCCTCCTTCGGCGAGCGCTACCTCAGCACGGCGCTGTTCGACGGGCTGGTCGACTGAACGTGTTCACCACGGCGCGCCGCGACCTCCGAGCGGCGCGCGAGCGCGACCCCGCAGCCCGCCACGCCATCGAAGTCGCCCTCACCTATGCCGGCGTGCACGCCGTGTGGGCCCACCGCGTCAACCACTGGTTGTGGAGCGTGGGCCTGCATCTGCCCGCCCGGATCGGCTCTGCGCTGGCCCGGTTCTGGACCGGAGTGGAGATCCACCCCGCGGCCCGACTCGGTGCCGGGCTGTTCATCGACCACGGGATGGGCGTGGTGGTCGGTGAGACGGCGGAAGTCGGTCGCGACGTCACGATCTTCCACGGCGTGACGCTGGGAGGCACCAGCCAGGCCAGGGGAAAGCGCCATCCGACGGTGGGCGACCGGGTCACGATCGGTTCGGGAGCCAAGGTGCTGGGGGCCATCACCATCGGCCACGACAGCCGCATCGGCGCCAACGCGGTGGTCGTGAAGGACGTGCCGTCGAACTCGGTGGTGGTGGGGGTGCCGGGCCAGGTGATCGCCCGCAGTCGGCCGAGGACTGCGGAATCCCCGCTCGACCTCGACCCCGTGGTGCCCGACCTCGTCGGCACGAGCCTCCAGAACCTGCTGCGAAGGGTGGACGATCTCGAGGCGGTCGTCGACGGCCGGGTCGTCGCCGCCCAGGCATCCCCGACCGCCACCGGGGTGTGGCCGGGCGAAGACTTCTCGATCTGAGGATCGCGAGCGCCCCCTCGCCGGGGTGGCGCACGGGGTGCCTGGCCCGGATGGCGGACTGGCGATCCGAGTGTTCGGCAGCGGTTCAGTCCGGGGCAGGGACCTGTTCACCCGCGCTTCCTAGGTTCCGCACCGGGGCGAGCTGCCGCACGACCCCGACCGAGGAACACCCCGCACACAGGAGTCACCCACGTGACCATCGACGAGATCTCCGACGAGCCACCGGGCGGTTCGAACCCCTCTCGGAACCCCGAGCTCGGCGACCTCATCGCCTCTCGGGTGTCCCGGCGGGCGGTGCTCGGAGGCGGCTTCGCCGCCGGTCTGATGACGCTGGTGGACACTCCCGCCATGGCGGCGCCGGCCACCGGAGCTGCCACGGTCGCCACCGCAGGGCACGGACGCTCGCTGCTCGGGTTCCACCCGCTGCCGGTCAGCGACGCCGACGCCCTCTTGGTCGCCGACGGCTACGTCGCAGAGGTGCTGATCCCCTGGGGCACCCCGCTGCAGTCCAGCGGTCCTGCCTGGAAGAAGGACGGCTCGAACACCGCCGCCGAGCAGGCGCAACAGGTCGGCTTCAACCACGACGGGATGCACTTCTTCCCCTTGGGTCGGGGGCGGGATCGCAACCGCCGGGGCCTGCTCGTGCTCAACCACGAGTACGTCGATCCCTCGCAGATCTACCCCGACGGCTCTGCGGTGATGACCCAGGAGAAGGTCGACAAGGCACTCGCCGCCCATGGCGTCACGGTGATCGAGATCGCCCTGGTGAACGGGCGGTGGCGGCAGGTCGACTCGCCGCTGAACCGCCGGATCACCGGCGCCACTCCGATGGCCTTCTCCGGCCCTGTGCCCGCCAGCCACCCTGCGCTGCAGTCGCAGCTGGGGAACCCGGTGGCCGGCACCTTGAACAACTGCTCCCACGGAGCGACACCGTGGGGCACGTACCTCACCTGTGAGGAGAACTGGAACGGCTACTTCGGCACCGCCGACGCGGCATGGACCGCGAGTGCGGCCGAGGCCCGCTACGGGCTCACCAAGACGGGCTTCGGCTACCGCTGGTACGAGGCCGATCCGAGGTTCGATCTCGCCCAGAACCGCAACGAGGCGAACCGCTTCGGCTGGGTGGTGGAGATCGACCCGAACGACCCGGGCTCGGTGCCGGTGAAGCGCACGGCACTCGGGCGGCTGAAGCACGAGGGCGCGACCTTCGCCGAGTCCAACGGCCACGCGGTGATCTACACGGGCGACGACGAGGACAAGGACTACTTCTACAAGTTCGTGTCGGCCAAGCCGTGGCGGCGGATGCGCAGCCAGGGCCGCTCCCCCCTCGACGAGGGCACGCTGCACGTGGCCCAGTTCGACGACGATGGCGGCGGCCGCTGGCTTCCGCTCGTCTTCGGCACAGGTCCGCTCACCCCGGCCAACGGTTGGGTGGACCAGGCGGACGTGCTGCTGCGGACCCGCCAGGCGGCCGACGCCGTCGGTGCCACGAAGCTGGATCGTCCGGAGTGGTGCGCCGTGCACCCCCAGACCCAGGACGTCTACCTCACCCTCACCAACGGCTCCGCCGGCCCCAACGGACCCAATCCCCGCAACCCGGATCCCTACGGCCACATCCTGAAGCTGCGGAACCCGGGCCGCGACCACACCGCCACCCGATTCCGCTGGGATGTGTGGGTGCTGGCCGGGGACCCCGCCTACGACCCGACGGTCACCCTCGACGACACCAACATCTTCGGCTCACCCGACGGGCTGTGGATCGATCCCGACGGCCGGATGTGGATCCAGACCGACATCTCCAACTCCTCGCAGAACCTGGCGAGCAAGGGCTACGACAACATCAAGAACAACGCCATGCTCGCCGCCGACACCCGCACCGGCGAGATCCGCCGGTTCCTGGTCGGCCCGCGCGGCTGCGAGATCACGGGGGTGATCACCACGCCGGACCAGGAGACCATGTTCATCAACGTGCAGCACCCCGGTGAGAAGACCACCGCCTGGGGGACGCCCACCCCGGCCGATCCCCGGGTGGTGAGCAACTGGCCCGACTTCGACCCCGCGGGCCGCCCCCGGCCCGCGACGGTGGTGATCCGCAAGATCGGCGGGGGTCGAATCGGCAGTTGACCTGCAGGATCGAAACCCGCAGGGTCAGCCTGCGAACGAGATCGGCGCCTCGGTGGTACCGCCGGAGACGGTCGCGCGGCCCTCGGCGGTCGCCGAGCGCGCCAGGCTCGTCCTGGCCGTGACCCGCACCGACATGACTCCGGCAGCTGTTGTCGCTGCGGTGTAGGTCGGCGCCGCGGTGGTGGCGTCGGTGCTCCCGTCTGCGTTCAGGTCCCAAGCGTACGAGGTCACCTGACCGGCTGACGGCGTGGCCGTCGCGGAGAAGGTCACAGACTCGCCGACCGTGGCTGCGGGCGCGGTCACCGCCAGCGACGGGTTGGCCAACGCACCGGCGAGCCGATCGATGAGCGGCGACCCCCAGCCGGTGGAGAGATCGAACCCTTCGGTTGCGGTGCAGCACCCAACGTCGAACAGGTCGTCGTCGCTGAGGGTGATGTCGAGGATGCTGCTCGTCCCACCAGCAGCGAGCGCGTACAGCAAGGGGTTCAGCAACCCGAGTGTGGGCTGGCCCCGCTGCACCGCCAGCTGGTCGAGGAGCAGGGCGGCGCCGGCGAGCAGGGGCGTGGCCGCGCTCGTGCCGCCGATCGCTTGCCAGACCCCCGGGTCGGGCACCGGAGCAGGCGCCGGAGACGGCCCCAGGATCGAGTACCCGGGGAGGGCGTCGGCGAACGCCGCCACATCCGGCACGACCCGCATGGATCCCGCTGGGACCCCGGATCCCTGGTACCAGGGCCTGGCGACCATGGTCGAGGTGCCACCCGTGCCCGCCAGGTACTGCGGCGCCACCGGCTCGTAGGCCTGGTCGTTCCACACCCCGGAGGACACGATCTCGTTGTCGCCGTCCAGGGTCAGGTTGGTCCCACCCACCGCGGTGACCCAGGCGGAGGTCGACGGGTACTGGGCGGACAGCACGGTCTCGGCAGGATCCGGGGGGAGCGGAAGGAAGCTCAGCGCGTGCAGGCACGCGGAGGAGCCGCTGTCGCCGGTTGCGACGAGGTACGAGACCCCCGCGGCTGCTGCGGAGGCCAGGACGCTCTCCATGATCGACACAGCGGCGGTCTTGCCCTGGAAGAACATCTGCATCGCCTCACAAGCCCCGAAGCTGGCGGAGATCACGTCGGGCGCCTCACCTCCGGTCTGGGAGGCGTCCAGGGGAGCGCCGAACATGGCGATCATCTGGCCGGGCATGTCGATGACGCCGGGATCGAGCGTCGGCTCCACCATGAAGACGTCGAAGCGATCGACCTTCGGCGCGACGAAGCTCATCACGCTCAGGTCGAGGATCGTCTCGTCCGCCTCGGACATGTCCGGGGAGCCGATGACGTGCGGCGTGACCGCGGTGGCGTCACCGAGGCCGAAGCAGGCCCGGTAGCCCTCCAGCCACGCCGGCTCGTAGAGCGCGTCGTCGATGATCGCCACCCGGGTGCCCTGGCCCTGCAACCCGAGTGACTGCAGGCTGTCGATCCCGTAGGCCTCCAGCAGCTGGTTGGGGGTCACCCCGAAGTAGTACCCGTCCTCGGAGATCTGAGAGCCCTCGGCGCACCCCGACGCGGTGCCGGTCCGATAGGCCGTGCCGCCCCCGGCGTTGAGCGCCAACGCCGGAAGGGCCTCGACCGGTTCGGGCTCTGCGACGACGGACACGCTGCCCGAGTACTGCACCACCGCGCCGTGCACCCGGGTGATCATCCCCTGGAGCCCCGCGGGCAGCACCGGCGTCGTCGCCGGGTACAGGAAGTTCAACCCGTTGAAGAACCCCGTCGCTGGGGTGACGACCCGCCAGTCGGCGCCGAAGGTCGCCTCCGCTGCCGCCAGCGTCATGGTCACCGTCGCGTAGAACCCCGTCGGATCGACCGTGGCAGCGATGCCCATGCCGGCGAAGTGCTGCACCACTGCCGCTTGCGTCGCCGACGAGGCACCGAAGCGATCGGCGACCTCGGCCACGCTCAGGTAGCCGCCGTAGGACGACGACGCAGGGTCGCTCACCGCCCGGGCGAAGGCGGTCAGCCCGTCGACGTCGGTGACCATGCCGACGTAGAAGGTCATCGCAGTGGCTGGATCGGCGTCACCGACCTCCACCATCTGGCTGAGGTCGAGGTCACCCCAGTCGACGGTCACGTCGAGCGCCGGCGCAGCGGCGACCGGGGAGGAGGCCACGGCCTGCGGAGTCTGCACCACCGCCAGCGCGAGCCCGGCGGTCACCAGCAGCTGCGCTCTCCGGCTACGGCCTCGAACGGGATCCACTCCACACATGACGAACCTGTCGGCCAGACCAGACCCTTGCTGAGCGGTCGCACCCGCCGGCGGACCTCCCGACTACCATCCGGCCATCCTCCGGACCTCGCCGGAGACGCCGCACTCCAGGAGCGACCGGCGTGGAGCTCGACCTCAGCCCCCACCACCGGGACACCGTCGCCAACGTGGTGCGGGAGCTCGCGTCCGACCCGACGGTGCTGGCGCTCCTGCTCACCGGGTCGCTCGCCCACGGCTTCGCCACCGACAGCTCGGATGTGGACATCGCACTGGTGGTGGATGCCGACGAGTACCGCCGTCGCGCGGCAGAGGGACAGCTCGGGTACTTCAGCTTCGAGCTGGCCACGTATCCCGGCGGCTACGTCGACGGCAAGTACGTCGACACGGACTTCCTCCGCCAGGTCGCCGCCAGGGGCAGCGAGCCGGCCCGGTTCGCGTTCGCGGATGCGCGGGTCTTGTTCTCCCACATCGAGGATCTCGAAGCCCTGCTGGCCGAGGTGGTGCGCTACCCGATCGAGGGGCGCGACGAGCGGGTGCTGCGCTTCGCCGCCCAGCTGCTCGCCTGGCAGTGGTACTTCGGCGAGGGCGTCGCCAAGGACGATCGCTACCTGATCACCCTCGCCACCCAGAAGGTGGTGCTGTTCGCCTGCCGCATCGTGCTGGCCCGCAACGAGCTGCTGTACCCGTACCACAAGTGGCTGCTGCGACGGACCGCCGCTGCGCCCGACCTCCCGGCACGACTGCTCGACGACATCGAGGTGCTGCTCGAGGACCCCATCGCTGCGGAGATCGACGGCGTGTGCACGTCGACGCTCGATCACTTCGGCATCGACGGCGAGGCGCTGTTCTTCGAGTGGCCGGCACACTTCCTGCGCGACAACGAGCTCACCTGGATGACGGGCAACACTCCGATCGACGACCTGTAGGCCGGAGCACCGGTCGACCTGCTATTTCCCCACCGAACCTGCACCCTGAACCCGGCTGACCGACAGCGGCGCGCCCTGGGAAGGTTGGTAGCTCGCCTTCTGGTAGGTGCCGAACAGACGGTCGCACACCGACAGCACCACCGAGATGTTCGTCGGCTCGCGGATCGAGTGGTGGAGGTCGTGGCCTGCGGCAGTGGCGAACAGCGAGTCGTAGACCGGCATGCGGTAGCCGCAGTGCGTGATCATCGTCACCGCGGTCACGGCGAACGCCGCCACGGCGAAGGTGAACAGGTGGATCGGGAACAGGATGCCGTACAGGTGGAACAGCACGAACACCGAGAAGCCCTCGACCGGGTGCACCACCATGGCGGTCCAGATGGTGAGCGGAGGCTGATCGACGTGGTGGACGCGGTGCACGCGTGTGGCGTACCACCGGTTCTGGTGTTCGAAGCGGTGCCACCAGTACGAGCAGAAGTCCCCGACGAGGAAGTACAGCACCAGATCACGAGCGAACTCACCGGCTGTCGGCGCTGCCGTCGGGACGTCGAGTGCGAACGGGAGGGGCACGGTGATGAAGACGGCCAATGCGACGACGTAGAGCGGGCCGTACCACTTCATCGCCCGCCAGTAGACCCCCCAGCACTGCTGCCAGGTGAGCCGCTTGGCGAAGGCCACGTCGATCGCCGAGAAGACCACGCCGGGCAGGTAGATCCCCAGCACCACCGCGGTCAACAGGAACCCCGGCGACGCCAGGAAGCCGCCGAGGTGTCCGGAGAGGAAGTCCCAGACAGGTTGCAGGACGCGCTCGTCGTTCATGATCGCCTCGCGGTGGTCGTCGCTCTCCCGACCCTGCGGTCGGTTCCGAACCGTACCGTACGGTACGGCCATGTGTCGACGGTAGCATGGTGGAGTGAACGCGAACAGGGCAACCGTCGACGATCGAGTCCCGGGCGATCCCGGCCCCTCGCGACAACCGACGAACGAGCAGCTGCAGGCACACCTGCTCGATCACACGCTGCGGGTCCTGTTGCGGGATGGCTACCGGGGCTTCAGCATGAACGCCGTCGCAGCGTCGGCCAAGGCATCCAAGGAGACGCTCTACCGGCACTTCGGCGACAAGGCAGGCCTGCTGCACGCCGCGCTGGTGCGGAGCGCCGCGCTGATCGGGCCCCTCATCCACGACGGCCTCGACTCGACGACGACACGACGGGAGCGGTTGAGGCAGCTCGGACTCAACTACCTGCACGGCTGCTACCTGCCGGAGGCCCTCGCACTGCAGCGGATCGCCATCGCCGACGGACGACGCGGCCTGGGGCCGCTGTTCGCCGCCGAGATCACCGAGCGGGCGATCGACTACGTCGCCGAGGAGTTCGAGCTGCTCGGGAGCCACCAGCCGCGAGAGGACGCCGAGACCTTCCTCGGGATGATCCAGGGCAAGCTCCACGAGCGCATCATGCTGGGCGTCGAGATCGACGACCTCGAGGCGAAGCTCGAGGCGCAGGTGGAACACGCCCTCCGGGTGATAGGACCCCATCTCGAGACCTTCGTGACGACGCAGAGCGAGTGACGTCGTTCGACGATCGACCGGTGGAAGCACTGCTGCGCCAGCGCATGCCGGTCGACATCTGATTGACTTGGCCGCTCAGTCTGGAGGTTTGCCATGACAACTCCGCCGAAGATCACGCTGGTCGGTGCAGGGGGCATGTCGTTCGGGCCGGCCATGGTCAACGACGTCGTCCACACGCCCGAGCTCCGCGGCGCACGACTGATGCTGCACGACGTCAACCCGCAACGCCTGCAGCGCGCCTACCAGTTCGCCGCGAAGCTCAACGCCTCGGCCGGCGCTCCCGCCGTGCTGGACTGCTCGACCGACCCGGGCGAGGCGCTCGACGGCGCAGACTTCGTGCTGTCGAGCGCGGAGATCGGCCGATTCGAGTTCTGGAGGCAGGACTTCGAGATCCCCAACCGTCATGGCGCCCGCCAGATCAACGGGGAGAACGGCGGACCCGGAGCGGTGTTCCACTCGCTGCGCAGCATCAAGAACACGCTCGGCATCTGCGAGAGCATCGAGAAGTACAGCCCCGCCGCCTTCCTCATCAACCTCACCAACCCGATGAGCCGGGTCACGTTGGCCATCAACCGCGCGACCTCGGTGCGCAACGTCGGGATGTGCCACGAGATGCCGCTCGGGATCAGCCGGCTGGCCCGCAGGCTGCGCGTTCCACGTTCGGCTGTCGAGGCGAAGGCGTCGGGCATCAACCACTTCACCTTCTTCACCGAGTTCCGTGATCGTCGCACCGGCGAGGACCTGCTCCCGCGCATCCGTGCCTTCTTCGCCAAAGAGATCTTCGACTACTCACCGCGAACCGTCCGGGCCGCCAAGGTCGTGGATCGTGCACTGCTCGGCGCGACCTTCCTCGAGTTCAACTACTCACCCCTCGTCGTGCACCTGGTCCGTGAGTACGGACTCGTGCCCTGCTCGGTGGACAGCCACATCGGCGAGTACCTGCCGTTCGCCCTGGACGTCGCCGAGTGGCAGCCGACGCCCTTGGACTTCCACGAGCCGATCATGCAGGTGGCAGAGCGGGCCGCGAGCTGGGCTGCCACCACGAAGGTCCCGCTCCCGTTGCACCTCGCCGGCCACAGCCGCGAGGAGGTGGTGGCGATCGTCGCCGCGATGTGGACCGACGCGCCCACGTGGATCATGGCCACCAACGTGCCCAACGAAGGCTTCCTTCCCGACGTTGCCGACGGCGCGATCGTCGAGGTCGGCGCGACCGTCGACGCCCAAGGCGTGCACCCGGATGGGATGCCCGCCCTTGGTGAGCCGCTCGCCGGATGGATCAGCACGCAGATCCGACTGCAGGACCTCGTCGTGGACTCGGCGATCACCGCGAACCCCGACCTCGCGCTCCAGGCCGTCATCGAGGACCCGTGCTCGCCGCCCGATGAGCGCGCCTGCAGAGCGATGTTCGACGAGCTGCGCTCGCTCCAGGCAGCACACCTTCCCTTCTGACCGCAGTCATGCCCCGGCGACGGGGATGCCCGAGCTGCCGCCTCCACCGACTCGGCAGCACCTGCCGGGGCTCGACTGCCGCTTCGCTCGGTCGGAGCCTCCGAACCGGGTTCCGGTCGTTGGAGCCCTGGACGACCGACGTAGGTTCACGAGGCGATCCAGCGACGCACCGCGGCCCGGGCATTCCGGTTTCGGGCGCCGATGAGGCGAAGCTCGACGAGCCGCTGTTGGGTGAGCGTGGCGTAGCCGGCTGACAACTCGTCGGATGTTCGGGGGACGCCGCTGGCTTCGGCGACGAGGTCTCGGACGACCGATTCGACATGGCGGCGAGCGAGGGGCGGTCCGGACGCTGCCGACCGATCACAGGTGGACTGGACCAGTCGACGAACCAGTCGATCGGTCGGGGGCTGCGCTCCGGTGCGGCGCCAGGCCTCTGCGAGGTGCTCGAACAAGCGGGTCCAGTCCTCGTGAGCGAGGAGCGGGAAGGTGCGGTCGACCTGGTGCAGCGCACGAGCGATCGGAGGGACCGCCGGCCCGACCTCCTCGCCCGGCACCGTGGCCGCTTCTTCGCCGCCATCGGTGGCTGCACCCTCGGCCACGGGGTCCTCCGGCGCGGCCGAAGCGGGGAGGAGGTAGGCGTGGCGGCCGGTGGTGATCTCGCCCTGGGGGACCGAAGAGCTCACGAAGCGCTTGAACGTGCCGTAGCCGAACCAATCGTCGGTGATCTCAGCCCCGTGCTCGTGTTGGAGCTCCCAGGCCAATGAGGCGAGGTCCAGTGGTCGGTCGAGCGCACGCCAGCGAGCGTCGAGATGGGTGGCGGCGTCGGCAGCCTGCTCGGCACGTCGGCCTTGATCACCGGAACCTGCGGGTTGGTGGCCGGGAGCCTCCGCGACCGCTGCTCGGTCGAGCCGGTCGAGCTCGTCGCGGAGGTCTTCGGCGATGTCGTCGAGCGTCGCCAGGAGGTCGGCCATCCGCCGACTCAGGACCTCGACCAGGGGAGGCAGCTCCCCGTCCTTCTTGTAGGCGTCCTCGTGGGTGAGCTCCCCCCAGCCGTCCTGGAGAAGGGTCCGGACCTGCAGTTCACAGGTCACCGGGCGGAGCGACCCACCGACCTCGGTGACGAGACCGAGGTTGACGTGCCATCCGCGGTATCCAGAGGGCCGCGGCTGGTCGAGGTAGTCCCGCTCACTGCCCGGATCGACCCAGAGCGCCGATCGGCCGTCGTTGGTGACGGGGAGCGCGTCGAGCACCTCGCGTGCCACGTCGATGTCGCGGCGGTTGGTGCAGGTGAGCCGGACCCCGAGGAGGTCGTCGATCACACCCGGGATGTCCTCGACGGTGCCGATGCGCTCGGCATAGCGGTGTGTGCGCAGCTTTCGCCACAGTCGAGGCTTGGACTTCACCCGACCGACTGGCCTGCGGATGCGCGCCAGATCACGGTCCGAGAGGGCGTCGCGGAGGATGGCGCCCAGAGCCTTCTCGGCCTCGCTCAGCGCCGGATCCAACACCTCGGCGCGGTGCACGTCGTACCAGCGCCCGAACGCGGCGTAGTCGAACGGCAACCCCGCACCGAGCGCGTCTCCCTGATCAATCACCGGCCGACCCTAGCCCGGCACCACCCCGGCCCGAACCTGCGGTCCGCCGACCCGACCTGAATCGACTCGACCGCGTGTGCCAGGAACGTCGACTCGCCCACGACCCGCTCACGACGCGCCCGGGAACCGGCACAAGGCCGTGGCGAGGTCGGCGCCGACCTGTGCAGTGGAATCGTCACCTGCCCGGCGTTCGGGGGCAGGCGACAGCGGATCGCGATCGCATCTCGTATCGTCGGGCCGTGCGCCCGGGCTCCTACGTCGATCTCGCACCATCGTTTGTCTGGCCTTCGGTCACCTAGGTCGACATCGATCGACGGGCAGAGCAGTTCTTCCGCGATGAGATCGGCGTGCAGGAGCTGCTCATCGAGCAGGGCGTCGAGCCCGCCACCCGCTCGGTGCACTTCATCTGTGCCGACTACACCGATCCCCTCGACCTCGCCGAGAGCGAGTTCGATCTCCTCATCTCCCTCTACGCCGGCTTCGTCCCGAATCCTGCACCCAACATCTACGAGTCGGCAGCACGCTGCTCGTGAACCCGAGCCACGTTGACGGGACCGGATGGTCGCGTGATGGACGGGATGCACCGGGTCGCCCGTGCGATCCTCGAAGGTAGAGAGGCGATCGCGGCGGACCGTCTGCCGGACCTCCCCGACCCCGATCACCGAAACTGCAGCCCCGACCAGCTTCCCTACGAGCGCTGCGAAGCCGGGCAGCTGATGCTGTGCATCTCGCTACGGCCGTCATCTCGGGCGCCGACCGGTTCATCACGAACAACTCGTCGGACTTCCCGAGGACCATCACCGAGTTCAAGGTCACGTACCCCACGGAACTCCCCGACGCCTGACCCGCCGACACCCAGCGATCGAGGATGGTGCACCTCCTACTGTCGCGCACTCGGTCGTGCTCCTCGCCATCAGGGTGCCCGCGATGAACCCGGCCGGCGCGACCGGGTGGCTGAGCTCGCTCAGCTGGCCTGCAAGTACCGGCGCAGCGCGTCGCGGATCAGCTCGGAGTTCGTGCGGCCCTCCTGCTCGGCTCGTGCCTGAAGGGCATCGCGCAACTCCGGGTCGAGGCGAACCGACTCGACCGTGGCCGCGGCGCTGCCCATCGCGGGGCGCCCCCCGCGGCGGCGAAGGATCTCCTCGACGTCGAAGCCTTCCTCGGCTCTTGCCGCCAGCTCTTCGACGAGTTCGTCGGTGATCGGCTTGCCGGACCGGGTTCGTCCATAGTCCTTGCCCGCGTTCTTGTCAGCCATCATCTCCTCCTGGCAGCAGCCGGCGGTACTTCGCACGCAGCACCATGGCGTGGATCACCACGTCACCCCGCTCGACGTCGCGCTGCAGGGTGATGACCTCGAGCAACGAACCATCTCGGCCGGGGCCGAGATACAGGCAGAGGTCGTCCTCGAGCTGCTCGATCGCGACGGCGTTGCGGACCGCGTGCTCGATGTCCTCGGCCCCGACGCCGTGCTTGAAGGCCGAAGGATGCAGATCCACACAAGGGAATCGTACTACGAAACTAGTTGCAAGGGACGGGCGCATCGATACCGACATCGACATCGCTTCTGGTCCAAGTCCTCGGCGGGCACCAGAGGCGTGTCGCTGATCGTGTCCGCCGTCATCCGCTTGCTGCGCATTGCGCAACAAGCCAGACATCCCACGGGTGGTGGGTGTCAAGCAGCGGTGCCGGTCTCGATGGTGAGGTCGTTCTCGGGTCGGTGGGCCCAGGCGGAGGTTGTCCCGCCAGGTGTTGAAGTAGAGGGGTGGTGGTCCCCCTCCGGGCGGTGCTGATCGGGCATCGTCAGGAGGTCTTCCACAACGACCTGAAGAAGGGGAACCACCTGATGAAGAACGTAGACGGATCGGCCGTGAGGCTGGTCGATGACACCGAGACCGCG
>CAYQQQ010000028.1:0-59980 GCA_964420125.1 uncultured Microthrixaceae bacterium
GATGAAGCGATCGAGCGATACCGAGGGCTCGGGCCCGACAACGCGTTTGGCAGCCTGTCGCCCGCCAGTGAGATGGGACCATCTGGGGTGAGTTTCGCCAGTGGGATGGGACCACCCCTTCGCCAGTGATGGGACCACCCGTTCGCCAGTGATGGGACCACTTTCGGGGTCCGCCAGTTCCGGTGTCGTGGACGCTCGGCTTGCTGCCGCCGGTGTCGACGAGACCAACAGGAGGCGGCATGGCGTTCCGGGAGGTTCGTGTGTTCGAAGTGCGAGAGGTGCTGCGGCTGTGGCTGCGAGGGAAGGGTCAACGGCCGATCAGTGAGTTGGCTGGGATGGACCGCAAGACGGTCCGTCGCTACATCGGCGCCGCTGTGGAGTTGGGCCTGGATCGGGCCGGCGGCGAGGACCAGCTGACCGACGTGTTGGTGGGGCAGGTCGTCGAGCGGGTGCGGCCTCATCGCAGCGATGGCCGAGGCGAGGCACGCCGGCTGCTGGATGCGCATCGGGATCAGCTGGTCGAGTGGCTCGACAAGGACAAGGACGGGCTCACCGTGGTCAAGGTCCATGAGCTGTTGGAGCGCCAGGGCGTGGTGGTGCCGGAGCGGACGTTGCACCGCTACGCGCTCGAGGAGCTCGACATCGGCCGCTCGTGCCGCTCGGCGACGGTTCGGGTGAACGACGGCGAGCCGGGTGGAGAGTTGCAGGTCGACTTCGGCAAGCTCGGCCGCGTCCCGGATCCCGAGACCGGCAAGCAGCGTGACTGCTGGGCGTTGGTGTTCACGCCGGTGGTGTCCCGGTTCAGTTTCGTGTGGCTCACTCACCGTCAGACCCTCGACGACGTGATCGCCGGGTTCGAAGCCGCCTGGGTGTTCTTCGGCGGGATCTTCGCCGCGGTGATCCCCGACAACATGAAGACGATCGTGGAGAAGGCCGATCCGTTGCAGCCCCGGTTGAACCAGGCGTTCGTCGAGTACGCGCAGGCCCGCGGGTTCGTGATCGACCCGGCCCGGGTCCGGTCTCCGCAGGACAAACCGAGGGTGGAGCGGGTCGTGCCCTACGTGCGGAACAACTTCTTCGCCGGCGAGACCTTCATTGACCTCGCCGACGCGCAGCGACGGGCCGGGGTGTGGGCCCGAGAACGGGCCGGCATGCGCGTGCACGGCACGACGCAGCTGCGCCCGGTCGAACACTTCCGCCTCGAGGAACAGCCCATGTTGGCGGCGGCGCCGGCGGCGCCCTATGACGTGCCGATCTACGCGGTCGCGAAGGTTCACCGGGACCATCACATCGAGGTGGCAAAGGCGCTCTACTCGATCCCCGGGAACCTGATCGGCACCCGGGTCGACGTGCGCGCCGACCGTCAACTGGTTCGGGTGTTCTCCCGCGGTCAGCTGATCAAGGTCCACCCCCGCCAGCGGCCCGGCGGCCGGGCGACCGACCCGGAGGACCTGCCGTCGGAGCGGACGATCTACGCCATGCGCGACCTCGATGCGTTGCAGCGTCTCGCCGCCGGCCACGGCGAAGCGATCGGCGCCTACGCCACCGCACTGTTGGACATCCCGTTGCCCTGGACGAAGATGCGCCAGGTCTACGCCCTGTTGGGCCTCGTCAAGAAGTGGGGACCCGAGCGCGTCAACGCTGCGTGTGAACGGGCCCTCGACGCCGAAGCCATCAACGTCGGCCTGATCGGCCGCATGCTCGAACGAGGAACCGAGACCACCGACGCCACGCCGGTCCAACAGGGCCTGGCTGGCACGGTCCTCACACCTCGGTTCGCTCGCGACGACAGTCACTTCGCCATCCGCGTCGGCGAGGAGGAGGTGGCCGGATGAACACCACCCCCACCGTCGCGCCCGAGCTCAAAGCCCTGCTGCGCCGGGTCAAGCTCGGCCGCTGCCTCGACACCCTCCCCGAACGCTTGGCCCTCGCGTCAACCGGCGACATGAGCCACGCCGAGTTCCTCGAACTCGTCCTCGCCGACGAAGTCACCCGACGCGAGAACACCAGCGCCGAGCGACGCGCCCGCACCGCCGGCCTCGATCCGGCCATGACCCTCGATCGCTGGGACGACACCACCAAGATCACCTACGACCGCGCCATCTGGACCGAGCTGTGCTCGCTGCGCTTCATCGACGCCGGCCACAACGCCGTGATCATGGGACCCGTCGGAGTCGGCAAGACCTTCCTCGCCACCGCCCTCGGCCATGCCGCGATCCGGCGCCGCCACAGCGTCCACTTCGAACGCTGCGACCGGCTCCTCAAGCGGCTCCGGGCCTCGCGGCTGGACAACAGCCACGAAGTCGAGATCCGCAAACTGCTGCGCGTCGACCTCCTGCTGATCGACGACTTCGCACTCCAGCCCATGGACTCGATCGACACCGCCGACATCTACGAACTCATCGTCGAGAGGCACCGGACAGCATCAACGGTGATCACCTCGAACCGTGAGCCCGTCGAATGGCTCGGACTCATGGCAGACCCGCTCCTCGCGCAATCAGCGATCGACCGGCTCCAGTCCGCCGCCCACGAACTCGTCCTCGACGGCGAGTCCTACCGGCAACGACAGAAGCCCGCCGTCGACGCCACCCTTGACGACACCCCCGCACCCCGACAATCATCCCATCGCCGGACCTGACCAGACACCGAAGTGGTCCCATGCCACTGGCGAACAGGTGGTCCCATCAAGCTGGCGGGCGACACGCGGCCCCAGACCGACACGCCCACACCCCCCACCAGCACTGGCATCCCGCCCATCCGTGCCACCACCAACTGCGGAACCCGGGCTTAGGAGACTGCGTGTTGCAAGACATGCAGGAACTGCCAAGTTCGGAGGGCTTTCGATGCGTAACGCTACCAGGCTGGTTCGGCCACGGTCCGTGGCCGGTGACGGGACCGGGCTCGTCTCTCGAGGCGGGCTCGTGTGGCTTGCCGAGACGGCCGAGCTGTCGGGACTCGTGGATGGGTTCAGCGCGGCGATGGAGGATCTTCCACGGCGTCGTCATGACCCGGGCCGCACGCTCGCTCAGGTCGTGTTGGCGCTCGCGGACGGAGCGACGGCGTTGTCGGATGTGGCGGTGTTGCGGGACCAGCCGGCGATGTTCGGCCCGGTCGCGTCGGACGCGACCATGTGGCGCACGTTCGATCACATCGGTCCGGTCGAGCTCCGCGGGATCGCCGCCGCACGCGCGGCGGCGAGGGCGATCGCGTGGGCTGCGGGGGCGGGCCCGGCCGGTGACGCGTTGATCATCGACATGGACGCGACGATCGTGCGGACGAAGGCCGACAAGCAGGACGCCCGGCCGACCTACAAGCGCACCTACGGTCATCACCCGCTCCTCGCGATGGTGGCGGAAACCGGCGAAGTGCTTGCCGGGAAGCTGCGGCCGGGCAACGCCGGGGCGAACTGCGCGCAGGATCACGTCACGGTCCTCGCGGATGCGATCGCGCAGCTGCCCGCGCCGTGGCGGGCCGGACACGGGCGGGGCGACGACGAGTCCCTCGTCTGCCACAACGTGCTGGTTCGTGCGGATTCTGCGGGGGCGTCGCACTGGTTGGTCGAGGAGTGCCGTGACCGCAACCTCGGCTTCTCGATCGGCTACGCCATCGATGGCCGAGTCCGCGACGCCCTGGTATGTGTTCCCGATGACTGCTGGTCCCCAGCACGCGATGGCAACGGCGCAGCGCGTGAGGGCGCCCAGGTCATCGAGATCACCGGGCTGGTCGACCTGGACGCCTGGCCCACCGGCACCCGCCTGATCGTGCGCCGGGAACGCCCACACCCCGGCGCCCAGCTATCGCTGTTCGACACGATCGAAGGGATGCGCCACACCGCGTTCATCACCGACCAGACCGGCACCGACATCGCAACGTTGGAACTCGCGCAACGCCAGCGAGCCCGAGCCGAAGCCGTGATCCGCGACACCAAGGCATGCGGACTGGCGAACCTGCCCTTCGACTGCGTCGTGTCCAACGACGTGTGGATGCAGCTGTGCTTCACCGCACACGACCTCCTGTCGTGGGCGCAGCGCGTCAGCCTCACCGGGCCGCTCGCCAAGGCAACACCGAAGACGATCCGTCACCGCCTCCTGCACATCGCGGCGCGGATCACTCCCACCGGCAGACGCCTTCACCTCGACACCACCTGGCCATGGACCGACACGCTCACCGCCGCCCTCGCCCGCCTCCGCGAACGATTCCACTCACTCACCGTGACCACCGGCCCGGCCACTCACCCAGCCCTATGAAAGATCGTGGCTAGGACGGGATACGGCGAGGTAGACCAAGGGCTGTGAGTGATTGGCAAGAGTTCATCGCTTCCCTCGTCGGCTCGCTGGCGTGGCCGGCGGTGGTGCTCGTGCTGGCGTTGATGTTCCGCACCTCGTTGGCTCGCCTGCTGTTGGGTGACGTCAAGCGGTGGAAGGCCGGGCCGACCGGGGTCGAGGTCGAGTATTGGGAGAATGCGATCGCCGAGGCCCGCGAGGAGCTTGCCCAGGACCAAGCCGCCGCACCCGCCGAGGTGGCAACGGCCGAGGAGGGGCCCCGCGAGTTCCGCGACGAGATGATCGAGCTCGCGGCGATCTCTCCTCGCTCGGCGGTGATGGAGAGCTTCCTGCGCGTCGAGCTGCAGCTGCGGTCGATGCTGGAGACCGCCGGCATCGCGCAGACCCGACCGACCGGGGCGCGGATGCTGGCCGAGACGGCACTCAAGCACGGACTCGTCACGGCGCCGACAGTGGACGCCATCAGGGGAATGAGCACGCTGCGCAATCTCGCAGCCCATGGTCACGACGACGGCGATATCGACCAGGAGCGAGCGCTTGAGTTCATCGACCTCGCCGAAGCGGTCCTGTTCGCGCTCGAGCACTCTTCGCCGCCGCGCGCCCAACCCAACTGACCACCGCCTGGGCCAGCTGCGCCGACGTCACTGACCGTCCTACTCGACGGCAGGTTTCTGGTGAGCTGCTGACACAGCGAGCTGCGATCATGATCGGGTGCCGCTCAGTGACCTCGACCCCGGGCAGATCGCCTACTTCTACCCGGCCGCCGAATTGCCGTTGGCAGACGGCGTCGAATCGGACCGCGGTTTCGTTCGGATCGACGGACCGTGGTGTGTCGTCGATGTCCTGGATGAGGACGGCCCGTTCTCATCCCATCCGCGGGAGGTGCCCCGTGACATCGTCGCTTTGACACCGACCGATTCGCTCATCCTCCACGAGGTCGTCGCCAATGGTGGCCGCACGACATCCGGGTATCGCGCCTCATCGCTGAGCTACCGCTCCCGAACTGTTCTCGGGGCAACGTTGCACGGTGTTCATTCGCCGGATCCGACGGAGCTCGTTGCGAAGTTCCACGGCATCAGCCGTTGGGCTGGACTGAGCGCACTCGAGGAACGCCAGACGATCGAGAACAGCAGGTGGCGTGAAGTCACTATCACGGTCCGAAGCGACGACGCCACGAAGGTGGAACCGCTGTCGCGCCGCCGCGAACTCACGTTGAGCCCGGACTGGTCGGTGTCCGGGCCGAAGGACCGGCGCGAGGTCTCGGCTCCTGTCGCGTTCGGCTGCCGCTCGGACCGCCCCCGGGAGGTGTGGTCGCTGCTGCAGCCGCTCATTGCGGTCCAGTCCCTGATCTCGTTGGCATACGGGGGGTTCGTCGCCGCCAGCTCGGGTGCCGCCGGCATGTCGTACTCGGAGTCCGAACACTCACCGTCGACGCCGTGGCTGTGGAGCGGCGCCCTCATGACTGCGGCACCCGGCGCCCGCACACCGGATCAGAATGCCTTCCCGCTCTTCGACCTAGCCACCCTTGGCGGCTTGGCCGGACTCCGCCGATGGATCGACTGGACCGTGAACCGTCCGCGTGCGATCAACCCCCTCGTCTGGCGGTACCGGATGGGCCCGGTGTCCGCACCGGTGTCGCTCATGGAGGTAGCGGCGGGGATCGAGTACTTCGTCAAGATCAGCCGCCCGGCAGCCTGGGCGACCACCAAGGGCAAGACGAGATGGCCCGAACAGGTCGCCCGCCGCGTCGGCGAAAGCTTCCTGACGTGGATCGGTGACGTCGACCAGTGGGCACCGATGTTTTGGGAGACGTACAACGAGTTCAAGCACGGCACCGAGACGACGCTCGACCACGACGACCCCGCAGTATGGCTGTTGGCCGAATCCGGCAGGTTCCTGCTCGCCGCAGCGGTCGCAGACCGAATCGCGCTCACCAAGGCCCCGAGTCGGATGATGTTCGCCGGGCCGATGCTCAACAATCTGGGAATTCAGGTCCGACAATTGCTCAAGTGACCTGAATGCTCGGCGGCCCGGAAGCCGGTCACCGCTCTCACGCGAGACGTCGCGAGCAAGTTTGTCCGGACCGGCACTGCCAGACCAGCGCCGACCGTCGTCAGGGCCTGCAGCCGTTTCGGTTGTGATCTCGAGCGATCGGCGGGTGGACGTCGGTGCACCGGACGTCATGTCCCGGACCTCGACGAACCTCGACGGACGCACAGCGTGGGTAACAACGGCGAGGCAGCGCTTCGCGGTCCCGCACCTCGCCCACGATGGCCACGTCGGGTGCCATGCGCAGGAAGCCGGCCACCAGGCGACGCAGGTCGATCTCGGGACGCTCGGTGCGCGCTGGGCGGGTCTGCATCCCGGCGACGTTGGCGAGCGGGATGTCCGCCTCGAAGACCTCCTCGGCCACGACCACGCGCAGCGCCGGATCGAGCTCGGCAGCGCAGCACGACAGCAGCGTGGTCTTCCCCGAACCCGGGGCGCCGGCGAACACGATGGACAGCCGCGCCCGCACCGCTGCGGCCAGGAACCGGGCCGCAGCCGGTGAGAGCGACCCGTGCTCGACCAGCTGATCGAGGCGGGAGATCGCCACTCCGGTGAACTTGCGGATGTTGACCAGGTGGTGTCCGCCCCGGGCGAGGTCGGGGTGCACGATGTGCACGCGCGCGCCGTCGTCGAGCTGCGCGTCCTGGAGCCCCTCGGTCGGGTCGAGCTTGCGATGCGAGCTCGACGCATCGTCCAGCAGCTTGGTGAGGGTGCGGGCCACGTGGTCGTCGTCGTGGAACACCTCGGGATGCAGCCCCGAGCGGCCGTGATGGCGCCGGGCGAATATCGACCACGGGGAGTTGATCATGATCTCCCACACGTCGTCGTCCTCGAGCAGCTCGGTGAGCGGACCGTAGCGGGCGAGGTTGCGGTGCGCCCGCTCGACGATGGCATCGGGGTCGGCGAGGTCGTGGGGGCGCAGGCCCCGCCGATGGTCGTCGCGCCACTGGGTCACGGCGTGGTGGATGAGGTCCCGCAGGGTGTTGTCCCCCTGGGGGGTGTCGACCTCCACGGCGAGGCGGTTCGCCTCCTGCTGGACCAGCACCTCGATCTCCTGGAGCGGGGAGGGCAGCGCGCTCACCGGACACCTCCGAGCACGGGTGACGGGTCGACGTCGCGCCGGGGCAGGGCGTCGAGGCCTCGACGCAGGGCGTCGGACAGCGTGGCGACCGGCCCGGCGGGCAACGTTCGGCCTTGGCGCAGCGCCGCCTCGATCCGCGAGGAGCGGCGCAGGTGGATCACCGGGAGGGTGGGCGCTCCGTCGAAGCGGGCACGGGTGAGCGCTCTCACCGAGCGATCGAAGGCGGCGCGACCGGAGGGAGATCGAGGCGAGAGGTTGCAGCACACCACCACCCGCTCCGGTGGCAGTCCGACCTCGATCAGCTCGTCGACGCGGCGAGCGGCATCGTGGACGCCCTTGATGCCGGGGTGGGCGACGACGACCTCGACCTCCGCGTTGGCCAGCAGGTGCACCGCGATCGCGTGCCGGTCGCCCAGGACGGTTCGGGCTGCTGCGTGGCCGAGGTCGATGTCGGGATCGTGGTCCACGACCACCAGGTCGTAGCCCCGGGCGACGGCGTCCAGGGCAGCACCCACGGCGCCGGCGCGGTGGCGTTCGAACTCCTGTGGATGGCGGCGACCGAGCAGCAGGTGGTAGCCGCGCTCGGGCTGGTCGAACAGCAGCGCCCGCACGTCGTCGGGATCCAGGATCCCGTCGCCCTGTGCCTCGACCAGATCGGAGAACCCGGGTACGACGTCGCCCACGTCGTGGTACATGCACTGCTGGCCGCGTCGTGCACCGTCGACCAGTGCCACGGTGTCGTCTCCCCCCGCCAGGCCCTGCGCCAGCGCCATGGCCACCACGGAGGCTCCGGCACCTCCGGTGGAGGACACCCCGACCAGCCGTCCCCGCAGCCGGCGGCCCTCGTCGAGCACGCGGTGCAGCGAAGCAGTCGCGTCGGGCTCGGAGCGACGCATCGTCTGGCTCATCGGATCGAGGCGCAGCAACAGGTCGGTGAACGCTCGGGGAGTGAAGCCGTCCGCCAGGACGCCGTCGAAGTGCTCGTCGGCACCGGGAACGGCACCTGCAGGTGGATCGATGCCGATCACCGCGACCGAGTGGGAGCGCACCTCCCGCAGGAGCCGCGGCGCGTGGAGCGCTGCCGCGACGTCGAGGATCACCACGTCCACGCTGCGCAGCACCAGGGTGGCGCGCAGCTCGTCCGCAGAGAGGCAGGTGGCGAAGTCGGCGGCGACGGTGCCGCCGGTGCACCAGCGCGCCACGTCTCCCGGCCATCTCGACCCCTGCGAAGCCAGGGCGACCACCGTGGGAGCCGGGTTCACGGTGCAGCATCCGGGTTCGAGGTGGTCGCGCCGGGAGCGGGCACGACCACGGTGAGCTCCTCTCGCACCGAGGCGTCGACAAGGGCGGCCGCATCGTCGAGGTCGGGCACCGCCAACCGGACCCGGGTTCCCCCGGGAGCACCGAGGTCCGCGCCCCCGTCGTCGTCGCCGAGGGCGACGAGGCGAGCTCCCGACACCAGGGGACGGGTGCCCGAACCCTCGGGATCGGTGCTCAGCACCTCGATGCGGTCGCCCACCCGCACGCCGGACTCCGGCCAACGGCCCGCGTCGAGGGTGAGGGCGACCTCGATGCCCGTGCCCCCGTCGAAGCGCCCGGGCGCCAGAAGGTCATCGGAGGTGAGCAGCGCCCCCTGGGCGAGCGGCCGTGCGACCACACGGCCGAGCACGTCCTCGAGCTCCTCCACCGGCACGGCACGCACGCCTCGGGGCAGCTCGATCGCTGCGGCGCCCAGGTGCTCGCGCCGCATCGGGGTGCCCAGGGCCACCTCCTCCACCGTGACCAGCCAGCGGTCCTGCGGAGGCCGGCTCGCCGAGCGGTGTGCCACCAGCACCAACGCTGCTGCAGCGCTCACCAGCGCGACGCCCACCAGCACGCGCCAGCGCGCCGCTCGCTCAGCTCGTCGCGCGCGTCCTCTCCACAGCACGCCGGACAGCTCCCCAGCCATCTCCCGCTCGCTTCCCGGACCCTCACCGGGCCCTCTCCCGTGTCGGCGGTCGTCCCGCCCAGCCGACGGAGGCAGCCTCCATGAACATCCGAAGGATGTCAAGTGGTTCCTCGCGCCACGTGGTGCGCGGCGGGGGGTCCAGGTGCGCTGGCAGCCCCGGCGGCGGTGGGCTGCGACCACAGCATCTCACCGACGAGGTATCTCCGGCGCTAGAGTCCCTCGGCGTGAGCACGGCGGACATCACCTGGTTGAACACGGCCGAGACGGCACGGCGGCTGGGAGTCACGCCGCGCACGTTGTACCGCTTCATCGACGAGGGCCAGCTGCCCGCGTATCGCTTCGGGCGGGTCATCCGCCTCAAGGAGGACGAGGTGGCGGAGTTCATCGAGCGCTGTCGCATCGCCCCGGGCACGCTGGACATCACCAGCAGCGCTCCGGCCCACGACCTCACCGACGGCTCGCGGCCCGCGGTCGGCAAGTAGGCCCATCTCGGCAGGTGGCACCTCCCCGGTAGCTGGTCCGGTGGTGGCGACCGGACGCTCCCTCGGGATCAGGACGGTCGCCCGGGGTGGGGTCTGGCCGGGCAAGTAGACTGGCGGCACGATGTGCACCACCGAAGCGGAGCCCTGACCAGGTGACCGACCATCCTGCGTCCGAGGACCCGGGCGGCGGCACGACCACGCAGATCAGGGTGCACGTGCCCGGCAACCACCTGATGACCGACCTGCTCGGTCCGGGAGACGAGCTCCTGGCTGGCATCGAGGCGGCGTTCCCCTCCACGGCGATCCACGTGCGCGGCAGCGATGTGACGATCTCCGGCGCCGATGCGGCCACGGTGGGGCGGCTCTTCGAGGAGCTGGTCGCACTGCTGGAGCAGGGCCACCCGCTGTCACCGCCGGTGCTGGGGCGCACGATCGACATGGTCCGTGCCGACGAGCGTCCCTCGGAGATCCTCACCACCGAGGTGCTGCGCACCGTTCGCGGAGGCCGTGTGCGCCCCAAGACGGCGGGCCAGAAGCGCTACCTGGAGGCCATCGCCTCCCACACGGTCACCTTCGGGATCGGCCCCGCCGGGACCGGCAAGAGCTGGCTGGCGGTGGCCATGGCGGTGCAGGCGCTGCAGACCAAGCAGGTGGAGCGCATCGTGCTCACCCGGCCGGCGGTGGAGGCGGGCGAACGTCTCGGGTTCCTGCCCGGGGACCTGATGGCCAAGGTCGATCCCTACCTGCGTCCGCTCTACGACGCCCTCAACGACATGGTCGGCCCCGAGCACTCCCAGCGGCTCCTGGAGCGGGGCTCGGTCGAGGTGGCACCGCTGGCGTTCATGCGGGGTCGGACCCTCAACGGCAGCTTCATCATCCTGGACGAGGCCCAGAACACCACGCCCGAGCAGATGAAGATGTTCCTGACGCGGCTGGGCTTCGGCTCCAAGGCGGTCATCACCGGCGACGTGACCCAGGTGGACGTGCCGGGTGGCCGCTCCGGCCTGGATCGCTCCGAGGCGATCCTGTCGGGCATCGAGGGGGTGTCGTTCGTGCACCTCACGGGTCGCGACGTGGTGCGCCACCGGATCGTGCAGGACATCGTGGACGCCTACGCCCGCCACGACCAGGAGACTCCGGCCGAGCGGGGACGACGGTGAGCGCAGGGCCGCGGGTTGCCGTCGACGAACGTCGGAAGTCCGACGACGACGCCGACGAGCCCCCGAGTGATCGGGAGGCGCTCGCCGAGCTGCTGAGCGCAGTGCTGCGCTCCGAGGGCGTCGGTGCACAGGCCGAGGCGGGCCTGCTGCTGGTCGACCCCGAGGAGATGGCGCATCTGAACGCCGAGCACCTCGGCGGGAGCGGTCCGACCGACGTGCTGTCGTTCCCCCTCGACGGGGTGGGCGACGGCCTGGGGTGGATGGTGGGCGACGTGGTGGTGTGCCCGGAGGTGGCGGTCGTCCAGGCCGGCGACCATGCCGGCAGCGCGGAGGACGAGCTGCGGCTGCTGGTGGTGCACGGCGGGCTCCACCTCTGCGGGTGGGACCACGCGGAGGCCGAGGAGCGTCGCGCGATGTGGGCGCGGGAGCGGGAGCTCATGGTCATGCTCGGGTGCGTCCCGTCGCGGGATCCCTGGGGAGCGCCGTGAACACCACCGACGTGTGGCTGCTGGTGGTCACCCTGGCGTTGGTGCTGCTGGCGGCAGTGCTGGCGGTGGCCGAGACGGCCATCACCAGGATGACCAAGGCCAAGGCGGCCTCCCTGGTGGAGCAGGACCGCAAGGGTGCGGAGCGGGTGGAGCGGATCGTCGACAACCTCGAGCGCGACCTCAACGCGGTCTATCTGGCGGTGAACGTGGTGCAGGTGGTGCAGGCGGCGCTGGTGGGCGTGCTGGCCGGACGGCTGTTCGGACCGCTGGGCGTGGCCGTCGGCGTGCTGTTGAACGTGGCGGTGCTCTTCACCGTGGCCGAGGCGGCTCCGAAGACCTGGGCGCTGCAGCACACCGAGCGCGCGGCGTTGATGACGGCACCGCTGGTGGAGTGGATCGGCACGGTGCTGCGCTTCCCGGCCCGGGCCCTGATCGGGGTGGCCAACGTCATCCTTCCGGGCAAGGGCCTGAGGAAGGGCCCGTTCGTGACCGAGGAGGAGATCCTGGCCCTGGCCGAAGAGGCGGCCGAGCACGCGGTGATCGAGGAGTCGGAGCGCCGGCTGATCCGCTCCATCATCGACTTCGGCGACACCATCTCCCGTGAGGTGATGGTGCCCCGCCCGGACATGGTGGCGGTGGGCCACGACGCCTCCGTCGGTGACACCGTCGAGCTGGCGATCACCCGAGGGCTGACCCGTCTGCCGGTGTACGGCGAGAACGCGGACGACGTGATCGGCGTGGTGAACCTGAAGGACGCGGTGCGCGTCGAGCGGGATGGCGGCGGCGACCGGCCCGTCACCGAGGTGATGCACGACGCCTACTTCGTGCCCGAGACCAAGGCGGTCGCCGAGCTGCTCTCGGAGATGCAGACGGGGTCGGTGCACATCGCCATCGTGGTGGACGAGTACGGGGGGACCGCCGGGCTGGTCACGATGGAGGACCTGCTGGAGGAGCTGGTGGGGGAGATCCACGACGAGTTCGACACCGACGCGGAGCCGATCGAGCGGTTGGCGGACGGCACGGTGCTGGTGAACGCCACGATGAACGTGGGCGACCTCAACGAGCAGCTCGGCCTCCACCTGCCCGACGATCCGTGGGACTCCGTGGGCGGGTTGGTCTTCGGCACGTTGGGCCGGGTGCCGGTGCCGGGGGACGAGGTGGAGGTCGACGCGGTGCTGATGGTGGTGGAGCGAGTGGATGGGCGCCGCATCAGCCGGGTGCGGTTGGTGGTACCCGACCGGGCCCCCACCGACGAGCAGGCGGCGGAGCGCACCGGATGACCGATCGTGACCCGGACCCGGGATCGGAACCGACGTCGGAACCGGACCCTTCGCCGCCCGACGGGTTCCGCTCGGGCTTCGTGGCCCTGGTGGGGCGCCCGAACGTGGGCAAGAGCACCTTGTTGAACCGGATCCTGGGGGAGAAGGTGTCGATCGTGTCGCCCCGGCCCCAGACGACCCGCCACCAGATCCGCGGGATCCTGGACCGCGGCGACGTGCAGGTCGTGTTCGTGGACACCCCCGGGGTGCACAAGCCCCGCACGCTGATGGGCTCCCGGTTGAACGCCGTGGCGGGGGAGGTAGCGGGGGATGTCGACGTCGTGTGCCTGGTGGTGGACGCCGACGCCGGTCTCGGCCCCGGCGACCAGCGGCTGGCCGCGGGTGTGGGCCGGGGGGCGGTGCTGGTGCTCAACAAGTGCGATCGCGCCGGGGCGGCACGGGTGGGGGAGCAGCTGCTGCGGTGCGCGGAGCTGGGCTTCGCCGAGTACTTCCCCGTCTCCGCCCGCACGGGGGAGGGCGTGGAGGCCCTGGTCGGCTACTTGGAGGCGCGCATGCCGGAGGGGCCCCGCTGGTATCCGGAGGGCATGTCGAGCGACGTCTCCGAGGAGCTCCGGGTGGCGGAGCTCGTTCGTGAGCAGCTGCTGCGGGTGACCCACGACGAGCTGCCGCACTCCATCGCCACCCGGGTCGTGGGATGGGAGTGGCCCCGCATCACCGTGGAGATCCTCGTCGAACGCGAGTCTCAGAAGGGGATGGTGATCGGCAAGGGAGGATCGGTGCTCAAGGAGGTGGGCACGCGCGTGCGGCGCCAGCTGCCCGAAGGTGCGTTCCTGGAGCTGCGGGTGCGGGTGGAGAAGGACTGGCAGTCGAGGCCGGCATCGCTGGATCGGCTCGGCTACCCGTAGGTCGTGGGTGGCGAAGGGTCGGGCTGTCAGCTGGGCGACTGCACGACGGGTGCGCTCAAGGCGCTCATCCAGTCGAGGAAGGCGCCGTCGTCCATCCCGCAGGTGGCGGAGTGGGGGTGGCACCAGGGCGTCTCCACGATCTCGTCGTAGCGCACGGAGACGCCGTGACTGCGGGCGGCCTGCACCACCCGATGGGCCTGCTGCACCGGCACCACGTCGTCGGCGAGGGCGTGCATGACGTAGCCCGGAGTCGCAGCGTCACCGACGTGGGCCACCGGTGACATCTCGACCAGCGACTCGTTGGTCGGCACGATGCTGCCGCTCAGCATCGACCACTCGGCGATGTCGCCGACGGCGGCGATGGCCACCCATCCGTCGGCGGGCCAGGGCTGCTCGGGATCGGACGCGCCCAGCATGACCAGCGAGCCTCCCGCGCTCTGACCGGCGACGATGACGGTGGAGGTGTCGAGGCCGTTGGCGCCGCCGTGGGCCTGGACCCATCGCAGCGCCCGGCGGACGTCGTCGACCTGGCTGCCGATGCGGGAGGTGCTGGGGTTCGTCCGGTAGTCGATGGTCACCAC
This sequence comes from uncultured Microthrixaceae bacterium, assembly GCA_964420125.1. Lineage (GTDB taxonomy): Bacteria > Actinomycetota > Acidimicrobiia > Acidimicrobiales > Microtrichaceae > CAYQQQ01. Next base: position 14,258 of record CAYQQQ010000028.1, read on the forward strand.
GGACCAGCCGAGTGCCGTCAGCCCGAGCAGCTCCGGGTTGGTGACGGACACCGATTCCCGCAGGCCACCGACGAAGGACCCTCCGTGGACGTAGACCAGGGTGCCCCGGGACTCGCCGTCGACGGGGAGGTAGAGGTCGAGCAGGTGCTCGGGGTGGGGTCCGTACGCGACGGCCGTGCGGCTCGGGAGGACGGGTTCCCAAGCCGGGATGGCGCCGAGGGCCGGGTGGGTGGTGCAGGCGGCGAGGCTCGTCAGGGTGAAGGCCGCCAGGATCGTGACGCGCCGACGGGGCGCCCGGGATCGCGACCTGGCGCGAGGGAGCGACGACCGAGCGTCGATTCGCCTTGGAGTGGCCGGGGCGGCCGAGGTCGATCGGCCCCTCCGCTCGTGCTGCACGCGCACTGGCTGCATTCCAGGTGCATCGGAGGCACCCGAGGGGTGCTTGAACTAACCGGCCGCTGAAGCCCTGCGCCCAGTCTCCAGCGGCGCCGCCGAGGCTCAGTGGAGCAGAGGCAGCAAGCCGTCCGGGCAGCGGGGGAGCTGGGGAGCCGGGCAGCGGGGGAGCTGGGGAGCCGGGCAGCGGGGGAGCTGGGGAGCCGGGCAGCGGGGGAGCCGGGAAGCGGGCCGGCAGCACGGCCGGGCAGCCGGGGAGCGGGCTCAGCGGTTCAGCGGTTCAGCGCAGGCCGCGTTGTGCCGCGGGGAGCACCCGCCCGCTTCGACGTTCGTGCCATTCGAACCGCTGGCCGTCCGGAACTGAGTCCGGAGGGTGCGGCTCGGGAAGATCGGAGTCCGGAGGGTGCGAGTGGGGAGGGTGCGAGTGGGGAGGGTCGGGGTCGGGCACACGCGAACCGGAAGGGGGAGCATCGGGTGGCACGGGCCGGAGAGTCCAGCGGCCGGAGTGGGCGAGGCCGTGGTGGCGGCGGCACAACATCGCCATCGTGTGGAGGTCCGAGCCTCCCCCGTGCTCCCAACCCGGCTGGTGGTGCACGTCGCACCAGTCGGCCGGAAACTCGCAGCCCGGGAAGATGCACCCGCCGTCACGTACGGTCAGCGCCCGGCGCTGGGCGGTCGTGGCGAGCCTGGTGGAGCGACCGAGCCACAGGGGCTGGCCGCGCTGGCCGACGACGAGCGCCTGGAGATGGGCGTCGCACGTCAGGAGCGCAGCCACCTCGGCGTCGAGCGGCTCCCCGTCGAGGGCCCGCAGTCGCTCGGCGGTGGCATCGTCGGCCTCGATCACGATGACCGCTTCGGTGCGCGCGGGGCCGGTCGTGTCGCCCGCCGCGACCCCGCGCCGGATCAGCTCCACCAGTGCCGCCGCCCGCAGCTCCCCAGCGGGAGGCATGGGGGCGCCGGTCGTGTCGTGCTCACGCCAGGCCGCGCGACGACGGCGGGAGGTCTCGGCGACCAGGGCTTGGCGTAGCACCTCCGCGACGTGGCCGCTCAACTCCCCCCGCAACAGGAGGCAGCCTTCGGCCGTGGTGCGCCACGACAGCCAGCCGAGCGAGTCGGCACGGGGATCGGGATCCTCGAACCGGTGGTCTGGAGAGGCTGACGTCTCCGGCCCGCCACCGAGCAGGTCGAGCAGTGAGGACGAGTTGGCCGAGCAGAGCTCGTTGCCAGAGCCAGGATCAGAGCCTCCGGGAGGAGCGACTCCCGTCGGGTCGGAGGTGGGCTGATCCTCGGGAGCGCGGTTCTCGACGGCAGAGGACTCCTCGGCGTCGGCGTTGTGCCCGGAGCCGCCGGCATCCCCGGCATCCCCGGCATCCCCGGCACCCCCGGCGTGCGCGGCATGGCGCCGCTGCTCCTCCAGCTGGGCGTGCACCTCGGTGACGGTCCGGCGCATCGAGCGCCGCCACTCGGCGAGGCCGAGCCGCCGGGCGCGCCGGCACAGCTCGCCATCCATCGCCGCGAGGGCGGCCGCGACCTCGGGGTCGGTCAGGCCGTCCAGGGCTCGCAGGTGCTCCAGGGGGACCTCGCCGGCGCGGACCGCCGCACCGAGCTCGGGGAACCGGTCCATCAACCGGCCGGCGCGGACCAACCAGGTGCCCTCGCCTCCACAACCTCGCATGGTGGTCGCCCACCAGCCGCTGGCGGCGAGCCCTGACGCCTGCTCGACGACCCGGGAGCCGTCGACCGTCGCCAACCCCGCCGCCAGCGCGCCGCGCACCACGTGCGAGGCGCGTTGCAGCACCTTCAGGAGCTCCAACGTGGTGGGAGCGTCGAGCTCCGTCCACTCCAGCTCGCTGACCGCAGCGGTGCGCTGGCACCACAGCGCGGCGACCTCCCCGGGAGCGGGTCCCGCCGCAGTGCCAGGCGCTGCTCCCGCTTCGGTTGCGGCGTCTCCGGACTCGAACATGTGTTCGATCATACGGAGGGGTCGCAGGCTCGTCAAGCACTTCTTCGCAGGGCCGCCGGGAGGCGGGCGTGGTTCCGGAGGGCCCTGAGCGCTTCGGGTACCGTGCAGAGGTGGATCTCGCCAGCCTCGACCGCCGTCGCATGCCCAACCACGTCGCGCTCGTGATGGACGGCAACGGCCGCTGGGCCCAGCGGCGGGGACTCCCTCGCACCGAAGGCCATGCCGCGGGGGAGGAGGCCCTCATGGACACCATCTGGGGGGCCCTGGACGCCGGGATCCGCTGGATCACCGTGTACGCCTTCTCCACCGAGAACTGGAAGCGCCCCACCGACGAGGTGCGCTACCTGATGGGGTTCAACGAGCGGCTCCTGCTCACCCGGCGTGACGAGCTCCACGCTGCCAACATCAAGCTCCAGTTCATCGGCCGGCGTGACTGGCGCGTACCCAGGCGGATCCTGCGTCGCATCGACGAGACGCTGGAGCTGACCCAGGCCAACACCGCCATGACGGTCTCGATGGCCTTCAACTACGGCGGGCGCGCCGAGCTGGTGGACGCCATGCGTCGCATGCTCGCCGACGGCGTGAAGCCGGACAAGGTCAACGAGAAGACCGTGCGTCGCTACCTCTACGACCCCACGATGCCCGACCCCGAGCTGATGGTGCGCACCTCGGGCGAGTACCGGATCTCCAACTTCCTGCTGTGGCAGATCGCCTACAGCGAGCTGGTGTTCACCGACGTGCTGTGGCCGGACTTCCGTCGTGAGCACCTCTACGACGCCATCGCCGAGTTCCAGCGTCGCGAGCGTCGCTTCGGCGGCCTGCAGAGCGCAGGCTGAGGGCTGCGCCCGTGCCGCTGTACCGCGACGTCGCCGTGGTGCTCCGCACCTACAAGCTGGGCGAAGCCGACCGGGTGGTCGTGCTGCTCACCCGGGGTCGGGGGAAGGTCCGCGCCGTGGCCAAGGGGGTGCGTCGCACGGGCTCCAAGTTCGGCTCCCGCCTGGAGCCCGGTTCGCACGTGCAGGTGCAGCTGCACGAGGGGCGGGGCGAGCTGGACCTCGTCACCCAGGCCGAGACGATCGAGCCCCACCACCGCTGCCGGGCCGACCTGTCGAGGATGGGGCACGTGGCGGCGCTGCTCGACGCGGTGGACCAGATCTCCGAGGATCGGGGACCCTCGCCCCGCCTGCACGACATGCTGGTGGGCGGTCTGCGCATCGTCGAGGAGCGCAACCCACCGGCGGTGGTCGGGGCGTTCTACCTGAAGCTGCTGGCTGCCGAAGGCGTGTCGCCGGCGCTCGACCGCTGCGCCACCTGCGGAGCGGACGACGGGCGGCTGCTGTGGGCGCCGGAGGCCGGCGGTGTGCGCTGCGGCGCGTGCGGCGGGGGGCGCGTGGTGGCCCCGGAGGTGCTCTCGGTGGCGCGGGCCGTGGTGGGCGGCGGGCTGAACGCCGTGCTGGACCTGCCGATGGGTCCGGCGACCCACGAGCTGGAGGTGCTGGCCGCCGGTCTGCTGGAATCCCACCTCGAGCGACGTCTCCGGGCGATCCGGGTGCTGCAGGAGGGCTGAGCATGTCGTTGGTGGCCACGAGCGGAGCGGACTCGCTCAGCCTGGACGTGCCGCCGTGGGGATGGGCGGCGTTCCTCGGGTTGATCTCGGCGCTGCTGCTGGTCGACCTGCTCGTGGTGCACCGGGACGCCCACGTGCCCAGCTTCCGTCGGGCGTTCGCGGAGTCGATGGTGTGGATCGCCATCGGGGTGAGCTTCTCGCTGGTGCTCCTCGGGATCGGCGGCGGCGCGGCCGCCGGGCAGTACCTGACCGGCTACCTGATCGAGAAGTCCCTCAGCGTGGACAACGTGTTCGTGTGGGCGCTCGTGCTCAGCTACTACGGCGTGCCGCGGCAGTACCAGCACCGGGTGCTGTTCTGGGGGATCTTCGGCGCGCTGGTGCTGCGCGCCGCGTTCATCTTCGGGGGGATCGCCCTGCTGGAGCGCCTCGAGTGGATGATCTACGTGTTCGGGGCGATCCTGCTGTACACGGCCGGGCGCCTGCTGTTCGGCCCGGACGAGGAGTTCGAGCCCTCCGAGTCTCGCCTGCTGCGCTCCTTCAAGCGGTTGGTGCGCTCCACCGACGACTACGACGGCCACAAGCTGTTCACCCTGAGGGACGGCCTGCGCCTCGCCACTCCGCTGTTCTTCGTGCTCATCGTGATCGAGACCACCGACGTGGTCTTCGCGGTCGACTCGATCCCCGCCATCCTGGCGGTGTCGCGCGACGAGTTCATCGTGTTCACCTCGAACGCCTTCGCCATCCTCGGCCTGAGGGCGTTGTACTTCCTCCTCGCCGACCTGCACGGCCGCTTCCACTACCTCAAGACGGGCCTGGCGGTGATCCTGGCCTTCGTGGGGGTGAAGATGGTGCTCTCCGGCGGCGTGCCGGGCCTGCCCGACGGCTGGCATCCCCCGACATGGCTGTCGTTGGCGGTGATCGTGGTGGTGCTGGCGGCGTCGATCACGGCCTCGGTGCTGCGGGGCGACCCTGACGCAGCCGCACCGGAGGCGTGGGACGAGGTGGACCCGCGCCACGACGGCTCGGGCGGGGCCCTGCTCGAACCCGATCCGGCTGACGCCGCGGCCAACACGGGTTCTGTTCTGCCGAAGGTGTCGAAGCAGACACCTTCGGCAGAACAGAACGACGGATCCCCGGCGTGACGCGACGACGGAGGCCCGAAGGCCTCCGTCGTCAGGGAGCAGCCGATCTCCGCGGTGCCGGCCGCGGCGAGGGGTGTGCTCAGGCGTCGACCACGATGGTCTCGCCGAACTTGTCCCAGGGGGTCTGGCGCATCGGGTCGGTGAACAGGTTGACCAGCCCCCAGATGACCAGCACCAGTCGGGCCAGGTCGCCGAGGCACGGCACGATCGACAGCAGGTCCCACGCCTGGCGCTTCCAGGCCGCTGCCTGGGTGACGGGAGCCCCGCTCTGGTCGACCACCTTGATCTTGAGGATCATGCCGGCCACGGTCTGGCCCCGCATCCCGATCATCAGGGCGTAGTACAGGTAGTAGAGGATCGGGGTGACCAGCAGCCCGAGGAACCACAGCGCGTCGAAGTCGTAGGAGGTGCTCCAGGCGGACCGGTTCGTGATGAGGCCGACGGGGATGCCGACCACGATGCCGAGACCGATGCTGTCGATGAGCAGCGCCACGATGCGCTTCCACGCCTCGGCCAGCACGAGACCGCCGGGGCCCATGGCACCGCCACCCATGCCGGGCTGGTAGGGCTGGGCGGGCGGCTGGTAGCCACCACCCGGCGGCGGTGCGGGGGCGAAGCCTCCGGGTGGAGGTGCGCCTCCAGGCGGGGGCGGTGCGCCACCCGGAGGCGGCGGGGCTCCTCCGGGGGGAGGCGGTGCTCCTCCGGGAGGCGGCGGGGCACCGCCGGGGGGCGGAACCTGCCCGCCTTGGCCCGGGGGTGGTGGGAGGTTGGGATCGCTCATTGCACCTCCTGGGGGGCGCGCGTTGAAAAGCTCGTTCCGACCGTAGCGGTCGACCGGCGGGATTCCGCGGACCCTGGGACAGGTCGGCGGGGCACCCTCGAGGACGCCGGGCAGCGTCGAGGACCGTTTCGCGGTGTCTCGGCCGACCGGTAGCGTTGGGGACCATGTCCGCCGAGCCGTCCCACGACCTGTTCGACAAGATCGTCAACCTCACGAAGCGCCGCGGCTTCGTCTATCCCTCGGCGGAGATCTACGGCGGGTTCCGCTCCACCTACGACTACGGGCCCCTCGGCGTGCTGCTGCTGCGCAACGTGAAGGACGCCTGGTGGCGTTCGATGGTGCAGCTGCGGGGCGACGTGGTCGGCCTCGACGCCTCGATCCTCTCGCCCCCGGCGGTGTGGGAGTCCTCCGGCCACCTGGCCAACTTCACGGACCCGCTGGTGGACTGCACGAACTGCCACAACCGCTTCCGCCTCGACAAGCTGGAGGATCCCGACCTCTGCCCCAGCTGCGGGAAGCAGGGCACCTTCACCGAGCCCCGCCAGTTCAACTTGATGTTCAAGACCCAGGCCGGGCCGGTGGAGGACGCGGCGGCCGTGGCCTACCTGCGCCCGGAGACGGCCCAGGGCATGTTCATCAACTTCAAGAACGTCATCGACACCACGAGGGTGCGTCCGCCCTTCGGCATCGCCCAGATCGGCAAGTCCTTCCGCAACGAGATCACCCCGGGGCAGTTCGTGTTCCGCACCCGGGAGTTCGAGCAGATGGAGATGGAGTACTTCGTGCCTCCTGCCGAGGCGGCCGCCTGGTACGAGTACTGGTGCGAGGAGCGCCACCGCTGGTACCTCGACCTGGGCATCCCCTCCGATCGGCTGCGGTTGCGGGCGCACGACGCCGACGAGCTCTCCCACTACTCCTCGGGCACCTCGGACGTGGAGTTCCTGTTCCCGTGGGGATGGGACGAGCTGGAGGGCATCGCCAACCGCGGCGCCTTCGACCTCACCCAGCACGCCGAGCACTCCGGGGAGCGTCTGGAGTGGTTCGACCAGGCCTCCGGTGAGCGGTGGGTGCCCCATGTGATCGAGCCTGCTGCCGGTGCCACCCGCACGGCGATGGCGTTCCTGATGGCCGCCTACGACGAGGAGGAGGTGCGGGGAGAGACCAGGGTGGTGCTGCGCTTCCACCCGCGCATCGCGCCGTACAAGGTGGCGGTGCTGCCCCTGTCGAAGAAGCCGGAGCTCACCGGGCCGGCCTCCGAGCTGGCCGCCGAGCTCCGCCGGAACGTCATGTGCGACTACGACGAGACCCAGTCCATCGGCCGCCGCTACCGACGCCAGGACGAGCTCGGCACCCCGTTCTGCGTCACCTACGACTTCGACTCGGTGGACGACCACGCCGTGACCGTGCGCGAGCGCGACTCGATGGAGCAGGAGCGGGTTCCGGTCGCCGAGGTGGCCGCCTACCTGACCGAGCGTCTGGGATGAGCCGAGCGTCTGGGATGGACCGGGCCGCCGCCGTCGGCCGGGTCTGACAGGATTCCCCTGTGGGGATCGTCGAGGAGGACGTCGCTCGGGTCCGAGAGAGCACCGACATGGTGGCGCTGGTGTCGCAGTACACGCAGCTGCGCCGGGTCGGCCGGCGCTGGGTCGGGCTGTGCCCATTCCACGCCGAGAAGTCGGGCAGCTTCTCGGTGAACCCCGAGCTGGGCCTGTACCACTGCTTCGGCTGCAAGGCCTCCGGCGATGCCATCACCTTCCTGCGGGAGATCGAGCAGCTCGACTTCGTCGGGGCGGTGGAGACCCTTGCCGGCCGGGTGGGGATCGCCCTGCGCTACACGGATCGTGGGGGCGGCGAGGATCGCAAGCACCGCGAGCACCTCCACGACCAGGTGGAGCGGGCGGTGGAGTGGTACCACCAGCGGTTGCGCACCGGCTCGGACGCGGCGGCGGCCCGCAAGTACCTGCGTCAGCGGGGCTTCGACGCCGAGGAGGTGGCGCACTACCGGCTGGGTTGGGCGCCGCGCGGGTGGGACGAGCTGACGCGCGCCTTGCGCCTGTCCAAGGACGACCTGGAGGCCACCGGCCTGGGCCTGCTCAACCGGAGGGGTCGCCTGCAGGACTTCTTCCGGGGGCGGGTGCTGTTCCCCATCCTCGACGAGCGGGGCCGTCCGATCGGCTTCGGCGGCCGCAAGCTGCCCGACGACGAGGGACCCAAGTACCAGAACTCCCGGGACAACGAGCTGTACCACAAGTCCCGAGCCCTCTACGGGCTGCACTGGGCCAAGGCGGACGTGGTGGCCTCCGGCGAGGTGGTGGTGTGCGAGGGCTACACCGACGTGATCGGCTTCGCACGCGCCGGGGTGCCACGGGCGGTGGCCACCTGCGGCACGGCGCTGACCGAGGACCACGTGAAGCTGCTGTCCCGCTTCACCCGGCGCATCGTGCTCGCCTACGACGCGGACGAGGCCGGCCAGTCGGCGGCGGAGCGTGTGTACGCCTGGGAGAGGGCCCACGATCTCGGGTTCTGGGTGGTGGAGTTGCCTCCGGGGGCCGACCCCGACGAGCTGTCACAAGCCGATCCGGAGGCGCTGGCTGCGGCGGTCGAGCACGCTCGGCCGTTCCTGGAGTTCCGTGTGCACCGCACGCTGGCCGCCGCCGACCTGGACTCGGCGGAGGGTCGGGCCCGGGCGGCGGAGGCGGCCCTGGAGGTGGTGGCAGAGCATCCCGACGAGCTGGTGGTCGACCAGTACCTGATGGAGCTCGCCGACGAGACCCGCATCGAGGTGGATCGGCTCCGGGAGCGCATCGCCACGATCCGTTCGGGCGCAGCAGGGCGTGCCGGTAGGGCTCCCGCGGGCACGGACCGCCCTTCGGGGGACGGCGGCAGCGCCCAGCCGTCCGCGGACTGGTACGACGAGACCCCTCCCCGCGGCGCGGGTGCCGCAGCATCCGTGCCCGACGGAGCGGAGCGGGAGGCGTTGCGGATGGTGGTGAACATGCCGGAGCTCGTGACGCCGCTGGAGGACTGGTGCTTCGCCGACCCCACCGCCAAGGAGATCTTCCTCCTGCTCCAGGAGCACGGCGGTGCCAGTGCCGCGGCAGCTGCTGCGCCCGCGCACCTGGCGGCGGAGATGGCGGCGCTGTCGGTGGAGGAGGTGCCGCTGGAGCCCGAACGGGTCCTGAGCCAGCTGGCCGCGGAGCTGGTCCGTCGAGAGCTGGTCGACCTCGAGCACGAGGCGCGCGCCGCGCCGGACCCGCTGGAGTACAGCGACGCCATCGGCTACCTGAAGGTGATGCTGGACGACCTGCGGGAGCTGAAGGCCGAGGAGGAAACCGTGGGGGACTTGCTAGATTGGCTACGGCTCCGACGACAGCAGACCTGATGCGTCGCGCTGCGGGGCCACCGACTCCGGCGGGGAGTCGAACGACTGTGTGCTCCCGTGTGCCGGGGGCCGTGAGACTGACCGAGGTGAAGCCGACGTGTCGATCTGGGAGGGCGTGCCCGAGAGCGAGGTGACGGCGCTGCAGGCCCGGGCGGATCGCAACGGAGGGGCGCTGGGGCTCGACGATGCCTTGAGCGCGCTGCAGGTCGAGATGACCGACGAGGTGGTCGACGAGACCCGGGAGTTCTGGGCGGAACGTGGCGTCTCGCTTCGCCTGGAGGTGGATCCCGACGAGGAGGATCCCGAGGACGAGGATCCCGACGACGAGGTGGCTCTGGGGGAGTGCACCCATGACCGAGGCACGGCGCTCGACGCGCCGCTCGCGATGGACCCTCCCGGCGAAGAATCGCACGGTTCGCGCCCTGCTCATCTCCACGATCGGGCTCGACAGGACCGCCTGCGGGGGGCGAGGGCGGCCCGGGTGCGCTCAGGTCCGGGTGCGCAGTCGATGCCGTCGGCCGGGGCGGGCACCTCCGATCCGGTGAAGATGTACCTGCGCGAGATCGGCCGGGTGCCGCTGCTGAGCGCTGCGGAGGAGGTGGCGCTGGCGCAGCTGATCGAGGCCGGGGTGCATGCCGAGGAGCGCATCGCCGATCTCAACGCCTCGGGCGACATCGCCCGGCTCGACTCGGCCGCCAAGGCCGCCCTGCGCCGTCAGGTGCGCGACGGAGAGCAGGCCAAGCAGCAGCTCACCCAGGCCAACCTGCGGCTGGTGGTGTCGATCGCCAAGCGGTACCTGGGCCGGGGCATGCCGATGCTGGACCTCATCCAGGAGGGGAACCTCGGCCTGATGCGGGCGGTGGAGAAGTTCGACTACACGAAGGGCTTCAAGTTCTCGACCTACGCCACGTGGTGGATCCGCCAGGCGATCACCCGGGCGATCGCAGACCAGGCCCGGACGATCCGCATCCCGGTGCACATGGTGGAGTCGATCAACAAGGTGCACCGCCTCCAGCGCCAGCTCACCCAGGAGCTGGAGCGGGAGCCCACGGTGGAGGAGCTGGCGGAGAAGGCCGACCTGACCGTGCCGAAGGTGCGCGAGATCCTGCGCATCTCCCAGGACCCGCTGTCGCTGGACTCGCCGGTGGGCGAGGAGGACGACAGTTTCCTGGGCGACTTCATCGAAGACCAGCACGCGGCCATGCCGGCTGAGGTGGCGACGGCCAACTCGCTGTCGGAGCAGATCATGTCGGCGCTGGACGAGCTCTCCGAACGGGAGCAGGAGGTCGTGCGCATGCGCTTCGGCCTCGACGGCGACCAGCCCCAGACCCTCGAGGAGGTCGGCCGGCGCTTCGGGGTGACCCGGGAGCGGATACGCCAGATCGAGTCCAAGACGCTGGCGAAGCTGCGCCACCCCCACCGCCGCCAGAAGCTCGAGGACTACCTGCGCAGCGACTGATCCCCGGGTGCCGGTCGGCGGCGAGTCGATGGGATTTGGGGGTTCGCCGGGGGTGGGGCGCGCTGCTACATTCGGTGAGCCGTCGCCCCGGCGACGGTGACCTTCCGGGGTAGCTCAGCTGGCAGAGCATCGGACTGTTAATCCGCAGGTCGTGGGTTCGATCCCCACCCCCGGAGCCACGCTGGCGTGTCGGCTCCACCCGAGTCGATGGTGCGTCGAGCAGGCGACCGCACGCCGGCCGGCGTCGCCGGGCCCGGGCCCGCCCTGGCCTACGCTCGACGGCCGGGGCCGGTAGCTCAGTGGTCAGAGCAGGCGACTCATAATCGCTCGGTCGTGGGTTCGATCCCCACCCGGCCCACCAGAGGCCACACCGCCGTGCTCAAGGGTCGCCGTGTTCCTCGAGGACGTCGGCATCGACCAGATCCTGTGGCCGGCCTGCGGCGCGCTTTTCCGCGATCAGGTCTGGCAAGGAGATGAAGCCTTGGTCGCCCTCGGGTGACCGTGGGCAGCGACGGCGTAGTCGCCCACGATCAGGAACCGGACGTCATGTCGATCGCAGCACTCGATGAACTCGACGAAGTCCGGACTGAGGAACCTCATCGGTGCACTCCAGACCGAGCTCGGTCGCCATGGCGAGACGTTCCTGCACCGGCCGAGTTCGCCAGTACACGATCCACGGGTCGTCGGGGTCGCCGAGGCGTCGTCTCGTGGCGACGGTGGCCATGTCCTGCATCCTGCCAGTCCTACGGGTGGGTGACCGAGGCCTGCGGTCCCCTCTCCTCGGTCGTGGGTTCGATCCCCACCCGGCCCACGACCACGATGGACCCTTCCACGTGAGCTTCTAGATCAGCTTCCGGGTCGTCAGGTAGTTGAAGCTGAGCCACCCGGGCAGGATCGGGATCCAGAACGTCGCCAGGCGGAAGGCCAGCACGCCGGGCACCGCGACCTCGTTGGAGAGCCCCGAGGCGGTGAGCCCGGCGATCAGCGCCGCCTCGACCGCGCCCAAGCCCCCCGGAGTCGGTGCGGCCCCGGCCACGGCCGCTCCGATGAGGTAGACGACGCCGATGGTGGCGACCGGGGTGTCGCCTCCGAACGCCCGGACGGCGGCGACCAGGGAAGCCAGGTAGGCGAGCGGCACCAGCGTGCCCCCGGCGAAGAGGGTGGCCAGCTTGGTCGGCTTGGTCGCCACCGTCTTGAGGCCGTCCCAGGCCTTGGACAGCGTGGCCACGACCTTGTTCAGGACGTGCGAGCGGCCCCACGGCGTCAGCAGCACGATGCCGGAGGCGACGCCGATCACGGCGAGGACGACGAAGATCAGCTGCGTCGAGGGGAGGCTGAACCCCGTGCCGGAGTCGCCGGCCCACACCACGAACACGAGCGTGACGACCATGTGGCTGACGAACCCGGCGAAGGAGTTGATGCCGAGCGCGGCCACCGCCTGGGTGGTGTCGGTGCCGACCCGGGTCAGGTAGCGGGCCTGCACGGCCAGACCGCCGACACCGGCGGGGGTGATGCGGTTGGTGAACGAGCCGGCCATCTGGGCCAGGAACGTCTCGAGCAACGGCAGCCGGATCGGGGCGGCGCCGCTGATGCTGAGCGCGGCGCCGGCATAGGTCACGAACGAGAACACGAGCGAGACGCCGAGCAGGCCCCAGTTGGCGTCCTTGAGCTGGCGGAACATGCCGGTGACGTCCGCCAGCTGGGGGATGAGGACGTAGATGGCGATCCCGCCCGCCACCAGCATGAGCAGCGTGCGCACGTCGAACCGGGCCAACGGCTCGGTGACCAGCTCCTCGATGGCGCACTGGTCCTGCACCTGGGTGCGCACCGATGGCAGCAGGTCCTTGTCCTGCTTGATGGCCTGACGCGTCGCTCCGGCGAGCGCCAACGGCTGCAGGAAGCGCTGGCACTCGCCGACGGCCGATGCTCCGATGCCGCGCACGGCGGCAGCCACCGCCCGCTCGGCGCCGACCTTGCGGGCCGACGACACGATCAGCTGAGCGACGTCCTGGGCCAGCCGGGCGTCGGTGACCGCCAGCTCGCTGAAGCCGAAGTCGATCATCCAGGCGTCGCCGTCGTCGTCGAGGAAGACGTTGGCCAGGCGGAGGTCGCGATGCGCGATCCGCTGGTCCCGCAGGAGCTTCACCTGCGACCAGATCCGGTCGAGCACCTCGTCGGTGACCGCCTCGTCGGGCTGGCCGTCGAGCGATCTGCCGTCGATCGCCTCGTACGCGAGCAGCATCCCGTCGGCGCCGACGGTGGCGACGCTGCGCAGTCGAGGTGTGCGCACGCCGCCGTCGCGCGCCTTGAGCGCGATGAACGCCTCGTGCTCCACCGCCCGTCGCAGCGAGCTGAACGGGCGCTCGTCGCCGACGTCCTTGAGCGTGAACCACCGGATGATCCGGAACATCAGATCCGCGCTGCGCTCGTCGCGGCCGAGGGTCTTGACGAACAGCTGCTCGTCGTCGGTGGCGGTGGCGAACCACGGGGTGGACCCTCGGGCGTCGACACCGGCCCGCTGCAGCGTCCGCAACGGGAAGCCGGCGGCGTCCATCGCCGTGACGACGTCAGGGCCGTGGGGGCGCAGGTCCGGTGTCCCCGCCGCCAGCAGCACCAGCACACCGACGAGCCAGCCGACGGCCACCGGCACGAACAGGTCGATCGGGGGGTCGGTGCCGGCGACCACCCGGAAGGCGCAGTAGAGCACGACGAGGCCCCACAGGACCCGGCCCCAGCGACGGCCCAGGTAGGCCCTCAGGACGGTGGCGCTGGCGGCCGCAGCGGCGACGCCCGAGGAGTCCACGACGAGCGTGAGCTCGATGCCGGCGAAGTCGACCGGCTCGACCTTGCTCTCGTCGACGACGGTGCCGAGGGCCTCGGCCAGTCCCCAGGCGGCGACCTGGGCCAGGACCCCGGCCGCCGCCATCAGCGCGAACACCCGGAAGCGGCGCTGCGCCAGCAGCGTGATGAACAATCCGACGGGGAACACGACGGCGAAGAGCCCGAAGAAGACGTAGAGGAACCGCGTGATCCAGTCCGGCAGCTCGTTCCAGAACCCGAGCAGGTCGTTGGCGAAGCCCGCCATCGTGGAGTCGAGCACCTTCGCCAGGAGCACGGCGATGCCGAGCGCCGCCAACGCGACGGCGGCCCGGAGCACGTCGGCGGGGGACCGCTCGAAGCGCTGGCCCTCCGGTTCCTCGATGTGCACGCCCGAGGTTCGGCCGTCGCCTGACCCGGAGGCGGTTCGTCCGTCGAGCGTGGTCACGGCGGGCAGGTTACCCGTGCACCGTCCGCCGTGACCGGCGCCCCCTTCCGCAGTCCGGCGAGCACCACGGATAGGGTCCTGCAGATGCAGCTCGAGCACAGCGATCCCCACGTGCGGCGGCTCGAGGAGCTCCCCCGGGTGCTGATCGCCGCCGGTGTGCTGGCCGGTACGGGATGGTTGGCCACCGAGGAGCTCCCCGCCTGGGAGGAATCGGCGTTCGAGGCGGTGAACCGCCTGCCGGGCTGGATCGAGCCCGTGCTGTGGCTGCCGATGCAGCTCGGGAGCCTGTTCGGTCCGCTCGTCGTGGCCGGGTTGGCCTGGTGGCGCTGGCGGGAGTGGCGCCCGGCAGTCGGTGCGGTGGTCGCCGGCGTGCTCAGCTGGCAGATGGCCAAGGTCGTGAAGAGCTTCGTCGAGCGGGGCCGTCCGTACGACGAGCTCGACCGGATCGTCACACGGGCCGGGACGCCCACCGACGGGCTGGGGTTCGTGTCGGGGCACTCGGCCGTGGCCTTCGCACTGGCCACCGTCGTGTCGCCGTACCTGTCCCGCCCAGCCCGTGTGGGAGCGTTCGCTCTGGCGCTCGTGGTGGGCGGAGCCCGCATACACGTGGGAGCCCACCTGCCCCTCGATGTGGTCGGCGGTGCGTCCCTCGGCTGTCTGGTCGGCTACCTGTGGCGCCTCGCCGTGGGAGTCCCGGACCCGACCGCACGTACCGCCCCGATCGACGTGGAGGTGTGAGGTGCTGGCCGTGAGCGTGGTCTCCCAGGTGCTGTCGTGGTCGGTCGCCGTGGTCGTGGCGGTGGCGACCACGTTCGTGGGGGCGCGGCTGCTGGGCGTCCGCCGGGGCTGGCTGGCCTCCCTGGTGGCGGGCGCAGTCGGCTGGGTGACCGCGCTGGTCATCGCCGCCGCCATGTTCGACTGGGACTGGGATGCGTCGTCCCTCATCTGGGTGACGATCGTCCTGGCCATCCCGCTGACGATGGCGATCATGGTCGGCCTCGACCTGTACGCCCGACCCGGCACGCTGGCCCGTGGCGACCGGGCCGGCCTGGTGCAGGCGCCGCGCCCGATCAGCGGCATCAGGGCCAAGGTGGCGCCCTTCGGCCGCTACCGCGAGCTGCTCGAGATCCTCCGGCGACACCACCTGGTCGGCAAGGTCCGCGGCGAGGCGGACGAGCCGGTCGACGACGGTGCCGAGCCGCTCCCGCCCGCGGCGGTGCGGCTGCGGGAGGCGCTCGAGGAGGCCGGCGGCGTCTACGTGAAGCTCGGACAGATCGCCGCCACCCGGATCGACCTGCTGCCGCCGTCGGTGTGCGAGGAGCTCGGCAAGCTGCAGAGCCGCTCGACGCCGATCCCCGGCGACCAGGTCCGCACGGTGGTCGAGGCAGAGTACGGCCGGCCCGTCGAGGAGGTCTTCGCCTCCTTCGACTGGGAGCCGCTGGCCGCAGCGTCGATCGGCCAGACCCACACCGCCGTCCTGCGCTCCGGCGAGTCCGTCGTGGTCAAGGTGCAGCGCCCCGGCATCCGGGCCGGGATGGACCGCGACCTGGCCGCGCTCGACCAGCTGGCCCGCCTGGCCGAGCGGCGGACGGTCACCGGCCGCGACCTGCGGGTCAGCCAGCTGGCCGACGAGTTCGGGCGCAGCCTCCGCGCCGAGCTCGACTTCCGGGGCGAAGCCCAGGCCACCGCCGCCATGCACGACCTGGTGGCCGATGACCCGATCGTGACGGTGCCCGACGTGTTCGACGAGCTCTGCGCCCGTCGGGTGATGGTGCAGGAGCGGCTCCGCGGCGTGCCGCTGTCCGAGCTGCCGGCTGATGCGGACGTCGACCGGGACGCGCTCGCACGCGCGCTGCTCGCCGTCAACGTCGACCACATCCTCAAGCGGGGCCTGTTCCACGCGGACCCGCATCCCGGCAACGTCATGGTCCTGGAGGACGGCACCCTGGGGATGATCGACTTCGGGGCCACCGGCCGTCTGGACACCATCCAGCAGGATGCCGTCGTGGACATGCTGATCGCCCTGGTCAAGCGGGACGCGTCCCTGCTGCGCGACGGAGTCGAACGGGTGGCCGACGTCGGCGCCCATGTGAGCCGCGACAAGCTCGATCGGGCGCTGGCCCGCCTTCTCGCCGACCACGTCGGTGCGGGTGGGACGGTCGACGTGCGGGCCCTCGCCGACCTCGTGCCGCTGCTCGGGGAGTTCGAGATCACCCTCCCGGGGGACCTCGTCGTGCTGTTGCGGGCGTTGATCACCCTGGACGGCACCCTCGGCGTGCTCAGCCCCGGGTTCTCGGTGATCGCGGCGGGCAAGCAGCTGGCTCAGGAGGCGGCGGCCGAGCAGTCGAGCGACCCGAACGACGTGATGCAGGAGGCGCTGATCTCGGAGCTGCCGGTCCTGCGGCGGCTGCCGGCGGACGTCGGTCGGACGCTGTCGCTGGCATCGCGGGGGAGCCTCCAGTTCCGCACGGTGGCCGCCGAGGACGACGAGCGGTTCACCCGGACGCTGTGGAACCGCACGCTGCTCGCCGTGGTCGGGTCCGCGTTCGTGCTCACCTCGGTGCTGCTCATGGGGCTCGAGGTCGGTCCCGTCCTGGGGGGTGACACCCGATTGGTGGTGGTGCTCGGCGTCGGCGGGATGTTCCTGGGCGTCGTGCTCCTGTTGCGAGTGGTGGCGGCGGTGGTCCGCGACGGCACGTCGTGATCTGGACAGCGTCGTGGGCCTCGGTGTGCTCGGACTCTCCTGTTGCGATCCCTGTCCGCAGCTACCGGAGAGCTGCGCACGTCCCTGTAGGGAGGCCGCTTCGCTACGGTCCGGCGTCGTAGTTGCGGTCGACTTCGGTCGTGGAGAGGGCGCGGTCGTAGAAGGCCACGAGGTGGATCGTTCCCAGGAAGGCCCGTTGGTTGCCTGCGGGCACGTTGCCCACCAGGAAGGGCAACGTCGCGTCCCACTTGGAGAGGTCGCCCCACGACGTCGCCTGTGCGACCTGTTGACCATCGACGAACAGGCGTGTCGCGCCGTCGGGTGCTCTCGTCATGACGACATGTGATGCCTCTCCGACGTTCAACGCGTTCGGTGTGGTCATCGATGCTTCGACCAACGACGATCGGAGCCGGGACGACACCGAGGAGCGAACCTGCATCAGCTCTGCGTTCCGGCTCCAAGGGTCGCGAATGATCCCTGCGATGCGGGCGTAGGAGTCCGACACGTTGGTGGGCGTCACCCACGCTTCCAGCGTGAACTCATCGGAGGTCTTCGCTGCGTCGACGAGTTTCGATGCGGGTGTCGAGCTCACCACCCGTGTCGGTCGATCAAGGGACAGGCCGCCGTCGGTCCACCTCGTGTGGGACGGATCCTCGATCACCAGATCGAGGGGAACGCCTCTACCGGAGACGTCCGCCACCGTCGTCCCGGACCCACCCGCGAAGTCCCACAACCCCAACACCCCCTCCACCACACGATCCGACCCAGTCACCCTCAGCTCCGCGGCGGCCGATGTCGCAGAACCGAACGGATTGGAGACGACGACGGTGAAGTGAGCGCCGTCATCGGAGGGCGAGAGTGGACCGACGGTGAGCTGCGGGGACGTGGCACCGATCAGGGCCACGTCGTCGCGGAACCACTGGTACTGGAGGGGAGCTGATCCGCTGGCGGTGACCGAGAACGTGGCCATCGCGCCCTCGGTGGTGGACACCGGTCGGGGATCGGTCTCCACCGTCGGAGGCACGTCCAACCCACCCATGCGGGGTCCGGCGTCGTAGTTGCGGTCGACTTCGGTCGTGGAGAGGGCGCGGTCGTAGAAGGCCACGAGGTGGATCGTTCCCAGGAAGGCCCGTTGGTTGCCTGCGGGCACGTTGCCCACCAGGAAGGGCAACGTCGCGTCCCACTTGGAGAGGTCGCCCCACGACGTCGCCTGTGCGACCTGTTGACCATCGACGAACAGGCGTGTCGCGCCGTCGGGTGCTCTCGTCATGACGACATGTGATGCCTCTCCGACGTTCAACGCGTTCGGTGTGGTCATCGATGCTTCGACCAACGACGATCGGAGCCGGGACGACACCGAGGAGCGAACCTGCATCAGCTCTGCGTTCCGGCTCCAAGGGTCGCGAATGATCCCTGCGATGCGGGCGTAGGAGTCCGACACGTTGGTGGGCGTCACCCACGCTTCCAGCGTGAACTCATCGGAGGTCTTCGCTGCGTCGACGAGTTTCGATGCGGGTGTCGAGCTCACCACCCGTGTCGGTCGATCAAGGGACAGGCCGCCGTCGGTCCACCTCGTGTGGGACGGATCCTCGATCACCAGATCGAGGGGAACGCCTCTACCGGAGACGTCCGCCACCGTCGTCCCGGACCCACCCGCGAAGTCCCACAACCCCAACACCCCCTCCACCACACGATCCGACCCGACTGCGGGCGCGAACCGCGCCTCGAAGTCCTGAGAGGTCGAGGTGACCTCGATCGTCTGGACCTGGGTCCCGCCGTTGCTCCATTCGCCGAACGACCAGTTCGTTCCGCCCGAGAACTGAGGCGTGATCACTCCGATGGTGCGCTCTGCGCCGACAACGCCGTGGACGACTGCCGGCGTCGCGGTCGGTTGACCGTCGACCACCGCGCTGAGCCCGGGCGGATCGGTCCGAATGGTGAAGGTCGAGGTGCGCGGGTAGATGTCCCGTTCAACCGTGTCCGTGTTGCCCCCGGAGTCGGTGACCGTCAGACGGATCCGGTACCACTGGTCGACGTCGGTCTCGCCGATCACAGGAACGGTCATCGATCCCGACGTCACTCCCGACAACGGCAGGAGGAAGGGATGGGTGTGCTCGTCGTGGTGGAACACCACCTCCCACCTGTACGCGGATGGAGGCAGCGCTCCGTCCTCGGGGTCGGTGCCGGATCCGCTGAAGACGATCGTGTCCCCTGCGGCGTACTCGCTGCCATGCGCAGGAGAGAGGATGGTGGCCGTCGGGGCCTGGCTCGGGACCGTCACGGAGAGGATGGCGGAGTCGCTGGTCGCAGTACCCGAGCTGTTCGATGCGATGCATCGGAAGCTGGCACCGTCGTCCTGCTCGGTGACCCCGGACAGGTTCAGCACACCGCCCGAGACCCCGGGGATGTCAATGCCATCGCGCTGCCACTTGATCGAAGGTGCTGGCGTTCCGGAGGCTGCGCACTCGAAGGACGCGGCGTCTCCTGCGAACACGGATCGGTCGACGGGTTGGTCGGTGATGGTCGGAACTTGAGCAGATGCCTGGTAGCTGAGGCGCACCAACGTGCCGTTGTTCGCCTGCGACAACACCAGCAAGGAGCCGTCGAGGTCGACGTCCAAGTCCACCGGCGTCGAGATGTCGGCGACCTTCGTGAAGGTGGGCGAACCGTGGTGAGGCAGGTCGAGGACCCCGATCCAGTTCTCGCAGTAGTCCGCCAAGAAGTAGTCGCCGATGTAGTCAGCAGGCAACATCGACGTCGTCGGGTTGTAGAAGGCCCCGCCGGTCACGGCACAGCCGGTCGGATCGCCGGTCGTGTGCGAGTAGGCGAAGAGCGGACCCTGGAACCGCGGGTCGCTGGTCGGTCCCTCCGTCGCCGACCAACCGAAGTTGGCGCTCCGCGAGACCTCGTTGACCTCCTCCCAGCTGGCGTTGCCGACGTCGTTGACGAACATTCGACCGGTACCGGGTTGCACGGCGAGCTTGAAGGGGTTGCGGAGACCTGACGCGTAGATCGCTCTGTTGTTGCCGGCAGCAGAGGAGTAATAGGGGTTGTCCGTGGGGATCGTTCCGTCGCGGTTGATGCGCAACAGCTTGCCGAAGGTCGTGTTCAAGTTCTGGCCGTTGAGGCTGTAGAGGTTGTCACCGACCGTCACGTAGAGCTTGCCGTCCTGCCCGAACGCGAGGTCACCGCCGTCGTGGTTGATGGGGACGTCCTGAAGAGTCGGAAGATCGAGAAGGACGACCTCACTGCCGGCTGCTGCCACGTCCCCCTGTGCCGTGAAACGGCTCACCCTGCTGTGTCGGGTGGGGCTCGACGCGGTGTAGAAGACGTAGACATAGGGCTGCTGCGGGAACTGTGGATCGAACGCCACCCCCATGAGACCGGCCGTCACCGTCTGGGACACCGGCACGGTGAGGAAGGGCGTCGGCAGCAGCGTGCCGTCCTTGATCACCCGCAGCTTGCCCGACTGCTGGCTGACGAAGATCCGGCCATCCGGTGCGACGTTCACCCCCGTCGGGCTGGTGATGCCGCGAACCACCTCGGACTCGCGAAAGCCTGTGAGGAGGGGCGTCGCCCCGGCGTCGGGGATGCCCGTCGTTCCGATGGTCGACGCCACCATGCAGAGTGCGACGACCGGCATCAGGTGCTTCCGTGCCTTGCACCCCGCATGACCCCAGCGTCGAGTTCCCACCCTGCCTCCTCGGCTCCACCGCAAGGGTTTCCCCATCGGTGTTCCCACGCGATCGTTCCGTACGCAGGGCGGGAGCGTACTCGCCGGTCTCGCACGGGGGACCGCGCCCCAGATTCTCTCGGCACCCGCACCTCGACACCTGCAGTTGGGCCGGCCTGCTGAGGTCGGCTCGAGCAGGAGGTGACAGACGGAGGCGCTCCTGCACTCGGGGCACCGCAGTCGCTCGTCAAGATCGGCCAGCTGTGTTCAGGGACCGGCCTTGGCGTTCTTGCGGGCCTTGGAGGCCCGGGACGAGGCCACCTTGCGGCGTTCGATCGGCCGCTTGTTGCGGGAGCGCCGGTTCTTGTCGCCCTTGCGGCGTCACGGGGCGTGCGCCGACGGCCCTCCGCAGGCGGGGTGGCCACGGGCCGCGCCGAGGCGTTCGTCGCGCAAGGCCTCGGCCCGTTCACGGGACACGACCGCCAGGCGGCGGCTGACCCTGGAGAGCTCGTCCTCGAAGATCTCGGCCTTCGCTGCCACGCGTGCGTGCTTCTTGGACGCCTTGGCGCGGCTCCGGTCGCCGGCCACCTGCCACCTGCTCGGCGGCCCGACGGCGGTACAGCTTGGCGTACTTGTCGCGGGCCCGACCGCGAGCGGCTCACGGAGCCCTCCGAGCCGACAGCTACCGTGGCGGCGTGGACCCGCCACGTTCGCAGCTCACGGATACGACTCCCGAGATCGACGCACTCCAGGCCGAGTGCTGGAGGTCCATGACGATCGCCGATCGCGCCGAAGTGCTCAACAGGCGCTGCGCCGACGTCGAGGCGCTCGCGCTCGCAGGGATCCGCGCGTCCCACCCACAGCTGTCCGAGGTCGAGATCCGTCACGAGCTCGCCTTCCGCCGATACGGACGCGACCTTGCCGACGCGGCCTATCAGCACCTCCTCGGCCGATGACGCCGAACGGCCCTCTCGACATCGCCGTCGCGCTCGACCCCTCGATCGGCGAAGCGCTGCTCCGACGAGTCGAGGCGGACTTCTACGTGCCGGTCACCGCGGCCCGAGCCGCCATCCGGGCGAAGTCCTCGTTCAACCTCGTCGACACCCGAGCACTCGCTCAAGGTCGACCTGTTCGTGCTGGGCGACTCGCTGCTCGACCGGCGGCAGCTCGAACGGCGCGTCCAGATCGACCTGCCGGGGGGGCAGGTGAGGATCTGGGTCACCTCTGCGGAGGACCAGGTCCTCCGCAAGCTCGACTGGTATCGGCGCTCGGGTGGTTCCGAGCGGCAGTGGCGTGACGTGGTGGGCATCCTCCGGGTGTCCTCCGAGTCGATCGATCACGGCGACCTGCACTCGACGGCGGAGGAGCTCGGGCTCGGATCCCTGCTCGGTGAGACGTGGCGACAGGCGCGCGGCCAGAGGTGCTGACCGCCGCACCGGTTGTGCGTTCGGAGAATCCGGCGCGGTACGGTCGGACGCGATGTCGAAGGACGAGCAACGCTCCAAGGGGAAGAGGACAACCGACACCACGACGCCGAACCCCTTCTCGGGTGGCGCCGGAGGCGATGATCTCGCCGCGAAGCTCGAGGAGGCCCGACGGGCGCTCCGAGCGGCGCGCAAGGACAACCGCAAGGCCGTGCGGGTGCAGCGCCGTGAGCAGGAGCTGCGCCCCTACCAGGTGGAGCTGCTGAAGCTGCAGCGTCACCTCGAGGATCACCAGCGACGGATGATCATCCTCTTCGAGGGGCGCGACGCCGCGGGCAAGGGCGGCACGATCCGCCGCGTGACCCGGTACATGAACGAGAAGCACTACCGGGTGGTGGCGCTGGGGCGGCCCACCGAGGAGCAGCGCACCCAGTGGTACTTCCAGCGCTACGTGGCGCAGTTCCCCCACGGTGGGGAGATCGTCCTGTTCGACCGCAGCTGGTACAACCGGGCGATGGTCGAGCCGGTGCTCGGCTTCTGCACCTCCGAGGAGCACCGCAACTTCCAGCGGGGGGTCGTCGGCTTCGAGAAGGACCTCGTCCGGCAGGGCACCGTGCTGGTGAAGCTGTACTTCTCGGTGACCAAGGAGGAGCAGGCCCGTCGCTTCGAGCGTCGCCGCACCGACCCGCTGCGGCAGTGGAAGCTCTCCGAGGTCGACGTGCAGGCACAGGAGCTGTGGGACGAGTTCACCACCGCCAAGTACGAGATGCTCAAGCGCACCCACACCTCGGTGGCACCCTGGACCATCATCCGATCCGAGTCGAAGCACCTCGCCCGCCTCAACGCCATGAAGGTGATCCTCGACGCGGTCGACTACGACGGCCGCGACGCCGACCTCGACTTCGTGCCCGATCCCGAGGTGGTGGTCTCGGGCGGCCACGAGCTGGAGATGATGGAGGCCGAGCGCATCCGCGCCGGGCGCTTCAGCCACTGAGCCGCTACTCGGTTGCTGCTGGCAGCCGTCGAGGTCCCGCTGATCCGGCGCCCGTGCGTTCCTGCGCGGGCAGGCCCCAGGTGGTTGCGCGCGCACGGGTGATGCCGGCCGCAGTACGCTTCGGCTCGTGCCGCAGCAGATCGTCATCCTCGGAGCCGGTACGGGCGGCACCCTCGTCGCCAACCGGCTCCACGCCGCTCTCGACCCCGACGAGGCGATCATCACGGTGATCGACCAGGACGACCGCCACGTCTACCAGCCCGGCCTGCTGTTCGTCCCCTTCGGCCTCGCCCACCCCGAGGAGATCGTGCGACCCCGCCGGCGCCAGCTCCACGGCAGCATCGGCTACCACCAGTCACCCATCGACCACGTCGAGCTCGACCAGCAGCGGGTCCACCTCGAGGACGGCACCACGCTCACCTACGACGTGCTCGTGGTGGCCACCGGGGCCACCCTGGTGCCGGAGGAGACCGAGGGGCTCACCGGTGCGGGCCGGGGCCGCAGCGTGCACGGCTTCTACACGCTGGAGTCGGCCACCGCCCTGGCCGAGGCGCTGGAGCGCTTCGAGGGCGGCCGGCTGGTCGTCGACGTCGTGGACCTGCCCATCAAGTGCCCTGTGGCACCGCTGGAGTTCTGCTTCCTGGCCGACTGGTACTTCCAACACCACCGTCGCATCCGCGACAGGGTGGAGCTCACCTACGTGACCCCCCTCGACGGCGCGTTCACCAAGCCGGTGGCGGCCGCCCGGCTGGGCGGGATGCTGGAGGAGCGGGGCATCGAGCTGGTCACCGAGTTCAACGCCGGGGAGGTGGTCGCCCCCGAGGACGACCGGGACGGTGGCCGCCTGGTGTCCTACGACGAGCGGGAGGTCCCCTTCGACCTGGCGGTGGTGGTGCCCCTGCACGGGGGCCAGCCCTACGTCGGTCGCAGCCCCGGCCTGGGCGACGAGCTCGACTTCATCCCCACCGATCCCCACACGCTGCAGTCCAGCGTGGCCCCGAACGTGTTCGCCATCGGCGACGCTGCGTCGATCCCGGCGTCCAAGGCCGGCTCGGTCACCCACTTC
Organism: uncultured Microthrixaceae bacterium; assembly: GCA_964420125.1. Classification (GTDB taxonomy): domain Bacteria; phylum Actinomycetota; class Acidimicrobiia; order Acidimicrobiales; family Microtrichaceae; genus CAYQQQ01. The sequence continues at coordinate 38,071 of CAYQQQ010000028.1, forward strand.
GAGGGCGAGGTGCTGGTGGAGAACCTCCGACGCTTCCTGGCCGGCGAGGACCTCGACGCCTCCTACGACGGCCACGCCAACTGCTTCATCGAGACCGGCTTCGGCAAGGCGATGCTCATCGACTTCAACTACGACCAGGAGCCGGTGCCCGGCCACTTCCCTGGGCCGGTCGGGGTGCCGCTGCTCAAGGAGTCGCGGATGAACCACCTGGGCAAGCTGATGTTCCAGTGGTTCTACTGGCACGTCCTGCTGCCGGGTCGCGACGTCCCGGGCCTCGGCCCCGACATGCCCACCGCCGGCAAGCAGATCCCCGAGAGCTGAGCCGTCCGCCGCGACGGCCGCCATCCACCACGACCCAGGAGGCTCCCATGCCGACCAAGAACATCGCCGGCGTCGACGTCGAGGTGAACGACGAGGGGTTCTTCGTCGATCCCGACCAGTGGACCGAGGAGATGGCCCCGATCCTGGCCGAGGAGGAGGTCGATGTGGCCCCGCTCAACGACCAGCACTGGGCGGTCATCCGCTTCATGCGCAAGGAGTACGCCGAGAAGGGCACCGGCCCCACCGTGCGGGTGCTGGGCAAGACCTCCGGGGTGACCGTCAAGGAGCTGTACCAGCTCTTCCCGAAGGGGCCGGCGAAGGTGGCGGCCCGTATCTCGGGGATCCCCAAGCCCCGGGGCTGCATCTGAGGAACGCCGGACCACGAGCCGAACCTGAAGGAGCACACCACATGAGCGAGGACGCGATCGAGAAGGTGTCGATCATCATCTCCAAGGGGTCCCTGGACGGGATCTACCCCGGTTTGATCATGGCCAACGGTGCCCGGGCGGAGGGCATCGACGCCAACCTCTTCTTCACCTTCTTCGGCCTCGATGCCATCCACAAGAAGCGCCACGAGCACATCAAGGTGGCCACCGTGGGCAACCCCGGCCTCCACCTGGCGACGTGGTTGGGTGGCCTGCCCGGCATGTCGTCGGTGCTCACCCACGTGATGGAGAAGCAGATCGAGGAGCTCGACATCCCCTCGATCCCCGAGTTCGTGGAGATGATCGCCGACACCGGTGCAGGGATGTACGCCTGCAAGGCGTCGGTCGACCTGTTCAAGATGTCCAAGGAGGACTTCATCGACCAGGTCGAGGACATCATCACCGTCGGGGAGTTCTACGAGAAGGCCGCCGGCGGCCACATCATCTTCACCTGAGGGGCCGCTCGCCACCGATCGCGGCTGCCGGGCTGCGCCGAGCGGCGCTGACGGTCCGAGGATCGCGGCCCCCGCCCGTTTCTCGGACCAACGGCGAACCCCAGCGGCGCTGACGGTCCGAGGATCGCGGCTCCCACCTGTTCTCGGACCAACGGCGAACCCCAGTGGCGCTGATGGTCCGAGATCGGGAGGCGACGAGCTCGACGGCGTGGCCGAGTGGATCCTCACTACCCCCCGGGGTGTACTCAACGTACCCATGGGGGTATAGTGGGCGACATGACACCCCTCGAGACAACGCTCGCGCTCCCCATGGACGAGGCAGATGCCGCCGTTCGCCAGGCACTCGGCGCCCAGGGCTTCGGCGTGCTGACCGAGATCGACGTCGCCGCCACCCTCAAGGCCAAGATCGGCGTGGACCGGCCGCCGCTGAAGATCCTCGGTGCCTGCAATCCGACCTTCGCCCACCAGGCGCTCGAGCTGGACCCCTCCACGAGCCTGCTGCTGCCCTGCAACGTGGTCCTCGAGTCCGCCGGCGACGCCCGGACCCGGGTGGCGATCGTCGATCCGCGGGAGCTGATGGCCGACGAGCGGTTCGTCGCGCTGGCGGAGGAGGCGGCCGCCGGGCTCCAGGCCGCCCTCGACGCCCTGGGTTGACCTCTGGCCCCCACCGGGGACGACCGTGCGACGGTCCGTCCCCGGGGAGTGGGGATCTGTCCCCATTGACCCTCGCAGGCCTTGGCGACAGGGTGGCTCCTGGGCGAGTGCCCGAATCCCGGGCGCCGTCGCGACCAGCGCGATAAGGTCGCACGCATATCCAAGGTGGATCCCAAGGGAGGGGAAGATGACTGGGGAAGTACGATCTCGCGGCCGCGCTGTCGGCCGTTCGGCGTTGGTCGGAGCAGTGGTGGTGCTGGGTGTGCTGAGCGGGGTGCTGAGCGCCTGCCAGACCCCCCCGACCACGCCGCCCTACGACCCGTACGCGCTCACCGTGACGCTGGAGGCGGGCGACCTGCTCCTCGAGTGGAGCGCGCCCGGTGGCCACAGCGGCACCTACCGGATCCAGCGCCGCCTCGCGGCGGGCGGGCCGTGGGAGGAGCTCTCGGAGGTCGGCACCACCTCGGCGGTGGACGCCGACGTGCAGAACCGCACGGGCTACTACTACCGCGTCGCCGGAGTGCCCAGCTCGGCACCGGTCTGGAGCCCGGGCGTGTACGCCTACTACGTGGATCCCGTCCTTCCCGTGATACGCATCGAGACCGCAGGGCGGGCTCCGGTGGTCGACAAGGAGACCCGGATCCCCGGCACGATGGAGCTCGACCCCAACGGCAGCGCCTACTCGGCCTTCTCGGGATCCATCGAGATCAACGGCCGAGGTCACTCGACCTGGCACGCACCCAAGAAGCCGTATCGCATCCGACTCGGATCCAAGGCGAACCTCATGGGCATGGGGAGCAGCAAGCACTGGGTGCTGCTGGCCAACTACCTGGACAAGTCGCAGCTTCGGACCTGGGTCGCCGGCCAGGCAAGCGAAGCGACCGACCTGGAGTGGACGCCGGAGTACCGCCACGTGGAGGTGGTCCTCAACGGACAGTACGTGGGCGTCTACCAGCTCGCGGAGCACGTCCGGCGTGACGCGAACCGCGTCGACATCGAGGAGCTCGAGCCGACCGACATCGTGGAGCCGGAGGTGACCGGCGGCTACCTGTTGGAGATCGACGGCTACCTCGATCTGGCGGTCGATCCGGGGTTCGTCACCAACCACTCGGTGAAGGTGCAGATGCAGGAGCCCGACGCCGGCGTCGTGGAGCAGGAGACCTACATCCGCGACTACGTGCAGGACTTCGAGGACGCCCTCTACTCCCCGCAGTTCACCGATCCGCTCCTCGGCTACCGGCCCTACCTCGACACCGCCTCGCTGGTCGACTTCTACTGGGTGCAGGAGCTGCTGAAGAACCAGGACGCCTTCGTGGGCAGCACCTACTTCCACAAGCACCGTGGTGGCCCGCTCGAGTTCGGCCCGATCTGGGACTTCGATCTCTCCATGGCCAACGAGTGGTCCTACGACGAGCTCACCCCGGACGGCTGGCGCACATGGGCCCGGGGGCCCTGGATGCGGCGCCTCGCAGAGGACCCTGCCTTCCTCGCAGAGGTGCAGGCTCGCTGGCCGGCCCTCAAGCCCGGCTTCGAGGCGATCGTCAGCCAGATCGAGCCGACCGGAGCAGGTCTCGCCACGGCCATCGACAACGACGAGGGTCGCTGGAGCTACGAGCTGGAGGGCGGCGACTCACCGCAGTACCTGGCGGCGTGGCTGCAGAGCCGCATCGATTGGATCGACGCCCAGATCCCCCAGCCGTAGGTCGCCTCCCCCATCGCCCCACCGTCGTGGGCGGTCCGGTGCGCCGGGCCGCCCACACCGGGGTGACACACCGGGCCGCCCACACCGGGGTGACACGGTGTGAGTGTGCCGCTCAGAGCATCACCTGAACGGTGTCGCCAGGCTCCAGCACCCGGAAGTCGCCGGCCACGTCGACCGCCACGGGCATCGCCTGACCCACGTGCTGGGAGAGCCTGACGCACAGGTGGGTCCCGGTGATCTCGATGTGCAGCAGCTGGCGGCGGTAGATGATCGAGAACTCGAGCTCGTGCAGCTCCTCGGGCAGCACCGGGTTGAGGAAGAGCACGTCCTGGCGGATCTCGATGCCGCCGTAGCAGCGCAGCACCAGGTCGACCGTGCCGGCCATGGCCCCGAGGTGGATGCCCTCCCGAGTGGTGCCGCCCTGGACGTCGTTGATGTCGGAGGCGAGCGCCGCACGGAAGAGGTGCCAGGACGTCTCCCGGTCGTGTCGGGCGTGCAACCAGGCGTGCACCATCTGGCTGAGGGTGGACCCGTGGGCGGTGCGTGGCTCGTAGTACTCGAGGTTGCGCCGCAGGAAGTCGTCGTCGTAGTCGTAGCCCAGGCGCTCGAAGATCTCCTCCACCTCGTCCTCGGCGAGCAGGTAGAAGATCATCAGCGTGTCGGCCTGCTTGGCCAACTTGTAGCGGTTGGGTGAGTCGCCTTCGGACTCCAGGATCCGATCCAGGCGGCCGATGTTGCCGTAGCGGGTGCGGTAGGCGTCCCAATCGAGCTCCTGGAGCTCGTCGTAGCCCTCGAACTGGCTGAGGATGCGGTCGCCGTGGAAGCACAGGCGCATCTTGCGGCTGATGTCGCCCCAGCGGTCCAGCTCCTCGTGGCTGAGCCGGAGCTTCTCGAACAGCTGCTCGCGGCGGGCCTTGGGGATCAGCTCGAGCACGTCGAAGGCGCGGCACAGGCACCACACCGCCATGACGTTGGTGTAGGCGTTGTTGTCCAGGCCCGGCTGCTCCCGGCCGGGATAGGCCTCGTGGTACTCGTCGGGCCCCATCACCCCGAGGATCTCGTAGCGGTCGAGTCGGTGGTTGTAGGTGGCGGCGCTCGCCCAGAAGCGGGCGATCTCCAGCATCATCTCCGCACCCCAGAAGCGCATGAACTCCATGTCGGTGGTGACCTGCCAGTAGTGCCAGATGTTGAACGCCACCGCGGCGTTGATGTGGCGCTGCAGGTGCGAGGCGTCGGGGAGCCAGTGGCCGGAGTCGGGGTTGAGGTGGAGGGTCTGGGTCTCCTCGCGACCGCTGCTGGCCGACTGCCAGGGGAACATGGCGCCTCGGAAGCCGGCGTCGCGTGCCGCCTCGCGCGCCCGGGTGAGGCGGCGGGCGCGGTAGCGCAGCAGCGCCCGCGTCAGCTCCGGGACCCGCAGGGTGAGGAAGGGGAAGATGAACAGCTCGTCCCAGAAGATGTGGCCCCGGTAGGCCTCGCCGTGCAGCCCTCGGGCGGGCACTCCGGCGTCCAGGTCGGTGTTGAACTTCGAGACGGTCTGCAACAGGTGGAAGATGTGCAGGTCGAGCACCCGGCCGGTGTGGCCGACGTCGCCGCTCAGGTGGATGCGGCTGCGGCTCCACGCATGGGCCCACGACGTGAGGTGCTGCTCCATGAGGTCCTCGAAGGAGCCGGCCACCGCCGCGGCGTGGGTGGAGGCGTCGACGGGGGAGTAGATGCCGGGGTCGCGGGAGGTGTGCACCGCCACCACCTTCTCCACCCGCACCTCTGCGCCCTGCTCGACCTCGACCACCACGGCCTGGGCCACCCGTCGGGGCTCGGCGAGCAGCGAGCGCTCGGCGGTGACCTCCCGTTCGCCCGCCCACACCCGGGTGCGGGCGCACATGCCGATGTGCACGTGGGAGTCGTTGGTGCGCACCTCGAGCACGATGGCGTCCTCGGGGTCGGCGAACGCCTCGACGTGCTCCAGGTGGTCGTCGGGCAGGTCCGCGTAGCGGGTCACACCGGTGTTGCGCACGGTGCCGTCGATGGCCCACTCGAGCACGAGTCCGCCGGAGAAGTTCTCGGCGACGAACGTGGACTCGATGGCCGCGAGGTGCGGGTGGCGCAGGCTCACGAGCCGCCGCTGCGTGATCGACAGCACACGGCCCGCTGCGTCGCGCAGGCGACTGCGCCGGGTGTGCACCGCCCGGTGCAGATCGACCTCGATGTCGTGGTCCAGCACCTCGGCGACGTCGGGGGTGAACCACTCTCCGGTGCTGGGCCGGCACCGCACCGGCAGCCAGTTGGGCACGTTGACGATGCTCTCGTTGACCACCGTGCGCCCCGCCACCTCGCTGGAGAGGCGGTTGAACACCCCGGCGAGGTAGGTCCCCGGGTAGTGGACGTCATCGGCGGTGCACTCCGGCAAGGCGCCGCGGGTGGCCATGTAGCCGTTGCCGAGCGTGCACAGCGCCTCGCGCTGGCCTTCCTGGAACGGCTCGTAGCCGCGGTAGCTCCAGAGCCAGTCGTTCACCTCTCACCCAGCCTGCTCACCAGCTCCTCCAACAGCCTCCTCACCGCGTCCGGGTCGGCGATCCGATCGTTGGCGGCGGTGATCCGGTCGTCGGTGCCGACGACCACACCCACCCCGTGGTAGCGGACCACGGCGAACGCGTCCTCGTCGGTGACGTCGTCGCCGACGAACACCGCCAGGGTGTGCTGCGGATCGAGGCCGGCGGCCGCCAGCAACCACCGCAGCGCCGCGCCCTTGTCCCAGTCGATCGCCGGGCGCAGCTCGAAGATCTTCTTGCCGCCGGACATTCGCAGCTCGGGGTGAGCCGCGGCGATGTCGGCTACGACCTCCTCCAGGCCTGGCACCTCTGACATCGGCGTGGCCCGGTGGTGCACGGCGATGGCGAAGTGCTTGCGCTCCACCCACGCGCCGTCCACGTCGGCCACGGGGTCGCCGAGCTCGGCCTCGGCGGCGTCGAGGGCGGGGAGGGCGTCGCTCCCGGCGTCGATCTGCACCCGCGATCCGTCGGGGCGCTGGATGTCGAAGCCGTGGCTCCCCGACAGCCACAGGCCGGGGCAGTCGACCATGCGCTCGACGTCGTCGAGGTCGCGTCCGCTGATGACCCCCACCACCGTCAGCTCCGCCAGGCGCCGGAGCACGTCGCGTGCCGGCTCGGACATCTGCGCCTGCTCGGGGCGCTCGACGATGGGGGTGAGGGTCCCGTCGTAGTCGAGGAACACCGCCACCGACGGCGTGTCGAGGAGCCGCACCAGGTCGTGGTCCTCGAGGGCATCGGGCAGGTCGGTGAGGTGGGCCCGGGCGGGCACGGCCTGGCGAACGGTGGCGCCCACCACCTCCAGGTCCGCCCCGTCGGGCACCACGAGGTCGGCGAACTCCGCCAGGGGGGCGGGGTTGCGGGTGCGGTCGAGGCCGATCACCATGGCGAACCCACCGGCTCGCCCGGCCTGCACCCCGGAGATGGCGTCCTCGACGATGGCCGATCGGGCCGGCTCGACGCCCAGGCGCTGCGCCGCTTGGAGGAACACGTCCGGCGCCGGCTTGCCGGGGAAGCCCAGCCGGGCGGCGTCGTTGCCGTCGACGCGCACCTCGAAGAGGTCGTCCATCCCCGCAGCCGCCAGGACCATCTCGCAGTTCTTCGATGCCGAGATCACCGCGGTGCGCACCCCGTGGGCGTGCAGGTCCTCGATGAAGCGGCGCGTCGTGAGGTAGGGACGTACGCCGTAGCGCGCGACGGCCTCCTCGAACGCGCCGTTCTTGAGGTTGCCGATGGCGCACACCGTGGACTCCCCGGGAGGGTCCTCCGGGGTGCCGAAGGGGACCTCCAGGCCCCGGGAGCGCAGGAAGCGGTCCACGCCGTCGTAGCGGCCCACGCCGTCGACGTGGGTGCGGTAGTCGGCGTCGGTGAACGCCCGGGCTGCGTCGCCGTGGGTGTGGGCGGCGAGGTAGCGGTCGAAGACGTCCTTCCAGGCGGCGAAGTGCACCGCCGCGGTCTGGGTGACCACGCCGTCGGTGTCGAAGATGACCGCCTGGAGCTCGGGGAACTGCACGTGCGCCTCCTCGACGGCGACACCTCGACATCCGTCGAGTTGCACGGTAGCGGCGGAGCGGACGACCGAGGTGGCTTCCGTGTGGCCGCACGGCGTCCAGCGGGTGAACCTGGACCACCTGCGGACGGCCTCACACGTGCTGGCGGTCGCGCAGCCAGGCGAAGGCGGGTGGGCCCAGGGCGAGGGGTGCCCAGAAGGTGGCCAGTCGGTACAGCAGCACCGACGGCACGGCCACGGCGAAGGGCGCACCGGCGGCGACGAGCCCGGCGGTGAGCACGGCCTCGATCGCCAGGATGTGGCCGGGCGTGGGCGCCGCGGTGGCGATGGTCCGGCCCGCGAGGAGCACGACGCCGACGGTCGCCAGATCGAGGCCGAGATCCATCACCTCTCCCGAGGCCTGCAGGGCCCCGACGTCGGCCAGCGCGGCCAGGATCACCGCCGCGACCGTGGCGGCGACCCGGGTGGGGGAGCTCTCGAGGCGGCGCATGCCTCGGCGGGCGGAGCCGGCCCGCTGACGCATCCGACCCCAGGTCCGTCGGCGGAGGGGGCCGACCGCCAGCGAGACCCCCGCCAGGCCCGCCACCACGACCAGACCGCCCAACAGGGCCTCCGGGCGGTCCACCGGCGCGCTGTCGAGGTTCCCGCGGCCCGCCCACACCAGGAACACCACCAGCAGGAGCAGCTGCGACACGGTGGACGCGGCACCGAGGAACCCCGCGACCTCCCCGGCAGCATCGTGGTCCACGCCGTGGCGTTCGAGGTAGCGCGCCTGCAGCGAACGGCCGCCCAATCGAGCGGGAGCGGTGGTGGAGGCGAAGGTGGTGGCCACCGACGCCCACAGCGTGGCCAGCGCCGGGAGCGCCACGCCGGCGGCGGAGGCCAACGCCCATGCGCCGAGCAGCTCCACCGCCACCGCGGCCGCCACCAGGGTGGCGACATGTGACCAGCTGCCCCCCGCGAGGGTGTCGACCACCTCGCCCAGGCCTGCCCACAGGGGAAGCCCGACGAACACCACGACGGCGGACGCCGCCAGCATCACACCGTTGGACGGGCGGAAGCGGGTCAGCGGGTCGAGCTGGGGTTCGCTCACCCCACAGCGCTCGGCAACCTCGGCGCGCAGCTGCGCCAGCAGGTCGGGCTGGGAGCGCAGGGCGCTCTGGGTGGCGCCGCTGAGCGCCACCGTCTGGAGACGGCCGATGGCGGAGCCGACCGCCGGGGCGCCGATCCCGGCGATCGCCGCGTCGAGGGCCCGGTCGATGCCCACCGCGACGGCCAACGAGGTGAGCAGCTGGGCGACGTCGGCTCGCAGGAGGGTCTCGTCGGCCGCCACCTCGGCGAAGCCGAAGTCGATCAGCCACGGCCGGTCCTCGTCGTCGAGGAACACGTTGGCCAGTCGAAGGTCGCGATGGGCGATGCGGCTCCGGCGCAGCAGGTCCACCTCCTCCCAGATGGCCCGCAGCACCTCGTCGGTGAGGCGCTCGGGGGCGACCTTGTCCAGCGAGGCGCCGGGGATGAGGTCGTAGGAGAGCAGGAAGGCGTCGTCGCCCACCCGGGCGAGGGCCCTGAGGCGGGGCGTGCTCACCCCGACGTCGCGGGCCTTCAGCGACACGAGCGCCTCGTGCTCGACGGTGCGGCGGAGGGAGGAGTCGGGGCGTTCGTCGCCGACGTTCTTGAGCCGCAGGCGCCGGTAGGCGCGAAAGAGGATGTCGGCCGCCCGCTCGGTGGCGCCCATCACCTTGGCGAACACCCTGGTGCCGTCGCGGAGGGTGACCAGGTAGGGGGTCGAGCCCCGGGCGTCGACCGCGGCGGGCTCGACCCGGCCGACGTCCAGCCCGCTGGCCACCAGCGCAGCCGTGATGGCCGCCACGGTCGGACGGCTCACGGGACGTCCGTAGAGCAGGAGTGCCGCAGTGCCCACCGCCGGTCCGAGCGCCAGCGCCACCGCCGTCGCTGCCGGAGGGTAGACCGAGACCAGCAGCTGGAGGAGCACGAGCACCCCGAACAGCGCCTGGAGCACCTTGCGCCATCGACGGGTGACGAAGGGCGAGAACACGACGATCGAGGCGGCCACCTGGGCGACCGTCGTGGCATCGGGCAGCGGGCCGGGCTCCATGCCCGCGGCCTCGGCCACCGCGTTGGTCGCCCCTTCGAAGCCGATCCAGGCGTCGATGAGGCCCATGAGCAGGCCGCAGGCCACGTCGACGGTGAACACGTAGAGGAAGATCCGCAGGCGGCGGGTCAGCAGGGGCAACGCCAGCGTGATCAGCATCACGGCGGCGTAGGTCAGCTGCAGCAGGCCCTCCAGGACTCGGAGCAGGTCGGCGGAGCGCACGGCCACCAGCTCCACCAGGCTGGCCTGGAACCCGCCGGTCGCCTCGGCAAGGAGCTTGACCAGCAGGACCACCGCCAGGGTGAGCCCGGCGATGCCCAGCAGGCGCAGGAGGTCCCCTGGGGAGCGCTCGTAGTGGCGCACCGAACGCGACCGGTCGAGCAGGTCGCCGTCGACACCGCCCTCTCCATCGACGGCGGCGGGGGAGGCCGTGGGTGGGTCGCCGGGAGCGGGTGCGGTCGTCGAGGTCATCGGTTCGGGGGCCAGCGTCGGACCAGCGCGACGCTAACCGGATCCGCCGCGAGGTGTTGGTACCGTCGGAAGCTCATGGCTTCGGAACGAGTGCGACGACCGTGGTCGGCGGTGGGCCGGGTGGCCGCAGGGGTGTCGGTGCTCGGTGGCTGCACCCGAGCAGCCGCTCGAGGGGTGGGCCCCGACGAGGCGCGCATCTTCGCCGGACTCAACGGCGGGCCTCCGTGGGCGGCACCGGTGCTCTGGTTGCCGATGCAGCTCGGCTCGCTGTGGGGGCCGTTCCTCGTCGGGGCCTGGACGTGGCGACGGTGGCACCGCTGGCGACCTGCAGCCGGAGCGGTGGCGGCGGGAGTGGTGTCGTGGCAGCTCGCCAAGGTGGTCAAGGCGGCCGTCGGGCGGGGTCGGCCCTCCGACCTGCTCGACGGGGTGGCCCGCTTGCCGGGAACGCCCCGGGACGGTCTGGGGTTCGTGTCGGGGCACTCGGCGGTGGCGGCGTCGCTGATGGCCGTGCTGTCCCCCGAGCTGCCCATGGGGCAACGCCTGCTGTCGCGCCTGCTCGTGGCCGTCGTCGGAGGGGCCCGGGTGCAGGTCTCGGCCCATCTCCCCCTCGACGTGGTCGGCGGTGCGGCGCTGGGCTACACGGTGGGGTGGGGATGGAACCTGGCGGTGGGCATCCCCGTCGAGGACGACGCCGTGGTCGCAGGCTCCCTCAGCTGAACGAGCCCCGGAGGATGCTCAGACCGGAGTGGGTGTCGTCGCCGTCGTCGATCTCCTCGGAGATGTCCACCACGGGGAACGCCGCGGTGTCCGTGCCGTCGGGCAGCCGCACGTCCAGGCGGCCGTCGGGCCGGTCGAACTTCGCCATGGACTGGGGATCGCCCCCTTCGGGGGTCAGGAGCCAGAGCTCGTAGAAGTCGGCCTGCTCTGCGGGGGAGAGCTCGGCCACGTCGACCACGAGGTGCACGCCGTCGTCGCGCTGGCGGAGCTCCGCCCGTCCGGAACCGCCCCCGGCCAGCAGGGATAGGTCGGTGGAGGCCACCAGCTCGTCGCGGGAGTCCTCACCGTTGGCTGCCCAGATGCCGAGGGCGCCGAGCACCAGCACGGCGACGGCGGCCGCAGCCAGCAGCGGGGCCCGGCGGGCGCGACGGGCCGAAGCCAGGTCGACGACCTGGGCGCCGGTCGAGGACGCGGCGCTGGAGGTCGCGGCGCTGGAGGTCGCGGTGCCTGAGGGGGACGCGGTGCCTGAAGGGGACGCGGCGCCGAAGACCTCGGCATCGATCCGGGACCACAGCTCGTCGGGAGGATCCGAGCGCCGACGATCCGACTCGCGCAGCGATCGTCCCACGGCGACCACGCGCCGCAGCGCTGCGAGCTCGGCGAGCTGCTGGTCGTCGAGGAGGTCGCCGTCGGCGAGCGCCACCGCACCGGACCGGTTGTCGTCGAGGTCCTCCGATCGGGCATCTGCTCGTCGGAGGGCCGCGACAGCGAGATCGTCAGGATCCACTGGCATCGAAACCCTCCAGGTAGGAGCGCAGGCGTTCGAGCCCGCGCCGTATGTCGCTCTTCACGGTGCCCAGCGGCACGCCGGTCCGCTCCGAGATCTCGGTGTGGGTGAGCTCTTCGTAGAAGGCGAGCTCGACCATCTGCTTCGCCCGCTCGGGCAGCTGCGCCAGCGCGTCGGCGATCAGCATCCGCTGGGCGACGTCGGTGATGCGCACCTCCTCCGAGCCTCGGTCCTCGGGCTCCTCGCCGTCGGCGACCAGCGGGCGCCGTCCGGCGGCACGGAGGGCGTCGATGGTCTTGAAGCGGGCGATGCCCATCAGCCACCCGGTGAGCGACCCCTGCTCGGGGCGGAAGCGGTCCCGGCTGCGCCACGCGGCGACGTAGATCTCCTGGGTGACGTCGGCTGCCAGATCGGCGCCGAGGGAGCGGCGACAGAACGAGTAGACGAGCCGGGAGGTGGCGTCGTAGAGGCTGCGCAGCGCCGTCTCGTCGCCCGCCGCGAAGGCGGCTGCCACCGACTCGTCGAGTGCCGTGCCGGGTGAGTCCACCGGCGCATGGTAGCGGTGGACCGCCTCGGGTCGGATCAGGGTGGCGGTCATCTCAGGTCGATGGCGGAGGACATGCGCCGTCTCCGGGTCGCTGGGCCGGTACCGGTGCTGGTGCCGAAGCGTCACCCGTTGGTTCGCCGGACGGCCGCTGGCAGATGCACCACTGCCCTCTCCGCCGCTGCGCCTCTGCGCCGTTGCGCCTCTCCGCCTCTCCGCCTCTCCGCCTCTCCGCCTCTCCGCCTCTCCGCCTCTCCCCTCCCTCCGGGAGCAACTGGCAGGTGTCAGCTATGCCGGTGTGGTGCCACGCCTGCCAGATGGTGGGGTGGGGTGCGGGGTGGGGTGCGCCCGCTCTGGGTGGCGGGGGCGGCAGCGCTGACGGGAGCTCTCAGGGCTCGTCGATCCACGCCGGAGCCGCGTCGAGCAGGAACCGACTCACGTCGAGGCACCGCTCGAGCACGTCGCAGAGCATCTCCTCGCCCAGGTACACCTGCCACATGTTCACCCCGACCCGGGAGACCACGGTCAGCGTGCGGATCGAAGGGTCGGTCACGATCTGGTAGGAGTCGACCGCGCTCACCTCGACCGGCAGGTCCGGGCCGCCGATGCCGGCCAGCTCGGTGGCCAGCAGGAGCAGGTCGGGACTGTTGGGCAGTGGGGGCAGCGACCAGGTGAACGACAGCGGCAGCTCGAAGGTCTGCTCTGGCTCCTCGCCCTCGGGCAGCTGCATGAGCGCGTCCTCGAACGCGAGCAGGGTGCGGGGATCGACGTCGACGCTGAGGTGGAACTCCAGGGGCCCGCCGCACGCCTCCTCGGGATGGAGGTCGACCTCGAAGGCCTGGCGCATGGAGTACGTCTCCACGAAGTGGCGCTCGTCGTGGACGTGGAAGCCGTGGTCGGCGGCGTGGTTCTTGAGATCGGCGACGAAGCCGGCGACGTCGATGATGGCCATCGCCACAAGGTTGCCATCCGTGTGGGGTGGGGCAAAGCCGAAACAACCCGGCAGACCGGGTCACGCGGCCCGGTAGCCTGCGGCGATGGCTTCCCGCCCCGCGCCCGACGGCGTGCTCGACCTCCTGCGCCGCGCCGAGACGGCGGTGGCCGCCGCCTTCGAGGCCCATCGTCGGGAGCTCGCGGGGGCCGAGGGCCACCATGGGGGGCTTCTGGCGTTGCGGACGAAGGGGGAGCGGGAGGGCCAGTACCGACTCGACCTGGTGGCCGACCGCGCGGTGCACGAGGTGCTGGATCCCGAAGGCGTGGGGGTGCTCTCGGAGGAGAGCGGTCTGCAGCGCCCGGACGCGGCCGTGCTCGTGGTGGTCGATCCCGTGGACGGCTCGACGAACGCCTCCCGGGGCATACCGTGGTACGCCACCAGCCTGTGCGCTCTCGACGACGACGGCCCGTGGGTGGCGCTGGTGACCAACCTGGCGACCGGCAGCAGCTGGCACGCCGTGCGCGGTGAGGGGGCGTGGCGCGACGGCCGACCGGTGCGGACCTCGGAGACCCGGGAGCTGGGGCAGGCCGTGGTGGTGCTCAACGGCCACGCACCTCGACACCTCGGCTGGCGCCAGTACCGGACGCTGGGGGCCACGGCGCTGGATCTGTGCGCGGTGGCCGACGGCACCGTGGATGCCACGGTGGACTTCGGAGGCGATGCCCTGGGGCCGTGGGACTACCTCGGGGGCGCGTTGGTGCTGCACGAGGCCGGCGGCGAGATGGTGGATGCCGGCGGTCGGGAGCTGGCGGTGCGGGACCCCTCCGCTCGGCGCAGCCCCGTCTCGGCAGCCACGCCGGAGCTGCTGGCGGCGCTGTTGGCGGCGCGGACGACGGCGCTGGCCGTGCCGCCGGCGGTGGTGACGGCGGAGGGGGAGCGAGGGTGATGCGTCGGTGGGTGATGACCCGGGTGTACGCCGGCTTCGGCCGGCTGCCGCGGGGCATGCGGCGCCGGATCGTCCGCTCGGTGTCGCCCAAGTTCACCGTCGGCGCGGTGTGCTTCGTGGTGCGCGAGGACGGTCGGGTGCTGCTGGTCCGCCACAGCTACAACCGGCGGTGGGGCACCGCAGGCGGGCTGGCCAAGCGCCGGGAGCCGCCGCGGATCGCCGCGGTGCGCGAAGCGCGCGAGGAGGTGGGCCTCGAGGTGGAGCTGGTGGGCCATCCTGCGGTGGTGGTCGAACCGGTGCTGCGGAGGGTGGACGTGGTGTACCTGGCCCGGCCGGTCGACGAGTCGGACGCGGACCGTGCCCGGCCCACCTCGGCGGAGATCCTCGAGGTGGGGTGGTTCGCGCTCGAGGCCCTGCCCGACATCTCCACCGAGACCGCGATGGCGTGGGCGGCGCTGCGCGCATCGAGCGAGGGGAGGACGGTCCCGACCGGTGAGGGAGGCGCGGCACGATGATGGTCGACGTCGCAGGCCGGCAGCTCGGCGGGCCGGCTCGGCAGGTAGACAGCTCGGCAGGTAGGCAGCTCGGCAGGTAGGCAGCTCGGCGCCGACCTCAGGCCGCGGGGCCTCGCACGCGGCTCCTGCTGATGGCCGGGCTGAGCCCCTTGGGCACGGCGGCTGCGTCCGCGGCGTCGCGGGCCGGCAGCAGCACCCGGCAGTACTCGGTGAGGCGGACGCGGGCTGCCGGGGAGCGGTGGGTGAAGGCGAGCCCGACGGCGTAGCCGCTGCCCGGCGGGCCGGCGAGGCGGCGCACCGAGCGCACCTCGGCCGCCACGGTGGCCTGGTGCAGCCCACCGTCGAGGCCGGGAACCCGCAGGGTGACCACGTAGGGGCAGCCGATCCGCGGCGGACGGTGGAAGTGCACCGAGGCTCCGCCTTCGGCGAGGTCGAGGACGCGGTGGGCCTCGTCGCCGAGACGCGCGGTGGCCTCCACGGCGAAGCGGGGGGTGCGTCGGCGGGTGCGTCGGCGGGTGTCGAAGAGCAGCTCGGCGATCAGCGCGAGGAGCACCGCGGCGATGCCGAGGGTCATCCAGGTGGCTGTGGGTGACATGGCGGGCAGGGCGACCATCCCGACCGTGGCGCCGAGGCGCCACATGGCTGCCACGGCGACCAGGGTGGTGCCGGTCATGAGCAGGCGAAGACGGGGTGTGGGTTCGTCGAGGTGACCGCTGTGCGGCGGAGTGCGCAGGGCGAGCAGCACGCGACGGGGGACGAGCAGGCTGGCCCAGGCGCTGCAGTACGCACCGATGAGCAGCCACCGGTGGCGGGCGCCGGTGACGGTTCCCCCGACGCCGCGGCCGAGCACCCGGGAGGCGAGGGAGACCAGGCCCATCCACACCCCCCACATGGCCACCAGCCATCGCGGATCGGCGCGCACGGGGAGGGCGCCGGTGACGAGGGTGGCGCAGAGGATCCACACCAGCGCCAGGCGACGCAGACCGCTCAGGTAGGTGACGAGGGTGCCGAGGTAGGACAGGCGCTGGTCGAGGCGCAGGTTGCGGGCGATGAGGGGGTTCTGCGCGGTGCGCAGCACCGTCAGGTCGCCCTGGGCGGTGACGGCGTGCTGGGCGATGAAGCCGTCGAGATCGGGACGGGCGAGGGTGAGCACCACCGGTGTGGCGTGGTAGGTGCAGCGCCAGCCGTGGCCGAGGGCGGCGATGGAGAGCCGGAACCCGGGCGTGTCGGTGTCGGTGGGGATCCCGCCGAGCTCGTCGAGGGCGCGGCGGCGCACGACGCCACCGGAGCCGCACCAGTAGGCCGCACCGTGGGTGTTCTTGCCGGGCAGCAGGACTCGGAAGAGCAGCTCGGCCTCGGTGGCGCTGCCGCGGTACTCCCCGGGGGAGGGTCCGTAGAAGGCCTGGCGGCCTTGGGCGAGCCACACCGAAGGGTCGGTGAAGTCGCCGGTGAGCTCGTCGAGCATCTCGGGGAGGGGCACGTGGTCGGCGGCGAGGACGGTGACCAGCTCGTGGTGGAGCTGAGGGAGCACGGAGGCGAGGGCCGCTTCGATGGGCTGGTCGAGGCCGAGGGCGTCGGCGACGAACAGCTCGGCGCCGAGCTCACCGGCCCAGCGGGCGAGGTCGGCGCGCCCGAGGGTGTCGACGACCACGGTGCGGTGGGGGTGGGCGATGGCCCGACAGCCGACCAGTGTGGCGCGCACCACCTCGGCGGGTTCGTCGCGACAGACCACGACGACGTCGACGGGGACGGCGTGGGCGGGCTCGCGGGGGGAGCTGCGGAGCTCCCAGCCGTCGTAGGCGTAGCGGAGCAGGCTGACCCAGATGAACGCCTCGGCCAACCACAGTCGCCAGAACAGCAGGGGTTGCGTGCCCCGGCGGGTCCAGCCGATCCGCCACAGCAGGTATGCGCCGCCGAACGCGATCGCGGCGAGGACCAGTGCGCGCGCCGGGCGGGTCAGCCGCGCCGAAGCACCGGGACGTCTCGCGATCGTCACATCATGACGATCGGCAGGGCGACGCCGGTGTTGATGAGTCCGGTTGGTGGGGGACCGGGCTGCAGCTCGGCGGTGGTCGGGTCCTGGTCGTCTCCACGGTCACGGCACGGAGTCCGTCAGCCCGCGCTGTTGTGCGGGGATGGTTCTTCGGGCTCGGCTGTCGTGCCACTCGAAGCGCTGTCCGAGCATGCCGGATGGTCCCCCGAGTCCCGGGTGGTCAGGCGGAGATGTCGGTGGTGCAACCGAGGGCCGTAGCGTCCAGCGTCGGGAGTGGGCCGCGCCGTGATGGCGTCGACAGAGCAGCACCATGGCGTCGACATCGGTGCGCCCGCCCGTCTCCCAGCCAGGTTCGTGATGGGCATCGCACCAGTCGGCGCGCATGTCGCAACCGGGGAACACGCAGCCGCCGTCCCGGATGGCGAGGGTCTTGCGTTGCGCCGGGCTTGCCAGTCGGGTGGAGCGTCCCAACCACAGCGGACTGCCGTGGCGATCTACGACGATCGCCCGGAGGTGCGCATCGCAGCGGAGCAGGGCGGCGACCTCGGGTGGGAGCGGTTCACCGTCGAGAGCCCGGACCACGCCGACTCCTTCGTCGCTGACCGGGATCACCACGATCGCTTCCGTGCGGGTGGGGACAGTAGCGTCGGTCGAGGTGGCGAGACCCTGGCGGACCAGCTGCACGAGCGCCCGCGCCAGCAGCTGGCCGCCGCTGGGCATGGCGATGCCAGCGCTGTTGTGCTCCCGCCAGGCGACGCGTCGATGCCGGGACGTCTCCGCCAGGAGTGCCTGACGGAAGGACTCTGCTGCCGATCCGAAGAGCTGGCCGCGCAGCAGCAGGCCGCCGTCGGACGTCGGCCGCATGGAGACCACCCGTCCTCGTGGCCACCGGGTGCATCGAGGTCGTCCAGGAGCGAGTCGAACAGACCGGAGGAGTCCTGGGTGTCGTTCGGACTCTCTCCATGTTGCCTGCAAGTGTTCGGATCAGGGGCCGGAGGCTCCTCCGTCCGGGGCCCGGGCTCTGCGCCCTCCGGGGCAGCCTCCTCCGCCGGCTCCGCCTCCGCCCGGCGGTCGATCTCGTCGCTCAGGAGCGCTACCCGGGCTCTCATGCGACGTCGCCACCTGGCGAGGGTGAGCCCGACCGCCTCGTGGCTCAGCTCCTCGTCGAGGGGCTCGAGCTCGCGGACCACTCGCCGATCCTGGATCTCGTCGATGGCCCGGAGGTGCTCGAGGCTCAGCTCTCCTCGCCGCAACGCGGCGCCGATATTGGGGAAGCGGGCCATCAGCTCTCCGGCTCTCGACAGCCACGTGCCCTGGCTGCCGCAACCCAGTCGGGAGTAGGCCCACCACGTGCCGACCGAGAGGCCGCACGCGTGCTCTGCGATCTGCGTACGAGCGATGGAGGCCATGCCGGTGGCGAGCGCGGCATCGACAGACATCGTCACCCGTCGCAGCGTGGTCACCAGCTCCATCACCGCAGCTGGCTCGAGCTCGTCCCACGAGATCTCTGCGAGCGAGCCGGGATCGACGGCGACCTGATGCGCGGCCTCCGACTTCCGTAACCCGCCCCTTCCTCTCTCAGAATCGAACATACGTTCGACTCTAGCAGGATGGCAAGTGGTGTCAAGGGGAGATGGTGAGGATCGTCGACCCGCCCTGGAACCGGCAGACCATCGGGTCGACGTCACCCGTACCCCGAACGCCTTCTCCATCCGATCGGCTGCCCGGTACGCTCCGCCTCTCCGGGCGTGTAGCTCAGCTGGCTAGAGCACCTCCCTTACAAGGAGGGAGTCGGGGGTTCGAGTCCCTCCACGCCCACTTCGGAAGCCCTTGCGCCCCTTGGGTTCTGAGCGTTCGGGTGGCTCTCCGACGAGTCGCCGTGCGGGTGAGGGGTGCCAATGGGGGTGCCTTACTCCGGTGGTCCGGCAGACGCCGTGGTGGAACCGACCGGACGGCCGGTGCTGCCTCCTAACATTGGACCGCATGTCCACGACGGTCGAGCTCCCCACCGAGGTGAAGGTCCGCCTCGAGGCTGAGGCCGGTCGCCGCGGCATCACGGTGGTTGAGCTCATCTCCCAACTCGCGGAACACCTTCCTGTCAGGTTGCCGGAGGTCGCCCCCCGCCGGCCGGCGTTCGTTGGGATCGGTTCGTCGACTTCGGGACGTTCTGCCCGTGAGGCCGAGGAGATGCTCGCCGAGGGGTTCGGGCCCGACTGATCGTGCTCATCGTCGACACGAGTGTGCTGCTGGCCGCGGCCGACAACGCCGATCCTGACCGTCGGCACCCAGTAGTCGCGGTTGCTCCTCGGGGCCACCTGGTGCTCGGGACAGCCGTGCCAGAAGCATCCGTCGACGAAGACCGCAACCCGAGCCTTCATGAAGACGATGTCGGGATGCACCTTCACGCCACCGGCTCGGACCAGCAGATCCTTCCGGAAGCGGAGCCCGCCGCCAAGGGCGACGGTTCGTCTTCCGAGGCCGCGGCGGTCGGCTCGGCCCGCGTTCTTGTCACACCCCCTGGCTCCCAACCGAAAGGAACAGCCGATGTCCGCCATCGACGCCCCCGAGGTCACGATCACGAACTACGTCCGGCCGAGTCCGACTTCCAGATGCGCGGCTACATCGAGCAGATGGACTGCTTCGGTCGTCTTGTGCACTCCCGGGCCCCCTACGACGTCCACCATCAGGTGACCATCCGAGCGAACCGCGACACGCTCTACTCGTTCGGGGTGTTCGACCTCACCACACCGCTCACCGTCCACCTTCCCGAACCCGACGGCCGCTACCAGTCGCTGATGGCCGTCAGCCAGGACCACTCGACTGAGCCCCACTACAGCCCGGCCGCCGTCACCCTCACCACCGAGAGAGTCGGGACCCGCTACGTCACGCTGGTCGTGCGGACCTTCGCCGACCCGACCGACCCCGACGACCTCGCCCGTGCTCATGCCTTGCAGGACCAGATCACCACCGAGCAGGGCGACGTCGGCGTCTTCGAGGTGCCGTCGTGGGAGCAGGGAGAGGTCGAGCACATGCGCGCAACGCTCAGCACGCTCGCCGCGCTCGCCACCGATTCGACCAAGGCGTTTGGCCGCAAGGAAGACCTCGATCCGGTCTACTGGGCACTCGGAGCAGCGATCGGAGGGGGCGGACTCACCGCTGCTGCGGCGAGGTACGAGAGCGCCCACCCGGATCACAACGACGGTGAGACGCCCTACACGCTCACCGTCGGCGACGTCCCCTGTGACGCGTCTGGTCGGTGACGCTGTATGACGCCGACGGCTGGATGCCGGTCAACGACCTCGACGCGTACTCCTACAACAGCGTCACCTCCGACTGCAGCGACGACGGCACCGTGACCATCCACTTCGGCGGCGACCCGAACCAGCCGAACCACCTACCGATCGTGCCGGGCTGGAACTACACGATCCGTGTGTACCGGCCCCGTCCCGAGGTGCTCGACGGCACCTGGACCTTCCCGGAAGCCCAACCGGTCGACTGAACTGCCCACGGCCAATCCGTTCATCGCGGTCACGACCGCTCATGGCAATAGTGGCGACCGAGCGCCCAACCGCTCCGCAAACCGGCTCAACGGTCGCCAGTGGATCCTCCAATCAGCCCGGGCGACTTCGTTGCGAGCGAAGTCGATGTCGCTGGGGGCTGTGGACGTGGCGACGACGATGGGCTGCACGACGCCGCCCGCGCCTTCGGCGAGTCGGCGGGCGAGATCGGCGATGTGGGTGAGCATGTCGCGTCGGGAGGGGGATTGCTCGGCCCGGTGCCTGTACGTATGATGTGTACATGCCGAACAAGACGATCAGCGTGCCCGACGACGTCGTGCCGATCATCGAGAGCCTTGAGGTGCCCTTTTCGAGGTGGGTGACCGAGCAGCTCCGTCGTCACGCGGCATTGTCGACGATGTCGTTTGCCGAGCAAGTTCTGGCGGATGCGGCACTGGCCACGAGCGAAGGGTTGACAGACCGAGATGCGGTGGCAGTTGGCGAGCGCATGGAGCGATCTGCGCCGTGGTGATACGCGGCGGTGTCTATTGGATCGATCTCGACAAGCGCCGCCCATGTGTTGTTGTGTCCTCTCAAGAGGTTCTCGGTGTTGACGTCTGGCAGGCCCATGTCGTGCCGTTGACGTCGAATCTCGATCGAGCTGGGCTCGCCGGCAATGTCTTGCTCGACGCTGCTGTGACGGGTTTGCCGAAGGACTCGGTCGCGGTGCCGCTCGGGTTGGAGCTGGTCGATCGCTCCTGGCTGGGCGATCGAGTGGGCCAGCTGCCGGGCGCGCTGGTCCACGCCGTCGACGACGGCGTCCGTGCCGTGCTGGGCCTGTGACCAGGGGGTTCCGCTTCAAGCGGCAGCAAGCTCGACGTTCCACGGGGCGCGTGCACTCAGGGTCAAACTCGCCCCTCCGACACGAACATGCACCCCACGGAGGTGCGCCTGCTGGTGACAGGTGCTCGACCGCCACGTTCTGGGGAGCCTGGAAGGCGGTGACTGTCGTGAGGAAGCGGAGCTCGTCGGTTCCGTGGCGGAGGTGGAGGACCAGGGCGGGGTCGGAGGGGACCCGGAGGTCGACCTGGCGCCAGTGCGGGTCGACGGTCGGCATGGCGAGGAGCTCGTCGAGGAGCTGCCGCATCTCGCCGTCGTCCGGATCGGCGAGAACCTCGCGTTGGATGCGCCACAGCAGCTTGCGGCCGACGTCGTCGAAGTTGGCCAGGCTGGGCTGTGCCCCGTCGGGGTCGAAGGTGAGCCGGGCGAGGTTGAGCTCGAGGGCTTCGACGGCCGAGGGCGCCAGCGGCTCGGTCGACGGGGGGAGCCCGAGGACGGCGGTGAACAGCGCCGCGGCACCGCAGTTCAGGTCCCGCACCCGGTAGGTCCGGTCCACCACGACGAGTGGGTACGGCTCGTGGTGGGCCTTCAGCAGCTCCAGCGCCTCGGCCACGGTGGGAGCTCACCGTCGGACTCGTCGTAGACCGCGGTGTGGCCCGCCGAGCGCAACATGGCGTTCACATGGCGCAGCGGGACTCCCAGGGCGGCGCCGAGCTGCACCACCATCTCGGCGCTGGGCGTGGAGCGGCCGGTCTCCAGGAAGCTCACGTGGCGGGCGGACACGTCGGCGGTCACGGCGAGGTCGAGCTGGCTCATGCCCCTCTGGCGGCGCCAGTACTTGAGCAACGCCGAGAAGAGCCCGGCCCGAGTGGCGGGATCGTTCAACTGAGCCTGGATCCACCGATGAGGTGAGGTTGCGTATCCGCGGAAAGTGCCTCTC
>CAYQQQ010000029.1:0-55389 GCA_964420125.1 uncultured Microthrixaceae bacterium
GTAGATCTCGGTGTCCGCGATCGGTTCCGCTCCCTGGTCGAGGCGGTTCTCCACGTTGAACCGGAAGCCCTTCACGTTGTCGATGCCGATCTTGTCGAGCACCTTCACGTCCGCGCAGGAGCCGACCATGTAGATGTCGGCGTCGGTCTGGAGGTCCACGAGTGCTTGCATCACCGGGGCGCAGGAGAGGTCGGCGGCCACCACCAGCACGGCGTCGGGGTCGGACTCCAAAGCCTTCTGCACCGGCGTGGCGAAGTCCTGGCTGACCATCGGGTACGACACCTCGGTGACCTCGGCGCCGCGCGCCCGGGCCACCGCTGCGCCGTAGTCGAGCGCCGCCAGCTTGATCGAGGGGTAGTCGGCGTAGAGCACGGCGACCTTCTCGGCGCCGTCGACGGCCACGGCCTGCTCGGCGAAGGCGGCGAAGGCGCCCGGGCTCCCCCCGGAGAACTGGAACGACGCCGAGCTGCGCATCTCGTCCTCGTTCACCGGGATGCCGCCCACGTAGGGGATCCCGTTGTCCTCGAACACCGTCAGCGCGGGACCGTTCGACAGGCCGATGCCGCCGAGCACCGCCACCACCCCGGCCTCCACGAGCTGGCGGGCGCAACCCGAGGCCTCCTCCGGCGCGAGGGCGTTGCTCAGCAGGCAGGGGACGATCTCGATCGGCCGGCCGTCCACGCCACCGAGCTCGCTGTTGATGAAGGCCGCCGCTGCGTCGGTGGCGGCGTGCAGCTCGGGCATGGCGCCGATGGGGGCGGCGTCGACGTTCATGAACCCCACCTTGATGGGGGCCTCGGCCATGTCGGCCTGCTGGGGCGCCGGCACGTCGCCGTTGAACCACTGCGCCCCCTGGAAGCGGGACACCACCGTCTCGCCGTCGCCCTCGGCCGGCTCGATCGCCCCGTCGGAGGCGGTGTCGAGCGCGCTGGCGGCGTCGTCGTCGGAGCCGCTGCTCACGTCCTCGGACTCGCTGCAGCCGGCGACCAGGAGCGCGCTCAGGGCCACCGCGGCCGTCGCTCGGACGATCCGTCGACCAGCGGTCGTGATCGCGACGTTCACCATGCCGATACCCCCTGGCCCCTTGCCCGTTGCTGCCCAGATCCTCCCACGGACGCCCGGGCCCGTGCCCGGCGCCGTGGGCGCCCATCATGGCACTGAACATCGTTTACCACAATCGGGTGCGGGTGCCCTCCGGGGTCGGCGGGACGTCGAGGTTCAACGTCGCCCGAACATCTCCACCAGCTCGTGCGGCGGCGCCTCGTCCAGCTGGTCGAGCCGGCAGTCCTCCGGGGTCTTGTCCGGCCGCCACCGCACGAACCGCGCCGGATGGCGGAATCGACCGCCGCTGATGTTCTCGCAGGTGACCTCGACCACACGCTCGCAGCGCAGCGGGATCCAGTCCGCCGACGATCGCCCTCCGGACCAGCGGTTCGGCATGCCGGGCACCCGCACGCCGTCGCCGTTGGCACCCTGGCGTGCGGGTGCGTCCGGTCGCCATGGATGGTCGATCTCGGCGCCCTCCTCCAGCGCCTTGAGCTCGGCGGCCAGCGCCCGGCGCTGCGAGGCGGAGAAGGCGCTGCACACCCCGACGTGGTGCAGGCGAGGGGGGCCGCCGTCCAGACCCTGGTCGAACAGGCCCAGCTTCAACGACCCCACGCCGCCGGCGCGGTGCTCGGCGTAGCCGGCCACCACGCAGTCCACCGTTCGGTGGTGCTTCACCTTGATCTGCACGCGCTTGTCGGACTGGTAGGTGCCGCGCAGCGGCTTGGCCATCACCCCGT
Organism: uncultured Microthrixaceae bacterium; assembly: GCA_964420125.1. GTDB lineage: Bacteria > Actinomycetota > Acidimicrobiia > Acidimicrobiales > Microtrichaceae > CAYQQQ01. The sequence goes on from CAYQQQ010000029.1 coordinate 1,785, forward strand.
CGAACCCTGCGCCGTCGAAGCGGGCGAACCAGTCCTCGGCCAGATCGTGGTCCGTGGTGGCCGGGGTGAGGTGCAACGGCCCGGCGACACCCTCGAGCAGCCGCTCCAAGGTGTCGCGTCGCTGCTCGAAGGGCAGCTCCCGCAGATCGAGGTCGTCGAGGGCGAGGATGTCGAACAGCACCAGGTGGGCGGGAGTCTGCTCGGCCAGCATGGCCACCCGTGACTCGGCGGGGTGGATGCGCTGCCCGAGCAGCTCGAAGTCCAGGCCGCGGGGGGAGGGCACGACCAGCTCGCCGTCCAGCACGCACCGCTGCGGGAGCTGGTCCCTGATCGGTTCGAGCAGCTCGGGGAAGTACCGCCCGAGCGGGCGCTCGTTGCGCGAGCTCAACACCACCTCGTCGCGGTCGCGGAACACCAGGCAGCGGAAGCCGTCCCACTTCGGCTCGAAGAGGAAGTCGCCCTCGGGCACCTCGCGAGCGGCCTTGGCCAGCATCGGCTTCAACGGCGGCAGCACCGGAAGGTCCATCAGGTCGTCGCCAACTCGTCCAGCAGCCGGTCGACGGTCGCCTCCGGGTCGTCCCCCACGATCAGCAGCTCCCGAACCACCTGCCGGCACAGCCCCTCTTCGATGGCATGGTCGAGGAACCCCAGAAGCGGGTCGTAGTAGCCCTCCACGTTGAGCAGGGCCATCGGCTTGGGGTGCAGGCCCAGGTAGCCCCAGGTGAGCACCTCGAAGAGCTCCTCCATGGTGCCGATCCCCCCCGGCAGGGTGAGGAAGGCGTCCGCGGTCTCGTACATGAGCTTCTTGCGCGCCGGCATGTCCGCCACGACGCGCAGGTCGGTGACCCGCAGGTGGGCGACCTCGGCGTCGGTGAGCTGCTCGGTGATCACACCGGTCACCTGGCGGCCCGCGTCCAGCGCGGCATCCGCCAGCACACCCATCAACCCGACGTGGCCGCCCCCGAAGACCAGGTCGGCGCCCCGACGCCCCAGGTGGGTGCCCACCGCCGCTGCGGCGAGCGCGTAGGCGGGTCGCTCGCCGCATCGGGAGGCGCAGTACACGCACACGCGAGGGTCTCGATCCGCCACTCGCTCAGGGTAGTCCTGTGCCCGGGTGGCCGAGATCGCCCCCTGGGAGCACCCTTTGGGGCGGGCCGGTGCCCGCCACTACCGTCTCGGCCATGGAGCACCCCATCAGGGAACGTGTCGAGGACCTCCGGGCGCGCCGGGAGCAGGCACGCGCACCCGGTTCGCAGCGTTCGATCGATCGACAGCACGAGCGGGGCAAGATGCTCGCCCGGGAACGCCTCGAGTACCTCCTCGACGAGGGCTCGTTCCACGAGCTCGACATGCTCGCCCGGCACCGGGCCGGTGACGCCTTGGCGGAGCACCCCTACGGCGACGGCGTGATCACCGGCTGGGGCACCATCGACGGCCGCAAGGTCTTCGTGTTCTCCCAGGACTTCACCGTGTTCGGCGGGGCGCTGGGCGAGGTGTTCGCCGAGAAGATCCACAAGCTGATGGACCTGGCGCTGAAGGTGGGCGCGCCGGTGGTCGGGCTCAACGACGGTGCGGGCGCCCGAATCCAGGAGGGCGTGGTGAGCCTCGCCGCCTACGGCGGGATCTTCTACCGCAACGTGCGGTCCTCGGGCGTGACCCCGCAGATCTCGGTGATCATGGGCCCCTGCGCCGGTGGGGCGGTGTACAGCCCGGTGATGACCGACTTCGTGTTCATGGTCGACGAGACCTCCTACATGTTCATCACCGGCCCCGACGTGGTGAAGCAGGTGACCGGCGAGGAGGTGAGCCAACAGGACCTCGGCGGTGCACGGGTCCACACCCAGACCTCGGGGGTGGCGCAGTTCATCAGCACCGACGACGCGGCCTGCCTCGACGACGTGAAGTACCTGCTGTCCTTCCTGCCGTCGAACAACCTGGAGGAGGCCCCGGTCGAGCCGACCGCCGACCCGCCGGACCGCCGGTGCGAGGAGCTCTACGACCTCATCCCCGCGTCCCCCAACCAGCCCTACGACATGCGCGAGGTGATCCGCACCGTCGTCGACGACGGCGAGTACTTCGAGTACGCCGCAGGCTGGGCCGGTTCCATCACCTGCGGCTTCGCCCGCCTGGGTGGCCACAGCGTGGGCATCGTCGGCAACCAGCCGGCGATGCTGGCCGGCGTGCTCGACATCCACTCCTCCGCCAAGGCAGCACGGTTCGTGCGCACCTGCGACAGCTTCAACATCCCGTTGATCACCTTCGTGGACGTGCCGGGGTTCCTGCCGGGTGTCGACCAGGAGCACGGAGGGATCATCCGCCACGGCGCCAAGCTGCTGTACGCCTACTGCGAGGCGACGGTGCCGCGGATCTCGGTGATCACCCGCAAGGCCTACGGGGGCGCCTACGTCGTGATGGACTCCAAGTCGATCGGCTCGGACCTCGCGTTCGCCTTCCCGTCCGCGGAGCTGGCCGTCATGGGCGCCCAGGGCGCGGTGGAGATCGTCCATCGTCGGGCGTTGACGGAGGCGGAGGACCGGGAGGCGGCGAGGGCGCAGCTCATCGACGCCTACGAGGAGGAGCACCTCAACCCGTGGGAGGCCACCGACCGCGGCTACGTCGACGACGTGATCGATCCCGCGGAGACCCGCCTGAAGCTCATCGCCGCGCTGGACGTGCTGCGCACGAAGCGCGAGGAGCTCCCCAACCGCAAGCACGGGAACATCCCGCTGTGAGCCCGACGGGACCCGGCGCCGTCCGCCCAGAACCCGACGCCGAGGAGGCGGCGGCGATCGCCGCTGCGCTGAGCCTGCTCGGCAGCGCCGCCGGGATGGGGAGCGAGGAGACCAGCGAGTCCACCTGGCGGTTCTCGGGCCGGTGGTGGTCGCGGCCCGTGCCCCAGCGTCGGAGCCGACCAGGCTGAACGTCCGACCGGCGGACGGTCAGGCGCGGACATCCAGGCCGGCGGAGGATCCGCGAGGGCCAGCGTCGCCCACGACGGGTCTGCGCCCGCCGTAGTCTGGCCGATCGTGGGGCACGGCGAACACGGCGAACTGATGACGCTGGCCGACGACGAGGCCATCATGTGGCACGGCGCGGCCTGCCGCCGCTGGAGCGAGCTCCCCCCGGACCACCTGGTCGACCTCGACGGCTACGAGGTGCGCACACTTCCCCGCAACGGCGAGCTGCTGGCCCGGGTGGCCACCGTCAACGACGTCCACCTGGGCGAGACGGTGGCCGGCAAGGTGGGGGGAGCCGAGGAGTTCGAGACCTACTCGGTGCCGCCGGGCGCGGAGCCGTATCCGGAGCTGATGAGCCGGGCCGCCATCGAGGACATGTCGGCCTGGGACCCCGATCTGGTGGTGGTCAAGGGCGACCTGACCTCCGAGGGCACCGCGGAGGAGTACCGCCGCTTCCTCGAGCTCTACGAACCCGCGTTCGGTGAACGGCTCCTGCACGTGCGGGGCAACCACGAGAGCTACCACCACCTGCGCCTGGCGGTGGAGCCCTTCCAGGAGCGGGTCCTGGCCGGGGTGCACGTGGCGCTGCTCGACACCACCCGCGACGGCCACGTCAACGGCGACCTCACCGCCGAGCAGCTCGACTGGCTCGACGAGCTCGGCGCGAGGGCCGACCGCCCGGTGCTGGTGTTCGGCCACCATCCCATCTGGAACCACGCCGAGGAGCCGCGCAGCGACCACACCTTCGGGCTCCTGCCCGACGCCACCGATGCCCTGGTGGAGGTCTTCCGGCGCCGGCACCACCTGCGGGGCTGGTTCGCCGGGCACACGCACCGCAACCGGGTCGTGCACCATCCGGATCTGCCCGACGTGCCCTTCGGCGAGCTGGCCTGCGTGAAGGACTATCCGGGTTCCTGGGCCGAGTACCGGGTCTTCGACGGGCTCATCCTCCAGGTCCACCGGCGCATCCCCGACCCCGACGCGGTGGCGTGGACCGAGCGCACCCGCGGGATGTTCGGCGGCACCTACCCGCTCTACGCCCGTGGACGCCTCTCGGAGCGGTGCTTCGTGGTGTGGCAGGCCTGAGCCGCGCCGGCCTGGCCGATCCCGACCTCGGGCGCGGGTAGGGTCGGCGGCGATGGAGCCGGCTTCCCCCGCCGTCCGGGCCGCCTTCGTGCAGGCGTCGGAGTTCGTGATCGACGCGCTGGACGCCGTGGCCGATGGGCAGTGGGCCGCCCCTGGCCTCGGCGAGTGGGACGTCAGGGAGCTGGCGGTGCACACCACCCGTGCCTGGAGCACCATCATCTCCTACGCCGACGTGCCGGCGCCGCTGACGCTCCGCTCGGCATCGGAGTACTACCGGGCCGTGCTCGGATCCGACCCGGGGGTCCACCAGCAGGTGTCCGAGCGGGCGAAGGCCCAGGCCCGGGAGCTGGCGGAGCCGGTGCCCGCGGTCGCCCGGCGCCTCTTCCAGGAAGCGGAGAACGTCCTGGAGCGCACGCCGGCCGACCACGTCCTCGGCACCCTCGCCGGCGGCATCCGGCTGGTCGACTACCTGCCGACGCGGGTGGTGGAGCTCGTCGTGCACGGCATCGATCTGTGCACCGCCACCGGCCGAGCTCCCGGGGTGCCCCTCGACGCCCTCGAGCTCACCCTCGAGGTGCTGGTCGACCTGGCCAGCGAGCGACCGGAGCGGGTCGATCCGGTGCACCTGGTGCGTGCGCTCACCGGTCGGGCACCATTGCCGGGTGACTACGACGTCCTCGGCTGAGCCCGGAGGGTCCCCCCGACGGCCAGGCGATGCCGTCGGCCCCCTGGCAGACCTGCGGGTGCTCGACGTGGCCACCGTCCTCGCCGGTCCCGGAGCGGCCCGCTACCTGGGCGACTTCGGCGCGGACGTGATCAAGGTGGAGCGTCCGGACACGGGCGACAGCGCCAGGGCCATGGGCTGGCGTGACGATGCCGACGGCCAGACGCTGTGGTGGAAGCTGGTGGGTCGCAACAAGCGGACCATCGCGCTCGACCTGAAGGACCCCTCGGACCTCGAGGTCATGCTCGCCCTGTGCGACACCGCGGACGTGCTGATCGAGAACTTCCGGCCGGGCACCCTCGAACGGCTCGGACTCGGCCCCGACGTGCTGCTGGCGAGGAACTCCTCGCTGGTGATCACCCGGGTGACGGGCTACGGCCAGGACGGGCCCTACGCCGCCAAGGCGGCCTTCGCCACGCAGGCCGAGGCCCTCTCCGGCTACGCCGCCATCTCCGGTGAGCCCGACGGGCAGCCGCTGCTGCCGCCGATCGCGCTCACCGACGAGGTCACCGCGCTGGCGGCGGCCTTCGCCACGATGGTGGCTGTGCACTCCGGGGTCGGCCAGGTGGTGGACGTCAACCTCATCGAGTCGATGCTGCAGCTGATGGGCCCGCTGGTCGCCCTCTACGGCCTGCACGGCATCGTCCAACCCCGCCTCGGCGCCGGCATCCCCTACACCGTGCCCCGCAACACCTACCGCTGCGCCGATGGCACCTGGGTGGCGATCTCGACGAGCGCGGAGTCGGTGGCGCAGCGGGTGATGGAGCTGGTCGGCCTCGGCGACGATCCCCGGGTGGCCACCTTCGAGGGGAGGATCGCCCACCGGGCCGAGGTCGACCGGACGGTGGCCGACTGGATCAGGGCGCGCCCGCGCGTGGAGGTCCTGGCGGCCTTCGACGATGCGCACGCCGCGGCCGCCCCCGTCTACGACATGGCCGACATCTTCGCCGACGACCACTTCGCCGCTCGCGGGGCCATCCAGCAACTCGACGGGGTGCCGATGCAGGGCCTGATCGCCCGGTTGTCGGCCACGCCGGGCCGGCTGCGGTGGGTGGGCCGGACGTTGGACGCCGACGGCGAGGAGATCCGCGCCGAGCTCCGACGGCGTTGACCCCTCCCCTCACCGGGCGCGGCGCGCCGTGGAGTCAGGAGGGCTCGACGACCTGCCGTGCACGGGGCGCGGTGGCCGGTGTTCCCGGCTCGCCGTCGGGGGCGAGCACCGGGTCGTCGTCGAACCAGTCCTTGCCCGGGGGTGGCCAGTCGTCGACCACCGAGGCGATCGGGACCTGGCGGGCGAAGCCGTCGGGGTGGTGATAGGGGCGGTAGTCCTCTCCGCGGCCCCGGCCGGGCACGTCGAACTCGACGCCCCCGTGGCGGCCCCGCTTCGAGAAGGGCCCGAACCGCGGGCGGTCCGACCAGGGCAGCACCACGGTGCAGCTCCGCCAGTCGACCGTGGTCACCTGCTGGACGCACCACAGCCCGAAGAAGAGCTCGAAGAGCTGTCGCGAGGCGGTGTTGTCCTTGTGGGCGGTGCAGTACACCCACCGGAAGTGGTCGAGCGCCGAGTCGGCGTAGGCCGACAGCTCGTAGACGAGGGTCATGGCCACGGCCTGGCGACGGAACTCCTTCTCGATCCACAGATCGAGCAGGTAGCACTCGTCACGGGCCAGCCGGATGCCGGGGATGCCGGCGCGCCAGTCCCCGCTGGCCGGGGTGTGGGTCACCACCCAGATCTTGCCGATCGCCCGGTCGGTGGGGAGGTGGATGGCGAGGATGGCGAACAACCCCTGGGCCATGGGCGCGCGCAGCCGTTCGAGGCGCGCCGGGGGTTCGAGCTGCGCGAGGTGGCGGTCCTCGGGGTCGTAGACGACCTTGAACGCGAAGTCCGGGCCGGCATCGGGGCGCTCCTCGGGCACGAGGGGAAGGGGGCGGGCGTACACCACGCTGGTGGTCACCTTCGGCCACCACGCCCGCACACGAGCTCGCAACGCTGCTGCCATCGTTCCCCTCCCCGGGCCGGAGCCCTCGCGCCTCTCGCTGGGGCAATCTTCGGCCCGGTCCCCGGTTCGGGGCAAGTTGGCCGAGGTCCTCGCCGCCGCAGGACCGGTTCCGCCTGCCCCGACGCGGCTCCACCGCCCGCCAGGACCACCGCAGGGTTGCTGCGGGTCGAGCCTGTCGTGCGGTGGAGCTGTCGGAGCGGAGCGCCGTCCTGTCGTCAGGCGCGCGGTGCTCAGAGGATCGCGGTGGACCAGAAGAGCGGATCGGGGTCGTTCGGGTAGCAGCCGCTGCCGACCGTCGTGACCCCGAAGTTGGCCACGTTGGTCAACCGGTCCATCCTCGTCTCGATCGTGCTGCCGGAGGGCCCGGTGGCGGTGACGGTGAGGCGGACCTTGGGCAGCTGCACCTCGCTACCGGGCACGAACGGACCGGGGACCGTGTAGACGAGGAAGTCGCCCTGGAGCGAGAAGCTCGGGTAGCCCGGTCCCATGTTGATCCCGGCCGACATCACCGAGTCCACCAGCGTCATGTTGGGTGACATCGGGAAGCGGATCTGGAAGGCCCGGAGATCCACGAGCGAGTAGCCCTGCACGTTGGTGGGGACGATGAAGGGCCCGGGGGCGACCATCATGTCGAAGGTCTCTCCCTGGCTCACCACGTACGGCGCCTCGACGTTCACCGAGGCTGTCTGCGGGAACGTGTAGTAGGTGCCGTAGACGTTGACCGAGCAGGTCAGGTCGAAGTAGGTCCACAGCCCGACCGGCTCCGACCAGGGGATGGTGGACGTCGTGGTGGTCGTGGTGGTGGACCTCGGTGGTCCGCCGCCGCCGGTCTGCGGAGCGCAGGCCAGCGCCACTGCGCACAGGCCGGCGACCGCTACCGCCAGGTGAGCTCGAACGGACTTGCGTCGACGCGATTCCATCAGGTGTCCCCCCTTGTGAACTCGGCCACGCTAACACCGTGTAGGGGAGCGGTCCACGCCATCTGGCCGTTGCGGCAGGGACCCTCGTCCGGCCTCCTCTCCACGGTCGGCGACGACTCGTGACAGGCGCCCGCGGTGGCGGTCGAGCCTGTCGTGGCGCGCGTCGCCCGGTCGTCGTGCGCAGGTCGGGGGACAGGTCGGCCTGCGACACTGTCGTGTGCCTGTGATCCGCTACCTCACCCACCCGGAGGTGAGCGTCGCCCCGGAGGTTCCCGTCGAGTGCTGGGAGCTCGACGCTGTCGGTGTCCAGCGCGTGCACGCTTCGCTGGCCCAGCCCTGGCTGCCCTCTGTAGACCGCATCGTGACCAGCGACGAGACGAAGGCCCGACAGACCGCGGCGATCCTCGGCTCGCACCTCGGCATCGAGGTGGAGGTCCGCGGGGACCTGGGCGAGAACGACCGGTCGTCGACCGGGTTCCTACCTCCGCACGACTTCGAGCGGATGGTCGAGCGGTTCTTCGCGGCGCCTCACGAGTCGGTGCACGGGTGGGAACGAGCGGCCGATGCCCAGCAGCGCATCGTCGAAGGGCTTGCAGACCTGCTGGAGAACCCTTCCGCCGCGAGCATTGTGGTGGTCGGCCACGGGGCGGTGGGCACTCTCTGGTACTGCTTCCTCGCGCGGCAACCCATCGCCCGCGTGCACGACCAGCCCGGCCAGGGTCACTTCTTCACAGTGGATGTCGACACGGCCGAGGTGATCCACCGCTGGCAGCCGATCGACGCGTCTCCCCGTCAGCAGCCGGTGGGAGATCCTGCTCGGTAGCGGCGTCCGCAGGGCGGAGGCCCTGGTGGTTCAGAGCCCGAGAGGAGAATCGAACTCCTGACCTGCTCATTACGAGTGAGCCGCTCTGCCGACTGAGCTACTCGGGCGTGCCCGGAGGCGAAGGGCGAGCATACCGCCGCGCCGGGGGAGGCCTTCAACCGACCCCCGGCGGTGCGCCGACACCAGCGCAGCGCGGTGGCGCCTGTGGGGGTGCTCAAGTCCCGGGGACATCTGACCGTTGTGTGATGGGTGGGTTGCTGGTACTCCTGGCCCCAGTTCATCGACGACGGAGGTCTCAGGTGAAGCGCACAACGAGGTGCCGCCACTGCGACGGGTTGGGAGCCGGTCATGCCGACCGGTGCCCCGAGTGCGGGCGGTGGCTCCGCCGGCAGGACTACTACCCCACGGAGTCGCTCAGGGCGTCCTCTCGCAGCTGAGCTCCGAGGTCGCATCCACCTGTCGAGGGGCACGACGGGTGCGGTTCGGCGGGAGCCCACCCGGCGCCGCGACGCGGCGCCGGGTGACTTCCCCCGCCCGGTGAGGCCGGCTCCGACCCGATCGCCGACCACGCGACGGGCCCCGCTCCGCCTAGCGTGGGAGGTCCATGGCTGACCAGGCCACCTTCACCGAGCAGATCGAGCCGTTCATGGACGCGCTCTACGGCGCGGCGCTGCGCATGACGCGCAACCCGGCCGATGCGGAAGACCTCCTCCAGGAGACCTTCCTGCGCGCCTATCGGGGCTTTCCGAACTTCAACCAGGGCACCAACCTCCGCGCCTGGCTCTACCGGATCCTCACCAACACCTACATCAACAGCTACCGGGCCAAGCAGCGCCGCCCGGAGCAGACCGAGCTCGACGAGGTGGAGGACCTCTTCCTCTACCGGCGCCTGGGAGGGCTCGAGGCCGCCACCCTCGGACGCAGCGCCGAAGACGAGCTGATGGACCTCTTCAGCGAGGCGGAGGTGAAGGCGGCGATGGAGGCCCTGCCCGACAACTTCCGGATGGTGGTGCTGCTGGCCGACGTCGAGGGCTTCGCCTACAAGGAGATCGCCGAGGTCCTGGACATCCCGATCGGCACCGTGATGAGCCGGCTGCACCGCGGAAGAAAAGCGCTGCAGAAGTCGTTGCACGAGTTTGCGTTGGCGAGAGGGCTCGCCTCCGACGAGGACGGCACGGGGGTCGGGACCGATGCCGACGTCGAGACCTCCGTGTGAGGTGTCACCGGATGTGGAGTTTGCGTGCGAGGAGCCGAGACGACGATGACCACCGATGAGCACGACTGCACCGACGCCGTCGCCCGGCTGTACGAGTACCTCGACGGAGAGCTCGACGCAGAGTCGCTGCACCTGGTGGAGGAGCACCTCGACCACTGCTCCCCGTGCCTCGAGGCGTTCGACTTCGAGTCGGAGTTCAAGCGCGTGGTCGCCTCCAAGTGCGTCGAACGCATCCCCGAGGACCTGAAGGTCCGGCTGCTGGAGCTGCTCGGTGGCTCCGGCCGGCTCCCCACGTGAGCCGTGCCCTCCGGGATGTGAGTCGGGGCCGGGGTGGGTCCTAGAGTGAGCCCATGCTCTTCGCCGAGGACACCATCTGGCACTTCTGGATCGCCGTGCCGCTGGCGCTGGCCGCGATCCTCGTGGTGCTGGGGATCATCGCGCTCTACTTCTACAAGGTCACCCGCACCCGCTACCCGAGGGAACGAGCCTGACCTGGCGGTGCGGGCCGGTCCGGCCGGTCGTGCACCTTCGGTAGGGCCGGCCCTGTGAGCGAGTCGATCGACTGGGCGCTCGCCCGGAGCGTGGCGGCTCGGGTCAGCGGCAGCGAGCCCTTCGCGCAGTCGTACCACGCCGACACCCTGGAGGAGGACTTCCTCCGACTGACCGCCGAGGCCCAGCACTGGGTGGAGGAAGAGGTGGGCTTCCGCTCGCTCGCCGGCGACGCCCGCGCCCGCGTGGTGGGCAGGGACGAGTGGGTGAGCGCCAACGTCGCCTCGTACCGCCGCCTGCTGCGGCCCGTGCTCGGGCGGCTCGAGGAGCGCATGGCGGGCCCTGCCGCCTGGGTGTCGGGCAAGGTGGCGGGCGCCGAGCTGGGCGCGCTGCTCGGGTGGATGTCCACCCGGGTGCTGGGCCAGTACGACCTGCTGGTGCTGGAGGAGGAGGACCCCCACGACCAGGACCTCGTCTACTTCGTGGGGCCGAACATCCTGTCGTTGGAGAAGCGGCACTCCTTCCCCCCCGAGCAGTTCCGCTTGTGGGTCGCGCTGCACGAGGTCACCCACCGCACGCAGTTCACCGGCATCCCCTGGATGCGCGACTACTTCCTGGGCCTCGTGTCGTCGATGGTGGAGGCCGCAGAACCGGACCCCGCCAAGCTGTTCTCGGCCGTCGGCCGGGTCGCCGAGGGCATCCGCACCCGGCACAACCCGCTCGACGACGGCGGCCTCGCCGCGCTGTTCGCCACGGCCGACCAGCGCGCCGCCATGGAGAAGGTCGGCGGGTTGATGAGCCTGCTCGAGGGTCACGGCGACGTGACGATGGACCGTGCCGCGCTCCACCGCGTGCCCCAGGCCGACCGCTTCGCCCGCGTCCTGCGGGCGCGTCGCAAGGAGCTCAACGTCGGCGCCCGCCTGCTGCAGCGCATGATCGGCCTCGAGGCGAAGCTGAACCAGTACGAGCAGGGCGAGCGCTTCATCGCCGCCGTCGAAGCGGCGGGTGGGACGGAGCTGCTCAACCAGGCCTTCCTCTCGCCGGAGAACCTGCCGACCCGCACCGAGATCGGTGAACCCCAGCGATGGATCCGACGGATCGAACCGGCCCTCGCCTCCTGAGCCGGCCGGCACCGGAGCGGGACGACCCCGTCGTGGCGTCGCTCGCCAGCCGGACGAGCTTCCCGTCACGCCGTGAGGTCGAACTGGCGGTCTCCGGGGGCCCCGACTCCACCGCGCTGCTGGTGCTCGCCCTGGCGACGGGGCACCACCCCGTGGTCCACCACGTCGACCACGGGGTGAGGCTCGACTCGGGCGCCGATGCCGAGGCCGTCGAGGCGCTGTGCGGCTCGTGGGGCGTCGAGGTGGTCGTGCACCGCATGGCGGTCGCCGCGGGCGCTGATCTGGAACGTCGCTGCCGTGAGGCTCGCCTGTCGGTCCTGCCGCCGGACACCCTGTTCGGCCACACGGCCGACGACCTGGCGGAGACGGTGCTGCTGAGGATGCTGAGGGGCACCGGGCCCGGCGGCCTCGCCGCCATGTCCGAGCGGAACCACCCGCTGCTCGGCCTTCGCCGGGCGGACACCGTGGGTCTGTGCGCCCACCTCGGTCTGGATCCGCGCCACGACACCACCAACGACGACCCCCGGTTCGTGCGCAACCGGGTGCGTCGGGAGGTGCTCCCGTTGTTGCACGACGTCGCCGGACGTGACGTGGTGCCGCTGCTGTGCCGGCTGGCCGAGCTCGCCGGGGAGCGGGAGGCGCTGGTGGAGGAGCTGGTCGAACCCCTCGATCCCTCCGACTCACGCAGCCTGGAGGAGCTGTCCGAACCGGTGGCCCGCGAGGTGCTGCGACGCTGGTGGCGGGCCGAGACCGGCCTGTTGCCCCCCGACCGGGCCGCGACGGCGCGGATGCTGGCGGTCGCCCGAGGTCGGGTCCGATCCTGCGATGTGGTGGAGGGCTGGCGGTTGGAGCGGACCGAGCGCCGGCTGCGCCTCGTCCCGCCCCGCTGAGGAGCGGTAACGTCGGCGTTCGTGACCGATCCCCCCGTGCAGCCGGCCCTGGCGGCCGACCCCCACATCGGCTCCGTGATCCTCACCGAATCCCAGCTGCAGGAGCGGATCACCGAGCTCGGGCGTCAGCTGAGCGTCGACTACGCCGGCGACGCCCCTCTGTTGGTGTGCGTGCTGCGCGGCGCCTACGTGTTCCTCACCGACCTCGCGCGGGCGGTCGACCTCCCCGTCGAGATCGACTTCATCGCGGTGTCGTCCTACGGCTCCAGCACCCGCACCTCTGGGGTGGTCCGGCTGGTCAAGGACCTCGACGTCGACCTCACCGGGCGCCACGTGATCCTGGTCGAGGACATCGTCGACACCGGCCTCACGCTGCGCTACCTGCGGCGGAGCCTCGAGGCGCGCGGACCGGCCAGCCTCGAGGTGTGCGCGCTGCTCGCCCGGGAGACCGCCGACCTCGAGGGCCTCGGCGTCCGCTACGTGGGCTTCACCATCCCCGGTGACTTCGTGATCGGCTACGGCCTCGACGTCGCGGAGCGCTACCGCAACCTGCCGTTCATCGCCTTGTACGACGCGTCCGGCGGTGCCACCGGCGACGCCTGAACGGACCGAGCCTGGAGCACACTGAGCCGATGACCCCCGAGCGCCCTCGCCTGGATCCGGGCGACCTCAACGTCCCCGACGATCTCCCGTTGCCTCCGGTGCTGTCCACCGAGGTGGACCAGGAGCGGATCCGGGCCGCCGTGCGCGAGATCCTGGTCGCCATCGGGGAGGATCCCGAGCGCGAGGGGGTGCGGGAGACGCCCGCCCGCGTGGCCCGCATGTACGCCGAGACCTGCGCCGGGCTCCACGACGACCCCACGCACCACCTCAAGGTCACCTTCGACGCCGGCCACGACGAGATGATCATGGTCCGGGACATCTCCCTCTTCTCGCTCTGCGAGCACCACCTCGTGCCCTTCTTCGGCCGGGCGCACGTGGCCTACGTCCCCAACACCGACGGTCGGGTGACCGGTCTGTCGAAGCTGGCGCGTCTGGTCGACGGGTTCGCCCGCCGCCCCCAGGTGCAGGAGCGCCTCACCACCCAGGTCGCCGACGCGCTCGAGCAGACCCTCAACCCCCGCGGGGTGCTGGTGGTGGTCGAGGCGGAGCACCTGTGCATGTCCATGCGGGGCGTGCGGACCCCGGGCTCCTCGACGGTGACCTCCGCGGTCCGAGGCGTGTTCCGCACCGACGAGGCAGCTCGCGCAGAGGCCATGCGGTTCCTCGATCGCGGGAGTCGATGAATCCCGTCCTGGACGCCGCGGCCCCTGCGGCGGTGATGGGAGTGCTCAACGTCACCCCCGACTCGTTCTCCGACGGCGGTGCCCACCTCGATCCCGATGCCGCGCGCCGCCGCGTGGTGGAGATGATCGACGAGGGGGTGGAGGTGATCGACGTGGGCGGTGAGTCCACGCGGCCCGGCGCCCTCGCGGTGGACGAGGTGGTGGAGCAGGCCCGGGTGCTCCCCGTGCTCGAGGCGATCGCCGATCTCTGCGAGGCGGCCGGTGTGCGTCGCTCCATCGACACCCGGAACCCCGGCACGGCGCGAGCGGCGGTGGCCGCCGGGGCCTCGCTGCTCAACGACGTCTCCGCCGAGCTGTTCGAGGTGGCCGCCGAGCTCGGCGTGGGCTGGGTGGCCATGCACATGGCGGGCGATCCCCGCACCATGCAGGTCGACCCCACCTACGACGACGTGGTGGACGACGTCCGGTCCTTCCTGGTCCAGCGGGCGGCGGCGGCGGTGGCCTCCGGGGTGGAAGAGGTGTGGCTCGATCCCGGCATCGGGTTCGGCAAGACCACGGCGCACAACGTGGCGCTCCTGGCCCACCTGGACCGCCTGGTGGCCGAGGGGTTCCCGGTGCTGGTCGGCACCAGCCGCAAGCGCTCGGTGGGGGCTCTGCTGGCCCGCAGCGACGCCGGAGAGGTCCCACATCCTGGTCCGCCCGGCGGTCGGGCATACTTCGGGGGTCCGGATCCCGTCGAACTGGCCGACCGGCTCGACGGTTCGCTGGTCACGGCGACCTGGGCCATGATCCAGGGGGCACGGATGATCCGGGCCCACGACGTGGGTCCGACGGTGCGGGCCGCCGCACTGGTCGCCGGGAGGGTCCCGGCGGCGACCGGCCGGTCGAACGGCGCGACGAGCGCTCCGCGGCCCGCCGATCAGGAGGACTGAGATGGCCACCAAGGGCAAATGGGCGCAGGGCATCGAGCCCCGCCACTTCGACTGGATCATCCAGGACCAGCTGGCCATCTGCGAGCGTCCGGGCGGATTCGGAGCTTCGCACCGCAAGGTCCGCCGCCAGGAGGAGATCATCTGGATCCGGGAGCAGGGCTTCGACCTGGTGATCTCCGTGTCGCCGGCGCCGCACAACCTGCACAACTACGACGAGCTCGGGGTCCGCTGGCGCCACTGGCCGTTCCCGGTGACCGACGAGGTCTCCCGGTACCTGTCGGAGTCCTATCCCGAGCTGCGCCGGCTCCTCGCCGACCAGCGCAAGCTCCTCCTCCACCAGGACGAGGTCTCCGAGCGGCTGCTGGGGTTCCTGGCCGGCTACCTCGTCTACACCGGGATGGTGCCCGAGGCGCCCAAGGCCATCACGCTGATCGAGCGCATCACCGGCCGCCAGCTCGGTGCCGACGGGCGCTACCTCGTCAGCGAGGCCCTCCGGCTCGCCCCGGAGTGACGTGATGGAGCCCACCACGGATCGCATCGAGCTGCGCGGGCTGCGGGTGACCGCCGTGGTGGGCGTGCTGGCGGAGGAGCAGGCGCGTCCCCAGCCCCTGGAGCTCGACGTCGACCTGCTGGTCGACCTCTCCGAGGCCGGGGCCGAGGACGAGCTGTCCGCCACCGTCGACTACTCGGCTGTGTGCGATCTGGTCGTCGAGGTGCTCGCGGGCGGGCGTCCCCGGCTGCTGGAGCGCCTGGCGGCGGAGGTCGCCGAGGAGATCCTCCGCCTCGACGGTCGTGTGGAGGCCGTCGAGGTGGCGGTGCGCAAGCTGCGTCCTCCCGTTCCCCATGCCCTGGCCACCTCCGGGGTGCGCATCCTCCGGCGGGCCAGGAGGGAGCGCGACGGTGGCTGAGGAGCCTTCACGACGTGTGTTCCTGTCGCTCGGCTCCAACATCGGCGATCGGCGAGCGCACCTGCAGCGGGCCGTGGAGATGCTGCCGGGAGTGCTCGCGGTGTCCCCGCTCTACGAGACCGACCCGGTGGGCGGTCCCGACCAGGACCCCTACTACAACATCGTGGTGGAGCTGCGCACCGAGATGACCCCCCATCAGCTGCTCGGTCTGTGCCACCGCCTGGAGGCCAACGCCGAGCGGGTGCGGGAGGTGCGGTGGGGCCCGCGCACCCTCGATGTCGACATCATCTGGATGGAAGGGGTCGAGCTTCTCACCGATCACCTGACCATCCCGCACCCCCGCTGGAAGGAGCGTCGCTTCGTGCTCGCCCCCATGCGCGACCTGGCACCGGAGCTGGTGAGCGAGCAGGACGTGCAGATGGCCGACGGGTGGGTGCGGGCCGCGGGAGACCTGTGAGCTTCACCACGGTGGTGGTCGGCCGTGGCCGTGCGGGCGGATCCTTCGCCGGGGCGCTGCGGGGGGTGGGGTGGGAGGTCTCGCTGGTGCCCCACACCGAGGCCGGCGGGCTCGGCCACTCGGAGGCCGAGCTGGTGCTGCTGTGCGTGCCCGACTCGGCCGTCGCCGAGGTGTCGCGACAGATCCCGCCCAGCCCACGACGAGTGGTCGCGCACTGCGCCGGGGCGCTCGGGCTCGCACCGCTGGCGCCGCACCCCCGACGCGGCTCGGTGCACCCGCTCGTGGCGCTGACGGATCCGGAGCGGGGTGCCGAGGCGCTCCGGGGGGCCTGGTTCGCCGTCGCCGGCGATCCATCGGTCGCCGATGTGGTGGTGGCGTTGGGTGGCTCGCAGGTGGAGGTGGGCGACGAGCACCGCGTGGCCTACCACGCCGCCGCCGTGGTGGCCTCCAACCACCTCGTCGCCCTCATGGGGCAGGTGCAGCGCCTCGCCGAGCCGATCGGCGTGCCCCTGGACGCGTACCTGCAGCTGGCCAGGGGAGCGCTCGACGGCGTGGCAGAGGTTGGTCCGCGCGCCGCGCTCACCGGCCCGGTGGCCCGGGGCGACTGGCACACGGTGCTCGCCCACCTGGCCACGATCCCCGAGTCCGAGCGACCCGCGTACCGGGCGATGGCCGCCGCCGCGGCCCGGCTGGTGGGCGCAGCGCTCCCCCCGGAGCTGGCTGACTAGCCTCGGCACGGTGTCCGACCCCGACCGCACGAGTGCACCGCTGCTGCTGACCGGTGCCGTGGAGCGACCCCTGGAGCTCATCCAGCGGCGCGGGCCGTTGGCCTCCCTGCTGTCGCTGGCCGTACCGCTGCCCGGCGCCGACCACGCCACCGTCGAGTCGCGCGACGGGCAGTTCAGGGCGTCCATCCCCCTGGAGTGGCTCCGGCGGGGCCGGCTCGTCGCCGGTCGCCTCGATATCCCCGGCACGCCCACGCGCTGCTGGCTGGTGAAGGACGTGGTGTCCATCGAGGTGACCGTCGGGGCCCGTGCCGACTCGGTGCCCGCCGGCCAGCTCCCCGGCCCTGCCGGCTCGGGGAGCTGAGGCGCTCGTGGAGGATGTCGCCCGGGTGGCGGAGCTCCGGGAGCGCGTCGGTGCGGCGCGCGCGGCGGGCGCGGTGGTGGGGCTGGTTCCCACCATGGGCTACCTCCACGACGGGCACCTGTCGCTCGTCGACGCCGCCCGGACGTCATGCGACGTGGTGGTGACCACCATCTTCGTGAACCCGTTGCAGTTCGCCGCCGGGGAGGACCTCGACGCCTACCCCCGCGACCCCGCCGGCGATGCGGCCAAGGCTGCGTCTGCCGGGACGGACTGGCTGTTCTGCCCCGAGGCCGCGGAGATGTACCCCGACGGTGCCGGGGCCGTGGCCACCGCCGTCTCGGTGGACGCGCTGTCGTCGGTGATGGAGGGCGCGTCGCGGCCGACCCACTTCGCCGGCGTGTGCACGGTGGTCGCCAAGCTGTTCAACATCGTGGGCCCCTGCCGGTCCTACTTCGGCGAGAAGGACTACCAGCAGCTGGCGATCATCCGACAGATGGCTCGGGACCTGTCCTTCCCCGTCGAGGTGCTCGGGTGCCCGGTGGTGCGCGAGCCCGACGGGCTGGCGATGTCCAGCCGCAACGTCTACCTCACCGCCGAGGAGCGGGCGGTGGCCCCGGTGCTGCACGAGTCGCTCGTGAGGGGGGCCCGGATGATCGAGGCCGGGGAGCGGGACGCCGCAGCGGTCCGCACGGCCATGGCCGACCTCATCGGGTCCGCCCCGCTCGGCGTGCTGGACTACGTCGAGGTGGCCGACCCGGTGACCCTGCAGCCGCTGGGAACGGCCACCCCCCAGGCCCGGCTGTTCGGCGCGATCCGCTTCGGTCGGGCGCGGCTGATCGACAACGTCGACGCGTCGGTCGCGGCGACGGGACGCGAGGGGTGATGGGTGCCTCGGAGCCGCCCCCGCTCGACCTGCTGGTGCTGGGCTCCGGCGTCGCCGGTCTGACGGCGGCGGTCCGGGCCGCCACGGAGCACGGGTTCCGCGCCGGCGTCGTGACCAAGGACGGCCTGGAGCACGCCACCACGCGCTGGGCCCAGGGTGGCGTGGCGGCGGCCCTCTCGGCGAACGCCGAGGACGTCGACCTCCACCTCGCCGACACGCTGGCCGCCGGCGCTGGTCTGTGCGACATCGAGGCCGTGCGCGTGCTGGTCGACGAAGGGCCCCGACGCGTCGAGGAGCTCATCGCCCTGGGCGCCAGGTTCGACCGGGACGCACAGGGCAACCTCGAGCTGGCGCGCGAGGGGGGCCATTCGGTGCCGCGCATCCTGCACGCCGGCGGCGCGGCCACCGGGGAGGAGATCGAGCGGGCGTTGGTCGACGCCGTCCGTCGCACCGCCGTGGTCATCCACGAGGAGACCTTCGTGGTGGACCTCCTGCTCGACGACGGCCGCTGCGTCGGCGTGCGGTGCCTCTCCCGTGACGGTGTGCCGCACGAGGTGCGAGCCCGCCACGTCCTGCTGGCCGCCGGCGGTGCCGGCCAGGTCTACTCGGTGACCACCAACCCGCCGGCGGCGACCGGCGACGGGGTGGCCATGGCGCTGCGGGCCGGAGCCGCGGTGGCCGACGTGGAGTTCTTCCAGTTCCACCCCACCGCCCTGCACCACCCGAGCTCGCCGCGCCCGTTGCTCACCGAGGCGCTTCGGGGTCACGGCGCCAAGCTGCGTGGCGCGGACGGCGAGCGCTTCGTCGACGAGCTGCTTCCCCGCGACGTGGTGTCCCGGGCCATCCTCTCCACGATGGTGGCCGAAGGCTCGGACCACGTGTGGCTCGACTGCCGAGACCTGGAGCACTTCGAGGCCCGCTTCCCGACCATCGCCGCCAGCCTGGCGGCGGTCGGCCTGGACGCCACCCGCGACCTTCTTCCCGTGGCGCCCGCCGCGCACCACCTCTGCGGCGGCGTGCTGACCGACCTGGACGGCGCCACGACCGTGCCCGGACTGTGGGCGGCGGGAGAGGTCGCCTGCACCGGCGTGCACGGTGCCAACCGGCTGGCGTCCAACTCGCTGCTGGAGGGCATGGTCTTCGCGCCCCGGGCGGTGGAGGCGATCGTGGACGGTCGTGACGGCCCGGAGCCCTCCGGTGCCATGCGGGCGCTGCTGGAGCCGGAGACCCACCTCGACGATCCTCTGGCCATCGGCGTGGAGCTCGTCGAGGTGGCACCCGCATCGGAACCCGTCGCGCTCGACGACCGCACCGGCGAGCAGCTGCGCCACGACCTCCAGGTCACCATGACCGCCGACGCCGGCGTGGTGCGCTCCGAGACGTCGTTGCGCCGTGCCGCCGAGCAGCTCGCCCTGGTGGCCGACGCCGCGAGGGACCTTCCACGGCGCTCGATGGCCACCGCCGAGCTGGACAACCTGGCGTTGCTCGCCCGCACGATGGTCGCCTCTGCCCTCGCACGAGCCGAGTCCCGTGGCACCCACCACCGCAGCGACTTCCCCCAGGCGGTCGACGCCCAGCGCCGCCGGCTCGTGCACTGGGCCGGCCTGCCAGACTGATGGCCGTGACCGACACCGAGTGGCTCCACCCGCCGATCACCGCTGTCCGTGAGGCGGTGGCCCGCGCCGTGTCGGAGGACCTCGCCCCGCTGGGCGACCTCACCTCGTCGCTGCTGCCCGACGTGAACGGCGAGGCCCGCTTCGTGGCGCGAGCAGCCGGCAGGCTGGCCGGAACCCGCTGTGCCACCGAGACCTTCGCCCTGGTCGACCCCGACGTCGAGCTCGCCTGGTCGGCCGACGAGGGTTCCGCCCTGTCCGCCGGTGAGGCCTTCGGGGTGGTGCGGGGGTCGCTGCGGTCCGTCCTCACCGCCGAGCGCACGGCACTGAACTTCCTCGGCCACCTCTCCGGGATCGCCACGCTCACCGCCCGCTACGTGGCGGCGGCCGCCGAGGGGGGTGGCACCGCAGGCGTGTGGGACACCCGCAAGACGGTGCCGGGGCTGCGCTCGCTGGCGAAGGCCGCGGTGCGTGCAGGCGGTGGCCGGAACCATCGGGGCAACCTGTCGGACTGGCTGCTGGTGAAGGACAACCACCTCGGCGGCATCGGGATCACCGAGGCCGTGGCCCGCGCCCGCGACCGCTGGCCGGCGCGCACGGTCCACGTGGAGTGCGATTCGCTCGAGCAGTGCGTCGAGGCGCTGGAGGCCGGGGCGGACGCGATCCTGCTCGACAACATGTCGCCCGAGCAGGTGCGGGCCTGCGTGGCCGCAGCCGAGGTCCGCCAGGGGGGCATGGCCCGTCGCACGCTGCTGGAGGTGTCGGGGGGGATCACCCTCGGCACCATCGGCACCTACAGCACCACCGGCGTGGACCGGATCTCCGTGGGGGCGATCACCAACTCGGCGCCCGTGCTCGACCTCGGCCTCGACCTCAGCTGAGCTCTGCGATCCGCAGCACCCGCTCGGCGATCGCCGCGGGGGCGAGGCGCGGCTGTCCCAGCGCCAGGGCCATCGCCACGTCGACCATCACCTCGAGCTCGCCGGGCGCGACCGACGACGGGTCGTCCTGCGGGCCACCGGCGGCGAGCGCCGCACCGATCGGCACCAGCGACGCGACGTTCGCGAGGGCCTCGGTCGCGGCCGCCGCTCGCAGCGCAACGAGGGCGGTCGCGCACCTTCGATCGTCGCGTGCGCGTCGCACCAGGCAGCAGATGCCGTCGCCGAGCGCGCGACGAGGGTCCTCCTCGGCGAAGCGCGTCGCGGCGCGGCGGATCTCCTCCACGTGCACCGAGAACGCCAGCGCCCGGACCGAGGAGAGGTCGGGGAACCGCTGTCGGAGCTCCACGACGTCGTGGCCGGTCCGCGCAGCCAGCGCCGACCAGGTGGCGGGCTCGCCGGCCGTCCCGTCGAGGAGGTCGTGGCACGTGCACGCCAACCGGACCTCCCGCTCTCCCACATCCGCGAGCGCTCCGCCATGGGAGTAGGCCGCCCTCAGGTCCTGCATCGAGCGGATCTCGCCGTCGGCGCCACAGGTGAGCGCGTACACCGTGCACTGGATGGCACGCGTCGACAGGGTGTCGGCCACGGCCTCGGGATCCACGTGCGCGCGCATCTGGAGGCCCTCGGCGATCGCCTCGAGGACCATCTTGATCTCCCGCAGGTCGAAGCCGTCGAGGACTCCGCGCTCGATGCGCTCCAGCACCGCGGCGTAGAGCGTGAGGAACTGCGGTTCGTGGTCGCGGTACAGCGATTGCGCCAGCCGCTCGGCCAACCCCGGCTCGGCCATCACCCGTGACCGCACGAGCAGCTCCCGGGTCAACCGGCGGAGGTTCGGGTCGTCGGTGATGATCTGCCAGTCGGCGCCCTCCATCGCGCCGATCAGCTCGAAGGGCTCCACGTCCTCGGCGGCCACGAACGCCCCGGTCACCGCATCGATGAACTCGTTGCGGTCCCGGATGAACGGCCCCTGGGGCCACGGCTGGGAGACCAGCGCATCGAAGTACTCCTGCGCGTCGGGGAAGTGGTAGGCGAAGGTGCGCTCGCTGCGACCGGCGGCGTCGGCGATCTTCCTGGCGGGGACGGCCTCGAGCAGGTCGCGGAGGCGCAGGCGATCGATCAGGTCCCATCCGGTGCCGACCAGGACGTCACGGGTCGCGCGGCCGCGGCGGTTGCCGTCGACCGGATCCTCCGGTGCCTCCCTACTTCCCATCTCGTCAGTATCTGCGGTCGACCGCAGAAACCCCAACCTCTTCGCGCCTCGAATCGCGCCGCGGATCGAAGATCGGGTTGAGTCGCCACCGCGGAGGCGTATGGTCGACCTGGTAGAGGAAGGGCGGACGGGAGCCCCCGGTGGCTCCCATCGACCGGCCGCCACTGCGGTGACCCTCGCCCCGGGACATCGCGGTGGCGGTCGGTCGCGTCGCGTCGCTCCCGCGGCGCCACCTCCAGGGTGTGCAACCGGGCCCGGGCGCGGTCATGCTGGAGGGACCTCTCGGTGCACACCCCGTGGTGCAACCTCCGCAGCCTCCTGGAGAACCGCCTTGCTGCTCGTGATCGACGTCGGCAACACCCAGACGGTCGTGGGTCTGTACGACTCCGGCAACCGCAGCCACGAGCTGCTCGACCACTGGCGGCTCGCGACGCGCGCCGAGCGGACCAGCGACGAGCTGTGGCTCCTCCTGCGACAGCTCCTGGAGACCCGCGAGCTGGATCCGGTCCAGGACGTGGCGGGCATCGCCATCTCCTCCGGGGTTCCCAACGTGACCTACGAGCTGCGGCGCCTCTGCGATCGCTACCTGCACGTCGAGCCCGTGGTGTTGGGTGCGGGGGTCCGCACCGGGATGTCCGTGCTCTACGACAACCCCAAGGAGGTCGGTGCCGACCGGATCGCCAACGCCGTGGGTGCCTACGACCTCTACGGGGGGCCGACCATCGTCGTGGACTTCGGCACCGCCACCACCTTCGATGTGATCTCCGCCGCCGGGGAGTACATGGGCGGCGCCATCTTCCCCGGCATCGAGATCTCGATGGACGCCCTCTACGGCCGTGCCGCCGCGCTGCGCCAGGTCGAGCTGGTGGAGCCCCGCAGCGTGATCGGCAAGACCACGGTGGAGTCGATCCAGTCGGGGGCGGTGTACGGCTGGTCGGAGATGATCGATGGCATGTGCCGGCGCATCGAGGCCATCATCGGCGAGGCGACGGTGGTGTCCACCGGAGGGCTGGCGAGCCTGATCGCGCCCGTGACCGAGTCCATCGAGTACGACGAGCCGTGGCTCACCCTGCACGGCCTCCGGCTCATCTGGGAGAAGAACCAGTCCGGTGAACAACCCTGAACCCACGCACCCCCATGACCCATCGGCCCATCCCACCGGGCCCGACGAGGCGCGCGTCGGGGGGTTCGACCAGCCGTACTCCTACGACGTCGACTCCAGCGCAGCCCAGGTCGCCGACGCCCACCAGGGCCTCGAGCCCGGGACCGAGACCGGTGCGGTCGTCGCCCTCGCGGGACGACTCATGCTGCGGCGGGTCCAGGGCAAGCTGGCCTTCGGCACCCTGGC
Source organism: uncultured Microthrixaceae bacterium (assembly GCA_964420125.1). GTDB lineage: Bacteria > Actinomycetota > Acidimicrobiia > Acidimicrobiales > Microtrichaceae > CAYQQQ01. The sequence continues at coordinate 24,678 of CAYQQQ010000029.1, forward strand.
GGACTCGACCGGCCGGATCCAGCTCTTCGCCCCCGCAGCGTCCACCCCGGACTTCGAGCAGTTCTGCGAGCTCAACCTCGGCGACTGGATCGGCGTGCGCGGGGAGGTGATGACCACCAGGAGGGGAGAGCTGTCGGTGCGCGTGGACCGGTGGGACCTGCTGGCTCCCACCCGCAGGAGCTTCCCCGACAAGTTCCACGGAATCGCGGACGTCGACCTCCGCTACCGCCAGCGCTACCTCGACCTCTGGGTCACCGAGGAGGCCCGTCGCACCTTCGCGCTGCGCTCTCGCCTGTTGTCGATCACCCGGCGGTTCATGGAGTCGCGCGGCTACCTCGAGGTGGAGACCCCCGTGTTCCACCCGATACCCGGAGGGGCGCTGGCCAAGCCCTTCGTCACCCACCACAACGCGCTCGACATGCAGCTCTACCTGCGCATCGCGCCGGAGCTCTACCTCAAGCGACTCGTCGTCGGCGGGTTCGAGCGGGTGTTCGAGATCGCACGGGTGTTCCGCAACGAGGGGATCTCCAACCGCCACAACCCCGAGTTCACGATGCTGGAGTGCTACGAAGCCTACGGCGACTACCACGAGCACATGCGACTGACCGAGGAGCTGGTGTCGGCGCTCGCCGAGGAGCTGTGCGGATCGACCACCATCTCCTACGACGGCCGGGAGGTCGACCTGTCCACGCCGTGGCGGCGGGCGACGATGGCGGAGCTCACCTCCGAGCGGGTGGGTCGTGCGATCTCGATCCACACGTCCCTGGAGGAGCTGCGTGCCCTCGCCGACGACCACGGAGTGCCCTGGGAGCCGTCCTACGGTCCCGGCAAGCTGCTGCTCGAGATCTACGAGAAGACCACCGAGCACGACCTCTGGCAGCCCACGTTCGTGCTCGACTACCCCGAGGAGGTGTCGCCGCTGTCGCGGGAGCATCGCAGCGAGCCCGGGCTGGTGGAGCGCTTCGAGTGCATCGTGGTGGGCCGGGAGCTGGCCAACGGGTTCTCCGAGCTGACCGATCCCGACGTGCAGCGTCAGCGGTTCGAGCAGCAGGCCGCCCAGCGTGAGGCCGGCGACGAGGAGGCGATGGCGCTCGATCACGACTACCTGCGGGCGCTCGAGTACGGGCTGCCGCCCACCGTGGGCCTGGGGATCGGCATCGACCGCCTGGTGATGCTCCTGGCGGACGTGCACACCATCCGCGACGTGGTGCTGTTCCCCACCCTCCGCCCCGAGGCAGCGGACCCCTCGATGCTCGGGGCGGCCGTCGGGCGGGAGCTCTACGGCGACGGCGTCGATGGTGAGTCCGGCGGCGACTGAGCCGCCGGAGGCTTCCCCGGGTCGGGGAGGAGCCGGCGCGGTCGAGGTCGAGTCGTTGGTGCTCGGCTACAGCGGAACGCCGGTGCTGCGAGGGCTGTCCTTCGACGTGCGCTCCGGGGAGGTCCTCGCCCTGCTGGGACCCAGCGGGTGTGGCAAGACCACCCTGCTACGGGTGCTGGCGGGCCTCGAGGAACCGGAGTCCGGGGAGGTGCGCGTCGGCGGGCGTCTGTTGAGCGCTCCTGGGAAGCTGGTCGAACCGGAGCGCCGTGACGTCGCCATGGTCTTCCAGGACTGGGCGCTGTTCCCCCATCTCTCGGTCGCCGAGAACGTCGGGTTCGGTCTGCCACGCGGACAGCGGCGGTCGTCGCCCCGCATCGCCGAGACCCTCGACCTGGTGGGTTTGCGGGGCTTCGAGGGACGATCCCCCGCGTCGCTCTCGGGCGGTCAGCAGCAGCGGGTGGCGCTGGGGAGGGCGCTGGCGCAGCGGCCGTCGGTGCTCCTGCTCGACGAGCCGTTCTCCAACCTCGATCCGACGCTGCGCGGGCGCGTCCGGACGGACGTGCAGGAGCTGCTCCTCGCGGTGGGGGTCACCACCGTGCTCGTCACCCACGACCGCGACGAGGCCTTCGTGCTCGGCGACCGCGTCGCGGTGATGCGCGACGGCGTCATCGGGCAGCTCGACGTCCCGGAGGTGCTGTACCAGCGACCGTGCGACGAGTGGACGGCCGGCTTCGTCGGCGATCTGAACGTCGTGTCCGGCGATGCCGGCGGTCCATGGGTCGACACCGACCTGGGCCGGCTCCCCCTCGTGGTGGCTCGGGAGGGAGAGGTGCGCGTCGGTCTGCGTCCGGAGCAGCTGCTGCTCGCCGCCGACGGGGATGTCGGAGCCGGGGAGGACGAGGCACCCCGCGCGGGGTTCGTGGAGCTGGTCGAGTACCACGGAGCGCGCACCGGCTACCGGGTTCGCTGCTCGACGGATGTGCTCCGGGTCGACGCAGCCGGAGCACCCCGATGGCGGGTCGGCGATCGCGTGCGGGTCCGCGTGGAGGGCCCGGTGCTGGGATGGCCCACGCACCCGGGGTGCTGAGATCGCCGAGCCCCTCCATGGGGGCCGCGCACGCGCCGGCTGTCTACGATCGCAGCATGGGAGGCGTTCCGGACGTGGCAGCCGAGGACCTGCTGCTGGTGAGCTTCGGCGAGGACACGCGGACGGTCAACCCCGGCCGGGCGCTGTCCTTCGGGCGGGACGCGGATCTGGTGATCGACGCCGAGAACCCCTACCTGCACCGCGTGCTCGGCGTGTTCGTGCACCTCGACGGCGTGTGGTGGTTGCAGAACGTGGGCCGCAGCATCTCGCTCGTGATCGCCGATCCCGCGGGTGTGGCCAGGGGAGAGATCCCCTCGGGGCAGCAGGCGGCGATGGTGCAGCGTGAGCTGGACGTCCGCTTCGTCGCCGGGCGGTGCCACTACGAGCTGGCGTGCAGGCTCGCCGCGGATCTTCCTCTGCGGGTGGAGGCGGCACCCGCCACCGACACCATCCAGTTCGGTGCCGTGGAGCTGAACTCGGAGCAGCGCCTGCTGGTCGTGGCGATGGCGGAGCCCCTCTTGCGATGCGACCCCGCGTGGCCGGCGTCGATGCCCCCGAACCGCGAGGTTGCCCGCAGGCTCGGGTGGACGTTGACCAAGTTCAACCGCAAGCTCGACTACCTCTGCGGCCGTCTGTCGGATGCCGGGGTCTCCGGCCTGCAGGGCGGGATGACCGAGCACGCCTCGAACCGCCGGTTGCGGCTGGTCGAGCACCTGGTGGACGTCGGTGCGATCTCCCCGGCAGACCTTGCGCTGCTCGACGGGGGCGCGTCGGCACCCTGAGCCCTGCGAGGGGTTCACGACGCATTTCTCATGTTGGTGGTGGGCTCCCTACCCTGTGGCCACGAGGGTCGAGGTGCGAAGGGGGAGGGGCCCTGGTTGGGGGGCTTGCGACGACATGCTGATGTGGGAAGGCGTGCCAGGGGTCAAGATCGAGGGCGTGCTCGGTCGAGGCGCGTCGAGCGTCGTCTACCTGGGCACCCAGGAGCGCTTCGGTCGGAAGGTCGCCGTGAAGGTCCTGCACCCCACCCTGGACGACGCGCGGGAGAAGCTCTTCCGTACGGAGTGCTCGACCCTCGGGCGCTTCGCCTCCCATCCCAACATCCTCACCTTGTTCGACGCAGGGGTCCTCGAGGACGGCAGCCCGTTCCTGGTCACCGAGTACCTGCCGGCGGGCACCGTCGCCGGCCAGCTCTCCGACTCCGGTCCGATCGCCTGGCAGGAGGTCGTGGGCATCGGCGTGCAGCTGGCCGGCGCGCTGGAGAGCACGCATCGCGAGGGCGTCGTGCACGGCGACATCAAGCCGCACAACATCCTGATCGGACGGATGGGCCAACCGGTGCTGGGCGACTTCGGCGTCGCGCGGGTCTCCGCCGGCACCTCCGCGTCCACGCTCACCGCCGTCACTCCCCTCTACGCCGCGCCGGAGCTGTTCGAGCGGGCGGAGCCGTCCGTCGCCAGCGACCTCTACGCGTTGGCCGCCTGCCTCTTCGAGCTCCTCGACGGTCGCCCGGCGTTCGGCGACCCCGACGACTCGCCCCTGGTGGTGGTGCGTCGCATCGCCGACGGAGAGCGCCGTCCTATGCGCGACTGCCTCGGTCCTGCGGCGCTGTGCGAGCTGCTCGAGCGTTCGATGGACGAGCGCCCGGAGCGGCGGCCGGCCTCCGCGCTCGAGATGGGGGACGCGTTGCGGGGGATCGAGCTATGCGAAGCGATCCCGCAGACCCCGATGCCGGTGATGGCTCCGTTGGACGATGCCGTCGACATCGACCACCTCGACGCCGAGGTGGTGCTGCCGGCCAGGATCACCCTCGGGGTTCGTGACCGACCCCGCCGGTGGTGGATGGTCCCGGTCGGCGTGGCGAGCCTGTTGGTCGTCGCCGCCGTCGCCTGGCTGCTGCCCCGACCGGGCGATGACCGCGACGTGCGGGCTGGTCCCGACACGTCGGCGGTCGCCTCGGTGTCCACCTCTCCCTCGAGCTCCGTGGGGGAACCGTCCACGTCGACGACCCTCCCCACCTCCAGGGTGGCGGGCGTCCAACCGGGGGTCGAGGTGGTCGAGGGGGCCACGGACGAGTCCTCGGAGCTCGCGGAGGCCCTGCGCGAGGAGTCGCTGATCTTCCTGTCGCTGGCCCCGCGATCGACCGAGATCGCCGAGCTCCCCTACTACGGGCTCGTCCTCGTCGGCCTGCCCGCCCGGTTCCGGTACCAGGCGTTCAATCCGGCCAGCCCGGATCACTGCCGCGGGATGATGACACACGAGTTGCAGCTCGACGCCCTGTGGGAGCGGGGGGTGCTCTGGCCCGGGGGTCGCGTCCAGGCCGCGGTGGGTCGTCTGGCCTCCGAGGAGGAAGCTCACGAGCTCTACACCGCCATCTCGCTGGCCACCGGTGTGAGGGAGAGCGGCTGCGACGGGATGGCCACGTTCGGTCCCGCGTCGTTCGACGAGGACTTCCGAGTGGTGCAGCGCGACCTGCTCCTCAACCAGCACCTCGCCCCGTCGGTCACCTACAACACCTGGATGAGGGCGGGTGCCACCTTCGACGGGGTGAGCTACCCGTACCAGTTCAGGATGGTCGTCGAGCACGGGCCGTACGTCGTCGATCTCGCGCTCTTCGACGACGGGACGTTCCCCATGCCGAGGGACGAGGCGGTCGGCTCGATCGTCACCCAGATCCTCGAGCGTCTGTGAATGGGGCCACACCGCCCGGGTGAGGCGGCCGGCTCCCGATCCCGGCGCTATGGTGCCGCCTCATGCTGATCGTCTCCGGAATCATCCAGGTCGACCCTGCCGACGAGGCCAAGGCCCTCGAGGCCGCCGGTCCGCTCGTCGAGGCCACCCTCGCCGAGGAGGGCAACATCACCTACGGCTTCTGGAAGCATCCCGCCGAGGCCGGCGTGCTGCGCGTCTACGAGGAGTGGGTCGACGACGACGCTCTGGCCGCCCACATGGGCACCCCCCACATGGCCGAGTTCCTCGGCGTGATGGGGTCCTTGACGATCCTCGGCACGGACGTGCACCGCCACGAGGCCGTCGGCAGCCAGAAGCTCATGTGACCCAGCCGCTCCCGGCTGCTGTCGGGTCGGCTGCGGCGCGTCAGGCGGCAGCAGCCTCGACGCTGTCGACGAGGTAGTCCGCCGCAGCGCTGAGCCCGGTCACCCCCGGGCTGTCGGGAAGGCTGGACAGCGCGGCGCGACCCGCTTCGGCGAACGCACGTGCCCGGGCGATCGTGCGGTCGATGCCGTCGCCGTCGCGCACCAGCTCGATCGCCCGGTCTCGCGTGGTGGCATCGGGTGGGTGGCCGAGCATGTCGCGCAGCTCGCCGCCCCGCGGGCCCTGCAACGAGTACAGCACCGGGAGGGTGTAGACGCCCTCCTCGAGGTCGTGGCCCGCCGGCTTCCCCAGCGCAGCCTCGGTGGAGACCAGGTCGAGCACGTCGTCCACCAGCTGGAAGGCCATGCCGTAGGACGTGCCGAAGGTCGACAGGGCGGCCACGTGCGCGGACGGCAGCTCGGCGACGATGCCGCCGATGCGGCAGGCAGCGCCCAGGAGGGAGGCGGTCTTGCCGTCGATCGAGCGGAGGTAGTCCTCGATGGTGCGATCGACGTCGAACGCGTGGCGCAGCTCCAGCAGCTGGCCCTCGCACAGCCGGCCGATGGTGGCCGCCAGCAGCGCTGCCACCTCCACCCCCAGCCCGGCGGCCAGCTCCGAGGCGCGGGCCAGCAGGAAGTCCCCCGCCAGGATGGCCTTCAGGTTCCCCCAGCGGGCGTTCACGCTGTCGACGGTTCGTCGCACCTCGGCCTCGTCCATGACGTCGTCGTGGTAGAGCGATCCCAGGTGCACCAGCTCCACGGCGACCCCTCCGGTGACGGCCTCGGCGCTGGCGGGCGTGTCGAAGCTGAGGGCCGTGGCTGCCGCAGCCATGCAGAAGCCAGGTCGGACCCGCTTGCCGCCGGCGTGGATCAGATGGGAGGCGATCTCGGTGAGGAACGGGTCGTCGGTGCGCACGGAGGCCAGCAGCTCGTCCTCGACACGCTGGAGGTCACCGAGCATCGAGGGCATGACCTGGAGGGGGTTCTGGCCTGCCACGGCTTCCGAGCGTACATCTTGGTCGCGCGAAGCCTTCTGTCGGGCCGGTGAGGGTCGCGGCATGCCATCGGTCACGATGGAGCGGGCCGGGTGGTCCCCTGGTCCCGGCCGATCGGCGCTGGGTTCTCCGGCCCCCCACCGGGCAGGATCGCCCGGTGGAGCGAGAATGTAAGCGGGGCCTCCGGGGTTAGACTGGCGAGACACCTTTCTTGGAGGATCGCCGTGTTCGAACGGTTCACCGACCGGGCCCGCCGGGTCGTCGTTCTCGCTCAGGAGGAGGCTCGCCTCCTCAACCACAACTACATCGGCACCGAGCACATCCTCCTGGGTCTGATCCACGAGGGCGAGGGCGTCGCGGCCAAGGCGCTGGAGTCGCTCGGCATCTCCCTGGAGGCTGTGCGCCAGCAGGTCGAGGAGATCATCGGCCAGGGCGGGTCATCCCCGTCGGGCCACATCCCCTTCACCCCCCGGGCCAAGAAGGTCCTCGAGCTCTCGCTGCGGGAGGCCCTCCAGCTCGGCCACAACTACATCGGCACCGAGCACATCCTCCTCGGGCTCATCCGCGAGGGCGAGGGCGTGGCCGCCCAGGTGCTGGTGAAGCTGGGCGCCGACCTCTCGCGGGTGCGACAGCAGGTGATCCAGCTCCTCAGCGGCTACCCGGGTTCCCAACCCACCCAGGGCGGTCAGGCGCCCCCCGGCTCGGAGAAGGCCACCGCCGGCGGCGGCTCCGGCGAGTCGGCCTCCGGCTCGTTGGTGCTCGACCAGTTCGGTCGCAACTTCACCCAGCTCGCCCGTGAGAAGAAGCTCGACCCCGTCATCGGTCGTGAGCGGGAGACCGAGCGGATGATGCAGGTGCTCAGCCGCCGCACCAAGAACAACCCGGTGCTGGTGGGCGAGCCCGGTGTCGGCAAGACCGCCATCGTGGAGGGCCTCGCTCAGGCGATCGCCGCCAACGACGTTCCCGAGACCCTCCAGGGCAAGCAGCTCTACACCCTCGACCTCGGCGCGCTGGTGGCCGGCTCGCGGTACCGGGGCGACTTCGAGGAGCGCCTGAAGAAGGTCCTCAAGGAGATCAAGACCCGCGGCGACATCATCCTCTTCATCGACGAGATCCACACCCTCGTGGGTGCCGGTGCGGCCGAGGGCGCCATCGACGCCGCCAGCATCCTCAAGCCGATGCTGGCCCGCGGCGAGCTGCAGACCATCGGCGCCACCACCCTCGACGAGTACCGCAAGCACCTCGAGAAGGACGCTGCCCTCGAGCGGCGCTTCCAGAAGATCGTGGTCGACGAGCCCTCCGTGGCCCACACGATCGAGATCCTCAAGGGCCTGAGGGAGCGCTACGAGCAGCACCACCGGGTCACCATCACCGACCAGGCGCTGGTGGCCGCCGCCAACCTGGCCGACCGCTACATCTCCGACCGCTTCCTGCCCGACAAGGCCATCGACCTGATCGACGAGGCCGGCTCCCGTCTGCGGATCCGCCGCATGCAGACCCCTCCCGACTACCGCGAGATCGAGAACGAGCTCGCCGATGTGGTGGCCAAGAAGAAGGAGGCCGTGGAGTCCCAGGACTTCGAGGCTGCCGGCCGCCTGCGCGACCGCGAGAAGGAGCTGCTGGCCCGCAAGGAGGAGAAGGACGTCGAGATGCGGGCCTCGGGCGTCGACCTCTTCGACGAGGTCGACGAGGAGGGCATCGCCGAGGTGCTGTCGTTGTGGACGGGCATCCCCGTCTACAAGCTCACCGAGGAGGAGACCACCAAGCTGCTCCGCATGGAGGACGAGCTGCATCGTCGGGTCATCGGCCAGGAGGCCGCCATCAAGGCCGTCTCCCAGGCCATCCGCCGCACCCGGGCCGGCCTCAAGGACCCGAAGCGCCCCTCGGGGTCGTTCATCTTCCTGGGCCCCTCGGGCGTGGGGAAGACCGAGCTGGCCAAGACCCTGGCGGAGTTCCTCTTCGGCGACGAGCAGGCGATGATCAGCCTCGACATGTCGGAGTACATGGAGAAGCACACCGTCAGCCGGCTGGTGGGCTCACCCCCGGGCTACGTGGGCTACGAGGAGGGCGGCCAGCTCACCGAGGCGGTGCGCCGCAAGCCGTTCTCCGTGGTGCTCTTCGACGAGATCGAGAAGGCGCACCCCGACGTCTTCAACGTCCTGCTGCAGATCCTGGAGGAGGGCCGCCTCACCGACTCCCAGGGCCGCTCGGTCGACTTCCGCAACACCGTGCTGATCATGACCTCCAACCTGGGCACCGCCGATCTGCGCAAGGCCAACGTCGGCTTCTCCAAGCGGGACGAGGCCGTCTCCTACGAGAGGATGAAGGAGAAGGTCAACGACGCCCTCAAGCAGCACTTCCGGCCCGAGTTCCTGAACCGCATCGACGAGGTGATCGTGTTCCACGAGCTCAGCCAGGAGGAGGTCATCCAGATCGTCGACCTGATGATCAAGCGGGTGACCGACCAGCTCGCCGGCCAGGGCATGGGTCTGGACATCACCCAGGCGGCCAAGGTTCTGCTGGGCGAGCGGGGCTACGACCCCACCCTCGGTGCCCGCCCGTTGCGTCGTGCCATCCAGCGCCTGGTGGAGGACCCGCTCTCGGAGCGCCTGTTGTGGAAGGAGTTCCGCGCCGGGCAGACCATCGTGGTCGACGTGGAGCCCGACCCGGACAACGACGGCGAGCCCCACATCGTGTTCCGCGCCGAGGAGGGCTTCGTGCCGCCCCCGGTGGAGGAGCTCGCCGCCACCGGCGACTGAGCGCTCGAACCCGCCCCGCCCCCCGACCCCCGTCTCGAACTGGCAGGTGTGGGACCACACCGGCGTAGCTGACACCTGCCAGATGGGGGCTCGGTCGGAGTGTCGTTCATGATCCGCGGCGCGGGCCGGACCAGCCTGGTAGACAATCGCTGATGCCTCTCCTTAGGGACCGGATCTTCAGATCCGGGGGGGTGAGGAAGGGGGGCGTCGGCATGTCTGTCTACTCGCGTAGATCTGCCGTTCCCTGGTTGGCAATGGGGCTGTTCTGCTGGGGCTGGTCGTTTCGGCCTGCACACCGACAGGCCAGCTGGTGAGGCCGGTGGGCCTCGAACGGCTGGTCCGATCCCATGCACTTCCAGTACGTGGAGGGCTACTGATGAGACGCTTCGTGCTTCCCCTGTCCAGCGGGCTTCTCGTCTGCCTGCTCGTTGCCGCTCTGGTGCTCCTGGGTCGTGGTTCCGAGGAGTCCCCGACGGTCGACATCGCGCCGTCGAGCGCCGGGGTCCCGCCGGCGGCTTTCGTGCAGGCGCCGTTGGCCGGCAGTCCATCGCAGCCGGCGCCGCAGCCCATCGCGGTGCCGGCAGACGTGCCGGCCATCGAAGCGGCCGGGCTCGCCGAGCTGGCCTCGGATGCCATGTCGATCCATTCGTGCGCGGCCGGGCAACCATCGGCCGGCACCACGACTGCTGCGAGCTCGGCCCGAGCGAACGCCGAAGGTGCCCACACGGTGTCGGCCAGCGATTCGGGTACGACGGTCACCGACGCCGACGGCGACGACCTGATCCGAATTGGCGGTGCCTCGGTGAGGGTGCCCGGAGAGGTCCACGATCTCACCTCGGGCGCGATCCCCGGTGAGGATCTCGCCGTGATCGAGGGCGAGAGCGGCTCCCGACTCGTGCGGGCCCTGGCGAACGGTGATCTCGCCGACCTACCGCTCCCTGGCGGCGTGATCGCACCACGCGAAGTCGAGGCGTTGGCCGGTGGCGGCGCGCTGGTCACCATGCTCCAGCGGTCCTCAGGCGAGTTCGCCGACCAAGTGGACGTCTGGTACATGTCGCCGAGCGGTGAGCTCATACGCTTGACCGACCTCGCTTCCATGGTCGACGGCGATCGATGGGCGGCGGTGAAGGACGTTCGCGCAACGGCCGCTGGTCGGCTCATGGCGACGGTCTTCACGGCGAAGGGAAGTGGCAGCACCGACGACTTCCGCTCGTTCCGGTTCGTGTTCGATCCGCAAACCGGTGAGGCCGTCGTGGATGCGGTCGGCAGCGGGGAGCTCGTCTTCGACGAGACGGCTGACGGCATCCAGCTCGTGGGGTCGTTCAGGGTGCGCTCGATCGAGTTCGTCGAGATGGCGGATCCCTCAGGCACAACGGCCGCTACTGCTGGGCCGCCCGGGGGAGCGAACCCTGCGAGTCGTCGCTGTGAGGTCGTCCCGGCCTCTGTCTGGGGACCGGATCCCGACGCTGTCGGCTGACCTCCTGTGGTCTGCCCCGGGCCTGCATACCCGGGGCAGAACATTGGCAGATCGAGGAAGACGAAGAAGAGGAGGAGATGCAGTGAAGCTCGACACCGGAGCGCAGCAGCGTCGTGTCAGGTTTGTGCAGGTGGTGGGGTTGGTCGTGGTGGCGTCGCTGGTCCAGGGGTGCTCCGACGATGCCGGCAGCGGGAGCTCGGAGCGTGATGACGGGAAGGAGGCGAGCACCACCGAGTCGACTGAGGTGGCAGAGGCCGTCCAAGAAGCGCCGGGCGGCATCGCCGAGTTCGTCGCCAGGAGCACACGCCCCGATGGCTGCCCCGATCTCACCGAAGCGCCGGAGCAGATCTCCGACCCTCGGGCGAAGTGGCTCATCTCGAGCAGGACGGTGCAGGCCGTCGACGGGTTCGTCTCGGGGGGGGAGACGGTCTGGATCGTGACCGCGTCTTCGGAAGCGGATGGCACCGTCGGGTCGGTGCTGCACTCCGACGGCGGCGGCCCCACCTCGGTGGCCCTCGACCGGCCGCTCGTCTCGGTCACCCGAGGTGACGGCGGCCGGCTGTACGGGCTCTCCCTGGGAGAGGACGGCACGAAGATCGTGAGCATCGGCGAGGGTGGGATCACCACGCCGGTGGTGGAGCTGCCGGAGATGCCGCTGGCCGGCTCGTTGCTGGTGGACGGAGGTTCCTTCTACCTGCTGGACCTGAGAGGGTTCGTGGAGGTCGAGGGGCCGGGGCCCGAGCAGGGGGTGCCCGTGCTTGCCAGGGTCACCCCCGACGGGGCTGTCGAGCACTTCGGTGTGGCATCCAGCGGTGCCTACGCAGGCCTGGTTGATGGTGTGTCGCTGACCAGCGGGACGGGCGACGGCGTGGAGGTGGAGAACGCCTCGGGTGACGAGGTCGCCCGTGCGGCCTTCCCCGGTCGCTACGTGGGCGAGCAGACCTGGATGATCCCCAACTACTCGCTGTCCGAGGCCGTCGTGGTCGGCGATCGCCAGGTCCAAGGATGCGCTATCAGGTACGGGACGACGGAGCTCGGCGTCTACCACTCGCTCTTCGGCACCGGCGACTGACGTGAGGGGTCCGGTCTCAGGCTGGGGGTAGGAACCCGTGCTCGGCCAGCACCGCCTGGCCGTCGTCGTTCAGCACCCAGTCCACGAACGCCTCGGCGGTGTCGGGGTCGGCGTCGGTGGTCACCCCGATCATGTAGGTGGCCACCACCTCCTCGGCTTCGGCGATCTCCACCGTGGTGACGGCCTCGCCTGCCCCTCGCGCGTCGCTGGCGTAGACGATGCCGGCCACGGCGTCGCCCTCGGAGACGGCGGTGAGCGTCGCCCCGGCGTTCTGGCCCCGGGTGACGCTGGTCTCGAGGATCTCCACACCGGCGGACTCCAGGGCCTGCTGGGCGTAGCGGCCGCAGGGGACCTCGGGTCCGCACAGCGAGATGGTCCCGGCGGTGGCCAGGTCGGCCAGCCCCTCGATCCCCTCCGGGTTGCCCGGCTTGGTCACGATCACCAGCCGGTTGCGGGCGAACACCTCCGGCTCTCCGGCGATGAAGCCCTCGTCGGTGAGCTCGGTCATGTTCGCCTCGTCTGCTGAGGCGAACACGTCGGCGGGTGCGCCCTCGACGATCTGTGTTGCCAGCGCCGAGGAGGCGTCGAAGTTGAACGTCACCGAGACGCCGGGGTCGGCGGCTTCGAAGTCCCGGCCGATCTGCTCGAAGGCGGCGGCGAGGGAGCTGGCCGCCGACACCGTGATGGAGGTCTCCCCGGTGCGTGTCGCCGGGTCGACGTCACCGCACGCGGGGATGGCGGCGAGGAGCGCGATCGCCATGCCCGCGAGCCTCTTCGTCACGGTGCGCCTCCTTCGTGGTCCGCCCGAACGGGCCCGCCTCGGGTCGAAGCTCACCATCGAACGTCGCAGAGAGCAAGTGATGTGCCGATGTTCACTCGCGTGGCACCGGTTCCTGGGCCGAGATCCTCGCAGAAGCCAGTATTCAGTGACGGACCTCGAAGTAGAGGTTGGCGGGGTCGCCCACGTCGTGCACCTCGAAGCGGGTGAACCCGGCGTCGCGGCACATCTGCTCCAGCAGCCCTCGGTGCAGCCCCAGGGTGCCCAGGCCCGCACCGCCGGGCTCCGACAGCGCAGAGGACATGCAGGTGGCTACCGAGGTGCCGTACATCATCGCCACCACCGGGTTGCGCTGGTTGTCCGCCCACGTCTCGCCGGCCCGCACCTCCTTGATGAGCCAGGTGCCGTCGGGACGTAGGGCGCGCCGCACGGCGGCCGCCGCGCCGGCGGGGTTGGTCATGTCGTGCAGGCAGTCGAAGCTCAGCACCAGGTCGAAGGTGGGCTGCTCGTGCAGCTCTGCTGCTTCCGCCACGTGGAAGCTCACGTTGGTGAGGCCGCGCTCCGACGCGGCGGTGCGGCCTCGGTGCACGGCGTGCTGGGACGGGTCCCACCCCTCGAAGGTCGACGACGGGAAGGCCTCGGCCAGGGTCAGCAGCGCCACCCCCGCCCCACAACCAACGTCCGCCACGTGCGCGCCGGCCTCCAGCTCGTCCACCACACCGTCGAGCCGGGGCAGGATCGTCGGCACCAGCGCCAGCTTCGACCACGGGGCGAGCTGACGCTCCACGCCGTGGGCAGCAGAGGGGCCGAGGTCGTCGTAGCTGAGACCGATGCCCGTGCGGAACGCCTCGGCCAGCCGGTCCACCACCTCGGGTGGCGCCACCCCTCCGTGGAACGCCCCGGCGGCGAAGAACAGGCTGGTGTCCTCCTCGGCCAGCACCGCCACGGCCTCGGGCGAGAGCCGGAACCTCTCGCCGTCGTCGGTCTCCAGCAGCTCCGCCCCCGCTTGGCTCCGGAGCCACTCCAGCAGCCACCGGGGGTGCAGCCCGGTGCGCTCGGCCAGATCGTCCGCGCTCAGCACCGCGCTGTCGGCCATGGCTCGGTAGAGCCCCAGGCGGTCACCGAGGTGGATCATCAGCGACACCACCTCGCCCTGCTTGTAGGTCCACACCCGCAACGCCATCAGGGCGGTGAGGTCGGGGTCCGCGGTGGGTGGGGTCGCATCGGCCATGGGCCGAAGGGATACCACGCCGAGCGGGGCGGCGTCGTGCGAGGTCGCCAGGGCGCGGAGGCGTGAAGCCCAGCGGGTAGCTTCGCCGGGTGGCTGTCGGTGTCGTCGGAACGAGGTCCAGGGCCCTTCGGGCGGTGCTCGCCCTGGCCGCCGTCGTGGTGCTGGGCGGGTGCCGCACGGTGGTGAGCGTCGACGTGGTCGGCGAGGAGGACGGTTCAGGAGAGGTCACGGTGACCGTGGAGCTCGACGCCGAAGCCGCCACGGCCCTCGGTGGACCCGACCGCCTGGTGCTCGCCGACCTGGTCGAGGCGGGATGGGCGATCGGCGAGGTCGAGTCCCTCGACGGCGGCGGCCTGAGGGTGGCGGGCACCAGGACCTTCCGCGACGGCGACGAGCTGGCGGCCGTGCTCGACGAGGTCGGCACCGGCGGGGACGGCACGTCGGTCTTCTCCGGCACGGGGTACGAGGTCGGTGACAGCTTCGGGCGGACCACCTACGAGATGACCACCACGGTGGAGGTGAGCGGCGACCCTGCCCAGTTCGGCGACGATGCCCTCACTGCCGTGCTGGACGGCCAGCCGTTGGGATGGACCCCCGAGGAGCTGGCGGCGATGGGTGCCGCCGGACCGGATGCCGGGGAGCTGGTGGTGACCCTCAGCGTGCCCGAGGGCGGATCCGACACCGCCCGAGTGGCGCTCACCGGAGGGACTCCCGCCGAGGAGCGCCTGGAGGCCGACGCCGCACGGATCGAACCGCTGGTGTGGGCTCTCGCTGCCACGGGTGTGGTGCTGGTGCTGGCCGCGCTGGTGGTGGCGTTCAGGGCATGGCGGGCTCGGTCGTGAGCGCGTGCACGAGGTCGGCGACGTTGATCCCGGAGTCGACGGCCTGGTGCGTGCCGCAGCCGTGGCCTCCGGCGTCGCAGCCCACGTAGAACAGCCCCGGCAGCGGCGAACGTGCCGAGGGCTTGTGACGTCCGCACTGGCCGACCACCTGGGCCAGACCGATGCACTCGCCTCCCTGTCCCGGCAACACCGCATCGCGGCTGGCCCGAGAGACCTGCAGGGTGCCGTAGGGCACCGAGGACTCGACCGCGTCGTGGAAGCCCGGCCACACCCGTTCCATCGACTCGTGCACCCGCTCCAGCAGCGGTTCGAGGTAGGGCAGGTCGACGTCGGGGTCGCAGAAGGTCCCCACGAGCGCCATCTGCTGTCCGTCCGGCGCCAGGGTGGGGTCGTAGTTGGACGGCACCACGTTGAACAGCGCCACCTCCTCGGGCAGCCACCCGTCGCGCATGGCGGCGAAGCGCTCCGCGGTGAGGTAGTTGTCGTCGCTGAAGGTGAAGTAGGCACCGCGCTCGAAGAACGGTTCGCGCATCACGTAGCGGTGGCCCACGATCGCCCGGCTCGGCCGCAGCGTCCGCACGCTCGTCACGTACTCCGGGTCGAACGCGTCCTCGCCCGTCAGCGCCAGCACGGTGGGCTGGATGCCGGCGTTGGACACCACGATCGGCGCCGCCACCTGTCGGCCGTCGGAGAGCCGCACACCGCGGACGGCCCCGCGCTCGACGAGGATCCGCTCGACGCCGGCGCCGAGCTCCACGTCGCCTCCGCAGGCGCTCACGACCTCGCAGCAGACCTCGGCGACGCGCCCGTACCCCCCGGCGTGGTACCGCCCGGCACCACCCACGCCGAAGTCGCGCAGGGTGAGGATGGCCTCCGCGGCGTCCAGCTCGTCGATCGGCACCACGAAGATGATGTTCGACTGGATGCCGAACCAGCTGCGCATCGACTGCGGCAGCTCGAAGCGGTCGAGGTAGGCCGAGAAGGTCGTGCCCTCCAGCTCGGTGAGGGCTCGGTCGTCGAGCGAGCCCATGTCGGTCATCAACGACAGCAGGGCGGGCAGGTCGGCCTCGCCGAGGTCGAGCAGGCCGAGCACCGCCGTGGGGTCCGCACCGGCGGGGTTGGCAGCGCCCACCATGTGCCGGCGGTCGCGGCCGTCGTGGTAGATGAACTCCATCACCGCGTCGGGGCACAGCAGGTCCACCCGGTCGGTGGCACCGAGCTCCTCCAGCAACGTCTCGAAGCGCGAACCGACGCTGGGACCGCTCACCACCGGCCACAGCTCGTAGGCGAAGTCACCGGAGCGGAGCGTCATCGCCTTGCCTCCGGCCACGGCGTTGCGCTCCACCAGCAGGACGCGGTGGTCGCGTCTGGCCAACAGGGCGGCACACGACGCGCCGCCCATGCCCGCCCCCACCACGATCACGTCGTAGGCGTCGTGCATGTCCCCCCTCGTGACTCGACCGCACATCACTTGATACGGTCGCCAGAGTATCCAGGGTCTGGTCACGGGGGTGGCCGATCGTGACGTGGGGGGGACCAGATGAACCTGATGGAGCTGGCCGGTCGGGCCGTCGAGGCGAACGTGGCGCTGGCGGACCGGGCGCTGCGCGTCCTACCCGAGCGCAACCCGCTGCGCCGCTTGGTCGGATCGCTGCGGTTCCTGCAGGCGGTCGAGGGCTACAAGGACGCGGCCGCCATCGGCGCCGCCATGGAGCTCGGCCTCCTCGATGCGCTGGCCGATGGCCCCAAGGGGCTCACGGAGGTGGCCAAGGCCATCGATGCGCCCGAGTGCAACACCCAGGTGCTGCTGGACTCGCTGTGCTCCCTCGGCCTGGTGCGCGCCGACGGTGGGGCGTTCGCGCTGGCCGGCATCGGGCGTCAGCTGACCTCCGACGACCACTGGAACGTGCTGCGAGCCCACGCGGAGGTGATGCAGGGGTCGTGGGCGTCGTGGGGGGAGCTCGCCGAGGCCACCCGCAGCGGTGAGGGCCACCCGCTCCTGCGCGTCTACAACGAGGCCAACCCCCTCACCGGCGCCTACGTGCGTTGGTCGACCGCTCTGCTGCGGGGACCCTCGGAGGAGCTCGTCGGCCGACTCGACCTGAGCGGGGTGGAGCGCATGATCGCCGGCACGGTCGGGGTGAGCTTCGCCAGGGCGGTGCTCGAGGCGAAGCCCGACGTGGAGCTCACCGTGTCCTGCCTGCCCCAGCTGATCGCCGAGCTGCCCTCGGCGCTGGAGCACTGGGGCGTGCCCGAGCCGGCGGAGGTGATCGAGAACTCCGGCGACGCCGACGAGGATCGCTGGGGTGCGCACGAGACCTACGACCTCGTGTTCCTGGCCCGCAAGTTCGCCTACTGCGGGCCCGAGCACGCCGTGTCGTACCTGCGCAAGGCCGCCGAGGTGATCCCGCCCCACGGGATGCTGGTGGTGTGGGAGCCGTTGCGGGAGAACTGGTCGGTGATGCCCGGTCAGCCGGAGCGGCTGGCGCTCACCGACATGATGATGGGGGAGGGGCGCGCGCTCTACCGCAAGGCGGAGATCGCGGACCACGTGCGGGCGGCCGGCTTCGAGGTGGAGTGCCACGACGTGGCCAACGGGCTGTCCACGTTCTTCGTCGGGCGGCACCCGAGCCGGAAGGGCTGAGCGGTGCAGGTGGCGGAGCGGGTCCGCTACGACCACGGGCGGGGCCCGGGTGACCCGTATCCGGCGGCGATCGTCAACGTCACGAACCGCTGCAACCTGTCCTGCGCCCACTGCTTCATCTATCGCGACGACAACCCCAACGAGTCGCTCGGCCCCCGTGGCGAGCCCGGCGACGACGAGGTGCTGGAGCTGCTGGAGACCCTCCGGGACCGCCACGGCATCCGCCGGATGCTGTGGATGGGTGGCGAGCCGCTGCTGCGCCCCGAGCTGATCCGTCGGGGGGTGGAGCTGTTCGAGGAGAACACGATCACGACCAACGGCACCCGCCCCCTGCTCGATCTGGGAGAGTCCGCCCTCTACGTCGTGTCGCTGGACGGGCCCCCGCCGCTCAACGACGTCGTTCGCGGTGACGGCACCTTCGAACGGGTGATGGCCGGGCTCGCCGGCCTTCCCGAGGACTTCTCCTCCCCGGTGCAGGTCCAGTGCACCGTCACCCCGGTGAACCAGGGCCACCTCCGCGAGCTGGTCGACCTGCTCCGGGGCACGCGGGCCGAGTGGATGACCTTCAGCTTCGCCGTGCCGTCGCTCGACGAGGCCCCGGAGCTGTGCTGGCCGACCCTCGAGGACCGCATGGCGGCGGTGGAGGAGGTGCAGGAGCTGAAGGCGGAGCACCCGGAGTTCGTCCGCAACCGGCACAGGGCGCTCGAGCTCATGTCACCCGAGCACGCTCCGGCGGTCACCGCCGGCTGCCTGCCACGCCAGCACATCCTCCCCCTGTGGTTGGACGGCGATCGCTTCACCACCCCGTACTGCTGCTACGGCGACGACGTCGACTGCTCCCGATGCGGTGCCTGGGTGGTGTTCGAGCTGGCAGCGCTGTTCCACCCCGCCTGAGCGGACGCCGCGGACCTCCAGGGTGACGCCACCGGACCACCTCGGTGGCGTCGGGTCCACCCCATCTGCCCCGGTCGGACCGCCACGGGGGGCTCCTGGGCATCCCAACCCTCGATTCCCTCGCGAGGGTAGTCGGGGATGGACGCGCCTCCGAGCTGGACGAGTCAGGCCGTCCCACCGTCCTCCGACGTGGTGTCGCCCTACACTGACCGGATGGCGGACCGCCGCAACAAGGAGCTGATGAGCGCGCTGGCCATGGTCGCGCCCGGCCAGCCCTTGCGCGAGGGCCTCGATCGCATCCTGAAGGCAGGCATGGGTGCCCTCATCGTGATCGGCGACGGCCCGGAGGTGCTCAACATCTCCTCCGGCGGCTTCCTGGTGAACGCTGCCTTCTCCCCGCAGCGCCTGTCCGAGCTGGCGAAGACCGACGGTGCCATCGTGCTCACCCCGGACTGCAGCTACATCGCCCGGGCCAACGTCCACCTCGTGCCCAACCCGAACGTGCCCACCGAGGAGACGGGCACCCGACATCGCACGGCGGAGCGGGTGGCCCGCAGCATCGGCGTGCCGGTGCTGTCGGTCTCCGAGGACATGGCGGTGGTGACCGTCTACACCAAGAACGCCCGCTACCAGCTGGAACCCATCCCCAGCATCCTCAGCCGCTGCAACCAGGCCTTGCAGACCCTCGAGCGCTACAAGCAGCGCCTCGACGAGGAGTCGACCAGCCTCACGGCCCTGGAGGTCGAGGACCTGGTGACCCTGCGCGACGTGGTCAGCCTGCTGCAGCGTGCCGAGCTGGTGGCCCGCATCTCCGAGGAGATCGAGCAGTACCTCGTGGAGCTCGGCACCGACGGTCGTCTCGTACGGCTCCAGCTGCGGGAGCTGATGGCCGGCGTGGAGGACGAGCGGCGCCTGGTGGTCCTCGACTACTTCCAGTCCGACGTCACCTGGGACCTGGAGCAGGCCATCGAGACCCTCTCGGAGATCGAGATCGACGAGCTCCTCGACCCGGAGGAGGTGGCGCACGCGCTGCACCTCGCCGGTCAGACCGACGACCTCGACTCCTCCATCCAGCCCCGTGGCCACCGGATGCTGGCGCGGATCCCCCGGCTCCCACCCGAGTACGCCGAGAAGCTGGTGGAGCACTGCGGCACCCTCGAGAAGCTCTCGCGCTCGTCGGTGCAGGAGCTGGCGGAGATCCCCGGCATCAGCGAGCACCTGGCGCGTACGGTGAAGGACGCGTTGGCGCGCATCGCCGAGTCGTCGATCCTCGACCGCTACAGCTGATCCTCAGGAGGGCCCGTTGCACACCCGACTGCCCAGTGGGACCGACGCGTTCCTCGTGCACTCCGAAGGTGCCGACCGTGGCCTGGTGGTGGTCCCCGACATCTGGGGGCTGCGCCCGCTCTTCGAGCAGATGTGCCACGACCTGGCTGCCCGCACCGGTTGGTCGATCGTGAGCATCGAGCCCTTCCCCGGCCAGGTGCTGCCCGGTGCGGACTCGCCGGACGGCTTCGAGCGCAGGGCCGCTGCCCTGCGCGACCTCGACGACACGTCGATCCTCGCAGACCTCACCGCCGCGGCGGAGCTCACCGGCTGCCGCGATGTGGGGCTCATCGGGTTCTGCATGGGCGGGATGTACGCCTTGAAGGCGTCCGCAGTCGGCCGCTTCGACCGCGTGGCGTCGTTCTACGGCATGGCCCGTGTCCCTCCGGAGTTCGACGGGCCGGGCCAGGGCCAGCCCCTCGACGCCCTCTCCGAGCGGGGTGACTGCGCGGTGATGGCGGTGATGGGGACCGAGGATCCGTTCCTGCCGGCCGACGACGTCGCCGCTCTCGAGACGGCCGGCGTCGAGACGCACGTCTACGAGGGCGCCGAGCACGGGTTCGTGCACGACCCGGGCCGGCCCAGCCATCGACCCGACGATGCCGCAGATGCCTGGGACCTGGCCCTGCGGTTCCTCGACGGGTTGTCCTGAGGAGCTGTGCCGACTGTCGGCGGCTCCGGTGTGCGCGCCCTGAGCCCCGACGGCCTCAGGTCGAACGGATCTCCATCTCCCGGCGCTTGACGATCCGGTAGTGCCGGTCCTGCTGCTCGATCCAGCCCAGCTTGAGGAAGCTGGCGATCGCCTTGTTGACCCGCTCGCGGGAGGCGCCGACGAGACCGGCGAGCTCCTCCTGGGTGATGGGGATCTCGAACTCGTCGGCATCACCCGCCAGCTCCAGCAGGTGCTTCGCCGTTCGGCCGGTGACGTCGAGGAAGAACGAGTCGGCCAACGCTTCGTCGGTGGCGCGGATCCGCTTCGACAGCAGGCGCACCACGGACCACAGCAGCTCGGGCTTGTCCTCCCAGATGGCCTGGAGGAGCTCGTAGGTGAGTCGTAGGACCCGGGACTCCTCCAACGCCCGAGCCTCGGCGGAGCGCCCCAGCCCGTCGAACAGCCCCATCTCACCGAAGAGGTCGCCTCGCAGCATCATCGCCACCATGGACTCGCGGCCGTCGATCGAGCGGTTGGAGATGGCGACCCTTCCGTCCACCATCACGAAGCAGGCGTCGGCCTCCGCACCCTCCTCGAACACGACGTCACCCCGAACGAGCTCGATGGTCTCGGCCGCGTCCAGGAGGCGTTGGTGGTCATCGTCGTCGAACTGGTCGAACAGCTCGACTGCTCGCAGCAGTCCGGAGGCATCTGCGGTGCTGTCGCCCCGCGAACCGGAGTATGTGTCGGAGTTCATAGGCGCCCTCACTCTAATCCCTCGGTGTGGAACCCCTCTTGTTGGGTGCTGACCCGGCGCTCAGGTGCTCTCCGCACCGACATCCCGCTCCTCGGTCGTTCCACGGCTACGGTGCAGCCGATGAGCTCGGTCTGGTGCATCGTGGTCGCCGGTGGGTCCGGACGGCGCTTCGGTGGGCTGAAGCAGCTCGAGTCGATCGGCGGCCGGAGGGTCCTCGACCACGCGGTCAGCACGGCGCGGGCCGCCTGCGACGGCGTGGTGGCCGTGCTGCCGGTGGAGCTCGTGGGCACCTCGGCGGGAGAGGTTCCGGGTGCCGACGCCGTGGTCGCCGGGGGTGCCACCCGGGTCGCCTCCGCTCACGCCGGTCTGGATGCGGTCCCGTCGACCGCCGACGTGGTGCTCGTGCACGACGCCGCTCGTCCGCTCGCCACCCGCCAGCTGTTCAACCGGGTGATCGACGCGGTGCGGGCCGGGGCGGAGGCGGTGGTTCCCGCGGTGCCGATTCCGGACACCGTGCGAACCACGGGCGGTGAGCTGGTGGATCGTTCGGCCCTGCGGGCCTCGCAGACCCCGCAGGGCTTCATCGCCGGCGTGCTGCGCCGGGCGCATGATGCTGCGGCAGCCGCCGGGTCGGATGCCACCGACGACGCAGCGCTGGCGGCAGCCCAGGGCACGCCGGTGACCCTGATCGAAGGCGAACCGGGGAACCGCAAGATCACCGAGCCGTTCGACCTGCTCCTCGCCGAGGCCGTCCTCGCTACCGCCCCTCCCGGCGAAGGGCCCGGGCACGGCTCGGCTGCTGCTGCAGAGGGAGGCGGGCGATCGTGAGGCTCAGGGTGGGGAACGGCTTCGACGTCCACCGCTTCTCCGAGGATCCGGCGAGGGCGCTGGTCCTCGGAGGGGTCCGCTTCGACGACGAGCGCGGCCTGCACGGCCACTCCGATGCCGACGTGGTCGCCCACGCCGTCGCCGAGTCGCTGCTCGGGGCGGCCGGTCTGGGCGACCTCGGCGCCCACTTCCCCGATCACGACGAGCGGTGGCGGGGGGCTGACAGCCTCGTGCTCCTGCACGAGGTGACGGTCATGGTGAGGGCGGACGGTTGGGACGTCGCCAACGTCGACTGCTCGGTGGTCGCCGAGCGACCCAAGCTCGCTCCCCGACGCAGCGAGATGGAGTCGGCGCTGAGCGCGACCGTGGGCGCGCCGGTCGCCGTCAAGGGGCGGCGCGCGGAGGGCATCGGAGGTCTCGGTCGAGGCGAGGGCATCGCCTGCTTCGCGTCCGCCCTCCTGGTGGGGCGCGACGACAGCGCCGGCGATGGCGTGGCGGGAGGATGAACGTGGGGTCGTCTGGTCGAGGAGCTCGGCGCCCGGGCGATCGTCGGGGACCGGCCCCGGCGCGTCGGGGTTCGGCGGGCGGAGGCCGGGACACGTCCCGCGGCCCCGCCAAGGCCGGCGCAGGAGCTCGCCGCGCCGGGACCAAGGGCTCGGGACCGCCGCGCGGCACCGAGGGCCCACCTCGTCGGGATCGCCCCAAGGGACTGGGTGGGACGCAGGTCGAAGGGCGACAGGCCGTGCGCGAGCTGCTGCTCGCCGGTCGGCGGAAGGTCAAGGAGATCTACCTGTCGCGGGAGGTGGAGCGCACCGACGTCGTGCAGGACATCGTCGAGCTGGCGGCGGAGTTGCGGGTGAAGGTCCAGGAGGTGAGCCGGTCCAAGCTCGACCACCTGAGCCACACCGAGGCTCCCCAGGGCGTGGTCGCCCTCGCCCAGCAGCTGCCGTCGGAGGAGCTGGAGCTGCTCTGCCGGCCGGTGGGCGGGTCGCCACCGTTCCTCCTGGCCGTCGATGGCGTCACCGACCCGGGCAACCTCGGCGCGCTGCTCCGCATCGCCGAGTGCGCCGGGGTGACCGGCGTGGTGCTGCCACGCCATCGCGCCGTGCACGTCACCCCCACCGTCACCAAGGCAGCCGCTGGAGCGGTCGAGTACCTGCCGATGTCGCTCGTGGGCGGGCTGCCCACGGCGATCGAGGAGATGAAGGCCTCCGGGGTGTGGGTGGTCGGCCTGGACATGGGCGGTTCGGCCTCGGTGCACGATCTGGAGCTCGCCGGCGACGGGGTGTGCCTGGTCGTCGGGGCGGAAGGGCGCGGCCTCGCCCGACTGGTCCGCCACCGCTGCGATCTGCTGGCGTCCATCCCCCTGCACGGCCATCTCGCGTCGCTCAACGTGGCCGCGGCCGGTGCGGTCGCCTGCTACGAGGTCGCGCGCCGGCGCGATCGTTGAACGAGCATCGGCGCGTCGGGCGCGCGCCCGAACGGCACGGTCGGTGGCGGCGACTGATGCTCTGGGGCCGATGCGAGCTCCTCTACCCGGGAGATCCTCTGACGAGATGAACCCGGGGCGACCTTCGGGTGAACCGTCGGCGAACATCCTCGCTGCGCGCTTCCGTGGACGGTCCCGACAGGCCACAGTCGTGGACGAGGCTCGTGGCGCGGGGGAGGCCCCGGTCACGGTGCCGATCAGGGAGAACCCCCCGAGAGGACCTGCGATGCCCGCTCGCATCGACCAGGGTCGACGCGCCCCCCGCAGGCGGTGGGTGCCGTTGGTCCCTGCCGCCCTGTTGCTGTTCGTCGCGACCGGCTGTCAGATGAGCGGTCGCCTCGTGCCCGATCCCATCCCGGTCGCCGACGGTGACACCGCCGCGCTGGTGACGCTCACCTGGTCGGGTGCGGCGCCGCTGGCCGAGGTGTTCGTCGACCTCTGCCGCCGACCCCACAGTGCTGCCGGATTCGACCTCCGAGCCGACTGCGACCCCTTGTCGGCCCTCCGGCTCCCCGGCTCGCCGAGGGGGACGGGCACGGAGCAGATCGAGCTGTTCGTCGGCGCGACCCAGGACCACCGTGCCAACGGCACCTCACCTTGGGCATGCGTTCCCGAAGGGGAGGCGCCACCGGCGGGTCTCGCGGGCTACGAGCGCTGTTGGGTGCGGCTGAGCTGGGGTGAGCGGAGGAACCCCCTCGGCACGCGCAGCATCCCGTATCGGTTCACTCGCGACGATGCAGAGATCCCCGAGGCCCCGTGGGCGGTCCTTCCGGTGCTGGTCACCGCGTTGGCGGCAGGGGTGACGTTCACCGTTCGGCGCCGGCTCGGCTCGTAGGCCCCTCGACCGGTCACGCCGACCGAGGCGGACGGATCAGCGACACCCGTCCTCCTGGTGCTCGGTGCCCGGTGCGGGAGGATCGACCTGCACGCAGTGCCCTCCCAGGCTCTTGGCCCGATAGAGCAGCTCGTCGGCACGGCGGAGGAGCGTGGCATCGTCCTCGGTCGGCCCGGCGAAGGCGCAGCCGATGCTGGCGCTGATCACCATGTCGTCGCCACCGACCCGGAACGGTTCGCTGAGGTGGTGCACCAGGCGGTCGGCGAGCCCACGGATCACCGCGGGCTCGGTGTCGAGGGTCAGCACGATGAACTCGTCCCCTCCGAAGCGGCCGATCACGTCGTCGCGTCGGACGCATCCGCGGATCCGCTCCGCCACGGCGATCAGGAGGCTGTCGCCGACCAGATGGCCGTGGAGGTCGTTGATCTCCTTGAACCCGTCGAGGTCGAGGCACATCAACGCGCGAGGTCGCCCATGGGATCGGGCCAACGCGACCTCCAAGCCCGTGCGGTTCAGCAGATCGGTCAACGGATCGGTGATGGCTCGGCGTTCCAGCTCCGCGCGCACCTGCGACTGGGCCACCGACAGCGAGATCAGATCGACCAGCGACTTGGTGACCTCCTGCACCCACATGGCCGTGGGGACGAGCCCCTCGCCTTCGAGCACCACGTGGCCACCCGTGCCGCCGTCTCCGAAGGGCAGCGCGTAGCTCCACCAGCCCGGCTGGCGGGTCTCCAACTGCAGGACGCCGACTCCCTCCGCTGGACCGTGTGGGCGCTCGCAACCCGAGCCGCCCGCGCCGTCGGAGCGGTACAGCACGGCGCGGGTGCTCCGAGATCCGAGCACCGACACCTCGACCGGACCGAGTTGCTGAGAGAACACCGGGAGGAGCCGCGCCATGACCTCCGTCAACGGGGCCGTGTGGGCGACCATCCGCAGCGCTTCTACGAACAGCTGGCGGGTGCTGACGTCACGGGCCAGGATCGCCAGCACCGGCTCACCGTGGCGCTGCGTCCACACACCCTGGATCTCCACGTGGATCCAACCGCTGGCGTCGCGGATCCGGGTGACCACCGAGGCGTTCTTCGACGCAGCTCTCTCGCCCGACTCGGTGTGGTTGTCGGCAGTCGCCATCGCCCCCATGGCCACGCTCAGGTCCTCGGGATCGAGCAGCTCCAGGATCGACTGCATCCGGCCGTCGGGTCCGGGGCGCAGCTGCATGCCCGCCATCCGCTCGGCTGAGTCGTTCGCCCACAGGACCTGGAAGTCGCGGTCGAGTGCCAGCACGGCGAGCGCCTCATGGGTGAGCAGAGCTGCTCCACAGAGCGATTCGAGCTCGGTTGTCGACGAGGGCACGGGTCATGTATCGACGGCACCGGGCGAAGCCCTTAGCTTGGGCCGCGGTCGGCGCCGGGGGTCCTGGGGACGATGAGCCCGCAACCTCTGGATGCTCAGCCAGCGGCGGGTCCGATCTCCCAGATCCGAGCGGTGAGCGGCTCGTCGGAGGGCCAGTCGAGCCCGCTCTCCGCCAGCTCGGCGCCGCTGCGAACGCCGAGGTCGACGACGGGTCCGCAGAGGTCGGTGGTCGCCACCCGGAACTCGAGCGACGGATCGAGCGCCGGGCGGATGTTCGGACCGGGAGAGCCGGCCGGCTCCAGCTGGTAGGCGAACACCACGGCGTGGGCGGCCTCTTCATCCGTGTATCCCAGCGCTGCTCGACTGCGGTCGTCTCCCTCGAACGGCGAGACGTAGCGCTGGAGCCGACCCTGTTGGACCAGGGGCTGCGTTCGGCGGGCGACGGCGACCGCGGCCCGGCAGGCGGCCAGCTCGTCGGGACCGAGAGCCTCGAGGTCGAGGTCGAACCCGAACCGTCCCGACAGCGCCACCGCGCAGGCGAAGGCGAGGGGACGCTCTCCCCATCGGGTCACGTGGGCCGCCATCGCCGAGGTCGGGAAGAAGTGCGAGCAGGCCCACTGCATGCGCACCCTCGTCACCGGATCGGTGTTGTCGGAAGTCCAGAACTCGTGGAACCGGGCCAGCGTGCCGTGGTCGGTGCGCCCGCCACCGGAGGCGCAGAGCATCATCTCCACCTCTGGATGCCGGGCGACGACCTCGTCCATCACCTCCCAGGTGGCTCGCACGAGGTCGACCGGGAGGTTCTCCTGGCGGTCGGCCGCGAGCATCGGCGAGCCCGCCTCGGTGAGGGGCCGGTTGGCGTCCCACTTCACATAGGAGATGCGCGGGTCGGCACCGAGGGTCCGGTCGAGCACGCCGACCTCGAACTCCCGGACCTCCGGCCGCAACGCGTCGAGCACGAGCTGCTCACGGTGGAGGCGGGGCTCTCGGCGGTCGCCGAGGACCCACTCGGGGTGGCGTTCGAAGAGCTCGCTGTCGGGGTTGACCATCTCCGGTTCCACCCAGATCCCGAAGCGGATCCTGCGGGCCTCCGCGGCGTCGGCCAGCGGTGGGAGCCCGTCGGGCAGCTTGCGGCGGTCCGGATCCCAGTCACCCAGTCCGCGGGTGTCGTCGTCGCGGGGACGCGTGGTGCCGAACCACCCGTCGTCCAGCAGGAACAGGTCGGCGCCGAGGTCGGCGGTCCGCTCGATCAACCCCTTGATGCGGTCCTCGTCGAACTCGAAGAACGTCGCCTCCCAGTTGTTCACCACCAGCGGTCGGAGGCGTTGCGGGTCGCGCAGCACCCGCGCTCTGGTCCAGTCGTGGAAGCGTCGGGTGACCTCCGCCCGCCCGTCACCGGACCAGGTCCAGGCGACCTTCGGGGTGGAGAAGCGCACGCCTGGGTCGAGCAGGTACTGGGCCGCGAAGGGGTTGGCGCCGGCCCGGAGGCGCAGCGCGCCGGGCGCGCCAGGCTGCGGTGCCGGACGGAGGTCCAGCTCGATGCGGGTGTTCCCGCCCCAGGCGACGGAGATGCCGAGCACCTCGCCGTCGTGCTCGTCGCTTGGCCCCGACGGAGAGAGCAGCAGGCACGGGTTGCGCTGCAGGTGGGGTTGGACCACCCCGAGGGTGGACAGCGAGCAGGCGCCGGGGTGGATGCGTTGCGCGGTCCAACGCCACTCGTCTGCCCAACCGGATCCGCCGAACTGCACCACCTCCGCGTCGGCTTCGACGAGCAGCAGCGGCGCGATGGAGTCGTAGTCGCAGAGGCGCACCGGGGCGTCCTCGGCGTGGACGACCTCGACCCACTGCTCCAACACACCTGAAGCAGGATGGGTGCGCGCGTGGAGCTCGACGGTGAGGTCGAACAGCTCGTCGGTGGACGTGAGGACGTGGTGGATCCCTTCGGGCTCGGCGAGTTCGGTCACTTCGGTGAGCCGCAGGCGGGTGGTGAGCGTGCCGTCGTGATGGGTGATGCGCAGGGCCGGAGGGCGCAGCGGATCGGCTTCGCCCCACACGGGATGGGCTTCGGGGAACCAGTGCAGGTCGAGCTCTGCCTCGGCGGTCGCACCACCGAGGCCCAGGCCCACCTGGCGGAGCCTGCCGTGGTGGTCGGCGCCGAGGGTGAGCCCCCACCCGCCGGCGTCGATGCGGAAGAGGTCGGGGCCGGGAGGGGCTCCGGAGGCGTGCGTTCCGACGACCTGGGATGGCGGGGGCGGTCCGTCGTGCTCGGGAGCAGGGTCCATGTCGGTCATCCTGCCCGCCCCGCAACGGTGCTGGCGACCGAGGCGCGTCGTTGCGCGGTGGGAACATGGGCTGTGCTCCTCGCCGACCTCGTCGACACCTCGGCCCGGGTGGCCGCCACTCGCGGGCGCAACGAGAAGGTCGCGCTGCTGGCTGCTCACCTGAGGACGTTGGACGACGAGGAGCTGCCCGTCGCCGTGGCGGTGCTGTGCGGCGCACCCCGCCAGGGTCGGGTGGGTGTGGGCTGGGCGACCGCTCGCATCGAGGGCCGCGCCGCTGAGCCGTCGCTCTCGGTGCTCGACCTCGACCGCCTCCTCGAGAAGCTGGCGGCGCTCGGCGGCCCGGGCGTGCAGGCCGAGCGACGTCAGGTCCTGGCGGACTTCGGGGCGCGGGCCACGCCGGCGGAGGCCGCCTTCGTGTCGGCGCTGTTGATCGGAGAGCTCCGTCAGGGTGCGCTGGCGGGGGTGGAGCAGGCTGTCGCCCGCGCCAGTGGGGTGCCGGCGTCGTCGGTGCGCCGTGCCGCCATGCTGTTGGGAGACCTGCCTCACGCAGCCCGCCTGGCCGCCTCCGGTGGTCGGTCGGCCCTCGATGCGGTGGGCATCCGCCTCGGCGTCCCGGTGCAGCCGATGCTCGCCGCCGCTGCTGCCTCGGTCGACGAAGCGGTCGGTGAGCTGGGCGAGGTGAGCGTCGAGTGGAAGCTCGATGGGATCCGCCTCCAGGCGCACCGCCGAGGCGATCGCGTCCGGCTGTTCACCCGGAACCTCAACGACGTGACGGCGCAGTTCCCGGCCGTGGTGGAGCAGGTGCTGGCTGTCGAGGTGGGCGAGTGCGTGCTCGACGGCGAGGTGATCGGCGTGGGGCCCGACGGTCGGCCGGGGCTCTTCCAGGACTCGTTCGCGGCCGCCGAGCACGAGGCGTGGTGGTTCGACGCGCTGATGCTGGACGGCGAGTCGATGATCGACGTGCAATTGCGGGAACGGTTGGAGCGGCTCGACGGGATCGCTTCGTTGCGGCGGATCCCGGGCGTGCGCACCGGGTCCTCCGATCGCGCCTCCGAGGTGATGGCCGAGTCGCTCGCGGCTGGCCACGAGGGAGTGGTGCTGAAGTCGGTCGACAGCGTCTACGCCGCCGGTCGTCGGGGGAGAGCCTGGCGGAAGGTCAAGCCGGTGCACACCCTCGACCTGGTGGTGATTGGCGTGGAGTGGGGTTCCGGCCGCCGGCAGGGCCGCCTGTCCAACCTGCACCTCGCAGCGCTCGCCGAGGATGGCACCCCCGTCATGGTGGGCAAGACCTTCAAGGGCCTCACCGACGAGCTCCTGGAGTGGCAGACCGCCGAGCTGCTGGCTCGGGAGGTCGGCCGTGACGGCCACATCGTGTGGGTGCGTCCGGAGCTGGTGGTGGAGATCGCCCTCGACGGGGTGCAGCGATCCACCCGCTATCCGGGTGGCGTGGCGCTGCGCTTCGCCCGGGTGCGCCGGTACCGCACGGACAAGTCGCCGTCGGAGGCCGATCGTCTGGTGCAGCTGCAGGCGATGCTGGCTGGCTCGACCTGACCGCGTGGGGACCTGCGGCGTCGTGGCGACGTGATGATCGGTACGACCATCAGGGCTCGTCGTGGGCCGCTCCATAGCCGCGGTGCAGGCCTTCGACGACCTCGGCGAAGTGCTCGGGGTCAGGCGCACTGTTGTTCACCAGGCTCACCGAGTCGGAGATGCCGGCCAGACGCGTGCGGAGCAGCCCTGCGATCTGGTGGGGTTCACCGACCACAGCGATCGTCTCGATCAGCTCGTCGTCGATCAGGTCGCCCATCTCGGCCCAGCGGTCGGCTCGGGCGAGCTGCCGGAGCTCCGAGCGGAGGGCGCCGTAGCCGTGCAGCTCGAACACCGGCTGGTAGGCGGGCGTGGTCGCATAGAAGGCGAGCTGGGTACGAACCGCCTCACGGCTGGCGGTCATCTGAGCCTCGTCGCGGCCGGTCACCACGATCGTCGTGCACACGATCTCGAGCTCGTCGGGATCGCGCCCGGTCGCCGTGGCTCCGGCGGTGAGCTCAGGGAGGGTGAGCTCCAGTAGCGAACGCCGCGAGTTGACCGGGTGGACGAGCAGCCCGTCGGCGACCTCGCCGGCCACCGCGGTCATCGCCGGTCCGACGCCGCCGAGGAGGATGGCCGGCGGACCGTGGGGGTTCGGGCCCGGATCGAAGGCGGGGACCATCCGGGTGTGGGTGTAGAACTCGCCGGCGAAGTCGAGCGGGGTCGTGTGCTGCCATGCGTCCCAGATGGCACGCATCGCGAGGACGAGCTCTCGCATCCGGGCCGGCGGGTGTGACCACGGCATCGAGAAGCGCTGCTCGATGTGAGGTCGGATCTGCGAACCCAGTCCGAGGGTGAAGCGTCCGCCAGTGAGGGTCTGGAGGTCCCATCCCGCGTTCGCCAGCGTCATCGGCGAGCGTGCGAAGGCGATGGCGAGCGCCGTGCCCAGCTGGATGTGGTCCGTGTGCTCGGCAGCGACAGCGAGGGGGATGAACGGATCGTGGCGGGCCTCGAAGGAGAACGCGCGGTCGTAGCCCAGGTTCTCGAGCTCCCGGTAGATGGTGCGAGCCTCGGTGATGTCCTCGGTTGGTACGACCATCGACACGCGCACCCGGTCAGATCAGTCTGGAGGGCGGTCGAGGTCAAGTCGCCGGTCTCGGCCGGTTACGAGGGAGGCACCGGTGGTCGCGACGCCTACACTCCCGCGAAGTCCCGTTCGGACATCGAAACGGGTGCTTGCCCGAGTAGCTCAGTTGGCCAGAGCAGCTGTCTTGTAAACAGCAGGTCGTCGGTTCGAGTCCGACCTCGGGCTCTGCAATCCCAAGGGTTTTGGCTCCTCGGGACTCTCAGGAACCGGCGCTTGCTAATCCCTTGCTAATCCGCCGACCGTCACCGCCGTGTGGCTCCGAGCTCGATGCGCGCTGATACACGTCAGAGTCGGAGGTCGGGGCCTCGCGTGTGGTGATCGGCG
>CAYQQQ010000030.1:0-52483 GCA_964420125.1 uncultured Microthrixaceae bacterium
TCGGTGAGCGTGGTCTTGCCGGCGTCGGGGTGGGAGATGATGGCGAAGGTCCGCCGTCGAGTCGCCTCGGCCGAGGGGTCGGAGGGCATCCGCCCAGGAAACCGCCTGGTGGGTCCGGGGGCCAATCGGGTGCGCGCAGCGGCCGGGTAGCTCGCGCGGGTCGGTCAGCGCGCGAGGCGATCGACGCAGCTCAGCAGTGCGGCGGTGCGGGGGTCGCCGGCGAGGCCGAAGTGCATCTTGTTCATCACGTAGCCCCCGGCGAGGTTGCGGTCCGGGTCGGCGAAGCCCACCGAGCCGCCGGCGCCGTAGTGGCCGAAGGACCTGCCGTCCACGAAGGGCGACATGTCGGAGTGGAGCATGAAGCCCTGCGCGAAGGGGATGGGGAACACGAGCACGCTGTCGGGACCCTCCACCTGCGCCTCGATGGCCCGCTCCACCGTCTCCTCGGACAGGGTGCGCACCCCGTCGACCTCGCCGACCAGCGAGGCGTACAGCCGCGCCAGGGACGACGCGTTGGTGACGCCGTTGGCGGCGGGGATCTCCGTGGCCCGCAGCCGGGGTTCGTTCCACGCGGACTCCGACGCCAGCGCCCCGCCGGGCGCGGTGAGCGCACGGGCGGCGAGGTTGGCCGGGCCGAGCAGCATGTCGAGCATCTCCACCAGTCCGGGGGGCGCGTCGTCGGAGCCGTCGCCCTCCTCGGCCATCATCATCGGAGCGTGCTGCTCGCCGCCCATGGGGATCAGCGGTGAGACGCGTGCCTGCTGCTCGTCGGGCAGACCGATCCAGAACTCCGCACCCAACGGCGCGGCGATCTCCTCGGCGAAGAACGTGCCGAGGCTGCGGCCGCTCACGCGGCGCACGACCTCGCCCACGAGCCAGCCGTAGGTGACGGCGTGGTAGCCGTGCTGGGTGCCCGGCACCCAGGCGGGTTCGGCCTCGGCCAGCGCCGTGGTGACGGTGTCCCAGTCGAGGGCCTCTTCGAGGGTCATGGGCCGCGACGCGTCGATCACCCCGGAGCGGTGCGACAGCAGCCAGCTCACCGGGACCTCTTCCTTGCCGCAGGCGCCGAACTCGGGCCAGTAGCGCACCACGGGTGCGTCGAGGTCGAGCTCGCCCCGCTCCACGAGCAGGTGGGCGCACATGGCGGTCGCTCCCTTGGTGGTGGAGAAGACCATCTGCAGCGTGGAGTCGTCGTAGGGGCGGCCTTCGGCGTCGGCCACCCCGCCGGTCAGGTCGACCACCTGCTCGCCGTCGAGGTAGACCGCGAAGCCCGCCCCCACCTCGCCGTGGTCCTCGAAGTTGGCGGCGAAGACGTCGCGCACCTCCTCGAAGCCCTCGGCGGTGGTTCCCCGGATGTCGGCCATCTCCTGCCCCCTGGTCTCGTGGCACGGCGCTCGGCGCCGCGCCGAGAGGCTATGGCAGCTGCGGGCTCCGCACCATCGACCAGGGCCGGGCAGGTGTCAGGGCCCGGGGTCGGGGTCGGCTCGGGCGGTGCTCACGACGCTGGTCGGCGGTACGTCCACCAGCTCCAGGGAGTCGGCGCTGTCGTCGGGCTCGGCGGCGCGGATCGCCACCGGTGTGCAGATCCCGGCGGTGATGGCGGCGGCGACGGCGAACGCGAGCGCGGCGCGCCGGACCACCCCGGCGCGATCCGGGGTCAGCCAGCGGTCACGCCGGAAGCTGTCCACGCGGTCAGTCTGCTGCACCGCTTCGCGATGCGGACATGGGCAAATCGCCCGGGACGGCGTGGTCGGGAAGATCTGCCCGGGTCGATTGCCGCGACCGCACCTCAGATGCCCACGGGGGGTGGTGGAACCACGGATCTCGGCGACGCGCCGTGGTCGTCAGAGGGTTCCGCCCGGTCACCGCGTCCTCAGGCTGCATCCTCGTCGCCGTCGCCGTCGCCGTCGGCGCCGTGCAGGTCGATGATGCCGAGCCGCACCGCGGAGAGCACGGCGTGGGTGAGGCTCTGGGTGTCAAGACGGCGGTAGGTGGCGTTGAGGTGGTTGTGGACGGTCTTCTGGGTGATGCCCAGCTCCCTGGCCGCCTGCTTGGTCGAGAGGCCGTCGGCGATCATCTGCAGGATCTCGCGTTGGCGCTCGGAGAGGATGGACTCGGGATCCGGCTCGGCTTCCGCCGTCTGGAGCATCATGGCCGCCAGCCGAGGGCTCAGGACCTCCTCGCCGGCCATCACCCGCTCGAGGGTGTCGTAGACCTCGTCGAAGGACGTCCCTTTGGTGAGGTAGGCGACTGCACCGGCGCGCAGCGCGTTGCGCGTGCTCTCGGGGTCGTCGTGCATGGTGAGCACCACGACCTTGATCTCCGGCATCCTGCTCACGATCCGCTCGGTCGCCGCCACGCCGTCGAGCACCGGCATGGAGAGGTCCATGAGCACGATGTCCGGGTGCAGCGACTCGGCCAGCTCGACCGCCTCCTCGCCGTTGTCGGCTTCCCCGACGACGGTGGCGCCGGCGGCCTCCAGGCCGCGCCGCACGCCGTCACGCAGGATCTGGTGATCGTCGGCCAGCAGCACTCTCATCTCGGTTCGTCTCCTGTGTCCGGCGTCGCCGATCGCCCGCGCTCGGCGGCACCGGACGGTCGGGACCCATCTTCCACCCCCGACGGCGCCGCGCCGCGGACCTGTCCCGCGCTGACCCGCACGGTGGTGCCGGCGCCCGGCTGGCTGTCGACCCGCAGGTGAGCGCCGATGACCTCGGCCCGCTCCTTCATCCCCACGATGCCGTAGGACTGCTCCCGCACCGCCCGGCCCGGGTCGAAGCCCTTCCCGTCGTCGGCCACGACCAGCTCGAAGTTCCCTCCCTCGACGGTCCACTCGACCTCGACGTGGTCGGCCTTCGCGTGGCGATCGACGTTGTTCAGCGCCTCCTGCAGGATGCGCAGGACCTCGTTCTCCACGGGCACGGGCAGGCGCTGGTCGGGGTGGGTGACGTGCAGGTGCGCATCGACGGCGGTGCGGTCGGAGAATCGTGCCACCGCCTCGTTCGCCAGCACCGCGAGGGGCCGGTCGTCGCTGACGCCGGAGCGGAGCTGGCGCAGGGTCTCCCGCAGCTCGTCGAGCGCCTCGGCGGCGTCGTCCTGCAGGCGGTCGAGGTCGTCGCGGGAGATGTCCTCGTCGGCGCCGATCCGCTCGAGCTCCAACTTGATGTAGGTCATCCACTGGCCGAGGCGGTCGTGGATGTCGCGCGCCACCCGGATCCGCTCCTCCTCGGCGCCGAGGCTGCGGAGGCGACCGAACCAGCGGGCGTTGTCGATGGTGAGGGCGATGACGTCGGCCAGGCCGTCGCGCAGCAGCGGGTCCACGTCGTCGAAGTGGTCGAACTCGGGGTGCTCCATGGCCAGCACCCCGATCGTTCGGCTCCTGGCGCGCAACGGGAGGTAGAGCCCGCTGCTGCTGTCGGGGTCGAGGCGCTCGACGCCGTCGGGGATCCGGGGACGCACCACGGCCACGTCACCGGACAGGGCAGCCCGCAACGGTTCGGGGAGCTCGTGGAGCGGGTAGGACGGGCGCAGGGCGCAGCGGTCCGTCATCTTGGGCGTCCACTCGTCGTTGTGCTCGTCCAGGGTGACGACGGCCATCGCCCGAGGGTGCAGGAAGGTGGTGACCTGGCTCCGGGTTCGCTCGAGCGCGTCTCTCAGGGTGAAGGCACCGGGGAGGCGCAAGGCGACCTCGGACAGCTCGCCCAGCAGCAGGTTGGCGTGGCGCAGCGTGGCCAGCTCGCCCCGGGCGAGGGCGGTGCGGGCCTCGGCGTCCAGCAGGCGCCGACGCACGAACACGCCGACGGCAGCTGCCACGACCGTGGTGAACACGATCACCAGGTCGATGCGGGAGCTCCACATGATCTCGGCGGGCCAACCGCCCAGCGCCACCCCGACGGCCACGCCGACGAGCCCGACCGCACCAGCGGCCAGCGCCTGGCGAGCGCCCCACCCGAAGGCGGCCAGCGCGATCGCTGCCATGGCGCAGAAGACCCATGGCGACTCCTCCGCCCCTGTCCAGCCGGTCACCAGGGCGAACACGGCGACGTCGAGCAGGGCGACCGTGCGTGCCCCGGTTCCCACGGTGCCGAGGCGAAGCGGCGACAGCGTTCGGAAGGCGGTGAGGAAGACGCACACGCCCAGCGCCACGACGTCTGCGGCCGTGTTGTCCGCTCCTGCGGGCGCCACCACGGCGATCCCGTAGGCCACCGCACCCCAGCGGAGGGCCGTGACGGCGGAGACCACCGCGGCGCGCGCCGGTTCGGACAGGGTCACCGCCGTGGCGCCGACGCGGAGCGTGGCGCCCGGGACCTGCGGTGCGTGGTCGGTCGGCATGGGTCGTGCTCACGTTATCGACGCGCAGGGTGGTTTCGGCGGTCGCCTCCGTGGCAGCGGGCCTGGTGGCCGGCCGGTCAACAGCCGAGGCCGGCGGTCGTAGGATCACCCCGATGAGCGAGCCCGCGATCCCCGAACCGGCCGAGGAGGTGACCCGGGAGCAGGCGGCCGCCTTCCCCGGTGCCCGCCGTCCTGATCGCCGCCGGTCCGTGGAGGCGGACGGTGTGGCCATCGCGGTGTCGGAGTGGGGCGACGAAGCCGACCCGCCGCTGGTGCTGGCCCACGGAGGCTTCGACTTCGCCGGCACGTTCGACGTCTTCGCCCCGATGTTGGCCGAGGGAGGTTGGAGGGTCGTCAGCTGGGACCAGCGGGGCCACGGCGACAGCGGCCGCGCCCACCTCTACAGCTGGGAGGCCGACCTCCGTGACGCTGCAGCGGTGATCGACACGTTGCCCCCGGGCCGCATCCCCTTCACCGGGCACTCCAAGGGCGGGAGCCTGATGATGCACCTGGCGAACGCGATGCCCTACCGGATCGCCGCGCTGGTCAACCTCGACGGACTGCCGTCGCACCGCGCCATGCCCGACGTGAACGACCAGCGCACCCGGATGCTGCGCAAGGAGCTCGGCGACTGGCTCGCCCACCGGAGGTCGCTGGTCGGCAGGCAGCGCAAGCCGGGCACGATCGACGAGCTGGCCCGCCGCCGGGGCCGCATGAACCCGAGGGCCAGCATCGAGTGGCTCCACTACCTGGTCACCGTCGGTGCGGTCGAGTCCGAGGACGGCTGGCGCTGGAAGATCGACCCCACCATGCGGATGGGAGGGTTCGGTCCGTGGCGCCCCGAGTGGTCGATGCTGCACCTGCCGGGCATCGCCGTGCCGGTGCTGGGGGTGCTGGGCACCGAGCGGGAGTACCTGGGGTGGGGAACCCAACCCGACGACGTGCTCGCCTACCTCCCCCCGGGCGCGCGGTTCGAGGCGCTCGAGGGCGTCGGCCACTTCGTGCACATCGAGCAGCCCCGGCTCGTGGCGGACCTCGTGTTGGAGTTCCTCTCGTGAGCGGCTCGTCGGACCACCCCGTGCGGATGCTCCGCCACAACCGTGTCGAGCTGGCGCTCCACGAGCTGGCCCCGGGTGAGGGACGCCCGCTGCTGCTCCTGCACGGCCTGGGCGAGTGCGCGCCCGAGCGGATCCCCTCCGCGGTGCGCTGGCCCGGTCCCGTGCTGGCGCTGGACTTCACCGGGCACGGCCGCTCCACGGTGCCCCTCGGTGGGGGATACACCTCGGAGATCCTCGTCGGGGACGCCGACGCGGCGCTCGAGGCCATCGACGCCCCGGTCACCGTGCTCGGCCGGGGGCTCGGGGCCTACGTGGGGTTCCTGCTCGCCGCGGCGCGCCCTGACCGGGTGGTGGGCGCGGTGCTGGCCGACGGACCGGGGCTGGCCGGTGGTGGTGTGCACCCCGGCTCGGTCGCGCTGCTCCGACCGGTCGCCACGGGTGGTGCACCCGACCCGTTCGCCCTGCTGGAGCTGTCCCGCGACGTCCGCCCGCCGGACTACGCGCAGACCTTCGTGCGCTTCGTGGTGGAGGAGTCGCCCCTGGAGACTCCGCTGTGGGTCTCGGCGATGGTGCGACCTGCATGGATCGGCGCGGTCGTGCAGGAGCCCGGCGTGGGCACCGGCACGATGGCTGAGGGTCTCGCCCACTACGCGTCGCTCTGACCCCGGGCCGCAGCGCTGGCCGGCCCACGGTCGGCCCTGCCGACGGGTGGGGAACGCCGGGGGGCTACCTACCCTGGGCGCAGTGGGCCCGCTCGATCACCCGATGACCGCACCGGACGCGCCGGCTCCCGCCGTCGGTTCATCGGAGCGGGGTCGTCGACGTGGGGACCACGACCAGGGGGAGGAGCCGTCGGGCCCGCTCGGCGCGGCCCCCGCTGTTCCCCACCCGTGGGGTGCGCTCGTCGCGCTGCTGGTCGGGCTGAGCATCATCATCATCGACGGCAGCGTCGTGAACGTGCTGCTGCCCGACATGGTGCGCGATCTCGGGCTCACCCAGACCGGTGCCCAGTGGGTGAACAGCATCTACTCGCTGGTGTTCGCCGCCCTGTTGATCACCATGGGCCTGATGGCGGACCGCTTCGGCCGCCGACTGCTGTTCCTGGCGGGCATCGCGGTGTTCGTGGCGGGCTCGCTGGGCAGCGGCATGGCACCGGGCCCGGCGGTGCTGATCGCCTTCCGCTCGTTGCAGGCCGTCGGGGCGTCCATGATGATGCCGTCGTCGGTCGCGGTGATCAACGTGCTGTTCACGGGACGCAACCGGGCGATCGCCTTCGGGCTCTGGGGAGCGGTCTTCGGGGGCGCGGCGGCACTGGGTCCCCTCCTGGGCGGGTTCCTGGCCGAGTACTTCTCCTGGCGCTGGGCCTTCTTCATCAACGTGCCCATCGGTGCCGCCGCCGGCGTCGCCGTGCTGCGGCTGCTGCCCGAGAGCAAGGGGCCGCCGGTGAGGGGGTTCGATCCGATGGGCATCGTGCTCTCTGCCGGGGGGATGGCCCTGGTGGTGTTCGGGCTCATCCAGTCCCAGGACTACGGGTGGTGGACCGCCGTGGAGGACGCCCGGCTCGGGCCGTTCGACATGCAGCGCGGCGGGCTCTCGGTGGTGCCGCTGGCCTTGGCGCTGGGACTGGTGCTGCTCGGCGCGCTCGTGTGGTGGGAGCACTGGCGGGCGACCGCAGGTCGCCCCACGCTGGTCGACCTGCAGCTGTTCCGGGTCCGCCGGTTCGGGTTCGGCAACGTGGTGTCGCTGGTGGTGAGCCTCGGCGAGTTCGGCATCCTGTTCTTGCTGCCGCTGTGGATGCAGTCCGTGCACGGCTACTCGTCGTTGGGTGCCGGGGCGATCCTGGCGACGCTGGCGGTCGGGACCCTGCTGGCCGGGGGCGGCGCCCGCCGGCTCTCGGCCCACTTCGGAGCCACCACCGTGGTGCGGTTCGGCATGGCGGCGGAGATCGTCGGCATCCTCGGCATCGCCGCAGTGCTGGACGTGCAGCGCAACCCGTGGTGGTTGTCCGTTCCGTTGGTCGTCTACGGCCTCGGCCTCGGCCTCGCCGCCGCGCAGCTCACCAACGTGGTCCTCGAGGACGTCCCCCCCACCCGCTCGGGCCAGGCCTCGGCCATGAACTCCACCTTCCGCCAGGTCGGCTCTGCGCTCGGCGCGGCGTGCCTGGGCGCCATCCTCTTCGGCACGCTCGGCGCGCAGCTCGACCGCGAGCTGCAGGGAGTGCCCGGGCTGAGCCCGGCGCAGCGCCAGGCCGTGGTGGAGGAGGTGCGCACGAGCGCCGGGCAGGTGATCCCCCGTCTCGAGGCGGAGCCGGCGATGCGCACCGAGGTGGAGGACGCCAAGGCGGCCTTCACGAGGGCCGCCAGGATCACCGCGGTCTCGGCGGCGGGGTTCGTCACCCTCGGGCTGATCGTGTCCTTCGGCCTGCCACGGCGCAGGGCCGACCAGGAGGCCGGGGAAGGGTCCGAGGCGGTCGACGCCGCCGTGGAGGCGACCTGAGGGTGCGTCCTCAGGTCCGTGCCGGGGCGGTCGCCAGGCCGGCCACGGTGACGGTGAGCACGTCGTCGATGAGCTCGCCGGCGTTGTCGTAGGCGGCCTGGAATCCGCCCTGCTGGCCCAGGAGGAGCACCGTCGCCAGTCCGTGGGCCGCGGTCCACAGCGTCATGGCGCTGAGCACGGGGTCGCGTTCGGGGTGGATCTGTCCGCTGGCGGTGGCGGCGACCACCGCCTCGGAAGGGAGCAGGAACGCGTCGGTTGCCGCGGAGAGCTCGTTGTCGACGCCCATGGGGACCACTCCGGGGCGGAAGACGAACATCACCTTGAACACCTCGGGGTCGTGCACGGCCTTGTCGACGTAGGCCCGGGCGTAGGCGAGGATGCGGTCGACCGGGTCGTCGTGGTCCACCTTCTCGAAGGCGTCGAGCAGCTCGCGGTAGCCCTGCTCCGCCAAGGCGGCGAGAAGGTCGCGCTTGTCCTCCACGTGCGCGTAGAGCGCGGGTGCGGTCACCCCCAACGAGGTCGCCAGGCGGCGCAACGAGAGGCCGTCCAGGTCGGTGGTGGTGAGCATCTCCCTGGCGCTGTCGATGATGGCCACGCGGGTGAGCGGCGTGCTGCGCTTCGATCGGCTCTTGCTCATGGTTCGTGGCTCCTGGGTGCCGGTCACGACGCTACTCCGCGGGGTCGTCCGGGTCGGCATCCGCGTCCAGCTCCGCGTCGAGGCGATCCAGCACCTCGGTCACCCTCAGGCGGGTGCCGTCCAGCCGCTGTCGACACCAGTGGACGAGCTCCGTGGCCCGCTCCACCCGTCCGGCCAGCTCGTCGACGTCGATCGCGTCGGACTCCAGCGCCCGGACGATCTCGTCGAGCTCCTGGAGGCATCCCGAGAACCCGAGCTGCTCGGGCGGGGGTCGGTCGTCGGTGCTCATGGTGGGTCGCCTCCCTGCGCGCCGCCATCCTCGCGCCCGGTCACCTCCGAGCGCAGCCGGCCGTCGCTGAGCTCGGTCCACAGCGTCGCGCCCTCGGCCGCGTCGCTGACGGATCGCAGCGCTCGGCCGGTGTCGTCGCGGGTGATGGACCACCCTCTCGCCAGCGCCAGGCGCGGGTCGTGCGCCGCGCTCAACGCCCCCAGGTGGTCGAGTCGGGCGGTGCGCTGCGCCAGGGCTCGTTCGGAGGCGGGACGGAGCCGGCCCGCGGTCGAACGGACCTGCTCCCCTCGCCGGAGCAACGAGCGCGAGGCGGCGTGGCCCATCCGCTCGGTGCGTTCGGCCAGAAGGTGCTCCTCCCTGCCGAGGTGGCTGCGGCACGCCACCGCCGTGGTGCGGGCGCGGGCGGTCAGCGAGGTCGTGGCACGCTCCAGCCGTCCCTGCGCGGCGGTCTCCAGCGCGGTGCGCATGCCACCCAGCTCCTCGGCGCTCCGACGCACCAGGGCCACCACCCCGGCGGCGCAGGCGGTGGGGGTCTTGAAGGAGCTGTGGGCGGCCACGTCGGCCACGCTGCGGTCCGTCTCGTGGCCGATGCCGGTGAGCACGGGGACGCCGAGGGTGGCGATGGCTCGGCTGACCTGCTCGCCGTCGAAGGGCGCGAGGTCGCTGCGGGAACCGCCGCCGCGCACCAGCAGCACCGCGTCGCAGCCGAGGGTGGCCGCCGTGCGCAGCGCCGTCACGAGGGTCGCCTCGGCCCGGGCGCCCTGCGTGCGGGCATCGAGCAGCGACACCTCGAAGCCGAACCCGCTCTGTCGGATCTCCTCCAGCACGTCGGCCTCGGCCGCGCTGCCCCGGGAGGTCACCACCGCCAGCCTCAGCGGAGGCAGGGCCAGGGGCAGCGCGGCGTTGCGGTCCAGCAGCTGCTCCGCTCCCAAGGCGGCGAGCACCCGCTCCTTCTGCTGGGTCAGCACGCCGATGGTGTAGGTGGGGTCGATCCCGGTCATCACCAGCTGCACGCGGCTGCGAGCCGGGTAGGTGCGCAGCTCGCCCTGGATGCGCAGCACCGTCCCCTCGGCCATGGTGATGTCGGCGCGGGCCTTGCGCAGCACGGCGTTGACCCGCCGGCGGTACCCGTTGAACAGCGTCACCGACAGGCGGGCCGCCTCCCCGTCGGCGCCGTCGGGGTCGACCAGGTCGAAGTAGGCGTGCCCGGCGTGCGAGCGGCTGAGCGAACGCAGCTCGCCCGCCACCCAGACGCTGCTGCCGAAGCTCACCTCGATCACCTCGTTGAGCGCGTCGTGCAGCTCGCGGATGCCCCAGGTGGGCTCGTTCCGCTCAGCCACCGGCGGCATCGGCGTGGCGGACCACCAGCACCGGTCGGGTGGTGTGGCGCACCACGTACTCGCTGACCGATCCGATCAGCACGCGGGAGAGGAACCCGTGCCCGTGGGAACCCACGACGATGACGTCCGCGCCGATCTCGTCGGCGATGTGCACGATCATCTGACCCGAGGCCCCTTCCACCACCTGGTGCTCGACGATCGCCGGATCGACGCCGAGCGCGGCGATGGTGGCGTCGAGCTCGTCGGAGCCCTCGGCGAGGATGGCCTGGCGAGCCTGTTCGGCTTCGTCCGGCGTGAGCAGGTTGCTCTCGAACCCTCCGGCGCCGGAGTCGTCCGCGATGGCGGTGTCCGCCACCGTGAGCAGGGTGACCGAGTCGGGGTGGAGCAGCTGGATCCCCTTGGCGGCCGCCTCGATGGACACCTGGGATCCGTCGGTTGCGATGAGGGCGTGCACGGCGCTCACACTATCCAGCGACCGTCCCCGCCGTGCCGTGGGCACGGGCCGTCACCGACGGCGGTGGCTCGCCGGGCGCCCTCGCCGTCGTCCCCGTCAGTCGCGCACGAGGGTGGCGTAGAGCTCGGCGTAGAGCCCGCCGCGCTCCATCAGCTCGTGGTGACGACCCGTGTCGACGATGCGACCCTCGTCGAGCACCACGATCAGGTCGGCGCCGGTGACCGTGGAGAGGCGGTGGGCGATGATCACCGCGGTGCGATCGGCCAGCGCGTCCCCGAGCGCCGCCTGGATCGCCGCCTCGTTCTCGGCGTCGAGGCTCGAGGTCGCCTCGTCCAGCACCACGATGGCGGGGTCCTTGAGGAGCATCCGTGCGATCGCCAGACGCTGCTTCTCGCCGCCGGAGAGGCGGTAGCCCCGTTCGCCGACCATGGTGTCGAAGCCGTCGGGCATCGACTCCACCACCTCCAGCACCCGGGCGGCGGCGCACGCCGCCCGGAGCTCGGCCGTGGTGGCCTCGGGCCGCGCGTAGCGGAGGTTCGCACCGACCGTGTCGTGGAACAGGTGCGGGTCCTGGGCGACGACGCCGACGGCCCGCCGGAGATCGTCGAGGCGGATGTCGCGCACGTCGTGGCCGTCGATGCGCAGGGCACCGGAGGTGACGTCGTAGAGGCGCGGGATGAGCGCCGCCATCGTGGACTTCCCCGCTCCTGAGGGTCCGACGAGCGCCACGGTGTCGCCGGGGGAGATCTCGAGGCTCACGTCGTGCAGCACCATGGTCGGGCCCTCGGGGTGGTCCCGCTCCACCCCACCGGTCTCCAGCGACGCGACGGATCCATGCCCGGCGAGCGGGTAGTGGAACGAGACCCGGTCGAACTGGATGCGTCCGCGGGGGGTCGCCAACTGCACCCCGTCGGGTGGATCGGAGATGGGGTTGGGGGCGTCGAGCACCTCGAAGACTCGCTCGAAGCTCACGAAGGCGCTCATCACGTCCACCCGGGCGTTGGTGAGGCTGGTGAGCGGTTCGTAGATGCGGGTGACGAGTGTGGCCAGCGCCACCAGGGAGCCGGTGGTGATGGCGCCCGAGATCACCTGCCGGCCCCCGATCCAGTACACCGCAGCGACGCCGATCGCCCCAACGAGGGCCATCGCCGTCATGAACACCCGGGTGAACACGGCGGTGCGCACACCGATGTCGCGCACGCGCGCCGCCCGGTCGGCGAAGTGCTGCGTCTCCTCGTCGTGGCGGCCGAACAGCTTCACCAGCAGCGCACCGGCAACACCGAATCGCTCGGTCATCTGGGCGTTCATCTCCGCGTTGAGCTGCATCGAGTCACGGGTGTAGCGCTGCAACCGGGTGCCCACGCGACGCGCCGGCAGCAGGAAGACCGGCAGCAGCACCACGGAGACCACCGTGATGCGCCAGTCCAGGGCGAACATGGCCACCAGCGTGGTGATCAGGGTGATCACGTTGGACACGACGGTGCCGAGCGTGCCGGTGAGCGCTCGCTGTGCCCCGATGACGTCGTTGTTGAGGCGGCTCACCAGCGCTCCCGTCTGGGAGCGGGTGAAGAACTGCATGGGCATGCGCTGGACGTGGTCGAACAGCGCCTTGCGGAGGTCGTAGATCAAACCCTCGCCGATGCGAGCCGACCATCCCCGTTCGAACAGGGAGATCACGGCGGCCGCCACGGCGGCGGCCACCACCAGCAGCGCATCACGGGTCAGCTGCGCGGCATCGCCGGACGGCAGCGTGGTGTCGATGATGCGGCGGAACATCAGCGGGGGGACCAGGGCCAGGAGGGCTCCGACGACGATGGCCACCACGAACCCGACGAGCTGGCGACGGTAGGGCCTCGCCCAGTGGGCGACGCGCCGAACGAGGGAGCGGTCGAGCCGGGCGCCCTCGGTGGCGCTCGGGTCCTGGTGGAGCATTCGCATCATGGACATGGACACGCCGATCGACGGTACCGGCCAGGGCAGGCGCCCACCGAGCGGGCCGCGTGAGCGTGAGGTCCCCATGATGCGGTCCGGCATCGTTCGGGCGGCCAAGCTGATGCGATGCAGCCGGTCGAGGACCTCCGCCTCCGACGAACCCGCTCCCCGGTCCTCGTGGGGGGGTTGGTGGGCACGGTGGTGATCGTCCTCTGGTGCGCGCCGGGAGCTGCCGGCGCCGCAGTTCGACAGGCGACCTCGGATGTGGACTCGGCGATGACGGCCTGGAAGGCCGCAGTTCTGGGTGCGGTGGAGGGGCTCACGGAGTACCTCCCCATCTCCTCCACCGGACATCTGCTGATCGTGTCGCGGTTGCTCGGGCTGGGTGAGAGCACCGCTGACCAGGAGGCCGCCAACACCTACGCCATCGCCATCCAGTTCGGCGCCATCCTCGCGGTGGCCGGGCTGTTCTGGCGACGCTTCCGCGACATGGTGCTCGGGTTGTTCGGCCGCTCACCCTCCGGACGACACCTGCTGGTGGTGTCGGTGGTGGCCTTCCTCCCCGCCGGGGTGCTGGGTCTCCTCTTCGACGACGCCATCGAGGAGCGGTTGTTCGGTCCGTGGCCCGTGATCGCCGCCTGGGTCGTGGGCGGCGTGCTGATCCTCGTGCTGGAGCGAGCCGGGCTGATCCCCCATCGCGGGGAGCCACCGGACCCGGATCACGACCCGGTGCGCGACATCACGGTGCGTCAGGCCGCGGTCGTGGGTCTGGCCCAGTGCGTGGCGCTGTGGCCGGGCACCAGCCGGTCGCTCGCCACCATCCTCGGCGCCCTGCTGGTCGGGGTCGGGATGACCGCGGCGGTCGAGTTCAGCTTCATCCTGGGGTTCCTCACGCTCACCGCGGCGACCGGCTACAAGCTCGTCACCGATGGCGGCGGCCTCGTGGAGCAGTTCGGTGTGCTCGACCCCCTGATCGGCCTGGTGGCCGCCTTCGTGTTCGCCGTGCTGGCCATCAAGTGGATGATCCGCTACCTGGAGCACAACAGCTTGGCGATCTTCGGCTGGTATCGCCTGGGTGTGGGGGCGATGGCCACCGCGCTCGTCGTGGGCGGGGCGCTCTGATCGCTCAGGTCTGGGCGGTCGCCTCGGGTGAGGATCCGCTGCGGCGCAGGTCGAACACGCCGATCACGATC
The DNA here is from genome assembly GCA_964420125.1 of uncultured Microthrixaceae bacterium. GTDB lineage: Bacteria > Actinomycetota > Acidimicrobiia > Acidimicrobiales > Microtrichaceae > CAYQQQ01. Next base: position 13,732 of record CAYQQQ010000030.1, read on the forward strand.
CACACCAGGACCATCACCATCCAGAACCACATCTGTCCTCGGTCGTCGTCGAGGCTGTTCAACCAGATGAACGTCCCGCTCGTGAGCAGGAAGATCGCATCGATGGTGAGTCGGAAGGAACGGGATCGCATGGATCCTCCAACAGGACGGGCGCGGGGTTCGAGGCAGACCTACACGTCACGGTTCTTCGGCGCGCCGACCGCTCGACTTGAGCGCGGAGATCGGATGGCCTGACCGCCCTCGGCCCCGCTACGGTCGTGGACGGAGAGTTGCCAGAGCGGACGAATGGGACGGTCTCGAAAACCGTTGTGGTCGCAAGGCCACCGAGGGTTCGAATCCCTCACTCTCCGCCACCGCAGACGCACCCGGCGGGTGCACTCCTCCCATGGGGGAGGCACCCGTGACGGGGTGTCCCGTTCTCGGGGTGTGCCGTCGCTCGGGGTGCTCCGGTGACGGGTGCGTCCCCCGAACTGCAGGCGTCAGCCCCGCCGGTGTGGTGCCACACCTGCCAGTTGCCGGGGCGGGCGCCGTCGGTCAGGGGCGTCGGTCCCGGAAGAACCGGCGCAGCAGCTCCGCGGCCTCCGCCTCCCGCACTCCGGTCCGCACCGGGAACTCGTGGTTCAGCCGCGGGTCCGATCCGAGGTGGTAGAGGCTGCCCAGCGCCCCGGCCTCCAGGTTCGGGGTCGCCTGCACGACGCCGCCGATGCGGGCGGCCCACAGCGCGCCGGCGCACATGGGACACGGCTCCAGGGTGACCACCAGCAGGCAGTCGTCCAACCGCCACCGGCCGAGAGCGGCGGCCGCGTCCCGCAGGGCGAGCAGCTCGGCGTGCGCCGTGGGGTCCCCGCAGGCCTCGCGCTCGTTGCGGCGCACGGACAGGACCTCTCCGTCGCCGTCCGCGTCCGGTCGGACCACGACGGCCCCGACGGGCACGTCGTGCGCCGCAGCGGCCTCCTCTGCCGCCGCGAGGGCCCGGTCCATCCACCGCTCGTGACGTGGATCGGGGTGCAGGGTCGACGCCGGTGTTGGGGGCTCGGGGGGCATCGTCTCATCATCGCCCACGGGACGCAGGGAGGTCGATGGTCGCGGGTCGGTCCGTTCTGCGGGCAAGCTGGACACGTGCACCCCGAACATCCCGCCGGCGCGCAGCTGCGAGCCGACCAGATCGCCGAGGCGATCGGGCTGGACGCCGCGGTGTACGACCGGCGCACGGTCGCCGATGCGGTGGGCCTGCCCACCGAGGAGACCGTCCAGTGGTGGCGCGCCATGGGCATCGTCGAGGTGCCCGACGGCGTCGTCGCCTTCGGCGAGACCGACCTGGACATGGCGAGCCTCCTGGCGGAGCTGCTCGCCGCCGACGCCCACCACCGCGACGACGTGATGCGCCTCGCCCGCCTCCTGGGGGGCAGCTTCTCGAGGATCGCCGAGGCTCAGGTGAGGGTGATGGAGGAGGTCCTCTCCGAGGTGCTGGCCGAGGACGGCCTCGACACGCCCGCCCAGCGCGCCGAGGCGCTGCTGAGCCCCGAAGGGCGTGGGTTCCTGGAGATCTTCCAGCAGTCGGTGATGTACGTGTGGCGTCGCCACCTCTTCGCCACGCTCGGGCGATGGGTCGGCGCGGAGGAGGACCAGGCGGTCCAGGCCGTGGGCTTCGCCGACATCTCGGGGTTCTCCGCGCTCAGCAAGCGGATCACCACCGACGAGCTCGCCGAGATCGTCGACACCTTCGAGCGGGAGGCGGTGGACGTGGTGACCCATCACGACGGGCGGGTCGTGAAGTTCATCGGCGACGAGGTGCTGTTCGTGGTCGACTCGGTCGGCGTCGCGGTGGACATCGCCCTCGAGCTCAGCGAGCGGATGGCGGCGTCCAGCGTTCCGGTCCAGCTGCACTGCGGGGTGGCGCACGGACCCACCATCACCATCGGCGGCGACGTGTTCGGCAACACGGTGAACCTGGCCAAGCGGCTGACCGCAGTGGCCCGGCGCAACAAGGTGGTGCTCACCAAGGCGACCGCCGTTGCGGCGCTGAGCGAACGTGACGACCTCCAACTGCACCGGGTGGCTCGCGTGTTCGAGCTGAAGGGCATCGGACGGACCCAGATCGTCAGCGTGTCCCGACGGAGCGACGACGGAGACATCCGGAAGCGTCGCGGTCGGCCGCGGTTCGACGGCGTGCCCGTCGAGGAGCCCGCTGCGTCGCAGTCGGCAGCGCGGGAGGAGTCCGGCCAGGAGGCCGTCGGGCCGTGGTGAGCGGCGACGGGCTCGTCCCGGGGGTCCGGCGAGCCGGGACCCCCGGGATCTGGCGGAGAGGGTGGGATTCGAACCCACGGTGAAGTTGCCTCCACACACGCGTTCCAGGCGTGCCGAATCGTCCGCTCTCGCACCTCTCCAGGGGTGGTCCTGAGGGACCGCAACCACTGTGGCGGACCGTCCACGACAGGGACAAACCGCCATCGGTGAGGCTACCCTACGGGGACGTTCGCGTCCCCTGGTGGCGGCCGGGTCCTGTGCAATCGCAGCCCGTGAACCGGGTCAGGGCCGGAAGGCAGCAGCTCTCAGCGGAAACTGCGGTGTGCCGCAGATCGCCTGGCCGCCTCCAGGGGACGCGAACCGCTCCGGCCCCGACGATCCGCCCCGGGCCCGTTCGTTAGGATCGGCCCGTGGCCCAGCTCTCGCTCTACCGGCGATACCGTCCCCGCCGATTCTCGGAGATCCGTGGCCAGGACCACGTCGTGCGGGCCTTGCGCAACGCCGTGGCCGGCGGCACCGAGAGCCACGCCTACCTGTTCTCCGGTCCTCGTGGCACGGGGAAGACCTCCACGGCGCGCATCTTCGCCAAGGCGCTCAACTGCGATGCGCTGGCCGAGGGCGAGCCGTGCGGGGAGTGCGAGTCGTGCCTCGCCATGGATGCCGGACGCAGCTTCGACCTCTTCGAGCTCGATGCGGCGTCCAACAACGGCGTGGACGCCGTGAGGGAGCTCGTCGAGCGAGCTGCGGTCGGCTCGCCCGGTCGCACCAAGGTGTACATCCTTGACGAGGTCCACATGCTGACCGCGGCGGCGTCCAACGCGCTGCTCAAGACGCTGGAGGAGCCCCCCGACCACGTCCGGTTCGTGTTGGCCACCACCGATCCCCAGAAGGTGCTGCCGACCATCCGCAGCCGCACCCAGCACTACGAGTTCCAGCTGCTCTCCGCAGAGGAGCTCGAGGCCTACGTGCGCTGGATCGCCGCGGACGCTTCGCTCGACCTCGATGACGAGGCGGTGGCCCACGTGGTGCGCCTGGGCCGCGGATCGGCGCGTGACACGCTCTCCGCGCTCGACCAGGTGGTCGCCGCAGGTGGCGTGCTGGTGCGCTCCGAGCCGGTGGAGCAGCTCTTCGACGCCATCGAGGCGCACGACACGGCCATGGCGGTGACCGCCGTCGCCGAGGCGTTGGCGCAGGGCCACGACCCGCGTGTGCTCGCCGAGGCGTTCCTCGGCGAGCTGCGCGATGCCTTCCTGCTGTCCGTGGGGGCGGGGGTGCCCCATCTGGTGAGCGCGGATCGTGACCGCTTGGCGCAGCGGGCGACCTCGTCGGGAACTGCGGTGCTGGCTCGTGCCATGGAGTCGGTCGGGACCGCGTTGGTGGACATGCGCCAGTCGGCCGATCCTCGCATCCCTCTGGAGGTCGCCCTCGTTCGGCTCACCAGCGGCGTCGGCAACGGTGGCGGAGCCGATGACGCCCAGCTGGCGGCGCTGGCGGCCCGGGTCGACCGCCTCGAGTCCCGCGTTCGAGAGGAGCTCGGCCGTCGCGGGGACTCGGCGAGCGCACCTCAGCGTGAGCCGGCCGGCCCGGCGAGCGCCGCCCCCGCGCCCAGGTCGGGGGATCGAGCGACGAGCACCAGGGCGACGCCGCCACCGCCGCCGCGGCGCCCCGAGCGCGACCAGAGCGGCCCGGCGGCCCCGGTTCCGGCCCCCGTTCCGGTTCCGGCGGAGGATGCTCCGGCGGCCTCTCCAGCACCTGCTCCGGCGGCCGAGACGGCGCCGGCCAACGGTACGTCCGTTGCGTCTGACGCGTCGGATGCTCCGCCGCCGGCCGCGTCACCCACCCCGCAGGCCGTCACCGGAGGCGCGCTGCCGGATCGCGACGCCATCGTCATGGCGTTCGGCGACGAGATCGTCGGCAAGCTCAAGGGGATCGCCAAGGCGCTGTACGCCGCCGGGAGGTTCGTCGCCGTCGAGGACGGGGCGGCGGTGCTCGCCCTGGACAACGCACCCACCCGTGACCGGGCGGATCAGTACCGGGGGGAGGTCGAGGCGCTCCTGGCGGCCCACTTCGGCACGCCGGTGCCGTTGCGCCTGGTCACCGAGCAGGAGGCCGGCCGCCTGTCCGGCGGTGCCGGTGCCGGTGGTGCTGGTGGCGGTGGTGCCGGCGCGCCCACTCCCGCTCCCGCGACCGGCGCGCAGAGGCGCGGCGGTGCGCGCTCGGCCGACGCCGCCGGTCCGGCTCCTCGGCAGGAACCGGCGCCGGAAGCGGCACGAGCACGATCGCAGCGTCGCCCGCCCCCACCGCCTCCCCGGGATCGGGGACCGGCCGCGCCGGCCGACGCCGCTCCACGTGGGGGCGCATCGACGGAGCCCGCGCCCCGGACGGGTCCTGACCCGAGGCCCGAACCGGCACCGGCACCGGTGGCCGTGGCGGAGCCCGACGACGAGGAGGTCATCGACCTGTCCGAGCTGGAGGATGCCTCCGCCGTGGCGACCAGCGGCCTGGACAAGTTGACTGCGGCCTTCCCGGGTTCCGAGCTGATCGAGGAGGGTGGCGATGGCTGAGGATGCCGACGACGGTGCGGCCGGCGAGCCGGGTGAACCGGGCGACGGCGACCTCGTGCCGAGCGAGGTGCTCCTTCCGTCCGACGATCCGCTGGGGGCGCTCGGCGGTGCCGGAGGCTTCGACCTGGGTTCGATGATGGAGATGGCCCAGGACATGACCGCCCGGATGGGTGAGGCCCAGGAGGAGCTGGCCGCCACCGAGGTGGAGGGCAGCGCCGGAGGAGGGCTCGTGCGGGTGACCCTGAACGGCCACCTCCACCTTCGCGCCGTCTCCATCGACCCTGCCGCAATCGATCCCGACGACCTCTCCCTCTTGGAGGACCTGGTGGTGGCCGCCTGGTCCGACGCCCACGCGCTGGTGGCCGAGCTCCAGGCGAGCGTCGACCCGTTGGGCGGCCTCGACCTCGGTGGCGGGCTGGGTGGTCTGCTCGGGGGGAGCTGAGCGTGGCCACCGGCTACTCCGCCGCCGTCCAGGACCTGATCGACGCCTTCGGCCGCCTTCCCGGGATCGGCCCGAAGTCGGCCCAGCGCATCGCCTTCCACCTGTTGAAGGCCGACGCCGAGGAGTCCCGTCGGCTGGCCGAGGCGGTGCTCGCCGCCAAGGAGCGCATCGGGTTCTGCTCCCGGTGCTTCAACCTGGCCGAGGGCGAGGAGTGCGAGATCTGCCGCGACGCGCGTCGCGACCCGCACGTGCTGTGCGTGGTCGAGGAGCCGAGGGACGTGGTGGCCATCGAGCGCACCCGCGACTTCCACGGCCGCTACCACGTGCTGGGCGGGGCCATCGACCACCTGCAGGGCGTGGGTGCAGAGCAGCTCAGGATCAAGGAGCTGCTGGCCCGAATCGGTGCAGAGGGGATCACCGAGGTGATCGTGTGCACGAACCCCAACCTGGAGGGCGAGGCCACGGCGCTGTACCTGAGCCGGGTGCTCGACGTGCCGGGGCTCACCGTGAGCCGCATCGCCAGCGGTCTGCCGGTAGGAGGCGACCTCGAGTACGCGGACGAGATCACCCTCAGCCGAGCACTCGAGGGCCGGCGGGTGGTGGATCGACCGGCCAGTTGATCTTCCCTGCCTTCGGATGAGGTCTGGAGGCGGAGAGATCGACAGGTGATGCTCTGTGCCTCCAGAGGTGATCTGAAGGCACAGAGCGCGGCCTTCTGGGGGTCAGGAGCGACGCAGACCGGGCGGCACGTCACCGGGACGCGGGACCGGGCCGGCACGCCACCGGGACGCGAACCCGGGCCGGCGCGGCGCCGGCCCGGTTCTCGCACGTCGTGTGACGGACGGGTGGCGTCCCGGACGCCGCCCCGCCGCTGCTCAGAGCGCCTTGACGATCAGGGCCTCGCCCTGGCCGCCGCCGCCGCAGAGCGCCGCCGCGCCGACCCCGCCGCCCCGGCGGCGCAGCTCGTTGATCAGGGTGAAGGTGACCCGGGTGCCGGAGGCGCCGAGGGGGTGGCCCAGGGCGATGGCCCCGCCGTTCACGTTGGTCACCTCGTCGGTGATGCCCAGCTCCTGCATGGAGGCCACGCCCACCGCGGCGAACGCCTCGTTGAGCTCGAACAGGTCGACGTCACCGGTCTGGAGCCCGGCCTGCGCCAGTCCGGCGGCGATGGCGCGAGCCGGCTGGTGCAGCAGCGAGGCGTCGGGGCCGGCGACCTGCCCGCTGCCGAGGATCTCGGCCAGCGGGGCCGAGCCGAGGCGCTCCGCCGCCGCCTTGGAGGCCACGATCACCGCGGCGCCGCCGTCGGAGATCTGCGAGGCGTTGCCGGCGGTGATGTTGCCCGCCTTGTCGAACGCCGGGCGCAGCGCCTCCAGCGATTCGATGGTGGTGCCGCCCCGGACGCCCTCGTCCTCGGAGAACACGACCGGGTCGCCCTTGCGCTGGGGGATCTCCACCGCGACGATCTCGTCGTCGAAGAAGCCGTCCTTCTGCGCACGCGCCGCCCGCTCGTGGGACGCGGCGGCCATCTGGTCCTGGATGTCGCGGGGCAGGCCCAGGGAGGCGGCGTACTTCTCCGTCCCGGCACCCATGGCGCACTGGTCGAAGGCGCAGAAGAGGCCGTCGTACATCATCGAGTCGACCACCGACTTGTCGCCCATTCGCATCCCGGCGCGGGCGTCGGGCAGCAGGTAGGGGGCGTTGGTCATCGACTCCATGCCGCCGGCCACGATCACGTCTGCTTGGCCGGCCTGGATCATCAGGTCGGCCAGGGCGATCGCGTTCATGCCCGACAGGCAGACCTTGTTGACGGTCATGGCGGACACGTCCATGCCGATGCCGGCGTTGATGGCGGCCTGGCGGGCGGTGATCTGGCCGGCGCCGGCCTGCAGCACGTGGCCCATGAGGACGTAGTCGACCAGTCCGGGGGCCACTCCCGCGCGCTCCAGCGCGCCCTTGATGGCGAAGCCGCCCAGGTCGGTGGCCGCGAAGCCGGCCAGCGAGCCGGAGAGCTTCCCGATGGGCGTACGTGCCCCGCCGATGATCACTGATCCAGCCATTGAGGTCCCCTTTTCCTAGCCGCTCGGTGGCGATGGATCCCGCGACGCTACCGCTCCGCCCGCCGGCTGCCCAAGCGGCCCCTGCCGGGATGGCGACGCGGACGGGCGGCGGCGACCGTCGGCGCGGTGGTGGGCGGTCGAGGAGGCGCCGATGACTCGCCTCGCTCAAGTCCGCTCGGGCAGCAGGCCGATGTACCGGGTGATCTCGAAGCACCGCCCGGTCCGTGGTCTTCCCGGGCTCCATCTCGGAGGTTCCCTCCGGCAAGGACGCGCATGAGCGACACTCCTCAAGGACCGGGTTGGTGGCAGGCCTCCGACGGCAAGTGGTACCCGATGGGTCAGGCCACGATGCAGCCGCTGTTCGACCACCGCGCGCCCGTCGCTCCCCGGAAGCGGAAGAGCTCCAGCGGCAGGGTGCTGGCGCTCATGGTGCTCGTGGTCGTGGGCGTCGCCGGCTACGTCTACGGGCCCCGGTACTACCCCAAGCTCAAGGAGATGGTCGGGGTGCAGGACGTGCCGGCGGCGCTCGCTCCGACGACGGTCCCCGGGTCGAGCCTGGCCGACCTTCCTCTGGGGGTGTCGGTGCCCACCGGAGAGCTCGATCAGGGGCTGCTGCTGCAGGCGTTGAAGGAGATGTGGCCGATGCTCCCCGCAACCGATCGCCACGGGGCCTGCGGGGAGCTCCTCGCCGGGGGGACCGACGCGGCGGTGCGCGACTTCATGGCGGGGTGGAAGACCGCAGCTGCGGCTCGGCAGTCCTCGATCCCCACGCCGTCGAAGGCCACCGTCGCCGAGTTCCTCGTCTGGTCCTGCGACCCGGCGGGGGGCGGCGGCTGAGCGACCACGCCGGTGCCCGGCGGCGCGGGCTGCCGGCACCCCGTTCGTGGCCGGGCCGACCGTTCATGCGAAGGGATCACCCTGAGTGGTTCCGGCAAGCTACCGGGCGGTAGCTTGCCGCCCATGCAGGAGATCCTCGACGCCATCGATGCCGGTGCCACCGGCGACGACATCGCCAACATCGCGCTGCCCGAGGCCTACCGCGCCGCTCACGTGCTGCGCTCGGAGGTCGGGATGTTCGAGGGGGTCGACTCCGCCGACAAGGACCCCCGCAAGAGCCTGCACGTGAGCGAGGTCCCGCTGCCCGAGCTGGCGCCCGACGAGGTCGTGATCGCCAACCTGGCGAGCTCCATCAACTTCAACACGGTGTGGACCTCCATCTTCGAGCCGCTGCCGACCTTCCTGTTCCTGGACCGGTTGGGCAAGGAGTCGGTGTGGGGTGCCCGCCACGCCCAGGACTTCCACGTGGTCGGCTCGGACTCCGCCGGCGTGGTCCTCCGAGTGGGCTCGGCGGTGCGCAACTGGCACCCCGGCGACCGCGTGGTGCTGCACTGCAACTACGTCGACGACCAGGACCCCTCCTCCCACAACGACTCGATGCTGGCGGCGAACCAGCGGATCTGGGGCTTCGAGACCAACTACGGCGGCCTGGCCGACCTGTCGATCGTGAAGGCCAACCAGCTGATGCCCAAGCCGGAGCACCTGAGCTGGGAGGAGGCCGCGGTCAACGGCCTGTGCGCCTCCACCTCCTACCGGATGCTGGTGGGCGACCACGCCGGGCGGATGAAGCAGGGCGACACCGTGTTCGTGTGGGGTGCCACCGGCGGCATCGGCGCCTACGCCATCCAGCTGGTGCTCAACGGCGGCGGCATCCCCGTCGGTGTGGTGTCCAACGAGAAGCGGGTGAAGCTGCTCGAGGCCATGGGCTGCGAGCGCGCCATCGATCGAGCGGCCGAGGGCTACCGGTTCTGGTCCGACGAGCACACCCAGGACGAGTCGGAGTGGCGCCGGCTGGGCAAGAAGGTGCGGCAGCTCGCCGGCGACGACCCCGACATCGTCTTCGAGCACCCGGGCCGATCCACGTTCGGCGCCTCGGTGTTCATCACCAAGCGGGGCGGCAAGATCGTGACCTGCGCGGCGACGTCGGGCTACATGATCGAGTACGACAACCGCCACCTGTGGATGAAGCTGAAGAGCATCGTCTCGTCGCACTTCGCCAACTACCAGGAGGCGTGGGACATGAACCGGCTCATCGACCGGGGCGCGATCCAGCCGGTGCTGAGCGAGGTGTTCACCCTCGACCAGGTCGGCGAGGCGGCGCTGAAGGTCCACCGGAACCAGGGGGAGGGCAAGCTCGGCGTGCTCTGCCTGGCCCCCGAGGAGGGCATGGGGATCACGGATCCCGAGAAGCGGGAGCGCATCGGCGAGGACCGCATCACGCTGTTCCGCCGCATGGCCTGAGCCGTACCCCCAGGCAGCGGAGGTGGGGCGGGTCGGCGGGGCGGTGCCACGATGGGCCCTGTGCTCTGGGTGATCGACGGCAACAACGTGATGGGCGCCGCCGCCGACGGGTGGTGGAACGATCGCCCGGCTGCGGCCACCCGCCTCGCCCAGCAGGTGGCGGAGTGGTGCCGCACCCACGACGATCCGGTGGTGCTCGTCTACGACGGCGCCCCCGTGGCGTCGGTCGCCGTCAAGGAGGGCGGCAGCCTGCGCATCGAGTTCGCCCCCGCCCCCGCCGCGACGCGGCGGACGACCGGATCGTGGAGCTGGTCGAGGAGCTGTTCGTGGAGCCCGAGCTCCGGGTGGTCACCTCCGACAAGGGGCTGATCGCCCGGCTGCCGCCCGGTGTGGACGTCGTGGGCTCCGGGGCGTTCCGCCGCGACGTGCTCGGGCTGCGACGCTGAGCCGGGCGGCGCCAGGAGCCCGGCTGCGCACCGAGCGGTGGGGGCCGACTTCCAGGAGCCCGGAGCGGCGGGGCAGACTCGGGGCCATGATCCTCACCGAGATCGACCACGTGGCCATCGCCGTCGACGACCTCGATGCGGCCGTCGACTTCTACGCCCGTGCCTTCGGCGCCGAGGTGCACCACCGCGAGACCGTCGACAGCGACGGAGTCGAGGAGGCCCTGATCAAGGTCGCCGACAGCTACATCCAGCTGACCGCCGCCACCCGGGCGGACTCCCCGATCGCCAAGTTCCTCGAGCGCAGGGGCGAGGGCCTGCACCACGTCGGCTACCGGGTCGACGACTGCGCCGCCGCGCTGGCGTCGATGGTGGCTGCGGGGGCCACGCCCATCGACTCCGCCCCGCGCCCGGGCAGCCGGGGCACGACCGTGGCCTTCGTGCACCCCAGGGGAGCCTTCGGCACGCTGATCGAGCTCGTCCAGGAGTGAGGTGCGCTCGGGCCTCCACCTGAGACCAACCCCGGTTCGACGTTGCAAAACGTCCGGTGGTCAGGTGCCATGAAGGGCGTGGAACCGGCGAACCCGTCCCGCGAGCGGCTCGGCGCGCTCGACGGCCTGCGCGCCCTGGCGGTGGCGGCGGTGGTCGTCTACCACATCGACGACCGCGTGCTGCCCGGCGGCTTCCTGGGTGTGGACGTGTTCTTCGTGCTCTCCGGCTACCTCGTGACCACCCTGCTGGTGCGCGAGCACGCCCGCAGCGGGGCCATCGGCCTGCGGGCGTTCTGGGGTCGTCGTGCCCGCCGCTTGTGGGCGGCGGCGTGGATCGTGCTGGCCCTTGTGGCCATGGCCGGGCTGTGGGACGTGTGGGGGGCCGATCGCCAGGCGATGCTGCCGGGGGAGATCTTCGCCGCGGTCGCCCACATCGAGAACTACTGGATGCTGTCCCACGGGGGCTACCTCCAGCAGTTCGCCGCCCCCTCGCCGGTGCGCCACTTCTGGTCGCTGGCGGTGGAGGAGCAGTTCTACTTCATCTGGCCGCTGGTCATGATCGGGGGCCTCGCGCTGGCCTCCCGGTTCGGCCGGCGTGCGATGTGGGCCGTGCTGGTGGTCCTGGGGGCGGCCAGCCTCACCGTCGCGCAGTTCGTGTCGCCCGAGCGCGCCTACCTGGGCACCGCCACCCGCATGATCGCCCTGGTGGTGGGCGCCCTGCTGGCGTGGTGGTGGTCCTCCACGCCGCTGGCCGCTCCGCGACGTGCGGGCCTGCGCCGGGGGGTGGCGGTGTGGGCAGCAGCCGGTGCGGCGGTGCTGGTTGCCGGTGCCCTGGTGCTGCACCCCCACGACGAGGTGATGGCGCGCGGCGGGTTCCTCACCGTGGCGCTGGCGTCCGCCGGCCTGGTGGGTCTGGCCGTGGTGCCGGGCCGGTTCGCGGCGGTGATGTCGGTGGCGCCGCTGGTGTGGATCGGCCGGCGCTCCTACGGGATCTACCTGCTGCACTGGCCGCTGATCGTGGCCATGGGCCCGGGACGCTCGCCGTGGCTGGTGGCCGCCGTGGTCGTCCCCCTCGCCGTCGGGGGCGCCGCGCTGCTGCACCACGTGGTGGAGGTGCCGCTCATCGCCCGCCGTTGGCAGCCGGTGAGGATGGCCCAGGGGTCGTTCTGCGTGGCCATCGTGATCGTCGTGGCCCTGCTGGCAGCCCGTCCGGTGTCGACGCCGACCGGTGACGTGGCGGCCGGTCTGGGGGAGTTGGAGGATCCTGCGGGACCGACCGGCGTCATCACCGGGGAGGACCCGGCGCCGGAGCCGAGCGTCCTGGCCGAGACCACCACGACCACCATCTGTGTGCCGGCTCCGGTGCAGGGCACGCTGATGGGCCCCGGAGGCGAGGGCTTCGACCCCTCCACCGTCACCGACATCGCCGATCCGAGCGCGGCCTCCTGCCAGGACCAGATCGACGTGCTGGTGGTGGGGGACTCGACGGGCCGAGGGTTCTCCAACGGGTTGGCGTCGCTCAACGACCCGGGCCTGCGGATCTGGGACCGCACGATCCTCGGCTGCTCCCTGGGCAGCGAGGACTGCGGGCACTGGCGCGACGAGTGGACCGGTCCTGTCGACCAGATCGACCCCGACGTGGTGGTCCTCTACTTCAACCCGGTGGTGGACCTGAAGGGCGTGGACGACGCCGAGTTCACCTCCCCCGAGGGCGCGGCCCAGCGGGCCCAGGTGCTGAACGAGGCGGCGGACCTGCTGTCGCGCAACGGCGCGGCGCTGGTGTTCCTGGCCCCTCCGGTGCCGCGTCCCCCCGAGGGGCTGTTCTTCTGCGACGGCCGCAAGCGGGGCACCCAGTGCGACCCGGAGTGGGTGTCGGCGTGGACGGCGACGGTGGCCGAGGTGGCCACCGCCCGGGGCGCACCCCTGCTGGACGTGGGCGGGTTCGTGCGGTCGCTCCCCGACGACGAGGCCTCGCGGCCCGATGGGATGCACTTCGCCGGCACCGCGCTGACGGACCTGGCCCGGTGGGCCCGCCCGCTGCTGTCGTTGGCGGTGGTCAACCAGCGCTGAGGCGCCCGCCGGGGGTGCAGGTGCCTCAGCGCCGGTGCCCGGTGCCCCGACGACAGGCTCAGCAGGGGCGGCTCACGGGAGCCCGCAGGCGGTGGCACCCCCCGCTTCGAAGGTGGCGCGGTCGCAGGTGGCGGTGAGGGGGGCGTGCTCGCCCATGGCGCTCGAGGCCGGCTGACCGGGTGCGACGTCGAACACGTCCTCGGTGAAGCCGGCATCGGGGAGCATGTTGCGCAGGATGAGCACCATGTCGAAGGTGGTGGAGCCCCAGTCGAGCCAGGCCACGCCGTCGGCGGTGGTGGCGTTCGACGGCCGGTCGGCGGCGGTGGAGGCCACGATCGTGTACCAGCCGTCGCCGTCGAGGGGCACCCGGGTGTCGTGGGTGCAGTCGGTGACCGGGTAGGGCTTGCGGTACTCGTTGGTGCACATCGACCAGTAGCGCATGTCCCGGCCGGGGGTGGCGGGCGACGCTCCGGCGACGGTGTCGGGCACGGTCGGGGCCTTGGCCCGGACCACCACCACCTCCCCGGGCTGGTGCTCCGCCACGGCGGCCACGTAGCCGTTGTCGGGGTTGGCGTAGAGGCCGGCCACGGCGGCGGGGCGCTTGAACAGCGGAGGGTCGAGGGGCGCCACGTCGGTCGCGGGGCCGAAGGCGTTGATGAGGCTCACCAGGGTGGGATCGCCTCCGGGGTCGGCGCACTCGGGGATGGTCACCACCGAGCCGTCGGCGCGGCGCACCTTCACCGTCGGCAGGCCGACACCGCCGGTGGGGTCGCCGGAGTCGTCGGGCACGTAGGTGCGGTAGACGACGCTGCCGGTCACCCCGCCGGCGGCGAGCACGTTGCCGGGCGCACCGGGGCCGGCCGACGCGCTGAGGGTGAGGGCGTAGGAGCCGCCGTCCGGCGCGCCGGGATCGGCGAAGGGGTTGGAGGACCCGACGTCGGCCTGGATGTCCCGGTCCGTCAGGTGGTCCACGGCGCTGCCCGTCAGGCCGTAGGTGACGAAGGAGATGTAGCGGGCATCGGGGAAGGTGCCCTCGAGCTCGATGCGGTCGCCGGCGATGAGGTTGTAGCTCATCGACCAGTAGGTGGCTCCCGTGTCGGGGTAGGCCACGTTCAGGGTGTCGCGGGTCACCATGTGGGCCCAGGCGCAGCTCAACCCGGCCGGGGGCGGGGAGGTCGCGCCGGTGCAGGCGGCGGTCCCCGCCACCCCGAGCGCCAGGGCGCCAGCCAGCGCGCTGCGGAGGGTCCTTCGGCGTGTCGTCATGTCATGTCCCCCTGTGTGGAGCTGCGGACCGGCCCCGCCGGCCCTCCCGGCGACACTAGTTCAGATCACGGGAGCAACTCCCAAAAAGAAGCAACTCCGATGAAGGTGTCGCGTCGCTGCGGGCGGGAAGGTCCAGACTGTGCAGCAGTGACGACGAACCGGAACGAGCTCGGCCGGCGGGAGCGCAAGAAGCAGGCCACCAGGGACGGGCTCCGCCACGCCGCGCTGGAGCTGATGGCCGAGCACGGCTTCGAGGGGGTGACCGTCGAGCAGATCTGCGAGCGCGCCGATGTGGCCACCTCCACGTTCTTCCGCCACTTCCCCACCAAGGAGGACGTGGTGCTCGCCGACCTCCAGGACCGCGGCGGCGAGCTGCTGGGCGCGCTCGACGCCCAACCCGCCGGCACCGGGCCGACCGAGCTGCTCCTCGGGGCGCTGGTGTCGTGGCGGAGCACCCGGCGCCCGCCGGAGGTGCTGCGGGCGGAGTCGATGCTGCTGGCGACCGAGCCGGCGTTGCAGGCACGGCTCGGTCGGATGGTGATCGGGTGGGAGCAGCCCATCGCCGAGCGCCTCTCCGTGCGCTACGGGCTGGATGTCGCCTCGGTCGACGTGCAGCTCGCCGCCGCCTGGCTGGTCACCTCGATCCGGGTGGTGATCCGTGAGTGGGCGTCGGGGGGCGGCGCCGAGGACGTGTTCGACCTGGGTGCCGCCGTGATGGGTCGCCTCGCCGTGGCCGTCGAGCCCATGCTGGCACCTCGCTGAGCGCTTCGTCGCCCGGGGTCAGTTCCGGCCGATGGTGTCCCAGCCCCGAGGGACGCCGGGGTTGTGCGGCGGCGCGGGGAGGCGGCGTCGGTACACCACGTGGGGACGGGTGAGGTAGCTGACCGGCGCGCTCCAGGCGTGCACGAAGCGGGTGAAGGGGAACAGGGCGAAGAACACCCAGGCCACCGTGATGTGCACCCGGTAGATCTCGGGCACCCCGTCGAGGGCGGAGATGTCGGGCTGGAAGGTGAGGATGCTGCGCCACCACACCGCCACGCTGGGCCGGTAGTTGTAGCCGGGGCCGAGGACGTTGTAGCCGACCGTGGTGGCCACCCCGAGCAGGAACATGATCCACAGCATCGCCATGGCCACCACGTCCATGCGGGTGGTGGCCCGGCGCACCCTGCCGTTCAGGATGCGGCGCAGCAGCAGGATCACGAGCCCTGCCAGGCAGATCGTGAGCCCGGTGACCCCGCCGACCTTGGCCACGAAGGTGTACTGCGCCTCGGTGATGCCGAGGGCCTCGGTGACCTGGTCGGGCACCACGATGCCCATCACGTGGCCGGCGATGCACATGAAGGCGCCGTAGTGGAACAGCGGCGCCCCCCATTGCAGCCACTGCTTCTCGTAGATCTCCGAGGAGCGGCTGGCCCAGCCGAACTTGTCGAAGCGGTACCGCCAGATGTGGCCGATCACGAACGAGGCGATGGCCAGGTAGGGCAGCACCAGGAACATGAGCACGTCGGGGACGGAGTGGTTCACGGGCACGCTCCTGTGCGGTTCTCGAGCACGACGGGCACCTCCGGTCCCACGCCGACCTCCTCGCTCGGCGGGCCCTCTCTCGCCAGGCGCTGCAGCTCCACCCACTCCGCCCGCTCGGGTTCGCCCGCCACCGCCTGCACCGCGGCGAGCACGGCGGCGAAGGGGCTGTCGCGCTCGATCAGCGATCGGTGCAGCACGGCGATGGCGCCCCGGTGGGGGCCGAGGGTGCCCGAGGTGTCGCCGGTGTGGGCGGCCAGCTCTGCGAGCGCCGCCAGGTGGTCGGGCAGCTCGGCGGTGGGCGGGTCGAAGCCGTGGCGGCGGTACTGCTCGGCGACCTCCAGCAGCGCCTCGCCGCGGCGGCGGGTGTCGCCGTCGGTGAAGTAGGTGAGGTTGAGGCTGGTGCGGCGCTGGTGGTCGAAGGTGTCGACGTAGCGCTGCTCGCGCTCCATGGGCTCCAGGCCCGCCCACCACTCGGCGAAGGTGGCCAGCGCCTGCATCGCGTCGTGCGGTCCTCCGCCCGGCCGCCCGGCTCCCTCGGCCGCACCCACCGGGTCCCGGTCGTCGGACTCCGCCAGGGCGGCGGCCACCAGCGCCACCTCGGCGTCGTCGGGGTAGCTCAGCAGGGCGGCGCCGGCCTGCAGCACCAGGGCTTCGACCACCGGGTCGATGCCTGCGCTGCGACGACGGCCGCGGCGAGCGATGCGCAGCTTCACGACGCCTCCTTCACCCGCAGCCGGAGGCGGCCGTGGTGGTCGCGGAACGTGTCGCCGGCGGGTGCGGTCATCGAGGGTGCCTCCAGCCCGAAGGTGGCGGCCAGGTCGGGTCCTCCGGGGAAGTCGATGCTGCAGTGCTCGGTCTGGGCGGCTCCCGTCTCTTCGCGGTGGCTCTTGGGGATCACGTAGCGCTCCTCGTAGGGGGCGAGCGCCAGCAGTCGGTAGAGGTGCTCCAGCTGCTCGGCTCGCAGCCCCACCTCCTCCGCCAGGTTCGGGTCTGCCTGTCCGAGGAGCTGCTCCTGGCGCTTGTGGGCTCGCATGGCGGTGAGCCGGCGCAGGGCCAGCTCCACCGGGGCGGTGTCGCCGGCCGCCAGCAGGTTGGCCAGGTACTCCAGCGGGATGCGCATGTGCTCGATGGCGGCGAACACCTGGGAGGGGTCCTCGGCGTCGTAGCCCGCCGTGCTCATGGCGTCGGTGACGGGCGACAGCGGCGGCACGTACCAGACCATCGGCATCGTGCGGTACTCGGGGTGCAGCGGCAGGGCCACGCCCAGGTCCTTGGCCAGGGCGTACACCGGCGACCGCCCGGCGGCCTCGATCCAGTCGTGGGGCACGCCGCTGCGCTCGGCGGCCGCGATGACCTCCGGGTCGTGGGGGTCGAGCATCAGGTCCCGCTGCGCCGCCAGCAGCTGGCGCGGATCGGGGGTGGACGCGGCGGCGGTCACCTTGTCGAGGTCGTAGAGGACCACGCCGATGTAGCGGATGCGGCCCACGCAGGTCTCCGAGCAGATGGTCGGCATGCCGTCCTCCACCCGGGCGTAGCAGAACGTGCACTTCTCGGCTTTGGAGGTGACGTGGTTGAAGTACACCTTCTTGTAGGGGCACCCCGAGGTGCAGTAGCGCCAGCCGCGGCAGCGGTTCTGGTCCACCAGGACGATGCCGTCCTCCTCCCGCTTGTACATGGCCCCCGAAGGGCAGGACGCCACGCACGAGGGGTTCATGCAGTGCTCGCAGATGCGGGGCAGGTACATGAGGAACACGTGCTCGTAGTCGAGGGCGACCCGGTCGCCGAGGCCGGCCAGGTTCGGGTCCTCCCGGTAGCGCTCGTGGGCACCGCCGAGGTCGTCCTCCCAGTTGGGCCCCCACGTCAGCTCCATCGGCTCACCGGTGAGCCGGCTGTGCGCGGTGGCCACCGGCGGACGGTCCGACAGCGGGGCGTTGGTGAGCGTGGCGTAGTCGTAGGTCCAGGGCTCGTAGTAGTCGTCGATGGTCGGCAGGTCGGGGTTGGCGAAGATCCGCAGCAGCTTGCGGATGCGCCCACCTGCGCGCAGCTTCAGGCGGCCCCTGCGGTCGAGCGCCCATCCGCCCCGCCAGCGCTGCTGGTCCTCGTAGTGCTTCGGGTAGCCGATGCCCGGCTTGGTCTCGACGTTGTTGAACCACACGTAGTCGGTGCCCGAGCGGTTGGTCCACGCCTGCTTGCAGGTGGTGGAGCAGGTGTGGCAGCCGATGCACTTGTCGAGCGCCATCACCATCATGAACTGGGCGTGCACCTTCATCAGTACGTCACCTCTCAGTACCTCACCTCGGTGGTGCGCTTGCGCACCACGGTCACCTCGTCGCGCTGGATGCCGGTGCAGCCGTAGTAGTTGAACCCGTAGGACAGCTGGGCGTAGCCGCCGATCATGTGGGTCGGCTTGAGCAGCACCCGGGTGAGGGAGTTGTCGGTGCCTCCGGGCCGTCTGGTGCGTTGGGTGAGCGGGTTCTGCACGTGGCGGTCCTTGGCGTGGTACACGAAGCAGGTGCCCTCGGGCATCCGCGGGGTGACCACCGCCCGGCAGGCCACCACGCCGTTGCGGTTCCACGCCTCCACCCAGTCGTTGTCGGCCACGCCGATGCGTCCGGCGTCCGGCACCGACAGCCACATGCCCGGCCCGCCGCGGTGCAGCGTCAGCATCAGCAGGTCGTCCTGGTACTCCGAGTGGATCGACCACTTGGAGTGCGGCGTGAGGTAGCGCAGCACCAGCGAGTCCGCGCCGAGCTGGTCGAGCTCGGGGTAGTGCTCGGGCATGTTGAGCGGCGGCCGGAAGGTGGGCAGCTGCTCGCCGTACTCGGCCATCCAGTCGTGGTCGAGGAAGAACGAGATGCGCCCGGTGAGGGTGTGCCACGGCTTGGCCCGCTCCACGTTGATGGTGAACGCCGAGTAGGTGCGCCCGGCGGACTCGTCGCCCGACCACTCCGGGCTGGTGAGGGTGTGCTGGGGGCGGGCCTGGGCGTCGGTCCAGCGGATGTGGGTGTCGCGCTCGCCCTCCACCAGGTCGGCCAGCGGTCGGCCGACTCGCCGCTCGAGGGTGGCGAAGCCCTCGTGGGCGAGGGCGCCGTTGGTGGCTCCCGACAGCGCCAGCATGGCCTCGGCCACCTGCTCGGCCCGGTACAGCTGGGGCCGCCCCTCGCCCGCGCCTTCCGCGACGACGTCGTTGACCTCGCCCAGCCACTCGACCATCTCGGCCGGCTTCCACTGCACGCCCTTGCAGCCGATCCCGGCGGACTCCACCAGCGGGCCGAGGCTGGTGAGCTTGTCGGCCACCGCCCCGTAGTCGCGCTCCACCACCACCAGCTGGGGCATCGTGCGGCCGGGCACCGGCTCGCACTCCCCGGCGCGCCAGTCGAGCGCCCGGCCTCCCGGCTGGGCGAGCTCGCCGGGGGTGTCGTGGCCCATCGACACGGCCACCACGTCCTGGCGCACGCCGAGGTGCTTCGCCGCCAGCGGAGAGAACACCTCGGCCAGCGAGGCGAAGGCGTCCCAGTCGTCGCGGGCCTCCCATGGCGGGTCGATGGCGGCGTTGAAGGAGTGCACGAAGGGGTGCAGGTCGGTCATCGACAGGTCGTACTTCTCGTACCAGGTGGCCGCCGGCAGCACGACGTCGGAGAAGTGGGCGGTGGAGGTCATCCGGAAGTCGAGGTTGACCAGCAGGTCCAACTTGGCGGTGGGGGCCTCGTCGTGCCAGACGACGTCGCGGGGGCGACGGTCCGGGGGCGCCTCGTCGGCCGAGGCGTTGTCGTCGGCGCCGAGGAGGTGGCGCAGGAAGTACTCGTGGCCCTTGCCGGAGCTGCCCAGCAGGTTGGCCCTCCACACGAACAGCAGGCGGGGGTGGTTGCGGGGGTCGTCGGGGTCGTCCACCGCGAAGCGCAGCGAGCCGTCGCGCAGGGAGTCCACCACGTGCTGGGCCGGCTCCTTGCCGGCGGCCGCGGCCTCGTCCGCCAGGTTGAGGGGGTTGCGGTCGAAGGTGGGGTAGCTCACCTGCCAGCCGTTGCGCACCGCCTGGGCCAGGCAGTCCACCGGGGTCATCCCCTCGAAGCGGCCCTCGCCGAGGGGGGAGGCCAGCTCGTCGGGGCCGATCACCTCGTAGCGCCACTGGTCGGTGGCCAGGTAGAACCAGGCGGTGCCGTTGCACTGGCGGGGGGGCCGTGACCAGTCGAGGGCGTGGGCCAGGGTGACCCAGCCGGTGTAGGAGCGGATCTTCTCCTGTCCGACGTAGTGGGCCCATCCGCCGCCGTTGCGCCCGACGGTGCCGCAGGCCACCAGCATCGTGATGATCGCCCGGTAGATGGTGTCGGAGTTGTACCAGTGGTTGATGCCGGCGCCCAGGATCACCATCGAGCGCCCGTCGGTGGCCTCGGCGGTGGCGGCGAACTCGCGGGCGACGCGGGTGACCACCTCGGCGCGCACCGAGGTTATGGCCTCCTGCCAGGCCGGGGTGTAGGGCTGGGTGGCGTCGTCGTAGCCGGTGGGCCACTCGCCCGGCAGCCCGTCGCGTGCCACCCCGTAGTGGGCGAGCAGCAGGTCGTAGACGGTGGTGACCAGCTGGTCGCCCACCCGCAGCACCGGCACCCCGCGGGTGAGGGTGGAGGCGGGGGTGGTGTCGAAGCGGGGGAAGCTCACCTCGACCGCGTCCCGGGCTCCGTCGAGGAGGCTGAGGCGGGGCCGGAGGTCGCCGAGGTCGAGGTTCCAGTTGCCCTCACCGACCTCGCTCCAGCGGTCCCCGATGGTGCCCGTCGGCACGGCCGGGGCGTCGGTGGCGTCGTCCCACACCACGGTGCGCCACTCGGCGCCATCGGAGGTGTCGCCGAGGTCGGAGGCGCGCAGCAGCCGGTCCGGCACGTGGCCGCCCTCGGGGCGGGCCTTCAGGGTGACCAGGAACGGCCAGTCGGAGTTCTTCGTGACGTAGTCGCGGAAGTAGGGGACCTGGCGTTGCACGTGGAACTCGTTGAGCACGACGTGGCCCATGGCCATGGCCAGGGCCCCGTCGGTGCCGGGGGCGGCGGGGAGCCAGTCGTCGGCGAACTTGGTGTGCTCCGCGTAGTCGGGGGCGACGACCACCACCTTCTGGCCCCGGTAGCGGGACTCCACGAGGAAGTGGGAGTCGGGGGTGCGGGTGACGGGCACGTTGGAGCCCCACACCAGCAGGTAGGCGGCATGCCACCAGTCGGCCGCCTCGGGCACGTCGGTCTGGTCGCCGAACACCTGGGGCGAGGACGGCGGCAGGTCGGCGTACCAGTCGTAGAACGACACGTGCGCCCCGCCGGTGAGGGCCATGTAGCGCGACCCCGAGGAGTACGACACGGGGGACATGGCGGGCAGCGGGGTGAATGCGGCCGCCCGGTCGGGGCCGTGCTCGGCGATGGTCTGCACGTGAGCGGCCGCGACGAGCTCGAGGGCCTCACGCCAGGTGGCGCGGGCGAAGCCGCCCTTGCCCCGCTGCGAGGTGTAGGTGGCGCGCACCACGGGATCGCCGATCACGGCGGCCCAGGCGTCGACGGGGTCGTCGTGGGTGGCGCGGGCCGTCCGCCAGGCGGCCAGCAGCGAACCCCGCACGTAGGGGAACTTCACCCGGGACGGGTTGTAGACGTACCAGGAGAACGAGGCGCCCCGGGGGCAGCCCCTCGGCTCGTGGTCGGGCATGTCGGGCGGGGTGCGGGGGTAGTCGGTCTCCTGGGTCTCCCAGGAGATGATCCCGTCGCGCACGTACACCTTCCAGGAGCACGATCCGGTGCAGTTCACGCCGTGGGTGGAGCGCACCTCGATGTCGTGGCGCCAGCGGTCCCGGTAGAACTCCTCCCACCGGGAGGTGTCCTCGCGGTGCACCACCCGGCCGTCCTCGCTGGGCCGGCCCCGGGTGAGGTAGCGCTGGCGGCCGAGCAGCCGAAGTCGGGCCGGTGTGGCGGCGGGCGGGGAGATGTCGACCACGTGGCCTCCGTGGGGTCGCTCGGTCGGTTGTGGTGGCTCCCCAGCCGGTCCCTCGTCACGCCTTCGCCGGTCTCACGCTATCGCCGCCGTGTCGGCTTCCGGCGCCCCGCTTCGGACGTCCCCCTCCCGTTCTTGGACGGCCGGCGAGTGCCGGTGTCGCCATCGGTCCAAGTTCGCGGGGCCCGTTCTGTTCTCGGACGGCCGGCGAGTGCCGGTGTCGCCATCGGTCCAAGTTCGACGGGGGGTGCGACGGAGCGGCAAGGCGAATGCGGAGCTGGATCGGGAATCGGCGGTGCGCGGCAGGTGCTGGCGCCTAGTGTTCGCTGCGGCGGGTTGTCCTGGAAGGTGACAACGTGAGGAGCGGCCGATGTCGACGGCCAAGGGAGAGGAGACCAGGCGCAGGATCGTCTGGGCCGCGTGGGAGCTGAGCAGCGCGCGTGGCATCGAGCAGCTGCTGTGCGGCGTGAGCCTGCGGGAGGTGGCGGCCACGGCCGACATGTCGCCGTCGGCGGTGACCTACCACTACCCGACCATGCGCGACCTCGCCCTGGCGATGGTCGAGGAGTTCGTCGACTCCCTCTCCCCACAGGCCGTCGACTCGGTCGCGAGTGCTTTCGGTGGGGTGGAGGCGAGACCACTGGCTGACACCGTGCGTGAGGCGGCAGCCGCCAACTGGGCGGTCCTCACGTCTCCCGAGGAGGTGGTGTTCGAGCGCCGCCTCACCCGCTGCTACTCGGCGACCGGCTCCGAGGGCGACGGGCAGGAGGTGGCCCGCAACCTGCGACGGTTCAACCGGCTGTGGGTGGAGGAGCTCTCGACGATCTACGAACAGGCGTCGGCGACCATGGGGCTGCACCCGGTCGAGCCGTTCACCTTCGAGGAGCTCGCCCAGATCATCGCGGCGATGACGGAAGGCCTGCTGCACCACTGGATGTGTGACCCGGACAGCGTGCGGCCCGACCTGATCTCCGACGCCGCCGTGGCCATCGCCAGCGTCCTCACAGCGCCCGTTCGACAGCCGGTCGGCCTGGCGGAGGTCGGGGCTCGTCTGTCGAGCGGGGCTGTCGAACACCTTGTGGGTGGGGAGGATCTGGTGGCCGCCGCCACCGATGCAGCCCACCTGTTCGCCGATGGGGTGCAGGACGTGACGCTCACCGAGGTGGCCGCGGCGATGGGCTGGCGTCCTGATGAGGTGATGGAGCGATTCGGGTCGGTCCGCCGTGTGGCCGCGGTGTCGTTCGCTCGGCATCTACCCCAGGTGGAGCAGGCGTCGGTGCGTCGCAACGGCGCCATGCCGGCGGTCTGCGTCTGCGACGCCACCTACGAGCTCGTGAGGTCCGTCGAACGGGACCCCTGGTGCGCTCTCAGCCTCCACATGGAACGCCTCGAGGCGCGCGCTCGGCAGCGGACCGGGCAACTCGCGGACCGGAGCAGGGCGATGATCGACGCCCTCGTGCCGGTTGCCGGCATCTTCGAGGGGCCGATTCGAGCCGTCCGGGGCGACGCTTCGATCGGATGCGGGGAGGCCGCCGACCTCTTGGTCGACACGGTGCTCGCCTATGGGGGGAGCCGTCCGGACACTGCGCTGAACAAGGTGGCGGAGCTGGCCCTGAAGATGACCGCACCGGAGTGCCTGGAGGGCCCTCTGACCGGAGCCTGACCGAGGGGTCAGTGAAGGGAGACGGTGCAGGTGTCGAACGCACGCGGCGAGCGCACTCGTCGGAAGATCCTGGACGCCGCCTGGGAGCTCAGCAGCGCGCGGGGTGTGGAGCAGATCCTCTGCGGGGTGACCCTGCGGGAGGTGGCGGCCGCAGCAGAGGTGACGCCATCCGCGGTGTCCTATCACTTCGCGTCGATGGAGAGCCTGGCGCTCGCCATGGTGGAGCACTACGTGGAGGCCCATCTCGCCCGGACCAATCCCGAGGAGTTGGAGGCCATCGCGATCTCCTTGGAGCCTGCTGGCCGTGAGGGGCTGGCTCGCCTCATCCGCGACGCCGCTGACGCGAGCATGGCGACGCTGTTGACCGAGGCCGGACTCGAGGACGAGCGGCGGCTCCTGCGCTGCCGGGCGGCGGTCGGGGACGTCGCCGCCGGCAGGGGAGCGGAGCTGGTGGGCGCTCTTGATGCTTCCTGGGTGCGGGACTTGGCACAGATCTATCGGGTCGCCGCCGAGAGCGCAGGCTGCCGGCTGCTCTCGCCGCTGACCTACGAGGACCTCGCCCAGGCCGGCGCGGCGCTGTCGGTCGGCCTGCAGGACGCGTGGGCCTGCCGGCCGGAGTCGGTGCGGCCCGATCTTCTGGGCGACA
The DNA here is from genome assembly GCA_964420125.1 of uncultured Microthrixaceae bacterium. Taxonomy (GTDB): domain Bacteria; phylum Actinomycetota; class Acidimicrobiia; order Acidimicrobiales; family Microtrichaceae; genus CAYQQQ01. The sequence goes on from CAYQQQ010000030.1 coordinate 37,395, forward strand.
TCCTGACCGCGGTGTGCAGCGCCGTGCTCGTGTCGGCAGACCGCCCTGGCGCCATCCAGGAGCTGGACGCGTCCCTTCCCCTTCCTCCGGCGAGCTCACCCGTGGCGCCACAGGAGCTCCTGGCCAACGCGGCGAGCGTGGCGCACCTGTTCTCGGCGGACGTGGATGTGCCGACGACGGCCGAGATCGGAGCGCAGCTGGCGTGCACGCCGACGGAGCTGGTGCATCGGTTCGGCTCGATTCGACGTGTTGCGGCGATGGCGTTCGCGCGGCATCTGCCCGACATCGAGGCCGCGAGCCTCCGCCGTCCCGGCGCCGGGGAGGAGGTGCGGTTGGCCGATGGCCTCCAGGAGCTGGCGAGGTGTGCGTGGGCTGACCGGGCGTGTGCGAAGGCCCTGCTGGTGGAGCGCTTGGAGGAAGGGGGCTCGGGCGCTCCCCACCGAGGTGCGCCCATCGGTGATCTCGTCCCCGTGGCCGCCTGCTTCCGCCGACCGCTCGGCGAGCTGATCGGCGGAGAGGGAGCGGAGTGCGACGATCTCGCCGAGGCGATGGTGGACCTGGTGCTCGGCTACGGGGTCACTCGCCCCCAGGGTTCCCTGTCGAAGCTGACCGAGCTCGCGATGCGGCTCGTCCCGCGTTTCGCCGACACTTCGTGAGGCCTGTCCGTCAGGATTCGGACATCCGCGCGGAAATCTGGTCTCCGTGGGAACGAAATCCGGCTTCGGATGCAGAACGCCTTGCCCACGGAGGGGTTGCTGCGGGTAAACAGGCAGAGGTGTCCGGAAGCCCCATCCCGGGTGCCTTGTGGGAGAGAGGGTTCCGTCCGCGGCTCGGGAGAGGGCACATTTCCCGGGCCGGTGAGGACGGGACCCTCTGCTCCTTTCGCACTCCTCTCGCGCTGGGGCCGGGGCCCGTCATGCGAGCTGCAGCCCCAGGCAGGCCAGCCAGGTGTCGACGGTGGCGGCGTCCAGCTCCTGGCCGGTGACCAGGTAGCGGAGGTAGACCGCCCCGACGATCAGCTCCACCATCGCCGCCACGGTGGCCGGGGGCGCCTCGCCGCGCTGCTCGGCCCGTTCGACCACCTCGGCGACGGCGACCCGGCGGGTGGCCATGGCAGGTGCCACCATCGAGGCGAAGTGGCCGGGGTCGACCGCAGCGGCTGCCACCGCGGCCCTGGTGAGGGGACCGTCGATGGAGCCTTCGAGGGCGTCGACCAGCGACTCGGCGAGCGCCCGCAGGTCGCCGGCGAGGGAGCCGGTGTCGGGCACCGGGCGGCGGGTGAGCACCTGGGAGAAGGCCGCCATCACGAGCTCGGCCGGGGTGCGCCAGCGTCGGTAGACGGTGGTGCGGGCCACGCCGGCGTGCTCGGCCACCGCCTCGACGCTCACCGCGTCGTACCCGCCCGCCTCGACCAGCTCGCACACGGCGGTGAGGATCGCGGTGTCGACGTCGGGGCTGCGGGGCCGGCCTCGGGGCACCGCCGAACCGTAGCCTCGTCGCCCGGCGGGCCGGCCGCTCAGCTGTACCACCAGGTGCCGACGGCGGAGACCGTGCCGATGGCCAGCCAGACGACGGCGGTGAGGGCGATCACGGAGGCGCGCATCCGCCGGAAGGTGGTGGCGGAGGTCCTCGCCCCGATGGCGGCCAGCGCGGCGGCGAGCAGGAACGCCTGGAGCCGGCCGGCAGCCTCGATCACGACGGGGGGCAGGTCGAGCAGCGACCGCGTCACCACGAGTGCCAGGAAGAGGGCGATGAACCACGGCAGCGGGGCGCGGCGCCTGGTGCTCGCGCCGGTGAGGGAGCCCACGGCGGCGACGGTGGGGGCGAGCAGCACCACGCGCGTGAGCTTGACGACGACGGCCGCCTCCAGGGCCAGCGGACCGGCGATCGACGCAGCCGCCACGACCTGGGCGACGTCGTGCACGCTGGCACCGACGAGCACGCCGTAGGTCTGCTCGCCGGCGAGCCCGGGCAGGAGGGGTCGCAGGAGGGGCAGGGTGACGACCGCCAGCGTGCCGCAGACGGTCACCAGCGTGATGGCCACGGCGACGTCGTGGTCGTCGGCGCCTGCAGCGTCGCGGGTGGCGGCCACCGCAGAGGCGCCGCAGATCCCGAACCCCGCGCCGATCAGCAGGCGCAGCGGCCGGTCGACGCCCAGGCGTCGGCCGGCGAGCTCGGCGGTGCCCAGCGAGCTGGTGACGACCCCGACGGCCAGCAGCAGCGCCCAGGGGCCGAGCTCGACCACGCGATCCAGTCCCACCTGAAGTCCGAGCAGGCCGACGCCGAGGCGGAGGCCGGGGCCGGCGGCCGCCGCCAGGCCGGGCTCGAGGACCGGGGCCCGGCGGAACCAGGCGGCGAGGGCGGCGCCGAGGGCGAGGGCCAGCAGGGGGGCCGGCAGGGCGTGCACGATCGAGGCGATCGCCAGGGCGATCGCACCGAGGGCTGCGGCCACGGCTGCCCCCGCCATCGGCGGTGCGGGTCGCGGTGCTGGAGCCTCGCTTCCAGCGCCACTGGCGGCGTCGGAGACGGTCGTGGGGCGCTCTGCCTCTCTCGGGTGCTCGCCCTCTGCCATATACGCAACAGAATGTAGCGGAAAAGGAGGAGGCGCAAGACCGGTCGTGGCCGGCGACCGCCGCCCGAGCTGTTGGACTGGCTCGAACGCCGGCGTTCGGTGGTGCGGCCCGGTGCTCGTCCGGGGCGCTACTCGGCAGCGACCCGTCCTGTTCCGGAAGCGGGCAATCGCAGGGCGGCAAGTCCACTCTCGCTGCCCAGATAGAGCTCGTCACCACACGGGAGCAGACACAGGATTCGGCCTCCGAGCAGCTCGTCCGGCACCACCAGCTCGACTCCATCGCTCAGGTCGTACAAGCCTTGTTCACCGAGACCGAGCAACCGATCCGCCCACACCGCGAGGTGAGTCCACTCGTACTCACCGACCCAGCTCTCGTGGTCGTCGGCGTTGTCCTGCACTGCGATGAACCGGTGTTGTGTGACATCGAAGACCCCGTACCGGCCCGCGCTGATCAGCCGGTCGCGGTACACGACCATCGAGATGGTCTCGCACGGGTCAACATGGGTGACAGAGGACTCGGCCACGTCGATGATGCCGTTCTCACCCCCGGCAAGGAGCCGATCATCGTGCACCATGAGGGCGTCGGTGGTTCCGAAGTCGACCAGCTCGGCCTCATCGCCCGGGGTGAAGTCGAACACACCGGTGTTCAGACCGACGATCAGTCGATCGTTCCAGACGATCGCAGCACGCATCCGCATGAGATGGCTGGGCCTACTGAGCCAGACGCGGTCGGCAAGGTCGAACATGCCCTGGCTGCTACAGGCGATCAGCCGGCCTCGCCACTCGAGCAGATACGAGGCTTGGACCCTGGCAATGGGGTCGAAGCGGCCCCCGGTGCAGTCGGCAACCGTCCAGTAGTGCTTGACGGGCGGCACGTACTTCATCTCGGATGCGATCAAGCGCCCGTTCCACTCAGCCAGCGCCACGATGGCGCCCACCTCGAAGTGGTTGGCAGCCGACGAACGCAGCTCAGCGAGGTTCGGAACTTCATCGGGGTGGGGTCGCCACGCCACAGGATTGAGTGGGCTCAAGCGCACTGGATCCACCCACACCGTCGTGGATGAGTTGACGAGGTGGGCGCGCAGATCCGCTTCGAGCGAGCGATCGCGGTAGCGGTGAGCTGCGATCAGCCAGCGTTGCATGTCGGTGTCCTCGGGGAGATCTCTTCCATGCTCACCGTGCCTGCAACCGACCGGGATGCCCAGCGGCGACCGACCGGGCCCCCTGCCAGGGCGGTACACCGCCGCCGATGCGCTCGGGGATCCAGAGTGCAGTGATGTAGTCCGGTGGGGCAGGAGCCATCGGGTCGGTGAGCACCGCGATCAGGTTCCCGTAGGCGTGGTCGGGCCATGGCGTGAAGCCGTCGGTGAAGACGACGATGACCTCCGGGCGGGGGCGGAGCCGGTCAGCGGCGGCGATCCCGACTCGCATGTCGGTGCCGCCTCCTCCGGTCAGATCCAGGCGCTCGAGGTTGCGTGCGACCCGAGCCTCGCTGGCTCTCGAGTCGCACGTGAGGTACCTGATGGCGCCGGTTCGGTGGGCGCGCACGAGGCCGGCGAGCTCGGCCAGCGATGCGGCAAGGTCCGCAGCCGTCATCGACCCCGAGGTGTCGAGCACGACGGCGACCTCCGGCGCGGGATCGGTGCCGGAGGGCAGGAGCACCTGCCCGCCCGGGGCGACACGACCGCGTCGGTTGGGTCGGGCCCAGTTGCGTGTTCGCCATCCCTGGCGATGTCGGCTCCCCTGAGTCAGAGCCGTGAGCTCGCGGCGCCAATCCACCGTCGGGGCCACCTCGGCAGGCTCTGCCCACCGGCGCAACCAGCCCGGTACGGCGCCGTGATCGGAATCGGCGGCTTCGAGGATCGCCGCTGCCACGGCATCACGTACTGCCTCGGTGTCGACGGCCGGGCCGACGTCGGTGTCGGCCCCGCCGAACAGGTCCGAAGTGCTCGGCTGGGCGGCGATGTCCCAAGGCCGGGCCCGCCCATCGGCACCCGAGCCGCAGTCGGGGTGGGTGTGTTGCGAGGAATCGGGTTCGATGCCGCGCGTCAGGTGCTCGTAGTACTCCTCGGCAAGTCGACCCGGCTGAGCACCCAGGGTCTCCGGCAGCACAGGATCGGGCAGTGGCAATGCTCCGTCGCACAGATCGTCGTTGATCTCCGCGTCGGCGGCGCAGTTCCACCGGAATCGATCGGCTCTGTCCGGGTCAGGGCGGACCGCTGAGAGCCGGCGGCCATGGTCCCGGAGCAGATGGAAGGCCTCGTGGATGATGACGGCGGCGCTCTGCTGGGATGTCCACTGCTCGAGGTTCGCGGGGTCGAGGTAGAGGTTCCACTCCCTGTCCACGGCGAAGGTGCCGAGGCGGTCCACCGCCCAAGGTTGCAGGGTGAACACAGCGGACGCGAGGTAGGGGAACTCCTCGACGGCCATGGAGCGCGCCGTGGTGAACCGGCGGCCTTCGTCGACGGTCAGCCTTCGGGGAATCACGACAACACTCCAGCCGCTCGGAGCAACGGCGCGTGATCCTTGAGCACCGCCGGAGGGACCCACTCGACTCCGTGCTCGTTGTGGATGATGATCAGGCGCCGGGCCGTGGGCACTGCGGTGTCGGACCCGTGCTCCCTCGCCACCTTCGCGACCACTTCGAAGGCCGACAGGAGGCGCTCTTCGGTCGGATTGGCGGCGACCGCGTGGCAGAGCCCGGCCAGTCCCGCAAAGACAAGGTCTGCACTGGCGAATTCCGTGATGGAGTCCTCACCGGCGAGCAGCGCCTCGGGGTCCGGCAAGTTCAATCTCGCCCGATAGGCGAGGAGCTCTGTCGCCGCTCCGGAACCCACGCAACCGGCGACGAGGGCGAACAGCGTCGAGCGGCGCAGCTCGACGGCATCCGCCGCCGCCAACAGTCGGGTAGCCATGTCCCAGGAGCGAGGACTGGGCCATGCTCGGCCCGCCTGCACCCTGTCCGCCGGCGGCCCAGGGTTCAACAGCTCGGGCCGAGCTCGTATGAAGCCCGTCACCAGTGCGATCGCACTGGACGCAGAGACATCGCCCAACTCCGGGAGCGGCATCAGCTTCCATCCGCCGAGCATGCCGTCGATCCACACTTCCGGGTGCGCTTCGAGACCGAGATGGCAGAACCTGTTCGCCATCGGGGGAGCCAGGTCGTAGCCGTCCGCAGCAGACTCCGGTGGGTTCGCAGCTGCCACGATGGCGACACGGTCGCCGAGGGCGAGGTTGCCGACTCGCCGATCCAGCACCAGCTTCAGCATCGCTGCCTGCACAGGCGGCGGGGATGTCGTCAGCTCATCGAGGAAGAGGATCGCATCGGTGCCGGCGATCCTGGCGAGCTGCGCCGGTGGGCGGAACTCCACTCCCTGTTCTCCGAGCACCGGGTAGCCTCCGATGTCGGTCGCCTCGAGGGTCGAGCCGACCAAGGTCGCTACGAGCCGGCCCAGACGCTCTCCGATCTGACACACGAGCGCGGTCTTGCCGACTCCCGGGTGGCTCCACAGCACCACCGGCACCCGCTGGTGCATCGCAACCAGGATCGCGGCGGCGGCGGCGGCGGGGTCAAGTCGGACCTCTTCTCGCTGCAATGATTCGCCTCGCTTCATCGGGAAGCTCCCTTCGTCACGGCATCAGTTCGATCACCAGGCCGAACATGAGGGAAGGCAAGACCGTCTCGTCAGGGCCCACCATGCTCATCCCAACCTGTCCGGATCGGATCCCAGGATGAGGGCGTTGCGTGGGTCTCTCAGGGTTCGTGCTTGGTGTTGGGCGTCTCGGTAGTCGGGTTGTTCGAAGGATCGGGCTTGTGATGCGGTGCGGACGGTGGCGTCGGGGGCGATGATGACGACGCGTCCTGCGCCGGGGGAGGCGATGGCGGCGGTGCCGGTCAGGTCTTGTGTGGTCGTGGGGGTGGTGGGGTCGAGGTCGCGGGCGAAGCCGGCGATGCGCCGGCTGCGGGTGGTGGGTTCGATGAGGTTGGTGACCCAGGCGTGCAGGTCTTGGCTGGTCGTGCCCGGGAACACGAGCCGGTGTCCGGTGGAGGTGAGGAACAGCTCCCCGTCGTCACCCCACTTCGCGGTCGCCTGGGTGAGGTCCTGGAGGCAGAAGATGCCGGTGATCCCCCGGCCCGGTCCTTCGGTGAGGAGGCCGGGCAGGGTGGGCAGGGGGGTGATGTTGGCGACCTCGTCGAGGGCGAGGAGCAGGTGGGGGCCGATCCAGAACTTGTCGGAGCGGGCTTTGCGGGCCTGGACCGCGGCGTCGATGAACAGGGAGTAGAGGGCGGCGGTGTGGTTGGCTCGCATCCCGTCGGCGTACATGATCACCGAGGCGTTGTCCTCGATCAGGTCCCGGTCGATGTCGAAGGTCGGGAAGTCCGTCACCGCGCGCACCGCATCGCTGCGGAACGGGTCGAGCGCGGCGGCGGCAGTGGCGTAGATGGACCCGCGGGTCGTGTCGGCGAGCTGCGCCGTGTGCACGAGTGCGTTCAGCGCCGGCAGGGTGTGGGCGTTGCGGAGGGCGCCGATCACCTCATCGAACTCCTGGGTGTCGACCCACGAGGCGACGGTGGCCATGGTCTCACCGATCCGCGTCGCGGCGTAGAGGTGCACGGAGATCAGCTGGTAGGCGGCCGTGGCCCAGAACTGGCCGTCGTTGAGGTCGGCCTTGGACACGGTGCTGTTGATCGTGTGCGCGGCACGCCGCGCCGAGTCCCAGTCCTTGACCACCTGCAGCGGTGACCAACACAGCGGTTGCACGTCGGGGTGCGGCAGCGTCGCTTCGCCGGTGGCGTCGAAGAGGTACACGGGGCCCTTCTCCAACAAGGCGGTGACCAATCCCGCGCTCCAGTCCGCCGGCTTGGTGGTGGTCGAGATCAGCGGCCCGGGCCAGCTGAGCAGCGTCGATTCCATCGTGGTGGTCTTGCCGCTGGCAGGCGGGCCCACGAAGAGCGTCATGCCGCCACGTACACGGGAGGTCACGGCCCGAGCGGTGTCGTCGAAGGCCAAGGGGCCGATGCGGGCCCCGTAGCGGCCGAGCACCCGTTCGAAGGCCCACACGATCTCCTCCACAGGGAGGCCCCTGGCGATCCGCTCGGCCAACAGCAACACGAACCCCACCCGTTGGGTGTCATCGGCGCCGCAGTCCCACCCGCCCGCAGCTGCAGGGCCGACCCGGATCGCCTCCAGCGTCCGGTCGAGGAGATCGCCGGGGTCCACCACCGGGAGGTCGGTTTCCTCGAGGTGGGTGCTCAACCGCAGGCCCAGACGACGAAGCGCCTCGTCCCCGAGGCCGTCCACGAAGCCGACCAGCGCCTCCCGGGTGGCGTCGCGGCGCTCGGCCCGCTTCGCGATGCCTCGGGCCAACTCGGCGCCGAAGTCCCCGACCGACCCGAGGCAGGCCCAACTCTCACGAGGTCCTGCCAACAGCTCAGTCGCTGCAGTTCGAACGGATTCCGGCCCGGATGACGGGCAACCGATCACCTCGGCCAGCTCCACGAGCGAGGACGCTGCGGTCACCGCCGGGTCGGCGAGCTCCGACAGCCACTCCTCGAACGCGGCGGCACGCTCGCGCGCCTCGGACGGATCGAGGGCTCGGAGCAGCTCGTCGACGCTCAACTTCTGCGGACAGAGATCTTCGAGCGCTGCCCGATTCCGACTGGTCAGGTCGATCCTCGCCTGCGGCGGGCCCGTCGAAGGACGAGCGGAACAGCACGAAGCACTGGGTACGCGCCGGGCGCAGGTCGCCGAATCCGGACCGCTCTCGAAGCGCCTGTCGTCATGGAGCATGCCGGTCAGCGCCCCAACTGCCACGGCCCGGCGACCCTCGGCCGCTGTGTGGACCACACGTTCCGGACCGTCGGCGGCCGTTGCTGCGGTGGTACGGCCGCCTCGGATCCCATGGGTCTCACCTCAGCGCAGGTCAGTGGAGAAGCCAAGACGCGAAAGCCTCCAGGGAGATCAGGAGGAATCGCTGTTCGCCAGCAGATGCACGGTGCTGACCGAACTGCCCCAGCGCCGCGATTCCTGGTGCCGACTCCCAGCGACATCTCCTTGGAGACGTGAGAAGCTGTCCCGCGTCGGATCGCTGCAACTGGACGAGTGGCAGGGGGGAAGGATGCAGAGCGAGGTCATCGGTCGGGTTCGCTACCTGACCGGCCGAGATGTCGAATACCGGGAGAAGACGAAGCCGACTGCGCTCCTGCACAACGCCGTCATCGCGTGGTCAGCGATGGAGGAGCTGCACGTGGGCCAGGTGCTGGATCTGGTTCGGTCCAACAAGCCGAAGAAGCCGGGGGCGCAGCTCCGGCGGACCGAGCTGGTCGATGCCGGGCTGGTCGACGACGACGGCTTGCTCGCTCCAGTCCTCGACTCGGATGGCCGCCTTGCCACGAATGCGTGCCTCGCGGTGCTCACCGACGACCCGAACGCCGACGACCTGATCGAGGAGCTCATCGAGCGGATGGAGGCGCCGTACTCCGATCCGGTCATTCGGGGCAGCCGCGGCTCGGCCGCGGCCACGCATCTGGTTCGGTGTGTGTGGGAGTCCTGCCAGCAGGTGGCTGACCTGCTGGGATTCACCGCCGTGCTGGCCTTGGCCCAGAAGAGGACGGACCGCGCGCGCAAGCTGGTCTACGCCGGCGATCTCATCCTGTCCGCACCGATGCTTTTTCGTCATCCCAGCGGCGTCGACAACCTCGAGGTCCCGCTCAAGATCGGCGAGTGCTCCACCGTCGATGACCTGGCCCAGATCCTCGGCCCAGAGGTGCGCACCCGGTGTACGAGCAGGGACCGGCCGAAGAACTCCCCTGACAAGGCCAAGCATCTGCTTTCCTACAACGTGGCGCAGATGGGGGGACTCGCCGCGGGTCTCCGGGGGATCGACGCGAACGTGTTCGTCGCCAGCCTCGATGGATGTGGCCTTCGTGGGCTCGGTGCCGGCGACCTGCTGGCTCCGCGCGTGGATACTTCGGCAGCCTTTGGAACGGAGCTGCGATTGCTGCGGGAGTCGCAGCACGACTCGCTCGAGTGTGCTGCCGGCGAGATGCGAGCCGCCGCGAAGAATGCAACGGGACTGGAGAAGGTCGTGACCGTTGTACTCCGTCACAGCCCGGAGCGGACCCGGAGGGTCGAGCACCAGGTGCTCGTGGGGTTGAGCCACTACCAGCCGCCCCCGGGGCGTCCGCCGACTCGTCCGCCGACTCGTCCGCCGACTCGTCCCCGCTTCGGTCTCGGTCATGAGGTCGCCTGATGGCCGGTCGTGGAACTTCGATGCCGAAGCACCCGCTGGCCGTGCGATCACCTCAGCGACACCGGGTCACACTTGGGCACGTCATCGACTCGCCCAAGCAACTACGTGCCGCCGAGGCGAGCCGCCCGGTGCTCGTCCTCGGCCCACAGCGATCGAGGAAGACCTCTGGAGTGGTGGTGCCGACCCTCCAGGAGTGGGACGGACCCGCCGTGGTCACCTCAGTGCGGGCTGACGTCCTCGCCGCCACCTATGAACGCCGAGCCGAGATCGGCGAGGTGATGGTGTTCGAACCCTTCGGCCGGCTGGTTCGCGAGCCGGTTGTCGGATGGAACCCACTGACGGACTGTGATTCGTGGGATGGCGCCCTTCAGACCGCCACCGCGATGACCGAGGTCGGCGAGGCGGTAGGACTACAGGAGTCCCACTTCTGGCACAACCTGGCGAGCATGTTGCTGGCGACGCATCTGTTCGCGGCTCGGGCTGGTCGGCGAACGATGAGAGAGCTCGTCCACTGGATATATGCCCAGGAGGAAGTGGAGCTCATGGGGATCCTTGCAAGAGCGGGCGTCGAGGACGCCGCCCTGGCCATGGCGGCATTCATGAGGATGGAGGAGCGGACGCGGAGCAGCGTCTACGCGACCCTGATGTCCGTCCTCAAGGCGTTCAGCTATCCGGCAGTGCAGGCAGCATGTGACGGCAGCTTCGGGGACTCTGCGACGCAACTGTTCGACCTCGACGAGTTCTTCAACGGAGAATCAAACACGCTGTTCCTCGTTGCGCCCCCTGATGATCAACGTCTACTGGCTCCCGTGTTCACCGCGTTCGTGCAACGGGTTCTACGCGAGGCCTATCACCGCGAGGGCCGGTTGCAGAAACCACTGCTCGTCCTACTCGACGAGGCCGGAAACATCGCCCCGGTCTCCAATCTGGACACCCTTGCGACCACTGCTGCGGGCACCAACATCCAGCTCGTCACCGTGTTCCACGATCTGTCGCAGATGGTCTCGATCTACGGTGAACACGGAGCCAGTTCCATCGCGAACAACCACTCCACGATGCTGGTCTTACCCGGCCAACGCGATCCAGTGACCCGATCATGGGTGGCGGCCGCCATGAGCGACGCACCCCCCGATGTCCAAGACCATCGTCTGCAGCCAGGTGAGGGGCTGTGCTTCTACGAGCATCTCCCTGCCGAACTGATCAAGCTCCGCTCACAGCCGATCGAGCCCGCCATAGCCCGCTGGGCCGAATCCGGAGCCCTGCCAGCCGTGGGGCGACCGCGCCTGGAACTCGTCCGCCACTCCGCATAGGAATGGCTCGGCCGGGTGCTCGCGAGAAGACGGCAGGACGAAGGGCTCGCTGCGCTTTGTCCCGGACCGGTCGCGGCGGCGCCGATCCCTTGCCGTGACAGGGTGCTCGCATGCAGGTCCACCTCGTCGACGGCACCTACGAGCTCTTCCGCAGCTTCTACTCACCCCGGGGCGGCCACACGAACGGCGCCGGGGAGGAGGTGGGCGGTGTGCGCGGGGTGCTGCGCGGCACGGTGGCGCTCCTGGAGGAGGGGGCGACGCATGTCGGCGTGGCCACCGACCACGTGATCGAGAGCTTCCGCAACGACCTGTGGCCCGGCTACAAGACCGGCGAGGGGATCGACCCGCTGCTGTGCGCGCAGTTCCCTTGGCTGGAGGATGCGCTCGCCGCCCTCGGGGTGACGGTGTGGGCGATGGTGGAGGTCGAAGCCGACGACGCCCTGGCTGCCGCCGCAGCGGTGGCGGCCGACGACCCCCGGGTGGAGCGGGTGGTGATCGCCACCCCCGACAAGGACCTCGCCCAGTGCGTCGTCGAGGACCGGGTGGTCCAGTGGGACCGTCGCTCCGGGCAGCTCCGCGACGCGGCCGCAGTGCTCGACAAGTACGGCGTGCCCCCCGAGTCGATCCCCGACTGGCTCGCCCTCGTCGGCGACTCCGCCGACGGGTTCCCGGGTCTCCCGGGTTGGGGCGCCAAGACCGCCGCTGCGGTGCTGCGGCGCTACGGACGTGTCGAGGACATCCCCCACGCCCCCGGTCAGTGGGACGTGAGCGGTGTGCGCGGCGCCGCCAAGCTGGCCGCCACCCTGCACGACCAGTTCGCCGATGCCCTGCTGTTCAAGCGGCTCGCCACCCTGGAGACCGACCTCGACGTCGGCACCGTCGACGACTGGGCCTGGCGGGGACCCACCCCGGAGCTGGCCGCCTGGTGCGAGCGTCTCGACGCCCCCGACGTGGCCCGCCGGGCCGAGCAGCTGACCGCCCACCGTTGAGCGGGCCCCGCCCCGAGGACGCCTCAGCCCGTCGGCGGCGCGTCGCAGGGCATCATGGGGTGGTGGAGGTGCCCACCGACGCCATCATCGACGCCCTGAGAGCCGCCGGAGCGCGGTTCGCCTTCCTGCACGGCAGCCGGGCCGACGGCACCGCCCGGGAGGGCTCCGACGTCGATGTGGCCGCGTTCTGGGGTTCCGGTGCACCACCGCCCTGGGAGGTCGACCTGCCCGGCACGGTGGACCTCGTGGTGCTCGACACGGCGCCCATGTGGCTCGCGGGGCGGATCGCCTTGCACGGGGTGCTCCTCTTCGACGACGACCCGTCCCAGCGGGTGGCCTGGCAGGCGGACACCCGCCTGCGCTACCTCGATGACCGCCCGCAGGTGCTCGAGTCGCAGCGGGAGTACCGGGAGGCGGTGGCTCGTGGTCGATGAGGAACGGGTGACCCGGCTCCTGGCACGAGCTCGTGCCGACGTCGCGGTGCTGCGGGAGCTCGCGATGCCTTCGCGCGGCAGGTGATCCGCTGGCTCGACCGCCCGGTCAACCCGAGCTGACCCCGGACGGCTCCGGCCCGGGCGCGGGTTCCGGTGCCGGCGGTGCTCCCCGGCTCCGGCGGTCGAGCACCCTGTGCCAGGTGCTGCGCACGAAGCCGGTGATGCCGTCGGGGTAGAGCACCGCCATCACCACCAGCAACAGCCCCGACAGGGCGAACTGGTACGGCGAGGGCTTGCCCACGTCCTGGCCCATGGCGATGGCGAACACCCCCACCGGCGCCAGGGCACCCGCCACCAGCGAGCCGGACATGGCGGCGATCCCCGCCAGGTAGGTGAGCGCCAGCAGCGACAGCGAGTTGAACACCCCGAAGGACTCCGAGGACAGCGTCAGGCGCTGGTAGGCGAGCAGGCAGCCCCCGAGGCCGGCCAGCAGCGCCGAGATGGCGAAGCTCGACAGCTTGGCCATCGGCACGTCGATGCCCGCGGCCGCAGCCGCCCGCTCGTTGGCCCGCACCGCCAGCCAGGCGAGACCGGTGGAGCCGCGGCGCAGGTTCGCCACCGCCACTGCGGCCAGGGCCAGCACCGCCAGGCACATCAACCCGAACGCCACACGGGGGAAGTCGTCGCCGGGAGCTCGGATGGTGAGGTCCAGCGGGCCGATCGACGGCTCGGGCACCTCGGCGCCGGCGATCGAGCCGACGAACCACTCCCACTTGAACAGCAGCTCCTGGATGGCCACCGCCGCGCCCAGGGTGATGATGGCGAGGTTGAGGCCGCGCACCTTCACCGCCGGCAGCCCGACCAGCGCTCCCAGCACGCCCGTGAGCACGATGGCCAGCAGCGGTGACAGCGGGAACGGCACCCCGGCATCGGTGAGCTTCACCATGGTGAAGGCGGCGAAGCCGGCGAAGGCGTAGGGGGCGAGGGAGATCTGCCCGACGAAACCGGTGACCACCACGACCGACAGCGCCATCAGGGCGAAGATCGACGAGGTGATGATCGCCGAGCGCCAGTCGGCGCCGAGGGTGAGCATGCCGGCCACCGACACCACCACCAGCACCCCCGTCACCTGCAGCACCCGGTTCGGCTCCGGCGCGGCGGGGTAGCGGCCCTCGCGCAGCTCGCCGCGGGTGGGCAGCGACTCGCCCCGCACCGCCATCACCGCCAGGATGACGAGGAACGGCACCCCCTGCTGGATGCCGATCTTGGGCAGCCAGGTCCAGTCGCTCTGCAGGTTGAGCAGCTCCGACTGCACCATGCCGATGCCGATCGCGGCGGCCACGGTGATCGGGTAGGAGCGGAACCCGGCGATCAGCGCCGCAGCCAGGGCGGGCACGATCAGGAGGCTGTTGTTGAGCGGGTCGAGCGCCACGATCTGGGCCGAGAAGATCATCGCCAGGCCGGCCAGCGCGGTGGCGATCATCCAGTTCACCGCCGCGATGCGCTCGGGGTTCAACCCGGCCAGCACTGCGCCCTTGCGGTTCTCCGCAGCCGCCGTGGTCACGAGACCGAAGCGGGTGTGGCGGCTGATGAGCCACAGCACCGCGGCCAGCACCACCACCATCCCCCCCAGGATCAGGCGGTCCTGGCCGACGAGCTTGCCGAACAGGGTGAGGTTGTCCCGGGGCAGCACCGGCCGCACGAACGGCAGCACCTGCCAGTCCAGGCCGATCACCGCCCAGAAGTAGAGGAACAGGCCCACCGAGGCGACGACCCGGGCCAGGGGCGGGGCATGGCGGAGGGGCCGGAACACCAGGGTGTGGATCAGCAGCCCCAGCAGTGCGCCGTAGAGGACGAACAGCACCAGCGCGGTGACGACGGTGGGCCGTGGGATGAACGGCACCCGGTGCGGAACCCAGAACAGGGGCAGGACCAGGTCGCCGGTCTCGCGGTACTCGAAGAACGAGAAGGCGAGGAAGGTGCCCACCGCGGCGTGGGCGAAGTTGACCACCCCCGAGGAGCGGTAGGTCATCACCACGCCCAGGGCGAGCGCCGCGACCACGGCGCCGCCGCCGAGGCCGAGGATCAGGTACGCCAGGTGCGAGGTGATGGCGGTCTCCCCGCCTCAGCGCCGGCGCAGCAGAGGTCGACCGACTCGTGCCGCGGCGGCCCGGGCCGAGCTCCCGGTGCTCAACCGAGGGTCTCCTGGATCACCGTCGGCACGTCCACCCACCCGTCGGACAGCTCGACGAACTGGTTCCGGCCCTGGAGCTCGGCGATCACCTGTTGGGGTGCGCACATGGCCGGGTAGCCGGGGATCTGCTCCTCGGCGCAGGTGTAGCTGTGGCCGTCGAAGCTGGGCACGTCCCGGGAGGAGCGGAACGCCTCGGTGATCTGCTCGGCGGTGGCGTCGGGACCGATCCCCTCCATCACCGCCCACAGGTTCATCGCCGAGCGGAAGGCGACGGTGGCCGCCGACATCGGGGTGGTCTCGGGGGCGTACTTCTCCATGGCCAGCGTGTAGATCTCG
>CAYQQQ010000031.1:0-13814 GCA_964420125.1 uncultured Microthrixaceae bacterium
CACGGCCGCCACGGGGCAGGGGCCCCGTGTTGCGGAGGAGGTGGGCGTGTCCCGAGGGGACCGGGTGCCCGCCGGGTCAGGAGCGTTGCGTTCCGACCTTGAGGTCCTTGAACGGCGTCGTGGAGTCGATCCCGGGGTCCTTGGGGAGGCCGAGGACCCGCTCCGCAACGATGTTGCGCATGATCTCGTCGGTGCCACCGGCCACCCGCATGCCCGGTGTGCCGAGCAGCAGCTTGGACCAGGCGTAGGTGCCCCACTCGCCGTCGTCCGCGGCGATGCGCGGACCGAGCACCTTGGCGACCCAGTTGGCGAAGGAGGTCAGGTTGTTGGTCAACGCCAGCTTGGCGGTGGACAGCTCGGGACCGGGGAGTCCGCCCGCCTTGATCTTGTCGAGCGCACGCTGGTTGTTCCACTTGGCCACGGTGAACTGCGTGTGGATCCGAGCGATCTCGTCGCGCAGCACCGGGTCGTCGGCGACGCCGAAGTGCTCCATCATCTGGTGGAGCCGGGCGATCGAGAGGATGCCGCCGCCGCCGCCTCCACCGGCGCCGATGGAGGCGCGCTCGTTCATCAAGGTGGTGAGCGCCACGGTCCAGCCCTGGTTGACGTCGCCGAGGCGATGGGAGTCGGGCACGCGGACCTCTTCGAAGAAGACCTCGTTGAAGGCGGCCCCGCCGGTCATCTGTCGCAGCGGTCGTATGTCGACCCCGGGCGCGCGCATGTCCACCACGAACCCGGTGAGGCCCTTGTGCTTGGGCAGCTCGGGGTCGGTTCTGCAGATGATCTCCCCGATGTCGGAGAGGTGAGCGGCGGAGGTCCACACCTTCTGTCCCGTCAACACCCACTCGTCGCCGTCGCGCACGGCCTTGGTCTGCAGGGACGCCAGGTCCGAGCCCGCTCCGGGTTCGGAGAACAGCTGGCAGCCGACCTTGTCACCGCGGTACAGGTCGCGGAGGTACAGCTCCTGCACCTCAGGGGTGGCGTGGGCGAGGATGGTGGGTGCCACCATCCCGAGGCTGATCGTGAACACGCCCATGTTGGGCGTGACGTAGCCGGCCTCCACCGACTGGTACGCGCGCTCGTGGGCTGCGCTGAGGCCGCGTCCCCCGAGCGCCTCGGGGCCGGTGATCCAGCCGAAGCCGTGGTCGAAGCGGGCGCGTCGCCAGCGCTTGGCCTCCTGGGCCTCGGCCGCCTCGGCGTCGCGGTCCTTCTCGTCGAACACCGCCACGTCGTCGGATCCCTGGCCCCACACGAACTCTGTGGATGGCGGCTTTCGCTCGGCGTTGGCGTCGAGGAAGGTCTGCGCCTCCTCGGTGAGCTGCTCGATCGAGATGGTGTCCGAACCCATCGTTCCCCTCGTGTGCTGCGGCGTCACGCGCCGATCTTGACTGTTCGGTCAAGTTAGTCGCGTTCGCTCTTCCCGACCATGTCGCACCCGCCGAAGGAGGTTCAGGAAAAAACCTTGATCGGGAAGAAGTTTTTGCCTGATACGGCTGACGGATGGGTCGTGGATAGTGCATGATGACCAACGCAGCTTCGGCTGTGGAACACATCGTCCTCCCATCCACCCTTCCTCTCCCATTGGACGATGTGCCCAGAGAGTCGCCACGCACCGGTACTGATGGGGTCCGTTGCGTGGCGACTCTCCGCTTTTTCCCTGCGGACAAGCAGGGTTCCCCTGGTCGCTGGGCTGCGGGCTACGATCGGCGCTGCTATGGGTCAGCCTGTGAACGCCATCGAGAAGCCGTCCCCTCGTCCCGGTGTGCTCCGCTTCGAGGTCAACCGCACGCTCACCGGGATGGGCCATGAGCACTACCGGGCCGACCGGCCGGTGGAGGGGTCTCGACCCCCCGACGAGCTCGCTCGCCGGTTGTTCGCCCTGGACGGGGTCGAACGGGTGCACGTGAGCTCCAACATCATCACGGTGGAGCTGGAGCGGGGCGCCGATGCGAGCGAGGTCGCCGAGGTGATCGGCGACCTCTACACCTACTACCGGCCGGGCGTGCCGGTGCCCACCGCTGCCGACTTCGGCGGTGAGGGAGGCTGAGAGCTGCGCGAGCAGGCTCCGCCTGCCGGCGCAGCCTCTGAGCTGGGCTGAGGGCGCTCGGAGAGGGCCGCCCTGACAGGGGCCGGGCCTTGACCAGTATCGAACAGATGTTCGATACTGGTCGGATGACGCACCGGCCTGTGCGCCCGTCCTCCACCGGGAGCCTCCCCCCGGATCGTGGGCTCACCGGGGAGCTCCGCGAGCTCCTGGAGCGCACGGCACCTGTCAGCCTCTCGGCGGAGCAGGTGTTGGCGGTGCTGGGTCCTCTCGAAGGGCTCTTCCCCGGCCGCGGTCTTCCCAGAGGCGCAGTGGTGGAGGTGACCGGCGGTGTCGGTGTCACCTCGGTGATGCTCGCACTGACTGCAGGAGCGTCGCGCTCGGGTTCCTGGGTCGCCTACGTCGGGATGCCGGAGTTGGGCTGGCAGGCGGCGGAGGAGCAGGGGGTCGATCTCGCCAGAGTGGTCGCGGTGCCCCATCCTGCGTCGCGGCTGGCGATGGTGCTGGGAGCGTTGATCGACGGGACCGACCTGATCGTGTGCGGGCCGGCGTTGGGGCCCACACCCGCGCAGCTGCGCAACCTGCGCGCCCGGGCGCGTGAGCGGGGAGCGGTGCTGTTGGGGCTCAGCGGGGGTGCGGGGTCGTCCCTACGCGGCGTCCACCGCGGAGGTCGTGGGGGATGGGGATCTGCCGACCTGGCGATCGAGGTGGAGGCCACGAGGTGGAGCGGCATCGAGACGGGAAGCGGGAGGTTGCAGGCCCGGGAGATCGAGGTCGCCGTCGGGGGCCGGGGGAGGTTCGCCCGGCGTCGTGCGGTGCGGGTCGCCATCGACGCGTCGGGTGCGCTCCGCTCTCTTCACGAGGTCTCTCGTCATGAGGTCGCACCACGCGTGTCAGCTCCCGAACCCGTGACGACCACGTTGGGACAGGTCGGATGACGGTGCGCACCCTGGCGGTGTGCTGCGACCAGTGGCCGGTGGTGGCCACAGGTCTGCCGGCGGAGCGTCCCGTGGCGGTCGTGCGCGGCGCTCGGGTGGTGGCCACCAACGCCGGAGCGCGGGCCGAGGGGGTGAAGAGCGGGCTCCGTCGCAGGGAGGCGCATTCGCGCTGTCCGACCTTGGAGCTCGTGGACCACGATCCTGCACGCGACGCCCGGGAGTTCGAGGCCGTCATGGGGGCGTTGGAGTCCATCGCTCCCCGATGGGAGGTGACCGAACCCGGACGCTGCGCCGTAGCGGCCCGCGGTCCGTCGAGGTTCCACGGTGGCGACCTGGCCATGGCACGGCGAGTGCGAGAGGTGGTTGCCGGGGTCGTGGGGGAGATGAGCACCGGAGGGTCCGGCGTGGGAGTGGGGGTGGCGGACGGCCCTTGGGCCGCGGCACTGGTGGCGCAGCAAGCCGCGGCCGGGTCCGCGGCCGGGTCCGCGGCCGGATCGACGCTCCTGGTACCGGGTTGCATCGTCGTGGGAGCCGGCGAGATCGCCGCGCACCTGGCTCGTCTCCCGGTCAGCTGGATCACCGAGGGTGGAGCCGGCTGGGGCGCGCCCCACGAGCTGGAGGACCTGGTCGGGGTGTTGCGCCGTCTCGGGCTCCACACCCTCGGTCGCTTCGCTGCGCTGGAGCCCACCGACGTGTTGGCCAGGTTCGGACCGGTGGGCCGTTCGGGCCACGATCTGGCCCGGGGTGCCGAACGTGGCGGACTGGTCCTGGTGGAGGTCCCCCCTGAGCTCCGAGTGGTCGCCGAGCTCGATCCCCCGGCCGCGCAGGTGGAGCAGGTCGCCTTCCACTCCAAGGTGCTGGCGGACGACCTCCACGCCCGGCTCCGAGCCCACGGTCTGGCGTGCACCCGCGTGCTGGTGTCGGCGGAGACGGAGCTGGGCGAGCGCATCGAGCGTCGTTGGCGTCACGAGGGCACCTTGTCGACGGTGGCGATCGCGCAGCGGCTGCGCTGGCAGCTGGAGGGATGGCTGTCGACGGGTCGGAGCGTGAGCCGCTGCCAAGGGGGCATCCGACGCCTGGAGTTGGTGCCGGAGCAGGTGGTGCCCGATCGGGGACGCCAGATGGGCTTCTGGGGCGGGAGCTCGGATGCCTCCCGCAGGCTCGCTCGTTGTGTGGCGCGACTGCAGGGGGTGCTGGGCGCCGACGCGGTGGTCGTGCCCCGAGCGCAAGGAGCACGGGCTCCGGGAGACCGCTACCGGATGGTGGCCTTCGAGGGCATCGAGCACGAGGATCCTCCGCTGCGCTCGGGGCCCCCCGACGCGGTGCCCCCCGACGCGGTGCTGCCGTGGCCGGGTCGGATGCCGTCGCCCTCCCCAGCGGTGCTCTGGATGGCGTCGTTGCCCGCAGAGGTGCTGGACGACCAGGGCCGACGGGTGTGCGTGAGCGGTCGAGGCGTGCTCGGGTCTTCACCGGCTCGATGCTCTCTCGACGGCGGGCCCTGGTTCCCGGTGACCTCCTGGACGGGACCGTGGTGTGCCGAAGAGCGTTGGTGGGACCCTCTCACGCATCGACGTCGGGCGCGTCTGCAGGTCGTGCTGGGTGCTGGGGCCGATGCCGCTGCTCACCTGTTGTGCCTGGAGTCGGGTTCGTGGTGGCTCGAGGCCAGCTACGACTGACATCCGAGCCGATCCCAGTCGGCTGCAAGACTGGACCTGTGACGAGGTCCCTGACCGACGAGCGGTCCACCGAACGGTGGCTGCGCAGGCGCGGGCTTCCGCACCTGATCCCCAACTACTCCTCGGCCGAGGACTCCCTCAGCCGGGCGGTGCCGCTCCTGTCGCTGATCTTCCTGGCGGAGGTGTTCGCGGTGATGCGGGAAGACCGTCGCGGCGTGGCCGAAGCCGTGGTGGTGGCCGGAGCCGCTGTGCTCATGGTCGTGGCGGTGGCCGTGGTGAACCTCGCCCAGCACCGACCACCTCTGTCGCTGCCCACCCGGGTGGGGGTGCCGGAGCTCTCGCTGTTCGTGGTGGTGCCCGCCGCGCTGCCGTTGCTCTTCAACGACCTCGACTGGTCAGGGGCGGCCTGGATCGCCGGACGGCAGATCGTCGCGGTGGTGGTGATCGTGGTCGTGGCCGACTTCGCCCTGCTGCCCATGCTGGGATGGGCAGCCGGCCAGTCGACCAGGACCCTCCGCCAGGTCAGCCAGCTGGCGGCACGCACTCTGCCGCTCCTCTTGCTCCTGGCGACCGCCATCTTCTTCGCCGGAGAGCTGTGGCAGGTGGCCACCGCCTTCGACCGGTGGCGCTTCTGGGCGACGATCGCGCTGCTCGCGGCCGTCGGTTCCATGTTCATCCTCTCGGGCGTGAGTCGCCGGCGCTCGGAGCTCGGCTCGTTCACGGGGTGGGCCGAGGTCGACGCCGCGTGCGAACGGGCGGGGTTCGACCTCCGCGGAGCGTCGACCCCCGAGGGTTCCTCGAGCCGCCAGCTGGGTGGGCGTGCCGGTGTGAACGTGGTGCTGGTGCTGTTCGTGGCCGTCGGGCTGCAGATCCTGGCGGTCACCCTGGCGGTGAGCCTGTTCTACGTGGTCTTCGGTCTGCTCACCGTGCCCGACGCGTTGGCCCAGGAGTGGATCGGGCAGGAGCCGGAGCCGCTGTCCTCGGTCCTGCCCGGTTCGCTCGCGGAGCTCCCGGTGCTCGGCTGGGTGGGGAGGAGCCTGAGCATCGAGCTGCTCCGCGCTGCGCTGTTCGTGGGGACCTTCGGCGGACTGCAGGTCGCCATCTCGGCCACCACGGATGAGACCTACCGGGCCGACTTCCTCGGACAGGTGACCGCCGACGTCCGCGAGGCCGTGGCGGTGTCGCTGCGTCTCCGGGCGTTGCACGGTCGAAGCGAGACCGCTGTCGAGTCTCCTCAGGAGCCCCGGTAGGCCCCGGGGCCGCTCAACATGCCACGATGCCAGCGGCGAGGGGTGGTGAGGATGCCGCGCGGGTAGTCCTCGAAGAGCCAGCGGGCGAAGTTCCGGCGAGTCCAATCGGTCGTGCCGGCGATGCGAACGCCTGCACGGGCCCCCTTGCGGTGGCGCAGCGCCCGCACGAGCAGCTCTGACATCCGATGGTCGGCCAGCAGCTCGCGTCGCACCTCGGCGGCGTACTCGCCCGCCACGTCGCCGTGGCGTCCGGCGTGGAGCACCTTGCGAGCCGCGAGCGTTCCCGTGAGCAGGGCCTGGCCGATCCCCTCCCCGGTCATCACGTCGCACGCGGTGAGGGCGTCGCCGGTGAAGAGGGTGCGCGTGGTGGCCGGTGTGATGCGGTCGATCCGTGCAGGGATCGGCCATGCGCGGTGGTGACCCTCGAGCACGACGTCCGGACCGAGGATGTCGCGGACGTGGGGGCGTGCGAGCAGCTCCTCCCAGAGGCGGGACATGTCCTTGATCTCGACCTTGCCCCCGCGCAGGATCCCGTAGCCGACGTTGGCGCGCCCGTCGGGCAGCGGGAAGGTCCAGAGGTACCCCGGGAGGAGATCCGGCTCGAAGAGCACGAACAGCTCCCGGGACGCCGGACCGGTGACGTGCGACGCGTACTGGCGGATGGCGTGCCACTCACCCAGGTAGCTGGGCGTGTGGACTCCGAGGTGCTTGCGCATCGGCGACCACATGCCATCTGCGGCGATCGCCCAGGCGGCGCTCAGGCGTCGACCGTCGCCGAGCTCGACGTCGACACGGTCGCCGGTCTCGCTGGCCGCGGTGACCGCACAGCCGGTGACCAATCGGACGTCTTCCTTGCGAGCGAGGTCGACCAGGGCGGAGTCGAGGTCGGTTCGGGTGGCGACCGCCAGGTAGTGACCGGGGCCGTCGGGGAGGACGAACTCGACGCATCGCCCGCTCGGGGAGCGCACGGTGCAGCGGCGAGCCCACTGCCACGAAGGGACGGTGGACGGATCGAGCCCGAGCTGCTCCAGGTGGCGCAGCGCCATGGTGGTGAGTCCGTCGCCGCAGATCTTGTCGCGGGGGAACTCCGCCTTGTCCACGATCACCACCTCTCGGCCGCCGCGTGCGAGGGTGATCCCGGCGGCGACGCCTGCAGGGCCGGCACCCACCACGATGACGTCGGCGTCGAGCCGTGGAGGGGTGATGCTCATCGCTCGCCCGGGCTTCGATGGCCGTTGGACGACGCCCGCCGCTTCACCTCGCCCGGGGAACGGCGGGGAGGCCGCTGTCGCGGGGTGCCGACGGCCATGATCTCCTCGTAGGCCTGGCGAAGGCACGCGACGTACTGGGTCGGGTTCGTGACGGCCGCGGGATCCACGTTGACCCCGATGTTCAGTTCGTCCACGTAGCTCAGGAGCGTGATGTTGGCCGCTGCGCCGGCCATCGGCCCGAAGGGCACCATCATCGAGACCGGGGCGCCGCAGAGGTAGAGCCGGAACGGGGACCCCGGGACGTTCGAGGCCTGGAAGTCGAGCCCCTTCATCATCGAGCCGAACAGCGCGGTGGAGAAGGTGGTGGGCAGGCGGTTGATGGCGTTCGCCATCGGCTCCACCAGGGCGTTGGCCGGCTCGTGGACGATCTCGTAGAGGCGCTCGTGGGTGCGCTCCATCAGGATCCGTGGATCATCGGTCTCGACGGGGATCTCGAAGCGGGCAGGGACGAAGGCGTTGCCGGCCACGTCCTGGTCGTGCTCGGTGCGCACGTTGATGGGCATGCTCATCCTGAGGCCCTGGAGCTCCGCGCCGCGTTGGGTGTGGTAGTGCCGGATGCCGAGGAGGATGCCCCCGACGAAGGCGTCGTTGAGCTTGCCCCCCACCAGGTGCCCTGCGGTCTTCATCGCCTCGAGCGGGAGCTGGATCACGTCGAAGTGGGTCGACAGCGACCGACCGGTCATGATCGGGCTGAGGGGACGGGTGGCAGGGGTGACCAGGCGCACGACCGACTCCGCCATCTCCTTGGCGGCCGCCGCGGTGCCGAAGGGGTGGGTCGCAGCGTCGAGGACCACGTTGCCGGCGCCGGAGGTGATGCGCCTGACCAGTCCCACCTGACGGCGGAGCTGGTGGGTGAAGGCGTCGGCGAAGCGCTCGGCCTGGTTGAGCACGTGCACCTCGGGAGCTTCGGGCATGGGGGACTTCACCGCGTCCGGCTCGAGATCGAACACCTCGAGCATCAGCTTCACCCCTCCGACGCCGTCGGTGATGCTGTGGTGGATCTTGAGGATCAGCGCCGAGCGCTGCTCGTCGATGTGCACGTACGTGCACTCCCACAGCGGACGGGCTCGGTCGAAGCTCTGCATGGCGATCGGTTCGGCGAGGGCCAGGATGTCGGCGAGGGAGCCGTCACCGGGCGCGGTCACGTGGCGGAGGTGGTAGTTCAGGTCGAAGTTGGGGTCGACCTCCCACCGGGGCGGCGCCACAGAGAGGGGGTTGGAGCGCACGCGCTGGCGCAGCCGCGGGACGATGCGGCTGGCACGGTCGAACAGCTCGCGGAGTCGACCTGTGTCGATCACCCCCTCCAACATCGCCACAGAGGTGATGGTCGAGCGGAGCATCGGGTCCTTCTCGATGGACCACATGAGCGCGTCCGCATCGCTCATGCGATGGTGGTAGCGCATCACCGGTGCGTCGGGCTCGTGATCGGCAGCGGCTCGGTCGGCCATCGGCTCAATCTACCGGCGGGGAGGCGGCCGTGGCGCTCGACGTCGTGGTGCTCCGCTGCGGGTCAGTCGCAGTCGTAGGCGGCCTTGAAGGAGTCGGTCTCGGTGTGGCCGTCGACGAAGGTCCGGGTGCGCTCGGTGGTGACGGATCCACACCCGGAGCTGCGACTCTGCGCCGTCTGGTCGCCGACGGCGAAGCGGGTCGACCACAGCTGCACGGTGATCGAGGTGTCGGTGTAGGTGGGCCAGATGACCACCCCGTAGGGCGTGTTGTTGTGGATCTTGAGGTCGACCGACGGGTAGGCGAGGGTGGCCTCTCGACCGTAGGGGTATCGGGAGATGTACTTGGAGTGCATCTTGTACTCGGGGATGTCGAGGCCCCCGAAGAAGGCGGCGTTGAAGAGAGTCGTGGCGTACTGGGAGACCCCGCCGCCGATGTCGGTGGTGAACTCGCCGTTCTCGATGACGCCGCCCTCGACGAAGCCCTTGTCGGTGGTGCGCCGGCCGACGAACCCGTTCACCGAGAACGTGGCACCAGGCGCGATCACCACACCGCGTGTGAGGTCGGCGATGCGGTGGATGTTGGTCACGCGCGACTCGCAGCACTTGTGGGGGGTGCTGAACTCGCCGACGACCTCCTTGACGCCGAGGCTCTGGGCCCACTCCACCCCTTCCGCAGCGGTCATGGTCCGAGTCGGCACGGTGACGGTGCTCTGCGAGCCCAGGAGGGCGTCGACGATCATGGCGGCGGCACCCTCCCCGCAGCAGATCTGGGCGTCGTGGCCGGCCACGGGCACCGGGACCCCGCCCTGCACGTCGAAGCGCACACCGGTGGGGTTGGCGGTCAGCTCGGGCTGCTGGTTGGCGAGCTGCAGCCCGATGACCTCCTCGGAGATGGAGAGTCGGGGGGTGCCCGAGGAGTTGTCGACGAGGAGGCCGCCGAGGAGGTTCGAACCGGCGAGCTCGAACTGCTGGTCGCCGGCGCTGACGGTGATGGTGCTGCCGAGGATCGCGTTGGCCTGGTCGACGAGCGCCTGTATCTGTGCATCCGGCATCGTGGGCTGCACGGTGGTGCGTTGGGCCTCCACCCTGATGTCGTCGGTGACGTCCCCCAGCGTCTCGGGCAGGGCCTCGATGACCTCCGCTGCACGGAGCTCCACCCCGGCGACCCCGGGCGCCAGCACAGCGGCACCGTCCTGCTCGGCCAGGGACGGCTCCACGGGAGCGCGGCGCTGCTCGCCTTCGAGCGACGCCAGCGTCGCACTCATGGTGGGCTCGTCGACCTCGACGACCACCGCTGCGGAGCGGGGGGAGACGATCGAGCCGAGCCAGTCCGCGGGGCGTCGCCACAGGCTGGCGGTGCGGCCGGTGTCCCACACGGCATCCGCAGTGGCCGAGGCGTCGATGCCGATGCCGAGCTCGCCGGCGGTGGACTCGAGGGTGAGGTCGTCGGTGTCGATCACCACGGGCGTGCCGGGCAGCGTGCCCGCGAGCTCCTGCACGGCCTCGTCGAGCTCTGCGCGGGTCATGCCGCCGACCGGCACCCCTGCGAGCTCGGTGTTGCGTGCGACCTGGTCCGCTGCCAGCGCGGTGTCGATCGCCCATGCTCCCAACACGACGACGATCACGAGGAGCGGCACCGCCACGAGCCACCTCGGCCACCGTCGCCCTCGCCCGGGGGCCGAGGTGGATCGAGCGGTGCGGCGCACGGCGCCGTCCTCGGTGAGGTCGACCCCATCGGGGGGCGTGGCGCGGCCGGGTGTCGCTGCGGGCTCGTCGGACCCGTCGGACCCGTGTCCGTCGGATCCAGTCCCGTCGAGCATCGAGGGCGCGTCGGCGACCGGGTGCTCGTCGTCGGCCAGCTGCACGGTGTCCTGGTCGTTCGGGGTGTCCACGCCGGGGTGTCTGCCTTTCTCGTTCGGGCGCCTGCCGGTCGTCCGCACGGCGTCCTCGCGATGTTGGCGGCTGGGTCGGGATCGGCCAACTGCGTCCCGAGCGTTCCTGAGCGGCTTCTCCTGTGGCCGTCCCAGACCTCCGACGACAGTACCGGCTGGCCGTGGCGAAGTGGTGGAGACGGCGACTGGGCAGATCACCCAGCACCTTCACCGAGGGATCCGACCGGCGCGGGCTCAGAAGAGGGTCATCTGCGGGCGCTCGATCCCGCGCAGGGTGTCGTAGTCGAGCTCGACCCAGCGGATGCCGCGGCTCTCGGCCAGCACCCGGGCCTGGGGCCTGACGACCTGAGCGGCCAGCACGCCCTGCACGCCGCGCAGGGCGGGGTCGCGCTCCAGCCGTTCGAGGTAGCGGGTGAGCTGCTCGACGCCGTCGATCTCTCCCCGGCGCTTGACCTCCACGGCCACCGCCGTTCCGGCGAGGTCGCGACAGAGCAGATCGACCGGACCGATGTCGGTCGGGTACTCGCGGCGAACGAGGACGAGCTCCTCGCCGAGAAGGCACGGATCTGCGGCGAGCATCTCCTGAAGGTGAGCCTCGACCCCGTCCTTTCGCAGGCCCGGGTCAGGGCCGAGGTCGTGGCTCGTGTCGCTGAAGACCTTGTGCAGGTGGATGGTCAGCGTCTCCCCGGAGGCGTTGGCGACCGTCCAGAGGTCGTCCTGGGTCGTGAGCCGGTTCGGGGCGTTCATCCAGTTCAACGGCTTGTACGCCCCGCCGTCGGCGTGCACGGCGACGCAGCCGTCAGCCTTCACCATGATGAGGCGGACGGCTTCCGGCAGGTGGGCAGCCAAGCGGCCGTCGTAGTCCACGGTGCAGCGGGCGATCACCACTCGCATCGAGACGACCCTATCGGAGGCGCAGCCTCTCAGTCCGGGGTGCCCACGAGCCCTGGAATGCGCAGCGAGAGGTCGTTGCACTCCTCGCACACGTGCTCGGGGATCAGGCCGAGTCGCATCAGCACGGCGAAGATCCGACACCCGAGGCAGAACCCGAAGGCTGCCTCGAGGAACGCGGCGGCGGCCAGCATCGCCGCCACCACGCGCGCTGCGCCAGGGAGGCCGGCGATCCACAGCAGAGAGGCTGTGACGCTGAATGCGACGCCGATGCCCTGGGCGAAGCGCTTCGGGGGGCCGGGTGTCTCGCGCGGGGATCCCAGGCGTGGGGCGATCACCCGGGTGGCGAACGTGCCGAGCGGGCTGAGGGTCGGGCCGGTCAGGACCCGCGCGACGAAGCCGTAGGTGAGGGGGATCAGCACCCAGCCCCAGCCGAGCCCGGCCACGGCAAGGGCCATCGTGGTGGCGCCGGCGGCCACGACGCGGGCGGCCTTCTCGTTGACGGGGTTGGGGAACTCGAAGAGGGCGGCGCCGGCCATCGGCCCAAGGTAGGACCTGAATCCCGACTCATCAAGTCGGGATTCAACCTCGGGCGTGCTTGCGGGCCTTCGCCTTCCGGGCGCGCTCGCCGGCCGGCAGCACGAGCTTGCGCAGCCTGATCGTCGCAGGGGTGACCTCCACGCACTCGTCCTCCGCCACGAACTCCAACGCCTGCTCGAGGCTGAGGCGTGTCGGCGGGGTCATCCGCTGGGTGTGGTCGGAGCCGGCGGCACGCATGTTCGTGAGGTGCTTCTCGCGGCAGATGTTCACATCCATGTCCTCCGAACGGGCGCTCTCGCCGACGATCATCCCTTCGTAGACCTCCTCGGTGGGCTCCACGAACATCCGCGCGCGCTCCTGCAGCGCCACGATGGCGTAGGGGGTTGCCCGTCCCGGTCGGTCCGCCACCACCGAACCCCGCTCCCGGGTTCGCATCTCGCCGCACCACGGGATCCAGCCGTCGAAGACGGAGTGCAGCAGCGCGGTGCCCCTGGTCTCGGTGAGCAGCTCCGTGCGAAACCCCAGCAGACCCCGGGCAGGGACCTGCTGGTCCAGCCTCACCCAGCCGGTCCCGTGGTTGACGAGGTTCCGAAGGCTGCCACGGCGGGAGGCGAGCAGCTGGCTGACTGCGCCGAGGTGCTCCTCCGGGACGTCGATCGTGACGGCTTCGACCGGCTCGTGGAGCGTTCCGTCGATCATGCGGGTGAGCACCTGCGGCTTCCCGACCGTGAGCTCGTAGCCCTCCCGACGCATCGTCTCCACCAGCACCGCGAGCTGCAGCTCCCCTCGCGCGTGCACCTCCCAGACGTCGGGTCGCTCGCTCGACAGCACCCGCAGGCTCACGTTGCCGACCAGTTCGGTGTCGAGGCGGCCCTTGACCAGCCGCGCCGTGAGCTTGGAGCCGTCCTGGCCGGCCAGGGGAGAGGTGTTGATCCCGATGGTCATGGCGAGGCTCGGCTCGTCGACGGCGATCACCGGCAGCGCGCGAGGGTCGTCGGGGTCGGCGAGGGTGTCGCCGATGCCGACATCGTCGAGTCCGGCCACGGAGATGATCTCCCCGGGGCCGGCGACCTCGGCTTCGACCCGCTCGTGGTCCTCGGTGAGGTACAGCCCGGCGATGCGCGCCCGGCTCTCGGTGCCGTCGCTGCGGCACCACGTCACCTGTTGGCCACGACGGATCTCGCCGTGGCGCACCCGACACACCGCCAGTCGGCCGACGAACGGGGAGGCGTCGAGGTTGGTGACCCATGCCTGGAGAGGGTGGTCGGGGTCATGGGTGGGTGCCGGGAGGTGCTCGACCAGCGTCCTCACCAGCGGCGTGAGGTCGTCGTCGAGATCAGAGAGGTCCTGCGGTCGCCGGCAGGACGCCCGACCGGCGCGTGCCGAGCAGTACACGATCGGGAAGTCGAGCTGCTCCAAGCCGGCGTCGAGGTCCAAGAACAGCTCCTCCACCTCGTGCACCGCCTCGTCGGTGCGGGCGTCGGCGCGGTCGACCTTGTTGACGACGAGGACCACCGCCAATCCCAGCTCCAAGGCCTTGCGCAGCACGAACCGGGTCTGGGGGAGCGGTCCCTCCGCGGCGTCGACGAGGAGCAGCACGCCGTCGACCATGGTGAGCGCTCGCTCCACCTCACCGCCGAAGTCGGCGTGGCCCGGTGTGTCGACGATGTTGAGCTTCACCGTCGATGCGTCCTCCAGCGTCCAGCGCACCGCCGTGTTCTTCGCCAGGATGGTGATGCCCTTCTCCTTCTCGAGGTCGAGCGTGTCCATCACCCGGTCCTCGCGGTCGCGTCCGCCGGACAGGGCACCGGACTGCTGCAGGAGGGCGTCCACGAGCGTGGTCTTGCCGTGGTCGACGTGGGCG
>CAYQQQ010000031.1:13824-44262 GCA_964420125.1 uncultured Microthrixaceae bacterium
ACGTGGGCGATGATGGCCACGTTGCGGAGGTCATCGACCGCGACCGGGCCGCCCTGGTGACCGGGCGGTCCCGGGGGTGGGGGGACGAGGTGGGGGGGTTCGGTGGGCATGGTGTGTGGGGTCGCGCAGTGCCACGGCGGTGGCACGGGGGGGCTGCGCCAGTGTGGCCCATGGCGCAGCGGTCCACGAACCGGGAGCGATCCTCGACGGCTCGTCGGTCAGCTCGGCCGGTGCCCCAGGCGTCGGCGTATGAGCTTCCGGCGCTCCTGGAGATCGTGGTAGGTCACGGCCTCGACGTCCCCGTCGACGATGCCGAGTCCGGCTCTGATGGCCTGCGGGTCGGCCGCGAAGCCCGAGAAGTCGACACCGATCTCGCTGGCGAAGCGTGCCCCGTGCTCGACGGCCATGTAGTTCGACAGCTCTGCCATCTCGGCGATCAGGTCGAGGTCGGGCGCCAGGTTGGCGATGGCGCCGTCGAGGAAGACCAGGTTCTTGACGTAGAGCATCAGCACCTTCGGCAGGCGGGCGCCCATGGCCAGCAACGCCTTGATGATGCGCTGGATCTCGGCGAGCAGCTCGTCCTGCGAGAGGGTCGTGGGGTCGACCGGCGCACGGTCGAGGCCGAGCTCGGACATGACGTCGTCGACGTCGGTGTCCGATGGCAGGGCACCCAGGTCCCGGAAGGCCTCGATCTGGGTTCGGACGTCCCCGGTGGCGCCGCCGAGCATCATCCGGAGGAACGCGCTCCGCTCCAGCGGTGTCATCCGCGCGGTGATGCCGAAGTCCATGAGTGCGATGCGGCCGTCCGGGGTGACGAAGAGGTTCCCTGCGTGGAGGTCGCCGTGGAAGATGCCGTGGACCATGCACCCCTCGGTGAATCCCTTCACACCGATGCGGATCACCTCATGCGTATCGATCCCCGCGACCTCCATGCTCTCGAGGTCGGAGAAGGCGAAGCCGTGGAGGCGCTCCATCACCAGGACCCTGCGGGTCACCAGCTGCGGATGCGGTCGGGCGATGATGAACCCGCGCGCATCGAGGGCGGCGAAGGTGGCGGCGACATCGAGCATGTTCTGGCCCTCGAGGCGGAAGTCGAGCTCCTCGCTGATGGTCTCGGCGAAGAGCTCGACCAGCGCCGGAGGGTTGGCCAGCGCGGCGATGGGGATCCGTCCCACCAGGAACGGTGCGAGCCACGACATCACCTTGAGG
Organism: uncultured Microthrixaceae bacterium; assembly: GCA_964420125.1. Taxonomy (GTDB): domain Bacteria; phylum Actinomycetota; class Acidimicrobiia; order Acidimicrobiales; family Microtrichaceae; genus CAYQQQ01. The sequence continues at coordinate 15,034 of CAYQQQ010000031.1, forward strand.
TCCTTGTGCACCTGCTGTCGGATGGTGGGGCGCTGCACCTTCACGACCACCGACTCCCCCGTGCTCAGCTCCGCCGCATGGACCTGGGCGATGGAGGCCGACGCGAGGGGCACTGGATCGAACTCGGCGAACACCTCCTCGAGGGGGAGCCCCAGGTCCTCTTCGACGACTCGGCGTACTGTCTCGAAGCTCTCCGGGCGGACCTGGTCGCGGCACTTGCGGAACTCCTCCACCAGCTCCGGAGGGAAGAGGCCCTCCCCGCTGGAGATGATCTGACCGAGCTTGATGTAGGTCGGTCCGAGGTGCTCGGCCGCACGGCGGAGCCGGTGCGACAGCTGGGCGCGAGACCTCGATCCACCCGTGCGCCGCTCACCTGCGAACCAGGGGACCAGGGCCTCCACGAGTCGCCCGCTCACCACGGCGAGTCGCCCCAGGTCGGGAAGGCGTCGCCTCCCGGTCAGCAGCGGCACCTGCCGTCGGGTGTTCGCCCGCAGCACGTCGATGCCGCGCATCCACTCGAGGGGCGTCGCGTCGATGGCCCAGGGGCCGTGATCGGTGAAGGAGTAGTGCCGGGTGTCGGGATCGGGCGCTCCCGTATCTGGAGATCCGGCGTGGGGTTCGACATCCATGGAGTAGGTGCAGCGTAGGTGGAGCGGGCGCGATCAGGGGTTCGGGCGTCAGGTCGTCGGCGGGTCGCCGTCCAGAGCGCCGAGCACCGCATCGACGTGCTCGGGTCTGCACACCAGCAGGTCGGGGAGCCATGGGTCCTCGCGGTTGTAGCGCAGCTCCGAGCCGTCGAGGCGGGAGCAGTGAAGACCCGCCGCCTGTGCGACGGCGACCGGAGCGGCGGAGTCCCACTCGTACTGTCCGCCGGAGTGGGGGTAGACGTCGCTGCGTCCCTGGAGGATGGACATCGCCTTGGCCCCCGCCGAGCCCATCGCCACGAGGTCTGCCCCCAGGGACTCGGCGATGCGGGTGGCCTCTGCCGGTGGGCGCGTGCGGCTCACCACGACCCGCAGGGTGGGAGGTGCCGGCGGAAGCACCGGGGGGGCCGCGGTGCTGAACACCACACCCTGAGCCGGCAGGGCGACCGCGCCGGCGACGAGCCGGCCGTCCTCGACGAGCGCCACGTGCACCGCCCAGTCGTCGCGGTCCTCGGCGTACTCGCGCGTGCCGTCGAGGGGGTCCACGATCCACACGCGCTGCGCCAGCAGGCGATCCCGGTCGCAAGCCTCGTCGGCGGTGGCCTCCTCGGAGAGCACGGCGTCTGCCGGCCTCCGGTCGGCGAGCTGCGCGACCAGCCACTCATGGCTCCTTCGGTCGCCCTCGGCCTTCAGCTCCGCCACGTCGGCGCCGTCACCGAGCAGGTGCCGTCGGGTGGCGAGGAGGAGGTCGCCGGCTTCGGTGGCGAGCTCCACGGCCAAGAGGTGATCATCGCTGGTCATCCCGTCGACTCTAGGAGGTGGGTCGACCCCGTCCCCGACGTAGCGTGTCCGGGGCCCCAGGGGACCGCCGACCGGACTGGTGCCCCTCGCGGGCGCTCCACTACGTTGAGAGGTCGCCTCGTTGCTGGACGTCACGACCGGGCCCTGGCGGTAGGAACCATGAACTACGAGCTCTCTCATCTCCGCACCCTCGAAGCCGAGTCGATCCACGTGATGCGCGAGGTGGCTGCCGAGTTCGAGCGGCCGGTTCTGCTCTTCAGCGGCGGCAAGGACTCCATCGTCATGCTGCACCTGGCGGTCAAGGCGTTCTGGCCGGCGAAGATGCCCTTCCCGCTCATGCACGTCGACACCGGCCACAACTTCGACGAGGTGTACGAGTTCCGGGACCGTCGGGTGGAGGAGCTCGGCGCGCGCCTGGTGGTCGCGTCGGTCCAGGACTCCATCGATGCCGGCAGGGTGACCGAGAAGACCGGGCCCCGAGCCAGTCGCAACCAGCTGCAGACCGTCACGCTGCTCGACGCCATCGAGGAGCACGGCTTCGACGCCGCCTTCGGCGGAGCCCGGCGGGACGAGGAGCGGGCGCGGGCGAAGGAGCGGTTCTACTCCTTCCGCGACGAGTTCGGCCAGTGGGACCCGAAGAACCAGCGACCCGAGCTGTGGAACCTCTACAACGGTCGCCACCACCGGGGGGAGCACATCCGCGTGTTCCCGCTCAGCAACTGGACCGAGCTGGACATCTGGCAGTACATCGAGAGCGAGGGCATCGAGGTTCCCTCCATCTACTTCGCCCACGAGCGCGACGTCTTCCGTCGCGACGGGATGTGGCTCGCGGTGACCGGCTTCGTGACCCTGGCCGACGACGAGGAGCCCGAGCGTCGCACCGTCCGGTTCCGAACGGTCGGCGACGCGTCCTGCACCGGGGCGGTCGAGTCCGAAGCTGCTTCCGTGGCGGCGATCATCGACGAGGTCTCCGCAACACGGCTGACCGAGCGGGGCGCCACCCGCGCCGACGACCGCGCGTCCGAGGCAGCCATGGAGGATCGCAAGCGGGAGGGCTACTTCTGATGGAGCTGTTGCGGTTCGCCACCGCAGGGTCGGTCGACGACGGCAAGTCGACCCTGATCGGCCGGTTGCTCTACGACTCGAAGTCGATCTTCGAGGACCAGCTGGATGCGGTCGTGGACGCCAGCGAGCGGATGGGCCTCGAGGGGACGAACCTGGCACTGCTGACCGACGGCCTGCGGGCCGAGCGGGAGCAGGGCATCACCATCGACGTCGCCTACCGGTACTTCGCCACCCCCCGGCGGAAGTTCATCATCGCCGACACCCCTGGCCACGTGCAGTACACGCGCAACATGGTCACCGGTGCCTCCACCGCCGATCTGGCCATCGTGCTGGTGGATGCACGCAAGGGAGTGCTCGAGCAGTCTCGTCGACACGCCTTCATCGCGTCGCTGCTGCGGATCCCGCACCTGGTCCTGGCGGTGAACAAGATGGACCTGGTCGACTACTCGGAGAAGTGCTTCGAGGAGATCTCCGAGGAGTTCCGCCAGTTCGCCACCAAGCTGGACATCACGGATCTCACGTTCATCCCGATGTCCGCGCTCAAGGGCGACAACGTGGTGGGCCGCTCCGAGCACATGGACTGGTTCGAGGGTCCGTCGCTGCTGCACCACCTCGAGCACGTCTACATCGCCTCGGACCGCAACCTCATCGATGCGCGCTTCCCGGTGCAGTACGTGCTCCGGCCGCACACCGACGAGTTCCACGACTACCGGGGCTATGCCGGCATGGTCGCGGGCGGCGTCTTCAAGCCTGGCGACGAGGTCGTCGTGCTGCCCTCGGGCTTCACCTCTCGCATCGCCCGGATCGACAGCTCCGACGGGCCCCTCGACGAGGCGTTCGCTCCCATGTCGGTGACGATGCTCCTCGAGGACGAGATCGACATCAGCCGCGGCGACATGATCTGCCGGCCCCACAACCAGCCCGAGGTCGGCCAGGACGTGGACGCCATGATCTGCTGGCTCACGGAGGCCACGGCGATGCGTCCAGGGGCCAAGTACGCCCTCAAGCACACCACCCGGTCAGCTCGAGCGCTGGTCAAGGAGCTCCAGTACCGCCTCGACGTGAACACGTTGCACCGTGACGAGGCGGCGGACTCGTTGTCGCTCAACGAGATCGGTCGCGTGACGCTGCGAACGACCCAGCCGCTGTTCTTCGACGCCTATCGGCGCAACCGTGACACCGGGTCCTTCATCCTCATCGACGAGGCATCCAACAACACCGTCGGCGCCGGGATGATCCTCGGCGAGCCTCAGTGAGGTGATTGGATCGGGCCCGGGCGGGCCCCCAGACCGATCGCCCGGCGTCGTGTGGCACCAGGGAGCAGTCGACGCGGCCGCCCGGCAGGCGGTGACCGGTGGTCCAGGAGCGGTGCTGTGGATGACGGGGCTGTCGGGGTCCGGCAAGTCCACGGTGGCCGTCGAGGTCGAACGCCAACTCGTGGCCTCCGGACGGGCCGCCTACCTCCTCGACGGCGACAACCTCCGCCACGGGCTCAACGGCGACCTCGGATTCACCGCCGCTGAGCGCAGCGAGAACGTCCGTCGCGTCGGCGAGGTGGCCGCGCTGTTCGCCGATGCCGGGGTGGTGGCGGTGGTGCCGCTCATCTCGCCCTACCGAGCGGATCGTGAGCAGGCCCGCCGACGTGCCGGTGTTGCCGGCGCGGCGTTCATCGAGGTCCATCTCGACGTGCCGCTCGAGCTCTGCGAGTCACGTGACCCGAAGGGGCTCTACGCCCGTGCCCGCTCGGGAGAGCTCACCGGGATGACCGGGATCGACGATCCCTACGAAGCGCCCGTGTCGCCCGAGGTCGTGCTCACACCGGCCGACGGGCCGCCCGAAGCGATGGCCGCCAGGGTGATCGTGGCGCTGGACCGGCACACCGCGTGAGTCAAGAGGCCTTCGGAGGTCGCATCTTGACCGGTGGTGTGGTGTCGGCCTCGCCGTAGGGGGCACTGGCCTGCTCGTAGCAGTCGGCGTGGAAGTGCTCCACTCGGTCCCAGCGTCCGCCGACGTAGACGTTGCAGATGACCTGCTTGTTGCGCATCTTGGCCTGGAACTTGACGCGCTCACCGCAGTACGAGCAGTCGACCGAGCTCCCGGGTTCGACGTCGCGCAGCACGGCGCGGCTCTTGAACTTGGGCTTGGTGGGGGTGCGCGTGGCGGCCATGGGTATCCGATCGGCAGGCTGGTCAGGGGGCTGAACAATTCTGCCCCGGCCGCGCGCCGCTCCGTCCGCGGCGGGGAGGAACTACCCAGGGCTCGCTCAGCTCGACCGGTGAGCGCTCTCAGCTGGGGCGAGCTTCAGCATCGTCGGCTTCGGTGCGTGCGCTGCGACCGAGCTGCACCGCTCGTCGGACCAGCTCCCTGACGTCGTCCTCACGGGCGCCCTGCGTGACCAGCTCGCCGATCCGGCGCTCCAGCTCTGCCGCCCGTCGCTCGTCGAATCGGAGCACCGGCGACTGCTGCATCGCGGTGGCGAGCACGAGGCAGAGCGCGGCGACCGCAGTGAGGATGCCGAAGGTGATGGCGACGCCGTTGTTGTCGACGATGGAGCCCACGATCATCCCGGCGATTCCGCCGACGAACACGACCAGCACCACCGCTCGCACACGGGAGAGGGTCACCGATGCACCTCGTCGATCCTTGCGCTCACCGCGTGAGCGGCTTGTACTTGATCCTGTGCGGCTGATCGGCCTCGGCTCCGAGCTCCCTTCGGCGGAACGCCTCGTACTCGGAGAAGTTCCCCTCGAACCACCGGACCTGCGAGTCCCCCTCGAAGGCGAGGATGTGGGTGGCGATCCGGTCGAGGAACCACCGGTCGTGGCTGATCACCACCGCACAGCCCGGGAAGGCCTCCAGCGCGCCCTCGAGCGCGCGCAGGGTGTCGACGTCGAGGTCGTTCGTGGGCTCGTCGAGGAGCAGCACGTTGCCCCCGCTGCGCAGGAGCTTCGCCAGGTGGACCCGGTTCCGCTCTCCGCCCGAGAGGTCCCCGACCTGCTTCTGCTGGTCGGAGCCCTTGAAGTTGAAGCTGGCGCAGTACGCGCGTCCGTTGACCTCCCGGTTGCCGAGCTTCAGCACGTCGTGCCCGTCGGTGACCTCCTCGTAGACGGTTCGGGAGTCGTCCAGGGAGTCCCGCGCCTGGTCGACGTGGGCGAGCTCGACGGTCGAACCGATGCTGAGGGTGCCACCGTCCGGCTGCGACGTCGGATCCTGCGCCCCTTCGGCAGCGGCCACGATCATGCGGAACAAGGTGGTCTTCCCCGCCCCGTTGGGCCCGATCACGCCGACGATGCCCGCTCGGGGGAGACGGAAGGTGAGATCGTCGACGAGCAGGCGGTCGCCGAAGCCCTTTCGGAGTTGGTCTGCCTCGATCACCTGGTCGCCCAGGCGAGGGCCGGGCGGTATCGCGATCTGCAGCCGCTCTCCGGAGCCTTCTCCCGCCTCGGCCTCGGCGCGGAGCTCCTCGTAGGCCGACAGTCGGGCCTTTGACTTGGCATGGCGCGCCTTCGGCGCCATCCGCACCCACTCGAGCTCGCGCTCTAGCGTGCGCCGCCGTGCCTCGTTGGAGCGCTCCTCCATGTCGAGGCGCTCGCGCTTCTGCTCCAGCCAGCCGGAGTAGTTGCCCTCGAAGGGCATCCCGCGACCTCGGTCGAGCTCCAGGATCCATTTGGCGACGTTGTCCAGGAAGTAGCGGTCGTGGGTGATGGCGACAACGGTCCCGTGGTAGTCGGAGAGGAAGCGCTCCAGCCAGGCCACCGACTCGGCGTCCAAGTGGTTCGTCGGCTCATCGAGGAGGAGGAGGTCTGGTTTCGACAGCAGCAGGCGGCACAGCGCGACGCGGCGGCGCTCCCCACCCGACAGCGTGCCGACCTGGGCGTCACCCGGCGGGAGGCGGAGCGCGTCCATGGCGATCTCGATCGTTCGCTGCAGATCCCATGCCCCCGCAGCCTCGATCTTCGCCTCCAGCTCCGCCTGCTGGGCACCCAGCTTCTCGTAGTCGGCGTCCGCGTCTGCCCACCTGGCCATGAGCTCGTCGTAGTCGCCGAGCAACGTCGCGACGGCAGCCACCCCATCCATCACGTTGCCGAGCACGTCCTTGGAGGGATCGAGTTTCGGCTCCTGCTCGAGCAGGCCGACGCTGAACCCCGGGGTCAGACGAGCCTCCCCGGTGTAGTCGTCGTCGAGACCGGCCATGATCCGCAGGAGGCTCGACTTGCCTGATCCGTTCGGTCCGATCACCCCGATCTTCGCGCCGGGGTAGAAGGCGAGTGTGATGTCCTTCAGCACATCGCGGTGGGGTGGCACGAACTTCGAGACCCGGCGCATGGTGAAGATGAACTGGGCGGACATGGTCGAGCATCGTACCGGGCCCTCGGTGCGTGCCCTGCACGACCCCGGTGGTCGAGCTCGAACGCGACTCCGGCCCCGGCGGGAGGCGCCAGGGCCGGAGTGAGTGTCGTGGAGGGCTCAGCGCCTCCTGGCGGGTGCCTTCTTCTTGGCGGGTGCCTTGCGCTTGGCCGGGGCCTTCTTGGCGGGTGCCTTCTTCTTGGCGGGTGCCTTGCGCTTGGCTGGAGCCTTCTTCTTGGTGGTAGCCACTGATGCCTCCTCGGCGGGCTTCTGGGTTGCGGGTCCGGTAGTCGGGGCGACGGCGGTGTGATCCTCCGACGATGACTCCCGGTGACCGGACTCGGCGGTGCCGATTCCGGGGAGTGCAAGGACGATCCCCCTGCGGGGGGTGTCGTACTCCTGCACGAGGAAGGGCCTGATCTCACCGAGCTTCAGCACCTCTCGGGCGCTTCGCGGGGGAGGATCGCCCATCGACTTGAGCGGTAGGTAGCAGCGCACCCCGTCGACGACGGCGTAGGCGCCGTGGGAGCTGAACTCGCTCACCTCAGCATCCACCGTGGCCCCTGGCTGGTGCTCGGTGATGAACCGCAGGAAGTCTGCGGGCGAGTTGAGCGGCTCCAGCGCCGGGGCGGCCTTCTTGGACCGCTTCGAGCGCGTGGGTGCGGCGGTGCCCGCCTTGGCGGTCGAGGCCTTGGTCGGAGCGGACGCGCTGGACGCGGAGCGCTTCCTCGTCGCGACCTTGGCGGCGCCGGACTTGGCGGCGCCGGACTTGGCGGGTGCCTTCCGTGCCGCTTTGGGCGGTGCAGCCGCGTCCGCCCGCTTGCGGGCCTGCTTGGTCGCGGCCCTGCTGCGTGCGCCCTTGACCGGGGAGCGCTGCACGAAGACCCACCCAACCCCGGGCACGGGCTTGCCGCCCCAGAGCCGACCGTCGTCGAACAGCCAGTCGTGCTCGCCGTGGAACTCCTGGAAGGAGTCGTTGGAGAGCACGGTGGCGCCGCTGCGCTCGGCGATCATGAGCACGAACGCGTCGCCGCGGCCGACGGTGCCCGCCGGAGGTGTCAGCAGCTCGTTGGCGCGGACGGCCTGTTCGAACTCGTCCCGTTCGGACGGATCGATGCGTTTGGGGAAGGTCGCATCGACGACCACCACCACGTTGTCGAAGTGGTGTTCGGAGAGGAACGCCTTCACTGCCTCGTCGAGTTGGGCCAGTGACGGTTCGCTCCGCCCTTCGGTCGCGATGTTCGAGCCGTCGATGACCAAGTGCGAATCGCTCATTGCGCTGTCAAGTCAAGCAGCAAACGGACAGGAAATCGCGGAGGGTGGGTCGGCCTACGATGATCCACATGGTGCGCGCGGTGCTGTTCGACTTCGGTGGAGTGATCCTGACCAGTCCCTTCGATGGCTTCGCCGACTACGAGCGGCGCGCAGGGCTCCCCGAGGGCACCATCCGCTCGCTCAACGCGACGAACCCCGATGCGAACGCCTGGGCGCGCCTGGAGCGATCCGAGGTGGACATCGACGAGTTCGTGGAGCTGTTCGAGCGGGAGGCCAGGGCAGAGGGCCTCGCCCTGTCGGGAGCGGAGGTGCTCGAGTGCCTCCGCGGCGAGCTCCGCCCCGAGATGGTCGTCGCGATCCGGCGTCTCAAGGCGAGCTTCGCCATCGGGCTGCTCACCAACAACTTCATCACCGGGAGTCCGGACTGGTCGGCTGGCGGGAGCTTCCACGAGTTGGTCGGGCTGTTCGACGTGGTCGTCGAGTCGTCCCGGATCGGGGTTCGCAAGCCGGAGCGACGCTTCTACGAGCTGGCGCTCGAAGAGCTCGACATCGCCGCCGAGGAAGCGGTGTTCCTCGACGATCTCGGGATCAACCTCAAGCCGGCGCGCGCCATGGGCATGAGGACGATCAAGGTCGGGGACCCCAGCGACGCACTCGCCGAGCTCGAGGAGATCGTGGGCATCCCGTTGCGATGAGGCCACGCTGGCACCTGTGCCGACGGTCGGTGTCAGCCTAGGGGGGCGAACGCTCGACGCAGGAGGCTGTCCTGCTCCTGCACGTGGATGGCATGGCTGCCGGTGGCCGGCGAGCCCTCGTCGGCACGGCTGACACGAGCGATCCGGAGGTTGTCGCCGAAGGCCTCGTAGAGGTCGCCCTTGATGGCGTTCCAGGCCCCCATGTTCTCCGGCTCCTCCTGGAGCCAGACGAGCTCCGTGCAGCCCGTGAAGCGGGCGACCTCCTCGCGAAGCGCCGCAGCAGGCCACGGGTAGAGCTGCTCGACCCGCACCACCGGTACCGCCACACCGAGCTCGTCGCGCAGGGTGGCGGCCTCGATGGCCGCCTTCCCCGACGCGAGGACCACGCGGCGGACCTGGTTCGGATCGATGGCCGCGGGGTCGCCCAGGATCTCCTCGAAGCTGCCGCTGCACAGCTGCCCCACAGGTGAGCGCCAGCGTGGGTCGCGCAACCCCGACTTGGGGGTCGACACGATGAGCGGCCGGGGGACCCGAAGGCCGGCCTGGCGGCGCAGCAGGTGGAAGTACTGCGCAGCTGTCGTCGGCTGGCAGACCTGGATGTTGTCCTCGGCGCACAGCGTGAGGAACCGCTCGAGCCGGGCCGAGGAGTGCTCCGGGCCCTGACCCTCGAAGCCGTGGGGCAGCAGCATGACCAGTCCCGAGTGCTGGTCCCACTTGTCCTCGGACGCGACGACGAACTGGTCGATGATGATCTGCGCCCCGTTGGCGAAGTCGCCGAACTGCGCCTCCCACATCACCAGCACCTCGGGGGCGGTCACGCTGTAGCCGTACTCGAAGCCGAGCGCCGCGTACTCCGAGAGGAGCGAGTCGTAGATCCACAGGTGCGAGCCGCCGCGCTCGGCCACTCCCTGCAACGGCACGTGCTCGGTACCGCTGGCATGGTCGAAGAGGGTGGAGTGCCGCTGGGAGAACGTGCCCCGACGTGAATCCTGGCCGGCCAGGCGAACGGAGGTGCCCTGTCGGAGGAGGCTTCCGATCGAGAGCGCCTCGGCGAGGGACCAGTCCACCTCTCCGCTTCGGAACATCTCCGCTCGTGCCGCGAACTGGCGGGCCAGCTTCGGGTGGAGGGTGAAGCCTGCGGGCACCGACTCGAGCGCGGCGAACACCTCCTCGACCACGGCGCGATCGACCCCGGTGGCCACGTGAGGCAGCACGCCCTCGTTCGGTGGGTGGGGAGCGGCGACCATGCCGGCGGGCGGGGCGCCCTGGCGCGTCTCGTCGAGCGCCTGCTGCAGTCGGTGCTGGAAGTCGACCAGGGCTTGCTCCGCCGTGGCGAGGTCGATGTCGCCCCTGCGCACCAGGTGTTCGACGTAGCGCTTGCGGACGCTGCGCAGCTGCTCGATCGTGCGGTACATGATCGGCTGCGTGTAGCTGGGGTCGTCACCCTCGTTGTGGCCCTGACGTCGGTAGCACACCATGTCGATGACGACGTCCTTGTGGAAGCGTCGCCGGAACTCGTACGCGAGTCGCGCGGTCCTGACGCATGCCTCGGGGTCGTCGCCGTTCACGTGGAAGATCGGCGCCTGGACGGCCTTGGCGATGTCGGTGCAGTACTCCGACGATCGAGCGGACTCCGGTGGCGTGGTGAAGCCCAGTTGGTTGTTGACCACCACGTGGATGGTCCCGCCCACCTTGTAGCCCCGGATCTGGGACATGCCGAAGGTCTCCGCCACGACCCCTTGACCGGCGAACGCAGCGTCGCCGTGCATGAGGATCGCCAGGACGGGGAACTCCGTGGCGGGGTCATGGGGGATCTGGTCCATCCGGGCGCGGGCCATGCCCTCTACCACCGGGTTCACCGCCTCGAGGTGCGAGGGGTTGGCGGCCAGCTGCACCGGGAGCTCGGCACCCGAGCGTGACACGAACACGCCGTCCTGACCGAGGTGGTACTTGACGTCGCCGGAGCCCTGGGTGGAGTCGGGCTCGATGTAGCCCTCGAACTCCCTGAACAGCTGGTCGTAGGCCTTGCCCACGACGTTCACCAGCACGTTCAGGCGCCCGCGGTGCGGCATCCCCATCACCGCAGAGTCCAGCCGGTCGTCCGCGGCCCGCTCGAGCACGGCGTCGAGCAGAGGGACGAGCGCTTCGGCTCCCTCGAGCCCGAAGCGCTTCTGGCCCACGTACTTCGTGGCGAGGAAGCGCTCGAGCGCCTCCGCGCCGTTGAGCAGCCCGAGGATGTGCCGTTGGTCATCGTCGGGCAGGCGGGTGGGGATCCCCTCGACCTGCTCCTGGATCCAGCGCTTCTCCTCGGGTTCCTGGATGTGCATGTACTCGATCCCCACCGTCCGGCAGTAGGCATCGCGCAGCGTGTGCAGTATCTCTCCCAGGGTCTCCCGTCGCTTGCCCCCGACCGGTGCGTAGATCCCGACGTCGCCGCCGGTGAGGAACTCCCGGTCGAGGTCCCAGATCGTCAGCCCGTAGGTGGCGGGGTCGAGCTCGGAGTGCATCTCGGGGTGCTCGGCGGACAGTGGATCGAGGTCGGCGATCAAGTGCCCGCGCACCCGGTACATGTTGATGAGGGCGGAGACCTGCATCTGCTTCTCGACCCGGGCGTCGTCGCGGTCCCCGCCGCGCACGTCGCGGCGCCACGACACCGGTTCGTACGGAACGCCGATCGATCGGAAGACCGACTCGTAGAAGCCGTCTTCGCCCAGCAGCATCTCGTGGATCGACTTCAGCAGGAGGCCGGACTCGGCGCCCTGGATGATGCGGTGGTCGTAGGTGCTCGAGAGGGTGATCACCTTGGACAGCCCCAGCTCTGCGAGGGTGCGGGGATCCGCGCCGGCGAACTCCACGGGGTAGTCGAGGCTGCCGACCCCGATGATGGCGCCCTGGCCGGGCATCAGCCGTGGCACGGAGCGCTCGGTGCCCAGCGTGCCGGGGTTGGTGAGGGTGGTGGTCACCCCGGCGAAGTCGTCGACGGCGAGCTTGTTGGTCTTCGCCTTGCGGATCAGCTCGTCGTAGGCGGCGACGAACTCCCCGAAGTCCATGGTGTCGGCGTGTCGAACGCACGGCACGACGAGGTTGCGGGAGCCATCGCGCCGCTCGAGGTCGACGGCCAGACCGAGGTTGACGTGCTCGTGGACCACGACCCTGGGGCCTCCGTCGTCGTCCTCGAGGAAGGTTCGGTTGAGCGCCGGAACCCGCTCGGCGAGCGTGCGGACCAGCGCGTAGCCGATCAGGTGGGTGAAGCTCACCTTCGCCCCGCGGGTGCGACCCAGGTAGCCGTTGATCACCCGGCGGTTGACCTCGAGCAGCTTGGCCGGCACCTGGCGGAAGGAGGTGGCCGTCGGCATCGACAGGCTGGACTCCATGTTGGTGACGATCCGTGCGGCCGCGCCCCGGATCGGCTGGCCCTCGGGCTCGGTGGCCGGAGGGCGAGCGCTCGTCGTGGGCTCGGAGCGCGCCGGTCTCGGCGTGGCCGGTGGGGTCGGTACCGACGACGCGGGCGGAGCAGGTCCTGGAGGGACGACCGCTGCTGCGCTCGGTTGGGTCCTGCGCCCAGGGGGGACGTATCCGGTGAAGAACTCCTGCCACGCATCGCTCACCGAGGTTGGATCAGCGAGGAACTGCTCGTACATCTCCTCGACCAGCCATGCGTTGGGACCCAGCTGCTCGGCGGCGGTCTCCCCGGCGCCCTGGACGTCGACAGGAGGTCCGTTCCGGCTCGACGCCGCCGTGGGGGTGTTGTCGCTCACGAGTCGACTCTACAAGCGACGCCGAGCGGCGCTTCGGCGTCGAAGGACCGCCGGTAGAGTCGCTGTGATGTTGATCGCCACCTGGAACGTGAACTCGTTGAACGCCAGGATGCCTCGGGTGCTGGAGTGGCTGGACGAGGTCCACCCCGACGTGCTCTGCCTCCAGGAGACGAAGCTGGCTGACGACAGGTTCCCCTCGGCGGAGCTGGCGGCGAAGGGCTACGAGTCGGCGCACGTCGGGCAGGGTCGGTGGAACGGCGTGGCGATCCTCTCGAGAGTGGGCATCGAGGACGTGCTCGTCGGCTTCGACGACGGCGAGCCGGCCGATCCCGAAGCCCGGATGCTCTGGGCCACCTGCGGTGGGGTGAGGGTCGGCTCGCTCTACGTGCCGAACGGCAGGGATCTCGACAACGACCAGTACCGCTACAAGCTCGACTGGCTCGGCAGGCTGCGCACCCACCTCGATCGACGGCACACGCCGTCGGAGCTGCTGGTGGTGCTCGGCGACTGGAACATCGCCCCGGCGGACGACGACGTCTGGAGCGCTGCGGCCTTCGAGGGCTGCACGCACGTGAGCGCGCCGGAGCGCGACGCCCTCGAGGAGGTGAAGGCCTGGGGTTTGGCCGACACGCTCCGGGCGAGGTATCCCCAGCCCGGGATCTTCTCCTACTGGGACTACCGCAACGGTGACTTCCACAAGCGTCGCGGGATGCGCATCGACTACCTGCTGAGCTCCACCTCGTTGGCCGAGCGGGCCCGAGGCGACCTGATCGACCGCAACGCCCGCAAGGGACAGAAGCCCTCCGACCACGCGCCGGTGATGACGAGGTACGACCTGGCCGACCTCCTGGGCGAGGACGGCCGGTGATGGGGCTCCCTGCGACCGGTGCGCCACTTCGACGAGGAGGTTCCCTGTGACCGATCCACGAAGGGACCGCAAGGCGGTCGACCAGGACAGCCTCGGCGAGGGCATCCGCCTCGTGATGTCCTCGGGCGCCGAGGAGCACCCGAGGAGCTTGAGCATCGAAGCGCTCCAAGGGCTGAAGCTCACTCCTCGACGTCAGGAGGCGCGGCGCCTGGCCGCCGCCATCCGTGAGGTGATGGCCCACCTGGCCTCGACCACGGCCGGGGAGCACGAGCTGTCCGTTGCCGCCGATGGTCTCGAGGACCTCGCCGCTCGGCTGGGGAGCCTCCCGGCGGGGTCCGCGTACGAGGGGTTCTCCGAGCCCGCCAACGCCGGCGAGGCGATGGGAGTGCTGCGCGAGGCGGTGGCCGCGGTCACCGACCAGGAGATCTTCGCCTTCTTCGACCACAGCCCCCTGATGGGCCTGTCGAACCCCTTGGCTCCACCCATCGTGATGGACTACCAGGACGACGAGGCGGGTGGCACCCAGATCGTGGCCAGGGTGAGGTTCGGCCCGGCCTACGAAGGCCCTCCCGGGTGCGTGCACGGGGGGTTCATCGCCGCATCCTTCGACGAGGTGCTCGGTGCCACGCAGTCGCTGTCGGGCCAGCAGGGCATGACCGCACATCTCGAGGTGGACTACCGCAGCCCCACGCCGTTGGGTGAGGAGCTGCGGATGCGGAGCTGGCTGGATCGCACCGAGGGGCGCAAGATCTGGGCCCGAGCGGAGCTGCACCACCAGGATCGGCTCTGCGCGGAGGCCGTGGCGCTGTTCCTGGCCATCACCCCCGGGACCTTCGCCGAGCTGTTGGTCCAGCGCGACGGCGGGTGAGGATCCACCGGCGAGGGCGAGGTGGGGCGCAGCCGTTCAGCGCTCGGATGCCTCCTGGCTCCCCGCCTCGGCGACGAGCCGCAGGAGCTCGGTGCCGAACCGCTCGGCCTTGATGGTTCCGATCCCGGGGATCTCCAGGAGGTCCGCAGGGGCGATCGGGCGGCGTCGGGCCACCTCGCGCAGCGTGACGTCGTTGAAGATGACGAAGGCCGGCACGTCGGCGCCGGCGGCGCGTTCGCGTCGCCAGGCCCGGAGCGCCTGGAACAGCTGCTCCTCGGCGCCGTCCTGCATCGGGGAACGGCGCCGACTCGCCCGGGCGTCCCGTGCCGCCCGGGCACGATCCTCGGGGGCGGGTCGATCGTGGGCCCCCGACGTCGCGAGCATCGCGTCGATCCACGGGGACGGTGCGCGGCGCAACGACCGGGATCCGAAGGCGCGACGCTGCGCCCAGGTGCACCACAGCTCGTCGCGTGCCCTGGTGAGCGCGACGTAGAGGAGACGACGCTCCTCCTCGAGGCTCTCCGTGTCGTCGTCGGCGTGGTGGATGGGTACGAACCCCTTCTCGAGCCCGGCCACGTGGACCACCGGCCACTCGAGGCCCTTGGCGGCATGGAAGGTGACGATGTCGACGGCGTCGGTGCCGGCGGAGTCCTCGGTGAGCAGGGTCGAGCGGAGCCACGCCGAGAAGGCCGCGGTGCTGCCCCCGGGATCGAGCGCCAGGTACTCCCGGCCCAGACGGACCAGCTCGGCCAGGTTGGCCCGCCGGTCGTCGGTGAGCGAAGGCCCGACCGGCTCGGGTTCGGCAGCCGCCGAGGGCACCGCTTCGAGGGGGGGAGCGGCGAGCTCGACGTGCACCTCGCGCTCCACGTCCGCGAGGAAGGAGGTGACCGAGGTCGAGCCACGGAGGAGGTCCAGCGCCTGGCGAACCTCGGGCTGCTCCAACAGCGAACCCGCGCCGCGGACCCGGAACGGCACCCCTGCCGCCGTGAAGGCCTCGGCCAGCACCGCAGCCTGGGCGTTGGTGCGCACCAGGACGGCCTGTGCCCTCCACGGGTCGCCGGGACGACGGCGATCGCGGCACCGCCGGACCACCGCTCGGGCCTCGGCGACCTCGTCGGGGAGGGCGTGCACCTCGGGCACGCGGGCGGACGCCCGGTTCGCCCGGAGGCGCAGGAGGCGTGAGGGGCCGGCGGCCAGCACGCCGTTGGCCGCCGCGAGGATCTCGGGCGTGCTGCGGTAGTTGTCGGACAGGGTGACCGTCTCCCCGTCGGGGAACCAGCGGTCGAAGTCGACGAGGAACCGCGCGTCCGCGCCGTTCCAGGCGTAGATCGCCTGGTTCGGGTCACCCACCACGCACAGGGTGGAGTCGGGCCCGAGCCACGCGGTCAGCAGGCGGTGCTGCAGGGGGTTCACGTCCTGGAACTCGTCGACGTAGAGGTGTCGGAACCTCCATCGACGGGCCTGCGCGTACACGGGGTCGACGTCGAGGTCCCGGGCGGCGAGGCGGAGAAGGTCGTCGAAGTCGACCAGTCGGCGCTCCCGCTTCGCCTCGCGGTAGCGCTGGTACACCTCGGCGACGGCCTGGAGCTCCAGGGGTGGACGGCGATGGGCCGATGACGCGGCCGCCACGTAGCTCTCGGGATCGACGAGCCGGGCGGAGGCCCACTCGATCTCCGCCACGACGTCGAGGGGGAGGGTGCGCTGACGGCGCGAGGGCAGGAGGCGGGCCACGAACCCCACCTTGCGATCCAGCAGCTCGGGAGGCCGCACCCCGCGGTCCTCCCATCGCTGACGGAGCTGGGCGTAGGCGATGGCGTGGAACGTGCCGGCCTGCACGCCGCTTCGCAGACCGAGCCGCGACAGACGGGCGCGCAGCTCCCCGGCCGCCTTCCGGGTGAACGTGACCGCAAGGGTGCGCGTGGGATCGGCGAGACCCTCGGCGGCGTGGTGGGCGATGCGGTGGGTGAGGACCCGGGTCTTGCCGGAACCGGCACCGGCGAGGATGCGCAGCGGGGACGCACCGGATGTGACCGCGGCGACCTGCGCAGGGTTGAGGCCGCGCAGCAGCGGGGATGGGTCGGAGGGCGAGTCGTCGGCCGGCTGCTGCGGGGGGTTGGGCACCCCGGCGAACCTACCAGCCCCCTGTGACGGGCCACTCGAGGGACGACTCCCGTCGCTCGGGAGCCATCCCAAGGTGTGGTGCCACGAGCGTTCGGCGGTTCCCTAGGCTTCCCGGATGCGGCCGGTTCCGATGGAGCGATTCGAAGAGCTCGTGACCGACGCCCTCGACTCCCTGCCCGAGTCGCTGGCCGCGCACATCGACAACGTCGTGGTGTGCGTCGAGGAGGCGCATCCCAGCGAGGACCTCCTCGGGCTGTACGAGGGCACGCCCCTGACCGAGCGGGAGGCCTACGGGATGTTGGAGCTGCCCGACACGATCACCCTCTACCGCAACGCCATCTGCGGCGCCAGCCAGGACGATGCCGAGGTCGTCGAGCAGGTCCGGGTGACCGTGGTGCACGAGGTCGCCCACCACTTCGGCCTCGGCGACGACGCGCTCGAGGAGCTCGGCTGGGCCTGAATGCGCGATCCAGCCACCCGCGCGCCGATACGCTGAGCGCCGTGGGCATCTCCGAGAGCCACCTGCACCGCGACGAGAGCATCGTGTTGGACCTGCACCCCCACTGGGTGATGATGGCCAAGGCCGTGGTGGCACTGGTGGCCGCCACCGCGCTCGGCATCTTCCTCTGGGTGCGCCTCGACGGGGACGGGACCTGGGAGACCGTCGTCGCCTGGATCGGGATCCTCCTGATCGTGGCCAGCCTCCTGTGGTTCGCCCAGCGCTGGCTCACCTGGTACTCCACCAACTTCGTGGTCACCACCGACCGCTGCATCTACCGATCGGGCGTGATCTCCAAGAAGGGCATCGAGATCCCACTGGAGCGGATCAACACCGTGTTCTTCGAGCAGGGACTCATGGACCGCCTGGTCCGTGCCGGGACGCTCGTCATCGAGTCGGCGGGGGAGCAGGGTCGCCAGACGTTCAGCGACGTCAAGAACCCGATCAACGTGCAGAAGGTCCTCTACCAGGAGATGGAGGACAACGAGAACCGCAAGTTCGACCGCATCCGGGCGCCGGGGCCGGGCGTGTCCACTGCGGACGAGATCGCCAAGTTGGCCGCGCTGCGCGACCAGGGGACGTTGAGCGAGGCCGAGTTCGAAGCCCAGAAGGCGAGGCTGCTCAACCCTCCTCCACCGGGCTGAACCGGACCCCGTCGGAGGGACGGACGCGCCAGGCCCGATCCGCGCACCCGGACAGGTCGGCATCTGGGGTGCTCAGCGCCACGACGCAGCCGCCGAAGCCGGCACCGGTGAGGCGTGCGCCGTAGACGCCGGGTGCGGAGCTCGACCGCGTGACGAGGGCGTCCAAAGCTCTGGTGGACACCTCGTAGTCGTCACGGAGCGAGGCATGGCTGGCGACCATGAGGGCGCCCGCCTCCCCCAGCTCCTGCGCCGTCAGCGCGTCGCGGAAGGCCCGCACCCGGTCGCACTCGGTGCGCACGTGGCGTGCCCGTCGACGGAGCATCGGGTCCTCGATCGCCTCGATGCTGCTCCGTTGTGCCCGAGGGAGCGGGCCGACCAACCTCGCAGCCTCCTCGGCGGCGGCCCGACGGTCGGCGTACTCGGAGCCGACCAGGTGTCGGGCCTGGCCGGAGTGCAGCACCCACACCGCCGCAGCGGGCGGAATGGGAACTGCATCGATCGCCAGGGTCGCGCAGTCGATCATCAGCGCGTGCCCTGCCATGCCGGCGGCGATGACCAGCTGGTCCATGATCCCGCACGGCACGCCCGTCGCCGAGTGCTCGGCCCGTTGGCACAACCGGGCGAGCGCCACGGGGTCGTCGGTCGCCGCACCCAGGGCAACCGCCACGGCGACCTCCAGCGCGGCGCTGGAGGACAGGCCGGATCCTTCGGGCAGCGAGCTGTGCACGTCGCCACGGAAGCCCTCGGTGGCTCCCAGCTCTGCCGCCACCGCGCCCACGTAGCGGGCCCACGGTGGTTCGAGGGCCCCGGGATCCGTGCAGGGCAACTCGATGCGGGCCGCCCGCGGCTCTGCGTCCGAGCGGAGCTCGATCCGGGTCCCACCCCGAACGCCGCGCACGGTGGTCGACAGGTCGATGGCCATCGGCATCACCAGACCACCGGCGTAGTCGGTGTGGTCGCCGATGAGGTTCACGCGTCCGGGGGCGCGCACCTCGAGCACCGTGGGTCCCGGCGACGACGTGGCTCGGCAGGCAGGAGCGCTCATCATCGGTCGGCGTCGAACGGCTCCGGCTCGGGTGCCGCCGGTGCGCCGGGCAGCGCTCGGAGCGTGCCTGCGGCGTCGATCGGGTCGACGGGGTTGAAGTAGACGCCTCCTCCCAGCTCGGCGGAGGCCATGAACCTCGGCGTTCCTGGGGCTCGCAGCAGCGGTGCGACGTGGAGGTGCATCGGTTGCTCCGGGAGCACCTCCTCCGAAGTGGGCCGCTGGTGGATCCACATCATGTAGGGCATGGGACCCTCCACCAGCTGGTCGAGCCGGGCGAGGGCGTCGATCAGCGTCATCGACAAGCCGTCCACGTCGAGCGCGTCGTCGGTCAGGGCGGTCATGCCCGAGCGGGGTGCGACCATCAGCTCGAAGGGCCAGGTGGCGGCGCCGGGCACCCAGGCCAACCAGTCGCCGTGTCCGCACACCACCAGCGCAGGGTCCACGGCCTGGACGTCGAGCACTCCGTCGAGGAGCTCCGCCAACGGCACCGGTGGCACCTCTTCGTAGGCGTAGATCTGTCCGTGCGGGTGATCGATCGTGGCGCCCACCTCCCTCCCACGGTTCTCGAAGACCAGCACGTAGGCGACGTCCTCCCTGGCGCCGAGCACCTCGGTGCGCTCCCGCCACAGCTCCACGACCCGGCGTGCGCCGGCGGCGCCGAGCTGCCAGAACGCCAGGTCGTGCTCGGGGGTGTACAGCACCATCTCGCAGCGTCCGGCAGGCATCGCCGGCCACCGGTTGGGGAACCACTTCGTGTCGTAGTGGCCCTCCGGGGCCTCGAGCCCTCCGGGGCAGAACGGGCAGCCGTGGCTCGGCAGGTTGGGGCGACCCTGACGGCTCTCCACGACGACCGCCGGCTTCCCTGTGAGCGGGTCGACCCGCCAGTCCATCCCGGGATGCGGCGGCGTCCCATCCGGCTCGGATGGATCGGATCGGTCGTCGGCGAGGTTCATCCCAGGGTGGCGATGGCCTCGGCGATCGCCTCGAGCGCGTCGTACTCGAAGGGTGCCCGAAGGGCGACGTTGATCTGCTGCGCGCCCGCCTCCACGAACCTGCCGATGCCCTCGACCATCTGCTCCCGGCTGCCCATCACCACGCCGGGCCGCACGAACTCGGCGATCATCCCGAACTGCCGTTGCAGGGAGTCGTCGTCGGTGGCGACACCGACGTTGATCGAGCGGGTCACCGCAGTCGGATCCCGTCCGACGGCGGCGCAGTGCTCGTCGAGCACCGTGCACTTGTGGGCGAACTGCTCTGCGGAGATGAACGGCACGTTCCAGCCGTCGGCGTACTCGGCGACGATGCGGAGGGTGCGGCGCTCCCCGCCACCGCCGATCCAGATGGGCATCGGCCGCCGGAGGGGAGGAGGGTCGCAGATGGCGCTGTCGATGGTGAAGTACTCGCCGTCGAAGTCGAAGCGCTCCCCGGAGAGCAGACCCCTCACCACCTGCACGTACTCGGCGAGCATGTCGAGGCGCCGACGCACCGGTGGGTAGGGGATCCCGTGGGCGGCGAACTCCTGCTCCAGCCAACCGGATCCGAGGCCCACCTCGCAGCGCCCACCCGAGAACTGGTCTATGGCCGCCATGGCGTTCGCCAGCACTGCCGGGTGGCGGTAGGCGGCGCAGTAGACCAGCGAGCCGCACCGGACCCGCTCGGTGGCCATGGCCAGCGCGGTGTGGGAGGCGATGCCCTCGAGGCAGTTGGTGGAGTCGCCGTCGGCCGCGTAGAAGTGGTCCCACACCGAGATCCACTCGAAGGGGAGCTCCTCGACGCGGCGCCACAGGGCCAGCAGCTCCGTGGCGTCGGTCTTGGCGGGTCCGGTGTGCACGCCGAACACGGTCATCGGCACCTCTCGGGTCGTCGGGGCGGCGGTCGCCGCAACGGTAGCGTGGCCGCATGGCCGTGCGTGTCGGGTTCCTGGGTGCGGGCTTCATCGCCCGCTACCACGCCATGCAGCTGCAGCTCGCCCCCGAGGTGTGCGAGGTCGTGGCCGTGCACGACCCCGATGTCGATCGGGCGTCGCGCTTCGCCGACGCCGAGGGCGCCCGCACGGCCTCGACGGTGGACGAGGTGCTGGAGTGCTGCGACGTGGTGTTCGTGTGCACGTGGACCGCAGCCCATCGGGCCACGGTGGAGGCCGTCGCTGCGGCGGGGCTGCCAGTGCTGTGCGAGAAGCCCCTCGGCACCGATCTCGACGACGCGGTGGCTGTTGCGGCGGCGGCGCTCGCCTGTCCGGTGAACGCCGTGGGCCTCGTGCTGCGGACAAGCCCGGCCCTGCTGGCCGTGCGGGAGCTCCTCGAGGATCCGTCGGCCGGAGAGCTGATGGCCATCGCCTTCCGCGACGACCAGTTCCTGCCGACCCGAGGCATGTACGACTCTGACTGGCGGGGTGACGTCTCGCGCGCGGGGTCGGGCACGTTGCTGGAGCACTCCATCCACGACGTCGACCTCCTGGAGTGGTTGGCGGGTCCGATCCGGACGGTCTCCGCCCAGCAGTCCTTCCACCACCAGCTCGAAGGGATCGAGGACTCGGTGAGCGCCGTCGGGCGGTTCACCTCGGGTGCCACCTTCACGCTCACCTCGATCTGGCACGACGTCTTCGACCGTCCGAGCCAACGGCGGATCGAGCTGTTCTGCCGGAACCGTCTGATCACCCTGGAGGGCGACCTGTTCGGCCCGGTGCACGTCCACTCCGACGATGCCGTGCTGCACCTCGCAGATGACGGGCTGATCGAGTGGCTCCTCGGCCGCGGGGTGGCGTTGCGCAGCACCGAGTCCTCCCTGTTGGCGGCGGTCGAAGCAGTCCGCTCGGACGGGGAGGCGGAGGCGGTGCATCCCGACGCCCGTGATGCCCTGCGGGCGCACGTCGTGGTCGATGCCCTGTACCGCTCCGCAGCGAACGACGGCACCGGTGTCGAAGTTCCCTCCGGCCTTCCGGACCTGTCCCCGCTGCCGGGAGTCGGGTGATGCGCCTCGGGGTGGCTGCCGCGCTGGTGGAGGGCACGCTCGTGGAGGGCGACGTCCTGGTCGAGTCCGGTCGAGTGCGCGGGGTCGGTCTCGGCGGTGGCCTTGGTCGCGGCCTGGCGGTGCCCGGCTTCGTGGATTGGCAGGTGAACGGGTTCGGCGGCGTGCACTTCGCCACGGCCGGCCCTCAGGAGTACCTGCGAGCCGCAGAGGTGCTCGCCCGGGAAGGTCTCGTGTGGGTCGCTCCCACGTTGATCGGACTCGACGCGGAGGGGTACCTGGCGGCCCTCGGCGTGCTGGCCGAGGTCCGTCGCGGGCACCCGGGGGCCGGCTTCACCGGTGCGCACCTCGAAGGGCCGTTCCTCTCCGGGGAGTGGAGGGGGGCGCACGACCCCGTATCGCTGTGCGACGGCGATCCCGGGCTGGCGACGGCACTGGTCGACACCGGCCAGGTCGCCATGATGACCCTCGCCCCCGAGCGGACCGGCGTGGAGGCCGTGGTGCCGGCGCTGGCGCGGGCCGGTGTGCTGGTCTGCCTGGGTCACACGGGCTCGACCGCCGAGGCCTGCCGGCGGGCAGAGGAGTTGGGCGCTCGGGCGCTCACCCACTGCTGGAACGCTCACCGCCGGTTCGCCCCACGTGACCCGGGCCCTGCGGGGTGGGCGTTGTCCTCGCCGCGGGTCACCCTGGGTCTGATCGCCGATGGCGTCCACGTGGCGCCCGAGACCCTCGTGCTCACGCTGGCGGCGGCACCGGGTCGGGTGGCGGTCACGACTGACGCCGTCGCCCCGGCGGGCACGACCGCGGGCGAGTGGCAGCTGCCAGGGTCGGCGCCGGGCGCGCAGTCGAGCGTGACCGTGTCCGACGGTGCGGCCCGTCTCGCCGACGGCACGCTCGCCGGGTCCGTGGCGACCCCGACGTCCATGCTGCGGGTGCTGGAGTTCGCCGGGGTGCCCTTGGCGTTGGCGATCGAGGCGATGTCGGCCCCACAGGCGTGGGCCCTGGGGCTGGGGGAGTGGCACCTTCGGCCGGGCGACCCGGCCAACATCACGGTGCTCGACGACGACCGGACCGTGCTGCAGACCTGGCGCGAAGGCGAGCGGGTCTACTGACCCCCGTCGTTCCGACGGCGATCAGGCGACCATCCGCAGGCGACCGTCCTCAGGCGACCGCACCGGAGTCGCGCCGGGTCGCGATCCCGGCGTCGTCGAGTCCGAGCCACTCGCGGAGGACCTCGTCGGAGTGCTGGCCGGCATGCGCGGGCGGTCGACGGATCTCTCCCGGCGTGCGGCTGAACCGGGGGGAGGGAGCCGGCTGGGTGTGTCCGGCGACCTCGACGAAGGTGCCACGGTGGACGTTGTGGGGGTGGTCGGCTGCCTCGGCCATGGTCAGCACGGGGGCGAAGCACACGTCGGTGCCCTCCATGAGCTCGCACCACTCGTCGCGGGTCTTGGTGGCGAAGACCTCCGCGAGGTCGTCCTTGAGCTCGTCCCACTTGGTGCGGTCCATCTGGTAGGGCAGCGATCGGCCCTTGGCCTCCACGTGGGCCTCCAGGCCGGTCAGCTCCAGGAGCTGGGCGTAGAACTGGGGCTCGATGGATCCGATGGAGACGAACTTGGCGTCGGCGGTCTCGTAGGTGTCGTAGAAGTGGGCCCCGGTGTCGAGCAGGTTCACCCCCCGTTCCTCCGACCAGATCCCCATGGCCGTGAAGGACCACATCATGGTCATGAGGGTCGCGGCACCGTCGACCATGGCGGTGTCCACCACCTGGCCCGCACCGGAGCGGGTGGCTTCGAGGAGGGCGCAGACCACGCCGAAGGCCTGCAGCATCCCTCCGCCACCGAAGTCGCCGACCAGGTTGATCGGCGGGGTGGGCTTCTCACCTGCCCGACCGAGGTGGGCCAGCACGCCGGCGAGCGCGATGTAGTTGATGTCGTGGCCGGCGGCCTGGGCGTACGGGCCGTCCTGGCCCCAACCGGTCATACGCCCGTAGACGAGCCTGGGGTTGCGCTCCAGGCACACGTCGGGTCCGAACCCGAGTCGCTCGGCCACCCCCGGGCGGAACCCTTCGATGAGGACGTCGGCCTGCTCGACCAACTCCAGCAGCACGCCGACGCCGTCGGGGGACTTCAGATCCAGCCCGATGGAGCGCCTTCCGCGGGACAGCACGTCGGAGGGGGGGAGCGCAGGGTCGCCGCCCGACACGTTGCCGGCACGGTCGATCCGCACGACGTCGGCCCCCATGTCAGCGAGCATCATCGCGGTGAACGGTCCCGGGCCGATCCCCGCCACCTCGATCACCTTCACTCCGTTCAACGGTCCCATGGTTGCTCCAAGTTCTCTCGCGGTCCTGGTTCCGGACGGGTGGGGTGTCTCACGCAGCCTGTCCGGTCGATCAGCCGGCCACGTCGACGACGTCGGCCACGGCCTGGACGGCTCGGCCCCAGTAGCCGGGCGGGAGGTCGTGGCCCATCCCCTCCATCACCCGCAGCTCTGCACCGGGGACGAGCTCCGCGGTGCGCCGTCCCCCGCTGAGGTCGACGAGCCGATCGGCGTCGCCGTGGAGGACCATCGTGGGCACGGTCACCTGCGGGAGCTGCTCGCCCCGGTGGCCCGAGGCCAGGATGGCCAGCAGCTGGCGCGCCACCCCGGCGGGGTTGTAGGCGCGGTCGACGAGCAGCTCGACCCTGTCCTGCACCCGTCGCTCATCCCACCCGCCGACCGTGCCGATGATGCGTTGCAGCTCGACACCGGACTCGACGCGTTCCGCGCGGGTCTCGGCAGGTGCCATGATCGACACCAGCGCGGACAGGCACTCGGGGTCGGGCGTGCCGTACTCCGGCTCGCCGGTGGTGGACATCACCGAGGTCATGGAGCGGACGCGGTCGGGGTGCTCGATCGCCATCGTCTGCACGATCATCCCGCCCATCGATGCGCCGAGGATGTGGGCCGAGCCGATGTCGAGCACGTCGAGCAGAGCGATCCCGTCGGCGGCCATGTCGCTGAGGGTGTAGGGGGCGTCGACCTCACCGCCCATGAAGGCGGTCATGACCGCGGCCCCGATGTCGTCGACCGCTCCGTCGATCCAGCTCGACAGGCCGACGTCGCGGTTGTCGTAGCGGATCACCTGGAGGCCCAAGGCCACCAGCTGCGACACCAACTCGTCCTCGAAGCCCACCGACTGCATGCCGAGGCCGCACACCATCAGCAGGGCCGGATCACCGGCGTCGCCGAATCGCTCGTAGAAGACCTCGATCCCGTTGACCCCGACCGTTGGCATCCCGGCAGTGTTGCGGTGCTTGACCGAACGGTCAAGCGCGGTCGGCGGCGGTGCCGCCACCGCACTCATCGGGGCCCAACTCGCGTGGGAAGCCCTCCGGGATCCGCCGCGAGTGCACCTCCCAGCCCTGCCACCACTGCGTGGCGCGCTCGGGGATCGGGAATCCCAGCGAGGCCCGTGCCTGCACCGCCCGGTGCACCGTCTCCTTCAGCTGACGAAGCGCCGCCAGACGCGCCTGGCTCACCGCGGCGGCGTCGAGGCACGCCTTCTCCACCCGCCACGCACGCGCCCGTTCCACGGCCACGGCGTCGCTCGCCGCCGTGGCAAGCGGCCGCAGACCCGGGTCGAGCTCTGCCAGCGCCTCTTCGGCCCGCATGCGGCCGTAGTCGATGGCGATGGCCATCAGCCCCCTGTGCACCTCGAGGGAGCCGACGACCTCCACGGTGGGTTCGATGAGGACGTTCGAGGTGCCCGGGGGGAGCTCGACGCGCAGGTTGTCCTGCTGGGTGGACACGAGGCCGAGCTCCCGCGCGGCCCAGCGCGAGAGGCCCCGCTGGGGATCGCTCAGCGGCACCGCCAGCACGGTGTAGATGCGGGTGGCGCCGAGGGCCACCGCCGCGGCCAAGGGAACGTTCTGCAGGACGCCGCCGTCGACGTAGGTGACCGCCCCCAGTCGACGTGGGGGCATCACACCGGGGATGCTGCCGGACGCCACGGCGCCGTCGATCACGTCGAAAGGCACGTACGGCGTGCTGTTGTCACCCTCGGGATCCGGCGGCGGGATCGGGGTGAGGGCATCGGGACCGACGATGGTGCCGTCGCCGCACACGTAGTGGGTCTCACGAGCCCGCACCGCGGTGACGGCCATCCGCAGGTCGAGCCCTGGGCGGGCGACCAGGGCCGGGTCGACGCCATCGAGGTCGATCGGCCCCTCGCCTCTGACCGAGGACTCCCAGGGATCGAGGTTCAGCACCGCCGGCGGCGCGCCCTGCTTGCGCGCCTTGCGGACGGCGGGGATCACCTGCACCAACGAGCTGAGGTCCTCCCAGGTGCGCCGGTAGCGCGAGCGGCGGTCGCTCCCCTCGGCGGGATCCTCCGGTCCAGCGGGAGCGTCGGGGTCGGGGTCGCCGCCGGGGAGGTCGGGCCGGTTGCGCTCCTGAAGGGCTCGCTGCACGGTCTCGGCGACAGCAGTGCCTCCGAGGTCGTCGAGGAGCGGCTGTCGGCCGAAGATCAGCTCCACCTGCGTGGCGCCCATCAGCCCTCGACGGGCCTGATCGAGGTGGTGGCCGAGCTCCTCGCGGGTTCGTCCCTGGGCCACGATCACCCCGAACATCGCACCGGCGGAGGCGGCGGTGATCACATCCGGTCGGATGTCGAGGTCCTCGATCAGGTGCTGCATCGCGCCGACCTCGAAGGCGCCCCGGAACCCACCGCCGGCGAGGACGAACGCGGTGCGAGGAGCTTCGCTCCGGTCGTGGGCGCCGTCCGTGGTCACGCTGTCGCCTCCAGCACTGCGGTGGCACATCGTCGTCCGGAGAAGAGCGCCCCCTGGATGGACGGCGTGTCGCGGTGATCCCCGCACACGAAGAGGCCCTCACCGAGCGCAACTCGACGGCGCGGGCGCAGCGGCGGCGAGGAGTCGGGTTGGGCGAAGGGGATGACGTCGGTGCGCAGATGCTCCCATCTCTCGACCCGGTGTCCCCACCAGCGGCGGAGCTGCGAGCGCACCTGGTCCGCGATGGCGGCGGTGCCGATGCCGATGGTGCCGGGGCAGGCGGCAGCGATCAACGCCGTACCCTCGGGCGCGTAGGTGGGAGCGACGTTGGACATGATCGCGACGTTCAGCGCGGGACCGCTGGCAGCACCGTCGAGGATGATCGAGCGGTCGTGGCGCGGTGCCTCGGAGGCGGCGAACCACACGCAGGCCGCGCTGCGGCCGACACGTGCCGGCAAGCCCAGGAGGGCTGCAGCGGCAGGCTCCTCGGTGGCGATCACGACCCGGTCGGCGGTCAGGTCTCCCCGGGCAGTGGACACCCGACCCGGGGCTACCGCTTGCACGTGCGTGCCCAGATGCAGCTGTCGGGGTGCAAGGGGAGCCGCCATCTGGTCGGGGATCGCCTGCATGCCGGCCGCAGGGACCGCTGAGGCGCCGCGAGCGAGGCAGGACAGCACCACCTCGAACATCCGGCTGCTCGATCGGAGCTCGGGATCCAGCTGGATCCCACCGAAGAGCGGGCGGAAGAAGCGATCGATCATGGACGCGCTGAACCCGGAGCTCCGGAGGTGCTCCAGCGTGGCCGTCTCCGGTGCCCGCAGCATGGCCGGCGGATCACCCGTGCGCAGCCGGGCGAGCAGACGTGCCAGGCGGAGCTTGTCGGCCACGCTGCCCACAGGGGCGACGGCCGACGACAACAGTGCTGAGGGCATGCGCCGCGGATCGCCGACGCGGTGGAAGCCCCGGCCGGTGAACACGACCGCACCCGGGTCGAAGGCTCGGAGGTCGAGGTCGTCGAGGTCGAGCTGCCGTCTGGCCTCGGGGTAGGCGGTCAACAGGACCTGGAACCCCCGGTCGAGCTGGAATCCGTCGAGCACGTCGGTGCGGACCCGGCCGCCGACGGCGTCGGCGCGTTCGAGCACGAGCACGTCGCTCCCGGCGCGCTGCAGCTCGCGGGCAACGCTCAGCCCGGCGAGACCGGCGCCGACGATGACGACCTCCGCGCGTGGAGGAAGAGGATGTGGGGCCACCTCGACGACGCTACCGGGACTCTGTCCGGCCGGGTTGCACCCGTTCGTGCGATGGCACCCTCGACGATCCCGAGCCGCTCGTCAGGGGCCGAGGAGATCGGCCAGGTAGACGTCGATGCCGTAGCGGGTGAGGGGCTCACCGCTTCGCCGGGTCCTGCTCGGATCGAGAGGCCGGGGCGGGAGAGGCGGTCGGTGACGTCGTGGTCGCCGGCCGATGGGTTCGTCGTGGTGGCCGTCGCCGTGAGCGGCACGGCGGTCCTCGCGGTGCAGGAACCGTGGCCGGCCCTCGATCATGTCGATCGAGTACTCGCCGGCGTGCAGGAGGCGGTGGTGGCGACGGCAGAGCAGCACCAGGTTGTCGAGGTCGGTGCCTCCGCCCTGTTCCCAGGAGAGGACGTGGTGGGCGTCCACGAACCGTGTGTGCCCGCAGCCGGGGAAGGCACAACCGTGGTCGCGCTGCAGCAGTGCTCGCCGTTGTGCCGTGCTCGCCACTCGGCTCTCTCGGCTCATCCACAGCGGCCGGCCTCGGTCGTGGAGGAGCAGGTCCATCCGTGCCTCGGCGAGCCAGGAGCGCACGAGGCTGGCATCGACGGGGTGGCCCGAGTCGAACACGCCGGCACCGGGGGCCGCGCCAGCGAGGGTGGCGGCATCGACGGTGACGTGAACCGAGAAGCGCTCCCCACCACGGCCGTGGAGTCCCCGGTGCTGCAGGCCGACGAGCGCCGAGGCCGCGAGCTCGCCGAGCGCATCCACCCGTGCGACGTGCTCGTGGAGCCGCGAGCGCTCCGCGTCCGGCTGTGAGCGCGCGTGCGCGGTTCCCTCGGTCGGGTGGCCTCGATCGCGCATGAGCGCCTGGGTCGCGGCGTCCAGCGCGGCGACGAGCTGGGCACCGGCGGTGGGATCGAGGCGGCCGTCGACCATCAGGTGGCCGTGGTCGTCCCACCATTGGCGCCACCAGGTCTGCGGGCCCCGCTCGTCGGCCGGGGACTCCTCCCCGCCGCTCTCCGCGGTGTCGGCGTCGACCGGGCAGCGTCGACGGCGGCGAGCGGCTTCCTCCACCACCGCGTAGTGCTGGAACACCGCTGCGGCCTGCGGAGCGGTCGCCGTGGTGGCGATGCCGGTGATCTGCTCGTCGTTGTCGCTGGTGGCGACCCTGGCCGCCCGCCTCGCGGCTCCCAACGACAGGGCGCCGGAGCGCAGGGCATCCACCAGATGCGGCAGCTCCGCAGCGCGATCCGACAAGGCGGCTCGGGACTGGCCTTCGGCCGCGGTGAACCCGGCGTTCAGGGTCAGCCAGTGCTCCAACGAGCGGATCCCCGCTCCCATCCATCCCTTCGCGTCGTGGAAGGCCGCCAGCAGCACCACCAGCTCTCCCTCTGCTGCGTGGATGGAACCAGCGAGCTCCACGATCCGCTCCGCCATCGCCGTGCACGTGGGCGAGGACGCCTCCGCGCACTCACCTTCGGACCGCGCCGAGCGCCGAGCGATCCTTCCTGGATCTCGACGTGCCGCTTCCTCTCGTCTCGTTCCCATGTCCACGACCCTACGAACCGGGTGTGACATCTAAGGTCGTCCGTAGGGTCCACCGCTGGTTGGAGGGCTCGTTC
>CAYQQQ010000032.1:0-42405 GCA_964420125.1 uncultured Microthrixaceae bacterium
AACCGGGGGCCAGCCCCCAACCTGCGGGCGCGGCCGGCCGCGCCTACCTCGTGGTTCCCGAGGAGGGCCCCGGTCCTGGGGTGCTGGTGCTGCACTCCTGGTGGGGGCTCACACGTGGCGTCAAGGACCAGGTGGAGGCCCTCGCGGACGCCGGGTTCAGCGCGCTGGCGCCCGACCTGCTGGGCGGTGCCCTCCCCGAGACGGCGGCCGAGGCGGCGGCGGGGCTCCAGGACACCTCGGCCGACGTCACCGCCGGGCTGATCCTGTCGAGCGTCGTCGCCCTCCGGGCTCGCAGCGCCGATCCCGAGGCTCCCGTCGGGGTGGTCGGCTACTCCATGGGCGGCTCGTGGGCGCTGTGGACCGCCACCCGCCAGCCGGCGAGCGTGGCGGCGGTGGTCGACTACTACGGCCACACCAATCTCGATGTCGCGGACCTGCGGGCGCAGGTGCTGTGCCACTTCGCCGAGGACGATCCGCTGGTGTCCGGGGACGACGCGGTGGAGCTGCAGGCCCACCTGCTGCTGCTGGAGCGGCCGGTGGAGGTCCACCGCTATCGGGGCGCCCGCCACTTCTTCGCCGAGACCGGGGTGCCGATGCTCGACGCCGCCGGCGAGTCGGGCACGCGCTCGCTCGAGGAGGTCGCGGCAGCGGAGCTGGCCTGGTCCCGCACGGTCCGCTTCCTCGGGGAGTCCCTCAGCCCATCTCCGCAGCTGCCGGGCTGAGCACCTCGTCGCCGTCCTCGCCGGCGCGCAGGGCTCGGACCGCGTCGATCGAGAGCAGCGCCAGCGCTCCCCACACCAGGGTGAAGCCTGCCCACTGCGGCCCGGTCATGGTCTCGCGGAACACGAGCACCCCGAGGAGGAACTGCAGGCTCGGGGTGAGGTACTGCAGCAGTCCGAGCAGCGTGAGGGGGATCCGCTGCGCTGCAGCGGCGAAGAGCGCCAGGGGCAGCGCGGTGACCACGCCGGTGCCCGCCAGCAGCACGGACATCCCGAGTCCGCCGGCGCCGAACTCGGTCCTCCCGCTCGCGCCGAGGGCGACCATCGCCGCCAGGGCGAGCGGGGAGAGCAGGAGGGTCTCCCCCGCGAGGGAGCGCGAAGCCGGCAGCTCGATGTGCTTCTTGAGGAACCCGTACAGCGAGAAGGTCACCGCCAGGCTCAACGCGATCCAGGGGACGTGGCCGTAGGCCACCCCGAGCACGGCGACCGCCACCGTTCCGAGCGCGGCGGCGGCCCACTGGAGGGCGCGCAGCCGTTCCCTGAGCACCACGACGCCCAGCACCACGGTCAGCAGGGGGCAGATGAAGTAGCCGAGGGCGGCCTCGACCACGCGGTCGGCTCCCACCGCCCACACGTAGATCAGCCAGTTGGTCGCCACGAGCACCGCGGCGGTGCCGAGTCGCAGGACGGTGCGCCGGTCGCGCAGCACCGCCGCCGGCCATCCCCGGTCCCGGCGGACCGCCAGGAAGGCGGCCATGGTGACCAGCGTCCACAGGACCCGGTGGCAGAGGATCTCGACCGCGGAGGTGGGTTCGAGGAGGTGGAAGTAGAGCGGGAACAGCCCCCAGAGGGCGTAGGCAGCCGCTCCGAAGCCCAACCCGGCGCGCTCGTCGGGGTGCGACGCCGTCTGCGGTGCGGCGCTCACCACGGCTCGCCGAGGCGGCGGAGGAGGCAGAGGTGCACCGTGCCACGGTAGCGGTGACGCCGCGGTCCGGCCCTTCGAGCACCTCGGTACTCTGAACCTCGTGCCGCAGCAGCCGGCGTCGCCGCCGAACCCCCCACGCATCGGAGCGACCGCACCCACCGGCGCGGGCTCCGGGATGCCCCCACCGACGCCTCGCGAGCGCCATCGACCGGCGGTGGTGGAGGTCACCGTCGCCGACCTCGGCGACGACGAGGTCGAGGTCCGCCTGGCCGATGGTCGCACCGGCGTGGTGCCCCGCCGGGAGCTGTCGACGGAGCCGGCGGTGGGGGATCGCACGCTGGCCGCGGTGCTGGCCCGAGAGGACCCGCGAGGTCGCGTGTGCCTCTCGGTGGCATGGGCCAGGTCGGTCGAGGCGTGGGACCGGGCCGAGGCTGCCCAGCGCGACGGCACCACCTTGGTGGGAGCCGTGACCAAGGAGGTCAAGGGCGGCTACGTCGTGGATCTGGGCGTGCGTGCCTTCCTGCCCCGCTCGCTGGTGGGCGTGCTGGAGGGCGAGCCGTCGTCGCTGGTCGGCCAGCAGGTGGAGGTCTCCGTCCACGAGCTCGCCCGTGACGACGACCGGCTGGTGGTGTCGCGCCGAGACGTGCAGCGACGGGCGCAGCGCCGTGCCGAGAAGGCGGCGTGGTCGGGGATCGAGGTGGGCCAGCGGCGATCGGGTGTGGTCGTCGCCGTGGAGGACTACGGCGCCAAGGTGGACCTGGAGCCGCTGCGCGGCCTGGTGCATCGCAGCGAGCTCAGCTGGGGGCGGCTCGGGCACCCGTCCGAGGCGGTCGCCGTGGGCGATCGCGTGGAGGTGGTGGTGCTGGAGGTCAGTCGATCCAAGCGGCGCATCGCCCTGTCGTTGCGCCAGGCGGGACCCCACCCCTTCGAGGGCCTCGAGCCCGGCGACGTGCGCGAGGCCGTCGTGGTGAAGGTGCTGGACTACGGGGTGTTCACCCGCATCGAGGGCTCCGAGGCGGAGGGCCTGGTGCACGTGAGCGAGCTGTCCACGCTCCCCGGTGCCCGGGCCGACCAGCTGGTGGTGCCGGGCGAGCAGCTCCGGGTGAAGGTGCTCTCGGTGGACCGGGAGCGCAACCGGCTCGCCCTCTCGGTGCTGCAGGCCGTCGAGGGCTGAGCCCGTCCCCGATCCCGCCGAGGTGGCGACCCGTAAGGCTCGGGTAAGGCTCGGCTGCTAGCTGGGTAGTTCTACCCAGTTCAACCAGATCGTCTGCGCCGCCGATGAACAGGGTCGGCGTGCCGGGGCTCGACCCAGGGTGGGGCGGGCGGTCGCCGACAACCGAAGGGGCAACGATGGCGGGACATCGCAGCGCGCCGACCGAGCGCGCACAGGGGCGGGGATCCAGGGAGATGCAGCGACGCCGAGATCGGCATCCGGTTCGCCGCCGGTGGGTGCTGGCGCTGGCGGTGGTGGCCTCCGCAGTGGCTGCGTCGTGCCAGCCCCGGCCGCCGGCCACCGCCACGACCACGGTGCGGCCGAGCACCACGACCACGGTGCGGCCGAGCACCACGACCACGGTGCGGCCGAGCACCACCACCACGGTGCGGCCGAGCACCACCACGTCGTCGACCACCACCACGACCACGTCGACCACCACCACGTCGACCACCACCTCCACGACCGTTCCCCCCAGTCCCGTGGACCCCTCCGGTCGCTTCGTGATCGCCGCCGGACCGCTCCAGACCCTCTGGGTCGACCCCGTGCACGGCTCCGATGCCAACAGCGGAGCCAGCGCGGCGCAGGCCCTGCGGTCACCGGCGGAGGCCTGGCGGCGCATCCCTGCGTCCCAGGTGCTCACGACCGGCTACCGCATCCTGCTGCAGCCCGGCACCTACCCCTCCGACCTGCTGCCCTCCTACATGGAGCACCGCTGGGGCACCGCCACCGCACCGGTGGTGATCGAGGCGGCGTCGGGGCGCGGCTCCGCCGTGCTCACCGGTGACCTCAACGTGTTCGACGTGCGCCACCTCTACCTGCTGGGGCTCACCATCGATCGCAGCGGCGACGCGTTCCACTGCGAGCGCTGCAGCTACGTGCTGGTCCGCGACAGCCGTCTCGACGGGCGCGGCGGAGCCCACGAGACCGTCAAGGTGAACCAGTCCGACCACGTCTACCTGGAGGACTCCGAGATCTCCGGTGCGTGGGACAACGCCATCGACTTCGTGGCGGTGGCCGAGGGTCACATGGTCGCCAACGAGATCCACGACGCCGAGGACTGGTGCGCCTACGCCAAGGGCGGCAGCTCCGGAATCCGGGTGATCGGCAACGAGATCCACCACTGCGGCACCGGCGGGTTCACCTCGGGGCAGGGGACGGGCTTCGAGTTCATGGTCGCCCCCTGGCTGCACTACGAGACCTACGGCATCACCGCGGCGAACAACGTGATCCACGACACCGAGGGCGCGGGTCTCGGCGTGAACGGCGGCTACAACGTCGTGTACGCCTACAACACCCTCTACCGGGTGGGATCCCGGAGCCACACCGTCGAGTTCGTCCACGGGGGTCGCGGCTGCGATGGCGACACCGCCACCTGTGCCGCCCACCGGGCGCTGGGCGGCTGGGGGAGCACGGCGTCGGAGGGCCAGTACATCCCGAGCCGGCACGTGGTGTTCGCCAACAACGTGGTCTACAACCCAGCGGGGTTCGCCAGCCGGTGGCAGCACTTCCAGGTCGCAGGGCCGCTGACGCCTCCCAGCGGCACCGGTGTGCTGTCGCCGTCGAGGGCGGACGACGACCTGCGGATCACGGGCAACGTGATCTTCAACGGCGCATCGGACATGCCCCTCGGCTTCGACGACGGCTGCGCGGCCTCGAACCCCACCTGCAACGAGGCGCTGGTTCGGACCCAGAACCTGATCAACGCCGTGGAGCCGACCCTGGTCGATCCCGCGAACGGCCGGTGGGAGCCCGCACCGGCCAGCCCGCTGCGCACCACGACTGCTGTCGCAGTGCCGATGTGGGGCTGGGCAGATGCCCCAGCCGGCGTCCCGGCGGTGACCCCCACGGCGCTGGGCGTCGACCGTGCCGGGACCGCCCGGTCGGGTTGGGGCCATCCCGGCGCCTACGAGCCGTGACCCCCGCCGCGGCGTGCAGCGGGGTGTAAGGCCACGGAGCACGGGTTGTCCACTCCGGTGACCCTCGAGTCACAGGAGCGGTGATGACCAAGAACTTCGCGAGCGGGGTGGGGCCCCTCCCGGGCCCGGGCGAGACCAGCCTGCCATGGCTGCTGGCCCGGGCCCGGCTGCAGGAGGTGGTGGCGTCGGTCGCCTCCTCCGGGCACGCACCGTCGGTGTGGCAGGGCGTGTTCGCCCTCGATGCGTCGGTCCGTCTGGGAGATGCCGGCCTTGCGGACATCGAGGCGATGGCCGACATGCTGTCACGCACCCCCTTCGAGGACGAGGTGCGTCCCTGGCTGGCTGCGCTGCGAGCCGAGCACCTCCTGTGGCGCGCCGACCTCCGTGCGGTGTCGATCGCCGCGCCCCTGATCGACGAGCTGCCCTCCGGACCGCTCGTGCCGCTGCGCCTCCTCGTTCCTCGGGCGCGGGTGCGGCGGATCATGGGGTGCGCTGCGATCTTCGGCGGCGAGCACGTGCGCTCGGGCCAGCTCATGGCGGACGCGGCGGCCGACTTCGGTCTCGCCGGCTGGACGGCGGAGCGCTCGTTGACCCTGGCCGTGCACGCGGTGCTGCACGTCGGGGTGTTCATGGACGACTTCGAGCTCATGTGGTCGGTGCTGCGCGACGCGACTGCCAGCCTCGAGGAGCTGGGTTCGCCTCTGGTTCGAGAGGTCGCGTTCGGCGCCGCAACGGTGGCGCTGGCCGCCGGTGAGCCCGAGTGGATGTGGCGTTCGCTCGATCGGCTCCCACCGGCTGGTGCGCCGCCGTCGTTGCCCGCTCTGGGGGCCGAGGTGCTGCGGCGGTTCGCGACCATGCTGGGCTCCGGTTGCCGCGAGGCTGACGTCGAGCGCCTCGCAGGAGCCCTCGCGGAGCTGCGACGTCGCTACCCGCAACCCGCACGGATGCTGACGGTGACCGCAGCGCACGTGTTCTGCGATCTCGGGCGCGCCCCGCTGGCGCGCGCCTGGGGAGAGGTGGCGGAGCACGGCGCGGAGGGAGAGCTGCTCGGCACCCGCGACCGGGAGGCCCTGTGGCTCCGACTTCGGTTGCTCGAGGGCGATCCGACGGCGTCCGAAGCGCTCTGGCCGTACCTGGAAGGGGTGCACCGCGACGGACTCGAGCGGGACGCGGCCATGAAGGCGGCGCGGATGGCCGCGGACTGCCGGCGTACGGGCCGTCAGCCGGAGGCGGCAGCCCTCGAGTCGTGGAGCAGGAAGCGTCGTCCCGACGACGGCGCGCTCACCGTGTGGGAGGCGTGGTGGACTTCGGAGGCCGGCGGTCTCGGTCCGGAGCCGTCCGAGTCGGTGGAGGTGCGGCTCCTCGACACCCACGCAGGTGTGGTCCGCGACGGGCAGCTCCGTCGGCTGAAGGGCAACACCGCCCGACTGCTCGTGGTGCTGGTGACGGCGGAGGGGGAGGTCGGCACCGAGGCGCTGATCGATCGCCTCTGGCCGGACACGGACCTCGATGCCGGGCGGAACCGACTCAACGTGACGGTCCACCGTCTCCGCCGTGCGCTGGGTGGTGAGCGGAGCGTGATCTCGCGCACCCGCGCCGCGGTGCGCTTCGCCCCACCGCCGGAGTGGAAGGTCGACGTCTGGGAGTTCCGTCGACTGGCCCGCGGCGACGGCTCGGAGCGGACGGTGGCTGCCGAGCTGTACCGCCACCACCTCTGCAGCCACCAGCTCGCCCACGACGAGGTGGTGGTGGCCGAGCGGCTGGTGCTCGAGGCGTGGTTGACGCGACTGCTGCTGCAGCTGGCCGACGATCCCCGGACGGATCCCGTGAAGCTGGCCGAGCAGGCCATCCGACTCGAGGTGAGCGATCCGGCTCTGACCGACTCGCTGGCGCGGCGCCTGGTGGCTGCGGATCACCTCGCCCTGGCCGACCAGCTCCAGGGATGAGGGAGTTGAGGCGCCGCCGCGCACGTCGATCGGCGGGGTTCCCGACGCCCCGGAGCGTCGCCGCTACACTGCGGCGTTCCATGTGCCCCAGCGACCCCGGCCTCCGCCTCCGCCCCACCCGGATCCGGCTCCGCCCGTGGCAGGTCGAGGCGTTGGAGAAGCTGTCGGCCGCCGAGGGGGCCGACTTCCTGGCGGTGGCGACCCCGGGTGCCGGCAAGACGACCTTCGCGCTCACCGCAGCGCTCCAGCACCTCGGCCTCGAGCCATCCTGCAGGGTCCTGGTGGTGGCCCCGACCCTGCACCTGAAGACCCAGTGGGCCCAGGCGGCACACCGGTTCGGCCTGCACCTGGATCCGGAGTGGTCGGCTCGTGAAGGAGAGCTGCCCGCTGACATGCACGGGGTCGTCACCTCCTACCAGCAGGTCGCCACCTCGGCGGCCGCGCTGAGCCCGCTGGCCGACGGGGCGTTCGTGGTGTTCGACGAGGTCCACCACGCCGGTGACGACCGCAGCTGGGGGGCGGCCCTGCTGCAGGCCTTCGGCGGCGCGGCCCGTCGTCTGGCGCTGTCGGGCACCCCGTTCCGCTCCGACACCTCTGCGATCCCCTTCGTGGACTACCACCTCGACGAGGCACGGCCCGACTTCGAGTACGGCTACGGCGACGCGCTGGCCGATCGCGGGGTGGTGCGACCGGTCTACTTCCCTCGCATCGGGGGGTTCATGGAGTGGGTCGCCCCCGACGGCGAGGTGGTCGCCGCCACCTTCGACGACGAGCTGGCGCGTGAGAAGGCGAACCAACGTCTGCGCACCGCCCTGTCGCTGGAGGGCCGATGGCTGCCGGAGGTGCTCGAGCAGGCCGACCTGCAGCTGGACGAGCTCCGCCGGAGCCGGCCCGATGCCGGCGGGCTGGTCATCGCCAGCGATCAGGCCCACGCACGGGGCATCGCGGAGCTGCTGCGACGCCGCGCCGGCGGTGAGCCCGACGTGGTGCTCGTCACCTCCGACGAGCCGGCGGCCTCGGCGCGGATCGAGGCGTTCGCCGATGGGGACAGCCGTTGGATCGTGGCCGTGCGCATGGTCTCCGAAGGCGTGGACATCCCGCGCCTGGGTGTGGCGGTGTATGCCACCACCACCACCACCGAGCTGTTCTTCCGCCAGGCCGTGGGACGTGTCGTGCGTTGGACCCCGGGCCAGCCCAGGCAGCGGTCCTTCGTGTTCCTCCCCGACGACGCTCGTCTGGCCGGACACGCCGCCCGCATCGCCGAGGCACGTCGGCACAGCCTCCGCCGGCGCGCCGAGCGCGAGTCGACGATGGGCCTCGGTGCCCCGGTCGCCGAGGACGACGCCGAGCAGCTCTCCATGTTCTCGGTGATCGGCTCGGTGGCGCTGGGTGCCGACGCCCACCGCGACGGCGCCGCGGAGGGCGGGGTGTTCGGCGACGATCCGGACGACACCGCCGGTGCGGAGCCGGCGGGCGTCGATGTGGTCGTGTTCGCACCGCTGCCCCCGGGAGCGGCGGTCGCCGCTCCCGCCCACGCCGGTTCCGCTCCCGACGGCCTCACCCTGCGCCAGCGCAAGCGTCGGGTGCGCGACGCCAACGCGGAGATCGTCCTGGAGCTGGTCCGTGGGACCGGTTGGGGACATGCCCAGGTCAACCGGGAGCTCAACCGACTGGCGGGCATCGACAGGGTGAGCGAGGCGACGCTCGCCCAGCTGGAGCGACGTCTGGAGGAAGGACGCCGTTGGCTGCGCAGGTGAGCTCACACCGGGTGCTCGGGCCAGTCGTGGCGGCGGTACCTGGAGCGCATCTCCGCTCGGACCTGGCGGTAGCTGCCCCGCCAGAAGCCCGGCAGGTCGGTGGTGCGCTGCACCGGCCGGTCGGCAGGTGAGAGGAGCTCCACGGTCACCGGCACTCGGAGGGACGACACCGTGGGCTGAACGTCCACGCCCAGCAGGAGCTGGAGGCGCACCGACATGAGCACGGAAGCCGCCTTCCCGTCGACCTGCCCGTAGCGCAAAGGGAGCTCACGTCCGTCAGGGGTGGTCCACGTTGCGGGCACCTCGCGGTCGAGGTGTCGGCGGGTGGCCCTGTCCAGGCTGGCGTCCAGCACCGAGGCCACGTCGAAGCGGTCGAGGTCGCGCTGGTCCCGCACACCCAGCAGCGCCGGCTCCAGCCACGGCTGGACCGACTCCCAGTCGTGCCAACGGTGCGGGTCCGACCACGTCGGCCACTCCCCTCCGGGGCACGGCAGCCCGAGCGCGCTCGCGAAGGCCACACGTGAGCGCAACGCCTCGCTGCCTGCCCAGCGGGGCAGCATCGCCGGGCCGTGGTGCTCCAGCGCCTGCACCAGGGCAGAGGTGACCGCCTCGGGATCGGGGTCCCGCCACGGCCGCCGCTCGACGGTGATGGCGTCGAGCCGGGTGGCGATGGTGGCCACCGCTCCGCTGCCCGGCTCCCATCGGACGTGGTGCTGGTCGTGCCCGTGGGTCGCCACCAGCTGCCGGGCGGTCGCAGCCGGCAGGCCGGCCGCGAGTCGGATCGAACCGGCACGGCCGGTTCCGGTGCCGGCGTCGAGGTCGAGCACCACCAGCCAGTCGTGCGTCGCCAGGGCGGAGCCGGGATCCAGCGCCACCTCGCCGCCGTGGCGCAGCTGGTAGACGGCGCCGCCGCGGCCCGCTGCGCCGCGGCGCCGCTCCGAGCCACGCCGGCGGGCCACCCGGTCGGCGTAGCCGGCCAGGGCCACGGCGGCGACCCGCTCCTCCAGCTCGTCGTCCTCGGCCGGCCCCCCTGGGGTGGCGGCACCGGACCCTCGACGTCGGAGCTCCCGGCGGAACTGGGACAGCACCCGGTCGACCTCGGAGTGCGCCCTGCCCTGGCGTCGGGAGCGGACCCGCTCGGCCAGCTCGGCGTCACCTGGTCCGCCCACGTCGATCAGCGCCGCCACCTCCAGTGCAAGATCCTCGGCGTCACCCGCCTCCCGAACCATCGCTGCGAGCCGAGGAGCCATGGGCATCCCCGCCAGCGCCCGGCCGGTCGCGGTGGGGCGCCCGTCGGCGTCGAGTGCGTCGAGGTCCACCAGCAGCCCCCGGGCACGCTGCACCGCGTGCGCCGGCGGATCGTCCAGCCACCGCATCGACGCCGGATCGCGCACCCCCCAGACCGCCACCGACAGGACCAGTCCCGTCAGGTCGGCACGGGTGATCTCGGGCGAGTCGTGCAGGTCGCGGTGGCGGTGGTCGTTCGCCGACCAGAGCCGGTAGCACACCCCTGGACCCTCTCTGCCGGCTCTGCCGGCGCGCTGGTCGGCGCCGGCCTGCGACACGGCCGTGGTGACCAAGGAGGGGAGGCCGGTGCGAGGGTCGGCGGCAGAGGTGCGGCGACGGCCGGCATCGACGACCACCCGGACGCCAGGGACCGTGAGCGAGGTCTCGGCGATCGAGGTGCTCAGGATCACCCGGCGGCCGTGGCCGCGCGCGGGGGCGAGGATCCGGTCCTGCTCGGCCGGTGGGACGGAGCCGTGCAGCTCGAGCACCTCGGCGCGCCCCACTCGGGAGCGGAGGCGGCGTCCTGCCCGGGCGATCTCCGCCCGACCGGGCAGGAACACCAGCACGTCGCCGGGGTCGGTGCGCAGCGCGTCCTGCACCACCTCCGCGACGTGCTCGTCCAGCTGCCGGCGGCCCTCCGGGGGACGCCACCGCAGCTCGACGGGGTGCAGCGGTGCCTCGGCGTGCAGCGTCGCCGCCGGGCCCTGTGGGCCGCCCAGGAGACGGGCGACGGCGTCCTGGTCGATGGTCGCCGACATCGCCAGCAGGCGGAGGTCCGGGCGCAGGCCGGCCTGCACGTCCAGCAGCAGGGCGAGGGCGAGGTCCGCCTCCAGGGAGCGCTCGTGGAGCTCGTCGAGCACCACGAGCCCGATGCCGTCGAGGGACGGGTCGCCCTGGAGGCGTCGGGTGAGCACCCCCTCGGTGACCACCTCCACCCGCGTGCGGACCCCCACCCGGCGGTCGTGGCGCACGGTGTAGCCGAAGCGCTGGCCCACCTGCTCACCGGCGAGCGACGCCATCCTGGCCGCGGCTGCCCGGGCGGCGAGCCGGCGGGGTTCCAGCACGACGATGCGGGCCCCCTCCAACCAGGGCTCGTCGAGCAGCGCCGGGGGGACCACCGTCGTCTTGCCCGTGCCCGGTGGGGCGACGAGCACGGCGTTGGGTTGCTCCGTGAGCACGGCGCGCAGCTCCCCGAGGACCTCCTCGACGGGCAGGCGGCGGTGCCCTCCGGTGGCTGCCCCGACGCTCACACCCGATCGAGCAGCCGCGCCTGGCGTCGGAGTCGGCCGACGTCGGCCGCCGTCGCGGCGGGCGCACGTCCCGACGAGGTCGATAGCGCTGCGACACGGTGGAGTGGCCAGGCGGGACGCAGGCGCATGCCCCGACTGTAGGACCAATCGCTCGACAGGGATGGCCCTCACCCGATGGTCACCGGCGTGCTCCGTCGTGCGGTCGTCGAGCTGGCGGATGCGCAGGTGCTCCTCGGATGGAGCCATGGCTGCGGGCTCTGGGTGGGCCACAGCGAAGGCGGTAACGTCGGGGGGCATGTCAACGCCGTCCGCGCCCAGGAAGGGGCCTGAGCCGTCCGGCGACGACGGCCCCGGTCCGGATGGAGCGACCGCGGAGGGGGACGCCGGGGAGGTGGATCCCGGCTGGTCGCTGCAGTACCTGGGGCCGTATGAGTACGTGGACCGAACACCGGGGTACCTGCGCCTCCGCTTCGTGGCGGGCACGGTGGCGCTGACCGCGCTGCTGGCCCTGGTGCTGCTGCGCTGGGGCGGCTCGCAGGACGCCGTCCGCTCGGACCAGCTGGCCTCGCCCGAGCTCTCGGTGCCGGCAGCCGCAGAGGCCGGCGACGGCGAGGCGGCGGCGCCGCAGAACTGCCCTCCCGCCACCGGAGGAGCGAACCTGGAAGCTGCCAAGACCCTTCGGCTGTTCCTGGCCGCCACCTCGGGTCAGCGCTTCGAGGGCCTCCAGCTGGAACCGGAGGTGGAGGCCCAGCTCGGGGAGGCTGGCGCCCCGGCCCCGTTGCTGCGGGCCACCCGGATCCGCGGCTTCTCCACGGAGGGCACCAACGTGTCGAGCTGCGTGCGGGCCTGGTGGTTCGACGGCGAGCAGCTGCGCTCCAGCATCGACCTGGTGACCGTGTCACCCGGGGTCAAGGGCTGGAAGGTGTCCGGCTGGGTGAGGGGGGAGCCGATGCCGACCGACCAGCTCACGGCGGTGCAGCTCGCCTACTTCAACGCGTCGAAGCGCTGCGATTCGCCCGACCGCTTCGCCTCGGTGGAGGTTCCGGGAGCCGGTCCCGACGAGCAGCTGGTCGCGGCGTTGGAGGAGCTGCTCTCCGGCTCCGCAGGCCGAGCGACCGGGGCGGTGTCGGTGGTGCCGGCCGACGTCCAGGTGGTCGACGCCCGCGTCGAGGGCCTCAAGGCCACCGTCGAGCTGACGGGGACGATCGAGAAGCTGACCCGGTGCCAGAGCAGCGCTGCCTTCGACCAGATCGTGTCCACCGCCTCGGCGGTCGTGCTGACGAACGCGCCTCCCACCGCCCCGACGACCACCACCGCGCGCTCGCGCACGCGGACGCCGGAGCTGCCCGCGGTGCAGGTCGAGGTGCTCGTCGACGGCAAGGTCGTGACCACGCTCAAGCCCTGATCGGCCACATCAGTCCGCCGAGGCCACCAGCTCGTCGATCAGCGCCACGAGCGCGTCGCGGTGCTTCGCCGCCTTCATCCACCGGGGCAGCCGGCTGGCCAGCGAGCCGTTCCGGTTCGGGGCGCGCTCACGAAGGTC
Organism: uncultured Microthrixaceae bacterium; assembly: GCA_964420125.1. GTDB lineage: Bacteria > Actinomycetota > Acidimicrobiia > Acidimicrobiales > Microtrichaceae > CAYQQQ01. The sequence goes on from CAYQQQ010000032.1 coordinate 12,560, forward strand.
CGCCGCGAGGTAGTCGCGCAGGAAGCGCAGGTGCTCGACGTTGTAGGCCCAGACGACCTCGTTGCGGAAGGGGGCGGTGAACCAGAGCTCCAGGCCGAACTCGGGATCGACGGGGTCGGTCGGCTCGCGGGCCATGGTCACCGTCGCCTTCCCTCGCCAGCCGCAGCTGCAGATCAGATGGGCCGTGCGTGGCGGTCGGGGAGGATCGAAGCGCCGCTCGAGCCACTGCCCGCACCCGCCGCAGCGACGCCGCACGTGCCCGCGCACGGGTCCCAGCCACCCGGTCTCGTCGACGGTGGCGGCGAAGGGGCACGAGCTGCAGACGATCCGCGCCGGCGCCCCCGTCGGTCGGCGCGTGGCGGTCGCCCGTGCTGCGCACTTCGGGCAGCGGACGTCCACGCGGTCGGTGAGCTCGACGAGGTGACGGCCCTCGTCGTCGAAGCGGGTCACCGTCCGCTCAGGTCTCGCGTCCGCACAGGCATCACACCATTGAAGCGCCACGGCTCCGCCTCGTCGGGCCGTGACCGGCTTTGCTCCCCAGGGGCCGCCCTCCTTACCCTGTAGCGATGGTTCCAGAGAAGCACGTGGCGGTCGGGTGGGGCATGCCGACCGGAGACCTCGACGACCACTCCACCCCGAGGGTCTTCCCCCGGCGCCTTCCCCGCACCACCGTCGCAGACCTGCTCGGCCGGGCCACGCGGATCGCGCTGGCGGTGCTCACCCACTTCTCGCCGCTGGTGGCGCGCTCACTCGCCGATCGCGTCCTGCGGCGACCGGAGCCGCCCGATGCCTGGGCCCGGCCGTTGCGACGCACCTTCGAGGACCTCGGTGCCACCTTCATGAAGTTCGGCCAGCTCATCGGGTCCTCGCCGGGGGTCTTCGGCGACGCCGCCGCTGCCGAGTTCCGCTCCTGTCTCGACACGGGCCCGGCCGTGCCCTTCCCGGCCATACGGGAGGCGGTCGAGCACGAGCTGGGCATGCCGCTGGAGGTGGCGTTCTCGCAGTTCTCCGAGACGCCCATCGGTCGCGCCTCGATCGCGGTGGTGCACCGCGCGGTCACCGCCGACGGGCACCCGGTGGCGGTGAAGGTGCTGCGCCCCGGTGTGGAGCACCGCGTCGCCACCGACCTCGACCTCTTCCAACCTCTGCTGGAGGTGGTGGCGCGCGTCACCGGGGAGTTCGCGGCGAACCAGATGGTCTCGATGTTCCAGGGGTTCCGGGTGCAGATCGGCGAGGAGCTGGACCTGCGCAACGAGGCCCGGGCGATGACCCACTACCGAAGCCTGCTCGAGGAGGTCGACCTGCCGCGGGTGATGGTGCCCGAGGTGCACCACGAGCTGAGCGGCGCCCGGGTGCTGACCATGGAGTTCCTCGACGGCGTCCCGGTGGACGACTTGGCCACGGTGGAGGAGTACGGCTACGACCCCCGCCCCGTGGTGCAGGAGGTCATCAAGGGGTTCTTCCTGACCAGCATCCGTTGGGGGACCTTCCACGGCGACGTGCACGCCGGCAACCTCATGCTCCTGCCCGACGGTCGCCTCGGCGTGCTCGACTGGGGCATCGTCGGGCGGCTCGACCCCGGGTCCCACGGGTTCTTCCGCAACATCATCCGCGCCGGGTTGGGCGAGGAGTCGGCGTGGGCGGAGCTCGCCAGCCACGCCAAGGCCATGTACGGCCCGGTGCTGCAGGACCAGCTGGGCATGGACGACCAGCAGCTCGAGGGGTTCATGCGGATGGCGCTCGGCCCGGTGCTCAGCCGCCCCTTCGGCGAGGTGAGCCTGGCGGACCTGATCAACGCCCCCCAGCAGGCGGTCGCCGAGGCCCAGGGGCGCGGGTCGGACGCACCACGGCCGACGCTGGTGGAGGTCCTGCGGCGGTTCCGCCAGCAGCGCAAGGTCCGCGAGTCGATCGAGTCCCACGGCTTCATCGACTCCGACTTCGACCGCAGCATGTTCCTGCTGTCCAAGCAGCTCATGTACTTCGAGCGCTACGGCAAGATGTTCCTGCACGACACCAGCCTCTTCGAGGACGAGGAGTTCTTCCGAGCGGTCCTCGACATGCCGAGCACCGTCGCCAGCGCCGGCTGAGCTCCGCTGCGAGGTGCTCAGGGGATGATCCGCCCGAGCATCACCTCGGCGGTGAACCACGCCGTGCCGGCCAGGCCCAGCGCGCCGACCGCCACCTGCTGCCAGCGGTGCTGCGCCCACTGCGCCAGCGCGACCGTGAACGGCGCGGCCACCACGCAGTAGCGACCGGTGGAGTCCATGTTGGTGCCGCCCACCGCCACCACCCAGGTGACCACCATGAACGCCAGCCACGGCAGCGGCTGGCGTCGGCGCAGCGCCACGACGAACAGGGCGGCGAACCCGACGGCGAAGGCCAGGTTGTAGATGTCGTGCTGCCGGCCGCTGAGCACGTCGACCGCGGCCTCCGCCACCCGGGAGAGCGGTTCGTGGAAGCCGTCGCGCAGCTGCCGCTGGCGCTCGAAGGGCTCACCCCAACCGACACCGGCGGAGATGGCGATCCACCCCAACGCCCCTGCCAGGCCCGCCAGGGGCGCCACGGCGGCGGCCAGCCAACCCAGCGCCTCCCGCCGCGTCGGTGGGGGCGTCCTGCGGTGGTGCTGCCAGGCGGCCACGACCACCGGCACCACGAGCAGCACCCCCGCCGGGCGCAGCAGCCCTGCCAGCAACCCGAGGGCGCACAGCCAGCCCATGCGGCGACGGTGCAGCGCCACCAACGCGGCGGTGAAGACCAGCAGCATGGCCGCCTCGGAGTAGGCGAAGACGAACACGTTGGCTGCCGGGATCACCGCCACCATCCACGCCGAGCGGCGCGCCACCCCCTCGTCGTCGAGGACGTCGTGCGCCAGCTGCCACAGCAGCACGGCGGCCGCGAGTGCGCACAGGTTGGCGATGACCAGCAGCGCCACGTCCACGCTGCCGGGGAGCACCGGATCGAGGAGGCGGGCCAGGCCGGGGAAGGCCGGGAAGAAGCGCGTGGCGTCCTCGGGCGTCGCCGCACCGGGGTACCAGCCCTCCGCCAGGACGCGGTAGTAGGTGCCGTCCCAGGTGAGCAGGCCCTGGTCCAGGTGGAGGCGCCCGTCGGGCATCCCCACGTGGTCCGCCAACCCATGGGCCACCGCGACGCCCGTCGCCACCGCGACCCGGGCTGCCAGCCAACCGGCCAGCGCCGGCAGCAGCCCTCCGGGGCGCGTGGCGCCCCACCTCGATCCCCCGGTGGTGACGCCGACCTGCCCGCCGGTCAGCCGGCGCTCGGGCGTTCCCACAGGTCCATCGCCTCGAAGAAGTTGTCCGAGTCGGCCGCCACCACCTGCTGCAGCGGCCGCTCGCCGGTACCGAGCAGGCTCACCAGCGCCTCGCACTTGCCCTCGAAGGTCAGGTAGCCGGGGTTCATCACCAGGAAGAGCGGCCGCTCGCCGGCGTCGGCGAGCACCGCAGCGGCGAACGTCGCCGGGTCGGCCGCCTGGTTGCGGTCCCGGTAGTCGACCCAGTCCACCCGACGCGGGTCGCCGGCGGTCGGGAAGGGCACCACCGTGGCATCGACGTCACGGTGCTCCAGGGCTCGCAGCGTCGCCGGCCCGAGCTGGTCGGGGCACACCACCACGACGGGGTCCTCCCCGGAGGCATCGAGCGCGGCGACGATGGCATCAGCCGCCACACCTGCCTGGGTGCGGTCGGAGCGGATCTCCAGGACGCAGCCGACCACCAGCGCCACCGCCACGAGGGCGGCCATGGCGGCGGTCCAGCGGGGGGAGCGGGCCATGGCCATCCCACCGGCGACGCACAGCACGAACAACGGGAAGACCACCGCCGCGTAGCGGGAGGCGTACGTGCCCGACGCCGCCACCGACGCGGCCCAGCCGATGAGCATGGTGGCGACCAGCACCGCCACCTCCACCAGCACCCGGGTCTGGGGAGCCAACGTGAGCTCGATCACCTGGCGGCCCACGCGCTGGCGGATCTCTCCGAACAGCGCCACGAACACCGCCACGACCAGCCCGTAGGACACCAGCTGCAGCTCGCCGAACCCGCCGCCGACGAAGTCGGTCAGGGTCACCACCAGGATGGTGGCCGGCCGGAACACCTCTCCCCAGGGGGTCCCGGTGTGCTCCGACTGGTAGAGCATGGACGACAGCCACGGCAGGAACAGCACCCCCGCCCCCACCAGCGCCCCGGCGCACAGCCAGCCCCGGCGGCGTCGGGCCGGATCGACCGCCCGCAGCGCCACGGCCAGCGCCAGGACACCTGTGGCGACCAGCAGCCAGATCGCCCAGTAGTGCGACCACAGCAGCGCTGCGCCCACGACCACCAGCCCCAGGGCGCTGCCGACCGGCGAGCGTCGGGGCAGGTCGGCGCGACGGGGTTCGCCGAGCAGGTCGTCCACCAGGAGGTAGCCGGCCATCACCAGCACGGTGACCAGGGAGTACATGCGCGTCTCGGTGGCGTAGCGCACGCCGTAGGGCAGCAGCGCCCACAGCACGAGTGCCAGCAGGCCGGTTCGGTGGCCACCGAGGCCCTCCGCACCGCGACGCCGGGCCAACCGCCGGCCGCAGAGGTAGGCCAGGGGGAAGCCCGCCAGGCCGATGACCCCCGACAGGGCCCGGACCCACAGGTCGCTCTCGCCCAGCCTCAACCAGAGGTGCAGCAGCACGTAGTACAGGGGAGGGTGGCCGTCGTGGCGCAGCGCCTCGGGGATGTCGCCCAACGGCAGCGAGGCGATGTTCACCGACAGCGCCTCGTCCAGCCAGAGGTCGGGACGGGGAAGGAACCTCAGCACCACCCCGGCGCACACCGCCAGCACCGTCACCAGGCGCAAGGTCGCATCGACCGGGGGGTTCTGCGCGCCGCGGCTCGTTGACCGGGCGCGCGGCGACGTCTCCGGTGCCGGCTCTCCGAGGCTCACCAATCCTCTCCCCTCGGCCCGACCACCGGTGGCGGCACGTCGCGGAAGCGCTCCAGCGCTGCGGCGACGGCGTCGGTGGTGTCCGCCCACGCCGGGGGGACGTAGCCGGCGGCCCGGGCGACCAGGGCCTCGTGGTGGTCGTCGTCGAGCAGGTGGCGCTCGATGGCGACCACCAGCGCGTCGACGTCGTCGGGGTCGATCGTCTCGACCCTGCCGTCGCCGGCCTCGGCCAGGGCCCCGCCGCTGGAGGCGATGGTGGCGCAGCCGTGGTGCAGGGCCTCCATCACCGGCACACCCAGGCCCTCGTAGCGTGACGGGGCGATGGTGAGGAAGGCCCGTCGGTAGAGCCACGCCAGCTGCCCGTCGTCGACCGCGTCGGGCCACAGCAGGCGCCGCCCCTGCTCCGGGTGGGTGCGCAGCCGTTCGACGAGGTCGTCGACCATCCAGCCCTGACGTCCGACGACCACCAGGCCGAGGTCCTCGTGGCGGTGGCGGAGACGATCGAAGGCCTCGAGCACCATCGCCTGGTTCTTCCGCGGCTCGAGCGTCCCCACCACAAGGAGGAACCGGCCCATCTGCGGGGGGAGCGCCACGGGACTGGGCTCCACGTCGGGCAGGTCGGCGCCGAGGGGGATCACGACCGACGGCAGATCCCGATCGATGCCCCTGTCCCGGGCCAGGCGCCGCAGATCCGCCTCGGTGTTGCGGGAGATGCACAGGAACAGCTCGCTGTGCTCGAGGTGCGCCCGCAGCCACCTGTCGAACAGGGACCGCTGGTTGGCGTCGAACCACTCCGGGAAGAGCTCGGGCATGACGTCGGCGACGAGCACCGCGGTGTGCACGCCTTCCGCGCGGAGTCGGACCAGCAGCTGCTCGCGTGGTTCGGGATCGTTCCACGCAGGCTCCAGGTCGAGCCACACCGAGCCCATCGGCGGCAGCTCGATGTCGAGGCCGCGCACGGTGGGGGACGGGAGCAGCGACTGGCGGCCCCTCGCCAGCGCAGCTCGGGTCCGGCCCACCACAGGCAGCCCAACGGCGGCGCGCACGACGGGCGAGAGCGGTCCGAAGCGGTCGGCTCGGCGGCGGTTCGTGCCCCCTGGAGGGTGGTGGCGCAACTGCTCCCGCTCGTGCTCGGTGAGATGGCGGTACCGGCCGCGACCGGCGAAGACCACCGGGACGACCTCGATCTCGGCAGGATCGTGTCGGGCGAGGCCGTTGAGCACCGAGCGCACCACCCGCTCGTAGCCTGCGGTGAAGCGCGCGGCCAGGGTGGTGGTGACTTCGACGTAGAGGGCGAGGGGGTCGCTCACGGCGGTGAGGGCCTTTCGTTCTCTCGAGCTGGGGCTTCTCGGGCTGCGGGGCGGGTCGAGGCTGCGGGGCGGGAGGCTGCGTTCCCGAGCACGCCGTCGACCGCGTCGGCGAACTGCTCGCCCACGCGGGACCAGTCGAACTCGACCTCGACCAGACGTCGTGCGGCGTCCACCCTGGCACGATTCGGTGACCTGAGCGATTCCCGGATCCCCAGGGCCACCTGGTCGGCCTCGACCACGAGGGCGACCTCGTGCGGGTTCGCCAGGCCCCGTGCCCCGGTCGGGGTGCTCACCACCGGGACGCCGGCCGCGAAGTACTCCAGCAGCTTCAGGTTCGAGCCACCGCCGGCCTCCATCGGGTTGAGCGCCACGTCCGCCGCCCGCAGCAGCTCCTCCAGCCGCTCCGAGCTCACCTGGCCCACCAGGCGGACGTTGGACGGGACGTCCCGGTCCAGCTGATCGGTGTGGCGGCCGGCCAGCACGAAGAGCACGTCGCCCAGCCGGGGCGCCAGGTGGAGGATCGATCGGCCGGCCAGGATGTTCGGGCGATGCGCCGATCCCACGAACAGCGCGACGTGGCGGACGTCGGACGGTGCCTCCAGCAGCGCGAGCACCCGGCGACGTGCAGCGGCGTGCTCCTCCTCGGAGCGTGGGCGGACCTTGGCGGTGTCCACGCCATTGGGCACGACCGCCGTGGCGCTCCTCAGGACACCGCCGGGCGCGCCCGAGGCGATGGCCGCGAGATCCTCGCCGGTGGTGGCCACCACGAGCGCCGCCCGTGAGATCGCCAGATCCTCCGCCTCGGCGACCCGTGCCAGCATCCATCGACCGGCCTCGTCGTCCGGCAGCATCTGGGACTTCAGGGCGAGCTCGTGGTTGTGGGCGTCGTAGACCAGGGGGACCTGCGGGTCGAGGTCGACCACCGCCGGCGCCAGGTACGGCTGGACGGCGATCACTCCCGCCGCCCCGCGCAGCGCGTGGCGGAGCTCGCGCACCAGCTCCGGGGAGGCCGACCAGAGCACGGACGCGGCGACGTCGGTGACCGCGACGACATCGGTCAGGCGACGCAGGCGGGCCTCGGCAGCGAGGTGGCGGGACGAGGGCACCACCTCGATCTGCTCGATGCCCTCGCCGAGGTCGTGGTGGATCCCGCGCGTCGCCTCGGGGCGATCGGAGAGGCAGACGATCGTGATGCCCCATCCTCGCCTCGCCAGGGAGGCCACGAGGTGGCCGGCTCGCTCCGGCCCGCCGCCGGGCCATCCGAGGATCGGGTAGGTGCTGACCGCCACGAGTCGTCCGCGTCCATCGGGCCGGGAGGCAGGGGCGACGTCGTGCTCCAGCAACCGGTCGACCGCCGTGGGCCAGTCGAGCTCCCGGGCTCTTGTCCTCGCGGCCCTGCCGAGTCGGGCCGCGAGGCCGGCGTCGGACCACAGCGCCTCGACGGCCCGCTGCAGCTTGCGGGGGTCGGGCTCGCACACGGACCCGTCCCGGCCGTCGGTTACCAGCTCCGTGGGCCCGCCGGCGTCGGTGGTGGTGATCACCGCACGTCCGTGCTGCATGGCCTCCACGGTGACGTAGCCGAAGTCCTCCTCCGCAGGGGTGACCAGCACGCCGCGTGCGGCCCGGTAGAGCTCGCTCAGCTCCTCGTCCTGCACGCGCCCGACGAAGCGGATGCGGTCGTCCCCTCCGGCGACCTGCTCGAGGCGGGCGCGGTCGGGGCCGTCGCCGACGACCACCAGGCCCACCGACGGATCCTGCACCCGGCGAACGGCCTCGATGGCCAGATCGATCCGCTTGGGGCGATCGAGTCGGCCGACGGTGACGAAGACGTCGCCGGGCTCCCCGGTGTCGCCGGGGTCCTCGAGGCTCGATGGCGGGTGCACCACCGCCACCGGCACACCCGGAGGGAAGTAGTCGGCACGATCGGCGACCTGCTGGGAGATGGCTGCGTGGCGGGCGACCCGGCTCGGGTGCAGCGCCCAGCGGTCGAGGTGGTGCACGACGGCCCGGGCCAGGGGCGAGGGCACGGCCAGCGGTCCTCCGGCGTCGGTGGAGTCCTCGGGCAGCAGATCGGCGATCTCGCGGACTCGATCCACGACCTCGTAGGGGCCCACCACCTCGGGTCCCTCCGCCAGCCGGTCCACCAGCGCCACCCACGGCGCGAGACGGGAGGCGGCCGTCGTCGGGTCGTCGCCCCCGGTGGGTTCGTGCATGGCCGGGTTCCACGTGTCGTACAGGCCCCGGAGGGGGTGCAGCATCCACACGACGTGGAAGGGGTGCTGCACCATCCACGCCGGGTACTTGCCGGTGATGACCAGGTCGACGTGGGAGAGGTCGAGCAGGCCGAAGTCCTCGTAGGCGTCGATCAGGTCGACCAGTGTGCGCTCCCGCACCGGGACCTTCACGACGTCGGTGGCGATGCCGCGTGCGTCCAGGGCGCGTCGCAGCGCCTCCCAGTGCCGTTCGGCGCCGCCGAGGCGGAGCGGCACGGGGCTGGGCGCCACGATGGCAGCGGTGCGCACCTCGGAGGGGATGTTCATCGCCGTGCCCCGGTGGTGCGGCTCCGGCGCCGGCGAGCCTGCGACCGCCGGCGCCGGAGCAGCTCCGGGCTCAGCGCCGCGCCGGTGTCGGCGGCGCACGCCTCGGACACGATGCGGTCCATCTCGGCGGCGACGGATCCGGAGCGGAACCGGGCACGGGCGCGCAGCACGCGACGGGCGGTGCGCCGCGCGGCCCGGGCGATGCCGTGGTCGGCGGTGGCCACCCAGCGGCGGAGGTCGCGGGGGCTCATCCGGAGCCCGGCCGATCGTGGCGATGCTCGTGGAGCCAGGGGCCGAGCCGGTCGGCGGCGTCCTCGACCTCTTCGGTGGCGCCGGCGACGGAGAAGCGGACGTAGCGCTCGCCGCGCGCCGGATCGAAGTCGATCCCCGGGGTGGCGGCGACCCCCAGCTCCTCCAGCCACCGTCGGCACAGGGCTCGGGAGCTCCCCCACTCGGAGAGGTCCGCCCACACGTAGAACGCGCCCTCGGCGGGGGCGATGTCCCCCACACCGACCCCTTCGAGCATCTCGACGAGGATGCGGCGGTTGGTGCGGTGGCGCCGGGCGTGGAGGTCGAGCTCCTCGGTGGCGTCGAAGGCGGCGACGGCCGCGAGCTGCGAGATGGTCGGCGGTGCCAGGAACAGGTTCTGGGCCAGGCGCTCGACCGCCCGCACGGCGGCATCGGGCAGCACCAGCCAACCGAGCCGCCAACCGGTCATGCAGAAGTACTTCGAGAAGCTCTGGACCACCACGGCATCGGTGCGGGCGGCCGCGGTGGGCAGGGGTCGGTCGGCGATGCCGTGGTAGATCTCGTCGAGCACCAACCGGGCCCCGTGGTCCTGGCACCAGGTGGCCAGTGCGTCGAGCTCGGCGGCGTCGAGCACGGCGCCGGTGGGGTTGGACGGGTTGGCCACCACCACCCCCGTCAAGGGCCCGACCGCGTCGAGCGCCCCCGGGGTGGGCCGATAGCCGGTGTCGGTGCCGACGGGCACGGCGACGGCCTCCACTCCCAGTGCTTCGAGGATGTTGGCGTAGCACGGGTAGCCCGGCTGCACGACGCCGACGCGGTCGCCGACGTCGAAGAAGGCGAGGAAGGCCAGGACGCACCCACCCGAGGCGCCGGTGGTCACCGCGACACGTTCGGGGTCGAGGTCGATGCCGTGGCGACGGTGGTAGTGCTCGGCGATGCGGGCCCGCAGCTCCGGTGTCCCCAGGCCGTCGGTGTAGCCGAGCGGGCGCTCCAGCGCTTCGCGCGCCGCGTCGATCACGGCCCGGGGAGCGGGACGCCCCGGCTGGCCGACCTCGAGGTGGCAGGTGGCGCGACCGTCGTGGTGGGCGTCGCGCTCGCGCGCCTGGCGCACGACGTCCATCACCTCGAACGCAGCGATGCGCTCGGCGCGGCGTGATGTGCCCACGGTCATCCGGGCAATCGTAGAGAACGGCCGCCCGGGGTGGGTGCCCGCAGGCCCAGGTGCCCGCAGCGGGCGCGTCGTCTCCGGTCGGGCGCGACACCGGGGCCCGTTCGGTCGCCCGGACGGTGCCCCGGTGGTCCGCTCCGAGAGCAGAGACCGGCGGTCGCCGGCCCTGCTCCCCTGTGGTGTTCCCACCCGATGGTTCGGCCACCGGGCGGGAAACCTTGAGCGGGTCAGCGAACCACGATCACGGAGCTGCCGTGGCCGAAGAGGCCCTGGTTGGCGGTGATGCCTGCGCTCGGAGGAGTGCCGTCGGCTCGCAGGGCCTGGCGACCCTCGGCCTGGCCGCGGAGCTGCCATGTCAGCTCGCACACCTGGGCCAGTGCCTGGGCCGGCACGGCCTCGCCGAAGCAGGCGAGCCCCCCGGAGGGGTTCACCGGCAGGCGCCCGCCCAGGGTCGTCGCTCCGTCGCGCAGCAGCTTCTCCGCCTCGCCCGGACCGCAGAACCCCAGGTCCTCGTACCAGTCGAGCTCGAGGGCGGTGGACAGGTCGTACACCTCCGCGACCTCGATGTCGTCGGGGCCGATGCCGGCCTGGGCGTAGGCGGCATCGCCGATCGCCTGCTTGAACGTCCGTGGCGGCGCCGCGATGCCGGCGGCGGAGTCCGTGGCGAAGTTCGGCATCTCGATCACGGTGTTGGGGAAGGTGGGGGTGACCGTGGAGACGGCGGCGACCCGCACGGTGGGTTCGGCTCCGAGGTGGCGCTTCGCCCACTCCATCGAGGCGAGGACCACGGCGGCGCCCCCGTCGGAGGTGGCGCAGATGTCGAGCAGCCGGAGGGGGCTGGCCACCACCGGCGAAGCGGCGACGTCCTCCGCGGTGACCTCCTTGCGGTACCTGGCGTAGGGGTTGGCCAGCCCGTGGCGGGCGTTCTTGACCTTGACCGCGGCGAAGTCGGACTCGTCCGCCCCGTAGAGGTCGATGCGGCGGCGGGCGTTGAGGGCGAAGTAGGTGGGGTTGGAGGCACCCAGCAGCCGGAACCTCAGCCAGTCGGGGTCGTCGGGGCGGTCCCCGGCGTTGGGCTTCAGGAAGCCCTTCGGGGTGGTGTCGGCACCGACGACCAGGGCCACCTCGCACAACCCGGCCAGGATCCGCTGGCGGGCCGCCTCGAGCGCCATGGTCCCCGAGGCGCACGCGCCGTAGGCGCTGGTGACGGGGATGCCGGTCCAGCCGAGCGCCTGGGCGAAGGTGGCGCCGGCCACGTAGCCCGGGTAGCCGTTGCGCATGGTGTCGGCGCCGGCCACGAAGCCGATGTCGTCCCATGCCACCTCGGCGTCGTCGAGCGCAGCCCGCGCGGCGGCCACGCCGTACTCCACGAAGTTCCGACCCCACTTGCCCCAGGGGTGCATGCCCACCCCGAGCACCGCGACCTGCTCCACGGCCATCAGCGGCCACCTCCGCTCGTGGCGCTCGCCGGCGCCCACTTCCACACCAGCACCTGCGTCTCGCCGCCGTCGTCGTCGACCTCGGTGTTCAGGGTGTCGAGCACCAGCTCCATCTCCATGCCCACCTGGAGGTCGTCGACCGTGACGCCGTGCACCACCTGCCCCAGCACCACCAGCCGCTCGGCCTCGAGCTCCACCGCGGCGATGCAGAAGGGCTCGTGGGGGTCGGCGACGGCGACGTAGGGCTCCGGGGGCTGGTAGCGGGCGTCGGTGTAGGACCACAGGCGACCGTGGTTGGACAGGACGGCCTCCTCGAGCTCGGCGCCGGCGTGGCCGGGGGCCCGCGACATCACCCGTTCGGGTGGGAAGAAGTATGTGCCGCTCTCGGTGCAGCGGGTCCCGAGCAGGGCGGGTCGCCCGTCGGGCCCCTCCTCGGTGAACCAGCCGTCGACGGCGTGGCGCCGCCGTGGCCCGTTCGCTGAGGTGGTGTCGTCGCTGGTCATGCGATGCCCCCGATGCTCCGCAGATCCGACGTCGATCTGACGTCGATCTGACGACCCGTCAGGCTACGCCGCGTGCGCTCGAGGTCACAATGCGGCCAACGACCGACGGCAACGGTCGTTGGCTAGTGTCCGCCCATGCAGAACCCCCACATCGACCTTGGCACCTACGGGATCTGGACCGGCGCCCTGGATGCTCAGCCATCGACCGTCGCCCGCGAGTGCGCTGCGGAGATCGAGGAGCTCGGCTTCGGCGCCCTGTGGATCCCCGAGACGGTCTTCCGCGACGTCTTCCTCCACGCCCTGATGCTGCTGGAGGCCACCGCGGAGCTGAAGGTCGCCACCGGCATCGCCAACCGCTACGCCCGTGACGCACTCACCACCAACGCCGCCAAGGAGACCCTGAACGAGGCCCACCCGAGTCGGTTCCTGCTGGGTCTCGGCGTGAGCCACGGCCACCTGGTGGCGAGGGTGCGCAAGCAGGAGTACTCACGGCCCTACAGCGCCATGGTGGAGTACCTGGACCGCATGGAGTCCGCGCTGTTCTTCGCCCCGAAGGGAGAGCCGCCGGCGCAGATGGTCCTCGCCGCGCTGGGGCCGAAGATGCTGCGGCTGGCGGCCGAGCGCACCGCCGGGGCGCATCCCTACTTCGTGCCTCCGGAGCACACCGTCCTCGCTCGGGAGGTGATGGGCTCCGAACCGCTGCTGGCCGTGGAGCAGATGATCGTGCTCGACACGGATCCCACAAGGGCGAGAGCCACGGCACGGGCCCACATGGCGATCTACCTCGGCCTGCCGAACTACGCCAACAACCTCAAGCGCCTGGGCTTCGAGGACTCGGACTTCGCGGACGGCGGCTCCGACCGGGTGGTGGATGCCGTGGTGGCCTGGGGGACCATGGACGCCGCCCTGGGTCGGGTGCAGGACCACCTCGATGCCGGCGCCGACCACGTGTGCATCCAGGTGCTGGATGCCGACGTGTCCCACCTTCCCCGCCGCGAGTGGGGCGAGCTCGCCGATGCCCTCGCGCTGAGGTGAGCCACGCCGAGCGGGTGCGCGTGCGACGCGGTCGCGGCCTTCGAGCCGGGGCCGTCACTCCCGCTCGGTGCGGAACCACCACCAGGCGAGCATCCCGGCGCTGAGCGTCGCCAGCAGCAGCAGGAGCACCCCCAGCTTCGCTGCGGTGGTCGGCCCCGCGTCGTCGCCGATCAGCCGGACCTCCAGCAGCACCGGCTCCGGGCGCGCCTCCTGCTCGGAGCTCGCCAGCGGTGTGAGGTCGAGCTGGTCGGGATCCACCGAGTAGTCGACGGTCTCGTCGACCGTCTGGGTGTTCTGCGGTCGCCGCAGCCAGGCGATCGCCGAGGCGAGGTTGGAGCCCGGCAGCGACAACGTCAAGGTGACCTCCCCGTCGTCGTCGCCGGCGGACTCGCCGACCTGTCGGGCGTCCCAGGAGGACTCGGCCTCGGCGGTGACGTCCTGGCGGACCGAGTCGACCGCCACCCCCTCCCCGAGCTGCAGCACGACGACGGCATCCGCGTCGCCCGTGTCCAGCGCGCCGCCGCGCTGGAGCAGGACCACGCCCGCGGCCACGGCGGCCAGCACGAGGAGGAGCTTCTTGAAGATGGCTCCACACTACGAAACGGCCGTGGCCACCTGGGCGACCGCTCACCCGGCCGCTTCGGCGGGGGTGTGCCGCCCCCGCCGGCGGTGCCGCTGCCATGCGAGCACCGCCCCGAGCGCCGCGACCACCGGCAGGAAGGGCACGACGAAGCCGAATGCAGCCAGGACGTTCCGGACCACCTCGGTGGCGGCATCGACTCCCGTCTCCAGCCCCGTGGAGAACCCCACGTCGGGGTCGTCGACGACCGGTGGGCTCACGCTCTCCGAGCCGAAGCTCACCGTAACCGTGGCGTACTCGATCTGGTCGGCGAGCGCGGTGCGCTGCGCCTCCAGGGACGCGGCCTCGGCCTCCCGTGCGGTCAGCTCCCCCTCGAGCTCCACGATCGCCGCGGTGTCGGTGGCCGTGGCCAGGAAGCTGCGGAGCCTCTCGATGCTGGTCTCGAGGGTGGCTAGGCGGCTGTCCAGGTCGGCCACCTCGGTGGTCACGTCCTGGCTGCCCACGTCCCGGGTCGTGACCTCGCCCAGGCCGGCCAGCTCGTCCATGACCGCGTCGAAGGCCTGCGGGGGAACCCGGTACACCGCACGCCCCGAGGTGTCGATGCCCTGGGTGTTGTCCACCGACTCCTCGGCGACGAAGCCGCCGGCTCGCTGCACGATCTCCTGCGCGTCGGCGAGGGCCTCGTCCATGCCCTCGACCTCGATCGCCAGCGAGCCGTCGAGGATCACCGACCGGGAGTCGGTTCCGAACGATGCCGTCGAGGTCGCGACCTCGGTGCCCGTCGCCTCCTCCCCCGACGGGTCGGCGGCAGCGACCCGGCCGTCCGGGACGTCGTCGCCGATCTCCGGCGGCGCGTCGCCGGTGGCGTCGTAGCTCGCTTCGGATCCCGAGTCCTGGTCGCTCGAGCACGCACCCAGACCCAGACCCAGTGCGGACGCCAGTGCGACCAGGATGGCCAGCAGCGGCCGGTGAGCGGTCCGCCGCGTGCGCTGCGGTGTCGTTGTCATCGCGGTACCTCCTGTCGATGCCGTGCTTCGGCCTGTCGGTGTGGTGCCAGCTCTGACGTCCGGACCTCGGATTCGGTTCCCGGCTGTGGGCGTGGGGGGACGCGCTGTACGGTCGGTGGCCGTCGCGCCGCCCCGGCGGCGTCGACCGGCAGCCGACTCTGGACACACGGGAGCACGACATGGGCATCACGCTCGACATCGCCGAGGGCATCGCCGAGGTGGTGATGGACCACCCACCCGTCAACGCGCTCACCGTGGCGGGCTGGTTCGAGCTGGCCGAGGTGCTCACCGGTGCGGGCCGGGACCCGTCGGTCGGGGCGCTGGTGCTGCGAGCCGAGGGCCGGGGCTTCAACGCCGGGGTGGACATCAAGGAGATGCAGTCCACGGAGGGCTTCGATGCGCTGCTGGGAGCGAACCGGGGCTGCTACGCGGCCTTCAAGGCGGTCTACGAGTGCGAGGTGCCGGTGATCGCCGCGGTCCACGGCTTCTGCCTCGGTGGCGGCATCGGCCTGGTGGGCAACGCGGACGTGATCGTGGCGGCCGAGGGAGCCACCTTCGGCCTGCCGGAGGTGAACCAGGGTGCGCTCGGGGCGGCCACCCACCTGGCCCGCCTGGTGCCCCAGCACCGGATGCGGGAGATGGTCTACACCGCAGAGTCGGTGCCGGCGGAGCTGCTGGCCCAGTGGGGTTCGGTGTCGCGGGTGGTGCCCCCGGCGGAGCTGCGCGACGCCGCGTACGAGATCGCCGCCAAGATCTGCTCGAAGTCCACCACGGTGATCCGTCGGGCGAAGGAGTCGCTCAACGGCATCGACCCGGTCGACGTGAACCGCAGCTACCGCTTCGAGCAGGGGTTCACCTTCGAGCTCAACCTGACAGGCGTGTCCGACGAGGCCCGGGACGCCTTCGTCGAGAAGCGCCCGCCGGGCACCACCGGCTGAGCACGAGGCGTCTCGGGGGGATGGCTCAGGGGGCGGCGGGCTCGCTGCCCGCGCCGGCGCACTCCTGGGCGTGGGTCTCGAAGTAGGAGTTCAGCGCCATGTTGAAGTCCTCCCACTCGGGGATGTCGGGGCCCTCTCCGGCGAAGTCCAGCGCCTCGGCCGAGTAGTCGACGCTGGCGGCGTACTCGGTCAGCGCCTGGCCGGCGTTGCGCAACACCTCGGCCTCGGCGGGGTCGGTGGTGGTGTCG
This sequence comes from uncultured Microthrixaceae bacterium, assembly GCA_964420125.1. Lineage (GTDB taxonomy): Bacteria > Actinomycetota > Acidimicrobiia > Acidimicrobiales > Microtrichaceae > CAYQQQ01. Next base: position 28,503 of record CAYQQQ010000032.1, read on the forward strand.
GCGGCCTTGCTCCCCACCAGCACCAGGAACTCCACCGCCTGGCGGTTCTGGTCCGGGGTGGACGGATCGGGCAGGTCCGAGATCTGGGAGACGGAGTTGATGACGTCGCAGGGCGCCTGTGCGGCGTTGAGCTCCTCGACGACGGGCTGCAGGGCGGTGGTGAACTCCTCGTCGGTCACGGTGGTGGGGACGGTGGACTCGGTGCTCTCCGGTGGCTGGGTCGTCTCGGTCGGCTCGGTCGATTCGGTCGACTCCTCACCTTCGGCCTTCGCCTCGGACTTCTCGGTGGTCGTGGACTCGTCGGCCTTCTCGCCGTCGTCGCTGCAGGCCGCGGCTCCCAGGCCGACGAGGAGCACGGGGACGAAGGACGAGGTCAGCAGGCGGCGTAGCGGCGACATGGAGGACTCCCGGGAGGTCGTGGCATCGGTCGGCGCAGCCTACCGTCGTGCGCGGGAGGTGCCGTTCGACCGGGCCGGCGCTCCCCGCTAGGTTCTCAGGATCTGACGGGTCATCAGATCGAGCCCGAGGGGAGGCCGGATGCCAGGCGCGGACAAGCGCACGAGCGAACACGAGGCGGTCGGGGAGCTCCGATCCGGCATGACCGTGGGCATCGGCGGGTGGGGCAGCCGCCGCAAGCCGATGTCGGTGGTCCGAGAGATCCTGCGCAGCGACGTCACCGATCTCACCGTGGTCGCCTACGGCGGACCCGACGTGGGGCTGCTGTGCAGGGCCGGGAAGGTGGCCAGGGTCATCTCGGGGTTCGTGTCGCTCGACACCATCCCCCTCGAACCCCACTACCGCGCCGCTCGCCAGCAGGGCACCGTCGAGGCGGAGGAGTGGGACGAGGGCATGCTGCTGCTGGGCCTCCAGGCGGCCGCCTGGCGCCTGCCCTTCCTCCCCACCCGTGCGGGGCTGGGCTCGGACGTGCCCCGGGTGATGGACCGGTTCCGCACCGTGTCGTCGCCCTACCCCGAACCGGTCAGCGGTGAGCACGAGGAGCTCCTGGCCGTGCCGGCGCTCGAGCTCGACGTGGCCTTCGTGCACCAGCACCGTGCGGACCGGTCGGGCAACTGCCTGTGGCTCGGCGAGGATCCCTTCATGGACGACCTGTTCGTGCGGGCCGCCCGCCAGGCGTTCGTGAGCTGCGAGCGGGTGGTGCCCACCGAGGACCTGGCATCGGCGGCCGACGTCACGCACCTGGGCATCTCCCGGCTCGACGTCGACGGGGTGATCGAGGCGCCCGGTGGTGCCCACTTCACCGAGTGCCCCCCCGACTACGGGCGCGACGAGGCCTTCCAGCGCCGCTACGCCGCCACCGCCGGCGACGACGACGCCTGGGACGCGTTCCGAGCCGAGCTCCTCGACATCGACGAGGCCGGCTACCGGGCCAAGGTGGCCGAGCTGGCGGAGACCGGCGGAGGTGCGCGGTGAGCGACGCGACGAGCTCCGGGCCGCGGCGGGCGGACGTCTGCGCCGTGGCCATCGCCGAGGTGTTCCGTGGCGACGGCGAGCGGCTCTGCAACCCCATCGGCAACCTGCCGCTCATCGGTGGCCGCTTGGCTGCGGCCACCTTCGAAGCAGAGCTGGCGCTCACCGACGGCTTCTACACGCTGATCGACGACGTGCCCCCTGTGGGCCTCGCCGAGCCCGATCGGCTGGCGAGTCGCACGGTGGCGCACTGGAACCCGTACCGCGCCATGTTCTCCTTGCTGTGGCACGGGAAGCGGCACGTGATGATGGGGGCCACCCAGGTCGACCGGCACGGCAACCAGAACATCGCGGCGATCGGCGACTGGCACCGGCCCCGCAGCCAGCTGCTGGGGTTCCGTGGGGCACCGGGCAACACCATCAACCACACCACCAGCTACTGGGTCCCCCGCCACAGCCCGAAGGTGTTCGTGGAGGCGGTCGACGTCGTGTGCGGCATCGGCTACGACCGTGCCGCCCAGCTGGGTCCGGTCGCCGCGCGGTTCCACGAGGTGCGCCGGGTGGTGTCCGATCTGGCGGTGCTCGACTTCGAGGCCACCGACGACCGGGGCGTCCCGGTCATGCGGTTGCGGTCGGTGCACCCCGGCGTCGGCGTGGAGGAGGTGCAGGAGGCGACCGGCTTCGAGCTGGTCGTGCCCGAGGTGGTCGCCGAGTCCCGGCCGCCCGACGAGGTGGAGCTGGGGGAGCTGGAGCGGATCGACCCCGACGGCCTGCGCTTCGCCGAGGTGCCGGATCCGTGAGCACCCCGACCTCTGGCCCGCATCCGGCGCTGCACACCGCGGCCTGTGAGCTCTTCGGTGTGGAGGTGCCGGTGGTGCAGACCGGCATGGGGTGGGTGTCGGGGGCTCGGCTGACCGCGGCCACCTCGGCCGCCGGCGGGTTGGGCATCCTGGCCTCGGCCACCATGTCGCTGGAGGAGCTGGGCGTCGCCATCGGCAAGGTGCGGGAGCGGACCGCTGCGCCCTTCGGGGTGAACCTCCTGCCGAGCCAGCCCGACGCCATGGAGCGCATCCGACTGCTGGGGGAGCGAGGCGTGCCGGTGGCGAGCTTCGCCGCCGCTCCCACCGTCGAGCAGGTGTCGGCCCTGCGCGACGCCGGGATCGCCACGGTGGTGACCGTCGGCGCACCCCGCCATGCCGAGAAGGTGGCGGGGATGGGCGTGAGCGCGGTGATCGCCCAGGGCGCCGAGGGCGGGGGACACACCGGCACCGTGCCGACCGCGCTGCTCGTGCCCGGGGTGGTGCGGGCGGTGGACGGCAGCGGGATGGTCGTGCTGGCCGCCGGCGGGATGCGCGACGGCGCCGGCCTCGCCGCAGCGCTCGCGTGGGGTGCCCACGGCATCGCCATGGGCACGCGGTTCCTCCTCACCGCCGAGAGCCAGGTGCCCGACCACGTCAAGGCGGTCTACCTGGAGTCCGCGCTGGGCTCGACCGTGGTGACCACCGCCATCGACGGAGCCCCCCAGCGTGTGATCCGCACGCCGTTCGTGGATCGACTGGAGTCCTCCCGAGGTCCGGCCCGTCTGGTGCGGGCGGGCCTCAACGCCGTGCGCTTCGCCCGGAGGTCGGGGACCTCCCCGACCTCGCTGCTGCGCACCGCCCGCCAGATGCACGACACCACCGAGCTGAGCTGGGCACAGGTGGCCATGGCGGCCAACGCCCCGATGATGACCCGGGCGAGCGTGGTCGACGGCGACCTCGATGCCGGGATCCTCCCGACAGGGCAGGTGGTGGGCGTGATCGACGACCTGCCCACCGTCGCCGAGCTGGTCGGGGGCATCGTCGAGGACGCCGACGCCGCGCTGCGACGGCTCTGCTCCGAGCAGCCGCCATCGGGTGGTGGGGGCTCAGGAGACGCCGGGCCCGCCGATCCCTGAGCCGCCCGGGGACGTCGGGCTCGCCTCCGGAGGGCCCTCGCCGAGGTGGCCGGCCGGCCGGCCGAGCGGCGCCAGCACCCCCGAGCGCAGGGCGTCCAGCGGTTGCGCCCGCTCGAAGTGCCAACCCTGTGCGGCATCGCAGCCCAACCGGCGGAGCACCTCCGCCTGCTCAGCGCTCTCCACTCCTTCGGCCACGGTGCTCAGCCCGAGGCTGTGCGCCAGGTTCAGGATGGCTCGAACGACGAAGGTGTCCTCGCGGTCCCGGCCGAGCCCGTCGATGAACGTGCGATCCACCTTCAGCGTGGTCGCCGGGTAGGTGCCCAGCTGTCGGAGCGAGGAGTTGCCGGTGCCGAAGTCGTCGATGGCGATGACGACGCCCAGTTCGCACAGCTGATCGATCGTGCGACGGGTGCTGTCGTCGACCACCACGTCCTCGGTGATCTCCACGCTCAGGTGGGAGGGGTCGAGCCCATGACGGCTCAGGGCGTCGTGCACCCGCCGGACCGCGTTGGTCGCCGTCAGCTCGCTGGCGGACATGTTCACCGCCACCCGCAGCGGCGCCGAGCGGGGCCGGCGGTTCAGCTCGGCGAAGTCGCCGACCGCAGTGTCCAGCACGACGTCGCCGATCTGCTCGAGCAGGCCCACGGCATCGGCGTGACCCAGGAACTGCTCCGGGGTGATCACCCCCTGCTCGGGGTGCTCCCATCGGACCAGCGCCTCTGCCCCGAGGAGCTCTCCCGACTCCAGCGCGAAGACCGGCTGGTAGTGCACGACCAGCTCCCCCTCGGCGATGGCCCGGGTGAGCTCGGGCTCGAGCGCCACTCGCCGTCGTGTGGACTCGTCGAGGTCGGGTGTGTAGACGGCGACCCGCCGACGACCGAGCTGCTTGGCGCGGAACAGCGCGGTGTCGGCCCGGCGCATCACCTCCTCGACGGACAGCCCTTCCTCCCACAGGGCGAGCCCTGCGCTCAGGGACGGGGCCACCGGCAGGTCGGCCGAGGCCGGTCGGTGGTCGGCGCTCTCGACGATCCGCGTCGCTCGGGCGAGGATGGCACCCAGGTCGGGCCCCTCCAGCGCGCTGACGAACTCGTCGCCACCGAAGCGGGTCACGGCGTCCGCCCCCAGCGCGACGGTCAGGTGGTCGGCCATCTCGCAGATCAGACGATCGCCGACCTCGTGGCCGAGGGAGTCGTTCACCGTCTTGAGGTGGTCGATGTCGGCGAAGAGCACGGCGAGCGCCCCCTCGCCGGATCGGCGCCGGGCCGCCAGCCGGCCCGAGAGCCCGATCCGGTTCGGCAGCCCCGTCAGCTGGTCGTGGGTGGCCTCCTCGGCGAGGTGCTCCACCGAGCGTGCCAGGCGGGCGGCGAGCTGGCGTCCCTGGCGGACCGAGAGGCCCTGGCGGGCCAGCAAGAGCCCGACGATCGCCACCATGAGCGGAACCGTCACCCCCAGGTCGCCCTGGTGCAGCGACACGTCGAGCACGCCGAACAGCAGGGCGATCCCGGCCAGCCACGACGGCAGCACGGTGAACACCGACTCGATCCCACCGGGAGGTCGCTCGGCGGCGGTCGGGGGTTCGTGCCGCAGCGCCCATCCCGATCCACCGACGATGGCGAAGCCCACGACCCACCCCGAGTCGAGCACCAGCGGCGTGGTCTCCCAGGTTCCGGTGGCGTTGAGCACGAAGTACAGCACGTCCGTCGCGGCCACGAGGCCGAGGCCGAGCGCGAACAGCCCCAGGGGCATCCGGATCGCAGGCGCGACCTGGAGGAACACCGCCAACGCCATCACCACGACCAGGACGTCGGCGATCGGGTACAGCGCGTTCACCGCAGTGGCTGCTGGGGAGGACTCGATGCCGCCCTCGGCGAGGTCCCGCAGGATCCACGCCCAGCCGATGAGCAGCAACGAGCAGGCCACCAACGTGCCGTCGACGAGGCTGCGCACCACGCGGTCGCGGCGGTTTGGCGTCGGGTGCACGGCGAGCCCGGCGATCACGAACGGCACCATCGCCAGGTACAGCGCGTCCGGTGGCCCTGGCTGGGGCGGGTCGAGGTCGGCGAGGATGTAGAGCAGCCACACCGCCGAACCGCCGCCCCAGAGCCCGACGCCGATGCCCATCAGCCGCCAGGCGAGCCGGGTGCGTTCGGGCAGGCGCGCCGAACCCCACCACAGCAGCGCGCCTGCGCCGAGGGCGACCGCCGCCTCGAGGCCGACCGTGACGATCCCCTGGGCCCGTTCCGAGGTCGCTGCGGCCAGGTTCGGCCAGAAGGAGTAGAGCGCACCCAGGACCACCGCCGTCACGAGCGTGACGACCGACGTGGCGCGCCGCGACGGCGTGGTCACGTCGGTGCCTCGCGGGGGTCACGGCCGGTGAGCTCGCTCCAGCGGACCGCCTGGCCGAAGTGCCAGCCCTGCCCCTCGTCGACGCCGAGGCCCCGCAGGTCCTCCGCCTGGGCTGCGGTGGTGATCGCCTCCACGGCGCACCGCAGCCCGAGCTCGTGGGCCAGGTCGACGACGGCGGCCAGGATGGTGAGGTCGTCTCGTTGGCGGCCGGACGCGCCGAGGAAGGACCGGTCCATCTTCAGGGTGAGATCGCTGAAGCTGCTCAGGTGGCGCAACGAGGTCGGCCCGCTGCCGAAGTCCTCGATGCAGATGCCGAGGCCACGGGCCGCCAGCTGGTTGAGCACCTCGCGGGCGGTGGGTTCGAGCACGGCGCGTTCGGTGACCTCCACGCGGAGCCTGCCGGGCTCGACGCCGCAGGCCTCGAGGCGCTCGACCAGGCGGGGGGCCACCGCGGGGTGGAGCACCTCGTCCTCGCTCAGGTTGACCGACACCCAGAGCCTCCGGTCGTCGTCGCGGAGGTCCGCCAGCACCGCCTCCAGCACGACCTCGCCGATCGCCGGCATCAGCGCCGCCTCGTTGGCGAGGGGGACGAACTCGTGGGGCAGGAGCACGCCGAAGGTGGGGCTGACCCATCGGACCAACGCCTCGGCGCCGACGAGATCGCCGGTGCCGAGCGCGTGGACGGGCTGGTAGAAGACCTCGAACTCGCGATCCTCGATGGCGTCGCGCAGGCCCTGCTGGAGGGTGAGCCGCCGGTCGGCCCGCTCCTGGAGCCAGGGCTCGTAGGGCGCCCACTGGGCCCGGCCCAGCTCCTTGGCGCGGTAGAGGGCGAGATCGGCCCGGCGGAGCAGCAGTTGGGGGTCGTCGGGCTGCCGGGGGCCGTCGGCCCGGCGTTCGGAGCGCGCCAGCCCCACGCTGGCACCGGTCGGGAAGCGGTGCGCGCCGATCTGCACCGGCGGGCCGAGCGATGCCACGACCGCCGCAGCGACCGCCTCGGCGCTGCGGCCGTCGAGGTCCTCGCGCACGGCGACGAACTCGTCGCCCCCCACTCGGAACACGTCGGCTCCCATCACGCCGATGAGGCGCTCGGCCAGGACCTGCAGCAGCTCGTCGCCGGCTTCGTGGCCCAGGCTGTCGTTGACCCGCTTGAAGTTGTCGATGTCGATGAAGAACACCGACGTGCCAGGCGGCTCGTGGTGACGAAGGGCGATGCCCAGGCGCTCCTCCAGCGCCAGGCGGTTGCCGAGTCCGGTCAGCGGGTCGCGTCGGCTGGTGCGGGTGAGCTCCTCCGCGCTCGACAGGAGTCGGGCGAACAGCGACCGGTTGTGCAGGTGCATCAGCAGGCCCCGGGCGCCGGAGAGGACGACCACCAGCGCCCCCAGCGCCATCATCACCGGGTCGAGGGCCCGCTCCCGGCGCTGGGCGACGGCCACCAGCGCCAGCGCCGCCACGGTGGCGGCCGCAGGGAGCGCCGCGTGGAGCCGCTCCACCGCCCGACGGTTGTCCGGGCTGTCCACCCAGGGACGGCGGAGCCGTCGACCCGAGGTCACCAGCGCCAGCCCCATGGTCAACCAGAGCAGGTCGGTCACCGAGCCGGTCGCGGTGTACGCGGGGGCGGGCGAGATGCCCGATGAGGCCATCAAGGCGGTCCCGCCGGCCAGCAGGGCGTAGACCAGGCCGCGGAGCTCGCTGTGGTGGTGGGGACCGGCGCGCATGGCGATGCCGGCGGCGGTGATGATCCAGGCGGCGCCGAGCAGCGCAGCGACGGCCCGCGCCGGGGTGCCGGGCGGCTCGTCGAGCAACAGCGGGAGCGCCACCGCCCAGAGCGCGACCAGCACGGCCGTGACGACCAGCGCGAGATCGATCCGTCGCTCGATGCTCGGCGTCGCGTCGCTCGGGATCGTGGCGGCACCCGCGACCACGACGAGGGCGCCCACGAGCTGCAGCAGCTCGACGGCCAGTCCGTGACCGGGCCCTCCCAGGTGGGGGCGACCGGTGAGGACGGCGGCGGTGGCGCCGAGGGTCCACGACATCACCCCGCCGCCGACGATCGACCAGGCGCGCCGCCGTCGGTCCCCGTGCCAGGGAACCGTGCTGCGGAGCACCTCGACACCGGCCCAGGCTCCGGCGAGGACCACCATCGTCCCGGTCACGCGCGTCCACAGCGCGCCGCTGGGGGCCGTGCCCGTGAACATCGAGTGGAGCCACGGCCAGACGACGGCCAGCAAGGCAGCGCCGGACACCAGGACCCACGCCGTGACGGGCCGGTGGAGCAGCTCGCGCGCCGGTACCAACTGCGACGCGTCCGGGGCGCGGGCTCCCGAGGGTGACGTCGTGGGGTTCTCCGGGGTCGTGGTGGGTGGCATCTGTGCTCTGAGCGCGTGGCGGGGGTGCCGGTGCGCACCTGCTCCTGGTCATCGGTCGGCAACGGCACCGGTGTGAGAAAGCGCGTCAGTCAGGGATCGGGTTGCTCGGCCACCAGATCTGACGGGGCGTCAGAGATGGGCAAGAATGCGCCGCGGAGCGATCACGTCGGGGAGGCGCCGTGGAGTTGAGCTGGAGCGACACCGAGGAGGAGTTCCGAGCCGACTGCCGGGGCTGGCTGGACGACCACACCCCCCGGGGACTTCCCTCGGGCGACACCCGCGACGGCTTCGCCGCCCACCTCGAGTGGGAGCGTCTCCTGTTCGAGCACCGTTGGGCGGTCGTGTCCTGGCCGACGGCCTACGGCGGACGGGACGCCTCGTTGTGGGAGTGGCTGATCTTCGAGGAGGAGTACTACGCGGCGGGAGCACCTCAGCGAGTCACCCAGAACGGCATCTTCCTGCTGGCGCCGACCATCTTCGAGTTCGGCACGCCGGCTCAGCAGGACCACTACCTGCCCCGCATGGCGGCCGCCGAGGACCTGTGGTGCCAGGGATGGTCGGAACCCAACGCAGGCTCCGACCTCGCCGGGATCACCTCGGTGGCGGTGCGTGACGACGAGCGCGGGGGGTGGCGGCTGTCGGGCCAGAAGACCTGGACCACGCGTGGCGCCTTCTGCACCCACCTCTTCGGCCTCTTCCGCTCGGACCCCGAGCAGTCGCGCCACCGCGGGCTGAGCTACTTCCTCGTGCCCCTCGACGCCGAGGGCGTGCAGGTCCGAGGGTTCGGTCGGCTCGACGGCGACGAGGGCTTCGCCGAGGTGTTCCTCGACGAGGCCTTCGTGCCTGATCCTCCGGCGCCGGACCATCCCGACGCGGCAGCGGTGCTCCACCGTGGCGGTGTGCTGGGCGGGCTGCACGACGGGTGGGGGGTGGCCATGGCCACCACGACCTCCGAGCGCGGGCTCACCCTGCGCTCGCCGGGGCGCTTCCGCGCCACCGCCGCCCGGCTGGTCGAGCTGGCGCGCGCCGCCACCCCCGACGGAGGTGCTCACGCCGATGCGGCGGCCGACCGTGTCCTCGACCGCGTGGTGGATGCCTGGATCGATGCCGAGGCCTACGCCCTCTACACGCTGCGCGACGTCACCGACATCGTGGAGGGCCGGAGCCCGGGCGCCCGATCCTCGTACAACAAGCTGTTCTGGTCCGAGTTGGACGTGCGCCTCCACGAGGCGGCGCTCGACCTGCTCGGCGTCGAGGCGGAGCTCGACGGCCCGTGGATGCGCGGCTACGAGTTCGCCCTGTCGGGGCCCATCTACGCCGGCACCAACGAGATCCAGCGCAACATCGTGGCCGAGCGGGTCTTGGGCCTGCCGAGGAGGTGACCGCCGATGAGGTTCGCACCGGCTGAAGAGCAGCTCGAGTTCGCGGCGACGGTGCGGGCCGCCCTCGATCGCACGTGCACCCCGGCCGACCTGCGCGCCGCCTGGGGTGGGGAGCTCGGAGCCCACGTCGGCACGCCCGGTGGCGACGGCCGGGTTCCGGCGGCCTGGGACGCACTCACCGAGATCGGCGCGCTGGCACTGGCGGTCGGCGAGGAACGGGGAGGGCTGGGTCTGGGTGACGACCACCTGGTCCTGTTGGCGGTGGAGGTCGGACGAGCCGGGCTTCCCGAGCCCTTCAGCGCCTCCGCAGGCGTGGCCGCGGGGCTCCTGGAGCTCGCCAGCGCCGAGGCGGCGGCCGCCGACTGGTCCGAGCGCCTGTGCGGCGGGGCGCGCCTGGGGGTCGGGTTCGGGTCGCGTCCGCTCGTGCCGACGGCCCGCACCCTGGACGCCGTGGTGCTGTTGGAGGAGGACCGGGTGCTGCTGGCCGAGGCGGCGGAGCTCGACCTCGAGCGGGTGGAGTCGGTGGACGGCGCTCGACACCTCTGCCGGGTCCTGGCCGCACCGGGAGCGACCGTGCTCCTCGAGGGTCCGGCCGCCACCACGGCCACCGAGATCGCCTTCGATCGGGCCGCGGTGCTCGATGCCGCAGAGCTGGTCGGGTTGAGCCGGCGGATGCTGGAGCTCACGGTGGGCTACGTGAGCGAGCGGCAGCAGTTCGGGGTGCCGGTGGGCAGCTTCCAGGCCATCAAGCACCACCTGGCGGACGCCAGCCTCGCCGTGGAGTTCGCCGAGCCGCTCGTGGCTGTGGCCGCCCACCGGCTGGCGCGGGGAGAGCGGGCCGGTGTGGAGGCCTCCATGGCGAAGCTCCGCGCGTCGCGGGCGGCCGACCAGGTGGCCCGTGCCGCGCTGCAGTGCCACGGCGCGATCGCCTACACCGTGGAGTACGACCTGCACCTGTACATGAAGCGGTCCTGGGCCCTGCGCCGTCAGCACGGCAGCGACGACTGGCACCTTGCCCGGGTGCGCTCAGCGTTGTTCGACACCTCGGTCTGAGGGCGCCCGCCGCCTCGCCGGACGTGCTCCGGGCCCCACCACTACCCTCGTGGGCCATGAGGATCGATGGGTCGACGGTGATGGTGACAGGGGCCAGCGGTGGTCTGGGGCAGGCGATCGCCCGGGAGCTGGCTCGGCGTGGAGCGGACCTGGTCCTCACCGCACGCAACCGGGAGCTGCTGGAGGCGCTCGCCGCCGAGACCGGCGGCGAGGCGGTGGTGGCGGACCTCGCCGACCGCGACGACGTCGACGTCCTCTGCGAGCGGTTCGCCACCCTCGACGTGCTGGTGGCCAACGCGGGGGTGGGCTCCGACGCGCCGATCGCCGAGGTCACCGAGGCGCAGATCGACGCCGTGGTGGAGGTCAACCTGCGAGCACCGATCGTGATGGCCACGCGGTTCGCCCAGCAGGCGATGGAAGCGGGCCGACCCGGCCAGATCGTCATGATGGGATCGCTGTCGGGGATGGCGCCCACCCCGAACACCCGCATGTACAACGCCACCAAGTTCGGGTTGCGCGGCTTCACCCTGGCGCTTCGCCAGGACCTCGACGGCACCGGGGTGGGGGTGACGTTGGTGGCCCCGGGCTTCATCGACACCGCAGGGATGTTCGCGGAGAACGACGTGGAGCTCCCGTCCTACGTGCGCACGAAGTCGCCCGCGGACGTGGCCGCCGGCGTGGTGCGGGCCATCGAGCAGAACCCGACCGAGGTGTACGTCGCACCGCTCGAGCTGCGTGCCGGGGCCACCTTCGCCACCGTCGCGCCGGGGCTCTCGGCTGCGGTCCAACGGCTGGTCGGCACCGATGACATGACCGGCGGGCGATGACCGGCCCTCGGGGCGAGGCGCCACCGCCGGATGCGCCGGGGGCGGTTGTGCTGCTCAGCGGCGGACTCGACTCGGCCACGGTGCTCGCCGAGGCGGTCGCCCAGGGGTTCGCCTGCCACGCCCTCAGCTTCCGCTACGGCCAGCGCCACGCCGTGGAGCTGGGCGCCGCCGCCGAGCTGGCGGTCGAGCTGGGGGCGATCGAGCACGTCGTCGTCGACCTCGACCTCTCGCGCTTCGGGGGGTCTGCGCTCACCGACGACATCGAGGTCCCGCGCCACGACCGGGTGGAGGACCTCCCCCCCGGCGTGCCCGTGACCTACGTGCCGGCCCGGAACACGGTGTTCCTCTCGATGGCGCTCGCCTGGGCCGAGGTGCTGGGGGCCGACGAGCTGTTCATCGGGGTGAACGCCCTCGACTACAGCGGCTACCCGGACTGCCGACCCGAGTTCGTGGCCGCCTTCGAGGCGCTCGCCAACGTGGCGGTGGCCGGGGCCACCGAGCAGGGCCGTCGCATCCGGGTGCACGCCCCCCTGATCCATCTCACCAAGGCCGAGATCATCCGTCGGGGCGTCGAGCTGGGTGTGGACTTCCGGCGCACGATCAGCTGCTACGACCCCGACGACGCCGGGGGCGCCTGCGGGCACTGCGATGCGTGCCTGCTGCGGGCCGCCGGCTTCGAGTCCGCCGGCGTCGCCGATCCCACGCGATACCGAGCGACGGCGGGGGAGCCGTGACGGGCTACCGGGTGAAGGAGGTCTTCCACACCCTCCAAGGCGAGGGGATGCGTGCCGGCCGCAGCGCCGTGTTCTGCCGCTTCGCCGGCTGCAACCTGTGGTCGGGTCGGGAGGAGCAGCGCTCCGCTGCGGTCTGTCGGTTCTGCGACACCGACTTCCTGGGCACCGACGGTCCCGGCGGGGGCACCTTCGCCGGCGCTGACGAGCTCGCCGAGGCGGTGCGGGCCTGCTGGGTCGGGGCGGTGGGCGAGGATCCGTCGCGCAGCGACGGGTACGTGGTGTGCACCGGTGGAGAGCCGTCGCTGCAGCTGGACGAGCCGGCGGTGACGGCGCTGCACGCCGCCGGCTTCGAGGTCGCCGTGGAGACCAACGGCACGCGCCCCCTGCCCGAGGGGATCGACTGGGTGTGCGTCAGCCCCAAGGCCGGCTCCGAGGTGGTCGTGCGTGGAGGCGACGAGTTGAAGCTCGTCTACGAGCAGCCCGGTGCCCCGCCCGAGCTGTTCGAGGGCTGGTCGTTCGCCCACCTGGTGCTCCAACCGATGGACGGCCCCGAGCGGAGCCGTCACACCGCGGCAGCGGTGGAGTACTGCCGCCGACATCCGCGGTGGCGTCTCGGACTGCAGCTCCACAAGTACCTGGGCATACCCTGAGCGCGCGTCACCCGCACCGAGAGGCCACGTCATGGAGATCTACAAGGAGTTCGGCTTCGAGGCCGCCCACCGGCTCCCCAACCTGCCCGTGGAGCACAAGTGCTCCCGGCTCCACGGCCACTCCTACCGGGTCTCCGTGCACGTGGAGGGTCCCGTGCAGGCCGATGCCGGCTGGGTGTGCGACTTCGCGGACATCTCGGAGGTGTGCGCACCGGTCAGGGCGGAGCTCGACCACCGCTACCTGAACGAGATCCCCGGCCTGGAGAACCCGACGAGCGAGGTGCTCGCCCGCTGGATCTGGGAGCGCATCGGCGACGCCCTCCCAGGGCTGTCGATCGTCGAGGTGCGCGAGACGTGCACTGCGGGCTGCCGCTACCGCGGCGACTGATCGGTCCCCCGGCGCCGAGGCCTGCTCAGGCGGGCCCGGCGGTGAAGCTGTACTGGTGGGTGCCGTCGGCTCCCGAGAAGTTCTGGGTGAAGTCCTTCCCGTAGCTCATGGTGTAGAGCCCGCCGCCGACGATCTTGGGCGGGATCATGTTGTCCCCCAGGAGGTCCATGGTCGGGATGCTCACCCCGGAGAGCACGGCGTTGATCCCGGCGCCGAGGGTCCCGGCCGCCCCCAGGCCCACGTAGAAGGCACCGCCCAGGAGGTCGTCGCCCAGTCCGAACAGCGGGATGTTCGACAGCAGGATGATGATGGCACCGCCGACGTTGTCGAACAGCAGGTCGAGCACGAGATCGACGATGGCCGACTCCTCGGTGGGCAGCGTGGCGGTCGCCAACGTGGCGTTGAGCGCGTCCTCGAACAGCTCGGCCACCTCTTCCGCCGCGTTCTGGATGCCCACGGTGTCCTGCTCCATGGCCCACGTGTAGGTGCCGAACACCTCGAGCTTGTTGTTGGTGTTGAGCAGGTCGACGACGTCGAGCGGGCGGACGCCGGAGAAGGTCACCTTGGCCTGCTCGTTGCCGGTCAGCACGTGGGTCTCGCCCACCCCGACGTCGTTGTAGGCGTTGTCGCGGTGGCCGACCACCCACGCCTGCGCGGAGTTTGGCTGGTTGATCTTCACCCGCCAGGCGATCTGCAGCAGGTACGGCTCGTCGCGCTGGTTGACGCAGAAGATGACGCAGACCTCGTCCTGGCTGTCGAGGACCTTCACGGAGTTGCCCTTGAAGCTCCAGTT
>CAYQQQ010000033.1:0-39665 GCA_964420125.1 uncultured Microthrixaceae bacterium
CATGTCCTTCACCACCGTGAGGTGCGAACCGTTCGAGCTGGCGATGCCGGCCGACTCCTGGCCACGGTGCTGCAGGGCGTAGATGCCGAGGTAGGCGAAGTGGGCCACGGGCTGGCCCGGGGCATAGACGCCGAACACACCGCACGCCTCGCGCGGCTTGCCGTCGGCGTGGGCGGCGACCACCTCGTGGGGCCGGCCGGCCGGCTCGCGACGCTCGCTCACCCGCCCATCGTGGCACACCGTCGCCTCCGGTCCGGAACCACGCGACACGCTCATCCGCGGAACACCCAGGGTGCCGACGGGATGCGCTCCGGATCGAACCGGTCGAGCACCTCCGCAGCCGTGAGCTCCTCGCCCGGCGATGCCCAGCCCAGGGAGGCGGCCAGCAACCCCACCACCTGCTCCGAGCGCTGACCGGCGGCGAAGCGCTCGGCCAGGGTGACCGCGCCGTGTCGCTTCGCCAGACGGGTCCCGTCCGCGCCCAGCACCAGGGGCACGTGCACGTACTCGGGGGTCGGCAGGCCCATCAGGCGCTGCAGGAGGACCTGGCGTGGTGTGGTCGCCAGCAGGTCGTCCCCGCGGACCACCTGGGTGACCCCCTGCCGGGCGTCGTCGAGCACCACTGCCAGGTTGTAGGCGGCCAACCCGTCGCCGCGCCGCAGGACGAAGTCGTCCACGACTGCGCCGACATCACCGCACAGACGGTCGCGCACCTCCACCCAGGCGGCGCCTGCCCGGAGCCGCACCGCCTCGCGCCGGCCCTCCGAACGACGCGCGTCGACCTCTGCGACCGACAAGGAGGCGCAGGTCCCCGGGTACGCACCCTCCGGCCCCTCCCCGTGCGGAGCCACGACGGCCTCACGGATCTCCCTGCGGGAGCAGAAGCACGGGTAGGTGAGACCGGCAGCGTCGAGGGCGTCGATGGCGACGTCGTAGCTGTCGGTCCGCTCGGACTGGCGCACCACCCCGCCGTCGTGGTCGAGCCCGAGCCGGGCGAGGTCGTCCAGTTGGTCGCGCTCGTGGGCCGCGAGGGCCTCGGTCGTCAGGTCCTCCATCCGCAGCAGGAAGCGGCCGCCCTGGGAACGGGCGAAGCACCAGGCCACCAGCGCGGTCCGCAGGTTGCCGAGGTGCAGGGGGCCGCTCGGGCTCGGGGCGAAGCGGCCCACCGGCGGCGGCAGCGGCGGCGAGTCGTCCCCGGCTGCCGCGGGCGGCTCAGGGGGCAGGGGTCACCACCACGCTGAAGGGCACCGTGACGGTGAGGTACTGGCCGCGGGTCGGTCCCACCTGGACCAGCTGGTCGAAGTAGCCGAGACCGAGGAGACCCGCCTGGTCGAGCTTCGGTTGGGCGGTGCCGGCGTAGCAGAGGTACTGCACCCCGCCGTTGGTGTCGTTGCACCCCGGCAGGAAGACCTCCACCGGGGCCGTCCACGGCCCGACGGGGGTGGTGGCGACCCGGACGTGGACGCGATCGGTGAAGCCGGGCCAAGGGCTGTAGACCATCACGTAGGCGCCGTGCTGCTCGTCCTCGGTGATGGTGAACGCCGAGATCGGCAGGCTGAAGCCGTCGACGCCGTCGGGAGCGGTCATGGGCGCGGCGGCACCGGGATCGCTCACCCAGTTGCCGGCCGAGGTCCAGTCATCCCCGTCCCAGTAGCGCCAGGCGGACGAGGTGGTGATGGATCCGGGCACCACCCGGGCCGCTCGGCACGGACCCCACTGCCCGGGGAAGCTGCCGCAGTGGTACGCGTACACGAAGCCGTCGTCGTCCAGGAAGGCTCCGCGTCCCCAGGCGGTCGCCGGCACCGCCAGGTCGGCTTGCGTCACGACCCCGGTGACCGGCACCTCGATCGGCTTGGCGTTCATGTCGTAGGTGGTCTCCACCACCGCCATGCCCTTGGCGACGATCTCCAGGAACTGGTCCCCCAGGCACACCTTGGACATGAAGACCACCACGCGATCGGTGTGCCCGTCGGGTTGGGGGATGGCCACGGCCGACTCCGGCCACATCGCCGGGCTCGGATGCTCCGGTTCACCGCTGCACCAGTCGGCGGGTGCGGTGACGAAGGGCACCGGCTGCCCGCCGACGGAGCCGTCACGGGTGACGGTCGGGGCACCCGCCGCAGCCCAGGCGGCGGTGTTGTTCACGAAGTAGGTCAGGTTGCCGACCTGGTCGCGCTCCAGGGTGTCACCGAAGAACCACATCACCGAGCCGTCGCGCAGCACGGTCGAGACCCCGGCGTCGCGCTCCGCCCCGTCGAGGGGGTTGCCGGCGGGCGATCCCACGGGTGTGGGCGAGGAGGCCGTCCCCCCGGTGCCGACGGCGGTGCTGCCGAGCACGGCCGAACCGCACAGGAACGCCCGCTCCCCGCTCAGCCCGGGAGCGCCGCCGAGCACGTCGATGCCGACGGGGCAGAACGTGTGGAGCCCGTCGGCGAGACCGCTCACGACGGTGGAGAACGACCCACCGAGCACCGGAAGCTGGATCACCTGGGCACCGGGGCGACCGTTGTCGACCTCGAGGCGAACCTGGGCGACGGATCCGTCGGGATCGGTGGCCGTCCCGGACACCCGCACCTGTGCGCCACCCAGGGGCACCACCTCGGTGAGCTCGCCGCTGGGTCGGCGATCCTCGGTGGACTGCGCCACGGTGACGTTCCTGCACCCGAGGAGCCGATCGGCACCCCACTCGAGGTTGAACACGCCCACGCAGACCTGGTGGGTGCCCGGGCTCACCGTCAGCTCGGTGTCGAATCCTGCCCGAGGAGATCGGCCGTAGGCCGTGCCCACGTCCGGGCGGTCGACGTCGGCGCGGATCCGGGCACCGAACTGGCCGTCGACGGTCATGCCCACCTCGACGGGATCGCCGCTGTTGGGGTCGAAGGCCCAGCCGGCCACGCGCACCCGCTGCGGCGACAGGGAGGTGACCACCTCGAGGTTGCCGACGGGGTTGGGATCGGAGATCCACAGGTTCTTGCAGCCCAGCAGGCGATCGTCACCGCCGCCGACGGTGTTGGGCACCCACACGCACACGCCGTGCAGGCCCGGCGACAGCGGGCCGAAGGTGTGCTCGAACCCGTGCGCCGCCCCCATGCCCGGGTACGCCGCGCCGACATCGGGTCGAGCCCGGTCGGCCGCCACGTCGTGGACCACCCCTTCCGAACCGACCCTCACCACGATCGACGCGGAGGTCTCGGGGTCGAGCGCCCAGCCGGCGACCTTCACCGAGCCGGCGGCGTCGACGATCAGGTCGAGGGCGCCGATCGGCGCGCGGCCTGTGGGGTCGAACGCCGTCGGGCCCAGGCAGCCCGACAGGACGGCGGCGACCACCACGGGACCGACGAGGACAGGGCTGCGTTGCAGTGCCTTCAGGACTCTCGCCTTCACGACTCTCCCGGGTCTCGCGGTGGCGGTGCTCGCGTGCGTGCAGTGAGCGAGACCTCCCATGCTAGGCCCCCGAGCACCGACGGGCCATCGCGCGGCCGGCCCTGGCACTCCACACCCGGGGGCTCAGCCCTGGGTGGTGCCCGAACCCAGGGTGCCCGACAGGCGCGACTCCCACGCCGCAACGAGCTCGCTCACGGCGACGTCCAGCAGGCCCTTCACCCTCAGGCGATCGCCCTCGGCCTCGCCGATGCGCAGCACCGGCACCCCGGCACCTTCGAGCCGATCCAGCACCTCGCGCACGCGGTCGGGTGCCACGCACAGCACCGCCCGGCCCGGGGCCTCGGAGAACAGCTCCCGGTGGTCGGCGATGCGCGCCACCGACGCGCCCACACCGGAGGCCACCGCCATCTCTGCCAGAGCCAGCCCCAGGCCGCCCTCGGCGATGTCGTGGGCACCGAGCACGAGTCCCTCGGCCGAGATCCGGCGAAGTGCGTCCGCCGTGGTCGCCACGGCGTGGAGATCCAGCGCAGGGAGCTCCCCCTCTCGTCGGGACCCGTGCTGCGCAGCCCAGCGAGAACCGGACAAGCCGGGCGGTGCATCGCCCACGAGGATCAGATGACCCCCGCTCACCATCTGCGGCACCGGTGGGCGACGATCGAGGCGGTCGACCACCCCGAGCACGCCGATGATCGGCGTGGGGTCGATGTCCGAGCCGCGAGACTCGTTGTAGAGGCTCACGTTGCCGCCGACGCAGGGCATGTCGAAGGCGACCAGCGCCTCCGACATGCCGTCCACCGTCTCCGAGAGCTGCCACATGACCTCGGGGTGCTCCGGGTTGCCGAAGTTGAGGCAGTTCACCATCGCCAGGGGCCGTGCACCCACCACCGCCAGGTTCATCACCGACTCGGTCACCACCCACGTGCCGCCGACCCTCGGGTCGACCGAGGACCACAGGTGGTTGCCGTCGGTGGTCAACGCCAGCGCACGGCCCGTGTCGACACCGGTGGTGGGGTGCTTGAGGCGCAGCACCGCGGCGTCGGCGCCGGGGCCGAGCACCGTGTTGAGGAACAGCATGTGGTCGTACTGGGACCACACCCACGAGGTGTCGCAGAGCATCTGGAGCAGGTCCTCCACAGGATCTCCGACGGCCAAGCGCTCCGCCGAGCGAGCCCGGCGCTCGGCCAGGTCCTCAGGTGCCGTCCGGTCACGGTCGTACAGCGGTGCATCCTCCTCCAGGGACTTCGCCGGGACGTCAGCCAGCACCACGCCGCCGTCGTCGTCGAGCACTCTCAGCCGTCCCGAGCCGGTGACGGTGCCGATCACGGTGGCAGCCACCTCCCAACGTCGGGCGATCTCCATCACGGTCGGCAGCTTGGCCGGCTCCACGATGGCGAGCATCCGCTCCTGGGACTCGGAGGTCATGACCTCGAAGGCCTCCATGCCGGGCTCGCGCCGAGGGACCGCTCCCACCGACACGTCCATGCCGGCTCCCCCCTTCGCCGCCGTCTCGGAGGTGGCGCAGGTGATCCCCGCTCCACCCAGGTCCTGGACGCCCACCGCCAGGTCCCGATCGAGCAGCTCCAGGCAGGCCTCGATGAGGCGCTTCTCCTCGTAGGGGTCGCCGACCTGGACGCTGGGACGCTTCTCTGCGTCTGCGGCGTCGTCGGAGAACCCCGCCGATGCCAGCACCGACACCCCACCGATGCCGTCACGACCCGTGCGGGAGCCGAGCAGCACGGCCAGGTTGCCGGTGCCCTCCGCACGGCCGAGCACCAGACGCTCCACCGGCATCACGCCGAGGCACAGCACGTTGACGAGCGGGTTGTCGGCATAGGTGTCGTCGAAGACGGTCTCCCCACCGACGGTGGGGACCCCGACGGAGTTGCCGTAGCCGGAGATCCCCGACACGACCCCTTCGGCGATCCAGCGCGACCGGGCGTCCGACAGCGGACCGAACCGGAGCGGATCCATGACCGCGATGGGTCGGGCGCCCATGGAGAAGATGTCGCGGAGGATCCCGCCCACACCCGTGGCCGCACCCTGGTAGGGCTCGATGGCAGAGGGGTGGTTGTGGCTCTCGATGCGGATCGCTGCGGCGATCCCGTCGCCCACGTCGACGACTCCGGCTCCTTCGCCCGGGCCCACCAGCACCCAGGGCGCTTCGGTGGGGAACCGGCGCAGGTGGATCCTCGAGGACTTGTACGAGCAGTGCTCCGACCACATCACCGAGTACATCGCCAGCTCGAGGTGGTTGGGCTCGCGCTCCAGGATCTCGCGGATGCGATCGAGCTCCTCATCGGTCAGCCCGAGCGCCCGGTGCATCTCCGCCTCCGCCGCGACCTCGGCGGCCTCCTCGTCGACCATGCACCAGACGCTATCGGTCGGACCGGGGGACGGTGAACCGAGCCACGTGGCCCACATGAACACGGCCAACCGGTCCGACCCCGCCGCAGGCACCCTACCGAGCCGTGGGGAACGTGCCGCCGGCGGCCTCTATCGGACAATGGAAGAACTCCGACAAGGAGCAATTGGTCGACTCTCATCCCATCGATCGTTGAGAATTCGAGCTTCATGCGCTATGACATGCACATGGCAAGACGTGGACCCAAGCAGGTGAGTGAAGCCCAGAAGCAGGCAATGGCGGCAGGGCGGGCCGACGGCCGCGTGGTGAAGCGCTACCTGGAAGCACTGGAACAACACCGACCGAAGCGAGGTCGCAAGCGCACCCCGGAGAGCATCCAGAAGCGCCTTGCCACCCTCGACGAAGCCATCCCGAGCGCGGATCCTCTGCGCCGCGTGACGCTGGTGCAGCAGAGGATGGACCTCGAGGAAGAGCTGAACCGCCTCGACGACACCGTGGACATCTCTGCGTTGGAGACCGAGTTCACGGGCGTGGTCAAGGGGTACAGCGAGCGAAAGGGCATCAGCTACGCAGCATGGCGGGAGGTGGGGGTGCCCGCCGAGGTGCTGAAGGCCGCAGGGGTCAGCCGCTCGAGCTGACCCGCGTGAGTCCGGGGATCACGCCTCGCGCGGCAACGCCAGCGTGCTGCTCGCCGCCGAGAGCAAGGACTCCATCAGCACGACCCCGTCGTCGGAGCCCAGCAGCACGTTGCTGGCCCGCTCCGGGTGCGGCATCAACCCGACGACGTTGCGATCCTCGTTGCAGATGCCGGCGATGTCGTCGATGGAACCGTTGGGATTGTCGACATAGCGGAGGACCACGCGGTCGTCTGCCCTCAACTGCGCCAGCACCTCGGGAGAGCAGGTGTAGTTGCCTTCGAAGTGATTGATGGGAATGCGCAGCACTTGTCCGCGCCGAGCGCTGCCGGTCAGGGCCGAATCGGTCGACTCCACGCGCACCTCGACCATTTCACACCGGAACTTCAGACCGGCGTTCTTCTGCAACGCGCCGGGAAGCAGGTGCGATTCGGCCAAGACCTGGAACCCGTTGCAGATCCCGACGACCGGCCCACCGCGGCGCGCGAACTGCTGCACCGCCTCCATGACGGGCGAGAACCGGGCGATCGCACCGGGCCGGAGGTAGTCGCCGTGCGCGAACCCACCGGCGATGACCACGCCGTCGAACGAGCCGAGGTCGGCGACGTCGTGGAACACCACCTCTGCCCGGCCACCGAGGTTCCGCACCGCTTCCACCACATCCAGCTCGCAGTTCGTCCCCGGGAAGCACACCACGGCGATCACCGGTGCCATCTCAACCGCCCGCCGCAGTGAGCGACGCCGTCGCGTCCTCGATCACCGGGTTGGAGAGGAACCTGGAGCAGAGGTCCTCCACCTCGGCGCGCGCCGCGGCCTCGTCGGCGCTGTCGAGGACGAAGCGGATGGTCTTGCCCACCGAGACGTCACGCACACCGTCGAAGCCGAGCGCCGGCAGCGCCCGCTCGATCGTGGCGCCCTGAGGATCGGCGATCCCCGGACGCAGCATCACCTCCACCACGACGTCGAAGGTCATCGGCCTACTGTGGCACACCACCGGAACCCACGCGGACACCGCGGGGCGCTCTACGGGCCGTCGCCAGGCCAGTCCGAGAGCCGCAGACCGCTCAGGTCTTCATAGGCACGGCGGTAGCGCTCGGCGGTGGCATCCACCACCTCACGA
Source organism: uncultured Microthrixaceae bacterium (assembly GCA_964420125.1). GTDB lineage: Bacteria > Actinomycetota > Acidimicrobiia > Acidimicrobiales > Microtrichaceae > CAYQQQ01. The sequence continues at coordinate 7,502 of CAYQQQ010000033.1, forward strand.
GGAAGCGGCGGGGGTGGCGGCGAGCGGTCCCAGCCGAGCGCGTCGAGGTGGTCGCGCACGGGCTGCTTGTCGAACCCCACCGGCGTGGAGCCGGGAGTCCAGTCCTCGAGCTTCCAGAACCGTGACGAATCAGGGGTGAGCAGCTCGTCGGCCACCACCACCTCGCGGTCGGCGCCCGAAACGGCGAAGCCCAGCTCGAACTTCGTGTCGGCGAGGAGGTAGCCCCGTTCCTCGGCACGTCGCGCCGCGGCACGGAACATGGCCAGGCTCACCTCCCGCAGCTGCTCGGCCAGACCACCGCCGAGCAGCCCGACCATCGCATCGAAGCTGATGTTCTCGTCGTGATCGCCCACGGCGGCCTTCGTGGAGGGTGTGAAGATCGGTTCTGCCAGGCGCTCGGCCTCCACCATCCCCGACGGCATCGCCATCGCGTGCACCGTTCCCCGGTCCCGGTACTCCTTCCATGCGGATCCGGCCAGGAAGCCCCGCACGATGCACTCGACGGGCAGCATCTCCACGCGTCGGCACAGCATGAAGCGGCCCTCCAGCTCCGAGAGCTGCGCCGCTGGCGGAAGGTCGGAGAGGTCGGTGGACAGCAGGTGGTTCCCGACGACATCGGCCAGCTCGTCGAACCAGAACACCGACATCGCGGTCAGCACCCGACCCTTGTCGGGCACCGGCTCGGCCATGACCACGTCGAAGGCGCTCAGGCGGTCGGAGGCGATCATCAGCACCCGGTCGTCCCCGGCGTCGAAGAGATCACGGACCTTTCCGCGGTGCAGGTGCGCCAGCGGGAGCTCCGGCACCTCTGCCATGGTCGTCACAGGATGTCCTCCCCGGCGTAGGAGGCGGCCGCCGGATGGCGATCCACCATCCGCTCCACCCTGTCCACGAAGGCCTGGACCTGCGCCGGCGCGACCCCCAGGAAGTCCGTCGGCCCACCCATCGCCGCCCGGAGGTCAGCCGCGTCCAGGGGCAGCCGGGGATCGCCCGCCAGCCGGTCGAGGAGGTCGTTCGCCTCGGTTCCCACCTGGCGCATCTCGAGCGCCACCGCCACGGAGTGCTCCTTGATGACCTCGTGGGCGGCCTCCCGGCCCAGGCCGGCGCGGACGGCGGCCACCAGCACCTTGGTGGTGGCGAGGAACGGGAGGTAGCGGTCGAGCTCCTTCTGGATGGTGGCCGGGTAGGCGCCGAAGCCGGCCAGCACGTCGAGCAACGTCTGGAACACGCCGTCCACGGCGAAGAAGGCATCCGGGAGCAGCACCCGGCGCACCACCGAGCACGACACGTCACCCTCGTTCCACTGCCGCCCCGAGATCCCCGCCGCCATCGTGAGGTGGCCGTCGAGGACGACGCCGAAGCCGTTGATGCGCTCGCAGCTCCGCGCGTTCATCTTGTGGGGCATGGCCGAGGAGCCGACCTGGCCCTCCCGGAAGCCTTCGGTGACGAGCTCGTTGCCCGCCATGAGTCGAAGCGTGGTGGCCAGCGACGACGGTCCGGCGGTCAGCTGCACCAGCGCGGACACGACCTCGAGGTCGAGCGAACGGGGATACACCTGTCCGACGCTGCCGAGCACCCGGGTGAAGCCGAGCTCGCCGGCGACCTCGACCTCGAGGGCGGCTACGGCGCTCGAGTCGCCCAGGAGGTCGAGCTGGTCCTGTTGGGTGCCCACCGGACCCTTGATGCCCCGCAACGGGTAGCGATCCAGCAGGTCCTCCACCCGCTCCAGCGCGACCAGGAGCTCCTCCCCGCTGTTGGCGAAGCGCTTCCCGAGGGTCGTCACCTGTGCGGCGACGTTGTGGCTCCGCCCCACGATGGCCGTCTCCGCGTGCTCCGCCGCCCGCCGGGCCAGACCGGCGAGCGAGGCCACGGCCCGGTCGCGCACGATCTCCAGCCCACGCCGCACCTGCAGCTGCTCGACGTTCTCGGTGAGGTCCCGGCTGGTCATGGCCTTGTGGGCGTGCTCACGTCCGGCGAGCTCCGAGAACTCCTCCAGCCGCGCCTTCACGTCGTGGCGCAGCACGCGCTCCCTGGCGGCGATCGAGTCGAGGTCGATCTGCTCCACCACCGCTTCGTAGGCGGCGATGTCGTCGGGTTCGATGTCCACGCCCAGGCGTCGCTGGGCGCGCATCACCGCGATCCACAGCCGCCGCTCGAGCACCACCTTGTGCTCGGGCGACCACAGCTCCGCCATCTCAGCGCTGGCGTAGCGCTCCGCGAGCACGTTGGGCACGACCACCTCGACATTCTCACCCAACGAACCGGTCGGTGCCGACACCGGCGTGTCGGGGGCTCAAGGCAGAGCTCCCAGATGTCGATCCAACGGAGGATCCACAGGACGTGACGGCTCGAGGTCGCCACGGCCCGACAGCACCCCAGGAGGTCGACCGATGTCCTCGTGCGTGAAGCATCCGATGGCGGTCTCGGAGCACGTGTGCCGCCGGTGCGGTCACGAGTTCTGCCCCGAGTGCGTGGTGTTCCCCCAGGGCCTGCGCAAGCCGCCGCTGTGCATCACCTGCGCACTCGAAGCGGGTGGCGTGCGCCGTCAGCACACCGGCCGACCGCGGTTCTCCCGACGTGAGGTGCGCTCCAGGCTGCACGCCCACGACGAGCTCGCCCAGGAGCTCGCGGAGCGACCCGCGCCGGCACCTGCGATCGAGGAGGTGGAGGCGCCCATGTTCCTGGAGGACGGCAGCCGCGTCGAGGAGCTGGGGGGCTGGTCGCAGACCTATCCGGCGAGCTGAGCGCTCGCCGGAGCCGTCATCCGCCAGCGGGTGGCGTCGGCTCCTGCAGGGAGCGGTCCTGCTCCAGGGCGTGCTCGATCAGGCCGAGGCGGTGGCGCTCGAGCTCCTCGGCCAGCAGCGGATCCACCAGCGCCAGCATCCGGGCGGCCAGGAGTCCGGCGTTGCGGGCCCCGCCGATGGACACCGTGGCCACCGGCACACCGGAGGGCATCTGCACGATCGACAGCAGCGAGTCCTGTCCGCCGAGGTGGCGGGTGGGCACGGGGACCCCGATCACCGGCAGCGTCGTGAGCGAGGCCACCATCCCGGGGAGGTGGGCGGCACCGCCGGCGCCGGCGATGATCACCTGCAGGCCACGCCCACGCGCGCCGAGGGCGTACGCCACCATCCGCTCGGGACTGCGATGGGCCGACACGACGTGTCGCTCGTGGGGCACGCCGAGCTCGCCGAGCACCTCGACGGCACCGGACATCACCTCTGCGTCAGAGCTGCTGCCCATGATGACGCCCACGACGGGTGAGCGGGGGGAGGACGAGGCAGCGGGCACCGCCCCGATCCTAGTGATGCGGCGTGGAGGATCCTCGCCCCGGGCTCACCGATCGAGCTCCGAGCACCTCGGCGGCCAGCACCGCCCGTTGCCGTGCCCGCTCACGGTCCTCGCCGAGCACGGTGACGTGGCCGACCTTCCGCCCGGGTCGTGGCATCTTCCCGTAGAGGTGCAGGTGGGCCTCGGGCACCTCCTCCAGGGCCACCGCCTGGTTGTCACGAGGGTCGGATGTCTCGCCGCCCACCACGTTGGCCATCGCCACCGCCGGCGCGAGCATGGAGGTCGGGCCCAGGGGCCAGTCGAGGATCGCCCTCAGGTGCTGCTCGAACTGCGAGGTGACCGAGCCCTCGATGGTCAGGTGTCCGCTGTTGTGGACCCTGGGGGCGATCTCGTTGATCAACAGGTCCGCTCCGGCGGGACCGGCGACCACGAAGAGCTCGACGGCGAGCACCCCGACCGACCCGGTGATCTCGGCCACCTCGGTGGCCACCTCCCGCGCGCGACGGTCCAGGTCCTCCGGTACCGGTGCGGGATACACGACCTCGTCGCACATGCCACCGACCTGCACCGTCTCGAAGGTGGGCCAGGTCGCCGTCTCCCCTGATGGCCGGCGGGCGACCAGCACCGCCAGCTCCGCCAGCAGCTCCAGTCGGGGCTCGATCACCAGCGGGGCGCCGCGGTAGCGATCGAGGAAGGAGGGCACCTCGGATGCCTCGAGCATCCACACCCCACGCCCGTCGTAGCCGCCACGCGACGACTTGGCCACGACCGCCCCGTGTCGCTCGACGAACCGCGACGTCGAGCGACGCTCCGTGGTGGACGGCTCCGCGCCCACCACCTCGAAGGGTGGGACCGGAAGGCCCTCGGAGGAGAAGCGTCGGCGCTGATGCGCCTTGTCGGCGAACTCCATGGTCGCCACCGACGGCCGCACCGGGTGACCCTCTGCCTCCAACCGGGTGAGCGTGGCGTGATCCACGTTCTCGTGGTCGAAGGTGACGACGTCCACGGCGGCCGCCAGCGCTCGCAGGGCCTCCGGATCGTCCGGAGCGCCCCTGCGAACGTCCACGACGACCTCGTCCGCGCCCTCGTCGCGCTCACCGGCCAGCACCACCAGGTGCACTCCGAGCGGCGAGGCGGCCTCGCCCAGCATCCGTGCCAGCTGGCCCCCACCGACCACCCCCACCGAGGTCGACGCGGCCCGCATCCTCATCCCCCCGACGCAGCAGCGGCGATGTCGGTGCGCACCTGCAGGCCCGGCCAGTTGATCCGGTTGACCCCGGCATAGGCCCGCACCCGAGCCTCCCGCAGCGTCGGTCCGGTCCCGCAGACGTTCAGGATCCGTCCCCCGGCGGTCACCAGCCGACCCTGCTCGTCGCTCGCCACACCGGCACAGAACACCTCGACGCCCTCGAGTGACGCCGCGTCGTCGAGCCCCTCGATCGGCGCTCCGGTGACCGGCGCTCCGGGGTAGCCCTCGGCGGCGCAGACCACGGTCACCCGTGCGTCGGAGATGAAGCTCGGCGTGGTGCGCAGCGCGCCGTCGGCCGCCTGCGCGAGCAGGTCGCTCAGGTCGCTGGAGAGGCGCGGGACGACCACCTGGGTCTCCGGGTCGCCGAAGCGCACGTTGTACTCCAGCATCTTGGGACCGTCCGCGGTGAGCATCAGACCCGCGTAGAGGACGCCGCGGTAGTCGATGCCCCTTGCGGAGAGCGCCGCCAGGGTCGGGTCGACGAACCGCTCCATCACCTCGGCGACCAACACGTCGTCCACCAGCGGGACCGGTGAGTAGGCACCCATCCCGCCGGTGTTCGGGCCCTCGTCACCGTCGCCGAGGCGCTTGAAGTCCTGTGCAGGCGCCAGCGCGACCGCCCTGCGTCCATCGCACACCGCCAACAGGGACAGCTCCGGTCCGACCAGGCCCTCCTCGATCACCACCCTCGTGCCGGCCTCGCCGAAGGCCGCACCCGAGAGGTAGTCGCCCACGGCGTTACGGGCCTCGGTCAGCGACTCGGTCACGGTGACGCCCTTGCCGGCGGCGAGGCCATCGGTCTTGATCACGAAGGGAGGCGTCATGGTGTCGAGGAAGGCGAGCGCGTCGACGGCATCGGTGAAGGTGCCGAAGGCCGCGGTGGGCACGCCGGCCTCGGCGAGCAGCTCCTTCATCCACGCCTTCGATCCCTCCAGCCGGGCACCGTCGGCACCGGGGCCGAAGACCCGACGACCTCGGGCCCGGAGACGATCGGCGAGGCCGTCGACCAGGGGCGCCTCGGGGCCGATCACGTAGAGATCGGCCTCGATCTCCTCTGGAGGCGCCGCCACCGAGTCCGGGATCCCGGCGTTGCCAGGGCTGACCACCACCTCCGCGCTCCGGGACAGCACCGAGGCGAGGGCATGCTCTCGGCCTCCGGAGCCGACCACGCAGACCTTCATGGCGGAGTTTCTAGCCGACTGCGCCGACCCGCAGCGTCCGCGCAGGCCGGCCCGCGGGGTTCCGACCGGTCGCGCTCGGCCCCGGCCGGTGGGAGCAGGGTGGCAGGGCCTTCCGACGGAATCAGCCGGTGAAGTGGATGAACTGGTCGCGGCCGGGACCGACCCCCACGAGGGTGATGGGAACTCCGACCTGGTCCTGCAGGAACTCCAGGTACCGGGTGGCCGCGGCCGGGAGATCGCGTCGTTCCCGCACCGAGGTCAGATCGGTCTCCCATCCGGGCAGCTCCTCGTACACGGGCGTGGCCGCGTGGAGGTCGGACTGGTGGTAGGGCAGGTGTTCGTGGCGCTCCCCTCGCACCTCGTAGGCGACGCAGACCTTGAGGGTGGCGAAGGTGTCCAGGATGTCCAGCTTCGTGATCGCCAGCTCCGACAGGGAGTTCAGTCGGACGGCCTGACGGAGCATGACCGCGTCGAACCAGCCGGGCCGGCGACGGCGACCGGTGTTGGTGCCGAACTCCCGGCCACGCTCCACCAGGGTGTCGCCATCGGCGTCGAACAGCTCGGTGGGGAACGGCCCCGCACCCACGCGCGTGATGTAGGCCTTCGCGATCCCCACGACGCGCTCGATGTGACGGGGTCCCACCCCGGCGCCCGTGCAGGCACCTCCGGCCACGGGGTTCGAGGACGTGACGTAGGGGTAGGTGCCGTGATCGAGGTCCAAGAAGGTGGCCTGCGCGCCCTCGAAGAGCACGTGCTGTCCACCGTCGAGGGCCTCGTGCACGAGCGAGACCGTGTCGCACACGTGAGGTGCGAGCCGAGGCACGACCTCGTCCATCACCCGCTGGCACAGCTCCTCCGGATCGAAGGGCAGCCGGTTGTAGACGCGGGTGAACACCTTGTTCTTGTCGCCCAGCACCGCGTCGAGCTTCTCGGCGAAGATCTCCGGGTCGAGCAGGTCCTGCACACGGATCCCCACCCGCATCGCCTTGTCCGCGTAGGTCGGCCCGATGCCCCGCTTGGTGGTGCCGAGCTTGTTCTTGCCCAGGTACCGCTCCGTCAGCATGTCGAGCTCCTGGTGGTAGGGCAGGATCAGATGGGCGTTGCCCGACACCTTGAGACGCGAGCAGTCGACGCCCTTGGACTCCAACGTGGTCATCTCCTGCAGCAGCACGAAGGGGTCGACCACCACTCCGTTGCCGATCACCGGGGTGATGTGGGAGTAGAGCACTCCTGAGGGCACCAGCTGCAGGGCGAAGGACTCACCGTCGACCACCAGGGTGTGCCCTGCGTTGTGGCCGCCCTGGTAGCGGACCACCAGCTGCATCTCCTTGGCGATGAGGTCGGTCAGCTTGCCCTTGCCCTCATCCCCCCACTGCGTGCCCACCACGACGGTTGCCGGCACCTGATCACCTCGTCTCTCGGACCGGCGCGGCCTCGGCGCCGGGTGTTCGAACCCCGTACCGCCGTGCAGCGGGCTCGGGGCGCCGTCCCGCCGCCGTCGTCGCGGCGGCGGAACAAAGCACTACATCCTAGGACCGGTCGGGGGTCGACGCATCCCCCGACCACGCGGGCACGGTACCCTCGTCGACCATGGCGGCCATGGGACTGCGAGACCTGCTGCAGCAGGACGCGGCGGTGAACCGTGGCAACCCCAAGGGCCTGGTGACGGTGGCGTCCTACCGGGTGGCGCACCGCGCTCGGGCACGAGGGCCGAGGTGGCTGGCCGCCATGGTGGGGGTTCTCCATCGCCTCCTCACGGAGGTCGTGCTGGGGGTGGAGCTCCCGGCATCGGTCGCCGCCGGTCCCCGCCTGCGCATCTGGCACGGCACGGGCCTCGTCGTCCACCCCGCGACCACCCTGGGAGCGGACGTGACCCTGCGCCACTGCAGCACCATCGGCACGGTGGGGGAAGGATCGGAGGAGTCCGCGGCACCGGTCATCGGCGACCGCGTGAACGTGGGCACCGCCGCGCTGGTCCTCGGCCCGGTGACCGTCGGCGACGACGCCGTGATCGGCGCGGGCGCGGTCGTGGTGCACGACGTCGCACCACGCACCACCGTCGTGGGCAACCCCGCCAGGGCCCTCCACACCGTCGAGCCCTGATCCCGGGGCTCCACCGCAGTAGGCAGAGGGGTCGACGTCAGCGCAGGTCGTCGGTCGCCGCCATCGGGACGGCGGCCGTCTCGTCGAGGCGGATGCTCGGGGAGAGCACCGCAGCGCCGAGGGCGAGGGCGAACGGGTACACCGTCCAGAGGGTGCGACCGTCCCACTGGGCGGCGATGAGCGCGTGGAAGTTGAGCAGCACCCCGGCCAGCACGCCGGTGGTGAGCATCCAGAACACCCTGCGCTCCAGGCCCAGCTCACCTCCGCGCTGCCGACGCCACGCCAGGTAGGCGAGCGCCAGAGGCAGCACGCCGGTGAGGAACACCTGACCGATCGGCCCGGTCCGCCCGATGTTGGCACCGGCGTAGTGGTGCATCTCCCTGGGTGTCGGGAACCAGGGGTTGTAGAAGCGCTCCGCCGACGGTCCCAGGAGCCGTGCACCGAGCACACCAGCCAACGCCACCGCCCCGGTCGCCGAGTAGGCGGCGGCGCGGCGTCGGAGGGGCCCACCGCCGAGGTGCACCCACACCGCCACGACCGGCACCGCCACCAGCATCGACTCCTTGATCAGCAGCCCGCCGGCCAGGGTCACGAGCGCGGGCACCAGCCGGCGATAGGTGAGCGCCGCCATCAGCACCGCGAGGAGCCCCACGACGGCCCCGTCGACGTAGTTGAACGACCCCCAGTAGAAGACGGGGAACGACACCGACCAGACCATGGCGACCGCCGCGATCGGTCCCAGCGCGCACCCGAGGCGGTGCAGCGTCGCCAGCAGGGCGACGAGGCCGACGGCGAGGAACACCAGCACGACGACGTTGAGGGAGATCGGGGCCTCCCAGGGGAGGTGCCCGGCCAGCCACGGCACCCCGATGCGGTTGGTGAAGGGAGCGAGGTCCGGCGCTGCGGCGTCACCGGCGTAGTGCTCCGTCAGGTGCAGGTACTCACGCATGTCGACGGTCAGGCCGGGCAGCAACCGGCCGGTCGAGGTGGTGTAGGAGTGCGACGCGGCGTTGGCGGGCTCCTCGAGCGCACCGAAGCGCGGCAGAGCCACCAGCACCATCAGCCCGATGCCCACGGCAGCCAACAGCACGAGCGCGGCGAGGGACGGCTCGCTCCGCCAGGGACCTGAGCGCCCACCAGCCAGGTCCTCGACACGACGTCGATCCCCCCGTTGCATCACTCCCCGTGTGTACCGGATGGGTCCGCTCGACGGCAAGGTGCCCTCGGTGAACGGGATGACCTGCCCACCGGGGAGGCCGGCCCCCCGGGTGGATCAGGTGAGGGTGAACTGGCCGTCCCCGACGTCGAGGGTGACGGTGTCGCCCTCGACGATCTTGCCCTCGAGGATGGCGAGCGCGAGGCGGTCGCCGACCTCCTTCTGGATGAGCCGCTTCAGCGGACGGGCGCCGAAGGCCGGATCGAAGCCGTCGTGGGCGAGCTTCGCCATGGCGCCCTCGGCCACCTCGAGTTGTATGCGGCGCTCGGACAGGCGGTCCCGGAGATGGTGCAGCTGGATCTCGACGATCTGCTCGAGGTCGCTCTCGGAGAGCTCGCGGAACCGCACGATCTCGTCGACCCGGTTGATGAACTCGGGACGGAAGAAGTCGCGGGGGTCACCGGGCAGGTTGGAGGTCATGATCAGCACGGTGTTGGTGAAGTCGACGGTCCTCCCCTGTCCGTCGGTGAGGCGACCGTCGTCGAGCAGCTGCAGCAGCACGTTGAACACGTCGCCGTGGGCCTTCTCGACCTCGTCGAGCAGGACCACCGCGTACGGGCGGCGACGCACCGCCTCGGTGAGCTGGCCGCCCTCGTCGTAGCCGACGTAGCCGGGCGGTGCGCCGATCAGCCGACTCACGGCGTGACGCTCCATGTACTCCGACATGTCGATGCGCACCATGGCCCGCTCGTCGTCGAAGAGGTAGTCGGCCAGGCTCCGGGCGAGCTCGGTCTTGCCGACGCCGGTGGGACCCAGGAACAGGAAGCTGCCGATGGGTCGGTTGGGGTCCGACAGCCCCGCCCTGCTGCGCCGTATGGCGTTGGCCACGGCACTGACCGCCTCGTCCTGACCGACCACCCGCTCGTGGAGCACCTCCTCCAGCCGGACGAGCTTGGCCATCTCGCCTTCCATCAGGCGTGACACAGGGACACCGGTCCACCGCGACACGACCTCCGCGATGTCCTCCTCGTCGACCTCCTCCTTGAGCATCTTGCGCTCGGCCTGCAGCTCGGCCAGCTCGGCAGTCGCAGCGTCGACCTCCCGCTCCAGCACGGGCAGGTGGCCGTAGGTGATCTCCGAGGCTCGGGAGAGATCGCCGTCGCGCTCGCAGCGCTCGGCCTCGGCGCGGAGCTGCTCGGCCCGCTCCTTCAGCTCCTGGATGTGGACGATCGCGTCCTTCTCGGACTGCCAGTGCGCCCGCATGGAGTCCGCCTGCTCCCGGAGGTTCGCCAGCTCTTCGTCCAGCGCTGCCAGACGCTCACGGGACGTGTCGTCGGTCTCCTTCGCCAACGCCACCCGCTCGATCTCCAGGCCCCGTATGCGGCGCTCCACCACGTCGATCTCGGTGGGGACCGAGTCGATCTCGATGCGAAGGCTCGAGGCGGCCTCGTCGACGAGGTCGATGGCCTTGTCGGGCAGGAACCGACCGGTGAGGTAGCGGTCCGACAGCACGGCTGCGGCCACGAGCGCCGGATCCTGGATCCGCACGCCGTGGTGGACCTCGTAGCGCTCCTTCAGCCCGCGCAGGATGGCGATGGTGGACTCCACCGACGGCTCGCCCACGAACACCTGCTGGAACCGTCGCTCGAGCGCAGGATCCTTCTCGATGTGCTTGCGGAACTCGTCGAGGGTGGTGGCCCCCACCATGCGCAGCTCGCCGCGCGCCAGCATCGGCTTGAGCATGTTCCCCGCGTCCATCGCCGAGTCCCCGGTGGCGCCGGCACCCACCACGGTGTGCATCTCGTCGATGAAGGTGATGACCTCACCGTCGGAGTCCTTGATCTCCGACAGGACGGCCTTGAGGCGCTCCTCGAACTCGCCGCGGTACTTGGCACCCGCCACCATCGATCCGAGGTCGAGGGCGATCAGCCGCTTGTTGCGGAGGGAGTCGGGCACATCGCCCTCCACGATCCGCTGGGCCAGGCCCTCGACCACCGCGGTCTTGCCCACCCCGGGCTCGCCGATCAGCACCGGGTTGTTCTTCGTTCGCCGGCTGAGCACCTGGACGACCCGACGGATCTCGCTGTCACGGCCGATCACCGGATCGAGCTTCCCCGCTCGCGCGTCGTCGGTCAGGTCGCGCCCGTACTTCTCGAGCGCCTGGTAGGTGTCCTCCGGGTTCTGGGTGGTCACCCGCTGCGATCCCCGCACCTGGGCCAGCGCCGCGAGGACCTGGTCCCGGGTGATCCCATCGAAGCGCTGACGACCCGCAGGGGCGGTTCTGTCGGCATCGACCAGGGCGATCAGCAGGTGCTCCGTCGAGAGGTAGTCGTCGCCGAGCTCGACCCGCACGGCGTCGGCGGCGTCGAAGAGCCGGGTGAGGTCGCGGCCGATCCGGGTGTCGGTCCCGTAGGCGGTGGGCAGCTCTTCCACCGCGTCGTCAGCCCGGTTCCGCAGCTCGAGCGGGTTGAGCCCGAGCTTGCGCACCACCGGCAGGACCACTCCGTCGTCCTGGCGCAGGAGGGCGGCCATCACGTGATCAGGGGTGACCTCCGGGTTGGATCGCTCCTTGGCAGAGGTCATGGCGGCGTTCACCGCCTCTTGGGTCTTCAGCGTCCAGGTGTTCGGATCGAGGGGCATGGTGGCAGTGTGCCTCGGTTCTCGCTCGGTGCCTCGGGGACGGCGGGAGCGCCCGATCGAGCCCTCCTGCCGGCGAAGCGGTACAGGGTCAGATCACAGTATAGCATCTGCTATCAGAATAGTTAAGTGTGATCCACTCAACTTTTACCTCGGGTCCTCCACAGCGACCAGACCGCAAGACCCGCCCCGATGAGCGCCAGGACACCGGCCACGACGAGGATCCACGCCCCCAGACCCAGCACCACACCTCCGCCGCGAGCGACGGACAGCACGATCATCGCCGCTCGCCGCCACGCTCCCGGTACCGGGTGACCGTCTGGCGCAGGGGGACCAGGTCGCGGCGGTACTGGCGGTGCACGCTCTGCACCGCCTCGGCGGACTCCCGCCGCAGACGCTCGATCTCGCCCGCCAGTCGCTCCACCTCGGCTTCCAGCTCCATGACGCGCTTGACCCCGGCGAGGTTGAGGCCCTCGTTGGTGAGGTCCTGGATCCGGCGCAGCATGTCGATGTCGGCCTGGCTGTAGCGACGGCTGCCCCCGCGGGTCCGGCCCGGCTCCACCAGGCCCTTGCGCTCGTAGATCCGCAACGTCTGCGGGTGCACCCCGGCCAGCTCCGCAGCGACGGAGATCACGTACACGGCTTGGTGGCGTTCAGGCATCGCAGCGCACCTCCTGCTCCGACCCACCCCGGTGGCGGCCGGCACGGGTGCTCATCACCCCGCCGGCTGAGGGACGGCTCGCGGCGAACGGGTCGCCGCAGCGTAGGCTTCCAGCGCAGCGCGCTGCTCGTCCTCGAGCTCGTCGGGCACGTCGATCTCCACGGTCACGAGCAGGTCGCCGGTGGTCTTCTTCGTGGCCACCCCACGACCTCGCACCCGGAAGGTGCGGCCGCTGCGCGTGCCCGGCGGCACGCGGATCGTCACCGCCTCGCCCTCCATCGTCGGCACCGTCACGTCGGCGCCGAGAGCAGCCTCTGCCAGGGTGATGGGCACGGTCACGGTCAGGTGGTCTGCGGTCCGGCCGAAGACCGGGTGGGACTCGACGTGCACCTTCACGTAGAGGTCGCCATCCGGTCCGCCGTTGGATCCGGCGCCTCCTCGGCCCTTGATGCGGATGCGCTGGCCGTCGCGCACCCCGGCGGGGATGCGGACCTTGATCTCGCGCGGCCGGTGGACCGCCCCCGAACCGCCACAGGTGGGGCACGGTGTGTCGATCACCCGGCCCTGGCCCCCACAGGCGGTGCAGGGTCGGCTGAAGGAGAAGAAGCCCTGGTCCTCGTCGATGGCCCCTCGACCGCCGCACACCCCACACGTGCGGGGTGCGGTCCCCGGCGCCGCGCCGGATCCGGAGCAGTCGGGGCAGCGCACGTCGGAGATGACCTGCACGGTCGTGGTGGCGCCGTTGATCGCCGCGTCGAAGGGCATGGTGAGCTCGGCCTCGAGGTCCACGCCGCGGCGAGGTCCCGGCGCACGCGTGCGGCCCGGTCGCCCTCGGCTGAAGAGGTTGCCGATGAGGTCACCCAGGTCTGCGGAGTCGTAGCCCCCGGCCCCTGCGCCCCCGCCTCCGGGGAAGCCGAAGCCGCCGCCCATCGGACCCATGCGACGAACCTCGTCGTAGCGGGATCGCTTCTCGGCGTCGCCGATCACCTCGTAGGCCGCGGAGACCTCCTTGAAGCGCTCCTCGGCGGCCGCGTCGCCCGGGTTCGCATCCGGGTGCAGCTTCCGGGCCAGCTTGCGGTAGGCGCTCGTGATCTCCTTCGGCGAAGCGTCCTCGGCCACTCCGAGCACCTCGTAGTAGTTCTTCTCGAACCACTCGCGCTGGACATCCATCATGGGTCCCTTCGACCGTCAGCCGCGCACCTTGACCATGGCAGCCCGCACGACCCGGTCGTTCCAGAGGTACCCCGTGCGCAGCACCTCGGCCACGACGGGCTCGCCGTCGCCCTCCTCGTGCAGCACGGCTTCGTGGACGTGGGGATCGAAGCTCACGCCGGCCTCGGCGACCGTGGAGAGCCCGTGCTTCTCCAGGGTGCCGAGCAGCTGGGCACGAACCGGCTCGACGTCGCCGTGGCCGGCAGCGACCGCGGCGTCGCAGGCGTCCAGCACGGGCAGCAGCTCCCGGACAAGGTCGGCAGCGGCCTGGGCGCGCTGCTCCTCGCGCTGCGCCTCCACCCGACGGCGGTAGTTCTCGAACTCCGCCTGCAGCCGACGCAGCATGTCGAGGTACTCGTCGCGCTCCGCCTCGAAGCGACTGGCCAGCTCCACCGCTTCGGCCACCGCGTCCTCGGCGGTCTGCTCGAGGGCGACCTCGGCGGCGGCATCGACCGGTCGAGCCGCCTCGACGCCTGCCATGGCCCCCTCGAGGAGCTCCTCCACCGCCTCCGCGCCGAGCTCCTCGTCCTCCCCGGCACGACCGCCGGGCACGTCCGCCCCGAAGGGTCGCGCGGCACGGGGTCCCTGTGGACCCCGCCCCACGTCGCCGGCACCGTTCACTTGCCGTCCTCGTCGGTCGGCTCGTCCACGACCTCGGCGTCGACCACCTCCGCGTCCACGACGTCGTCCCCACCAGGCGCCTCGCCACCGGAGGCGCCGCCGGCTTCACCGGTGGCGCCTTCCGACGCGGCGGCCTCGTAGAGGAGCTGGCTCAACTGCTGCGAAGCGCCCATCAGCTTCTCCGTCGCCGACTTGATGGCCTCGATGTCGCTGCCCGACAGCGCGGACTTCAGATCGGCCAGGGCGCTCTCGACCTGGGCCTTCTCTGCGTCGCCGACCTTGTCGCCCTGCTCACGCAGGAGCTTCTCGGTCTGGTAGACGAGGCCATCCGCGGTGTTGCGGGTGTCGGCCTCCTCCTTGCGACGTCGGTCCTCGGCCGCGTGCGACTCGGCGTCGCGCACCATCTGGTCGATCTGGTCCTTGGACAGCGACGACTGGCCGGTGATCGTGATCGACTGCTCCTTGGAGGTGGCGCGGTCCTTGGCGGACACGTTCACGATCCCGTTGGCGTCGATGTCGAAGGTGACCTCGATCTGGGGGATGCCCCTGGGAGCCGGGGGGAGGTCGACGAGCTGGAACTTGCCCAGCGTCTTGTTGAAGTCGGCCATCTCGCGCTCGCCCTGCAGCACGTGGATCTCCACCGACGGCTGGTTGTCCTCCGCAGTGGTGAACACCTCGGTCTTGCGGGTGGGGATGGTCGTGTTGCGCTCGATGAGCTTGGTCATCACGCCGCCCTTGGTCTCGATGCCCAGCGAGAGCGGGGTGACGTCCAGCAGCAGCACGTCCTTCACGTCGCCCTTGAGCACTCCGGCCTGGATGGCCGCGCCCATGGCCACGACCTCGTCGGGGTTCACGCCCTTGTGGGGCTCACGGCCGGTCAGGTCCTTCACGAGGTCCTGCACTGCGGGCATGCGGGTCGAGCCGCCGACCATGATGACGTGGTCGACCTGGTCCTTGGAGAGCCCGGCGTCGGAGAGCGCCTGCTCGAAGGGGCCCTTGCAGCGATCGATCAGATCTGAGGTCATGTCCTGGAACTTGGCTCGGGTGAGGGCGTAGTCCAGGTGGAGCGGTCCGGCGTCGGTGGCGGTGATGAACGGCAGGTTGATCTGCGTCTGGGCCACCTGGGACAGCTCGATCTTGGCCTTCTCGGCGGCCTCCTTCAGGCGCTGCATGGCCATCTTGTCCTTCGAGAGGTCGACGCCGTGGTCGTTGCGGAACGACTCCACCAACCAGTCGATGACCCGCTCGTCCCAGTCGTCGCCCCCGAGGCTGGTGTCGCCATGGGTGGACTTCACCTCGAACACGCCGTCGCCGATCTCCAGCACCGACACGTCGAAGGTGCCGCCGCCCAGGTCGAACACCAGGATGGTCTGGTCCTCGCCCTCGGCGTCCATCCCGTAGGCCAGCGCTGCCGCGGTGGGCTCGTTGATGATGCGCAGCACCTCGAGCCCGGCGATCTGCCCTGCTTCCTTGGTTGCGGTGCGCTGGGCGTCGTCGAAGTAGGCGGGCACCGTGATCACGGCCTGGGTGACGGAGTCGCCGAGGTAGGCCTCTGCATCCCGCTTGAGCTTCATGAGGATGCGGGCCGAGATCTCCTGGGCGGTGTACTTCTTGCCGTCGATCTCGGTGGTCCAGTCGGTGCCCATGTGGCGCTTGACCGAGCGGATGGTCCGGTCGGCGTTGGTCACCGCCTGTCGCTTCGCGACCTCGCCGACGAGCACCTCGCCGTCCTTGAAGGCCACCACCGAGGGGGTGGTGCGGGCGCCTTCGGCATTGGGGATCACCACCGGATCCCCGGCCTCGAGGGCGCTGACCACCGAGTTGGTGGTCCCCAGATCGATTCCTACGGCTTTCGACATGTGTTCTCCTGCGGTTCGACCCGCCACGGTGGCGGAGTCGCTGGTCGAGGGTCCGAGCTACCCGAACGGTCCCGTTCTAGGGGGCGCAGGTGCGCCTGACAACTCGGGTGTGCCTGGCGATGTTACCAAACTTGAGCGCTCATGTATCAACTTTCATGGAGAGGGGCCGATCGGCTGAGGTCCCGCTCAGTGTAGGGACCGGATTCCCGGCTCCGTCGCGCCCGGGTCCGCCGAACGGTCCGGGGGCCCGACTACCACGACCGCCGAGCGGCGCGGCGAGCCGCACCTCGGGACCTCCCGATCGTCTCAGGTCGGCGTGCTAGCCCAGACGCCGACGAACCCTGCGGGCAGCGGTCTTCAGCGCCCGGTACGCGGTGGGGCCGGCGAGGCGCCGGGCCCCGGCGGCCGCACCCAGTCGCCAGTAGTCCACGCTGCCGCGGAGCTCCGGTTGGTGCCGGACCGCGGAGCGGCGGTAGGCGAGCGCTCGCGTGGCGTCCTCGTCGTCGACGAGGCTGTGCCACCCGAGCAGCATCTCCGAACGTGCCGTGGCGGTCGGTCGAAGCGCCAGCCGCTCGGGTGGCTGGCCATCGAAGGCGGTCCGCAGGAGGTAGCGGTACGCAGCATCCAGGGAGTCGACGCTGGAGGACGTCGAGTTCGTGTCGTGACGGCGATGGTGGAGCAGGTACCGCTTGACCACCGCCGCCCGGTAGGAGTCGGCCAGGCGGAGCCAGAGCTCCCAGTCCTCCACGTCGATCGGGAACCGGTCGCGGTTCACCCGGAAGCCGCCGAGCTCGAGGAACACCCGGCGGGGCACCATCGCCGCCGACATGGGGACGGCGTTGGCCGTGACCAGGCGCTCCCAGATGTCGCCCTCCCAGTCGTAGGCCGACCGACGCCCGGTCGGTTCGCCCTCGGCGTCGATCACGTCGTACCAGCCGTACACCAACCCCACCGAGGGATCCTCGTCGAAGCGGGCGACCAGCAGCTCCAACGTGTCCGGTTCCCAGAGGTCGTCGGAGTCGCAGAAGGCCACCAGCTCGCCTCGGGCCTCCTCGACCCCCCGGTTGCGTGCCGCCGACACCCCGGCGTTCTCCTGGCGCACCACCCTCACCCGGGCGTCCCCGAGGTGCTCGGCCCAGCCCGCGAGATCGTCGCTGCCGCCGTCGTCGACCAGCACCACCTCGAAGTCGGAGCAGCTCTGGGCGAGGATGGACTCCAGCGTCTGCGGCAGCCAGCGCAGCGAGTTGAAGCAGGGAACCACGACGCTCACACGTGGCACTCCGGCGGAGCCGGACCCCGAGGTGCTCCCGTCCTGCATCCCGGGAGTGTCCCCCATCGCCGGGGCGCGGGACAACCGTGACGCCCCCTCGGCGGACGGTGCGGGTTGTGGCACCCGCGGCCGCTGGGGCAGCATCGGATCCGTCCGGCGCGGTCCACGCGCCCGCTCCAGCGGAGGCCCCACCGATGCACCAGCTCGTACTGCTCCGACACGGCGAGAGCGAGTGGAACCGGCTGAACCTCTTCACGGGCTGGTACGACTGCGACCTCACCGAGGCCGGCCGCGCCGAAGCGGTGGCTGCCGGCCCCATGATGGCCGATGCGGGGTTCGCCCCCGACGTGGTGCACACCTCGGTGCAGCTCAGGGCCATCCGCACCGCCGACCTGGCGCTCGAGTCGATGGGACGCCTCTGGGTGCCCGTGCGCCGCAGCTGGCGGCTCAACGAACGTCACTACGGGGACCTGACCGGCCGGAACAAGGCCGAGACCGTCGAGCGCTACGGCGAGGACCAGGTGAAGGTGTGGCGTCGCAGCTACGACGTGCCGCCTCCGCCGATCGCGCCCGACAACGAGTTCAACCCCAACGACGATCCCCGCTACGCCTCGATGCCCCCGGAGCTGGTCCCCGCCACCGAGTGCCTGAAGGACGTGGTGCAGCGCATGCTCCCCTACTGGTACGACGCCATCGTGGCCGACCTGTCCGCAGGCCTGCGCGTGCTGGTGGCCGCCCACGGCAACTCCCTGCGAGCGCTCGTGAAGCACCTCCAGGGGATCTCCGACGACGAGATCACCGAGCTCAACATCCCCACCGGGGTCCCCCTGCGCTACGAGCTGGGCGAGGACTTCGTGCCCGTCCAGGACCTGCCGGTCGACCAGCGCTACCTGATGGACGCCGACGCGGTTCGTGCGAAGGCCGCGGCGGTGGCCGCCCAGGCCAGCGCCGGGTCCTGAGACGCGCCTGGGGGCTCAGGGGACTGCTGCGAGGAACTGCTCCACGCTGCGATCGGCCAGGTCGTCGTCGACGTCGATCTGGCCGAGCAACGACGCCATCACCAGCGGGCCCAGCAGCAGCGTGAGGGATCGTTCCAGGTCCTCCAGGATGGCCGGGCTCGCCACGCCCTCTTCGACGCACCGGGCCAGCACCTCCGCCATCATGCCCTGCTGCCGATCCGAGAGGTCCGACTCGATGTCGGCGATCTCGGGGTGGCGGAGCCGCAGGAGCAGCAGCGCCGGGAGCAGTCGGCGCCAGTTGGGGTCGCGGAGGCTGGCCGCCAGCTGACGCATCACCTCCACCAGGGCGGCTCGTGCACCGAGGTGGGCCGACGGCGCGTCGAGGACCGGGGCACAGGAGTTGAACACCTCCGCCACCAGCTCGTCGCGAGTGGCCCAGTGGCGGTACAGGGTGGACTTCGCCACGCCGGAGCGCGCCACCACCGCGTCGACGGTCAAGGCGTCCGGGCCGCCTTCTGCCAGCAGCGCGGTGGCAGCCTCGATCACCGCCGAATGTGTGCGGGCGACACGGGGATCCATGGCTGGGGCCGACCTTACCGGAGGCGGCTGTGACAGAGATCTCCGGAGCCTGATGGTCGAGGTCGTCGTCATCTTCAGTACGATACCGTCTCGTACTGTTTCACGCGAGCACCCCCGCTCGCCTCGAACCCGAGGTTCCGATGCACGACTCCGAGCTCCCCGACCCGCTGCTCGATGCCGCACCGCCCGAAGACGTGGTGGCGGATCCTGTCCGCCGCCGCTGGATCCTGGCAGCGATGCTCACGGCGCTGGTCGGGGTGGTGGCGTCGGTGTCAGGTCTCAACGTCGCCCAGCAGGACCTGGCCGCCGACCTCGGTGCCTCCCAGAGCGAGCTGCTGTGGATCATCAACGGCTACGTCGTGGCGTTGGCTGCGCTGCTGATGCCCATCGGGGCGATCGGTGACCGCTTCGGACGCAAGAAGGTCCTGATCACGGGCCTGGTGGTGTTCGTGGTGGCCAACACCGCGGCCGCCTTCTCCACCGAGGTCGGCCAGCTCATCGCGTCGAGGGTCGTCGCCGGCGTCGGCGCCGCCATGATCATGCCGGTGACCCTGTCCGTCATCACGTCGAGCTTCCCGGGCGAGGACCGGGACCGGGCCGTGGGCCTCTGGGCCGGCCTCGCCGGCGTCGGGGGGATCGTCGGTCTGCTGGTGTCGTCGTTCGTGGTCGACAAGAGCTCCTGGCCCTGGGTGTTCGTGCTGCCGATCGCCCTCAGCCTCGCAGCGCTCCCGATGACGGTCGCCGTGGTGCCCCACTCCCACGAGCACCACGGCGGGCGCTTCGACGCCGTCGGCTCGCTCCTGTCGGCCCTGGCAGTGGGCGGGATCGTGCTCGGCATCCACGAGGGCCCCGAGGTGGGCTGGGCGGCTCCCACCACCCTCTCCGGCCTCATGATCGGTGGCCTGGCGTTGCTGGCCTTCGTCCCCTGGGAGCTGCGGAACCCCCATCCGCTGATCCAGCTCCGAGTGTTCCGCCGCCGACCGTTGGCGGCCGGCTCGATGAGCCTGCTGCTGGTGTTCGCCGTGATGATGGCGGTGTTCCTGGTGCTCGTGCAGTTCCTGCAGGCTGTGCTCGGCTTCAGCGCCCTGCGGGCCTCGGTGGCCATGCTGCCGATGGCGGTGGTGATGATGCCCTTGTCCAGCGTCGCTCCGTTGCTGACCCGCCGTGTGGGTCTCCGGACGATGTTGGTGGTGGGGAGCCTGCTCATCGCCGGTGGTCTCGCCCTGATGGCATCGCTGGCCAGCGTCGACGGGGGCTACCTCTCCGTGCTGCCCGGGCTCCTCGTGCTCGGCGGCGGCATGGGCATGGTGATGACCCCCAGCACGGCGGCCATCACCGGATCGCTGCCGGCAGAGGAGCAGGGCGTCGCGTCCGCGCTCAACGACACGGTGCGAGAGCTGGGCGGGGCGCTCGGCATCGCACTCATCGGCAGCGTGCTGAGCGCCAGCTACCGAGACGCCGTGGCGGGCGCCACCGGCGGGCTCGCCCCAGAAGCCGCCGTCGCGGTGCGGGAGGGCATCGGGGGAGCGGTGGCCGTGGCGGAGCAAGCCGGGTCCTCCGGCGCACCGATCCTGGCGGCGGCGCGGGAGGCCTTCGTGGACGGCTGGGGCAGCGCCATGTGGGTGAGCATGGGGCTCGCCCTGCTCGCCGCGGCGTTCGCGGCGGTCTGGACGCCACGCCACGTGGGAGCATCCGACGGCCCGTACCACGAGCCGCCCGGCGTGGGCGACGAGGCGACCGTGTCAGCCGGGTCGTCGAGGTAGCCGGAGCTCTCCCGAGCTCACGAGCTCAGGCCCAGACGGTCCTCGACGTCCACCCACAGCTGGGTGAGCGCCTTGGCGGCAAGGTTGCGCGGCGAGGCCACCACCGCAGGGATCTGCTCCAAGCCCATCCGCTCGACCGATGACGACAGCGGGACCGCGGCGATCGAGAACCGCGGATCGCCCTTGACGCGCTCGAGCATCTGGCGGTGGAGCACCTTGCGCCGGTCCACCATCGACAGCACCGCCAGCACCGAGAGCCCCCGGTGGTGCTCCTCGACGAACTCGCTCACCTGATCCAGTCCCCGCAGCGACAGCGGCGCGGGGATCACCGGCACCACGACGAGGTCGGTGGCGGCGAACACCGCCTCGGCCATCACCCCGAGGCCCGGCGCGCAGTCGAGGATGGCGATGTCGTAGTCCTCCGCCACCGGTCGGATCAGCTTGCGCACCGCCCGCTCCGGCCATCGACGAGCCGAGAGCACGGTGTCCACCACCCGGAAGCTGCGATCGGCCGGGACCACCCAGAGGTTCTCGTAGTCCGTCTCGCGCACGAAGGCCTGGAGGTCGCGCTTGCCGCCCAACATCCGGCTGGCGCCCCCCTTCACCTTCGCCTTCAGCCGGTAGCAGTGCGTCGCTGCGGCTTGCGGGTCGAGGTCCCACAACAGCGTGCGGTACCCGGCCTGCGACGACAGCATCGCCAAGTTGACCGCCATCGCGGTCTTGCCCACACCACCCTTGGCTCCGGCGAGAGCGATCACCCGCATCGGCACACCTTTCGACGGTCCCATTCAAGTCCACCGTTCCGACCCCGGGTGGGGATGCACCACCGCAGGAACGCACCGGCGGGGAAAATGTGCGCCGCGGAGCGGTCGCGGTAGTTTGACCGGCGATGAGCGCCACCGACACCGCCACCGAGGAGGCCGAGGCCGAGAAGGCTCCCGTGCCCGGCCCCAAGCGCCTCCAGCCGTACCAGATCTCCATCCTGATCGGCGTGCTGATCGCCGTCGTCACCGCCGGATCCGGTCTCATCTACGAGTTCGTCACCGGGTGGCACGACGAGTCACCGGTCTCACGCGCGGTGTTCGCCGGCATCCCCGACTGGATGCGGCTCGTGTTCTACACGGTGATCCCCGTGGTGCTGGTCTACGGCTCCTTCATGTTCGCCCAGCGCATGAAGAACTGGCCCCGTGGTGGACCTGACCGTCGCGACCTCACCCCGCGCAACGCCAAGAAGCGCATGGAGAACCTGCGGGCAGGCCTCTACATGCAGACGCTGCTGCGCGACCCGGCGGCGGGCGTGATGCACTCGCTCATCTACTTCGGCTTCGTGGTGCTCCTGGCGGTGACCATGGTGCTGGAGATCAACCACCAGGCTCCCGAGAGCCTCAAGTTCCTCCACGGCGACGTCTACAAGGCCTACGCCTTCGTGGCCGACGCCGCCGGCGTGGTGTTCGTGGTGGGCGTGGTGTGGGCGATCGTGCGGCGCTACGTCCAGAAGCCCTACCGCATCCGCATCAAGACCAAGCCCGAGCACGCCCTGATCCTCGGGATCCTGCTGCTGATCGGGGTGAGCGGGTTCCTGGCCGAGGGTGCCCGGATCGCACTGGAGGGCCAGCCGAGCTACGAGAAGGCCGCCTTCGTCGGATGGGGTCTGTCCTACGCCTTCGACGGCCTGAGCGACAGCGCGCTCGACGCGGTGCAGCTCGTGCTGTGGTCGATCCACGTGCTGAGCTTCGTGGCCTTCCTGCTGATCCTGCCGATCACGATGCTGCGGCACATCTTCACCTCTCCGCTCAACATGTACCTGAGCGACCGGGATCGCCCGAAGGGCGCCATGAAGGCCATGCCCAACCTCATGGAGACCGAGATGGAGAGCTTCGGCGCCTCGGTCGTGGAGGACTTCACCTGGAAGCAGCTGCTCGACACCGACGCCTGCACGATGTGCGGGCGCTGCACCGCCGTGTGCCCGGCCCACGCCACCGGCAAGCCGTTGGACCCCCGCGAGATCGTGCTCAAGACGGGTGAGGTGATGGACGCCACCGGCAGCCCGAAGGTGTCGCCGCCGCTGAGCGTGGATCCCGAGATCGTGATCAGCGCGGACTCGGTGTTCGAGCGGATCACACCCGAGGAGGTGTGGAGCTGCACCACCTGCAAGGCCTGCGACGAGAACTGCCCGGTGAACATCGAGATCCTCGACAAGATCCTCGACATGCGGCGCTACCTGTCGCTGATGGAGTCCAACTTCCCCACCGAGCTGGGCAGCGCCTACCGGGGGATGGAGAACTCCGGCAACCCGTGGGGGATGTCGCAGTCCGAGCGCGCCGACTGGGCCAAGGACCTCGACGGCATCGACATCATCGACGGTGGCGACCCGTTCACCGCGGAGTTCCTCCTGTGGGTGGGCTGCGCCGGGTCCTTCGACGACAAGAACAAGAAGGTCACCCAGGCGATGGCCAAGCTGCTCCAGCGCGCCGAGGTGAGCTTCGCCATCCTGGGCCCCTCGGAGATGTGCACCGGCGACCCCGCCCGTCGCTCCGGCAACGAGTACATCTTCCAGATGCTGGCCATGCAGAACATCGAGACGCTCGACGGCATGGGCGTGCGCAAGATCATCACCCAGTGCCCCCACTGCTTCAACACGCTGGGCAACGAGTACCCCCAGATGGGTGGCGACTACGAGGTGATCCACCACAGCCAGTTCCTGGAGATGCTCATCGAGACCGGCCGCCTCGACCTGGCGGGCGCCTCCCTCGACGAGCGGATCGTCTACCACGACTCCTGCTACCTGGGCCGCCACAACGACGTGTACATGGCGCCTCGCAAGGTGATCGGCTCCCTCGGCGGCGTCGAGGTGGTGGAGGCCACCCGCAACGGCACCAAGGGCATGTGCTGCGGTGCCGGCGGCGGGCGCATGTTCATGGAGGAGCACATCGGCAAGCAGGTGAACGTCGAGCGCTCCCAGGAGCTGCTTGCGACCGGAGCCACCCGCATCGCCACCGCCTGCCCGTTCTGCTACGTGATGATCGACGACGGGGTGAAGGCCCAGGGCGTCGAAGAGGACCAGGTGAAGGTGGGTGACCTGGCCATGCACCTGCTGGAGGCCATCGAGTCCGCCGCTCCGCTGGCGTCGGCGGGCACCGCCATCGACGCCGAGAGCTGACCCTGCCGCCAGACCGGCGAGCCGAGCGGGGTGCCGGCGTGGCACCCTGGGTGCCATCGAGCTGACCCAGTTCACCAACCTGCTCGGCGCCGTCGGCCTGGGCGCGGCGTCAGGGCTGAACGCCTGGATCCCGCTGTTCCTGCTCGGCCTCGCCCAGCGCCTCGGTGTGGTGGAGCTCGAGGGCTCCTACACGGAGCTGGGCTCCACCCCGGTGCTGATCGTGCTCGGCGTGCTCTTCGCGCTCGACCTCGTCGGCGACAAGGTGCCGGCGCTGGACTCGGCCCTCCACGCCGTCGGCCTGGTCGTCGCCCCGATCTCAGGCGCCATCGTGTTCGGCGCTCAGGCCAGCCTGCTCAGCGACAGCCACCCGTGGCTCGCCGCGCTGACGGGTGCCGCCCTGGGCGGCACGGTGCAGGCCGCCCGCAGCGCCGCCCGACCCGCGGTGACCGCCACCACCGGAGGGATCGGCAACCCGGTGGTGTCTCTGATCGAGGACGTGGTGTCCGCCGTGCTCACTCTGCTGGCCATCGTGGTGCCGGTGCTGGCGTTCCTCGTACTCGTCGCCGTGGCGGTGTGGACGATGCTGCGGTGGCGGCGGTGGCGACAGCGACGAGCGGCGCGGCTCAGCGTTGGAAGTTCTTCCAGTACTGGCTCGGGGTAGGGCCCTCCTGGCCGGCGTACTTGGAGCCCAGCGAGCCGGAGCCGTAGGGGAACTCCGCCGGGCTGTCCATGCGCAGGAAGCTGATCTGGCCGATCTTCATGCCCGGGTACAGGGTGATCGGCAGGGTCGCGACGTTGGACAGCTCGAGGGTGAGGTAGCCCTCGAACCCTGCGTCGACGAACCCGGCGGTGGTGTGGATCAGCAGCCCGAGCCGGCCGAGGCTGGACTTCCCCTCGATCCTGCCCACGATGTCGTCGGGCAGCGCCACCCGCTCGGCGGTGGATCCCAACACGAACTCGCCCGGATGGAGGATGAAGGGCTCGTCATCGGTGGCCTTGACGAGCTCGGTGAGATCGGACAGGTCCTGCTTCACGTCGATGACCGCACGGGTGTGGCTGCGGAACACCAGGAACCGGTCGTCCAGACGCACGTCCAGCGAGCTCGGCTGGACCATGTCGGCATCGAAGGGGTCCACGACGATGCGGCCGGCAGCGATCTCGGCGCGGATGGTGCGGTCGGACAGGATCACGGCGCACACCCTACCGGCCGCCGCTGGCATCGGCCTGTCCCCGAACGCCGGGAGTGCGGCGTTCGGGACGGCGTCAGGGCAGATCCAGGATCACAGCGATCGTCTCGCGGACCTGGGTCAACGCGATCGCTCCCACGTTGCCTCGAATCTCGACGATACGGCCCAGTGAGACCGCTCGCATGTGCTGGCACTGCGCCGCAGACGGGACCACAAGGCCGTTGGCGGGGTCGGGTTCGATGACGACCTCGGAGTGAAAGGAGCGAATCGTGCTGGTCAACGGCACGACCTGGATGACCGATGGCGCTGCATCCAGGATTCGCTGTGCCGTCACGACCACCGCAGGACGACGCATCCCGGCTTCCCGTCCTTCGGGGGCACCGAGCTCGATCTCGACGACATCACCCGAGCTCGGCATCGAGCCAGTCGGTCTCGTCGTCTCGAAGCGGCGCCGCCAGGTCCGCGCCGACGCGGGTCTGCCGGAGCGCACGGACGGCAATCGCCACGGTGTGGCCGACTGTGGTGTCCATCTCCGAAGCCAGCCGCTTGAGCTCATCGTGGGTCGTCGCGTCGATCCTCACGCTCGTGCTCTGCATGCAGGTCAGCATACACATGTGTGGTGTTGGCAGTGCCCAGGTTCGGCATGGAGGCTTGGAATCGGTGCTCATGGTTCGATCGCGGCCAGGTCGTCCGGGGTAGTCCACTCGCCGAGGAGTCTCACGTCGAGGACGGCGCCCGCAAGCTTCTCGGGGAAGACCGCCAGGACGTGGTCGACGCCGGTGGCGGACGGAGAGCGGACGGCCTGGAAGCCATGTTCGTGCGCGGCCTCTCCGATCTCCTGGGTGAACCGTTGGTCCTGCTGGACGAGGTCGGGCGGTGCGATCCCGAGCGTGTTCAGCGTCGAGGTGTCTGCCCGAGCGCCCGGGGATCGAGCGACGGCAATCTCGACGGTCGGGCGTCCCCGCTTCGACTTGGCCATGGCGTCTCCGTTCGATGCTGGCAGTGTCACCAGCACGAACGCGCCACGAACCCGAAAATTCCCGAACTCAACGATTTCTCGACGAAACAGCCTGACAAGACACGAGGAGATCGTCGACGATCTCTCGGAGCTGACGCCCGAGCACGTCCGGGCCGCCATCGAGTTCGCGGCACAACGCGAACGCCAACTCGCCACCTCGTGAAGGATCTGTTCGAGCCGAACCCGTCGGCTACCAGTACGGCGGTGGATCCTGTGATGGATCAATCGTCTCGTGACGCCGTCGAGTCGGGTTGATCCCGCTGATCTTCACGAGCCGTTGCCCCTCGACGGCGGCGAGCTCCTCGACGATCTGAGGCATGGCGACTACGACCGATGCCACCGTGGCGCCGAGTCCTCGAAGCCCGTCGCCTTGGCGGAACCTGACGTGATGCATACCGGAGGTCTTGATCAGACGGCATTCGTCGGGGTCGCTCAGCTGGTTCGAGTCCTTGGTGACCAGGAGTTCGTATCCGGCGTTGGCTGCATCGGGGAGCAGGAACCGGTCCTTCTTGCCCTTCCAGCCGAGTCGGTCGACGTGCTCGATCGGGTGTCCCAGCAGGACGCGACTGAGCAGGTCCAACGTCTGGATCGGCACGTTCTCGTCGAGCAGGACCTTCACGCCACTCCGAGGTCGCCCGACCGGTACCGGTCGACCTCGTCGGCGAAGTCGGTCGCGTCCCTCGCCCCTGCAGCGCTGACCGACGGGTAGAAGCCCTTGATCTCGGCGGGACCCACGCCGTCGCGCACGAGTGAGGCGACCGAGTCGAACGCGACGCGGGTTCCGCTCACGATCGGATAGCCGCCGAGGGTCTCCGGGTCGACTGCGAGGTGCCGCCTCGGCCGCAGGAGATCGACGACCTGATCGCCACGCTGGTTGGTGAAGGGCGCGAACACTTCGCCGAGCGTGCCAGCGAGACGACCTGCACCGGGCTGTTCGACAAGATCGATGGCGACGTCGCCGTCGGGTGGAAGGAGGATGATCGAGGATCCTTCCGTCACGAGTCGGTACTGCGAGAGGTGCTCGGTATTCCCGAGCTCGCGCAGCGTGGAGACGGCCTTCCGGACGCGCTGGAGCGAAACCGACTCGCGCAGAAACACGAAGGTCCTCAGAGCGATCACGTCGCGGAACGAATAGAGGACGCGACCGCCGGCTCGGGGAAGCTCGGGCGCCAACAGGGCGCTGTCTCCACCAGCTCTCCAGTACTGGAGCTGGCCGAGGCTTGCACCGCTCAGCGCGGCGGCTACTGGCGACGGGTACGGCACGGCAGGACCTCCGTGTCCTGTTCTAGCCGCGAGCGTGTTCGAACCCGCATCTCATTCGACCAGATCGGCATGTGCAACATCTGTGCGACATTGCGGATCAGGTCGAGTCGGTGCGTCCGCCCAGAGCTGTCAGCGGTCGTTCCGTTCCGATGCGTCCTGTGCACCAATTGTGCAACAACTGTGCAACAGCGGGGCCCTCCGGCTGCACGGTCGGGTGGTCACGGCACCTCGTCACGATCCGGCGCACCTCGGGAGATCGCTGCCATCGCGGTGGGCAGGTGCGCCTCGAGTCGATCGATGATCTCCGCTCTAGTCTTGGGGTGCCGCCGGCGGCGCTCCGCCATCGCGTCGATGCTCGCCAGCACGTCACCGAGGTAGAGGTCAACCTGGTGGAGGACGAAGGTGTCGGCGCTGACCGCCTCGACGCCGAACGGCTCGCAGGCCTCGGCGGGGAAGTCCTGGAGGTCGTCGGTGACGATGGTGGGCGCACCCACGTGCACCGCGAGCGCGAGGACGTGCCGGTCCTTGTCGTTGACGGGCATGGCGTCGATCAGGCTGGTGGGCACCTCCACCAGCGCATCGGGCAGGGCGCTGTTCATGAGGTCGAGTCGCCGTTCGATAGCAGAGCGGTCGAGATCGACTCGCAGGCCGAGGTTGCGCCGCACCTCCTCCATGATCTGCGACGACCAGTGCGGTTGGAACAGTCGGCGCGTGGCCATGGTCGCCAGCAGGTCGGTGACCTCGATGCCGTAGAGGACGTTCGCATCGAGGACGACGACGAATCTCGGCATCTGCGGTTCGACTACTGGTAGAGGCCGAGCTCTTCGGCCTCGGCTGCCATGGCGTCGAGCGCCTCGTTGGCCCTCTCGTCGAGCTGGTCCCGGTAGGCGAGCACGTCGGCGAGCCTGAGGCGCCGATGGGTGCCGACCATGTGGTGCGGGAGCACGCCGGCCTCGAGCTGCTTGATGAGAAACGGCCGGCTCACGTTGAGGAGCTGTGCGGCCTCGACCGTGGTGAGCTCCGCGTGCAGCGGGATCACCGACACGCCGTTGCCGGCCTTCAAGGTCTCGACGATGGAGACCAGGAGATCATGGATCTCCCGCGGGAGCTCGATGCCCACACCGTCCGGTCCGACCAGGCGAGGCGTCTGCGCCGTACGGTTCGGGACGCCGTCGAGTGCGCGCTCGAAGGCGTCGAGCTCCTTGGGACCCACCGATCCGGGTCGGACTTCGAGTACGTCGCTCATGTCGTCACCTGCCTGCCTTCGAGGATCCAACGATACCAGTAAACGCAACAAGTGCAACAGCGTGCTTCGGTCACTCGAACAGGGGCGGTGCGTCGGACGGAGCCTCCCTGCGGAAGGGCTTGGTCGGGTACCCGACCGGTAGGTCGAGGGCCCCCTCCTCCCGGAGCTCCGCCAGGGTGACCAGCGGACCGTCGCAGATGCGATCGAGCAGCTCAGCCTGCTCGGCCTCCAGGTCGACCAGCAGGCCAAGGACGTTGAGCAGGTTCAGAAGGTCGGTCGTGTACTCCGGGAGCCAGCGATCGGGTTGGATCTCCATGAGTCGAGAGGGCGGCCGCTTGTCGCCGATCAGTGGTCTCTCCCGATTGGCACGGCGGTAGCTGAACCACTGGTGGATCACGCGCAGACCCGACACCTCGTAGTCCCACATGGCTGGTGTGACGTTGTCCACGTAGCCGGCACCGACGAGCAACCGTTGCGTCGAGGGGTCGTAGTCGAGCGAGTCGGCGATCTGGCCGGGGTCGCTCGGGATGCTGCCTTCGGCCGGAACCTTAGGGGCGCGTTCCGCGGGCAGTCGGGGTGGACCGGCGGCCCGACCGGACGACGGGTCAACGAATCGCTCGCCGTAGGAATGCAGCCACGCGACCCGGCGGCCGAGCTCGGCCATCGGATCGAACAGCGATGGGTCGGCGGTGAGCGGCACTCGAAGGCCTGGCGTGGAGAGGTCGTCGATGAACCGGGCGGTGAACGCCGGATTGGCGACCGTTCCAACGGTGTACGCGAAGACGTCGGTGCCGTCGACCTCCTCACCCAGACGGTCGCTCAGGTGCGCGACGAGGTTGGGGCGAGCGTTGGTGACCGTCGCCGCATCGTCGAGCCACTGGGGGATCACCCGACCCCCAAAGCTGCCCTTGTAGTGGTCAAGGTCGGGTACCGGGGCGCAGAGAGTCGCAGCGGGTCCGACTCGTGGAGATGTGCGGTGAAGGGCGGTCAAGTAGCACTGATGATCGGAGTGAGCTGCCCAGAGGCTGGGGTTCGGCCGGTTGATGAGGCGGTTGTCGGGGATGATCCACTGGCGATCGAACGATCGGAATGCGTACCGGGTCGGGGGAACCACCGGTTCGCTCGACTCTCCAACGGGGGTGAGATCGCACGGATGGCCGGGAAGGCCGGCCTTCAACACCTTCGTCGTGCTCCGATCTCCTCCCTGGTGAGGCTGGAAGAGATCCTCCTTCTCGCCCGGGCTTGCTGTGACGAGTCGGTTCCATCGTTCGGACAGGGTCGTTCGGTCGGGGGCGATCACCCAGGTCCGGCCGGGCATCACACCCGAGCCGTCGTAGACGAAGAGCTCGTCGAGGGCGGGGAACGTCGGCCATTCGCCGGTGGAGGCCGGGAGGAACGGATCGCGCCATCCTGACGGGCAGTCGATCCAGCCGTCATCACCGAGGCCCACGCTCGCCAGTTCATCGAACTTGGCATCTCGGTGTCCCGCATGGAGCGAGCGGTAGCGCACCCGTCCAGGAGTGCCATGGCCGGATGTTCCCGACCGGCTGGCGAGCACGATGCACACCGGCTGCTGGACATCCTGGAAGACACGCGTGTTCACCTCGGGCTGGTGTCCCTCGGGGGAGCAGTCGATCACCCAGAGCTCATCGGTCGAGCGGCGGAGGTAGTCGCGCATCTTCTGGAACCCCGGGCCGTTCAGGAAGCCGGCGACGGTGATGAAGCACACGATCCCGGTGTCGTGGTCGTCGTGGTGATCGAACACCTTCCACGTCGCCCATCGCCAGAAGTACACGTAGAGG
This sequence comes from uncultured Microthrixaceae bacterium, assembly GCA_964420125.1. Lineage (GTDB taxonomy): Bacteria > Actinomycetota > Acidimicrobiia > Acidimicrobiales > Microtrichaceae > CAYQQQ01. Next base: position 37,719 of record CAYQQQ010000033.1, read on the forward strand.
TTCCGCAGGTGCTTGGCATGCGCACCGGCGCCCCAGTCCTTCGGAGGGGTCCACTCGGCGAGCGGCGCAGCGACCTTGGCCGCAGGGTTGCCCGATTCGACCCACCCGCCCCTGCCCTTCGCCTTCTCCTTGTAGGGCGGGTTGCCGATCACCACGAGGACCGGCTGGTTCTTCTTGATCTCGTTGGCGAGGCGCCGCGACTCGGCGATGGGCTCGTAGATGGAGCCCATCTGCTCCTCCTCGACGTAGGGGTTGGCCAGCGTGTCGGTCACGAACGTGCGGAGTTCAGAGGAGGGCGAAACCCCCATGTCGGCGAGCTCGGCCAACAGGCGCAGCTGCGCTACCGCGTAGGGGCCGAGTTGTACCTCGAATCCGATCAGGCGGGCGAGTGCATCCTCGATCCGCCCAGCCACCGCCCCCGCTCCCTGGTCTCGCTCGACGGTCGCGGCGATCGACCGGAGCGCGGCGAGGAGGAAGGTGCCGGTGCCCACCGCCGGATCGACGAGGGTGACGTCGTCAGTGGCGAGGCCCTCGGGGCGGCCGAATCGAGTGCGCAGCGCCTCTTCCACCAGGCCCGTCATCGCCGTCACGACCTGTGGAGGTGTGTAGTAGGAGCCCGTCCTCCGGCGTAGTTGGGAGTCGTAGATGGAGAGGAAGTCCTCGTAGAAGTACAGCCACGACTCGGTCTTGCCTTTCGAGATCTTCGGCCAGTCGACGACCTCGAGCACGCGGGCGAGGGTGCCGAGCGAGGTCTTGAGGGCGTGGTGGTCTTCGGTGTTCATGGTGAGGACGAAGAGCGCGCTGCCGATGAGCGATGACGTTCCGATCGCGTGCGCCGCAGGCCCGATCCCGTTCGACAGGCTGATCCCTCGCGCTCGCGCCACCAGCAGGCCGAACGTGACGGCCTGCGCGTAGCCATCGGCGAACCGCTGGTCATCTGCGTCGGGAAACAGGAGCTTGCGCCAGTCGCCGGCCAGGCTGGTGAGGGCAGGGTTGGCGATGGCCAGTTGCTCGGCGACCTCATCGCGCATGAGGCGGCAGACGCGGGCGGTCAGCTCGGCGAGCTGCTTCGGCGTCTTAGGGGCGACGGGCTGCCAGTTGAGGAAGTCGTCGATGGTGCCGAGCAGGCCCGGGGCGTCGGTGATCGCAGCACCGTCGGTGGCGATGTCGCCAACGAGCTTGACGACCTTCCCGACCAGCTCGCCGTCCCTCCACAGGGAGAACTCGTTGCCGTCGGTGTAGAGGATGTTCGGAAGGGACTGGAGCTTCGCCCACTGGTCTCTGTCGTGCTTCTCCTTGTACTTCCGGGGGTCCCCCCCTTTGCCCGGGGCCTTCACCTCGATGAACCCGACCAGCGCGTTGTGCCGCTGGACCGCGTAGTCAGGGCGGGTCTTCAGGTCGGCCAGCGACGCCTCACCGACGAGAACCACGTGTGAGTGCCCGATTCCGCAGAGGTCAGCGAGATCGCGAAACAGCGCCTCGAGCGGCCCGCGGATCTGATCTTCCCGCTCGCCGGTCACGCTGATAGCAGAGAGCTTCCTGGTCGCCTCAGCTGCGAAGCTCGAGATGGCGTTGCTCAGCGCGGCGTTGTCAGCCACCGTCATCCCTTCATCCGGATCGAGAAGAACCTACCGGAGTGGTCTGACAGTGCCGGGGAGGTGACCTCGATGAGAGCGCTCGTGCGCATTCTCGTGTTCTGGCTCGCTCCCTGGGCCTCTCTGATCACCGGCTGCAGCGCGCCGGCCGACTCTTGCTCCAGTCCACTGGTGCGGCGGCGGTCCAGGCCATCGATCAACCATCCCGGTCCACAGAGATGCACCGGAGTGACCGGCGCCCTGACCACGCGCTCGGCCGGCGTCTCGGACGCCTCGATCCCGGCTCGTGGCGGGTCCTTGACGCGCGCTGATACACGTCAGAGTCGGAGGTCGGGGCCTCGCGTGTGGTGAT
>CAYQQQ010000034.1:0-5738 GCA_964420125.1 uncultured Microthrixaceae bacterium
CCACTTCCCGGACCCACCACCGATCCTAGAAGCGACTTGCTCAGCAGTCTCCTAGGGCTCCGACGAACCCTTCGAGGAGGCGGATGCGTCCCCGAGCAGCCCGTCCGCAGCAGACCACGGGTCCGTCCGCCCATCGACGACCCCCCGGAGGGCTTCGGTCCACGCCGGTCCGTCGCAGAGCTGCTCCGCTCGCTCCACCAGCCGGGCGGCGACCACGTCGCGGAGCTCCCGCTCGGCCCGCTGCTCCCTGCGACGGGCGCCCTCGCCGCTGTCGCGCAACCAGCACCTGTGACGCTCGAGCTCGTCGGCCAGCCCCTCCACGCCGTCGCCGCGCAGCGCCACGGTGTCGATCACGGGGGGCCGCCAGGACGACGAGGCGGCCATGGCGAGCATCCCTTCGAGGTCGCGCCGAGCCTCGCCGGCTCCGGGTCGGTCGGCCTTGTTGATGACGAACAGATCGGCGATCTCCATCAGCCCCGCCTTCGCTGCCTGCACGGCATCGCCCCACCCGGGGTTCACGACCACCACGGTCGTGTCGGCGGCACCGGCGACCTCGACCTCGACCTGGCCCACCCCGACGGTCTCCACGATCACCCGGTCGAACCCCGCGGCATCGAGCACCCGAGCCGCCTCCGGCGTGGCGACCGACAGGCCGCCGAGGTGACCTCGGGTGGCCATGGAGCGGATGAACACGCCGTCGTCGAGAGCGTGCTCGCCCATGCGCACCCTGTCACCGAGGATGGCGCCGCCCGTGAAGGGCGACGAGGGGTCGATGGCCAGCACGGCCACCCGCTCGTCTCGTGCGCGCAGCACCGAGCACAGCGAGCTGGTCAACGTGGACTTGCCGGCACCCGGCGAACCCGTGATCCCGGCCAGCTGGGCGCCGGCGGCGAAGGGATGGACCGCCGCAGCGACCTCCCTGGCCCCGTCGCCGCCGCGCTCGACCATCGAGAGCAGTCGGGCGAGCGCCACCCTCTGTCCGCGACGAGCGCGCTCGAGGAGCTCATCGGCGGGTGCGTCGAGGGCTCGCGAGCGTGCGCTCAGAGCGACACCGCCGTACCGAGCTCGAGGTCTTCGTCGGGCTGGACCACGGCGGTGACCCCCGGCACGCGATCCTTCATGATGCGCTCGATGCCCGCCTTCATGGTGACGGTGGAAGCCGGACAGCTCACGCAGGCGCCCTGGAGCTGGACGGTGACCACCCCCGTGCCCTCGTCGACCTCGAGCAGCACGATGTCGCCGCCGTCGGCCTGGATGGCGGGACGGATGATCTCGATGACCTCTTCGACCTGCTCTTGCATGCTGCTCTCACGCTCGGGGTTGCCGACAGGTTACGTCGCCGACGGAGGGTCCAACAGCTGGCCGCCACCCGGTGTTCCGTCGGGCTCGAGGTCGTCCCGCTCCCGCCGCACGTCGGCCCCCAGGCGCCCGAGCTTGCCCGCCAGGTCCTCGTAGCCGCGATCGATGTGCTCCCCCCCGAGCACCGTCGTCTGCCCTTCGGCGCCCAGGGCCGCCACCACGAGCGCCGCACCCGCTCGGATGTCGGGGGCCCGCACCGGCGCGCCCGAGAGCCGCTCCACCCCGTCGATCACGAGGTGATGGCCCTCCACCCGGATGGCTGCACCCATGCGGGCCAGCTCACCGACGTAGCCGAAACGTCCCGAGAAGACGTTCTCGGTGGCGTAGCTGGTGCCCTCGGCGAGGCTCAGCACGGCGACGAGCAGGGGCAGGAAGTCCGTGGCGATGCCCGGATAGGGCAACGTGGCCACGTCCACCGCACGGGGACGGCCCCGCTGCATCGCCCACAGGCCGTCGCCTTCGGGCGACACCCTCATGCCCATGGCACCGAGCTTCTCGACGAGCATCTCGAGGTGGTCCGGCCGCACGTTGCGCAGCATGATCTCCCCCCCGGCCACCCCGAGCGCGCCGAGGAAGGTGGCCACCTCCAGGCGATCGGGGACGACCTGGTGCTCGACGGCGCGCAGCTCGTCGACGCCCTCGATCTCCACGTTCGGGCTGCCGGCTCCCAGCACTCGGGCACCCATGCGGTTGAGGAACGCCGCGAGGTCGGCGATCTCGGGTTCCCGAGCGGCGTTGTACACCACCGTGCGCCCTCTGGCGAGCACGGCGGCCATCAGCAGGTTCTCGGTCGCTCCCACGCTCGGGTACTCGAGCACCACCTCGGCACCCCGGAGCTGGTCGGCGCGCCCGTGGATGATGCCGTGGCGGAGCTCGAAGGAGGCGCCGAGCGCCTCCAACCCGGAGAGGTGCATGTTGATGGGGCGCGAGCCGAAGTCGTCACCGCCCGGCATGGCCACGTGCGCCTCGCCGCAGGCGGCCAGCAGGGGTCCGATCACCGCGGTCGACGCCCTCATGCGCTCGACCAGCTCGTAGGGGGCGACCGGGGTGACCTTCTCCTCACGGAGGATCTGCAGCGAGGCACCCTCACGGTGCACGGACACCCCGAGCGCCTCGAGCACCCCCGCCATCAGCGCGACGTCTGCGATGTCGGGGACGTTGCGCAGCACGTGTCGCCCCTCGCAGAGGACCGATGCAGCCATGAGCTTGAGCGCGGAGTTCTTGGCCCCGCTGACGAGGACCTCACCGTGCAGGCCCTCGCTGCGACGCACCAGGTAGCGGCTCACGCTCCCAGTATGACGCCCCCCGACGCCCAGCCAGGGCTGGGCCGCCGGTCACCTCACCTCGCCCCTCGGCTCCTAAGATGCCGGACGCCGCGGGCCCGCAACGCCACGACACGCCCGGGCGAGAGGTCGGGGTGGGCAGGGTCGTCGAGAGGGAGCTCAGCGGTTCGCAGCTGCTGCAGCAGATCGCGCCGCGCGACGACCGGTTGGTGCTGGAGACGGCATCCGAGGTCGGCACGCCCCCGGATGCCGCCACCGAGGGAAGGGTCGAGCTGACGGCTGTCGAAGGCCCCTTCCACGAGTATCGCCGGGTGGTCGAGTGGGAGCGACTCCCCGACGGCCGCTACCGCGTTCGTCAGCGGGCGAGCTTCCGTCCGGCGATGTCGGTGTTCGGTCCGCTCTACACCCCGTTGATCCGGCGGGCGCTGCGAACACCGCCCCGCCAGGGCTGGCACCCGTGGTGGACCATGCCCGACCGGCTGGATGCCCGGCAGTCGACCGTGGTGGCGGTCATGTGCCTGTTCCACGTGGTCGGCGGCATGCTCTACGGGTTCCTGACCAACGTGCTCACCTTCGCGTCGGCCGACCTGGGTGACGGCTCCGCCGGTGAGCAGTCCCTGGTGTTCGTGGTGACCCGATTCGGCGCCGTGCTGACCCTGGTGGTGATGGCCTCCGCCGACCGCATCGGTCGACGGAGGGTGGCGGTGTGGTCGGCCGCGGCTGCAGGGGTGATCACCGTGCTGAGCGCGCTGTCACCCACCTTGTGGGTGCTGGCAGGACTCCAGACCCTCAGCCGCAACCTGGCCATCACCGCCATGCTGGCCGCCGACACCGTGAGCGTCGAGGAGATCCCCGCAGGTTCCCGGGCCGCAGCTCAGGGCCTCGGTGCGCTCAGCTACGGCCTCGGGGCAGGCACCGTGGTCGTGTGCCTCCCGCTGGCGGACGTCGGCCCGGCTGGATGGCGCCTCGTGTTCGCCGTGGGGCTGCTCACCCTGCCGCTGATCGCACTCGCCGCCCGCAGCCTGCCCGAGAGCCGGCGCTTCGAGGCCGCCGAGGCCGGTCGCACGGATCCCGCGGCGACCCGCCACCGGGTCCGGATGCAGCGCCTCCTGGTCGTGGGAGCGCTGTTCTTCCTGGTGAACGCCTTCGTCGCACCGTCCTCGCAGCTGCAGAACGACTACCTGCGCGCCGAACGGGGCTTCGACGGTGCCCGCATCACCTTGTTCATCGTGCTCACCGGGGTGCCGGGGGCCGTCGGGATCCTCCTCGGAGGTCGTTGGGCGGATCGCCGGGGGCGGCGCGGGGTCATCGTCGCCGGGATGGTGAGCCTGGCGGTCTTCACCACCGGGTTCTTCCTGTTCGAAGGGGTCGCCATGTGGGTCTCCGCCACGCTCGGCGCGGTGCTGGCGACGTTGTCGGTGCCGGCGATGGGAGCCCTGGCCCCTGAGCTCTTCCCGACGGCGCGACGCGGGGCGGCCCGTGGGACGCTCAGCACCGTTGCCACGACGGGTTCGGTGGTCGGTCTCCTGGCAGCGGGTGCGCTCGTCGACCGGCTCGGCTACGGAACGGCCTTCTCGTGGCTCGCACTCGCTCCCCTGGCCGCGGCCACCCTGGCCACGGCGATCCCCGAGACCGCGGGCAGGGAGCTGGAGGAGCTCAACGAGGGCCGGGACACCCGAGCCAGCGACGCAGGCACGACACGATCGCCTCGTCCTGGCCCTTGAGGTCGTGGCGGCCGGCCAGCGTGCAGGTGGTGACGGGACCGGCCACCAGGGCCTGGGCCTCGGCCAGCTCCTCGGGCGTCCCGAAGGGGTCCCGATCCCCGCAGATCCACAGCGACGGCACCCGGAGCGCCCCGAGGTGCTCCGTGCGGAGCCGGTCCGGGCGCCCAGGGGGGTGCAGGGGGTAGGCGATCAGCACCACCCCGGCGGCGGCGAGTCCGTCGGCCACCGCCATCGAGCACATGCGCCCGCCCATCGACCTGCCCCCGAGCACCACCCGAGCGGGGACGGTGCCCAGCTCCTCGCAGAGCGTCGCCACGTCTGCCTCGATGCTGGCGACCAGCCGGGGTGGCCTGTCCGGTGCCCTGCGGCCTTCTCGCCGATAGGGGAAGTCGAGTCGCCGCACCGGCAACGGGGCCAGCGCCGACTCGATCGCCACCAGCGATGGGTGCTGGGCGTCGCTCCCCGCGCCCGGCCACAGCGCGACGGCGTCGACCGCCCGGGGAGCACGACGCCGCGCCACGATCCGATCAGCCCAGCAGGATGCGCCGGGCCGACTCGATCTCCGCGATCCGTTCGGCGGCGCCATCGCTGCGACCCCCGTGGTCGGGGTGGACCGCACGCAACCGGTGCCGGAAGGCGCTGCGCACCTGGGTTCGGCTCGGGCGACCGTCGAGGCTCGACAGACCGAGCACCCCGATCGCCCATGCGACCGGATCGGCGTAGCCGGCGGCAGGTCCCAGGTGCCCGGCCGGGGTCCCCATGCGCAGGTAGCCGAGCAGGTCGGGGCCGAGGTCGCCGCGCCATCCGAGCCCGCGACGCAGCCCGTCCACCGCATCGCGCCGCTCCCGCCCGGTGAGGGAGCGGGCGGCGTAGACGGCGGCGAGCACCTGCTGCTCCGGTGTGCCACCGGCGTGGTCGAGGTCGAGGTGGTACCAGCCGCCCCGGTCCTGCACCAGGCGGTGGGTGCAGCGACGCAGACCGACACGGTCCTGCTGGAAGCGGTGGCGGAGCCGCGGCTGGGGGATGCGGCGGTCGAGCTCCACGTCGCGGATCAGGCGCTGGAGCTCGACGGCGTCGTCGTCGTCGAGTCCCCGTCCGAAACGGGCCATCAGCCCGCCCAGCAGCATCGAGGCGGCATCACCGGGCGCTTCGGGCGGTAGGCGGATCCCGCCGACGGCCACACGCCTCGTGGGAGCGACGGCCCGGGAGAACCATCCCTCGAGCTCTGCGATGACCACGTGCCGATCGTAGGTCAGAGCATCCGGCGCAGCAGATCGCGCAACCGGCGCGCCTGAGCCTGCACCGAGGCATCGACGTCCGACCGGGAGCGATCCGTCCCCGAAGGACGTCCTGCAGTGCCATCCACCGCAGT
>CAYQQQ010000034.1:5838-36754 GCA_964420125.1 uncultured Microthrixaceae bacterium
GCCGTCCACCGCAGTGCCGTCCACCGCAGTGCCGTCCACCGCAGTGCCGTCCACCGCAGTGCCGTCCACCCTGGACGCCCGTCCGCCCAGCACCGGGACTCCGCCGAGTGCCGCCAGCCCGCTCGCCTCACCGGATCCGGTCGCGGCTCGCTCGCCGTGCTCGTCCCCACCGTGGTCTCGGCCGCCGAGCCCGTCGGTCGGGTCGTCGCCGGTCGGTGCCCGCTCGTGCAGCGGGCCGCCCCGTTCTGCGGCCTCCGCCAACGCCGCCACCAGATCGGCGGAGCCGTCCAGCACCTCCTGCCAGGTGGACCGATCGAATCCGAAGGGCACCCCGACGCCGTCGAGCGCCTCGTCGGCATCGAGCAGCCCGAGGCCCGCGCGCCAGTCGGAGGGGTCGTGGGCGAGGCGGTCCGCGGCGACGAAGAGGGCGGTCAGGCGGTCGTGCAGCTCGATCCCGTCAAGGTCCGCCTCGTCGGTCTCGGCGCCCGCCGAGGTCTCCACCGCCAACTCCTCGAGCAGCTCCTCCAGGCGGGGCGCGTCCGCCTCGTGGATCACCAGATCGCCGTCCGCATCCCACTCGTGGGGGATGCCCTCGGCGGCGAGCGCCTGCACGACCTCGTTCTGGGTGGACGAGGGGAGCACCGAGACCTCGTAGGCGACCACGGGCAGGTCGGGGTCGAGGACATCGACGGCGGTGGCGGCCACCTCCTCGACGAGCAGGTCCACCCCGGCCTCGTCCTGGCGACGGACCACCAGCACGGTGCCTTCCCACACGTGCGGTATCCCCTGGTTGGTCAACATGCCCGCCAGCAGGCGACGGGTCTCCCCCGCCCACGGGCTGCAGTCGTAGGAGACCCTGTGGATCTCCGCCTGCTCCGGGTCCTCCTCGAGGTCCGCAACCTCCGGCTCGGTCGATCCGGGCGCTCCGTCCGAAGCCTCGGAGCGTTCGCCGGAGAGGCCGACGGACTCGTCCTCGGAGGGCTGGTCGGCGGGTTCGTCACGGCTCACCGGGACATGCTCCCACGGTTGGGGGCCCGGGGCACGAGGCGGTAAGTTGCGCGCATGTCCACCACACCGGATCGCAACCTCGCCCTCGAGCTCGTCCGAACCACGGAGGCCGCAGCGATGGCCGCCGCGCGCTGGGTGGGTCGGGGCGACAAGGAAGGTGCCGACGGCGCCGCGGTCGATGCCATGCGCCTGATCCTGAGCACGGTGTCGATGAAGGGCACGGTGATCATCGGCGAAGGTGAGAAGGACGAAGCGCCGATGCTCTACAACGGCGAGGAGGTCGGCGACGGCTCCGGCCCGGCCGTCGACATCGCCGTCGACCCGATCGACGGCACCACCCTGACCTCCAAGGGTCGGGGCGGCGCGGTCGCGGTCATCGCCGTGTCGGAGCAGGGCACGATGTTCGATCCCGGACCGTGCGTCTACATGGAGAAGATCGCCGTCGGGCCCGAGGCCAAGGGCTCGATCGACCTGTCCGCCTCGATCGGCGACAACCTTCGAGCGGTGGCCGAGGCCAAGGGCATCGACGTCACCGAGGTGACCGCCACCGTGCTCGACCGCCCCCGCCACGACGACATCGTCCAGGAGATCCGCTCCACGGGCTCCCGCATCCGCCTCATCGGAGACGGCGACGTCGCGGCGGCCATCGCCACCGCGTGGCCCGAGTCCGGCGTCGACGTCCTCTTCGGCGTCGGCGGCACCCCGGAGGGCGTGATCGCCGCAGCTGCGCTGAAGTGCATGGGGGGCGAGCTGATCGGCCGCCTCTGGCCCCGGGACGAGGCCGAGCGGTCGGCTGCCGAGGCCGCCGGCTACGACCTCTCGCGGATCCTCACCACCGACGACCTCGTCGCCGGGGACAACTGCTTCTTCGCCGCCACCGGGATCACCGACGGCAACCTCCTCCAGGGCGTGCACTACATCCGCGGGGGCGCCACCACCCAGTCGCTGGTGATGCGATCCCTGTCGGGCACGGTGCGGATGATCGAGGCGACGCACCGCCCCGAGAAGCTCAGCTGAGCCCTGACCGCAGGCTGAGCCGGTGCGCCGCACCGGCCCGGCCGGAGTGAGACCATCCGCCCGGCGACGGCTCGTACGCTACGAGCCCATGTCACCCATCATCGAGGTCGAGGGGATCGAGAAGCGCTTCGGCCAGACCCAGGCGTTGGCCGGCGTCGACCTGCACGTCGAGCAGGGGACGGTGCTCGGCCTGCTGGGCCCCAACGGCGCCGGCAAGACCACCACCGTGCGCATCCTCGCCACCCTGCTCAGCCCCGACCGGGGCCACGCCCGCGTGGCGGGCCACGACGTCGTGCGAGAAGCGAACGCCGTGCGAGCGAACATCGGCCTCACGGGGCAGTACGCCGCAGTCGACGAGAAGCTCACCGGGCGGGAGAACCTCCAGATGGTGGGCCGCCTGCTGGGCATGAGCCGGGCGGATGCCACCCGCCGGGCCGGCGACCTCCTCGACCGGTTCTCCCTCTCCGACGCCGGCGATCGTCAGGTGAACACGTACTCCGGCGGCATGCGACGGAGGGTCGACCTGGCGGTCAGCCTCGTCGGCCACCCCAAGGTGCTGTTCCTCGACGAGCCCACCACCGGGCTCGACCCCGTCAGCCGGCTGGAGCTGTGGGACATCACCCGGGAGCTGGTGGCCGAGGGCACGACGGTCCTGCTCACCACGCAGTACCTCGACGAGGCCGACGAGCTGGCAGGGCGGATCGTGGTGATCGACCACGGACGAGCCGTCGCCGGGGGCACGCCCGACGAGCTCAAGGACCGCCTCGGCGGCCGAACCCTGATCGTGGAGCTCCACGACCGCGGCAGGCTCGAGGCCGCACGGGCGCTGCTCTCAGAGGAGATCGACGGCTCGGCACCCGAGATCGAGCCGTCGACGCGCTCGCTGCACCTCGCCGTCGGCGAGGACACCTCGATCGCCGCCACGGCCATCGCCGTGCTCACCTCGGCAGGCCACACGATCGACGACTTCCACCTCGAGCGCCCGAGCCTCGACGACGTGTTCCTCTCCCTGACCGGCGCCACGGCGCTCCAGCCCACCACCGCACCCTCGGCGCTCGCGGAGCGACCACGGAAGGAAGCCCGATCATGAGCACCTCGGACAGCGCGATCCCGGCGCACGCCCCGGTCCCGCCGATGCACCGACCCCGGGGGCTCGCCGCCATGGTCCACGACGGCGCGATCACCAGCTGGCGGAACCTGGTGGTGCTCCCCCGCACCCCCGACCTGATCTTCTTCACGCTCGTGCAGCCCGTCATGTTCGTGGTGCTGTTCAACTACGTCTTCGGCGGAGCCATCGGCTCGTCCCTGGCCGGAGGCGAGTCCTACACGCAGTTCCTCATCCCCGGGATCATGGTCCAGACCATCGTGTTCGGGGCGGCCGCCACCTCCGTGGGGCTCGCCGAGGACCTGCAGAAGGGCATCATCGACCGCTTCAGGAGCCTTCCCATCAGCCGCTCCTCGGTGCTGGTGGGACGCATCGTCGCCGACACGTTCCGCCTGCTGCTGGTGGCGGTGGTGCTCGTGGTGGTCGGGATGCTGATCGGCTTCCGATTCGAGGGGGGCGTTCTCGCCGGCCTGCTGCTCGTCCTCGTCGCCGTCGCCTTCGGGTGGGCCATGAGCTGGATCATGGCCAACATCGGCATGGCGGTGAAGGACCCCGAGACCGCCCAGACCGCCGGCTTCGTGTGGCTGTTCCCGCTCACCTTCGTGTCCTCCGCCTTCACCCCGGTGGCGACCATGCCCGGCTGGTTGCAGGTCGTGGCCCGCAACAACCCGGTGACGCTGGTGGCCAACCTGCTGCGCGGGCTGTCGGTGGGCGTGGTCACCTCCGGGATGGTCCTACCCGTCGTGCTCTGGATCGTCGGCATCACCGCCGTGTTCGCCCCGATGTCGGTGCGCAGGTACCGGCGGGTGTGAGGGCCTGAACGCGCGCTGCACCTCGGCCCGATCCGTCGGCGGCGGTCTGCACGGCGTGCATCCGCCAGGCACCGGGTGGGCGAAGCAACCCAGGACCACGGTGCTGTTGCACCCCGCGCCAACCTGGAGGAACCCCATGCGACTCCGTCGCCGACTCACCGCCCTGCTCACCGCCGGCCTGGCCGCCGGCGGCACCATCGCCCTGGCACCCCCCGCCGGCGCCGAGGCACCGCCTTCGTTGGCCAGCATCCTGCTGGCCGACGGCGACGAGTTCGACCGCAACCCCTACGACTTCGACATCGTCACCCAGGCGGTCCTGACGGTGCTCGAGGCCAAGCCCGACTCGCCGGTGGGGCTGCTCACCCAGGGCGACGTGGAGCTCACGGCCATGATCCCCAACGACCGCGCCTTCCAGGTGCTCGTCGGCGACCTCACCGGGAAGTACTACGGCGGGTTCTTCAAGGTGAACGAGCCCAAGGTCTTCGAAGCGGTCAAGGGCCTCGGCGTCGACACCGTGGAGAACGTGCTGCTCTACCACGTGGTGCCCGGTCCGCCGATCGACTCGAACACCGCCGCCAACGTGGCGCCCAACACGCCGTTGGACACCGCGCTCGCCGGCACGCAGTTCCGGGTGCGACCCGTCGTGCCGGCCTTCAAGTGGGTCGTGCTCAACGACAACGACCCCAACGACATCGACCCCTTCCTCGTGCCGAGCAAGCTCGACATCAACAAGGGCAACCCCCAGATCGCCCACGGCATCGCCTTCGTGCTGCGCCCGGCCGACCTGTAGGACTCCCTCGCCCCACCACCGCCGGGCGGGTGGGACCCTTCGGGGTCCACCCGCCCGGTCGCGTGCCCGGCTACCCTCTCCGTCGGCCGGCTCGACGACGGACGGTGGCTCAAGGTCGAGGGTCGGATCGGCCGATGCGGCATGCATGAACGGGGCATCTCGAACTTCACGTCCACGCCGCCGGATGATCGCGGCGGCCAGCATCGCCGTCCTCGCCGGTGGCACCACCCTGGGGGCCTGCACCCCGTCCAGCGCCGGTGCACCGTGTGCGTCGGGGGATCTGGCTCACGAGAACGGCCACATCCTTCGCTGCAAGGACGGCCAGTTCGTCGCCGGCGAGACGCTGGACGAGTTCGTCCGGAGCTTCCTGCAGGAGGTCCAGATCAAGCTCAGGCTGAAGGCCAAGGCTCCGGAGACGTGTCCGAGCGCCACCGAGGTGGGACCGGAGTCGTCGATGCCCTACTGCCCGACGCCGTGCCCGGGCACCAGCGACACCGGAACCGACACCTACAAGCCGGGCTGTTGAACCCGGCGCCGCTCAGACGGCCTCGGCGACGCTGAGGCGGACCTCGGCACGCAGCAGCGCAGAGCTGGCCTCGGGATCGTCGGCGTCGGCGCGCAGCGCTTCCTCGGCGCGCTCCTTGGCGGCTCGGGCGCGCTCCACGTCGATCGAGTCGGCCAGCTCGCACACGTCGGAGAGGATCGTCACCCGGGTGTTGCCGTCGGCATCGGGGAGCGACACCTCCACGAAGCCCTGGTGCACGGCGATCACCTGGTCGCCGCCGTCGTCGACCACGACCTTGACCGGGTGGGTCTGCAGCACCCCGATGAAGGGGACGTGGCCCGGCAGGAAGGCGATGTCACCGGCGGTGGTGCGGCACACCACCATCTTCGCCTCACCGGAGTAGGCGACCCGCTCGGGTGAGACCAACTCGACGATCAACGGCATCGGAGCCTCCGATGGACCTGCACCGACGCTCGCATCAGGCTTCCTTCTCCAGGTCCTTGGCCTTGCGCATCACGTCCTCGGCGCCGCCCACGTTGAAGAAGGCTTGCTCGGGCAGGTGGTCGAGATCGCCGTTGACCAGCATCTCGAAGCTCTCGACCGTCTCCTCCACGGGGGTGAAGATGCCGGGCAGACCGGTGAAGACCTCGGCCACGAACATGGGCTGCGCCAGGAACTTCTGGATGCGGCGCGCCCGGTTCACCGTGATGCGGTCCTCCTCGGAGAGCTCGTCGATGCCGAGGATGGCGATGATGTCCTGCAGCTCCTTGTAGCGCTGCAGCATCTCCTGGACCCGTCGGGCGACGGCGTAGTGCCGTTCACCGACGACCTCCGGGGTGAGGATGGAGGAGCTCGACGCCAGCGGATCCACCGCCGGGTAGATGCCCAACGAGGCGATGTCACGGGAGAGCTCGGTGGTGCCGTCGAAGTGGGTGAAGGCGGTGAACGGCGCCGGGTCGGTGTAGTCGTCGGCGGGCACGTACACGGCCTGCAGCGACGTGATCGACCGGCCACCGGTGGAGGTGATGCGCTCCTGGAGCTCGCCCATCTCATCGGCCAGGGTGGGCTGGTAGCCCACCGCCGCGGGCATGCGGCCGAGCAGGGTCGACACCTCGGATCCCGCCTGGGTGAAGCGGAAGATGTTGTCGATGAACAGCAGCACGTCCTGGCCCTGCACGTCGCGGAAGTACTCCGCCATGGTCAGCGCAGAGAGCGCCACCCGAAGACGCACGCCCGGCGGCTCGTCCATCTGGCCGAAGACCAGCGCCGACTTGTCGAGCACCGAGCCCTCGCCGAGCGCGGTCTCGCCCATCTCGATGAACAGGTCGGTCCCCTCACGGGTGCGCTCCCCCACCCCGGCGAACACCGACACACCGCCGAACTGGCTGGCCACGCGGTTGATCATCTCGGTGATGAGCACGGTCTTTCCCACGCCCGCCCCGCCGAACAGCCCGATCTTGCCGCCCTGGAGATAGGGGGTGAGCAGGTCGATGACCTTGATGCCGGTGGGGAACATCACCGCCTTGGGCTCGAGCGTGTCGAAGGCCGGCGCCTGGCGGTGGATGTCCCAGCGCTCGCTCGCCTCGACGGACTCCACGTCGAGCGGCTCGCCGAGCACGTTGAACACGTGGCCGAGCGTCACGTCGCCCACCGGCACCGAGATGCCGTGGCCGAGGTTGCGCACCGCCGTGCCCCGGACGAGCCCGTCGGTGGGCTTCATGGCGATGGCCCGCACACGGTTGTCGCCGATCTGCTGGGCCACCTCGGCGGTGACCACCACGTCCTGGCCGTCGACGGTGATGGTGAACTGCAGCGCGGAGTTGATCTCGGGAAGCGAGGCGGGCGGGAACTCCACGTCGACCACAGGGCCGGCGATGGCGACGATCCGCCCGTCCTTCAGTTCGGCTTCGGTGACCGTCATCGTTGTCTCCTCTGGGGAATCTCGCGTCAGAACGTGTCGTGCCCGATGGTGTGGTGGACGTGGCCACCCACCTTCAACGGGAAGGGATCAGAGAACATGTGGTCGAGGATCAGGTCCTCGGGTTCGCCGCGGTCCTCCGCCAGGGCCTCCGCACCACCGATGATCTCCATGATCTCGGTGGTGATGGCATCCTGGCGCACCTGGTTCATCCGGCGGGTGAGCTTGACGATCAGCTCCTCCGCGTTGTCGGTGGCGGCCTTCATGGCCCGCTGCCGCGAGGCGTGCTCGGAGGCTGCGGAGTCGAGGAGGGCGGCGAACAGGCGGGCCTCGACGTAGCGGGGCAGGAGCGACTCCAGCACCGCGCCGGGCGACGGCTCGAACTCGAAGCCGGCGGTCGCCTCGGCCTCGCCCGCCTCGGCGATGCGCTCCTCGGCCTCGAGGGGAAGGAAGCGGCGCACCACCACCTCTTGGGATCCGAGGGAGATGAACCGGGTGTAGACGATCAGGATCTGGTCGCACCCGCCGTTGACGAAGAGGTCGCTCACTCGGGCGGCCACCGACGCGGCGTCCTCGAAGGTGGGCTTGTCGGACATCCCGGTGAAGGCAGCCTCGATCGGGTAGTTGCGGAACCGGAAGTAGCCCTGGGCCTTGCGCCCGATGGTGACGAGGGCGAACTCCCTGCCGTCGCCTCGGACGGCCTGGACCTCGCGCTCGGCGGCCCGGATCACCTGCGAGTTGAAGGCCCCGGCCAGCCCGCGGTCGGCGGCGAGGACCACGACCCCCACCTTCTGGGGATCCTCCACCGGCCTCAGGAGCGGGTGGTCCACCTCGGCGCCGGCGGCGGCCAGGTCCTGGATGACGGTGGTGATGTGCTCGGCGTAGGGACGGGCTTCGTTGGCGCGCTGCTGGGCCTTCATCACCCGCGTGGCGGCGATGAGCTCCATCGCCCGGGTGATCTTCTTGGTGTTCTGGACGCTGCCGATGCGGCGGCGCAGCACCCGTTCCTGTGCGCCGGCCATCGGTCAGTCGCCTTCCTCGTCGTCGCGGTCGATCTGCTCCTCCGGCAGGTGCCGGCTCCCGGTGGCGATGGAGGTGTCGGCATCGGGCTGCGGCTCCGCGGCGCCGAGCGACCCCGGTCCACCGCTGCCGACGAACTGCTCGGCGTAGGCCTTCACCGCGGCGTCGAAGGCGTCCTCGTCCGCGATGTCACCGGTGTCACGGATGTCCTCCAGCAGGCCGGCGTGGCGGGTGTGGAACCACTCCAGCAAGCCGTCCTCGAAGCGTCGCACGTCGGCCGTGTCGATGTCGTCGAGGTAGCCGCGTGTGCCGGCGAAGATCACCACGCACTGCTCCTCCACCGGCATCGGGGAGTTGATGCCCTGCTTGAGGACCTCGGTGAGGCGGTAGCCGCGCTCGAGCTGCGCCTTGGACACGGCGTCGAGGTCGGAGCCGAAGGCGGCGAACGCCTCGAGCTCGCGGAACTGCTGGAGGTCGGACTTGAGGGTGCCGACCGACTTCTTCATCGCCTTGATCTGGGCTGCGGAGCCCACGCGGCTCACCGAGATGCCCACGTCCACCGCCGGGCGCACACCCGACTTGAACAGATCGTCCTGCAGGAAGATCTGCCCGTCGGTGATCGAGATCACGTTGGTGGGGATGTAGGCGGACACGTCGCCGGCCTTGGTCTCGATCACCGGCAGGGCGGTGAGCGATCCGGCGCCGCGCTCGTCGCTCAGCTTGGCTGCCCGCTCCAGCAGGCGGCTGTGCAGGTAGAACACGTCGCCGGGGTAGGCCTCGCGGCCCGGTGGGCGACGCAGCAGCAGCGACACCTGGCGGTAGGCCTCGGCCTGCTTGGAGAGGTCGTCGTAGACGATGAGTGCGTGCTCGCTGTGCTCCATCCAGTGCTGGCCCATGGCGCAGCCGGCGTAGGGAGCGAGGAACTTGAACGGCGCCGGGTCGGAGGCCGGGGCCACCACCACGACGGTGTAGTCCATCGCACCCTTCTCCGCCAGGGTGGCCACCGTCTGGGCGACCGTGGAGGCCTTCTGGCCGATGGCGACGTAGATGCACTTCACGCCCAGCCCACGCTGGTTGAGGATCGTGTCGACCGCCACGGTGGTCTTGCCGGTCTTGCGGTCGCCGATGATGAGCTCGCGCTGGCCCCGGCCGATGGGGATGAGCGAGTCGATGGCCTTGATGCCGGTCTGCATCGGCTCGTGCACCGGCTTGCGGCCCATGATGCCGGGAGCCTGGATCTCCATGCGGCGGGGTTGCACGTTCGACAGCGGGCCCTTGCCGTCGACGGGCTGGCCCAAGGTGTTGACCACCCTGCCGAGGACCCCGTCGCCGACCGGCACCGACAGGATCTCACCGGTCGCCTTGACGCTCTGGCCCTCCTCGATGCTGTCGACCTCGCCCAGGACGACGGCACCGATCGACTCCTCGTCGAGGTTGAGCGCGAGGCCGACGACGCCGGACTCGAACTCCAGCAGCTCGTTCACCGCGGCGTCGGGGAGCCCCGAGACCCGGGCGATGCCGTCGCCCACCTCGATCACCCGCCCGACCTGGGTGAGGCTCACGTCAGGCGTGAAGCCCTCGAGGTTCTTCTTGATGGCGGCCGTGATGTCGGCGGTGTTGATGGTGAGCTCAGCCACTTGGTTACTCCTCAGACGGATGCGGTACTCGGGCTCGGCAGGCGCCTCAGAAGGCGTCCCGGAGCTGGTGGAGCTTGGTGCGGACGGAGCCGTCGATGACCTGGTCGCCCACCTGGGTGACGACGCCACCGATGACGCTGGGATCGACGACGTTGCGGACCGTGACCTCGCGGCCCAGCTTGGCGGCGAGCGCCTGGGCCAGGCGAGCGACCTGCTCGTCGGTCAGCGGGACCGCGGAGCGGACCTCGGCAACCGACGCACCGACGGAGGCGGCGGAGCGATCGGCCATCTCCCGGACGATCTCCGGCAGGTCGGCGGCCTTGCCGGTCATGACCACCATCGACACGATGGCCTTGGTGACGGGGAGGACCTTGCCCTCGAGGAGGTCCTCCACCACCTGGGCCCGGCGCTCCACGGGGAGCCGGGTGTCCACGAGGGTGGCGCGCAGCTGGTCGTCGGCCTCGAAGACCTGGGTGAAGCGGAAGAGCTCGTCCTCCACCCGGGCCGGTTCGCCTTCGGCTCGGGCGATGCCCAGGAGCCCTTCGGCGTAGGCGGTGATGCGGGGTTCGGTCATGGTGGTGCCGTCCGTCAGTTCTGGGTGCCGATGCCGGCGATGTAGTCGTCGATGAGACGCCGCTGGTTGGCGTCGTCGAGGCTGCCCTCCACCACCTTCTCGGCGGCACCGAGCGCCAGTCGGGAGAGCTCGCCGGAGAGGTCGGCCTCCATCTGGTGGCGGGTGGCCGCCAGGTCGATCGTCGCCCGCTCGCGCACGGCGGCGACGTCACGGTCGGCCCGGGTGGCGATCTCCGCGGCGAGCGAGTCCGCAGCCTGGCGGGCATCCTCGACGATGCGGGCGGCCTCGGTGCCCGAGTCGGCCAGCGCTGCCTTGATCCGGTCGCGCTCGCCCTCGGCGGCGGAGCGGGCATCGGCAGCCTCGGTGAGGGACTCCTCGATGCCGGCGGTGCGCTTGCGCAGGCCGCCGACGACGGCGTTGCGGCCGAACTTCGTGATGAAGAACGCCACGATGAAGAATGCCAGCGACCCGTAGATCACCTCTTTGATGTCGTGGGGCAGCCAGAAGGCGTTCTCGGCGTGGCCGCCCTCTTCGGCGGCCAGCAGGACGATCGAGGCGAGGCTCATCGGGCTCCCTCCACGTAGCTCTCGACGGTCGAGCGGTGCGAGGCGACGTCCAGGGGCTGGTCCACCACCTTGGAGGCAGCGGCCACCGCCAGGTCGGTGACGTCGCCGCCCATGGCCTGCACCGCAGCGGCGCGGGCCGCCTCGAGCTCGGCCATGGCGGCCTGTCGGTCGGCGGCGACCTCCGTCTCGGCGGCGGCCACCTTCTCGCCCCGGGCGTGCTCGGCGGCGGCCCGGGCGGTCTCCAGGATCTGGTTGGCCTCACCCCGGGCCTCGGCCAAGGTGGCGTCGTAGTCGCGTCGCACCTGCTCGGCCTGCTGCTCGGCGGCGGCGGCCGCCTCCAGGTCGGCCTGCTCCTGATCCCGCCGCTGGGCGCGGATCTTCAGCAGCGGTGGCAGCAGCCAGTAGCGCATGAGCACCCACAGGCTGAAGAAGGCCACGGCACCCCAGAAGATCTCCCCGATCTCGTCGGGCACCACCGGGTTGATGGTCTCGGTCTTCTCGGCTGCCTCTTGGACCAGTGCGGTCAGTGTGGCGAGCATTGGCGTCTCCGTTGGTCTCGGTCCGGCTGAGGAACGGCGCCCCGTGGCGCCGACGGGATGGCTCAGACGAACTTGAGGAGGATGAACACCACGAAGCCGATGAGGGCGAGCGCCTCGGTGAAGGCGATGCCCAGGAACATCGTGGTCTGGACCTGGCCGGCCGACTCGGGCTGGCGGGCCATGGCCTGCACGGCCTGGCCCACGAGGTAGCCGATGCCGATGCCCGGGCCGATGGCGGCCAGGCCGTAGGCCATGCCCGCGCCCTGGGCGCCGGCGACCGACTTGGCCTCGTCTGCGGTGAGGCCATCGGCCTGGGCGAGCACCTGGGCGACGGTGGAAGAGATTGCGCTCATGGGTGTGTGTGTCTCCTGTTCAGCGACCGGCGGGGCCGGTCTTCGTGATCAGATCTCTGGGTCGGTCCCGGAGGGGACTCAGTGGGCGGGATGCAGGGCGCCGCCGATGTACACGGCGGTGAGCAGGCTGAAGATGAAGGCCTGCAGGAAGGCCACCATGAACTCGAAGCCGGTGAAGGCCACGAGCATGCCGAAGCTCAGCAGGCCCACCACCTTCAAGAAGATGGCGGCACCGAAGAGGGTGATGGTGAGCACCGAGAAGGTCACCAGCAGGATGTGGCCGGCCAGCATGTTGGCGAAGAGCCGCACCGCCAGGGAGAAGGGCCGGATGAGGAAGGTCGAGAGGAACTCGATGGGGGTCACCAGCAGGTAGAGCGCCTTGGGCACGCCCGGGGGGAAGAGGGCCTCCTTGAGGTAGCCCAGCTTGTGGTGCTTGAGGCCCACCCCGATGAACATCACCCAGGCGGTGAGGGCCAGCAGCAGCGGGTTGGCCATGCGGGCGTTGGCGGGCATGTGCGACGTGGGGAAGATCTCGAACAGGTTGCCGATCCAGATGAAGAAGAACATCGAGACGAGCATCGGCAGGTAGCGCATGCCGTCGGGGCCGATGGCGGGCAGGATCACCTGCTTCTCCACGAAGTCGATGGAGGTCTCCATCAGGTTCTGCAGGCCCCGGGGCACGAGCTGGGCCTTGCGACCGGCGAGGAAGAACAGGATCACCGGCACGATCATGGCGATCATGGAGATGAGGGCGATCTTGTTGAAGGCGTACCACTGGCCGTCGCCGAAGGCGGCCGGCCACTTGACGATCAGGTTGATCGGTGGGAACTCCACTCCCCCGCCCTCGCCTTCCTCGGCGGCGAGCAGGAGTGCGGGGTTGGACAGCGCGGCGAGCAGCATCGAGACGGCTCCTAGTTCTCCGGCAAGTACGGGTTGGGCGTGGCGGCCGGCTTGAGGCCGGGGAACGCCAGCGAGGACGACACGTGGCGCAGCTCCCAGAAGAGCAGCACCAGGTGGGTGACGATCAGGGTGAGCCCCAGGGGCACCAGCTCCACCCAGGGCTGGTTCCGCACGGCCAGCACCGCGACCATGATCAGCCCGAGGCGCAGCAGGAACCCGAAGAACGCCGCGGCACCCATCATGGCCGCCGAGATCCGGCCACCGACGCCGAGCAGCCACGCCGAGAGCAGGAAGTTCACCACCACGATGGCCAGCGCGTAGAGCGTGGACAGCACGCCGTCGATCCCCCAGAAGGCGGCGCTGAGGATCACGGCGACGGGCAGCAGCCACAGGCTGCGTCGGGCGAGGTCCACTGCCACGGCCATGGCCGGCGAGGGACCCTCGAGGCGCACCTGCATCGGATCCCCGGTGCTCATCGCGTCGCCTCCTGCGGTCCGTCGGCCGGGCCGGTGCGGACGGCTCCGGCGCGCACCGCCTCCATCTGCTGGCGGTACCGGTAGTACACGAGCACTCCCGCGCCGGCGAGGCCCCAGACGGCGAAGACCACCGTGAACCACGGGCGGGTGCCGGCCCGGCTGTCGATGAGGAGCCCGAGGAGGGCCATGAGCACCGGCCCCAGCACCAGCTCGAACGACGCGCTGGAGCGATGGGCGGCGTCGGTCAGGGCTGCGGTCGGGGGGCGTTCGGGGCTCATTCGGCGTTTCTGGGCTCGTTCAGGTGCGTGTGCGGACGGGTTGCGGGGCGCAGCGGTGCGCAGTTCGTGATCGGCGGGCGTCGCCGCGTGGTTCCCACCTCTGCACCGGGGCCGGGGTCGAGGCCGCCGGGTGCTTGTGAAACCTTTCGCAATCTAAGGGGCGGCCGCGGCGGCCGCAAATCCCCGCCCCCGGGCCAGCGCTACGAACCCGGCGGGGCCCCCGGCGCGTCGGGGTTGGCCGCCCGATCGATGGCCGACACGATCCGATCGGCGTCGGTGTGGCCCTCGTACACCAGGCGGATCAACCAGAACCGCAGGTAGCGGCCCATCGAGTACCGCAGGAACACCGCGGCCCCGGCGATCACCAGCACGATGCCGAGCAGGCACCCCGAGGCCATCGCTGCCCTCTGGTCGGGCGGGGAGTCCCCGGAGTTGACCACCTGGGCCGCTCCCAGCACCGCCAGCACCACGCCGATCACCACCAGCACCACCCCGGTGACGAGCAGCCACCGCTCCGCCGAGCCGTTCGTGCCCTTCACGTGCATCTGGTCGATCTCGGAGCGGAACTGCTCGATGCGCTCCGGGTTCACGCGCAGCTCGTAGCTGCCCTGTGCGGCGCCGCCCTGCACGGCGGACGGAGCCGTCGGGATCGCGGTGCCCACCGCCGCCGGAGCGTAGGGCGGTGGCGCAGAGGGCGCCGGCCCGGGCGCGGGTCCCGGCACCGTCGAGGAGAGCGAGATCTCTGGCGTGGTCGGATCGGTCATGGCTCAAGCTCCCAGGTAGGCAGCGGACAGCTCGGATTGGATGTCGTCGGGATGGCCCACGGCGCGGATGCGTCCGTTGACCATCACCGCCGCGATGTCGGCGACGTCGAGCACGATGCGGGCGAACTGCTCGACCACGAGGATCGAGGTGCCTGCTTGGGCGATCTGCGCGACGGTTCGGTAGAAGTCCTCGACCACCAGCGGGGCGAGGCCCATGGACAGCTCGTCGAGCAGCAGCACCGCCGGGTCGACCGCCAGGCCGCGAGCGAGCGCCAGCATCTGCTGCTCGCCGCCCGAGAGGGTGCCCGCCAGCTGGTTGCGCCGCTCGCCCAGGCGGGGGAACCGCTGGTAGGCGACCTCCTCGACGCGGCGGATGTCGATCCCGGCGTAGGTGGCCATCAGCAGGTTCTCCCTCACCGTGAGGTTGGGGAACACCCCGCGCCCCTCGGGGATCGTCGCCACCCCACGGCGGGCCAGCTCCTCGGCCCGCACCCCGGAGACCTCACGCCCGGCGACCAGCACGTGGCCGGCGGTGGGTGCCATCAGGCCCGCCGCAACCGACAACGCCGTGGTCTTGCCGGCCCCGTTGGGCCCCAGCAGTGCCACCACCGACGCCGGAGGGACGACCAGGTCGACCCCGTGCAGCACCTCGATCTGTCCGTAGGCAGCGTGCACGCCTCGCAGCTCGAGCAGTGGTTCCGCATCGGGCATCGCCACGCGTGCTCCTCCTCGTAGGTCGATCGTCGCTTCGGACGGCGTCGGGGTCGACCATGGTCTCACGTCGCCGCCCCCAAGTAGGCCTCCACCACCTTGGCGTCGTTGCGCACGTCCTCCGCGGATCCCGAGGAGATCAGCTGGCCGAAGTCGAGCACGTGGAGCCAGTTGCACACCTCCATCACCAGGGCGATGTCGTGCTCGACCAGCAGGATCCCGAGACCGGCCGCAGCCAGCGAGCAGAGCAGCTCTCCGAAGCGGGCGGTCTCGTCGTCGTCGAGGCCCGAGGCGGGCTCGTCGAGCAGCAGCACCGACGGTCGCGCCGCCAGGGCCCGTCCCAGCTCGACCAGCCGCGCCTGGCCGGTCGGCAGCGCCCCCACGGGCTGGTCGGCGACGCCCGCCAGGCCCAGCCGGTCGAGGATCAGCGCCACCTCGGCCTCCGCCGAGAGGTCGGCGCCCTCGGCCAGGAACTGGGGCTGCACTCCCCCCCGGGCCCACGAGCGGCGGATCTCGAGGCCGACCAGCACGTTGTCCCACACCGACAGCGACGGGAACACCTCGAGACGCTGGAAGGTCCGTCCCAGACCGAGTCGAGCGCGCTTGTGGGTGGACATGCGCGTGATGTCGCGCCCGCCGAGCAGGACGCGGCCCGCGGAGGGGCGCACCACGCCGCAGATGGCGTTGAAGGTCGTGGTCTTGCCCGCACCGTTCGGGCCGATCAGACCGACGATCTGACCGGACCCCACCGACAGGGACACGTCGTAGACGGCGAGGTGGCCGCCGAAGCGCACCGAGAGCTGCTGCACCTCCAGAGCCGTCATCGCACCACCAGCTCCACCTCGTCGGCGTGGGCCCCGTCGCGGTGCGACAGCTCCGCCTCCTCGATGCCCAGCATCCTGGCCGCCTCGGCTGCCTCCACGCGGGTCAGCGGCACGTCGATGCCCACCATGTCGGGGCTGGCCTGGTCCAGGCCGGTGCCGGACACCCCGATGGCGTCGAGGTCGACCCTGCCGTGCACGCCCACACCGATGCCGGCGCACACCACCGACCACACCACGATCAACAGCACCCGGTAGCCGTTGGAGCCCACCATCGTGGACCACGGCAGCGCGGCGGTGAACACCACCGACGCCACCATCCACAGCCCCGTCGCCACCCGGCGCCCTCCGACCACCTCACCCGGAGGTGGCAGCACGAAGGCGATCAGCGGCATGACGGCGAACAGCACCACGGCGACGGCGGCGAAGAACGACCAGTTCCCGATGACCTCCAGCCGGGCGGCGACCCACAGGCCCACCAGGAGCAGCCCGGTGGCCGCCATGGCCGCTGCGGAGCGCGTGAGCGACCGGTAGCTGCGGGCGATGTCGCTGGCAGCGCCCTCGGGGTTGCGCCCCAGGCCGATGCCCATGAAGCCCGGCATGAGCGAGAGCACGTTGGTCATGGGGATGGACACGAAGCGGAACACGCCGATGGCGTTGGCGGCGAACACGGTGGAGCCGATCGGGAAGGATCCCAGCAGCAGGCCGCCCAGCAGGGCCCCACCTATGGAGCCGATGCCCCCCACCACCGCCAGCATCGTCACCGGTAGGGACGCGGTGAGGGAGAAGTCCTCGGCGGCGAACTGGCGGTTGGCCAGGGCACCTCCTGCCCCGGCGATGGCGGCGGAGAGGGCGAACACCCCCACCTTGGTGGAGGTGAGGTTCAGCCCGAGGGTGGCGCACGCCACCGGCGAGTCCTTCATGGCGGCCAGCCGCCGACCGTAGGAGCTGCGGCGCAGGACCACCAGCACGTTGGCGATGAGGGCGAACAGCGCGGCCAGGAGGACGAGCTGGCGGAGCTGGGTGTCGGCGGTCCACCCGAGGATCGACAGCGGGGGCACCACGGCCGTGCCTCCCTGCATGACCTCCTGCTGGTTGAACACCATCCAGGTGCACACGATGGCGAACGCCGCGGTGGCCAGCGCCAGGTAGATGCCGCTGAGGCGCAGCGCGGGCAGGGCGATGATCCCGCCCACCACGGCGCACACCAGGACCGACAGCAGCACCGCGACCAGCGACCCGTTGGCCCCCCACGCCGCCATGGTCACCGCCCCGATGCCGGTGAAGGTGAGCTGGGCCAGGGAGATCTGACCGGCGAAGCCGGTGAGGGGGACCAGGGAGAGGGTGGCGATGGCGAACCCCATGCTCTTGGTCACCAGGGCGAGGTCCGAGGTGGCCATCAGGGACCCGATGGCGAACGCCACGAGCACCATCACGAGTCCACCGCCGAGGGCGAGCCGCTGGCTCGGGATCTTGATGGGCTTGGCCTGCCGGGAGATGCCATGTGCAGCGAGGCGGGCCTCGGGCTGCACCACGATCACCAGGAACAGCATGATCCCCGGCAGGGCCTGGGTGAGCCCGGTGAGCTCCACCGACGGCGTGGTGATGCCCAGGACGGGAAGCGTGTAGGGACCGAGCTCCGTCCCCGAGGGCACGTAGGCGGGGACGTAGCTCATGGCCAGGCCGAGGATCACCGCCCCGAGGAACGCCCCGGGCAGGCTGCGCAACCGGCCGACCACGGCGGCGGCGTAGGCGTTGACCACCAGCAGGGTGAGGGTGACCACGGTCGGCGGCTGCTCGGCGGCGATGAGCACCCCGGAGATGGCGGCCAGCGAGGCGCCCATCGCCCAGCTGAACATCGAGGTGCGGCTCGGCCGACCGCCGTTGAGCTGGAGCAGGGAGCGGTTGTCCACAACGGCCCGCATGGCGACGCCCAGGCGGGTCCCCCGCAGCACGAGTCGCAGCCCCACCGCCACCGCGATGGCCACCGCGATGATGAAGAGGCGCTGGTTGGGCAGCACCACCCCGGCGATCTTGAGCTCACCGCCGGGGATGATGCGATCGATCGGATGGGCCTGGTCCTGGGGCCACAGCACTGCTCCCAGCGCCAGCAGCGCCACCATCAGGCTGACGGTGACGACGATCTTCACCACCTCGGGCGCGTCCTCGATCCCCCGCATGATGAAGCGCTCGACCGCGGCGCCGAACAGCGGGGCGATCACGAAGACCACCAGCAGCAGCGCCGGCCATGTCGGGACACCCCAGGCCATGTGGAGCTGCCAGTAGGTGAAGGCCGCCATCATGCCGAAGGCACCGTGGGCGAAGTTGAAGATGCCCGAGGTGGTGTAGGTGACCACCAGGCCCGACGCGGCGATGGCGATGATGGCGGACTGGGCGAGCCCGGCGACGGTGAAGGTCAGGAACTTGTCCACGGCCGCTGCCCCCGCCCCTCAGATCTCCCGGTCCGGGTCGACCTTGCCCAGGCCCTCGTTCTCGGGCACCTCGACGAGCGAGTCCTCGGCGCACCAGAAGCCGTCGCCGTCGTCGTCCTCGCTGCCCAGCTCCGGGAACCGGCGCACGAAGTTGCCGTCCTCGTCAACGTCGACGAAGTTCTCGCACACGGGTCGACCGTCACCGGTGCGACCGGGCTGCGAAGGAGCGTGCAACCCGCCGGCGGTCCAGTCGGTGATGGCGTCGGCCGCCTTGAGCACGCAGGTCCGGGTGAGCACGCCGCCGTTGCTCTCCCCGCAGGCGTTGGCCGCCGTGGCGAACAGCAGCCAGGCGCTCCAGCTCTGCATGCCCAGCATGGCGTTCTCCTTGTGGTCCGGCACGTACTGGTCGAGGATCTCGTTGTACTGCTGGACCGCCGGCCACTGATCCGCCTCCTCGAAGAAGTGGAAGGCGGTGCGGAGGAACGAGTTCTGGGCGGCTCCCCCGCCGGCGGACTGCGGGTACACGGGGTCGTACATGTTGGCCTCGCTGGCCACGACGCCGTCCCACCCCTGCTCGCGCAGCTTGGCGACCAGGGCGCCCAGGTTCGTGGGCTCGCCGGTGAAGGTGATGGCGGTGGCACCGCTGTCGATCACCTGCTGGGCCAGCGGCGTCCAGTCCTGCAGGCCGGTGGCCGGGTAGGCGAACGAGCCGGCGAGATCCAGCCCGGCCGACTCGATGACGGCGATGTGCTGGTTGCGGATGGCGTGCATGGCCGGCAGGTCGCCCCACACCTCGGCGACGCTGTCCGCAGCGTCGGGATCGACCTCCTCGAGCGCTTGCACCCAGAGGGAGCTGGCCGACTCGGCCGGGTTGGGCAACGGCTGGACCTGGCCGTTGGAGCCCGTCTTCTCGGGCGACACGGCGAAGCCCGAGACCTCGGCCATGGCGCACTCGTGGAAGTCGCTCTCGGGCTGGCCGGAGAACTGGAGGTTGTCCTGCACCTGACCGCCCCCCACGAGCATGAAGGCGTCCCTGCAGGCCACCGCCATCACCGCCGGCACCTCGAAGAGCTGGGCATCGAGGTCGATGAGCTCAATCTTCAACCCGCCGATGCCGCCCTGTGCGTTGCACCACTCGGCGAAGGCCACCGAGGTGTCCCACAGCTCCTTGTTCAGACCGGCCCGGAACGAGGTGGAGCGGTCGTTGGGCACACCGAGGTAGAGCTTGTCGGAGCCCTTGCCGGCCTCGGACGCCTCGACGGTGAGATCGCCCTCTCCGCACGGCGAGGGGAGGTCGCCGAACATCGCCACGCCGTCGGTGCCTGCCGCCGTGGTGTCCGAAGCACCGCCCGTGCCGCCCTCGGACTCCTCCTCTCCCACGGCACCTTCGACCTCGACCTTGTTCCTGGCGGTGCAGGCGCCGGTGAGCAGCGCCACCGCCAGGACCGTCAGCACGGCCTTCTTCACGGTGTCCCCCTTGGCTGGAATCCCAGCCACTCGGTTGTCGTTCCCGGGCCGACCCGTCCCCGGCCCCGCCATCCCCCCGCACGGCTCGGCCGCCCGGCGGCCATCCCCGTGAGGTGAAGTCGCACAAATCTGACAGAACGTCAGATCCGATGCAACAGAAGGCGAAAAGTATCTCACGTCCAGGTGAACGGCGTCGTGGGTCCCGGGTGCGGCGCCCCGGTCACGGCCTCGTGGCGCGACGGAGGATGCTGGGGGCGAACAGCGTGAACAGCAGCAGCCCCAGCGCCGCCAGACCCATGGGGACGACGGCATCCCCCCGGCCGGTGAAGACCGGGATCAGCACGAAGCCCGAGAGGACCGCCGTCCAGGCCCACATGATGAGCACCGCACGTCGATGGCCGTGGCCGAGGTCCATCAGGCGATGGTGCAGGTGCTGCTTGTCGGCGGTGGCCACTCCCGCCCGCCGGGTGGCCCGGCGCAGGATGGCGAGCACCGTGTCGAGGAGCGGGACGGCAAGGATCACCAGCGGGATGACCAGGGGGGCGAAGAAGAACCACGCCTGACCCGAGAACGGATCGTCGTTCTGACCGCCCACCGCGATGGTGGAGCTGGCCAGCAGCACCCCCAGCATCAGCGCGCCGCTGTCGCCCATGAAGATGCTGGCCGGGTTGAAGTTGAACGGCAGGAACCCGATGCACGCCCCCGCGGTGATGATGGCCACCAGCGGACCCACGTTCGAGGGGTCGAGCACCCCCACCTCGAGGAGCCGGTAGCCGTAGAGGAAGAAGGATCCCGACGCGATGCACACGATGCCGGCGGCGAGGCCGTCCAGCCCGTCGATCAGGTTCACGGCGTTGGCCATGCCCACCACCCACAGCACCGTGATGAGCGCCGAGAGGTCTGGCGGCAGCACGGTGAAGCCGAGGAACGGCACGCGGAAGTAGATGATGGTGAGGCCGACCAGCGTCAGCAGCGAGCCCGACAGCACCATCCCCGCCACCTTGGCCGGCGGGGAGATGTCCCGCAGGTCGTCCACCAGGCCGGTCAACCACATCACCACCGCGGCGGCGACGACCCCGACGATGTTGCCGGGGGTGGCGAAGGTGTCGTCGAAGCCCGGCAGGAACCAGGCCGTGACCACGCCGGCCAGCACGCCCGCCAGGAGTGCGGTGCCCCCGAGCAGCGGTGTGGCCTGCGCGTGCACGGACCGGTCCGAGGGGTGGGCCATGGCGTCGGCCCGCCGCGACAGGACCCGCAGCGGCGGCACCGCGGCGGCGGTGACGACCACGGCGACCGCCATCACGATGAGGTAGTCGCGCACGGGGAGAACCTACCGCCTGCCGAGTGCCCTGCCGCTCCCTTGTGCAGGGTCGGGGGCTCCGCCGACCATCTGACGACGCAGCGCGAGCTGGACGGCCGGGACGATCGAGCAGTCGTGGAGCAGCTCGACGGGTTGGAGGACGAGGTCGCTGCTCAGGGGTAGGGAACGAAGCCTGAGCAGAGCTCCGCCACCTCCGAGCGCACCGCGGTGAGCTCGGCGTCGTCCTCGGGAGCCCGTAGGACGCGGGCGATCAGCTCCCCGATCACCGCCATCTCGGCCTCCTGCATGCCCTGGGTGGTCACCGCCGGTGTGCCGATGCGCAACCCCGAGGTCACGAAGGGTGAGCGCGGGTCGTCGGGGATCGTGTTCTTGTTGACGGTGATGCCGGCGCGGTCCAGGGCGATCTGAGCGTCCTTGCCGGTCAGCTCCTCGCTGAAGGGGCGCAGGTCGATGAGCATGAGGTGGTTGTCGGTCCCGCCGGAGACGAGGCGGAACCCGTGGCCTCCCAGCGACGCCGCCAGCGCCTGGGCGTTGGCCACGATCTGCGCGGCGTACTGCTGGAAGCTCGGATCCGCCGCTTCCCGGAACGCCACGGCCTTCCCGGCGATGACGTGCTCCAGCGGACCGCCCTGCAGGCCGGGGAAGATGGCCTTGTCGATGGCGGGGCCCAGCTCGGCGGTGCTCAGGATGCAGCCGCCACGCGGTCCGCGCAGCGTCTTGTGGGTGGTGAAGGTGACGATGTCCGCCACGCCCACCGGGTTGGGGTGCGCACCCCCGGCGATCAACCCTGCGATGTGGGCCGCGTCGAACATGAACAGCGCGCCGACCTCGTCGCAGATCTGTCGGATCGGCTCCGGGTCGATGGTCCTGGGATAGGCGGTGGCCCCGGCCACGATCATCTTGGGGTTGTGCTCCACCGCCAGGGCGTGGAGCTGATCGAGGTCGAGGCGCTCGTCGGAGGCGGTGAGCCCGTAGCTCACGAAGTCGTAGTAGCGACCGGAGATGTTCACGGGGGAGCCGTGGGTGAGGTGGCCGCCCTCGTCGAGACGCAGCCCGAGCACTGTGTCACCAGCCTCGAGCACCGCAAGGTACACCCCGAGGTTGGCGTTGGCGCCGGAGTGGGGCTGCACGTTGGCGTGCTCCGCCCCGAAGAGCTCGCAGACCCGCCGACGGGCGAGCTCCTCGGCCTGGTCGACGAACTCGTTGCCCCCGTAGTAGCGCTTGCCGGGGTAGCCCTCGGAGTACTTGTTGGTCAGCACCGAGCCGACGGCCTCCATCACCGCCGGAGAGGTGAAGTTCTCCGAGGCGATGAGCTGGAGCCCGGTGTTCTGGCGCTCGACCTCACGATCGATGACGTGGAAGAGCTCGGTATCTCGTTCAGTGGGCCAGGGCATCGCAGTCGTCGCTTCTCTCGTCGTCGCTTCTTGCCAACTCGGTCCGATCCGCTACTTGGCGGATCCCGGTGCCGTCCTCACAGCGCGTCCAGCTGGGCCCGGCGGCGTGCGTGCCGCCCACCCTCGACCACGGCGGCGTCGAGCCATGCGTCCACGGCGGCCAACGCCACGGCCTCGCCGACGAGGCGGGCACCCATGCAGATCACGTTGGCACCGTTGTGCTCACGTGCCAGGCGCGCGGACGTCTCGTCGTGCACCGTGCCGGCGCGCACGCCGTGGATCTTGTCGGCCGCCATGCAGATGCCGATGCCCGATCCACAGACCGCCACGCCGAGATCGGCTTCTCCGCTGGCGACGGCACGACCCACGGCGGCACCGTACTCCGGGTAGTCGACGCTGTCGGCGGAGTTGGTGCCCAGGTCGGTCACCTGGATCCCTCGGTCCCTCAGATGCTGCGCGATGGTGTCCTTGAGGACGTAGCCGGCATGGTCGGCTCCGACGGCGATCTTGATCTGGGCGGGCAGCTCGCTCACCTCATCACCCTACGCGACGCGAGGTGGGCTCCGGTGACGGGTCGCACACGCCGGCCTTTGCCGCGAGGAGGCGGCCCCCAGCTACCGTGTGGATCGGTCCGGACGCCCCTGCGCCGGAACCGTCGCAGAGGAGGGCACCCATGGCCATCGACCCCCGCACCCCCGTCATCGTCGGCGTGGGCCAGCACACCAACCGTGTCGACGAGGGGGCCGAACCGGTCGAGTCGACCGAGCTGATCCTCGAGGCGCTCCGCGCCGCCGACGACGACGCCGGCACCCCGATGGCCGCCCAGGCGGGAGTCGTCGCCGTGCCCCTGATCCTCTCCTGGAAGTACCGCGACCCCGGCCGGCTCCTGGCCGACGCCCTTGGCGCCACCACGGCCCGCACGTGGTATCCGCCGATGGGTGGCAACACCCCGCAGATGATGCTCAACCGCCTGGCCGTGCAGATGGCCGCCGGCGACCTCGACGTGGCGGTCCTCTGCGGGGGGGAGTCCTGGAACACCCGGGCGAAGGTGATGCGCAGCGGCGAGGTGCTGCACTGGCAGAAGCAGGGCGACGACGTCGTGCCCGATTGGGGCAGCGAGGAGAGCTTCATCCTCGGCCACCCCTTCGAGCAGGCGAAGGCGGTCGTGCTCCCGGTGCAGTCCTACCCCCTGTTCGAGACCGCGCTGCTGCACTCGGCTGGCCGCGGCGTGCCGGCCCACCTCCGGATGGTGGGCGAGATGTGGGCAGGGTTCTCCCGGGTGGCGGCCGACAACCCCCACGCCTGGCGCCGCCAGGCCTTCTCCGCCGAGGAGATCACCACGCCAACCGCGGAGAACCGCTACGTGGGATGGCCCTACACGAAGCGGATGGTCAGCAACCCGGACGTCGACATGGCCTCCGCGCTGATCATGTGCACCGTGGAGCGCGCCGAGGCGGCGGGCATCCCCAGGGACCGGTGGGTGTTCCCCCGCACGGGCACCGACGGACGGGACCGCGTGATGTCCGAACGCCGGTCGTTCGACGCGTCGCCCTCCATCGGCATCGCCGGGCGCCGGGCGCTGGAGCTGGCCGGTGTCGGCATCGACGACGTGGCCCACCTCGACGTCTACTCCTGCTTCCCCAGCGCGGTGGGGCTCTTCTGCCGGGAGCTGGACGTCGACCCCGTGAGCCGGCCCCTCACGGTCTACGGAGGGCTGTGCTTCGCCGGCGGACCCTGGAACAACCCGGTGGGCCACGCCCTGACCTCCATGGTGGAGGTGCTCCGCAAGGACCCCGGCTCCCTCGGGCTGGTGACCGCCAACGGCGGGAACGTCGACAAGCACGCCTTCGGGCTCTTCGGCACCGAGCCGCCCGAGGGCGGGTTCCGCTACGACCACCCCCAGGCGGAGATCGACGACGTGGAAGGCCGGGCGGTGATCGAGTCCTACGAGGGCCCCGTCGCCGTCGAGACGTGGACGGTGATGCACGACCGGGACAACCACCCCGAGCGCTTCCACGGCACCTGCCTCACCCCCGACGGCACCCGGGTGTGGGCCACCGGTCACGACCCCGCCCTCTACGAGGCGGCCGTCACCGAGGACCTCGGTGGGCGGGCAGCCACGCTCGACTCGGAGGGGATCCTCCACCTGACCGACTGAAGTTCGTTCTTCAGCGAACGGGTACCGAGATCGGGGCCCCGGCGACTGCAGACCCTTCTGCAGTCGCTCCGCGCCGGCCGCACCGGCGCCGGCCCGAGGCTCAGGTGCACACGCCGTCGGCAACCCCGCGCCGGCACAGCAACGTCGACTCGACGGACTTCAGGTCGAACCCTCCGCCCTCGCCGGATCGGCCGAACACGTGCAGACGCTGGCCGTACACGGCGTCGTCGGGGTAGCCCACCACGTCGAAGGTGACCTCGCCGAGGTCACCTTCGCTCGGCGCCACCACCATCACCGTGTCGAGCCCGGCTTCGCCGGTGTCGACGGAGCCGGCGACGGCGACGGCGACCACCACGTCCTGACCCAGCTCCTCCATGCCGGAGGCGATCGGGAACGATCCACCGGCGCCCTCGACCAGCTGCGAGGTGATGTCCGTGGTGTCGCCGGGTTGGGCCACGAACTCGGCGCTGACCCAACCCGTCACGCCGTCCGCGTCGACCTCGAACCACGCCGACGACGGGAGCAGCCGGGCCTGCCCGGTGGCTGCCGCCGCGCCGGTGGGCGGGAGCTCGGCCACGACGTCCTGCTCCGAGCCGGGAACCGACCGCACGTTCAACACGTCGTCGTAGGGCACTCCGACGACCAGGAGCTCCGCGCCGGGAGCCGGCCCGTTGTCGTAGACCTCCCCGGGAAGCTCGCCCGAGGACGTGGAGGAGGTCACCGTGGTGGAGGTGGTCGTGGTGCTGGAGTTCGATCGGGCGGCGGTCGTGGTCGTGGTGCGCTCGTCGTCCTCCTCGCCGCATGCGACGGCCAGCAGCACCGACGTCGAGAGCGCCGCCGCTCCCACCACCCGGACTCGACGCCTCCGCGAGGGACTCCGCAGACCTTTCACCACCACAGATCAGTTCCCCAGTCGGGCGCCGAGGATGGCGTGCACCCGCTCGGCCGCCTTGGGCAGCTCGTCGAGCAGCGCCTTGAAGGCCAACGTGTCGAAGCGCAGCAGCACCATCGGTCCGGAGGAGACGACGGTCGCGGTGCGGGGCCGGTGGTCGATGAGCGCCATCTCGCCGATCATCGCACCCGGGCCCGACGTGGCGACGTACTCGCCGCTCACGTACACGTCCGCGCTGCCCGAGATCACCACGTAGCAGAAGGTGCCGGGGTCGCCCTGGTCGACCAGGACCGTACCGGCTGGCACCTCGATGCGCTGGCCGAGCTGGGCGGTGCGGTCGAGCTCCTCGGCGCTGAAGCCCTCGAAGAGGGCGATGCCGGCGAGGACGGCGGCGTCGGGCGAGTCGGTGCGGTGCTGTGGTCCGGAGCTCACGGGCACCAGTCAACTACATGGGAGGGCGATCGTGGTGGGCTTCCCCCCCGCTCCTCAGGGCCTCGTGTCACCCGAGCGCGCGCCGACGCCGGATGCGAGCGCGAGGGTCACGGAATCGGCGCCCGCATCGAAGGGCACCGGGCCACCAGGGTCCTGGGGCGGCCGGCCAGGTCGAGCTCCACCCGGACCTCGGCGAAGTGCGCCCTCGCCAGCTCTCCCACGGCATCGGCCTGCTCCGGTGAGATCTCGCACACGAGCGCCCCGTCGGGTTCCAGCCACTCCCCCGCCCCGACGACGATCACCCGCAGGTCGTCGAGGCCGTCATCACCGGCGAGAAGCGCGGTGGAGGGCTCCCACTCAGCCACCTCGGCTGGCAGCTCGGCCGAGGTCGACACATAGGGAGGGTTGGACACGACCAGCTGCACTCGACCCCGGAGCTCTCCTGGTAGCGCGGCGTACCAGTCACCCTCCAGCACCGTCACCCTCGCGGCGGCCCGGCCGAGTCCTGCCAGGTTGGCACGGGCCACGGCCACCGCCCCCGGTTCCGAGTCGACCGCCCACACCCTGGCACGCACCCGCTCCGATGCGACGGCCAAGGCGATCGCTCCCGAGCCGGTGCCCAGGTCCACCACGTCGGTCGTCACCTCCCGTCCACCGAGGCGGTCGAGCTCGCCCAGCGCCACCTCGACCACCTGCTCGGTCTCCGGTCGCGGGATGAGCACGCGGCGGTCCACCATCAAGTCGAGCGAGCGGAACCCCCAGTGGCCCAACACGTACTGCAGCGGTTCCCCCGCCGCACGCCGCGCCACCATGTCCTCGAAGCGAGCGAGCCCGCCTTCGGTGACCGGCTCGTCGAGCACGAGGGAGAGCCCCGCCGCGCTCGCGCCGGACGCCTCCTCCACGATCCACCGGGCAGCGCTCGCTCCACCCTCGGCTCGCAGCCTCTCGGTCGCCTCGGCGAGCAGCTCCCGCCAGCTGATCGTGCCGTCGGGCTCACCCATCACGCGCCATCCCCCCCCGGTCCAGCCCCGACTTGCTCCACCCCGCCACCGCACCAACTGGCAGGCCTGGCGCTACACCGGCGAGGCTCACGCCTGCCAGTTCGCCAGGCTGGTCCGCCCCCCGCACCAACTGGCAGGCCTGGCGCTACACCCACGGGGCTCACGCTCGTCAGTTCGCCTCGGCGAGCAGTCGAGTGCGCTCGTCGGCGAGGAGCGCATCGCTGAGCTCGTCCAGCTCGCCGGCCAGCACCCGGTCGAGGTTGTAGCTGGTGAACCCGATGCGGTGGTCGGTGACGCGGTTCTCCTTGAAGTTGTAGGTGCGGATCTTCTCGCCCCGGCCACCGCCGCCGATCTGGGCCTTCTTGGCGGCGCCCGCCTCTGTCGCCGCCCGCTCCTGCTCGGCCTGCAGCAGCCGGGAGCGCAACACCGCCAGGGCCTTCGCCTTGTTCTGGAGCTGGCTCTTCTGGTCCTGCATGGAGACCACCAGCCCCGTCGGACGGTGGGTGATCCGCACCGCGGAGTCAGTGGTGTTGACGGACTGCCCGCCCGGGCCCGACGAGCGGAACACGTCGACCAGCAGGTCGTTGGGATCGATCTGCACCTCCACCTCGTCCGCCTCCGCCAGCACGGCGACGGTCGCCGACGAGGTGTGGATGCGCCCCTGTGACTCGGTCACGGGCACCCGCTGCACGCGGTGCGGGCCGGCCTCGAACTTCATGCGGGCCCAGACCCCTTCGCCGACGAGGCGCACCATCGCCTCGGCGATGCCCCCGAGCTCCGACGGTCGGGACTCCATCACCTCGAACGACCAGCCCTGGCGCTGGGCGTAGCCGCGGTACATGGCCAGCAGGTCGCCCGCCCACAGGTTGGCCTCCTCGCCGCCCTCGGCCCCACGCACCTCGAGGATCACGTTGCGACGGTCGTTGGGGTCCCTGGGGAGCAGCAGGAGCCGGATCTCCTCTTCGAGCGACTCCAGCTCCGACTCGGCGGTGGCGACGTCGCGTTCGAGCGAGGACCGGTCAGGACCCTCGGCGAGCTCCAACAGCTCACGGGCAGCAGCGAGGTCGCCGCGGACGACGTCGCGGCGGACGACGACGGCCACGATCGGCTCCAGCTCCCGGTGCCGTCGGGCGATCTCCACGAACCGCTCGCGATCGGCGACGATCGACGGGTCGGCCATGAGGGCCTCGATCTGGTCGAGCTCGGATCGCAGCCCGGCGAGGCGCTCCTCGATGCCGCTCATGGCTCAGCTCCCTCGAGCTCCCAGCAGGCGGGCACGTCGAGCACCTCGCTGGGCTCCCGCAGCGCTCCGGCGAGCTCGTCCAGCACCGCCAGGTGGTCGCGAGCCGGCACCGCGAGGCGAAGGCGGGCCTGCGGATCGTGCAGCGCGTGCGTGTCGGCGGCGACCGGCACCAGGTCGAGCGACGCCCCGGCGGCGAACACCACGACCACCGCCCCGCCGTCGGCATCCCAGCCGAGCGCGGCAGCGGGCGCAGCGTCGCGCACGCTCGAGGCGGGGAAGGTCGTCTGCACCGGGACCAGCTCCGCCGCGCCCACCAGGCCGGGATCGTCCACGGCCGACGCCCGCAGCCAACGGGCGCGTGCCATGAGGCCGAGGGGGTGGGCTGCCGCTCCAGGTCGCCTGTGCTCTGCCACGGTGCGCACTGCTCGGCGCAGGCTGACGAGCGGATCCTCCCCCTGGTGCATCGCCGCCGACGCGTCGCGATCGAAGCGCCCCACCCCGGCCTCGAGGTGCAGCGCTCCGTCGCCGCCCGACTCCAGCGGCCAGGGCACCACGCGTGCCACCTCGAGGCCCGACAGCTCGCCTCGCCACACCCCGTCCTCCAGCACCGCCTCCAGACCCTCGGCCCGCAGGCGGTCCACCAGCTCGTCCGCTCCGTTCGGTCCGGGCATCACCACCGGCAACGGCGCTGGATCCACCGGCTCGGAGCTGCCGCCGTCCACCGCGCGCACCGCGACCGGGACCCGGAAGTAGCCGGCCAGTCGGGCGAGCACGGGCCCACCGGCGTCGGCGAAGACCACCACCTGCGACGCGTCGCGACGTTCGGCGAGGATCAGCGCGGAGCTCAGCGTCGCCGGTCCTCCCTGCTCGGCGAGCACGTAGAGCACGTCGTCGACGTGGACGGCGGCATGGGACCCGATGGTCGACGGCTCATCTGGCTCCCGACCGAGGAGGTCGCGAACCAGCGCTGCCAGCTTCGCCCGCAGCAGCCCGGCACGCCGATCGTCGCTCAGCGCGACGCCTCAGCTCTCGTCGCCGCTGTCGGCGGCCTTCTTCTTCTTGCGGGAGCCGTAGCGGCGCTCGAAGCGCTCGACCCGTCCGGCGGTGTCGACGATCTTCATCTGGCCCGTGAAGAACGGGTGGGTGAACGCCGAGATCTCCACCTTCGCCAACGGGTACTCGTTGCCGTCGTCCCAGGTGATGGTGTCGTTGGTCTCGATCGTGGATCGGGTCAGGAACTTGTCGCCCGAGGACGTGTCCTGGAACACGACGTAGCGGTAGTCGGGATGGATGCCGGCCTTCATGGTGGTTCT
Source organism: uncultured Microthrixaceae bacterium (assembly GCA_964420125.1). Taxonomy (GTDB): domain Bacteria; phylum Actinomycetota; class Acidimicrobiia; order Acidimicrobiales; family Microtrichaceae; genus CAYQQQ01. The sequence continues at coordinate 35,286 of CAYQQQ010000034.1, forward strand.
CCTGTGGGCAGGACCGTGGAGCCTCCCGGTTTCCGGACGGGAGCGGTGCCCTGTGGGGGACGGAACAGTATGGCGCACGCCGCCGGGGTGGGCACAGCTCCGGCGGCGCAGCGGCCGATCAGCCCGGCACTCCGGGAGCCTTGGCGATCTCGGCCAGGAACACGTCGTTGTTGGGGAAGGTCTTCATGCGGTCGATCAACAGCTCCAGGCCGGCACCGGGGTTCCCTCCGTCCGCGGCCAGACCCGACAGCACTCGGCGCAGCTTCCAGACCTGCTGGAGCTGGGTGCGCTCGAAGAGCAGCTCCTCGTGGCGGGTGGAGGAGGCGTCCACGTCGATCGCCGGGTAGATCCGCTTCTCGGCGGCCTTGCGATCGAGGCGGAGCTCCATGTTGCCCGTGCCCTTGAACTCCTCGAAGATCACCTCGTCCATCTTGGAGCCCGTCTCCACCAGCGCGGTGGCGAGGATGGTGAGCGATCCACCCTCCTCGACGTTGCGGGCCGCCCCGAAGAAGCGCTTGGGCGGGTACAGGGCACCCGTGTCGATGCCGCCGGACATGATCCGCCCGGTGGCAGGGGCGGCGAGGTTGTAGGCCCGGGACAGGCGGGTGATGCCGTCGAGGATGATCACCACGTCCTTGCCGACCTCCACCATGCGCTTGGCCCGCTCGATGGCCAGCTCCGCCACGGCGGTGTGCTCGTCGGAAGGGCGGTCGAAGGTGGAGGCGATCACCTCTCCCTTCACCGAGCGCCGCATGTCGGTGACCTCCTCGGGGCGCTCGTCGACGAGCAGGACCATCAGGTGCACCTCTGGGTTGTTGCTCTCGATCGACTGGGCGATGGTCTTCATCACGGTCGTCTTGCCGGCCTTCGGAGGTGACACGATGAGACCGCGCTGGCCCTTGCCGATGGGGGCGATGAGGTCGATGATGCGCGACGTCATGTCGAGCGGTTGGTCCGCACGCTCGAGGCTCAGCTTCTGGTCGGGGAACAACGGGGTGAGGTCCTCGAAGCGCGGCCGTGCGCGCTGCGACTCCGGATCCTCGCCGTTGACCTTGTCGACGCGCAGCAGGGCAGGGTTCTTCTCCTGTCGGTTGGCGGGCCGGGCCGCTCCTTCGAGGATGTCGCCCTTGCGCAGGCCCATCTGGCGAGCCTGCTTGACCGAGACGTACACGTCGTCGCGACTGGGCAGGTAGCCCTTCACCCTCAGGAACCCGTAGCCCTCGTCGCGCAGATCGAGGAACCCGGCGACGGGCACCGGCTCGCCGTCCCACTGAAGGTCCTGCTGAGGTGCCTCCTCGCCGCCACGGTTGCGACCCCGTCGGCGACGGCTCCGACGGTTGCCGAGCTCGGGTTCGTCGCCTTGGCCGCCACCCTGGTTCTGGCGGTTCTCCTGACCCTGGCGGTTGCCCTGACCCTGGCGGTTCTCCTGACCCTGGCGGTTGCCCTGACCCTGGCGGTTCTCCTGACCC
>CAYQQQ010000035.1:0-35594 GCA_964420125.1 uncultured Microthrixaceae bacterium
CGTTGCGGAGGAGGCGGGCGTGTTCCGAAGGAACCGGGTGCCCGCCGGGGCTCAGCAGGCAACACGGCCGCCGTGGGGCAGGGGCCCCACGTTGCGGAGGAGGCGGGCGTGTTCCGAAGGAACCGGGTGCCCGCCGGGGCTCAGTGGAGCAGCTCCTCGCGCTGCAGCAGCGCCTCGGCAGCAGCCAGCTCCACCACGCCGTGCACCTCCAGACGACGGCCGCGGTCGACCAAGGTCACCGTGAACCGGCCGGTGGTGCCATCGGCTTCGAGGGACACCCCGGTGGCCATCGGATGCAGCGACTCCACGATCGGACGTCCGGGACGGTCCACCACCACCAGGATCCGCCGGTCGGTGCGCACCACGGTGGTCGGCCAGTCGCGGACCCGGCCGCAGACCACGCTCGACACCCACTCCCCCGGGGCCAGCACCAGGCCGGCCCTCGACAGCGACCCCGCGCCCTGCAGCACGGTGTTGGGGTCGAGGCGCCGCACAGCGGCGGCGAGGGTCTCGTCGGTCACCCGGGCGGCCTCGGCGGGGTCGAGCTGAGGGAAGGCCTCCTCCACAGGGGCCTCGACCGGCTCGGGTGAGCTCACCCATCCCTCGGCGGCCGGTTCGTTGGTGGCCTCCATGCGGGACTTGCGGCGGGGGAAGCGCACGGACGCCTTCCGCCGGATCCGCTCGCGGCGTGACTCCGCAGCCGACTCACCCTCTGCACCGCCACCCGCATCCTGGCCCGCCACGTCGTCCACGCCGTCGCCGTCGCCGGTCACCCCGATCGGCACCGCCACCACCGGGGGCAGCTCCACCGGCGCGGGTCGGGCCGTCGGCGCGGGACCGGCCAGGGGCGTTCTGTCGGCGTCGACCGTGAGGTCTTCGACAGCCTCGGGCTCGAGAGCCGACGGCTCGGCGGCGCTGGGGCGATGCGTGCCGAACACCGGCACCTCCGGTCCCGGTGGTGGAGGAAGCACGACGTCGGGGCCCGGCGCGGCTGCAGACGGCACCTCGATGCGGTGCGCGGCCGACTCCCCCGGGTGGGCGCCGAACGCCGGCACGGGTGCGGAAGCCGGTGCGGGCACGACCGGCGGCACGATCGGGGGTCCGGGCACGACCGGCGTCACGATCGGGGGTCCGGGCACGACCGGCGTCACGATCGGGGGTCCGGGCACGACCGGCGCGGCCACGACCGGGGGCTCGGGCGGCCTCACCGGAACGACCGGGGACGCCGGTGCGCGAGCAGCGACCGCAGGGGCGACCGGCGCGACCGCGGGTGTGGGCGGCGCGACCGCGGGTGTGGGCGGCGCGACCGCGGGTGTGGGCGGCGCGACCGCGGGTGTGGGCGGCGCGATCGCGGGTGTGGGCGGCGCGACCGCCGGTGCCGGCGGCCCCGGGCTGGACGCGGGTGGGCCGAACGCCTCGGCGGGGCGGTTCGTCAGGCCCGCAGGCACGGGGAGGTGGGCACCGGGTGTCGCCGCGGCCGCCATCACGGCGGACGGCGCGACCGAGCGGCGCGGGACCTCCACCGGCGAGTCCGACGCGGTGATGAGGCGGTGCAGCGCACCGACCGTCGCTGGGTCCGCACCGCTGGCAGCACTGCCCTCGACGGAGGTGGTCAGGTACACCTGGGTGAGGGCGACGGCCAGAGCGTCGTCGCCGAGAGCCGCCGAGCGCAGCTGTGACGCCGACGTCTGCGACAACGACGGCTGCGACGACGACGGCGAGGCGGCAGGAACCTGCACCGCTGCTGCGGCTGCCGCCGGAGGTCCCGGCGGCGCGGTCCAGCCGATCGAGGAAGGCGCCGACGTCGCCACCCACGCCGGCACCGGCGGAGGCGCGGCGACCGGCGACGGCGCGACCGGCGCAGGTGCGAGCGCCGCAGCGGCGGCCGGGACCGCGGGGATCGGAGCCGGCATCGGGGCCGGGACCGTCGGGATCGGAGCCGGCATCGGGGCCGGGACCGTCGGGATCGGAGCCGGCATCGGGGCCGGGACCGCACCCCGCCGACGGCGACGTTCGCCGACCAGCTCCACACCGGTGTCGAGCACCGCCTCCAGCGGGGCCACCCGGCTCGCCATGGCCGCCGGGATCACCGCCGCCAGCACTCCGACGCCCACTGCGCCGGCCGCCACCGCCACCAGGGTGGTCACCGGCAGCACGAACGAGCCCAGACCCAGCGACGCGGTCGCCTGCACCGCCAGCCAGGCGCCCCCCACCCCCACGACCAGACCGGCCAACGTGCCGACCATCGCGATGGCAGCCGCCTCGAAGAGCACCATCCGCAGCACCTGGGAGCGGGAGCTGCCCGCCACCCGCAGCAGTCCGAACTCACGTCGTCGCTCCCCCACCGACATGAAGAGGGTGTTCACCAGTCCGATCACCGCCTGCACCAGGGTGAAGAGCAGCATCCACAGGATCACCCGCTGGAACCCGCGCAGCAGTGCGGCACGTGAGTCGATGAACTCCCCCGGCGACAGCACGCGGTCGACTCCGTAGGCCGCCGCCGTCTCGCTGATCGCCTGGGCGGCGGCAGGGGTGCCGTCGCTGCGCACGAGCGCAGCGATGTCGACCGTCGCCGGCACCTGCCGCAGCAGCACCTCGCGGTCGGCGACCATCTCGCCGAGCAACGCAGCACCGGAGCGGTAGACGCCACGCACCTCCAGCACCTCCGTCCCCCCGGAGGTGAAGGTGACCATCACGGTGCTGCCGAGCTCCAGCCCCTGCTCGCGGGCCAGGTCCTCGGACACCCAGACCGACTCGCCGTCGAGCGCTTCGGGTGGATCCCCCTGCCATCGCGGCGACACCACCTCCAACGCCGTGTCGCCGTCGAGTCCGGTGAGGCGCACCGCCTGACCGTCCACCGTCCCACGACCCAGCTGCCAACCGCTCACCCCTTCCACTCCCGCGGTCCCGGCGAGGCGCTCCAGGAGATCGCCCGGCAGGCCACCCCGGGTGAAGGTCCCGGAGTCGACCACGAGGTCGGCGGTGACCAGGCCGCCGACCTGCTGATCCAGCGACCGGGTGAAGGAGGAGAGGAACACCGCCAGACCGGCCACCACGCTGACGGCGAGCAGCACGGCAACCGCCGTGAACGCGGTGCGACGCGGCGAGCGCACGGCGTCGCGCGCGGCGATGCGCCGCAGTGGACGGGGCCGGAACGGGGCGACGGCGATGGCGAGCACCACGAGGCGGGACAGCACCCAGGGCACCGTGCCCACGAGCACCACCCCGACCGCCGCCAAAGCCCCCACGACCGCCACCGAGGAGGGGCTCCAGCGCAGCAGCGCACCGACGCCCACCGCCACCGCGACCGCCACGATCACCTGGGACAGCACCACGACCGCCCGAGGCCACCGGCGATCGTGGCGCTCAGGGTGCTCCGGCGACACCGCCTCCACCGGCGCCACGTCGCACGCTCGGCTGACCGGGCGCCACGCCGCCACCGCCGTGGCCGCCACCCCGAGCCCGACCGCCCACAGCGCGACCTGCCAGGTGAGCACCGGCCCGGAGGTCGGCACGGCCGTGCCCAGGCTGCCCAGCGCCCGCTCGATCAACCAGGCGAACATCAACCCCAGCGGGATCCCCACGACCGAGGACACCACCGCCAACAGCATCGCCTCACCCATGGCCGCACGACGCAGCTGGCCTCGGCGCGCCCCCACCAGGCGGAACGACGCGTAGAGCTGACGGCGTTCCGCGTGGAGGAGACCCAACGAGTTGGCCACGGTGGACATCCCCACCAGCAGCGCCAGCACGCCGAAGGCCGACACCAGCGCCCGCACCAGGGTGAAGCTGCGCGTCAACCCCTCCTGCTGGTGGAGCGCCGCGGTCTCCCCGTCGACCACCTCGATGCCCGGCGGCAGGAGGGCGCGGACCTGCGCGGCCACCTCGTCGACGTCCGCCCCGGGCTCCACCACGATCGCCACCCGGTTGTCGTCCAGCGGGCGATCGAACACCGTGCGAGCCGCGTCGGTCTCGAGCACCGCCAGGCTGGAGCCCTCGGGAAGGTCGAGCTCGGCCGGATCGATCACCCCCGACACCTGGTAGCCGGCGACGGGGCCCTTGCCGGCGATGGTGATCCGATCACCCACGTCGACGCCCGCCCGCTCCGCCGAACGGGCGTCGATGGCGATCTCACCGGAGTTCTCCGGCGGTCCGCCACGCAGGAACGCGTACTCGACGATCTCCGGGTCCTCCGGCCAGTTGACCGCCAGCGGCTGCTCGGTCAGCCCGAGCGGCACGACCGGCTCGCCGTACACGTCCACGAGGTAGGCGACGTCCTCGAGTCGGTGCGAGACGCTGGCCACCCCCTCGATGCCCGCCACGGTGTCCACCAGGCTGGCGGGCACCAGTCGACGGACCTGCTCCAGCTCGGACTCGTAGGCCACACCACCTTCGATCACCAGGTCGGCGTCGTCCGCAGCGGCGTTGGCCAGGTCGTCGAGACCGGAGCCGATCCGGTTGAGCAGCCCCAGGGCACCTGCCAGGTACCCCACGCCGATGGCGATCGCCAGCGCAGCGAGGATCAGGCGGCGGCGCTGGCGGAGCAGCGCCGGGAGCACCGGTCCGAGCAGGCGGGAGACGGCCGACCGCCGACGCAGCCGAACACCCCCTCGCGCGGGCCCCGCGACCCGATCATCCGCCATCGCTCACAGGGTACCGGTGACCTGTCGACCCAGCTCGATCAGCCACGGGCCACCTCGGCCAGCTCATCGACGTCGCTCGAGAGCAGCGCCCCGAAGGACCCGTCGGGCTGCACCACCAGCGCCCACCACGTGCTGCCGTGGCCGAGACGAGCCATCACCCCGCGAACGGTCTCACCCGCACCCACCTTGGGCATGGCCACCAGGGGCTCGGAGATGGAGGTGGCGGGGACGAGGCCGCGCTGGGCCGGGGGGATCCGGGCGAGGCCGCTGCGCGGCACCATCGCCGTCACCGTGCCACGCAGGTCGGCGAGCGGGACCAACGGGGCGCTCGGATCGCGTTCGAGGCTGCGCTCCACGTCGGCCACGCTGGCGTTGGGGGCGAGCGGCGGTGGCAGGCGCCGCAGCACGTGGGCCACGGGAGCGTCCAGGACCGCGGGATCAGCTGCCGAGGCACGCCACTCCCCGCGCGCCGCCACGAACAGGAACAGGCCGAGCGCCAGGGTCCACAGCCCGGTGTAGGCCGACACCTCGAAGGTGAGCCAGAGGCTGAGCGCCATCAACGTGGCCGCCAGGATCTGACCCCACAGCGCTGCGGTGTGGGTGGAGGTCACCTTCCGCCCGCTGTGGCGCCACAGCACCGCCCTCAGGATCCTGCCGCCGTCGAGCGGGAACGCCGGCAGGAGGTTCGACACGGCCAGCACGGCGTTGATGGCCACCAACCAGATCATCAGGGCGAACAGCACTCGGGAGCCGTCGAGGCGCCACACCACCCAGGCGAGGCCGCCGAACACCGCCGAGCACAGCGCGCTCATGGCCGGGCCGGCGGCCGCGATGCGGAACTCGGCGCGGGGATCGTCGGCGTCGCCTTCCAGCTTCGCGACCCCACCGAAGAGCCAGAGGGTGATCTCGCGCACCTTCACGTCGTTGCGGATCGCCACGTAGCTGTGGCCCATCTCGTGCGCCACCAACGAGCCGAGGAAGGCCAGCACCCCGAGCACCGCGGCGAACCAGTAGGCGGAGCCCGGATGGCCGGGCGCCACGTTGGGCAGGGACGCCACCGCCAGCGACACCACCAGCAGGAGCGCGACCAGGATCACCGAGACGTTCATCCCGATGGGTACCCCGAGGAGCCGGCCGAGCTTGAGATGCGTGCGCATCGGAACCTCAGGCTACCGGCGCCCGTGGCGCTCCCCGGGGCGACGGCCGTCGTGGCCCTGACGGCGGGCACAGGTTCCCGGTCGTGTCCCCGGCTTGCGGTGTGCGCGGGCGCCGGGTGGGATGGTCGATGTGAGCGGCCCTCTACCGATCGACCTCCTGCGCCGACGGGCGGAGCTGGTGGGGGTGCGCGTGCCGACGGATGCGCAGCGCCGAGAGCTCGACGACGTCACGGAGGCGCTGCGGTCGGAGCTGGTGGCACCCGCGATGGTGCGACCTCTCCGCGTCGACACGGTGGAGGACGAGGCGCTGGTGCGGCGCCTGGCTGCGCTCGAACCGGTCAACCCGCTGCGCGGCGACGCAGACCTCCGGGACCGCGTCGACGCCGATCGGCGCGTCGTGGTGCTGGAGCACCCCGCCCTACCCGGGCATCCGATGAACGTCGTGTGGGTGGCGCTGTGCGAGGCCGTGCCCGCCCGGCTCGCCGATGTGCTCGACCCCGCAGCACCGTGCCTCGACCCGTCCCGCGCCCGCGTCGCCGTCTTCTACTCCATCTGGAACGCAGAGCCGGGCCTGGTGGGTCTGGGCCGAGGTGTCGACCTGCTCGACGGGGCGGTGGAGCAGCTGGGCGCTGAGCTGCCCACGCTCGAGACCTACGTGACGCTGTCGCCCGTGCCCGGTTTCCGACCGACGGCGGAGCGGGACGGGTCGGCGGACGGCACAGAGGAACCCCCGGAGCTCGCCCGTCGCTGCGCTCGCTACCTGGTGAGCTTCCGCGACGGCCGTCTGCTCGATCCGGTGGCCCGCTTCCACATGGGCAACGGAGCCCGACTGCTGCGGGTCTGCCCGGGCGGAGATCCGAGTCCGCAGGGGTTGCGGCGATCGTGGGGGGTGATGGCCAACTACCGCTACGCCCCGGAGGACCGGGCCGCCAACCGGGCCGCCCTGGCACAGCTGCACCCCGCGGTGGGCGACGACGTGGCCAAGTTGGTCGGCGCTGCTGGATGAGGTGGTCTCGCACCTCGGCAGACGCACCCCAGCGAGTCACGGACCGACTGCAGAACGACCTGCAGTCAGCCGCTCCCAGATCCTGGCAGTCAGCGACTGCAGAACGACCTGCAGTCAGCCGGCACGGGGGCGACGGCTACGGGTGCGAACTCGCACAGCCGTCGAGCACCACCGAGGCGGCGGCGACCGCCCCCTCGTGGGTGAGCGAGACGTGGGCGGTGCGCCCGGCCAAGCTCCCGCCGACGAGGCCATTGACCTCCAGCGCAGGCGGCTCACCCCGACCGCCCCGCACGTCCACCTCCTCCAGGCGCTCCACCACCGGCTCCACCTCCAGGGCGCAGAGCAGCGCGGCCCGCGCCGCCGCCCGCGCTGCGTCACCGGGCGCGCCAGGACCCCACGGCGCGTCGAGCTCGATCACCGCCACGACCTCGATCCGCCCATCGACCTCGCGGCGCGTCAGCTCCACCTCGGGGAGCCGCCGTTCAGACACCTTGGACCGCCTCCAGCGGTCGCTCGTGGATGGCGCTCAGGAACTCCTGGTAGTCGGCGTCGTTGACATCGGCGTAGCGCTCTGCGAAGGCCGACAGGCTGCGATCGAACCTGTCGCCCTTGCCCAGGTAGGCCGCCAGGGCCACCGGGTCCCCGGAGCGAGCATGGCCGTGGGCGAGGGTGAAGCCGCAGGCGGTGGCGTACACGGTGAGGCTGTCGAGGTCCGCGGTCTCGATGTCGAAGGACCCCTTCCAGTCGCGCAGCTGGCGGAGGTAGTAGCTGTGACCACCTGGATCCTCGGTCCAGCCGAGGAAGATGTCGCTGACGCTCTGGATCAGCCGTTGGCCCTCCACCACCCTCCGCCCGTGGTTGCGGAAGCGGCTGTGGCCGAGGTGCTCCTCGAGCACCGAGGCCGTGGCCTCCTTCACCTGCAACATCAGCGGGTCCTCGCGATCACGCCCCTCCATGAGCACGATCAGGCAGCGGGTGCCGACGCTGCCCACCCCCACCACCTTCACCCCGATGTCCACGGCGGTGTAGCGGCTCAGCAGGGTGGCTCGGTCGTGGGACAGGGTGTCGCGATAGCGGTCGAACACCCGCTGGGTGGCCTCCGCCAGCTCGTCTGGGTCGTAGCGGTGCGCGACCTCCGGACCCAGGTGCACCGGAGCCTCTCGGATCGGGAACAGCACCGGCGGCGAGCTGCGGATCCGGAACCCCTCCGGCGTGTCGACGGTGAGCTTCTTCACCGCCTGGAGGTTGTCGCGCGTGCGGGCCTTGTCGACGAACCTACGGAGGTTGCGGGTGTTGGCCGACTCGCCGAGGAGCTGCGTCGCGGTGTCGATGTCGAGGTGGTCGTACCACACCTCCAGGGTGGGCTTCTCCGCCAGGTCGCAGACGCCCAGCCGATACGCCTTCAGCGCCGCCCCGGTGACCCCGCGCGCCGTCGGCCTGTCCAACCCGAGGTGGCGTGCCGCGATGGTCAGGCTGGCGGCCAGCCGCGCCACGTCCCACTCGAAGGGCCCGGGCAGCGTCTCGTCGAAGTCGTTCTGGTCGAACACCAGCCGCCGCTCCGGCGAGGCGTAGGTGCCGAAGTTGGAGAGGTGGGCATCCCCGCCGAGCTGGACGGTGAGCCCGGTGTTCGGGGCGCTGGCGAGGTCGGACGCCATCACCCGCGCCGCCCCTCGGAAGAAGGCGAAGGCGTTGGCCATCATCCGCCCGCGGCGAACCGGCACCAGCCAGCTGAGCCGGTCGGCGTTCTGCTCCTCGATGAGCTCCACCGCGTCGGGGCGACGCTCGGGAGGCTGCCAGTCGCCCAGGGTGCTGCGGGACGCGCAGGAGCGCGCCTGGCGACCGACCTCGCGACGGTCCTCGACGGTGGGGTGATGGTGGCGGTGGAGTGCGCTGGTCACCGCTTCAGGGTGCCAGCAGCGCGGCGGAAGCGACGCCGCTCCCGTCCTCAGACGGGTCGGACGTTCAGCGCCTCGGGGCCCTTGCGGCCCGGGCCCACCTCGAACTCGACCGCCTGGCCCTCCTCGAGGGACCGGTAGCCGTCGCCGGAGATGTTGCTGAAGTGGACGAACACGTCGTCCTCCCCTTCGCGGGAGATGAAGCCGTAGCCCTTCTCGTTGTTGAAGAACTTGACGGTGCCGGTCTGGACGCTCATTGCTACTACCTGATCCTTGCTGTGCCGCCGAACCGACTCACGCTCGCACCGGACGGAGGACGTGCCGCGACCACTCCGGAGAGGGGTTGGCGGGACGGCGAGCGACCGGCAGACCGTGCGCCGCCACGGTGGCGGCGAGCGGCTCGGATGTCACCGGGGACGTACCCGGTCCCGTGATGGTAGACGACCTCACGGCCGCGCACACGGCCCCCTCCCCCGCTCATGTTCCGGCCTCACCGGCCGACAGGGGATCCGTGGCCGAAAAGGCACCGACCGTCCCGGAGCACGTCGCGTCGAGCGGCACCCGCCGCAGCATGCTGCCTCGGCTCACCTCCCGGGTCTTCAGAGACCTCATGGTGTGGATGGCGGGCTTCGGCCTGCTCATCGGGGCTGTCTTCCCCTTCTTCGTGGTGCTGATGGGAGTTCCTGCCCGCCTGGTGCTCACACCTGCGTTCTTCCTCACCACCCTCGGTGCCGGTCTGGTCGTGGGGATGGTCAACTACGCGCTCGCCCGCGGGGTGGTCGGATCGCGCCTGCGCCTGCTCTGCTCCCGGATGGCTCGAGTGGAGTCGAACCTCCGCCGGAGCCTCTACGACGACGACTCGGTCTGCACCCCGGAGGAGTGCAGCGTCCCGGTCGACTCCGCCGACGAGCTCGGCGATGCCGCCGGAGGCTTCAACCGGCTCGTCGACGCGCTGGCGCTGAGCCACCGGCTCACCGCCGTCGCCCGGGACTTCGCCGCCACGCTCCAATCGCACATCGAGCTGGAACCGCTCTGCGACGACGCGCTCCTCTCGCTCACCCGGGCAGGCGACTTCGACGCAGGCGCCCTCTGCGTGATCGTCGACGGCGAGCTGGCAGTGATCGCCTCCGAAGGCATCGCCGACACCGACGCTCTGTGCGACTCGGCGCCCGTGCAGCACGCCCTCCGACATCTCGAGACGCACGTCGTCGACGTCCCCGACGACGTGCACCTCGATGCCGGCCTGGTCGAGTTCCGACCTCGGAGGGTGCTGGCCCTCCCTTTGCAGGTTCGGCGAGTCCCCGTCGGAGTGGCCTTGGTCGCCTCCAGCGGTCCGCTGGAGCAGGATGCGGTCCGCTTGTTCGAGCAGCTGGTCGCGAACCTGGCCGTGGCTGTCGACAACGCGCTCGGCCACGAGCGGCTCCAGAAGGTGGCGGCGCTCGATCCGCTGACCGGTCTGTACAACCGCCGCTTCGGACTCGAACGGCTCGCCCAGGACTTCACACGGGCGGTGAGGAACCACGAGCCACTCGGTGTGCTGCTGTTCGACATCGACGACTTCAAGGTGCTCAACGACACGTTCGGCCACCAGGCAGGCGACAAGATGCTCCGCGCCGTCGCCGACTCGGCCCGGGCCGTGCTGAGGGAGGGAGACACCGTGCTGCGCTACGGCGGAGAGGAGTTCCTCGCCGTGCTCCCGGGTGCCGGTGCCGCGGACGTGGAGCAGCTCGGACAGCGAGTCCGACTGGCAGTCGAGGCCGTGGAGCTGCGCATCGACAGCCTCGTGCTGCGCTCGACGGTCAGCATCGGTGCGGCGTCGTTCCCCGACCCGGCCATCGCCGAGGTCGACGACCTGGTCCGATTCGCCGACGCCGCCATGTACCAGTCGAAGGCAGCGGGGAAGAACCGGCTGTCGTTCGCCACCTGAGCGTCAGCGGGCACGGCGCCCGACACGACGGAGCCTCTCCCGGATCCCCGCCCGGGAATCCTGCAGGTGCCGCCCGAGCGTGCCGATGACGTCGGGGTGAGCCTCGTCCGCGACGATCTCTGCGCCGAACCCGGAACCGCCGCGCAGCGACACTGCGGTGAGCCTGTGGAACCCGGCGTCGAGGGTGCTGCCCCGACGCCGGGAGCTGGGGATCCAGGCGGTGTCGCTGCTGACGCTCGCCTGGGGAGCGGTGTACCTCGGGTGGCGGTTGGGCTGGACCGGGCGAGACGCCCAACCGGTGCTGTTCGCAGTGCTGGTCGCCGCAGAGGGGCTCGGCTGGGTGAACCTCGCGTTCTACACGTTCCTGGCCTGGCGGGTGCCCGACACCTCACCCGTGCCAGCCGGCCCGCTGCGCACGGTGGACGTCGTGGTGCCCACCTACGACGAGTCCCTGGACGTGCTGCGGGCCACGCTGCTGGGATGCCGGGCGCTGCGCTACCCGCACCGCACCTGGCTGCTGGACGACGGCCGGCGCACCGAGATGCGCGACCTGGCCGCCGAGCTCGGCGTGGAGTACGTCACCCGTCCCGACAACGCACATGCGAAGGCGGGCAACATCAACCACGCGCTGCCGCTGCTGGAGGGCGAGCTGATGGCGGTGCTCGACGCCGACCACGTCCCGCTGCCCTCGATGCTCGACGACATGGTCGGTCACTTCGAGGACCCGGAGGTGGTGCTGGTGCAGTGCCCCCACGAGTTCTACAACTCCGAGTCCGTGCAGCACGTCGACGAGGTCGTCCACGAGCAGTCCCTCTTCTTCCGGGTGCTCTGCCCGGGCAAGGACCGTCACAACGCCGTGTTCTGGGCCGGGTCCGGCACCGTGCTGCGCCGGGAGGCGCTCATCGACGTGGGCGGGGTGCAGACCGCCACCATCGCCGAGGACTTCCACACCTCGATCTGCCTCCACCAGCGGGGATGGCGCACCCGCTACGTCGACAAGACGCTCATCCTGGGACTCGCCCCCCACGACCTCGACGCCTTCCTCCTGCAACGCAGCCGCTGGGCGCGGGGCAACCTGCGGGTGTTCCTCACCCGCCAGAACCCGTTCTGGGCGAGGGGGCTGACCGTCCCCCAGCGGCTGTCCTACCTGGGGTCGCTGTTCCACTACTTCGGCGGCCCGCAGCGCCTCGCCCTGCTGTTCGTGCTGTTCGCCACGCTGCTCACCGGTCTGCTGCCCCTGCGGGGGCCCGTCTCCCTGTTCGCCGTGCTGTGGGCGCCATGGCTGGTGCTGTCGCTGCTCACGACCCGCCTGCTCGGTCGCGGCACGTCGGGGCCCGTCATCGCCACCCGCCACGGCTGGCTCACGATGGGGATCTACACCACCGCCACGCTCAGCCTCCTGCTCCCCGGGGTCGGTCGCTTCAAGGTCACCCCGAAGCAGGGGGTCGACGAGGGGGGCGTCCGCGTGCTCACCCGGTTGCGGCTGCTCACGGCCGGACTCGCGGCGCTGCTGGCCACCGCCGCCGCCCGAGCGCTCCAGGTGGCCGGCGTGGTCGAGCTGCGGCCCATGCCGGGGTTCGCCGAGGTGGCCACGCTGGTCATCGCCGCAGTGGAGCTCACCATCATCTGCCTCGTGCTCGCCGGCGTCGTGCGGCACCGCCAACGCCGTGTCGCCCACCGGTTCCCCACCGAGGTCGGCGCGAGGGTCGGCGACACCGTCGCCATGGTCGCCGACCTCAACGGCCACGGGGCCGGGCTCGTCCTGCACGACCGTCCCGCCATCGGTGAGCTCCTCGACCTCCATCTCCGGCTGCCGGGCCTCGACGGCGAGATGCTGGAGGTGCCGGTGACGGGCGTGGTGCGCAGCGTGCACGATCTGCACGCTGCCAAGGGCGTGGCGGGACGGCAACCCGCACACGGCAAGGATCGCCGCAGCCCCCCGGTCCGGGTGGGTGTGGAGTTCACCCGCGTCGCCCCGGAGGACCGCGACCGCCTCCTCGAGTACTGCCACGTGCTGCTGCCGGCCACGCTGTCGGCGTCGGGCGAGCGGGCCTCGCCCGACGATGTCGAACAGGCCGTGATGATGCCGACGGGTGCGGAGCACACGAGCGAGAACACCGCCACCGGCGGCCTCCGCTCGGTCTCCTGACCGCGGCCGCAGCTCAGGTGCCGAGCGCGCTCGCCTTCGGCGCCGGGACGCCGTGCACACCGCCGTCGGAGGTGCCGCCCTGCGACAAGAGCAGGATCACGCCACCGAGGATCCACACGCTGGTGAGCACCCAGCCGGCCAGCACCACGGCCATGATGCCCTCGCTGTCCACCCCGATCCCCACAGTGGTGGCCAACGCGACCACCGCGCCGATCCAGCCGACCACCACCAGCCAACGAGGGAAGCTCCCCTGCCGTTGGCCCTGCAAGGTGATCCCGCCCATCACCGCACAGAGTCCGGCTTGACCCGCAGCCGTTATCACTCCGGCCAGCACGGATCCGAAGACCACCACGTCCGGGCTCAGCTCACCGACCCGCATCGCCAACGCGCTGTTGATGGCGTAGCCCGACAGGAAGCCGGCCGCCATCATCGCCATGCCGATCGTGGCCACGGTGAGTGGTGCGGTGGAACGCCCGCCCGCCGACACCCGCTCGTGGACGGCACCGAACCACACGATCAGGGCCACCACGACCACCGCCCCCACCACGGCGCTGGCCTGGATGCCTCCGGGACTGCCGGCGAACCAGGAGATCCACTCACGCGCCGGTGCATCGGGGGCGGGAGGCGGGGGTGTCAGTCCGAAGCTGGCCCAGCCACCGACGAGGAAGACGAGCCCTCCCAGGGCGCCGATCCGAGATCTCATGGGAGTCCTTTCAGTGTCGCGCGACCGATCCGCGCTTGATGGGTCGAGCACAACACGGACCCTCGTCGGTGTGGTATCACCAGGCGATACCAGCAGCGATACAACCGCTGGCGTCGAGCGGATCCCGGCGATGGAGACGGCGCGAAGGCAGGTGCCGGTGGAGACAGCGAGCTTCGGTGAATGGGTGCGCCGGCGACGCCGAGCCCTCGATCTCACCCAAGCCGAGTTGGCCGACAGGGTGGCCTGTGCAACCGTCACGGTCCGCAAGGTCGAGTCCGACGAACGGCGCCCCTCCAAGGTGATGGCCCAGCGCTTGGCCGACGCGCTCGAGCTCGACGAGAAGGACGTCGCTCGCTTCCTGGCCTCTGCTCGCTCCGAACGCAGCCCCGCACGCCTCGGCGACCCTGCCGACGGCGTGCGCGAGGGGCCAGGCGCCCTCCCGGCGCCCGCGACTCGCCTGATCGGACGCGAGGTGGACGTGGTGGCCGTCCTCGACCGACTCGAGATCGCGGGCGGACCCGCCCGGCTAGTGACGGTCACCGGGCCGGCAGGTGCGGGCAAGACCCGTCTGGCGGTGGAGGTCGCCGTACGGGCGGGCCAGAAGTTCGACCTGCCCGTGGTCTTCGTCGATCTCAGCGCTGTGGAATCCCCGGCCGACGTGCCCGGGTACATCGCCGGCGCAGTGGCCACACCGCCGGGCGCGCTGGTCGACGCGACGACGCTGGCAATCCACGCGTTGCGACGAACGCCCTCGCTGGTGGTGCTCGACAACTTCGAGCACGTGCTCCGGGCCGCCGGTGAGGTCGAGGCGCTGCTGGAGTCCTGCCCCGCCACGATATGCCTCGTCACCAGCCGCGCACCGCTTGAGTTGACGGGAGAGCACCAGTACCCGCTCGGGCCTCTGGCGGCCGACTGGTCCGACGGGAGCACGCTGCTACCGCCTGCGGTGGAGCTGTTCGTCGAACGGGCCCTGGCAGTGGATCCCCACCTCGAGCTCGCCCACGACACGGCCACGATCGCCGCGGTCTGCGAGCTGCTCGACGGTCTGCCCCTGGCCATCGAGTTGGCCGCTCGGAGGACGGGTGAGCTCTCCCCGAGGTCGTTGCTCCGCGCTCTCGGAGAAGGTGGGCCCCTCGGCGAGGTCCCACGTACCCGCAACGAACGACACCGTTCCGTCGACGCCGCCGTCGCATGGAGCGTCGAGCTCCTCTCGCCCGGCGCACGGGAGATGCTGGCCGCCTGCAGCGTGTTCCCCGGGGGCTTCGCGGCGCACGCAGCAGGGGAGCTCGCCGGCGTGACCCAGCCCGAGGCCGAGCGCGCGCTGGACGAGGCACACTCCCACGGACTGCTGCGGAGACGTGGGGCCCGGACCGGGCCGCACGATGCCGGCCGCACCTACCACATGTTCATAGTGGTGCGGGAACACGGGCGACGCCGGCTCGACGACACCGGACGACTCCTCGACACGAGGCTCCGACACGCCGAGCTCACCGCCCGGCGGGCCGAGGAGATCTCTCCCGGCATCGACGCCTGGCCAGAGCCCGACGTCGTCGATGCCCTCGTCGACATCGAGGCCGACGTGCGCACGGCCCTGGAGTGGAGCTTCGCCGATTCCGGGAGCCCCGCCGTCGGCAGACGACTGCTCGGGGCCATCGCCGTGCTGTGGTTCTTCCGCAGCCAGAGCGCGGATCTGCTCCGCTGGGCCGAACAGGCGCACCGGTCGCTGGGCCCCACCGACGGTCCGCCGCAGCGCTGCCGGTGCGCCTACTACCTCGCCGTCGCCTCGTGGCAGCACGGGGACGCCCACCATGCCCTCGAGCTGATCGATGAGGCGGTCACCGCCGCCGAAGCAGCGGAGGAACCCACCTGGTTGGCGGAGACGGTCGGCATGCACCAGATGATCCTGCTCTCGGCCCTCCAGCTCGACGCGGCCGCCGAGCTCACCGGCCGCTCGATCGCCACCGCCCTCGCCGCCGGCGCGGAGTGGGAGCTGCTCGCCCACCTCCGTGCCGCACGTCTCGCCCTGCTGGGAGGCGATCTGCCGGCGGCGACCGCCGCGGTCGATGCCTGCCTCGACGCGGCCGCTCGGGCACCCAGCACCTGGGGTGTCGCCATGGTGCTGTCCACCCGGGGTGACCTGCTGCTCGGCTCAGGTGAGCCGCGAGCCGCCCTCGTCGATCACCTCGACGCCTTCGAGGGCTTCCTGCGCGTCGGGGCACCGACGTACGCCATCGCCCGAGCATCCAGCGTTGCCAGCGCCTTGGTCGCCGCCGGTCGGTTCGAGCGCGCCGCGGCGGTGTTCAGCCTCGTCGACGAGTGGTGCGCAGAGACCGGCGCTCCGCTGCATCCGATGGTCGCCTTCTCCGATGCCCGCGATCGTGCGGCGGTCGGCGAGCTGCTCGGTGAGCGCTTCGAGGAGCTCCTCGAGCAGCACGTGCGTCTCGAAGACGGCTCCGAGGAGCTCCGGCGTCTCGCCACCGGTTGACCGACGGCGATCGACCGGCCGACCTACGCTGCGCGGCATGGATCCCAGCGACAAGAAGGTGGCGCTGCGGGCGATCACCTACGGCCTGTACGTGCTGACCGCGTCCGTGGAGGGCGAGCACGCGGCCTCCGGGGTGAACTGGCTCACCCAGACCTCGTTCGATCCCCCGCTGGTGGCGGTGGCGGTCAACACCGACAGCGGGGCGCATGCCCTGATCCCCGCGGCAGGGACCTTCGCGGTGAACGTGCTGGCCGACGACCAGGTCGACATCGCCAAGTCGTTCTTCCGCTCCACCGAGGTGGACGGCGACCTCATCAACGGCCACCGCTTCGAGCGGGGCGTCGCCTCGGATGCGGCGATCCTCGAGGCGGTGCCGTGGTGGTTCGAGTGCCGCCTCACGGACTCCCTGGAGGGCGGCGACCACACGATCTACGTCGGCGAGGTGGTCGGCGCCGGCGTGCGCGACGCGGCGCGCCTGCCGCTCAACCTTCGCAGCACCGGCATGAACTACGGCGGGTGAGATCGTTCTGTTCTGCAGGAGGTGTCGGTGACGACACCATCGAGCGAACAGAAGCCCACCTAGGGACCGTGATCACGGCTCGATCCACACGCCGGTCAGGTTGTGGCCGGTGGGCAGGCCCTCGCCCTCGCTCCGGCCGTCGGGCAGGGGGCTCTCGCCGATGCCGTGCACGTCGGGGACGGTGCCGATGCTCCACTCCACCCAGTTGAGCCACAGGTTGTAGACCTCGGCGCTCAGCTCCCGGTTGACGTCCTCGTAGATCCGTCGCGCCGCCTCGGGGTCGGTCTCGACGCGCCCGGCGTCCATCAGCTCGTTGACCTCGGGGTCGTCGGACTTCCCGAAGTTCACCGGCGAGCCGCCGCGCCACCACACGTAGTTCCCGTCCGGCACTCCCCCGGGCAGGTTCCGGTACGGCATCAGGTCCCAGTCGTCGCCGAGCGCCGTGCTGATCAGGCTCGCCTGCTCCATCGAGCGCAGC
The DNA here is from genome assembly GCA_964420125.1 of uncultured Microthrixaceae bacterium. Lineage (GTDB taxonomy): Bacteria > Actinomycetota > Acidimicrobiia > Acidimicrobiales > Microtrichaceae > CAYQQQ01. The sequence goes on from CAYQQQ010000035.1 coordinate 16,964, forward strand.
CGGACCTCGATGCCGGCCTTCGCCAGCTGCTCCTGGGCGTACTGGGCGCCGGCCACGGCCTCGGGGCCACCGGCGAACACGTAGGTGAGCTCCAGCGGCCTGCGGGTCTCCTCCTCGTAGGCGGCGACGAGACGGCGCGCCTCCTCCAGGTCGTAGCTCGGGAACCCGCTGTCGGCCAGGTAGCCGGGGGTGCCCTCGGGGAAGGCACCGGTGGCGAGGGGGAACTGGCCCAGCGCCCGGACCTCGGCCCACTGCTCCCGGTCGAAGGCGCGGGCCACCGCCAGGCGGGCGGTGCGCGAGTCGAAGGGGGGACGCGACACGTTGAACATGAGGTACGACACCTCGGCGCGCACCAGGCTCTGGACCAGGCCCACCGCGCCCGCGTCGCGCTCGGCCTCGAGGGTGTCGACCGAGACGGCCGAGGAGGTGTGCATGGCCTGCACCTCGCCGGCCAGCAGCGCGTTGAGGCGGACGTCCTCGTCGACGACGGGCCGGAACTCGATCCGATCGAGGTACGGCAGCTGGCGGCCATCGGGATCGGACAACCAGTAGTCGGGGTTGCGGGTGGCGCTCAAGCGCTCGTTCACCTGCCACTCCTCCAGCACGAAGGGCCCCGTGCCGATGAGGTTGCGATCGCAGGACGTGGCGTCGTCCAGCTGGGCCTGCGCCATGATCCCCAGCCGTCCGCCCCCGTAGAGGTAGGCGGGCAGCGCCGGCCAGGGCCGGTCCGTGGTGATCTGCACGGTGCGACCGTCGAGCACCTCGACGGTCTCGACGGGGTCGAGAACGAACGGGAACAGCAAGGGCCGGCGGACGGGGTAGCGACCGAGGTAGGCGTCGAGGTTGTTCTTCACGACCTGAGCGGTGAGCGGCGAGCCGTCGTGGAAGGTCACGCCGTCGCGCAGCACCACCGTCCAGCGGGTGAACGACTCGTCGGGCTCCACCGACTCGGCCAGGTACGGAGCGAACCCGCCCTCGTCGTCGGGAGTGGTGAGGGTGTCGTAGATCGCACGCACCACCTGGATCCCCGACAGCGCCAGGGTGGCCTCGGGCAGGCACCACCCCCCGGTGGTCTCCGCTTCGAGCGCGTACACGAGCTCACCGCCCGGCGTGGGCTCGCCCGCCTCGACCTCACCGATCCTCCGCCCGCCGGCGCCCGCCCCCTCGTCCGCCCCCGAGCACGCCGCCCCCACCAGCGCCAGCGCACCGATCATCGCCAAGCCGGCCCCACCGGAGCCGTGTCGCCACCGAGACATGGGGCGGACCGTACCGCACCGGCATCGCCGACCGGAGGGCGAGCTCCGTCGTGGCGGCGCCCGTCGCCCGGGCGGGTGCCCGCAGGGTGCACCCCTAGGCTGCGTGTCCATGTCCTCCGACGACCGGCTGCTCACCCCGCGCTTCGCGCTGGTGGTGGCCGTGGGTCTCGCCTACTTCTTCTCCCTGGGCATGCTGCTGCCGGTCGTGCCCCTCTTCGTGGAGGACGAGCTGGGTGGGGGCAGCGTGGCGGTGGGGGTGGCGGTGGGTGCCTTCAGCGTGGGGGCGGTGCTGCTGCGCCCCTTCGCCGGACGCATCGGCGACCGCATGGGCCGCCGGATCCTCATCATCGGCGGCGCGCTCACCGTGGGGGTCGCCGTGGCCCTCTACCCCCTGGCCGACTCGGTGGCGGTCCTGCTGCCCGCCCGAGTCCTGGGCGGCATCGGTGAGGCGGCGTTCTTCGTGGGGGCCGGCACCATGGTCACCGACCTCGCCCCCGAAGCCCGTCGGGGCGAGGCGATCAGCTACTGGTCGGTCGCCGTCTACGGCGGCCTGGCCTTCGGCCCCGCCCTCGGCGAGTGGCTGCTGGACCACGACCACTACTCGCGGGTCTGGGTGGTGAGCGCCGCGCTGTCGGTGTTCGCCGGCCTGCTGGCCCTGGCCACCCGCGAGACCATGCGGCCGCTCCCACCGGGCACCGAACCACCGCACCAGCCTCTGCTCCATCGCGCCGCGCTGGCACCGGGCACGGTGCTGTTCCTCGGGATGGTGCCCCTCGCCGGCTTCGCCGGGTTCATCCCCCTCTACGTCACCGACATCGGTTTGGAGGACTCCCGGGGGGTGTTCCTCCTCTACGGCTGCATGGTGCTGGCCGTGCGGATCTTCGGCGCCCGTGTGCCCGACCGCATCGGCGCGCTGCGAGCCGGGACCCTGGCCACCGGCGGGATCGCCGCCGGCATGGTGGTGCTGGCCGCCGTCCCCCGCCCGTGGGGCCTCTACGCCGGCACAGCCGTGCTGGCGCTGGGGATGTCCCAGCTCTACCCGTCGATGCTCATGCTCGCCCTCACCGGCGTGCCCGAGACCGAGCGGGGCTCCGCAGTGGGCACCACGAGCAGCTTCTTCGACCTCTCCCAGGGCGTCGGGGCGGTGCTGTTGGGCGCTGTGGTCGCCCTGGCCGGCTACCGGGGTTCCTTCGTCGCCGCCGCGGCGATGGCCCTGGGTGGCCTGGTGCTGCTGCGCAGCGGGGTCGACCCCCGAGTCCGCCAACCCGTCGATCCCGCCGCGGCAGAGGTGGCCTTGGAGAACCTCGAACCCGATCCGCCGTGACGCGCTCCGCTACCCCTGGCGATCCACCGACCCGCGGTAACGTCCGCCCATGACGGATGAACGATGGGACGTGGTGGTCGTCGGGTCGGGCCCGGGTGGGCTGACCACCGGAGCCTGCCTGGCCGCCGCCGGACGGAGCGTCCTGGTCCTCGAGGCCCACGACCTGGCCGGCGGCAACACCCAGGTGTTCCGTCGGCACCACCGCGTCGACGGCGGGGGCGACACGTCGAGCACCGGGAGCTCGGAGCGCGCCGAGTACGAGTTCGACGTCGGCGTGCACTACCTCGGCGACTGCGGCCCCGGCGGGCTGTTCCCCTCGATCTTCGGCGCCCTCGGCATGGGCGAGCGGATGCGCTTCCTGCCCCTCGACCCCGACGGCTTCGACACGCTGCACTTCCCCGACCTCGACTTCGTGGTGCCCGCCGGGTGGGACCGCTACCGCGAGCGGCTGATCGAGGCGTTTCCCGAGGACCGCGCCGGCATCGAGCGGGTGCTCGGGGTGCTGGAGGCCGTCGCCGCCGAGAGCCGGGCACGCGAGATCCCCGGCGTGGACACCCCGACCTTCGACCTATGGGCGTTCCGACCGCTCTCGGAGCTCTTCACCGAGGGGGAGCTGTCGCAGCGCTGCCAGGCCGTGCTCGACCACTGGTCCGGGCTCTACGCCGGCGGCCCGCGTCGCACGGCGGTGTTCATGCACGCCGCCATCATCGACCACTACATGCGGGGGGCCTTCTACCCCGAAGGGGGAGGGCAGATGATCCCCGCCCGCCTGATCCAGGTCATCGAGGCATTCGGCGGTGAGGTGCGCACCCGCTGCCCGGTCGCCCGCATCCTCGTTCAGGACGGCCGGGCCACCGGAGTGGAGCTCGCCGACGGCGCGGTCGTGGAGGCCGACGTCGTCGTGTCCAACGCCGACCACCGCCGCACGGTGCTCGACCTCGTCGGCGCCGAGCACTGGGACCCCGCCACCGTGCGATGGACCGACGACGCCGAGATGACCCTCGGGCTGGTCTGCGTCTACCTCATCGTCGACCTCGACCTCACCGAGGGGCCCAACACCAACTACTTCGTGTTCCCCAGCTACGAGACCGACGGCCTCTACGACGCGCTCGACCGCGGCGAGCTGGAGGGCTCGGACGTGTTCGCCTACATCGCCATGGCGTCGCGCAAGGACCCTGGCAACCCGCACCTGTGCCCGCCGGGCCAGACCAACCTGCAGGTGATGACCCTGGCCCCCCGTGGCCTGTCGTGGTGGGGCCTGGACGACGAGTCCGCCCAGGGCCACGCCTATCGGCGGGTCCCCGCCTACCGCGAGCGCAAGGAGCAGCTCACCGAGGCCCTCCTCGACGCGGCGGAGGCGGTGCTGGGCGATCGACTGGGCGGTGAGGCGCTGCGGGACCATCTCGTGCACGTCGAGACCGCCACCCCCCTTTCCCAGGAGCGCTACACGCACTCCACGGGCGGCACCAGCTACGGCTACCTGCACTCTCCGGAGCAGTCGGGCACGAACCGCCCCCAGCACCGCACCGAGATCGACGGGCTGTGGCTGGTCGGCGCGAACACCACCTCGGGCCACGGCGTGGCGGGCACGATGGTCGGCGGGGTGAGCTGCGCTGGGCAGATCCTGGATCGGCCGCTGCTGATCGAGATGGTGATGGGCACCGCGCTGGCGGATCCCGCCGACATCCCGCCGGATCCCGACGACTTCGACCCGATGGAGTGGAGCCGGGGTCGCCGCCTGCGCGAGCGGCGGGCCGAAGGTCGGGCGGCCCGGGCCGCAGCGGCCGAGCGCTGAGGACCTGACGGCTACGGCTCCAGCACCACCTTGATCGCCCCCGCGGCGCGGTCCCGGGCGGTGACGAACGCCTCGGCGGCCGCGTCCAGGGGGAACCGATGGGTGATCAGCGTCGGGGCCAGCTCGGGCGTCGTGGCCAGCAGCGCGGCGGCGGCGTCGACGTCCCGACCGCCGGCGTGGCGACCGTAGAGCCACACCGGGCACAGCGACACCTGCTTCATGCACAGCGGCAGGCCGGGCAACGTGACGTCGCCCCAGTACATCCCCGGAACCCCCACCTGGGCGCCGGGCCGGGCCAGGTCGATCGAGGTGGCCAGGGAGCTGTCGGTGCCCGCCGCGTCGAGGACGAGGTCGTAGGTGCCGTGCACCTCGGTGGCACCCAGCCGCTCACCCGCCTGGCGCTGGGCGTCGTGGCGGGCGGCCAGGCCCACCTCGCAGCCTCGGGCCCTGGCGACGGCCACGGCGCACAGCCCGATGGTGCCGCCCCCCACCACCGCCACCCGTTGGTCCGGGCGCACCCCGCTGCGGCGCAGGGTGTGCACCAGCACCGCCAACGGCTCCACCAGCGAGGCGTCCGCCGGGTCCACCCCGGCAGGCAGCGGCACCAGCGCCCGTTCCGGCACCAGCACCTCGTCGGCCATCCCCCCGTCGAGGCCGACGCCAAGGAGGATGCCGGGACCGTTCGCGCAGAGCTGGTCCTCCCCGCGCCGGCACATCTCGCAGAGGCCGCAGGGGACCAGCGGCTCCACCGCCACCGGGGTGCCGTCGGGGGTCACGCCGGCGATCTCGTGGCCGAGGGTGGCGGGCAACGGCAACAGCGTGGACGCGTCCACCATGTGCAGGTCGGATCCGCAGATCCCCGCGGAGCGCACCTTCAGCACCACGCCCTCGCCGCGTGGCGGCGGGACCTCGACCACCGCCACCTCGCCGTCGTCGACTCGTACCGCTCGCATGTCACCTCCGCGTCGGCCGCAGCGTACCCAGTCCCGACGCTCCCGATCCCTCCGGGGCTCCTGGCACCCCCCGCGCCCCACCCCCGCGCCCACCCCCGCGCCACACCTCGCGCCCCACCCCGCGCCCCACCCCCGCCAACTGGCAGCTGCGGGACCACGCCGGCGAGGCTGACACCTGCCAGCCCGCTGGGTGGGGTGCAGGACTGGCGCCGGGCGAGCGGCGATGCGCGCTCCCGGTCAGGCGGGGTCGGGCGTGGGACGCTGCATCCGCAGCGGCTGGGGACGCAGGTAGGTGGCCACCCGCCAGAGCCACTCCACCGGGCCGTTGGTGAAGCGTGCCAGCCAGGGCGCCGACCAGGCCAGCTCCGCCAGCCACACCGCCACCACGAACCACACCAGCGCGGAGCGGGTGAGGTCCACCTCGCTCAGCATCCAGCTCAGCACCACCAGACCGAGCGTGGTCTGGGCGAGGTAGTTGGTCAGCGCCATCCGCCCGACCGCCCGGAGGCGACCCTGGATGCGGGCGGCCAACCCGGCCGGACGGGCCAGCGACCAGCACATCAGCAGGCCCACGTACCCCAGGGTCATCGGGATCGTGCCCACCGTGTTCAGCGCGCCGCTCGTCAGCGCGATGCGGTAGGAGAAGTCGTCGGCGAGCTGCCAGAGCACCCCGGCAAGGGCGAAGGGCAGGCCCACCGCCAGGCCCACCACCGCCATCTGCCGGTAGCGCCGGATGTCGGCCCGACCGGCCAGCACCCCGGTGCGGTACAGCGCCACCCCGATCAGCATCATGCCCAGCGCCCGGGCGTACCCGTCGTAGAGGATCCATGCCTCCACCGCGTCGGACCCCCAGAGGTCACCGGAGGTCCAGAACCAGCCGAGCTCGACCGGATCGCCCACCCCCGCCTGCACGACCACCGCCAGCCCGGCGCTGGAGAGGTACACCACCGATCCCAGCGCCATCAGCACCCTGGGCGGGAGCTTTCGCAGCGCCAGCAGCACCGGAGCGCAGAGCGCGTAGAGGGTGAGGATGTCGCCGGCCCAGAACCACATGTGCACCAGCCCGATGCCCAACAGCAGCAGGTTGCGCCACAGCGACAGCAGCACGGGGTGGCGGCGGCGCGCGCCCACCCGCTCCACGAACAGCACGATGCTCGCCCCGAACAGCAGGGAGAAGAGGCCCATCATCTTCTGGTCGAACACCACCTCACCCACCACGCCGACCGCGGTGTCGAGCGGGGAGGCGATGCCGTCGGCGTCGAGCCGGTAGTAGGCGGGGTCGGCGAGGGCGAATGCCACCACGTTCATGGGGAGGATCCCCAGCGTCGCCACGCCACGCAGCAGGTCCAGGTGGTCGATGCGCGCCGCAGCCCGCTGGGGCGTCGTGGCGGTCACCGCGGCAGCGCACATCCCCCCATCATCGCTGCGCACGCCCCGAGAACCGACGTGGGAGACTTCGACCATGCGCTGGCGCACCATCGCCGTCGGCGGTCTCGCCGCCGTCGTCTACACAGCTGCCCTTCGGCCCCGCCTCCTCCGCTGGGGCGCGAGGCCCGACGAGATCGATGCCGACCTGCCCGGCGACGAGCTGCTGGCCGACGTCCACCTGGTGGCCACCAGGGCCATCTCGATCGTCGCTGCTCCGACGGAGGTGTGGCCGTGGATCGCGCAGCTCGGCCAGGGGCGGGGTGGCTTCTACAGCTACGACGCGCTGGAGAACCTCGCCGGCTGCGACATCCACAGCGCCGCGGTCGTGATGCCCGAGTGGCAGGACGTCCGCCCCGGGGACGCCTTCCGGCTCCACCCCGAGATGGCGCTGCACGTCGCCCGGGTCGAGCACGGCTCCGCGTTGGTGGTCTGGAGCGGAGGAGGCGACGGCGACGACGGTTCGTCGCAGGCGCAGGTCCCCTACGACTTCACCTGGGCGTTCGTGCTCCGGGCGTCGCCCGAGGGCCCCACGCGGCTCGTTGTGCGGGAGCGCTACCGCTACGACGGGCTCGGCGCCGCCGCGATGATGGAGCCCGTGATGGCCGTCAGCACCTTCATGACCCAGAGGATGCTGCGGGGGATCCGGGACCGGGCCGAGGGCCGACATCCTTGAGCCGGCGGGTCCGGCACGTACACTCCGAGCCGACCGGATGAACATCGTAAAGGCTGGCCACGGATGCAGAGCGATCCCACCCTCGCACCCGCCGACCAGGCCTCCCGCGACCTGGCTGCCGCCGCCATCCTGCAGACAGCGGACTTCGGCAGCGGCTTCACCGAGACCACGCCGTCCTCGGAGTGGACGCCTACCGAGGACTCCTGCGCCTACCAGGAGGGCGGTCCGGACGAGCTGCTCGGCGCCGGGGCGACCAAGAACGGTCCGACGGTGCAGCTCACCGACCAGGCGGCCTACGCCTACTCCCGCGCCTACGTCTTCCCCACCGAGGCCGACGCCGTGGCCTGGGTGGGCATCGCCGCCACCGACGCCTGGTCCGACTGCTTCCTCGAGAGCTACCAGGAGCTCCAGGACGAATATGTCACAGAGGTGCAGATGAGCGTCGAGACCCGCGAGCACGAGCTACTGGGTCAGGACGGGTTCGAGGCGGTCGCCCGCTTCTTCGGTCGTGACGGCTCGGACCAGGTCGTTCTCGACGTCATCAAGGAGGTGTACCGGCTCGGCAACGTCGTGATCGTGACCACCCACGAGAACTCCGCCATGGGTGAGGCCGGCCGGCAGCTCGACGACGGCCACTACCTTGCGCTCAGCGCCGCCTGGAACCGGGTGAACGCCATGTCGTCCGGAGGGGCCCCCGCCTCCTCCGGCGGCTGAAGCGTCCCGACCCGAAGCGATCCTCAGCTTGCGGGCGGCGTTGCGGTTGCTCCCAGCTCCCTCGGGTCCCGTCTTCAGGTTGGTCCGAGAGCGTGTGGGTCGTGCCCCGGAACCGCCGGGACACGACCACTCCCGAGGAGATGAGATGAACACCATCCACAAGGCATTCGCCGGAGCGGCGCTCGTCGGCACCGCGCTGGTCGGAGGGGCGATCGGCGCCTCCATGGTCGGCACCGCCTCCGCACAGGAGGGCGACACCTCGACCACCACCGTGATCGAGGACCAGACGGCCGACGCTCCCGAGCGCGACGGCGCGCCGGCGGGCCCGCACAGCGCCGACGGGATCACCGAGGAGGAGCTCACCGGTGACACCGCCGACAAGGTGACCGCCGCCGCAGAGGCGGCGGTCGAGGGCGGCACCGTCGAGCGGGTCGAGACCGACGCCGAGGGCGCCGCCTACGAGGCCCACGTCACCACCGCCGAGGGTGAACGGGTCACCGTCAAGCTCGACGAGTCCTTCGCCGTCACCAGCGTGGACGAGGGCGACTGCTGAACTCGTCGTCGACCGGTGACGCAGGGTCGGACTACCTACCTGACGGTCAGCTGGCGCTCAGCCCCCACCGACCTCCTGGGTCTGGATCGCTGCGGCGGGTCCCTCCGAGGTGGTCACCACGGCGTCGCCCGTGGGGCTGAGCGCCACCGCTTCCCCCTGTGGCTGCAGGGGCAGCGCGTCGACGCACGGCACGCCCGCCAGAGCCTCGGTGATCGTGGCGCCCGGCTCTTTCGGGAACCGCAGCACCCGGTCGTAGGTGCGCAAGGCCACCCAGGTCCCGTCCGCGCTCACCGACCCCCCGGTGAGCATCTGAAGACCGAGGCCCGTGACCGTCACCTCGCCTGCGGCCTCCAAGCTCACGCTGCCGCCCTCCGGACCGGGTCGGAACCGGAACGACTCGGCGCGGGGAGCGAAGGTCTTGGCCACGACCACCACCTCGCCGGTGTCGGGATCGACCAGGAGCGACTCCGCGTCCCGGGCGATCCCGTCGGGGTAGGTGAGGTCGAAGCGGGTCACCTCGTCGAGGGTCCCGCTCGCCGGCTCGCCGGCATCCGAGCGCACCGCCGGCTCCGGCGCCCGGTAGACGGTGATGCCCGAGCGGGTGCCGGGATTGTCCCCGATGTCGCCGAGATAGAGATAGGAGGCCCCTGGATCTGGACCTGGGCCGACCGCCATGTCCTCCCAGTCGATCGCGTCGGCGTCGGCGAGGACGAAGGACCCCAGCGGCCGCCCGTCCATGGTCATCGCCACCACGCGGGCCGTGTCGCCGGAGTCGTTGTGGGTGAAGAGCACCCCGGGTGAGCGCACACCCAGCGCCAGACCCGATGCCTCGGTGAGGGAGGGGTCCGCCATGGTGCCGGTTGTGACGGCCGGCCCCAGGGGCACACATCCCGGCCCGTTCGGCGTAGGCGATGCGGTGGTCGTCGTGGTGGTGGTGGTGGTGAGTTGCTCAACCCCGGTGACCGGGCCGACCACCTGGCCGCGCACCGAGGCGTCGCCCGCCGTGCAACCCGCGAGCGCGACGAGCGCCGACATGGCGGCCACCGACACCAGCGGCGCCACCCTCCGAACCATCGCCGTGTTCAACGGTTCACGGCGTCGAACACCTCGTAGACCATCCAGGCCGGCCAGAAGATGCCCTGGATGACAGCGAGGACGTACTCCCAGAAGGAATCGGCCTGCTGCCAGAACCACACCCAGGCGCCGAAGACGCCCAGTCCGTAGATCGCACCGCCTCCGGCGTACGCCGGGCTGCTATCGCTCATCACGGACCTCCCGTAGTGGTCGCCCGTCGTCCGGCCGACCCGACGCTCTGGCATCACCAGCGAACCCAGGCGCTGCCGGAGCGCAGGCGTTGCCCAGCTCGTCGGGCGATCTTCCCTTGTTCTGGGCGAGCTGCCGACCTTGTACTCGCCGGCCGAGGGTGAGAGTCTACGCGCGTCGCACGGCTGGCTCTGCACGAGGCGAAGGGAGGCGCCACATGCGCCCACACAACAAGTTCGTTGGACGAAGGACCGCCCTTCTCGCCGTGGCCCTCGTCGCTGCGATGATCGTACCGATCATCCCCGCCACCGCAGGGGCGGCGATCGTGACGGCCGACTCCGAGGTCACCTACAAGGAGTACTGGGCACCGCATCCGAACAACTTCGTGGGGGGTTGCGAGGAACACGGGCTCTACGTGGGCACCGGCACCTGGTTCATCGAACCTGGTCCGTGCACGCGGACCATCACCCTCAACATCCCGGACAACTTCTCCACCTCCCTGCGCGCGGAGCTGTACCTCGACCTCTGGCGCAACCATGACTCACCGTCGGCGCGGTTCAGGATCAACGGTGGACCGGAGAAGAACCCCAACGTCGGATCGGACTGGAGCAGAACCCCTATCGTGATGCCCGTCGCCTTGTCCGAGCTCCGCCAAGGTGCGAACACCTTCTCCTTCACCGCCACCGGAGGCCGCCGTTGGCACCTCCATGACCTCATGGTGAGGGTGTACCACGACAGCGGGCACCCCTTGGTGGCCGGCTCGGGAAGCGACGTGACACCTCCCACCGGTTCGCTGACCTCCGTGGCCGGCATGAACCCCGGCTCGGGCGGCACCATCGCCGCCGACAGCAACCAGGTGGCCCTCGCCGCCACAGCGTCCGGCGGTGACGTCAAGTTCGTGGAGTTCCACGCCAAGTACGAGGGCTTCGACGTCGACAACGACGGCGTGACCAACGAGTGGCATGCCATCACCCGCACGAACTTCCAGCCTGGAGGCATGCCGTCGAAAGAAGGGTCGAAGTCCACGATCCCGGCCGAGGGCGGCACTGCCGGGCACCCGGGCACCGACGCCACATCGCCCTACTCGGTGAACTGGGACGTGCGATCGGTGGTGAGCCAGAACGGAGTGAGATTCAAGACACGGATCGTGGACAACAGCTACAACGTGCGGGAGGCGGCCGGAGGCGTGAGCGCGCCCTTCAACCTCAGCCGCTCGTACCCGACCGAGGCATACCGCATCAGCAACTTCGAAGATGCCGCCCTCAACGCAGCCACGCCACCTGCAGCCCCGACCCAGCCCCGGTCGGTGAACCGGTACATCACACTTCCCAGCATGTCCGGGGTCACGAAGGCCTACATGCAGGCCAACTACTGGCAGAACCCCTTCGTGTCATGGAACGGGAACCCGACGTTCAAGGCCTTCGAGTCCGGCGAGGACGTGTGGAAGCCCTCGGTTCGACAGCTCTCGGTGTCACAGCTGGTCGCAGGATCGAACACGATCACCTATTCCTACAACTCTGCGCAGATCAGCTTCGGGCAGTTCATCGAGAAGCCGGGGCCATACATCGTCTTGCACAGGACGGGTTCGTCGTCGGGCTCCGCACCGGCGATCGGCTCCCAGCCACAGACTCGCACCGTGGCGGCAGGGCAGACCGCGAGCTTCTCGGTCTCTGCGACCGGCACAGCGCCGCTCTCGTACCAGTGGCAGCGCGATGGTGCCAACATCCCAGGCGCCACGTCGAGCGCCTACACCACCCCGGCGACGGGTACCGCCGACAACGGCGCTCGGTTCCGGGTGATCGTGACCAACTCCCTGGGTCAGGCGGTGAGCACGGAGGCGACACTCGTGGTGGCCGGCACCGGTTCCGCACAAGGGCCCTGGTTCGACGCAACCCGACGGTTCCGGATTCCCGTGACGATGAGCGCGGGTTCCTCTGCCCTGACCGACCACACGATCGAGACCGCGGTCGACTTCACCTCCCTCATGACCGGCACAGGTCTACCGGGGAGCCTGGATGCCGGCACGCTCCGAGTGGTCGAGGTGGATGGTGCCGGCAACGTCATCGACGACGCAGTACCACATCAGTTCGATCCGGCAGCCGGCTACTCCGCCGCTACCAAGGCCGTCGGGGAGATCGCGATCCTCGCCGAGGGCACGACCGCGCCGAACTCGTCCAGGGTGTTCCACCTGTACTGGGACCAGCAGGGAGGCTCGGCTGCCCCGGTGCCCACGCCGACGGCCCTGACGGTCACCGACGACGTCCAGGACGAGGGCCAGGCCAGCATCCGGGTCGCCGCACCAGGTGCCACGTGGTACTACCACAAGCAAGGCGGTGGCTTCTCCAGCCTGGTCGACGCCTCGGGGCGAGACTGGATCTCGTACAACCTCAACGCCGGTTCCGCTGGCCAGTACCGCGGTATCCCGAATGCCGTGTACCCCGAGGGCCACTTCCATCCCGGGGCCACATCTTCTCAGACCGTGCTCGAGCACGCCGGGCCGGTGCGCGCCGTCGTCCGAACCAGCTCGTTGGACGGCAAGTGGGAGATGCGCTGGGAGATCACCGCCTCCCACGCCGAGGGGACCATGCTTCGCGCGCCGAAGGCCTTCTGGTTCCTCTATGAGGGCACTCCCGGCGGCGAGATCGATCCCACCGCCGACCAGATCACCCGATCGAACGGGAGCGTGACGACGCTCTCGCAATCCTGGACCGGCGACCTCACCGCCGACGAGTGGGTCGGCTTCACGGACACCGCCGACGGACGCAGCCTGTACCTCGCCAACCAACAGAACGACAGCGACACCGATTCCCACTACCTCATGGAGAACAACATGACGGTGTTCGGTTTCGGACGGTCAGGCGTCAACAGCTATCTGACCAATCCACCTCGATCGTTCAGCGTCGGCCTCAGCTCCGACACCTCCCACAGCGCGCTCCAAGCCCGCGTTCGGTCGTCGATGGGTCCGACCGATGCCGTCCCTGGCGCTGCGTCGCTCATGGCCGCAGACACTCCCCCGAGCATCGTCACGGATCCCCAGGACTCCACGGCGATGGTCGGACAGACAGCCGACTTCACGGTGGTCGCGTCTGGAACTTCACCACTCACCTTTCAGTGGCGCCGCAACGGCGCCCCCATCTCGGGGGCAGACACACCCACGTACACCACGCCCCCGACTTCGCTGGCCGATGACGGCGCCATCTTCGATGTCGTGGTGACCAACGCCTTCGGGCAGGACACCAGCGCACCGGCAGCCCTCGAAGTCGTCGAGGGAGTCCCGCGTGTGTCGGAGGGTCTGGTGGCGTTGTACGACTTCGACGAAGGTGCGGGTTCGTCTGTCGGCGACTCCTCCGCTGTGGGTACCTCGCTGCCCTTGACGGTGACGGATCCCGCCCGGGTCTCATGGGTGCCCGGCGGGCTTCGGATCAACCAGGCGACGCGGATCGAGTCCACCGGGGCGGCCACGAAGGTGATCGACGGTGCCAAGACCTCATCAGCGGTGACCCTCGAGGCCTGGATCAAGCCTGACAACGTCACCCAGTCAGGCCCCGCGCGCATCGTGTCGATCTCCAAGGACCCATGGTCGAGGGACATCGAGCTCGACCAGTCAGGCTCCCAGTACGTAGGCCGTGTCCGCACCTCCGCCTCGGCCACCAACGAGATGACCGCACCAGGCGCCACGACGGCACTGACCCACGTCGTGTTCACCAGGGACAGCTCCGGCACCACACGCGTGTACATCAACGGAGAGCTGAAGGGAACCGCCACCACCTCCGGCAACCTGGGCACATGGGACTCGACCATGAAGCTCGTTCTCGGCAACGTCCCCGCACCCAACGCCCGCCCCTGGCTCGGCGAGCTCCACCTCGTGGCCTTCTACGGCCGCGCCCTCAACACCACCGAGATCAACCAGAACCACCAAGCTGGACCCAACGCCACCGACGCTCCTCCGCCACCGCCACCGCCCCCGCCACCCGGATCGCGTGTGTCGGAGGGTCTGGTGGCGTTGTACGACTTCGACGAAGGTGCGGGTTCGTCTGTCGGCGACTCCTCCGCTGTGGGTACCTCGCTGCCCTTGACGGTGACGGATCCCGCCCGGGTCTCATGGGTGCCCGGCGGGCTTCGGATCAACCAGGCGACGCGGATCGAGTCCACCGGGGCGGCCACGAAGGTGATCGACGGTGCCAAGACCTCATCAGCGGTGACCCTCGAGGCCTGGATCAAGCCTGACAACGTCACCCAGTCAGGCCCCGCGCGCATCGTGTCGATCTCCAAGGACCCATGGTCGAGGGACATCGAGCTCGACCAGTCAGGCTCCCAGTACGTAGGCCGTGTCCGCACCTCCGCCTCGGCCACCAACGAGATGACCGCACCAGGCGCCACGACGGCACTGACCCACGTCGTGTTCACCAGGGACAGCTCCGGCACCACACGCGTGTACATCAACGGAGAGCTGAAGGGAACCGCCACCACCTCCGGCAACCTGGGCACATGGGACTCGACCATGAAGCTCGTTCTCGGCAACGTCCCCGCACCCAACGCCCGCCCCTGGCTCGGCGAGCTCCACCTCGTGGCCTTCTACGGCCGCGCCCTCAACACCACCGAGATCAACCAGAACCACCAAGCCGGACCCAACGGCTGACCGGCTTCAGCAGGTCGAATCCGAGCCCTGGACGATCGACTCCGACGTCGGTGAACCGGCTTCGGCATCCGCTGCATCACCGACCGGTGGCGCTGAAGTGCATGAGATCGGGTGACGACCACTGCCCTCCCCAGCTCCAACCGATCTCGGCGAAGGCGGTGGTCACGACGTCACCGGCGACGACCATCCCCGGCCGCACGTTCGCACGGTCGAGGTAGGCGGAGGCCAGCTCCGGCAGCACCAGGTCACCCCGCCGGTAGGGGTTGTGGAAGGGGTTGAGGTCGATGGCCGTGCCGTAGGTGTGGGCCGACCAGGAACCGCCCTGGCGAACCGGCCGGCAGACGAAGGCCGCGGTGTTGTTGCCGTCGCCGGTGGGCGGTGCGTCGAGATCCGCGCCGGTCACCAGACGCATCTGCTCGATCGGGAAACGCGCCTCGTGGAGACGGGCGAACACCCACACCACCGCCTCGGCCACGTCACGGTGCACCACCAGCTCCCCGGTGTGATGAACGCCGTCGAAGCCCCAGAAGGCGAGCGTGAGGTACCGGAGGTCCTCCGTCGCGACCGGGCAGCCGCTCTGCCAGGTGCCGGCCATCCGCTGGAGGACCTGGTCGTCGAGGGGCGAGATCGTGCTGTGGAAGTCCGCCGTCGGCGGGGCGGGGAGCTCGCTCGCGGTCGGGAGCCGCCGGTCCACCAGCGGCGCAGGGGTCGGGAGCACCTGGCCGAACCCGTCGGGTCGCAGCGCCAACGCGGTGGCGCCGACGTCCCAGGCCGGCGCGACGGTCGTGCTCGGCGCGGCGGTCGTGGCGGAGCCGGTGGTCGTGGTGGAGGTGGCATCGGGAGAGGGATCCTCGGATCCAAGAGTGAGCGAGCTCGGCGAACGGGAGTCCTGGGAACCGTCCTGGCCGCCCTGGGGTGCCGAGACGTCGCCGCCACCGCAGCCGGGGGCGAACGCCACCACGGCGGCGATGCTCCAGGTGAGCGCGGCGACGGCCGGCCGTCGCGATCTCCGTCGCTCACGGCCGACTCCACGGAACGACCTCTGGACGTGGACGACGACAGGGCATAGTGTGAACACCGTTAACTGATGGCTGTTGGTCGGGGGCAGGGCGAACCGACCGATCCAAAGGGGGGATTGCCATGGGCGAGACGAACGGAACCTCACGCTACGAAGGGCTGCGAGCCCGGAAGCGGACCACCTGGATCATCTCCGTGGTCGTCGCCGCGCTCGTCGCCGCGCTGCTCGCCGCGTGCGCGCCCGCCGGCGGCGCGGTGAACCTCGGTCAGGTCAAGCGCTCGGTGTACGGCCAGCGGGCCCAGGCCGAGGCCGGCCAGGTCGCTGCGGGGAACGAGCACCCGATCGTGCAGTTCACCGTCCAGAGCACTCCTCCTTCGATCTTCGTCAACTACATCATCCCTGACGTCCAGGCCGCCGACTTCGCGTCGTTCATCAACCTGAAGCCCGGGTTCACCCTGGCCAAGGTGAAGATCCTCGAGAGCGACCCCGTGCCCCGGTACTGGCTGAGCCTCAACGTCTACCGGGTGACCGGCATCACCAACGGGATGCGTGCGGAGTGGTCGACCTACGTCGACGACGGCGACGGGATCCCCCGGTTCATGATCATCAAGGCCCGTGCGGCGGAAGGATCCCTCGATCCCATCGGCCCCGAAGCGCCACCCGAGCCGTTCCAGCACGCACTCGATCCCGGTGACGTGATCAACACCACCATGCGCAAGACGATCGTCCAGAACACGACGCCGCCGTCGGCCGTGCTCACACCGGACAACCTCTTCACCTCGTCGATCCAGCTTCCCTTGGTCGGCGATCGCGACTACGTGGTCCCCGCACGCGAGTGGGTGTCCGCCAACGACTTCATCTACTGGATGAACGGCGTCAACGATCGTGCGTACCACAACGCCACCGCCCACAGCGCACCGCTCATCTCGGTGGACGTCGGCGACGTCACCATCGACGACGACACCGACTGGGTGCCCTACATCGAACCGGCCCCCGGCCACGTGCTCGTCTACCTCGACAAGCTCGAGTTCACGATCGCTCCCTGGTGGAACGTCACGACCACCGATGGACGCGTCGACGCACCCACGCTGTACCAGCTCTCCACCTTCAAGTCCGCGCTCTACGGTGGGTTCTCCTCCACCCACGCGATCAACGTGAAGGCGGGGATCGATCAGCCGACCGTCCGGTCCAACATCGAGACCTCGCCCCCGGCGGTGCACTGGCACTGGCGCATCCCCGGCTCGGAGCTGGCCGCGTTCGAGGCGGCCCTCGACCTCCCCGCCGGG
This sequence comes from uncultured Microthrixaceae bacterium, assembly GCA_964420125.1. Lineage (GTDB taxonomy): Bacteria > Actinomycetota > Acidimicrobiia > Acidimicrobiales > Microtrichaceae > CAYQQQ01. The sequence goes on from CAYQQQ010000035.1 coordinate 33,866, forward strand.
CTGAGCCTCGCCACGGTGCGGCTCCAGGAGGACGACGTGGCTGCGGATCACTGGCTCAGCCTGAACGTCTACCGGGAGACCGGCTTCTCCACGGGCCTGCGCGCCGAATGGACCACCTACGTCGATGACGGCCAGGGCGTTCGCACGATCCGTCTCGAGTCACGTGCGGACCACCCGGTGCTCGATCCCGTCCAGATCACGAGCGCGCAGTACCCGTACACGCCCGCCTACCCGCTCACCCACACGCTGGCCGGCAGCGACGTGAGCACCAGCATCGGCTCCGGTGCCTCGACCTTCTCGTCGTCGTTCACCGTGCCACCCCCCGGGCCGGGCAACGAGGTCCTGGCATCCCGGGAGCTGGTCGCCGCCGGTGACGTGGTCTACTGGCGCAACGGGGTGTACGACCGGGTCGCCTACGGCGGCACCGTCTTCGATCCCAAGATCTCCGTGGACCCGGGCACCCTGAACCAGACCGACGGCAGCCAGTGGGCCCAGTTCGTCGATCCCACCCCGGATCGCGTGTGGGTCGACCAGAGCGCCGTCGGTGTGGTCACCAACCCGTGGCGGAACAGGTGACCCTCCGGCACGACCCTGCCATCCTCCTCAACGCGACCGGAGCGCTCCCTCGCTGAGCACCGGCACGAGGGCCCCGGCGACCTCCGCCGGGCGCTCCTCGTGGGAGAACAACCCGGCCCCCTCCACGACCTCCAGGTCGGCTTCGGGCAAGGACCCGACCATCTCCTCGGCGCGGTCGACGGGGAAGAAGGCGTCCTCCGACCCCCACACCATCTGCACCGGGACCGCGATGCGACGATGCAACGGGCCCAGCTCCCGGACCAAGCGCACATCGAAGCTCCGCAGGACGGCGATCGCCGCCCGACGACGCTCGGGGTGCTCCCTCAGCGGCTGCAGGAAGAGCTCGTCGAACTCCCCGTCCAAGAGGTCCGCATCGGCGAACGCGCCGCCGAGCACCAGCGGACTGCGGCGCAGTCGCCGCGGGCCCGACACCCACGCCAGCGCGCCGCCCGCGCCCGGGAGGTGGCGGGACAGGAGGAACAGCCGGAACCTCCATCCCAATCCCGACGGCTGCTCTGTGTCGAGGAGCCCGAAGGCCCGCACGCGAGGGTCGCCGGCGAAGGCGTGGCGGGCGATCAGTCCGCCGCTGTCGTGGCCCACCACCGCGACCCGCTCCAGATCGAGGTGGTCGAGCACTCGTCGAACGTTGCGGATGTGCGCCCCGACCGACAGGTCGCTGCACTCGTCGAAGCGGCTGGATCCGCTGCCCGGCAGGTCGATCACGTGGCAGGTGACGTAGTCGGCCAAGTGAGGCAGCAAGGTACGAAAGGTGGCTCCGCTGACCGGCCAGCCGTGGACGAACAGCACGTCCGGGCCGCGACCGACGCGCCGATAGGCGACCTCCGCATCCCCGACGTCCAGGAATCGCTCGGGTGCACGACGGAAGAGCCCGGTGGCGACAGTGGGGGTGAGCTCGGTCATCCGGTACCTCCGATGGTGGCTGGTGGATCGCCCAGTTCTCGACCCGCTGCCGCATGATCCGATGGCGCGGGACGTCCGGCAACGACCCGCAGAGGTAGGTGCGGCCAAGGGAGGTGCCGCCTACCGTTGGCGCCGATGCTGCAGTCGTCGCCATGGCCGACATCCGTGCCGGTTGGTCTCAGCCTGGATCCACCGACTTGCGTCATGAGGGCTCCTGATTCCGGGTGAGGGT
>CAYQQQ010000036.1:0-35168 GCA_964420125.1 uncultured Microthrixaceae bacterium
CGGGACAGAAGATCGCGCCCAAATCTCACATCGGGGCTTGCTACACGCGCTTAGGGAGGTATGGAACGAGCGGGATCCTTCGAGCATGGTGAGGGCCGATCGTGTTGAGTGTGCACCGGCTGGGCGCCGGATCGGAGGGCTACTACCTGGACCAGGTCGTCGCCGGCGTAGAGGACTACTACGCCGGCGCAGGTGAGGCCCCGGGAGAGTGGCTGGCCTCCTCAGCGCTACTGGGTCTCGAAGGGAGGGTCGACCCGGAGGATCTCCGAGCCGTTCTGCTCGGCGAGGATCCTCGATCGGGCCACGGGTTGCATCACGGGGCGGGACGGTCGGTGCCGGGGTGGGATCTGACCTTCCGCGCTCCGAAGTCCGTCAGCGTCCTGTGGGGGCTCGCCGATCCGGAGATCTCGGCCGCCGTCGTGGCGGCACACGAGGCGGCGGTGAAGGTCGGGCTCCGTTACGTCGAGGAGTGGGCAGGTTTCACCCGCACCGGGCGCGGCGGAGCGACACGTGTCCGAGCCGAAGGCCTGATCGCCGCGGGGTTCCGGCACCGCACGTCACGTGACGGCGACCCGCATCTGCACACCCATGTGCTGGTCGCCAACTCGGTGCGCACCCCGGACGGACGGTGGCGAACGCTGGACGGCCGCGGGTTGCTGGTGCACATGAAGACCGCCGGCTACATCTACGACGCTCAGCTTCGCCACGAGCTGACCGAACGCCTCGGCGTCTCGTGGGGTCCGGTCGTGAACGGCCTCGCGGACATCGCCGGTATCGATGCCGAGTTCCGGGGGCTGTTCTCGAAACGGCGCGGTGCGATCGAGGATCGGATGGCCGAGTGGGGGCTCACTTCGGCGAAGGCCGCTGAGGTGTCAGCGCTTGTCACCCGTCGGGCGAAGTCGGGACGGGTGGAGAACACCGACGAGCTGCAACAACGGTGGCGTTCCGAGGCCGCCGAAGCCGGCTGGACCCAGCGCCCACCGGGCGCGGCCTGCGCGGCATCGGCCGCGCAGGGAGGTGCTGAGGCATTGGTGGTCATCCCTGACCACGGTGCGGATCCTTCCGTGGTCAGGGGTGACCAGCTGTCTGACCATCTCGTCGGATCAGCGTTCGAAGTCATGTCGTCACCGGTCGGGTTGACGACCTACGCCTCGATGTTCGACCGCCGCCAGGTCATCCAACGCCTCATCGACGACCTCCCGCCGGGGCCGACTGCGGGATCTTTCGAGGAGACTGCGGATCGCTACCTCCAACGAGCGGAGGTCGTCGGCCTCGGCCAAGACCCGGTGAAGGGTGAGCGCTACTCGACCGACGAGCTGCTCGCGCTCGAACAGCGCCTCGCCGATCAGGTCCGAAGTCGACGGTTGGAGGAGCGGTCACCGGAGGTGATGCCGTCGATCGTCTGGTCGGTGTTCGAGGAGAGGCCGTCGTTGTCGGGGGAGCAGCGAGAGCTGATCAGCGGGGTGTGCCGTACCAGCGAGGCCGTAAGCGTCATCGTTGCCGGGCCCGGGACAGGCAAGACGTTCTGTCTCGACTCGATCCGCGACACGTTCCAACGCAGCGGCTACACGACGGTCGGCTGTGCCCTTTCCGCCGCCGCAGCCCATGAGCTCGAACAGGGCTCCGGGATCGAGTCGACGACGATCGCCCGGCTCCGGATCCAACTCGACCAACGCGATCGCAAGCTCGGACCCCGCAGCGTGCTCGTTGTGGACGAGGTGGGCATGGTCGGCACCCGGGCACTCGCTCCGCTGCTCGACCACGCTGCCAGCGCGGGTGCCAAGGTGATCCTCGTCGGTGACCCGAAGCAGCTGCCGGAGATCGAAGCCGGCGGGTTTCTCCGCCACCTCGCTTCATACCCGGGAGTTCACACGCTCACCGAGAACCGTCGCCAGCGCGCCGGCTGGGAGCGCGACACCATCAAAGACCTGGCGCACGGCCGGGTCGGCGCAGCACTCGACCGCATGATCGCGAACGACGGGGTCGTGGTCGGCCACAACGTTGACCTGGTCCGCCAACGCATGGTCGACGACTGGTTCGACCACCGCAGCAGCGGGGAGACGGCGGTGATGATGGCGAGCCGAAACAGCGACGTCGACGATCTCAACCGGAGAGCCCATCAGCTCATGGCCACCCACGGCCACCTCCACGGCCATGCGTTGCATCTGGAGGGCCGGCCGTTCCAGATCGGCGACCGCGTGGTCTGCCTGCGCAACGACCGGCGGCTCGGTGTGCGCAACGGCACCGTCGGCGACATCACCCACATCGACCACCACCACCACACCTTCATCATCGACACCTCGGAAGGGGCCCGGCATCTCCCTGTGGAGTACCTCGAGGACGGGCACGTTCGCCACGGCTACGCCATCACCATCCACAAAGCCCAAGGAATCACATGTGACCACGCGCTGCTGCTCGGCAGCGACGAGCTCTACCGAGAATCCGGCTACGTCGGGCTCTCACGGGGTCGTGACTCCAACCGGATCTACGCCGTCTCCACTGCCCCCGACCCCGAGGCCCACATCCCCAAGCACCTCCGTGCCGAGCGTGAACCGCTCGAAGTGCTGGCTCACGCGCTCGAACAGAGCCACGCCCAGCACCTCGGCATCGACCACGACGCCGAGCCCGATGTCGGGATAGGGCTGTAGCTTGGCTCCTGTATCGCCGCCCCCTGCGGCCTCTCCAGCAGGTATCGAGGAGCGGTAGCCGTGGCGATCACACGTCGGGAGAAGAACAGCGCCGGGCAGCGGTACGCGGATGGCAAGCCACGATGGCAGGTCCGTCTTCGTCGGCCCGATGGCAGCCAGTACAGCGAGACGTTCACGACCCGCAAGGCCGCCGAGCGGTGGGAGCGCGACCAGCTCACGTCCCAGGGCAACGGCGGGTGGGTCGACCCGGCGGCGGGCCGGGCGCTCCTCGCTGAGCGGGCCGAGTCGTACCTGACCGACCGACCCCGGCCCCTCGCGCCCAGGACGCTGGAGCTCTACCGCAACCTGTTGGACCGGTTCATCCTCCCCGCGTTCGGGGACGCTCCGGTCGGCTCGATCACAACGGACGCCGTTCGGACGTGGGTCAGCCGTGTTCAGAGCGACTCCTCCGAACTCCAGTCGGCCAAGGCCTACCGACTCCTGCGCGGCATCCTGAACGTGGCGGTCAGCGACTCTGTGATCGCCCGGAACCCCTGCGTCATCCGCGGCGCCGGCCAGGAGCGCTCAGGCGAACGGCCGCTCGCCACCGCGGAGCAGATCCACCAGCTCGCCGAAGCGATTCGCCCACACCTCCGTGCACTTGTCCTGCTCGCCGGATTCGGCGGACTGCGCCGCGGTGAGCTCCTCGGGCTACAGCGGGACGATATCGACCTGGTGGCAGGCCAGTTGACCGTCCGTCGTCAAGTCATCCACCTCAGGGACGGCACACGAGAGGTGACGCAGCCGAAGAGCGCCGCCGGGGTTCGAACGGTCAGCCTTCCACCCTTCGTCGTCGAGGCGCTCACCGACCACATCGACGAATGGACGCCAGACGGTGCAGCGGCCCCGGTGTTCGTCGGGGAACGCGGCGGACGGCTCGGTCCCGTCTCGCTCCAGACCGGCTTCACCGAGGCCCGCCGGAAGACCGGTCTGACCCAGTTCACATTCCACGACCTGCGGCACGCAGCCGGCACCATGGCGGCTTGGACGGGGGCCACCACGAAGGAGCTCATGGCCAGACTCGGCCATTCCACGCAGGACGCCGCCCTTCGCTATCAGCATGCGGCGCGAACGCGAGACGCTGAGATCGCCGAGAAGCTCGAGGCGCTCCGATCGGAGGAGACGTTTTCGCCACCATCTCGGCACGACGTAGCGGCCGGCTCGTAGCGACTGGTCGGTGGGCCCGTCATCTGGCAGACGATCGTCCACCTCGTTGCGGCAGCATGGTGGCGTGATGTTCTGTCCGGACTGCATGGAGAATCTCGACGACGTGCCCTCAGACAGCACCTGCCCCAGGTGCGGGGGCTTCAGCCGATCGGTTATCGCACGCGCACAGGCGGCCGAAGTGCACGCCAGCGCCGGCGAGTTCGGTCTGGGAATCACCAAGGGCGATCATCCGTCCTGGACGGAGAAATGGCGGACCGTCCTTCACTGCCTCGATGAGCTCCGAGAGGCCTACTCGGGTGACGCCCGGCAACTGGGCCACCTTGTGATCGACAACCGGGTCTCGACCTTCTTCGTGGAGTGCGACCACTTGCGGGACTGGCTCAAGAAGGATGCGCGCGCACTCGGGAGCGCGACACAGATGGACGTCGACCGGCACTACGAACTGTCGCAACCACTCCAGCGGTGCAACGCGGTCTGCAATTCGCACAAGCACCACACACGAAGGTCAGGAATCACGGCCAGGATTCGGGACACGTCGATCACCTCCACCGGCGCACGCGTGACGATCGAGGTCGACCGGGCGACCGCCGACGCGACCAAGGTCGACGCGCTCGACCTCGCAGAGGAGTGCGTAGCCTGCTGGCGCTCGTTCTTCGAGGCGTTCGGCATCCCCGAAGTCGGATGAGGCGCGTGTCGGTGTCGGCGACGGGCGTTGCAGAGGGGGCGGCCCTTCGAACGGGCGCCTCAGGTGTGTGCAACATCTGTGCAACATCGGGGATCCGGTCAGGGCCGGCGACGACCCCCGGAACGACGAGACCCCTGCCGTAGCAGGGGTCTCGCACCAGAGCGGGTGACGAGAATCGAACTCGCACTGTCAGCTTGGGAAGCTGAAGTTCTACCATTGAACTACACCCGCGAGACTCGCCGACCACGACCGCGCCCGGCGAGAGCGGCCATCACTGTAGCCGGGCCCCGGCGTGAGGCAGGTGCGCCGCCGCCTGGCGTCGACTCGGGGCACTCGGGCGGTCATGACATCGCACGCCTGCGACGCGAGGAACGCCGGTCGCCGTTCGTGACCACCAGCGAGGAACCCTGCCTCTCAGGTGGGGAGGCACGCGACCACCGACAGCACGGAGCCTCGCCGGCCCTCGTGCTCACCGACGGCGACGTCGGGGAACCCGTGGCGTCGGCACAGCTCCCCGAACGAGTCGGCCTGCTCGGGTGTCCAGCCATGGCTGGCGGCGCCTGCCGCTTCTGTGTCGCGGATGCGACGTTCCACAGCGACGAGGCGACCGCTCGGTGCGAGCACGCGACGCGCTTCCTGGAGGCCGGCCTCGACGTCGGACCAGTGATGAACGGTGGACAGGGACCACACGACGGTCGCCCACCCGTCCTCGACGGGCAGCGACTCGGCCGTCCCGATCCGCCAGTCGAGCGCGGCGTCGGAGCGCCAGCGGGCACGTGCGACGCGCAGCATCACCGGTGCCGGATCGACGCCGATCACCTCGGCCCCGACAGCCTCGGCCGCTCGGGCTGCGACGCCGGGCCCGCAACCGACGTCGAGGACGTGATCGCCGAGCCGCACACCGGCGAGGTCGACCGCCAGACGGGCAGCGCGGTCGCGACCGAACAGGAACGACACGGCGGCAACGAACCCGCTGATTCCCGAGAAGCCCGGGTGAGACGCATGGTGGTTGGGGGCGAGCTGGATGTCGGACGGGCCGGGTCGAGGGTTCATGTGGATCACCATGACAGTTGAAGCCGGGTTCACGTCAAGCCATGCTGGATCCATCGACCCAGACGCCATGCTTCCCATCGGCGAGGCCGCCGAGCTCGTCGGTGTCGCTCCCTCGACCCTGCGGTACTACGAACGACGGGGCTTGGCGACGGCCGACGCGCGCGTCTCCGGACAACGGCGCTACGCGTGGGCCACGGTGCGCCGCTTGGAGTTCGTGCAGATGCTGCAGGACGCCTGCCTGTCGCTCGACGACATCCACGGCATCCTCGAAGCGGAGGACAACGCGGCGTGGAAGGCGATCGCCCGCCAACGCCTGGCCCGACTCGACGAGGACATCACCAGGCTCTGCCGATCGAGAGACCTGCTCGCCGCCGCCCTGCACTGCCGCTACGACCATCCCCTCGACGAATGCCGGATCATGAACGACGAGATCGACCGGCGACTCGCCCAAGCCGAGGCGGGGGCACCCCCCGGCGAGCAGGGATGACGACGCCATGAGTACGCCGAGCGCTCGTCTGCATCGCTGACGCACGCCTACCCCTCGCTCGGCTGCGACGGACCACGGTGGGCGGACAGCGCCCCGGAAGGGTCCAGGATGGCCGCGCCCGGGAGCTCCAGGCGGTGGGCGGCCAGCAGGTCGGCGTCCGCCAGCAACGCCAGCGTGGGGCCGTCGGCAACGATCCTGCCGCCGTCGAGGATGACGGCCCGAGGGCAGAGCTCGGCTGCGTACAGCAGGTCGTGGGTGACGACCAGGGTGGTCTGCTCGGTCGCCACGATGAGCTCGGCGAGCTCACGGCGCGCGACCGGGTCCAGGTTGGCCGAGGGCTCGTCGAACACCAGCAGGCTCGGCTGCATCGCCAGCACGGTCGCCAACGCCACCCGGCGCCGCTGGCCGAAGCTCAGGTGGTGCGGCGGCCGATCGGCGACATCGCCCATTGCCACCGCCGAGAGCGCCTCGTCGACCCGACCCTCGAGGTCGTCTCCTCGCAGGCCGTAGTTCGCCGGACCGAAGGCCACGTCCTGGCCAACCGTCGGCATGAACAGCTGGTCGTCGGGGTCCTGGAAGACGATTCCGACCCGGCGGCGCACCTCGGCGAGGTTGGCATCGTCGAGTGGCAGGCCGGCCACCTCCACGGTTCCCGAGTCGGCACGGAGGATGCCGTTGAGGTGCAGCACCAACGTCGTCTTGCCCGAGCCGTTGGGCCCGAGGATGGCCACCCGCTCGCCGCTGGCCACGGTGAGGTCGAGAGAGTGCAGGGCGCGGTGACCATCGGGATAGCTGAAGCTCACCTCACGGAGCCGCAACGCCATCTCATCGCTCATCGCCACAAGGCGAGCGCAGCGGCCGCCCACGCCGTCGCCGGCCACGCGACCGCCGGGAACCACTGCTGCGGCTGGTCGCTGCGGATGCTCGGCGGGAAGGAGCCGGTGAACCCACGGGCGACCATGGCGTGGTGGACCCGCTCCCCCCGCTCGAAGGATCGCACGAACAAGGTCCCCGCCGTGGTGGCGACAGCCCGTGCCTGCCACAGCCACCGCGGGTCGTCGCCGCGGGACACACGGGCCACCTGCAGGCGATGGAGCTCGCCGGCGACGAGGTCGAGGTACCGGACCATGAAGCCGGCGATCACGCACAGCACCCGAGGTACGCGCAGTCGCTCGAGACCGGCGAGGACGTCCGACGCGGGGGTGGACCACGCCAGCACCACCGCTGCGGCAGTTCCCAGGGTCGCCTTGGCGAGGATCGACCAGGCCGCCCAGGCCCCGGGGATCGACACCGCCACCCCCAACACGTCACGATGCGGCTCGGCGCCCAGGAACGGCAGCGCCAGAGCGAAGACCACGAAGGGCGCCGCGAGGAGCATCCGGCGGCCGAGCACCCGCACGGGCAGTCGAGCCGACACGACGGCTGCCCCGACCAGCGCTGCGTACACGGCGAAGGCCGACAGGGCGGTGGGGGGGGTGACCACCACCGCCAGGAGCAGGCCGACCAGGCACACCAACTTGACCGTCGCGTCCAAGCCGTGGACCGGGGTGCTCCGCTGTGCGTGCAACGACCCGGTCACGGGCGGGCCGCTCACGTCGGCACCGTCGTGCGCGGCGATCTCGGCGTCCGACGACCTACCCGTCTCGAGGCCCACACCAGCGCGCCGGTGAGCGCGAACGTCACCCCGACGCCCACCAGGCCCGCCACGCCGGTGGAGGTCCCCTGGTCGGTGACGCCCTCGGTCGAGTAGTCGGCGAACGGTCCGTCGGCAAGGGGATGGGGCCGCGCACCGGTATCGAGGGATCTGTCTGCGGCGACCTTCTCGAGGCCGTCGGGCTCCGAGCTGGCGTAGCGGCTCACCCAGAACGCCAGCACCGTTGCCACCGCGAGGCCGCCGGCGAGGAACCACAGGGTCCGGCGGCTCACGTGGTCAACACCTCTTCCCGAACAGCCGTCGCCCGCAGGTCACGCGCGCCGTAGACGAGGTCGGCCCTGGTCGCCAGCACCGCCCCGACGGTCAGGGTGGAGATGGCGGCCTCACCGACCCCGATGAGCAGGTGGACCCCGACCATGGCGGCCGCCACCGTGCCGATCGGCGCGGCGTCGTTGCCGCCGATGGCGTACTCCAGGGCGAACGCTGCGGCAGCGAGCAGCACCGAAGCGAACGCCGCCAACGCCGTGGCGCTCAGCACCCCCAGGCGCGTGGCGGGCACCAGGCGGCGCGCCAGCCAGTAGAGGCCGTAGCCGAGGAACGCGGGGATGAACGCCATGTTGATGATGTTCACGCCCAGCGCGCTCACCCCTCCGTCCGCGAAGAGCAGGCTCTGCACGACCAGCACCACGGTGAGGGCCAAGGCCCCCAACCACGGGCCGACCAGCACCGCGGCGAGCAGACCCCCGAGCAGGTGCCCCGACGTGCCGGCCGCGACAGGGAAGTTGAGCATCTGGGCTGCGAAGACGAAGGCCGCCACCAGCCCGGTCAGGGGTGCCCGGGCGTCCAGCTCCTCCGCGCCCGCCTTTCGCACTGCCACCGCCACCCCTCCGGCGGCCACGACACCCGCAGCAGCGGACGTGGCCGCGTCGAAGAACCCATCGGGAACGTGCACGGAGACCCCCTAACTGCGAACCACTCGCAACATCAGTCAAACACACCCCGTCAGAAGCGGACAAGGTTCGACCCGATCGTCGATGCCGACGACCCGGGCCTCCAGGAGAACCCACGCCGAGAAGAGCCACAGCCCGGAGAGAGGACCCACCGTGAGTCGCACGGAACTGTGGATACCCTCGGTGAGGTGCCCGACTCCCCCACCCCCCGTCGACCCGCCCGGCGCCTCGCCGTCGCCCTCGTGGCGGTGCTCGCGGTCGTCGTCTCGTGCTCCGACGACCCCGCGCTGGGTCAGGCGACGAGCGACACCCGTGCGAAGCCGTCCGACCCCCAGACCCCGGACACCTCGACCCCCTCCGATGATCCGGCGGGCACGTTGGACTGGCAGCGGTGCCGCGACCCGCTGTCCGCCGCGGCGGGCCTCCAATGCGCGACGCTCGAGGTGCCGATCGATCCCGCCGCACCCGAGGGCGCCACCACCGAGCTGGCCCTCGCCAGGGTCCCCGCCACGGGGACCTCCGCCGAGCGGATCGGCGCGCTGCTGTTCAACCCAGGCGGCCCCGGCGGGTCGGGGATCGAGGCCCTCGCGAGCCTCGCGACCACCCTGCCCCCCGTGCTCGAAGAGCGCTTCGACCTCGTGTCGTGGGACCCCAGGGGCGTGGCGGCGAGCAGCCCGGTGCGCTGCTTGGAGGACGAGCGCAAGGACGCTCAGATCGTCGGCGACCTCAGCCCCGACACCCCCGAGGAGCTCGACCGGGCCTTCGCCGACCAGCAGGAGGTGCGAGAAGGCTGCGAGTCCAACAACCCGGAGCTGATCGACCACATGTCCACCGCCGACGTGGCTGCCGACCTCGACCACATCCGGGAGGCGTTGGGAGAGGAGCAGCTGAACTACGTCGGGTTCTCCTACGGCACCGCCATCGGCGCGACCTACGCCACCCTCTACCCCGAGCGGGTCCGGGCGATGGTCCTCGACGGCGCGGTGAGCCCCTCCGCGGATGCGACCACCGAGAACCTCGAACAGGCCAAGGGCTTCGAGACCACCTACCTGCAGTTCGTGGCCGCCTGCGACGCCGATCCCCAGTGCGCCCTCACCGGCGGCGCGGCGGCCAAGGTCGATCAGGCGCGCAGCCGTCTGGACGCCACCCCGCTGAGCGTGGAGACCTCGTCGGGCACTCGCGAGCTGAACCGGGACCTGTTCGACCTCGGCCTGGCCACCGCGCTCTACGACACCTCCGTGTGGGGGATCACCGCCCAGGCAGTCGCAGAGCTCGACCAGGGCGGTGGTGAGGTCCTCCTGGCGCTGGTCGACGCGCAGCTCGGACGTGACGCCGACGGGACCTGGGACAACTCGGTGGACTCGCGCTCCATGGTGAACTGCCTCGACGACGTCACCCGCCCCACACGCGACGAGGCGGTCCAGGTGGGCCAGGAGATCGCGCAGCAGGTCCCCACCTTCGGCGACGCCTTCGTGACCTCGGGGCTCTCCTGCGTCGACTGGCCGCTGCCGGCCAACCCCACCCCGGTCCCGACCGCTGCGGGGGCGCCGCCGATCCTGGTGATCGGCACCGTCGGAGACCCCGCGACCCCCTACCCCTGGGCACAGGAGATGGCGGCTGCGCTCCAGGGAGCCGTGCTGCTCACCTACGAGGGCAGCGGCCACACCGCCTTCACCCGGGCAGGGAGCTGCATCGACGACATCGTGGTGGCCTACCTGGTCGACCTGCAGATCCCGGCGATCGGCACCACCTGTCCGGCACAGGACGGTGCGGTGAGCTTCACCGGGGTGGAGGCTCTGCTGGTGGAACAGCTCCAGGCCGCAGGCATCCCCGACGAGGTCTCGCAGTGCATCGCTGAGACCCTGGTGGCCGAGGAGGGCGCCAGCTCGCTCGCCGTGGGCCTGCTGCAGCAGGACGAGCTCGAGGCGGCTGTCATGCGGGCGACCGTGGCCTGCATGGGCGGGGACTGACTGCGCCGCGCCGCTCGATCGCTCAGGTAGCGGTGCCGGTGCCGTGCAGGTGCTCCTGGATCTCCGCCTCGACCTCCTTGGACAGCGAGGTCTTGATCACGCTGCCCCCGAACTTGGAGAGCTGGTCCAGGGCCTTGTCGGTGGTCATCTCCTCCACGATCATGAACAGCGCGGACGTCCCGGGCTGGAGTGCGTCGCGGACCTGCTGCTGGAACTCCTTGGAGATGGAGTCCTTGGCCAGCTTGCCGCCCAGCGCGCCGAACGCCGCTCCCATCGCCATGCCCAGCACCGGGTTGAAGATGAGGAAGCCGAACAGCAGGCCCCAGAAGAGGCCCCAGGTCGCGCCGGCACCCACGGTGTGCTGGTTGGTGATCGTGCGGAACTTCCCGTGGTCGTCGCGGACGATGGCCGCCACGGCGTCCGGTTGGATGATCATGTCCTGGGACATGTCCTCGACGGCCTCCATGGCCGAGACCGCGGTGGTCGTGTCGTCGTAGCCGATGGCGATGAGGTCGGGCATCCTGGCTCCTCGTTCGATTGGTGTCGGAGCTTCGGAGTGTACGGGCTCCGAATGCGTTCGACTCGGGCGGACACGGCGCCCGGTCGGCCGGGCGCGACCGACGCCCGGCGAGCCGGGACGATCGTTCTCCGATGGCGTGCTCAGCCGAGGTAGCTGGCGGTCAGCGCATCGGCGTCCGCAGCCAGCGCCGCGGCAGGACCCTCCGACACGAGCGCTCCGTGGGAGAGCACGTACCCACGGTCCGCCACTCGCAGTGCCATCGAAGCGTGCTGCTCGACGAGCAGCACGCCGCAACCGGACTCCTCCGCAACGGTCCGCACCATCGGCAGGAGCCGCTCCACCACCATCGGAGCCAGTCCGAGGCTCATCTCGTCGATCATCAACAGGCGCGGCTCCCGCAGCAGCGCCTGGGCCAGCGCCAGCATCTGCTGCTCGCCTCCCGAGAGCAGACCGACCCGTCGCCGCATGAGCGGGTCGAGCGCCGGGAACCACCCCTGGACGCGCTCGGTGACGGTCGGATCTCGCTTGGAACCACCCAGCTCCAGGTGCTCCTGCACCGTGAGACCGGGGAACAGCCCCCTGTCGTCGGGCACGTGGGCCATCCCCTGGCGGGCGAGGAGGTGAGCCTTCGCACCCACGACGTCGCGGCCGAGGTACAGGACCTCGCCCGCCAACGGCCGCAGGAGACCGGACACCGTCAGCAGCGTGGTGGTCTTGCCCGCGCCGTTGGGGCCGAGCAGCACCACCACCTCCCCTTCGCCCACCACGAGGTCGAGGCCACGCACCACCGCCAGGCTCCCGTACCCGGCATCGAGACCCCGCACCTCCAGCACGTTCACCGCTCCGCCTCCCCGGAGCCGCCCGCGCCGGGCTGGCTGCCCACGCCGAGGTAGGCCTCCAGCACCGCTCGGTTGTGGCGCACCTCTGCCGGCGGGCCGTCGGCGATCAGGCTGCCGAAGTCGAGCACCATCACACGGTCGCAGATGTCGAACACGAGCTGCGTGTCGTGATCCACGAGCAGCACCGACACGCCGCGACCGACGATCCGGCGGAGGTGCGCGCCCAGCTCGCGGCTCTCCGCCGTGTCGAGTCCAGCCGCCGGCTCGTCGAGCAGCAGCATCCGAGGCCCCCCGGCGAGCGCCCGGGCGACGCCGACCAGCTTCTGGGTCCCGTGGGGGAGCTCCACCGGCAGCTCCTCGGCGACGTCGCTCAGCCCGAGCAGCTCGAGCGCGTCGTCGACCGCGGCGTCGTTGCGGGTCCGGCTCGGGCGCACCACGTCCGCGACGAGGTCGCGCAGGCCGACACGATGCGCGGTGACCTGGCAGTGCTGGCGCACGGTCAGGTCCTCGAACAGCTCGACGGACTGCCAGGTTCGAGCGAGGCCGGCGCGCGCCCGTTGGCTGGGCGACGCGCTCGAGAGCTCCCGGCCGTGCAGCTCGACCACGCCGGTGTGGGGGGCGAAGCCGCAGATGGCATCGATGGTCGTGGTCTTCCCGGCCCCGTTCGGTCCGATGAGCCCGACCATCTGCGCTGGCGCGACGTCGAAGGAGAGGTCGTCCACGGCCCGGACGCCGCCGTAGCTCACCCCGAGCCCGCTCACGTGCAGCAGTGCTGCGCTCATCGTGGGGACCCTAGCGAGGCGACAGGCCCGGAGCACCAACGGCGGCGCCATCCTCGCCGGCGATCACCCCTGCACCAGGCTGGCCAGACCCCAGGCTGCCGCTGCCAGCCCGATGGCGATCAGGACCGCGGACCGACCCGCCGGAGGCCGCGAGGGTGGCTCCCCGTCCGCGCCGTGGGCGCCCGGGGGTCGGACCAACGCCAGCACGTTGCCCACCACCATGGCTGCGCCGAAGGCCAGGACCATCCAGGGGAAGAAGTCCTCTCCGAGGAAGAGCTGGGTGTCGTCCTGCGCCGCGCGTGAAGAGCCCTCGCGTAGGACGTGCCCGATCGTTGCGGTCTCCATGAAACGATCCTCACTGACAGCGTTTCCTGCTCGCCCGAACTCTCATGTTCGCCACCGTCCGTGGCAGGAACGCGTAATTGAAAAATATTCCGGCAGAAAGTGTTGGATCCCTCACCAAAAGTGTCGATACTAGTAGTCGCCGGTGGATTCGCCCCCACCGGAACACAGCCGGGGCAATGGAGCGAGGGACACGTAATCTCCCTCCAAACGCATCGCCACCAGCGCTTTCCAGTGCTGGCGCCTTGTGGCCCTCGCTCCGCCCCGACGGCTGTGACCCCCGGTCCCCGACCGGGGGTTTCGTCGTTCCCGGGCCCATCGGGTCACAATGTCGCCCATGACGGACACCCCCTCGCAGGAGCCCGCTTCCCGTCTCCCCCACCCGGAGCGACCGTGGATGATGCGGACCTACTCGGGCCACTCCAGCGCGACGGCGTCCAACGAGCTCTACCGGACCAACCTTGCCAAGGGCCAGACCGGGCTCTCGATCGCCTTCGACCTGCCCACCCAGACCGGCTACGACCCCGACCACCCCCTCGCCAGAGGCGAGGTCGGCAAGGTCGGCGTGCCGGTCGCCCACCTCGGCCACATGCGCGCCCTGCTGGCAGGCATCCCCCCGGGCGAGATGAACACCTCGATGACCATCAACGCGCCTGCGGCGTGGATGCTCGGGCTCTACGTGGCCAACGCCACCGAGCAGGGCGTCGATCCATCGGCGTTGCGGGGCACGACGCAGAACGACATCGTCAAGGAGTACCTCAGCCGTGGCACGTACATCTTCCCCCCGGAGGCCAGCCGTCGACTGATCGTGGACATGTTCGCCCACTGCCATCGTCACATCCCGCGGTGGAACCCGATGAACGTCTGCTCGTACCACCTGCAGGAGGCGGGCGCGACCCCTGTCCAGGAGATCGCCTACGCGCTGGCCAACGCCATCGGAGTGCTCGACGCGGTGCGCGAGTCGGGCCAGGTCGAGCCCGACGACCTACCCGCCGTGGTCGCCTCGGTCAGCTTCTTCGTCAACGCGGGCATGCGGTTCGTGGAGGAGAACGCCAAGATGCGGGTGTTCACGCGCATGTGGGACCGCCTCACCGCCGAGCGCTACGGCGTGACCGACCCCAAGGCACGGCGCTTCCGCTACGGCGTGCAGGTCAACAGCCTCGGCCTCACCGAGGCGCAACCCGAGAACAACGTGGCGCGGATCGTGCTCGAGGCGCTCGGGGTCACGCTGTCGAGGGACTCCCGGGCCCGCTCCATCCAGCTGCCGGCCTGGAACGAGGCGCTCGGCCTGCCCCGGCCCTGGGACCAGCAGTGGTCCCTGAGGATCCAGCAGGTGCTGGCCGAGGAGACCGACCTCCTCGAGTACCCCGACCTCTTCGAGGGCTCGGTGGTGATGGATCGACTCACCGCGGAGCTCGAGGACGCTGCGCAGGCCGAGCTCGACGAGGTGCTCGAGCTGGGAGGCGCCTTCGAGGCCATCGACGAGCTCAAGGGTCGACTGGTGCGCTCCCACACCGAGCGGCTCCGCCGGATCGAGTCGGGTGAGCAGAAGGTGGTCGGCGTGAACGTCCACACCGAGACGGCGGCATCTCCCCTCGGGGGGCAGGACAGCATCCTGCGCGTCGACGGCCGTGTGCAGTCGGAGATGATCGAGGACGTCCAGCGGTGGCGGTCGAGCCGTGACCGGACCGAGGTCGACCAGGCGCTCGCCGAGTTGGAGCGCGTGGCGCGCGGCACCGGCAACCTGATGCCCGCCACCATCGCCCTGGCCAGAGCGGGCGGTACGACCGGCGAGTGGGCGGAACTGCTGCGCGAGGTGTTCGGGGAGTTCCGCGCACCCACCGGCGTGGCTGCGGCCGCCGGTGTGCGCGCCGGTGGCGATGGGCTCGCCGCGCTGGCCGAGCGACTGCGGGCCCGGCCGGGCGGACCGCCACGCCTGCTCGTGGGCAAGCCCGGTCTCGACGGCCACTCCAACGGGGCCGAGCAGGTCGCCGTCGCCGCTCGAGACGCCGGCTTCGAGGTCATCTACCAGGGGATCCGACTCACACCGGAGCAGATCGCCGCAGCCGCGCGCGACGAGGACGTGGACGTCATCGGGCTCTCGATCCTGTCGGGCTCCCACATGGAGCTGGTGCCCGAGGTGCTCAGGCTGGTGCGCGAGGAAGGCGTCGAGGCGCCCGTGGTCGCCGGGGGCATCATCCCCGAGGAGGATCGCCCGGCCCTGTTGGCCGCCGGCGTCGCCCAGGTCTTCACCCCGAAGGACTACGAGCTCACCTCCATCATGGAGGCCATCGCCGAGCTCGCCCTGGCAGGGCGATGAACCCGCCAGTCCACGGGGCGGACGACCACGCGAGCATCCTGAGCTTCGCCAGCGACAACACCGCCGGTGTCTGTCCAGAGGTGCTGGGGGCGCTCACCGTCGAAGCCGAGCGGACCGGCGCCGCCTACGGGTGGGACGAGGCATCCGCTCGGCTCGAATCGCTGCTGGCCGAGGTGTTCGAGCATCCGGTGCTCACGCTGCCCGTCGCCACCGGCACTGCCGCCAACGCCCTCGCCCTGGCAGCGACCAACCCCGTGTGGGGCGGCGTGCTCTGCCACCGCGATGCCCACATCCTGGTCGACGAGTGCGCCGCCCCGACCGCCCTCGGGGGTGGGTTGAGCCTGCTCGGCGTGCCCGGCCCCCACGGGCGGCTCACGGTCGAGGGGATCGAGGGCTTCCTCGCGGAGCGTCGCGACAGCGGCGTCCACACGGTGCCGGTGACCGGCCTGTCGCTCACCCAGAGCACGGAGGCCGGCACCCGCTACCGGCCCGACGACCTGGCAGCGCTCGCCGAGCTGGCCCGACGGCACTCGCTGCACCTGCACATGGACGGCGCCCGCTTCGCCAACGCCGTCGCCGCTGCAGGCGCCACTCCTGCCGAGCTCAGCTGGAAGTCGGGCGTGGAGGTCCTGTCGCTCGGCGCCACCAAGGGCGGCTGCCTGGGCGCCGAGGCGATCGTGGTCTTCCCCGACGACCTCCGGTCGCGAGGAGCGGAGCTCGAACGGCTGCGCAAGCGCTCCGGACACCTCCTGTCGAAGCAGCGTTTCGTCAGCGCCCAGTTGGAGGCTTGGCTCGGCGACGGGGTGTGGCTGCGCCACGCCGACCACGCCAACGCCCTGGCCTCCCAGCTCGGCCACGGGTTGGCGTCGCGCGGGATCGAGGTGGTGCACCCTGTCGAGGCCAACATGGTGTTCGCCCTCCTCGATCCCGTCCAGCACCAGGCTGCACGGTCAGCCGGGGCCGAGTACTACACGGAGCGGCCCCGCGACGGACGCCGGCACGAGGATCGGGTGGAAGCGCGCCTGGTGACCAGCTGGTCGTCCACAATGGCAGAGGTGGACCGGCTGCTGGAGGCCGTCGGATCCACCTGAAACGTTCAACGACCTCACGACCACGCCGATGGGAGGCATGTGGTGCACAGCCGAACGCTCGCGGTCTTCGTCGGGGCGCTGAGCCTCCTGCTCGGGCTCTGGGCGGTGCTCGGCGACCTCGCAGCGATGGGTGCGGCCGCAGGCGCGGTCGGGTTCGTCGCCGGGCTCCTGGCCCTGGTCCCCGACACCACTGCGCCTCCCCCCACCGCCACCGCAGATGGACCTCCCCCGGAGCCCACCGCGATCCTGGACCCGGCGGCCGACGAACCGACCCTCGCTGCGCCGGGCGCCGACCATCCGGGTGAGCACCTCGAGGATCGCCACACCGAGGCGGAGTCCGGGGAGCTGCTCACCGATCCCACCACCGATCTCTTCTCCGAGGCCTACCTCCGCGTGGCGCTCGACTCCCGACTCGCCTCCGCACGCCGGCACCTCCGCCCTGTCGCCGTGGCGCTCCTGGAGGTCACCGAGGGCATCCCCGACGACCTGGCCGTCCCGGCTCCACCGGATCGGGTGGCCGACGCCATCCGTGAGACCGTGCGGGAGGCCGACATCGCCTGCCGCATGAACGACGGGCACTTCGCGGTCATCCTCGAGGACACTCCCGAGAACGGGGCGGTGTGGACCGTCGAGCGGATCCGGCGCAACCTGGTGAGCCGCTTCGGCCACCACACCCTCTGGGCAGGGGTGGCCTGCTACCCCGCCCACGCCTTCGACAGCGCGGAGCTGATGTCCCAGGTGCGGTTGGCGCTGGAGACGGCCAAGGAGTGGAAGCAGGACCGCATCGAGGTCGCCGCCGCCGAGTGACCGGCGCCGGGCGAACTTCGCTCGGTGGGCTGCTCGCAACGGTCGGAAGGAGCCCGTTCCTCCCGGTCGCGGCCACCTGCACCGGCGCATCCCCTACGGTCTCGCGACCCGCCCCCCGCCCTCCAGGAACCCCCATGGTGATGCCACGTCCACTCCAGGACCTCGTCGAGCGCTTCGCGGCCTCCGACCTGGTCGCCACGCTCGCGCCCCGCTTCGTCCCGGCACTCGACCGCTTCCTGCACCGCGTCAGCCGAGGCCGCGTCCTGCTGAGCCGCCCGGCGATCCCGTCGATCCTCCTCACCACCACCGGCGCCCGCAGCAGGCGGCCGCGACAGACCCCGTTGGCCGCCGTCCCCCTCGACGGGAGCTACTACGTGGTGGGGTCGAACTTCGGGGGACCGCACCACCCCGCGTGGTCCTACAACCTGCTGGCCCACCCGGAGGCCAGCATCAGCGTCGACGGTCGCGACGTCGCCATCCGTGCCGAGCTGCTCAGCCCTCGGGACAAGGAGGAGATCTGGCCCCGACTGCTCACGGTATGGCCGCCGTACGAGCGATATGCGCAGCGCTCCGGTCGCGAGCTGCGGGTGTTCCGCCTCGCTCCGCCCGACGACGGCGCCGTGTCGGGGTGATCAACGCGGGAGCCCGACGAGCAGCGCCGTGAGGGCGAGTGGCTCGTTGGGGTTGAACTGCAGGGACTCGGTGAAGCGCTGCACCGCGCCCGTTGCCTCGAGGAAGGCAGCGAGGTCTCCGTCCGGGGCCCCGGGCTCCTCGAGCGGTCGCCGATAGGCCTCGAGCAGTGCAGCGAGCCCGGCGCGCAGCTCGTCGGTGCGGATCCGACGCGCCTCCCGCTTGTGTCGGGCCTGGAGCGCCGTGCGCTCGCCCCTGCGACCACCACCGAGCCGCTCGGTCATCTCGTCGAAGGACGCCAGCTCCTCCCCCTGGGAAGCGGACAACGGTGCCAGCACCTCCTCGATGCCCGCCAGGAGCTCGTCGGCCAGACGACAGGCTGCTGCGCCGGAGCCGTCCAGGTCGTCCCTGGCCCTGCTCCAGGCCGCTCGGCGCGCCGTGAGCCCCGGATCGCGGGCCAGCAGCCGCGCCCGATCCAGATCTCCCCCGCACGCCTGCGCTGCTGCGGCCGAGACCGACTCCGAAGCTCCCTCGCGCTCCAACACCGCCCGTACCTCGAGGACGGGAACCGAGGAGAAGTCCACCCGGACGCAGCGCGAGGCCACGGTGACCAGCTCGTCGGGCACGTCTTCGGCGGTGACCAGGAACACCGTGGACTCCGGAGGCTCCTCCAGGCTCTTGAGCAGGATCGGTGCCGCCTCCCGAACGAGATGGAGCTCCTCCAGCACGATCACCTGGAGGTGGCCCTCGGGAGGTGCCATGGCGGCTCGTCGCACGACCTCACGAGCCTGCTCGGCCGAGATCGACGCACCGTCGCGAGTGACCAACATCACCGACGGATGTCGATCCTGCGCCACCAGCTGGCGCGTCCGTTCACCGTCCTCCAGCCCCTGGCCTGCCGCGAGCAGCTCGGCGGCGAAGGCGCGGGCAGCGGATCGCTTGCCGGAGCCCCGGGGACCGACCAGCAGGTAGGCGTGCACCGGGGCCGCCACGGCCGCCCGCAGCGCGGCCACCGCCAAGGGCTGGCCGACCACCTGCACCCAGGGATCCGTGGCGACGGCGTTCACGCGGGACCCACCGTCAGACCGAGTCGCAGCCCCACCAGTCGGACGATCTCGCCATGCACCTCCGCGACGGTACCCGAGCCGTCGAGGACCACCCAGCGGTCCGGGTCGGCCTCGGCCTGGGTCAGGAACCCCGAGCGCACCCGCCGATGGAACGCCGAACCTGCCGCCTCGATCCGGTCGCGAGGCCGCCCGGTTCGAGCAGAGGCCACCTCTTCGTCGAGGTCCAGCAGCACCACCAGGTCCGGGAGCAGGTCGTCCACCGCCCACCGTGACAGCTGCTCCACCCACCCCGGATCGAGCCCACGTCCGTGGCCCTGGTACGCGACCGAGGAACCGAGGTAGCGGTCGCACACCACGTGGCGACCGTCGGACAGCGCTGGACGGATGAGCTCGGCCACGTGCTGCGCCCGATCCGCCGCCATGAGGAGCGCCTCGGTGCGATCGCTCGGAGCTCCTCCAGCGTCCTCGAGCAACAGGTCCCGCAGCGCGGCGCCCAGCCGTGTGCCACCTGGCTCGCGAGTCAGCACCGCGCCCAGTGCATCGGCCAGCAGGGCGGCCTGGGTGGACTTCCCCGAGCCCTCGCCGCCCTCCAGCACGATGAAGCTTCCGGAGAGCGCTCGCTCCCTGTCCTGAGAGCGGGTCACGAGGCCTCCTCCTCCCCTCCCTGCCCGGGCGATCCGCCCCGACGGCTGCCCTTGTCGCGGGTCTCGCCACCGGGCAACCACAGCTCTCCGGTGCGCACGTCGTTCCATCCTGCCCGCAAGCTGGACCGGATCCCCATCTGCATGGACCGTGCAGCGAGCACGCCGGCTCCGAAGATGATCGCCGATGCGAGCCACAGGGTGATCCGGACGCCGGGGATGGCGAGATCGAACCCGAGGAACGAGGCGGTCGGCACCGACGGCTCCTCGTCGCCGGTGGCGGCCCGGGCGAATCCGTTGAAGATGGTTGCCAGGATCGGGCCGAGCAGCAGTGCCAGCAGCACGCACAGTCGCACCAGCGTGAGCAAGGTGGTGAAGATGCGACCGCGGAGATCGGCCTCGGTGTGCTCCTGCAGCAGGGTGAAGCCCAGCACGTAGGTCGACCCGGCGAAGAGACCGAGGCCCAGCACACCCATCACCGCCAGCCAGAACGACGACATCGACACGCCGAGGAACAGCGAGACCCCGGCACCCATCACCATGAACGGGAAGACGGTCTCCTTCGGCAGGCTCCGCTGGACCGCCGAGATCATCACGACCCCGAGGGCCACCCCGATCCCCATGGCGGTGATGAACAGGGGGAACGTGTTGGCGTCCCCGATCACGTAGCGGGCGAACGTGGGACCGAGCGGTACCAGCATCGCCCCGCCGACGATCCCCGTGGCCAGACCGATGTTGACCGCGCGCACGACGGGGTTGACGAACACGAACTCCCAGCCCTCCCGCATGTCCTGCCAGACGTGACGCAGGTAGGACTTCTCCGCCTCCAGGGGATCGTCGGGCGTGTCTGCCCCGACCTTCCTCGAATCCTCGGAGTCCGGAACCGCGGCCGGTGCCGGGGGGGGCAGCTCGACCGTCACCGGTTCGTCGAAGGGCAGCACGTCCTCCGATGGTGGATCGGGCACGGCGCTCAGCCGGCCGGAGCGAACGTTCGAGGGCAGTCCACGGAAGACCCATCGGCTGAGGATCATCGCCGAAGCCAGGAAGCTCGCCGAGTTGAACCAGAACGCCAACGTCTGCGTGTCCCCCAGCGAGCGGTTCAGACCCAGGAAGCCCAGGAAGCTGATCTGCACCAGGCGGTCGTTGAGGCTCTTGAGGGCGAACTGGATGGGTCCCGCCACCGGCATGGTGGCGTAGGCGGCCACGAGGCTGAGCGAGTTGGCACTGGTCAGCTTCTCGACCGGCACCACCGCGGGGACGGTGGCCTCCTTCGCGGGTGACCACATCATGGTGAACACCTCGAGCACGAAGCTGGCCAGCACCAGCCCCGGCACCGTCTGCACCAGCGGCAGGACCAGGTAGACGCTCGCTCGCACCACGTCCGCGGTGATCATCAGCCGCTTGCGGTCGAAGCGGTCCACGATCACCCCGATGAAGGGCGCCAGGAAGAACCCCGGGGCCACGCGAGCCATCGTCACCAGCGCGATGGCACCCTCGGGCTGCGAGGAGATCGACGCGGCCAGGGAGGTGATGGCGAAGAACCCAACCCAGTCGCCGAGGGCGGAGATGACCTGGACGTTGAACAGCGCGAAGAACCTGCGGGTGCCGAAGACACGCTCGATCCACCCCGCGCCCGGAGCCGGACCGGCGTCAGGCTCCGCTGCGCCACTCACACCTCAGGAAGAGGACTTCTTCGCTCCAGCCTTCTTCTTGGCGGGAGCCTTCTTCTTCGCCGCTGCCTTCTTCTTGGCCGGAGCCTTCTTCTTGGCCGGAGCCTTCTTCTTGGCCGGAGCCTTCTTCTTCGCCGGAGCCTTCTTCTTGGCCGGAGCCTTCCCCGGGACCTTCTTGGCGACACGCTTGGCCACACCGCGACCGGCGGCGGGCGCCCGCTTCGCCGCTGCGCCCGCCTTGCTGGCCGCGCTGCCCATGTTGTCGATCAGACCCTGCATCTGGGTCTCCGCCCTGCGACGCTGATCCTCGGCGAGCTCGCTCAGGCGATCGACCTCGGTGGTGATCCACTCCGCGAGCTCCTCCACCAGCTTCTGGACGCCGTTGACCACCTCGTTGATGACGTCCTCCGCGCTCTGGCCGCCTTCCTTGAACTGCCCAGCGATCCGCTCGAACTCCTTGGCAGCCCGATCGGCGAACGGCGGTCGTTCGATGTTCGGCATGGTGTGCCTCCTCGGAAGTCGTCCGCGCCCGGTGCGCGGGGCTGCAAGAACCGTAGCCCTCGGCACGCGCTCGTGCGGCACAACCGCGGGGTTCGCGAGTCCCACAAGGCGCACGACCTCCCGTTGGTGGACCGGAGCCGGCTCGGTCCCCGTCGAGGCTCCGCCTCTACTCCGGCGGCACCTCGGGCGACGAGACCGCTGCCTCCTCGGCCAGAGCCTTCCTCTTCGCCGCAGCCTTCTTCTTCGCCGGAGCCTTCTTCTTCGCCACGGCCTTCTTCTTGGCCGGAGCCTTCTTCTTGGCCGCGGCCTTCTTCTTGGTGGTGCGCGGGCCCTTCGCTCGACGTTCCGCCAGCAGGTCCAGCGCTCGCTGGAGGTCGATCTCCTCGACGCTGTCCCCCCGGCGGAGGCTGGCATTGGTCTCACCATCGGTCACGTACGGACCGAAGCGTCCCTCCTTCACCACGATCGGGCGCTCGGTGTCGGGATCGGGCCCCAGCTCGCGCAGGGGTGCAGCGGATCGCTGACCCCGACGGCGCTTGGGCTCGGCGAAGAGCCGGAGGGCCTCCTCCAGGGTGACGGAGAGGATCTGCTCCTCGCGCTCCAACGAACGGGAGTCGGATCCCTTCTTGAGATATGGGCCGTACCGTCCGTTCAGCGCCTCGATGACCACGCCGTCACCGGGATCCACGCCCACCTCTCGCGGCAACGCCAGCAAGGCCAGCACGTCCTCCAGGGTGACGGTGGCCGGGTCCATGGAGGCGAACAGCGACGCTGTCCGGGGCTTGAACCCCGTCTCGTCGTCGTGCTGGCCCTCCTGCACGTAGGGTCCGAACCTGCCGGAGCGCAGGTGCACCTCCAGGCCGGAGTCGGGGTGAACCCCCAGCACGCGGTCGCCGGAGGGGGCCTCCAGCAGCTCCACGGCCCGGGCCACGGTGAGCTCGTCCGGCGGTAGGTCGTCAGGGATCGACGCACGCTCGCTGTCGTCGCCGTCACCTCGCTCCAGGTACGGGCCGTAGCGGCCGACCCGGGCCACGATGCGACGGCCCTCCTCGTCATCACCCAACGGGATGGAGTTCACCGCCCGAGCATCGATCTCGCCGAGTCGGTCCTCCACCAGCTGCTTGAGGCCGACACCCCCGGCACCCGCGGCACCATCAGGGATCTCTCCGTCGACGGTCACCTTGTCCTGCACTCCGAAGTAGAAGCGGGTCAGCCACGGCTCCATGTCCTCGGTGCCGCTGGCGATGTCGTCCAGGTCGTCCTCCATGCGGGCCGTGAAGGCGTAGTCCACCAGGTTCGGGAAGTGCTGCTCGAGCAGGGTGACCACGGCGAAGGCGGTGAAGGTGGGAACCAGCGCGGACCCCTTCTTCCACACGTAGCCGCGATCGAGGATGGTCGTGATGATCGAGGCGTAGGTGGAGGGGCGACCCACCCCCAGCTCCTCCAACCGCTTGACCAACGATGCCTCGGTGAAGCGCGCCGGGGGCTGGGTGTCGTGGGACTGCTCGGCCAGGTCCTGGACCGCCATCGGATCGCCGACGGCCATGTCGGGCAGCACCGACTCGGCTTCGTCGTCGTCGCCCTCGTCGACACCGGCGGTGTAGGCCCGCAGCCAGCCGGGGAAGAGGATCGTGCGTCCCGATGCCCCGAAGGTCGCGAGCCGGCCGTCGGCGACGGTGGACTCCATCCGCACCGACACGGTCTCCCCGCGGGCGTCGGTCATCTGGGAGGCGAGTGTGCGCTGCCAGATCATCTCGTAGAGGCGCAGCTCGGCGCTGGCCAGCTCACCTCGCACCTCGTCGGGGGTGCGGAAGGTGTCGCCGGCAGGACGGATCGCCTCGTGAGCTTCCTGGGCGTTCTTCACCTTGCTGCGGTACACCCTCGGCCCGTCGGGCAGGTACTCCCGGCCGAAGCGCTCCTGGATCTGCCGCCGAGCCGCCGTCACCGCCGTGTCCGACAGGGTGGTGGAGTCGGTCCGCATGTAGGTGATGTAGCCGTTCTCGTACAGCCGCTGAGCTGCCGCCATGGTCTGGGCGGAGGAGAACCGCAGCTTGCGGCCGGCTTCCTGCTGGAGGGTGGAGGTCATGAACGGCGGTGCCGGTCGACGCGTGTAGGGCTTCGCCTCGACGGAGCGGACCTCCAGCGTCCGCCCTGCCAAGCCGTCCCTGACCGCTCGGGCGTCGGCCTCGTCCAACAGGCGAACCGACGCGGCAGCTGCTGAGGTCGTGAGCCTGCCGTCGGCGCCGAAGTCCCTCCCGGTGGCGAGCCGGGCGCCGTCGAGCTCCACCAGGGTGGCGGGGAAGGTGGTGGGATCCTTGCTCGGATCGGCGTGGTGCAGCGTCGCCTGCAGGTCCCACCACCTCGCGGAGTGGAACGCCATCCGCTCACGCTCGCGCTCGACCACCACACGGGTGGCCACGGACTGCACCCTGCCCGCCGACAGGCCCCGCATCACCTTCTTCCACAGCACCGGAGAGACCTCGTAGCCGTACAAGCGGTCGAGGATCCTCCTGGTCTCCTGGGCGTCGACCAGGCGACGGTCGAGCTCACGAGGATGCTCGAGGGCGTGCTGGATCGCCTCCGGGGTGATCTCGTGGAAGACCATCCGCCGCACCGGCACCTTGGGACTCAGCACCTCGAGCAGGTGCCAGGCGATCGCCTCTCCCTCTCGGTCCTCGTCGGTGGCGAGGTAGAGCTCGTCCGCGTCCTTCAGGACGGCCTTGAGGTGCCGCACGTGGTCGCGCTTGTCGGGGGAGACCACGTAGAGGGGCTTGAAGTGGTTGTCGGTGTCGACGCCCAGCCGGGCCCACTTCTCGCCCTTCATGTCCTTGGGCACGTCGGCCGCGTTGCGCGGAAGGTCGCGGATGTGGCCGATCGAGGACTCCACCACGTAGCCGTCGCCGAGGAAGCGCGCGATGGTGCGGGCCTTTGCCGGGGATTCGACGATCACGAGTGGAGTGGGCATCGGAGGACAACTAAAGCGTGTCCGGCCCGGATGTCAAACATCGCGCCCGCCCTGCGGTGCCCCGAGACCCCGAGAACCGCCTCCGGACGGTCCGGATCCCGTCACACGGTGAAGGCCAGGTTCTCGAGCACACGGCGGCCGATCGGCACGTCGCCGTTGATCTCCACGCCGGCTGCACGGAGCTCCCGGACCCCCCTCCGACCTCCGGTCAGGCGCAGGAACGTCGTCGCCGCGACCACCAGCTCCACGTCCGGATCGGCGTCCAGCGAGGGCACCACCGAGGCCCGATCGCCCACCTGGACGTCGAACGTCCGGGCTGGATCGGACAACCGGAACCTCACGCCGCAGCCCTTCGGCACCGCAGCCCGCTTCCCGACCACGTAGCCCAAGCCGGTGGACACCTCGTCGAGGGCGAGCTGCACCGACGCCTCGTCGGCGCGCAGCGGGATCCCCAGCGCCTCCCTGATGTCCTGTTCGTGGAGGTGGCAGTCGAAGCAGCGGATCCGCATGAACCGGCCGTAGGTGGCCTGGCCCGCCGGCGTCCAGGACGGTTCGTCGAAGTCGGCCTGGGACATCTCGGCCAGCAGGGACATCCGGGCGGCCGTGGCCTCCCGGAACGCCCCCAGCACCTCCGATCCGGGCAACGGCCGCATGACGGCTACCCAGGCCTCGTTGATGCGTCCGATGTCGTTGTGCACGTGTGGGGGCTCCCCGAGGTCGACCTCGGGCGTCGCCTCCCCCAGCAGCATCCGCTCCGTGCCCGCCATGTGGGCCACGTTGTCCTTCACGCTCCAGCCCGGCAGGCAGGTGGGTGCCGCCCACTGCTGGTCCTCCAAGGTCTCGCACAGCTCGACCACGGCGTCGAACTGCTCGCCGAGGGCTCGCACCACCAGGTCCCGGTCGATCTCGCTCATGTGTCTCACTCCGTCTCGGTCGTGGGCGCCGTCGGGGCCGGTGTCGCACCCGGTGCCCCGCCGAGTGCAACGCCTCCGGCCGTTCACGGCGTCGGGTTCTGGATGGTCTCCCAGTCACGTGCCTCGAAGTACGGCCGAAAGCGCTCGGCGATGACCTGCACGTCCTCGGGCCGCTTGGGACGTTGCAGCTCGAAGAGGTGGGGGAACTCGAGCCACGACGCCACCGCCGACCACAGGCGAACTGCCGCATCCCCGGTCGGTGGGTCGACGAGCACCGGCCCGAAGAGGGCCTGGCCGTCGGGGAAGCGCAGGGTCGGGACCCCGAACGCACCGGCGGCGACCACCTGCTCGTGCTCGGCGCGCACCTCTTCGCCGGTGGTCGGGTCGGCGATGGCCTGCTCCACGATCGACGGATCGAGCCCCATCTCGACCAGCAACGCCTCGGCCACCTCCGGTCGGTGCGGCTTGCGGCCCTCGACGTGCAACGCGGTTCCGGCCACGAGGTACCACCGGTCCAGCAGCTGAGGATCCTCGCGGCGCAGCCACGCGCCGATGCGCATCATGGACCACCCGTATGCCCACGGGCGCTCCCAAGGATGGGGCTTGCCCTCTCGGCGGTTGATCTCCTCCAGGCTGAAGAAGCGCCAGTCGACCTCGAGGGCGGTGAGCCGTCGGACCTCGCGGATCCACAGGGAGCTCTGGTAGGCGTAGGGGCACATCAGGTCGAAGTGGAACGCCACCGAAGCGGGGTTGGGGTGCTGGTCGGCCATGCTCGTCCTTCCGCGACCAACCGGTCGCGGTGACATGTTCCCACTTGCCGGGGATGTCGTCGTCCGCGGTGACCGATGTCGCCACGCACCCGCGCGAGGCCACGGTGGAGGCAGCCCCCGGCTGCTCGGTAGGGTGCGCTGCACCGCAGCACCCAGGAGCGACCGATGGACTTCCAGCCGAGCCCGAGAGCCACAGAGCTGCAGGAGAACCTCCTGGAGTTCATGGATCGACACGTCTATCCGGCAGAACCCGTCTACGAGGAGCAGATGGCCGCCCTCGGCGATCCCCACGGCCATCCCCAGGTCATCGAGGACCTCAAGGCAGAAGCCCGCCGCCGGGGGCTGTGGAACCTCTTCATGCCCCACGTGACCGCCTGGACCCCCGATCCGGTGCCCAACCTCGACTACGCCCACCTCGCCGAGATCTCCGGACGATCCATCCACCTGGCGCCCGAGGCCATGAACTGCGCCGCCCCCGACACGGGCAACATGGAGGTGCTCGCCCTCTTCGGCAGCCCGGAGCAGCAGCAGGACTGGCTCGCGCCGCTGCTGGCCGGGGAGATCCGCTCCTCCTTCGCCATGACCGAGCCGGACGTCGCCTCCTCCGACGCCACCAACGTCCAGCTCTCCATCCGCCGAGAGGGCGACGAGTACGTCCTGAACGGACGGAAGTGGTGGATCTCGGGCGCGGCATCCGCCCGCTGCAGGGTGTTCATCGTCATGGGGAAGACCGATCCGGACGCCCCCCGTCACGTCCAGCAGTCGATGATCCTGGTGCCTCGGGACGCTCCTGGGCTCACCGTGGTGCGCGACCTGCCGGTGTTCGGCTACCAGGACCGTGAAGGGCACGCCGAGCTGCGCTTCGAGGACGTGCGGGTGCCGGCGGGCAACCTCATCGGCGAGGAGGGCAGCGGCTTCGCCATCGCCCAGGCCCGACTGGGGCCCGGGCGCATCCACCACTGCATGCGCTGCATCGGCGTCGCCGAGCGCGCCCTCGAGCTCATGTGCCGCCGGGTGAGCGAACGCGTCGCCTTCGGCGGACCGCTGGCCGACCAGGGGGTGATCCGCGAGTGGATCGCCGACTCCCGCATCGAGATCGAGCAGGCCCGGCTGCTCACCCTGAAGGCGGCATGGCTGATGGACACGGTGGGCGCCAAGGGTGCCGCCATCGAGATCTCGGCCATCAAGGTGGTCGCCCCCAACACCGCGCTGCGGGTGGTGGACCGGGCGATCCAGGCCCATGGTGGCGGTGGGGTGAGCGACGACTTCCCGTTGGCCCGCATGTACGCCGGACTGCGCACGCTGCGCTTCGCCGACGGTCCCGACGAGGTGCACCGCCGTCAGGTGGCCCGCACCGAGCTGCGCCGCCAGGCCGGCGGGTGAGCGGATCGCCTCCGGTCGACGGATCAGCCGCTCGCGCTCCTCGCACCGGTCACACGGTTGGGGGCAGCTCCTCGCGGACCTCCATCACCTGATCCAGCCGGGCGTCGGCGAGCAGGTTCGCCACCGTTGACCCAGCCAGCACGACGAACCGGCCTTCACGCCGGCGGGCCCGCTGCGCACCGGCCACCAGCGCGCCGGAGCAGACGGGATCGAACCAGGCGACCGAGCGCAGATCGACCGAGACCTTCGGTGTGGACAGCGGCTCGATGGCGGCCCACAGCCGTGGCAGCGTGGCGAGGTCGACATCGCCCACCACCGCCACGACCACCCAGCCGTCGCGCTCCGCGACCTGCACCTCGAACAGCACCGGGTCAGGGTACCGGCACCTCCCACCGCGGGATGGATCGCTCCTTCGGCACGAATCCTGCGTTCCCGCGCCACCGAGCGGGGCGTGTCACGGTGGAGTCCTAGGGTTGGCCTGAGATGTACGGGCCCACCACCTTCGCTCCCTCCCCCGTGCCGATCCCCGGCAGCGACCGCGACGGCGTGACAGGGGGCCCCTGCTGCTCCACGTCCGGTCCCGCGGATCCAGCCCGCGCGATCGACGCCGTGGTGGAGGCTCTGTCCCTGGATCCTCGCTTCGTGCATCGGCACCGGGTGCTGCCTCATCCGGGGCGGCTCGCCATCTCGACTCGGGCGCTGCCGGCGGAGCTGGAGGGCCGCATCCCGGTCGGCCGCTGGTGGATCCACCAGGCGGAGGCGATGGACCACCTACGTGCCGGGAGATCCGTCGTGGTGGCCACCGGCACCGGCAGCGGGAAGTCGCTCTGCTACCAGGTTCCGGCCATGGAGGCCGCGCTCGGTGGAGGCACCGCGCTGTTCGTGTTCCCCACCAAGGCCCTCGCCCACGACCAGCTGTCCTCGCTCACCGCATGGGCACCCCCGTCGATCACCGTCGCCGCCTACGACGGCGACTGCTCTCCGACGGAGCGGCACTGGGTGCGCTCCCGCGCCCAGGTGGTGCTGACCAACCCCGAGATGCTCCACCAAGGGGTGCTGGCCAACCACCGCCGCTGGGACCGGTTGCTGCGCACCCTGCAGCTCGTCGTGATCGACGAGCTGCACGTCCTGCGGGGGGTGTTCGGCAGCCACGTCTGCCACGTCCTGCGCCGTCTGCGACGACTCGTGCGCCTCTACTCCGGGCGCGAACCCGTGTTCGCGTTCACCTCGGCCACCATCGGCGAGCCGGCGGCGCTGGCCGAGTCGCTCTGCGGGGCACCGGTGCTCGCCGTGACCGACGACGCCTCGCCCTGCGGTCTCCGCAACGTGGTGCTGTGGAACCCCCAGGCGGCGCCGTCGGCAGCCTGGGGGTCGTCGTCGCTGCACTCCGAGGCCGCCGGGGTGGCCGCCGAGCTCGTGGGAGCCGGCCTGCGCACCCTGGTGTTCTGCCGTTCCCGTCGCTCCGCCGAGCTGACCGCCAACGCGGTGCGACAGCAGCTCCGTGGTCGCAACGACCCGCGCCACCGGATGGTGCGCGCCTACCGAGCCGGCTACCTGCAGGAGGAGCGGCGCGAGATCGAAGCAGGCCTGGCCAGCGGCGATCTCAAGTGCGTGGTCGCCACCTCCGCCCTCGAGCTGGGCATCGACGTCGACGGCCTCGACGCGGTCGTGCTCTCCGGCTATCCGGGCACCTCCGCGTCCTTCCACCAGCAGATCGGCCGGGCGGGCCGGGGCGGACGGGCGTCGCTCGCGGTGCTGGTGGCGGGTGAGGACCAGCTCGACCAATGGATGATGCACCATCCCCGCGAGGTCTTCCGGCGCCCACCCGAGCGGGCGGTCGTCAACCCCTCCAACCACCACGTGCTGCTACCGCAACTGGCCTGCGCCGCCGACGAGCTGCCGCTGCGCCACGACGACGAGACGTTGTGGCCCGGCGACCTCGACGACGGCGTGAGGGCGCTGGTCCACTCCGATCGGCTGCGACTCCGCCGCGTCGCGACGGGCCCCGTCGCCTGCTGGTCGGGGCGAGGTGCACCGGCGCCGACGATCGGGCTCCGTTCGTCCTCGCGAGCAGAGATCGCCGTTCGTCGACCGGACGGCTCGCTGCTGGCCACCGTCGACGCCAGCCGCGCCGTCGAGACGATCCATGCCGGCGCCATCTACCTCCATCAGGGCACGGCCTGGCTCGTGACCGACCTCGACCTTCCATCGCGCACGGCGCAGGTCGAGCCCACCGACGGCGCCACCTACACCCAGACCCGTCGCGACACGCAGTTCCGGCTCCTGGGCACCGAAGCATCCCGCCACCTCGGGGGGATGGAGGTGCACCTCGGTGATGTCGAGGTGACCACCCGGGTGACCGGCTACGTGACGCGCTCGACGGACCGCCACCGGATGCTGGCCAGCGATCCCCTCGACATGCCCCCGAACACCCTCGCGACACGGGGTCTGTGGTGGACCTTCGATGCGGAGACCGTCGCAGCGGCCGGCGTCGAGGACTCCGATCTCCCCGGTGCCCTGCACGCGGTCGAGCACGCCGGCATCGGGATCCTCCCCCTCTTCGCCATCTGCGACCGCTGGGATGTCGGGGGGATCTCCACGCCGTGGTCGGCGGACACGGGCGCACCCACGGTGGTGATCCACGACGGTCACCCGGGAGGCAGTGGAACCGCCGAGCTGGCCTTCGACGCCGCGCCTGCGCACCTGGGGGCCACGCTGGAGGTGCTCACCGAGTGCCCGTGCTCCACCGGCTGCCCCGGCTGCGTCCAATCCCCCAAGTGCGGCAGCGGCAACGAGCCGCTGCACAAGCAGGCTGCGAGCTCGCTGCTGGAGGCTGCGCTGGGGCGGTGCTTGCCGTCGGAATCTGACGAGTCGACCACCATCACCGCGCACTCGAGTTGCTGATCAGTTCGCGAAGCCCCGGGGCAGTGCACCACGGCCGCAGCCGGGGTGGCTACTCGACCATGGCGGTCATCCGTTCACGCAGCACCATGCGCGAGACCACCAGGCCCACGAGAGGGACTCGGGTCGGGCGGGTGCGGAGCTCCACCACGACCAGCTGCCCGGGCTGCTGCGAACCGCTCACCCGCACCTCGAGGCGGCCTCGCTGCAGGCCCGCCTCGGTGAG
Source organism: uncultured Microthrixaceae bacterium (assembly GCA_964420125.1). GTDB lineage: Bacteria > Actinomycetota > Acidimicrobiia > Acidimicrobiales > Microtrichaceae > CAYQQQ01. Next base: position 31,023 of record CAYQQQ010000036.1, read on the forward strand.
AGCAGCCCGCACGGCGCTGGGTCGGGGATCGATCACCGCGGCGCGCGACGCGGTGCGCGCTGCGTGGAGGAGATGCAGCTCGTCGCGCACCAGCAGCACCATCTGAGCCACCAGGGCCACCAGGACGACGACGACGGGCAGCATCAGCGCCACCTCCACCGTCGCCTGTCCGCGGTCCCTGCGAGGCCGACCGGGCGCGCTCACCCGGCCTGACGGAGGATCCGGCCGAAGACGGCCTCGAAGAGGCGTCCTACGACATCGGTACCGGTGACCCACGAGACGACCAGCAGGGCCAGCGCCGCAGCGCCGAGGAGCACCAGGGCGTACTCCACCGTGCTCTGGGCCCGTTCGGCCTGCGGTGAGCGGTCGCAGGAGCACATGACACGTCGCAGGAACCGGAGCCCGGTGTGGTGGGTGGAGATCATCGGGTGTGCCTCTCTTCTCGGTGCCGGCCAGGGGCTCGGGCCGGCAGTTGGTGGAGGGGAGGCGGATGCCGGGATCAGCGCGGGATCTGGCCACCGATGGCCACCGCCACCGGGACGAAGGTCACGAGCACGAACGCCGGCAGCGTCAGGGTGGCGAGGGGCAGCAGCAACAGCACGGGCAGACGGCGGATCCGCGCTTCGCATCGTCGACGGCGACGGACCCGCAGACCCGCAGCCAACCGCCTGACGGCGTCGATCGCCGGCGCGCCTGAGGTGGCGGTGACGGCCAGCGTGGTGGCCACCGGCTGCCACTGCGCATCGAGCTCTGAGGGCAGCGCGTCGAGCACCTCGAGCAGCGGAGCGCCTCGCTGCAACTTCGCCGCAGCCGATGCGAGCGGCGCCTGGCTGCCGCCGAACTCTGCAACCTCGAGCACCGCCTGGTGCAGCCCGGCGCCCGATGAGAGGGCGACGGCCAGCAGATCGAGGCTCGTGATGGCGTCGCCGACGGGACGATGGCGGCGCCTCCGTCCCGGTGACCGGAGCCAGCGATCCCCCCGAACCCGTCGGCGGCGCTCTCGGGGCGGCGCGCCCCCGACGTCGGACAGCAGCTCTGCGAGGCGAGCGGGCCAACGACCCGGCCGAACGAGCACGGTGAGTGCCATGGCACCCAGTCCCAGCAGCAGGGGCGACGGCAGGATGGGAGGGCTCATCGCAGCGCCCGCCGCACCAGCAGCTCGCTCACGAAGAACGCCAGCCCATCGAGCATCACGGCGGCGGCGACGCATCCCATCCCCAACGGCGTACCGACCAGCACCCTGGCCACCTCACCGTCGAGGACGCACATCATCGCAGCGCCCAGGAGTGGGAGCAGGCAGAGCACGTAGGTCGACGCTCGGGACTGGCTGGCCAACGCTGCGGACTCCTCCGCGAGCTCGGCCCGATCGAGCAGGGTGAGGGCGGCCGACTCGAGGGCGCTGGCCACGTCACCGCCGTGTCGGCTCCCGAATCGGGCCGCGGCCACGACCAGGTCGACGTCGTCCGCACGGCGAGATCGTCGGCGAGCATCCGGCACCCACTCCCCGAGCGCCTCCTCCACGGGTACGCCCCGCTGCAGCGCATGCTGCACGGTCCCCAGGGCGACGAAGCCCGGGCCCCGGCCGACCGCCCCGGTGCGAGCGACGGCTTCGGGCAGCGTCGCGCCGTGTCGAACCGACCTCGCGAGCTGCATCGCCACGTCGGAGGCCTCCCGGAGCAACGCCGTGCGGCTGGGCCGCCTGCGCTTCAGCAGGAGTGCACCGGCGGCCAGTGCCAGGAGCAGCGCGATCGCGATCATCGGAGACGCTCCAGGCCCTCGGAGAGGCATCGGTGCACGGAGCGCACGCGCCGCGCGCCACCGTGATCCCGCGACACCCCAACCAACAGGTCGATCGCACCCACGAGCTGGCGGTGCACCGCAGCGAGCGGCACACCATCGCCGAGCGCCAGCACCATCATGGTCTCGAGTCGAGCGAGGGCGTCGCCGGCATCCCTGGCGTGCACCGACGACATGCACCCGCGATGGCCCGTCGAGAGCGCCCACACCATGTCGAGCGCCTCGGCACCTCGCACCTCGCCCACGACGATCCGGTCCGGCCGAAGCCGCAGTGCCGCCCTCACGAGCTCAGCCAGGGTGACCCTTCCCACGCCCTCGGCGGTGCCCGGCCGTGACTCCAGCCGAACGACGTGCTCCCCGGGCAGCCGGAGCTCGGCCACGTCCTCGATCACCACGACCCGCTCCCGAGGGTCGACCAGTGCGCCCAGGCTGTTCAGGAGGGTGGTCTTCCCCGCTCCGGTCGCGCCGAAGACCACCAGGTTGTCGCCCCGATCGATCGCGCAACGCAACACGGCTGCGGTCTCGGCGTCGGCGAACTCCTCGACCGGCAGCAGCTGCGCACGGTGGCGCCGCACCGCCAGCAGGGGACCATCGACCGCCAGAGGCTCCAGCACCGCGCTCACGCGGGTGCCATCGGGCAGCCGGGCATCCACCACCGGGTGGGATCGATCGGCACGAAGACCCAACGGCGCGAGCAGGCGCTCCAGTGCGTGCAGGATCTCCTGGCGCTCCACTCGGACGCCCGTCGGCTCCAGCAGACCTGCACGCTCCACCCACACCGGCCCGGGACCGTTGACCAGCACATCGGACACCTCCGGGTCGTCGAGCAGCGCCTGGAGCGGGCCAAGGCCGACGAGCCGGGTGGCGAGCCGCTCGGCCCGGGCCCGGCGTTGGAGGGGAGGGAGCAGGGGAGCCTCTTCCTCGAGCAGCTGCTCGACCCGGACGACCACGTCGTGGAGGGGCTCGCGCTCGGCACGGAACCGGGCTTCGACGCGGGCCTCGGCCTCGGTCCCAGGAGTGGGCGGTGCCTGCTCAACCCGCATGGCGAAGACCTCGTCGCAGGCTCGCAGGCACTCGCCTGGTGAGGGTGCCCGCATCGATCGCACGGGCCACCGCGGGGTCGGCCTCGACCACGCCGAGCAGTGGGATCCCGATCACAGACTCCACGTCGTGCGGATCCAGCGAACGACCCGGCTCGGCGACCACGACCAACCCATCGGCGTCGATGCCGACCCGCGCCGCTCTGCGGAGCGCCAGGTAGCAGGCCCGGGTGACGAAGACCGAGGAGCCGCGCGGGCGGAGGTGCTCACCCAGGAGCCGAGGTGTCGGAGGCTCGGGGTCGCCGATCACGTCGGGCGGTCCGCCGGCGAGGGGGACGCCGGCATCGACCACGGTCATCGGCGCCCGTGCACCCAGGTGCGCCACGAGCTCCTCGGCGCGACCCCGGTCCACCGCCGGCGGCCCGTCCCCCCGGGCCAGCAGCTCGAGGCCCGGGAGCACCTCGATGAGGAGTCTGTCGAGCGCTTCGGGCGGTGCCTCCGACGCGCACCAGTCGAGCACCCCGGGGCGGTCCGGCTCGGGTAGGCCGAGCACGGCGGGCAGGTCACCTCCCAGGTCGAGGAGCACGACGCTGCCATGGCGGTCGATCATCAGGGTCGCCAGCGCCGCAGCGACGACGCTCACGCCGGCACCGCCCTTCACGGACCAACAGGTGATGTGCACCAGGCCTCCTCAGCGGCTCGCGCGGTCTGCGCGAGCAAGGGAGAGGCTGCGCCAACCCGCAGTTGGCAAGGGGAGGCGGGACGTCGTGCGCGACCCTACCCGGACGTACCGAGGACGGCCGGGTACCCGCACCGGGTGGCGCGACCCGGTCGGACGACGAGGTCAGGACGGTGACGAGACAGACGCGCCCGACAGGCGGCGCCGTGCACCGTGCTCGAAGTGGTGGCCGCCGCTCGGGCGCTGCTCCTAGACGGCGAGGAGGTCGCGGGCGCCGGTGTCGCTCGAAGGGTGCCGCAGCTTGGACATGGCTCGGGCTTCGATCTGGCGGATGCGCTCCCGGGTCAGGTTGAAGTGCTCCCCGACCTCCTCGAGCGTGCGTGCCTCGCCGCGATCGAGGCCGAAGCGGAGCTTGAGGATCTCCCGTTCGCGCTCGTCCAGCGGCGAGAGAAGGCGGCTGATCTCCTCCGGGAGCAGCGCCGTCGCCGCGACTTCGAAGGGAGACTCGACCGAGCGGTCCTCCACCACATCGCCCAGCTCCGCATCGCCGTCCTCGCGCAGAGGCTCGGACAACGAGAGGGGCTCGGCGGCGAAGCGCAGCGCCTCGGTCACCTTGTCCTCGGGCATCTC
>CAYQQQ010000037.1:0-33068 GCA_964420125.1 uncultured Microthrixaceae bacterium
CCCACGAGCTCACCCACGCCCTCGACGACCAGATCCACGACCTCGACGACATCGCGGCCACCGGACTCGTCGACGAGGAGTACCTGGGTGCCCTGGTGGCCATCGAGGGCAGCGCGGAGAAGATCCGCCAGCGCTACTACAACGCCATGAGCCCCCTGGAGCAGGCTGCCAGCCTGAACGAGCAGCTCGCGGCGGGCAACGACCCGCAGCTGCTCACGGTGCCCATCACCCTGCTCACCCTCACCTCCGTCCCCTACGTCCGGGGCCCGGTGTTCACCCAGGAGCTGATCAACGCCCACGGCAACCCGGCAGGGGTCGACGAGTCGCTCACCCGCTATCCGGACAACACCGAGCAGGCCTTCAGCTCGACGAAGTACCTGGCGGACGAACCCGCGATCGTGGTTCCCACGCCGCCCACCGATGGCGGTGCGCCGGTGGTGCGAAGCGGGCAGTTCGGCCCGCTGCCCCTCAGCCTCGTGCTGCGGGAGGGCCTGGTGCTCGACGCACTGGACCCGGCCACCGCCGGGTGGGAAGGCGGCACCTACGCGACCTGGCGCGACGGCTCCACCAGCTGCGTGCGCATCGACGTGGACCTCGACTCCCCCGCCGCAGCCGTCTCGTTGCAGACGGCGCTCGGCACCTGGGCCTCACGTCACGTCGGCACCACGATCGAGGCCCCCGCCGCCGACCAGCTGCGATTCACCCGCTGCGACGGCTGAGCGGCTGCGCCACGGTCCTTCGGGCGAGAGGGAGCTCGTTCAGGCGGCGGCGCGCTCGAGGATGTGCACCCCGCACGCCGAGCCCAGACCGATCACGTGGGCCAGTCCCACCCGGGCGCCGTCGATCTGGCGGTCGCCGGCCTCACCTCGCAGGTGGTGGCAGACCTCCCAGATGTTGGCGATCCCGGTGGCGGCGATGGGGTGGCCCTTCGACTCCAGACCCCCCGACACGTTCACCGGCTTGGTGCCGTCCCGGAACGGCGCCCCGGACTCGAAGAAGTCGACCGCGCCGCCCTCCTCGCAGAGCATCAGGTTGTCGTAGTGGACCAGCTCGGCGGTGGCGAAGCAGTCGTGCAGCTCCACCAGGTCGAGGTCCTCCGGTCCCACGCCCGCCTGCTCGTAGGCCTGCCGCGCCGCGTTGCGGGTGAGGGTGTTCACATCCGGCAGGACCTGGCACGCCTCCTGCCACGGATCGGTGGTGAGCACGGAGGCGGCCACCTTCACCGCCCGGCGGCGCTGCTCGCCCGAGAGCCGCTTGAGCGCCTCGCCGCTGACCACCACCGCAGCGGCCGCGCCGTCGCAGTTGGCCGAGCACATCGGTCGGGTGTTGGGGTAGGCGATCATCAGGTCGCCCATGATCTCCTCGAGGCTCATGGCCTTGGTGTAGGCGGCGAGCGGGTTGAGGGTGGAGTGGGCGTGGTTCTTCTCGGAGATCCGAGCGAACAGCTCGAAGCTCGTGCCCCCGTAGCGATGGCCGTACTCCATGCCGATCTGGGCGAACACCCCCGGCATGGTCTCGGTGCCGATGCGGCCGTCGACCGAGGCGACCGCCCCGTAGCGTCCCTTCGGCTCCCACGTGTCGGCGTCGGACTTCCGCGAACCGCCGGAGAGCAGGCCGGCACCCGCCAGCTTCTCCACCCCCACCGCCAGACCCATGTCGCACTCGCCCGCCCGCACGGCCATGATCGCCGTGCGCAGCGCCGTGGCACCCGTGGCGCAGGCGTTGGCCACGTTGAACACGGGGATGCCGGTCTGGCCGATCTGCTTCTGGAGCTGCTGGCCGATGCCCGCCGAGGCGTTCATGAGGTTGCCGGCCGCGAGCACCCCCATCTCCTGGACGGTGACGCCACCGTCGGAGAGCGCGCCGAGCGCCGCCTCGGCCGCCAGGTCCACCACGTCGGACTCGGGCCGCTTGCCGAACTTGGTCATGTGGATCCCGAGGATCCAGATGTCGTCGTCGCCGATGACCGACTCCGTGGCGGCCGTGGCGTCTGCTGCGCTGCTCATCGTCATGCCCCCTGGTTCCTGTCGTCACCGACCGGCTCGAAGCCGAAGCCGATCGCCTCGGTCCCCTCGGCGTCGCTGCCGACCGGGAAGGTGGTGAGCCGCACCTTCATGCCGGTGCGCACGTGCTCGGCGTCGGGCTCCACCTCGACCAGGTTGCCCCGCACGCTGGTCCCGTCGCAGTCGATCACCCCGGCCACGAAGGGCACCGGCACCCCCGGCGCGGCGAACGACACGATGGTGAAGGTGGTCAGCTCGCCCGTGGTGCTCACCGGCACCTGGCGCCAGCCGTCGGCGGCGTGCTGGCCGCACGCCGCGCAGGCGTTGCGACGGTCGAAGAAGCGGGCGCCGCACTGGGTGCACTCGTTGGCGACGAGGTGCGGCTCGGGTTCGAGGACGAGGTAGTCCACGAGTGGAATCTGCTGGCTCACGGGTCCCCCTCGGTGATCCGATCGGGCCGCAGGCTAGCCCACCGCCCCCGCCCGCGGCATGCTGTTGTGCGAGCTCCGCCGCCGAGGTGGCGCTCGCACGACGGAACCCGGGGTGGGGCAGATGGAAGAGACCGAGGAGTTCGAGATCACGCGCACCACGCGGGATCAGGCGGACCTGCGCGATCGGCTGGAGACCTGGCTCTCCGAGCAGGTGCCGGGGGCCCGCATCTCCCAGATGGAGGTGCCGGCCAACGGCATGTCCTCCGAGACGCTGCTGTTCGAGATGACCGTCGAGCCTGCCGGTGAGGAACCCGTCACCGAGGAGCTGGTGGCCCGGCTGGCTGCCGCCGACGACGCCGTGCCCGTCTTCCCCCACTACGACATCGAGTCCCAGTACACGGTCATGGACCTCGTGGGTCGCCACACGCAGGCACCGGTGCCCCGCGTGCGCTTCCTCGAGAACGACCCCACGGTGCTGGGCGCACCGTTCCTGGTGATGGAGCGGGTCCACGGCCGGGTGCCCCCTGATGCCATGCCCTACACGATGGAGGGCTTCATGCTGGAGGCGACCGCCGAGGAGCTGCGCGCCATGCAGGACGCCACCGTCGACCTGCTGGCGGAGATCCACCGCACCCCGCTGGGCCCCGAGACCGCCTTCCTGGAGTACGACCAGCCCGGCGACACGGCGCTGCGCCGCCACGTCAACCACTGGAAGGCGTACTCGGACTGGGTGACCGCCGGCCGGGAGGTGCCCCTGCTCGACGACGCCGCCGCCTGGTTGGAGGCCAACTGGCCCGCCGCAGCCGACCGCCGCCCGCCGGCGCTGTCGTGGGGTGACGCCCGCATCGGCAACGTGCTCTACGACGGGTTCGATCCCGTGGCGGTGCTCGACTGGGAGATGGCCACCATCGCCCCGGTGGAGGTCGACCTGGGGTGGATGGCCTTCCTGCACACCTTCTTCCACGACATCAGCGTGGAGTTCGAGATGGCCGGCCTCCCCGACTTCATGGCACCCGCGGACGTGGTCGCCCGCTATGAGGCGGCCTCAGGCGGCACCGTCGAGGACTTCGAGTGGTTCTACGCCTACGCCGCCTACCGCCACGGGGCGATCATGCTGCGCATCAGCGATCGCCGGGTCCACTTCGGCGACGCCGCCGCCGAGGAGGACCTGGAGGCGGCCATCCTCCACCGCGCCCGCCTGCGGGAGCTGATCGACGGCTGACCGTCCAGGTGGAGCTCGGGGAGCCGCTCGCTACGGTGGGTTGGATGACCGACGTCGTGCCCTCCCCCGCCGCCCGGGCCGCGGTGACCAAGCCGCGCTGCCCGTACTGCCGAGAGGAGCTCCAGCTCGGCAGCTGGCAGCTCCGCCACGACGCTCCGCTGGACTGCTGGGCCTGTCCCGGTGCCCATGGGGTGGCCCTCACCATGGCGGAGTCCTACGAGCAGATGCAGGAGGACGAGCTGGCACGGCTCTGGGAGCTGGCCCGGGCCGGGTCCCCCGGACCGCTTCCGGGGCCCTTCGGAGGCCCGCCGATGGTGCGGATCCTCCTGCCCTACGACGACGACGAGGCGAAGGAGGGCGAGGAGGGCGACACGGAGGACGTCGGCGCCGTCGAGCTGGACGTCGACCTCGACAACCAGTTCATCTGGTTCGACGCCGGCGAGCTCGAGCAGCTCCCCGCCGACCTCCCCGACCCCGAGCCCACCGCCGAGGAGAACGCCGCGGTCGCCCAGATCACCCGCCAGTTCTCCGAGGAGTACGGCGCTGCCCTCGACGCCCGCGACGACCACGAGATCTCCGAGCGCATCTACCAGCGCATCGCCCGCCGTCCGGGGATGCTGCGCACCTTCGAGCGCATCGGCCGCGCCACCACCTCGTACTGAGCTCCCCGCCATCTGGCGGCTGTCAGCCCACGCGGCGTGGCTGAGAGCTGGCAGATGGAGGAGGACCCTGCGGGGAGGCTCAGGCGACCTCGCCGGGGAGGTCGGCGGCCAGCGCCTCGGCCATGGCGGCCACGTGCTCGGCCAGGGGACCGTCGTCCTCGGGGAGGTACAGGGAGTAGGCGGCGAAGCCGCCCCGACGACGAGGGTGCAGCTCGGCGGAGGGGTCGTAGGGGCCCACGGCTCCGAGCATCCAACCCCGCTCCGCCGACCAGTGCGGCGGACGCACCCGGAATGCGAACACCTGCACGATGCCGTGGCCCCACTGCCGGGGAGCCACCACGCACCCCCTGTGCTCCACCTCGTCGGGAGCGATGCCCAGCTGGGTCTCCGAGGCCAGCCACCGCACCAGCTCGCCCTCCGCCAGCGACCGCTCGCCGCTGACGGTGAGGGGAACGGCGAACTGGCGCCCGATCGCCGCGAACCCGTCGACGAGCACGGCGCGCGCCTCGGGATCCTTCGCCACGAGCGCCACCCGCTCGTCGGCGACGACCGCTCCCGAGCGAGCCATCTCCACCACCGCCATCGCCGCCACCCGCGGATCGGCCGAGGCCAGCGCCCGACGCAGCACGGGGTGCGGGCCATCCCCGACGCGCAGACGGGTGAACAGCGGCAGGAGGCTCCCCAGGCGCCGCCGGTCGACACGGCTGAGGTCGCCACGGGTGGACGGCACCGCCGTGCACCGGTTGCAGGTGTCGAGCAATCCCTCCGCCAGCGGGGCCAGCCCGGCGGCCACCGCCGCACGGGCACCGTCGTCGAGGAGTCCGCGCTGCAGCATCCCGTGCAGCAGATCGGCGACGTGCGCCGACCAGCCGCGTCGCCACGCCACCAGCACCAACGGCTCGGCGAGCCGCTGGACGCCGGGCGCGTCCAACAGCGGGTGGAGCAGGTCCTCGGTCGGAACGGGCAGCAGATCCCACGGTCCGTCGAGATCGAGCAGCTCGCCCACCACGTCCACCGCGTCCTCGTCGACCCGGAGCGCGAGCAGGTGCAGCATCGCCCGACGGGTCCGCTCGGCGCAGAGCGGGTAGGTGTGCTGGACCCTCCGGGGATCGACCTGCGCGGGAGCGCTCCACAGCAGCTGCACCAGCAGCTCCCCGACGTCGTCGGAGACCTCCGCCACCCACGGGTAGGCCGCAGCGGCGGCGCGGAGCACCTGGTCGGCCGCCGAGGGCTCCAGCGGGCGACCCTGCCACGAGCGCAGTCGGGCCACCGCCGAGGCCCGAAGCTGAGCGTCGGCACAGCGCAGCTGGGCGCGCACCTCCTCGATGTGCGCGCTGCTCAGCTGCGCCTCGACCCGCTCGTCATCGGACTCCGCCATCGCCACCAGGGTGCACCCCGCAGTGGCACGCTGCCAATCCCCGGCGGCACGGAGGGATCGCACGGCCACGCCGGGTCGCCGGCCGTGCGGTGCGCCAGGACGGCCGGTCCTAGTCTGGAACCCATGTCCTGGTCGTTCTTCGCCCGCGAACCGGAGATGGTCTCCGCGGACACGGCGCTGCCCGGACGCGACGCCGCGTGGTTCGAGCTGCCGCTCCACGACGTCGACGGCTCCTCCCTCCAACCGCCCTGGCCACACGGCGCGGAGGTGGCCGAGTTCGCCATGGGCTGCTTCTGGGGAGCGGAGCGGCTCTTCTGGCGCCTCCCCGGCGTGCTGGTCACCGCCACGGGGTACAGCGGCGGCTTCACCCCACACCCCACCTACCGGGAGGTGTGCAGCGGTCTCACCGGTCACGCCGAGTCTGTGCTGGTGGTGTTCGACCCGGCGATCGTGAGCTACGAGGAGCTGCTCCGGGTGTTCTGGGAAGGCCACGACCCCACCCAGGGCATGCGTCAGGGCAACGACGTGGGCACGCAGTACCGCTCGGCGATCTTCGCCCACGACGACCGCCAGCTGGTGGCGGCCGAGGAGTCGCGCCGGCGATACCAGGCGGTGCTCGACGCCGCCGGCCACCGGCGCATCACGACCGAGATCCGCCCTGCCGGCGAGTTCTACTACGCGGAGCCGGAGCACCAGCAGTACCTCTCCAAGAACCCGGGTGGCTACTGCGGTCTGGGTGGGACCGGCCTGAGCTGCCCGGTGGGCCTCACCGGCGCGGGATGAGCTGGTGGGGGATGAGCAGGTGAGGCGGCCCCGAGGCCACCGGGGCCGTACCCGCGCAGCCCGCCCGGGTGCCGGCGAGCGCTGCCGGCACCTGCGAGCGCCGTCCGGGTCGGGCTGACCGTGGCCGGCGGCGCCGCGCTGGCGCGGGCTCGCACGACCGTTCGGGGCGTGATGCTCCGCCAGGTGCTCGCCAACGGCCTCGGGCTGTTGATGGTGATGCTCTACTTCTGGTTCCTGTTCCCCCAGGATGCCCAGGACGACCTGCGCGACCGCAGCCTCAACACGGCCGTGTTCGGCGCCTACGTGGTGTTCATGGTGGTGATCGCCCTGCCCGTCAACGCCGCGGTGCTGCACCGGGCGGTGTCATGGGTGCGGGAGGAGCGCCCGCCCTCCGCACGCGAGCGACGCCAGCTGTTCAACCTTCCGCTGGTGGAGACCCTCAGCGCCTTCGTGTCCTGGCTGGTGGCGGCAGTGCTGTTCGGCTGGCTCAACGAGGACGTGCAGCGGATCTCGGTGGGCCTCGCCCTCGCCGGGGTGGTCACCTGCACCATGCTGTACCTCCTGCTGGAGGGCCACTTCCGACCGCTCTACGCCTTGGCCCTGCGGGACGCCTCGCTGCCCGAGGACCGTCGCGACGTGTGGCCCCGGCTGATGTTCGCCTGGCTGCTGGGCAGCGGCGTGCCGCTGTTCGCCATCGCCATCTCCAACATGATCAGCCCGGAGCCGCTCGACTCGCGCCGGCTCATGTGGGTGGCGCTCACCTCGCTGGTCGCCGGGGGCGGCGTGATGTGGCTGGCCGCCCGCTCGGTGGAGCGGCCGATCCACAACATCCGCGACGGCCTGCGCCGCATCGAGCGCGGAGATCTCGACCTCGAGCTCCCGGTCGACGACCTCGGTGAGCTGGGCCGCCTCACCGAAGGGGTGAACAACCTGGCGGCGGGGCTCCGCGAGCGCGAGGAGCTGCGCGACCTGTTCCACGCCCAGGTGGGACAGGCCGGGCTGGCCGATCTGGTGAAGTCGGGGGTCGGGCCCACCTCGCTCGGGGAGCAGCGCGAGGTGACGGTGCTGTTCGTGGACCTCCGCGGCTACACCCGCTACGCGGAGCGCCACTCGCCGGCGGAGGTGGTCGCCATGTTGAACCGCTTCTTCCGGGCGGTCGTGGCCGCGGTCAACCGTGAAGGCGGCTGGGTGAACAAGTTCGAGGGGGACGCGGCGCTGTGCATCTTCGGCGCTCCTCAGGACCAGCCCGACCACGCCGTGCGGGCCCTGAGGGCCGCCCGTCAGCTCCCCCGAGAGCTGGAGCACACCGGTGGACCCCTGCGCGCCGGCATCGGCCTCGCCAGCGGCGAGGTGCTGGCCGGGTTCGTGGGCACCCCCGAGCGCTACGAGTACACGGTGATCGGCGACGTCGTGAACCTCGCCGCCCGGCTCTGCGACGAGGCCAAGCAGCGCGCGTCGGGGGTGCTGGCCTCGGAGTCCACCGTGAGGATGGCGGGCGACGACGACGGCTGGAAGCCCTCGGGTCGCCTGCAGATCCGCGGCCGGCGGGAGCGGGCCAACGTGTACTCCCTGGTGGAGGAGTCCGAGCGCCGGGTCCGCTGGCCGTCGGTCAGCTGGCTCGGCCGGTGAGCGATCGCATGAGGTCGCGCGTCTCGTGGGTGTCGAACGCCGACCATGCCGCCCGACAGCCGCGCCGGGTCTGCTCGATGTCGTCGCGGAGCCGTCGGGCCACACCCCGGGCCAGGTTCGCCGTCGAGCGCCAGCCGACCGCGTCGGCCTCCCTCGCCAGCTCCTCGAACACCACCGCCTGCACGCGGAGGTCCTGGAGGCCACCGATGTGGTCCTGCAGCGCCCGCAGCTCCCGGCGTACCGCCTTTCGGCCGTCCCGCTCCCACAGCGGGGCGAACGCCTCGAGGAGGTAGCGGTACCCCTTGAGCGCCTTGCGCAGCTCGTGCCAGTGCTCGAGGTCGTCAGAGCGCGTCGCCGCCTTCCCCGCCGCGCGGCCGCGACGGTAGGCGTCCCAGAGGGCGGCGTCGGCGACCGGGCCCATCCTGCGGTGCGCCAGCGGCGCCGGCCCACCTCCGATGACGTACACCTCCGACACCGACCGCCAGGTCTGCACCAGGCGCGCCGTGAGCGGCCCGTCGAGCGCCTCCAGCATCTCGGCGCGGGCCGCGAGGCGGCGGGCCTCCACCATCCCGGCGACACGCAGCGTGTCGTCGCTCAGCACGTCGCCGAGCAGCGATCCCAACGACTCGCCCAGCACGTCGAGGTCGCGCACCGCGGAGGTGGGCGCGGTCATCTCTCGCATCGCCGAGGAGGCGGCCCGCCGGCGCTGCTCGGGGAGCACCCCACGGAACGAGTGTAGCACGCTGCGGGTGCGGCGCAGGTCGACGCGGAACTGGTGGAGCTCTTCGACGTCATCGGCGCGCACGCCGCGCTCACGAGCCAGGAAGGACGTCAGGTATCCCTCGGCGACCAACGCCACGACACGGCCGGCCTGGTCGTCGCGCGCGTCGACGGTGAGCTCCCAGGCGGGCCTCTCCGGCCCTGCGTCGTGCGAGGTGGGCACCGGGCGACCGATCTCAGGTGGCGTCCTCCGCAGTGACCGGGGCTTCGGCGACGTCGTCGCCGAAGGAGGTGCTCTGCTGCTTGGAGAAGAGCACGCTGGCGATCACGATCACCAGCGCCACCCCCGCCACCACGTACCGGAGGTCGTTGTCCTGCATGGAGAGGATCGAGGGCAGCACCAGCAGCGAGACCAGGTTCATGACCTTGATCAGCGGGTTGATGGCCGGCCCGGCGGTGTCCTTGAAGGGGTCGCCGACGGTGTCGCCGATCACCACCGCCTTGTGCACCTCGGAGCCCTTGCCACCGAGGTTGCCCTCCTCGATGTACTTCTTGCCGTTGTCCCATGCGCCGCCCGCGTTGGACAGGAAGTTCGCCATGAGCGCCCCCACCACGATGGTGGCTGCCAGGTAGCCGCCGAGCGCGTACGCGCCCAGGCCGAAGCCGATCACCACCGGCATCAGCACGGCGAGCAGCGCAGGGGTGGTGAGCTCCCGCAGCGCGGCGCCGGTGCAGATGTCGATCACCGGTCCGTAGTCGGGCTTCTCGGTGTAGTCCATGATGCCCGGCTTCTCCCGGAACTGGCGGCGCACCTCCTGCACGACCGTGCCGGCGGTGCGCCCCACGGCCAGGATCGCCAGGGACGAGAACAGGAACACGACGGTGCCGCCCACCAACGCCCCGGCGAAGGTCTTGGGATCGGCGATGTTGATCGCCACGGAGTTGAACGCCTCCTCCACGTTGAGCTCCCGCAGCGCGTCGCCGATCAGGGTCTCGCCGGACTGGGCGATGGTCTCGCGGAACGAGGCGAACAGCGCCACCGCGGCGATCACCGCGGAGCCGATGGCGAAGCCCTTGGTGACGGCCTTGGTGGTGTTGCCCACCGTGTCGAGGCCGTCCAGGATGCGCTCGGTGTCGCCCTCGAGGATCTCGCTCATCTCGGCGATGCCCTGGGCGTTGTCGGCGATGGGGCCGAAGGTGTCCTCGGCCACCACGATGCCGGTGGTGGACAGCATGCCGATCCCGGTGAGCGCCACCAGGTAGAAGGCGAACAAGGTGGACCCGCCGCCGAGGCCGAGGCCCACCAGGATGGCGACCGCGATGGCCACCACCGCCCAGACGGCGGACTCCATGCCCGAGGAGATGCCGGAGAGGATCACCGTCGCCGGGCCGGTGCGGCCCGACTCGGCGATGTCGCGCACCGGCCTGAACTGGCTGGAGGTGAAGTACTGGGTGATGCGGCTCGCCACCTGGCCCAGCGCGACGCCCACCACCACCGCGGCGAACATCCGCAGGCCCACGTTGGACACGTCCGCGCCCACAGGATCGCCGACGTAGCCGAAGGCCAGCACGGCGGCGCCCACGAGGGCGATGAGCGAGGCGATGTTGAGGCCGCGGTTGATGGGCTTGAGGGCGTCGGTCTCATCCGGCCGGGCCCGCACCATGTAGATCGACACCATCGAGGCCAGCAGGCCGATCGCCATCATGGCGAGGGGGAAGATGAGTCCGCGTGCGGCGCGGCCGGGACCGATCTCGATGGCCTCGAAGGCGGTGACGCCCAGGATGATGTTGGCCACCAGCACCACGCCGAAGGACTCGAACAGGTCGGAGGCCATGCCGGCGCAGTCGCCCACGTTGTCGCCCACGTTGTCGGCGATCGTGGCCGGGTTGCGGGGATCGTCCTCGGGGATCCCCGCCTCCACCTTGCCCACCAGGTCGGCGCCGACGTCCGCCGCCTTGGTGAAGATGCCGCCGCCCACCCGGAGGAACAGCGCCAGCAGCGAACCGCCGAAGCCGAAGCCGACGAGGATCGCGGCGGCGGTGTTCTGGAAGATCATCACGATGGCCGTGGCACCCAGGAGGCCGAGGCCGGCGGTGAACAGCCCGATGGTGCCCCCGGAGCGGAACGCCACCTGCATCGCGGCGTTCATGGAGCCGGTCTGGGCGGCCGCCGCAGTGCGCACGTTGGCCTTGGTGGCCAGCCACATGCCGACGAAGCCGATGAACCCCGAGGCGGCAGCACCGACGAGGAAGGCCAGGGTTCGGAACAGCCCGGACTCGCTGCTGCTGAGTCCTTCGAGCGGGTCCAACGGGTTCAGCACCTCGGTGGAGGTGACGAACACGACGACGGCCAACGGGATCACGATGATCAGGATCGTGCGGAACTGGCGCTTGATGTAGGCCATCGCGCCCACGTGCACCGCGTCGGAGATCTCGTTCATCTTCTCGGTGCCGGCATCCTTGGCCAGCACGCCGCGCATCATCTGGTAGCCGACGGCGAGCGCGATCAGGGCGACGACGACGGCGAAGACCAGCCAGAACCACTCCTGGCCACCCAGGACGAAGTCCTGGTAGCCCCCTTCGGCGAGCATGTGCAGCATTCGAGTCCCTCGTGATGGTGGAGGTGCACCGGCCTGGCCGGCCAGGCGCGCGCACCGGGGAGTCCCTCAGGTGCGCCGGGCAAGTTCAGTCGGTCGACCAGTCGTCGTCAAACCGCGACGATCGTGCATCGGCCCGCCCGACATCGTCCAGGTGAACGGTGTCAGCCTCCGCCCGATGCGCCGCGCGCACCAGGTGGACGGTGCGGGGCAGGCTCGGGGCGATCAGGTCTGGACGTCGGAGCCGGCCTGGCGACGGTGACGCCAGAACTCGATGGCGACGGGCAGCAGCGACACCGCCACGATGGCCAGCAGGGCGATCTCGAGGTTGTCCTCCACCACCGGCACGTTGCCCAGGAAGTACCCCAGCAACGTGACCCCCACACCCCACAGGAGGCCTCCGATCACGTTGTAGCGGACGAACACGCCGTAGTTCATGTGGCCGACGCCCGCCACGATGGGGCAGAACGTCCGCACGATGGGCACGAAGCGTGCCAGCACGATCGCTCGGGGTCCGTGGCGGTCGAAGAACTGCTGGGCCTTCTCGACGTACTCGTGCTTGAAGAGTCGGGAGTCGGGACGCTTGAAGAGCGCCGGACCGACCTTCCGACCGAACAGGTAGCCGACCTGATCCCCGAGCACCGCGGCCACGAACACCCCGATCAGGACGACCCACAGGTTGAGCTCGACCTTGCCCAGGGACCCCGCCGCAGCCATCCCCGCCACGAACAGCAACGAGTCGCCCGGGAGGAAGAAGCCGACCAGCAGACCCGACTCGGCGAACACGATGCCGAACAGGATCAGGTAGCCGCCCTTCCTGATCAGCTCCTCGGGATCGAGGAAGCCACCCGCCGCGAGTAGGGAACGCACGACCCGAGAGGCTATCCGGTCGCGACCACCCTGCCGGCATCGCTGCGCACCCGTATGCCCGGATCAGCGCACATGCGCAGAGGGCACGGGCATCCCTCAGCCGGCGGGAGGAGCGGTCGTGGTCGACGCTTCGGGCACCGTCTCGGTGGTGGTGTCCAGCGCCGCCAACGCGCTGCGCAGCAGCTCGCGGGCCTCCTCCACCAAGCGGTCGTACTCGCCCAGGTCGCCTCGGGCCAGCGCCTCGTCCGCCTGGGTGAAGCGCTCGTCGGCCTGGACGAGCAGCTCCTCCGGCGTGCCCTCCGTGACCGGCTCTTCGGGATCGGTCGGCTCCTCGGGGTCCGCCGGCTCCTCCGGAGCGGTGGTGGTGGTTCCCCCGTCTTCGGGGTTGCCCTGCTCGTCGGTGGTGAACATGTCGTCGATGGCCTCGGCCAGCGTCTCGCCGAAGCCCACCCGGTCGCCCGAGGTCACCGCCACGCGCTGCAGGGTGTTGAGCCCGTTGCTCTCCTGGCGGGCGTAGACGGGTCGCACGTACAGCAGCGAGTCGCCGAAGGGCAGCAGCAGGAGGTTGCCGAACTGGACCTTGGACCCTCGCTGGCCGACCACGGTCTGGTACTGCGACACCGGCGGGTAGGTGGAGATCTTCTCGCTGGCCTGCAGCGGACCGTCGACCCGAACGCCTTCGGAGTCCTCCCCGCCGGAGGCGACCACCACCTCCTCGAGCTCCCCGTAGCTCCCCGGGTCGTTGCGGGCGATCATCACCGCCGTCAGGTTGCGGCCGCTGTCGTCGCTGGAGGCCAGCACGAACGGGCGCGTGAGGACGAACTCGGGATCGCTGTCGGGGGTGAGCTGCATCATCTGGTAGTAGGCCGGGATGCGTTGGAACTCCGGCAGCGTCCCCCCCGACTGGGCCACCTCCGCCTCGGCGATGGCCCTGGACTCCGAGTCCGAGGGAGGTTCCTGGGCGATGGCCCAGGTGGCGCTGTTGTTGAAGAAGGACGAGGTATTGCTCTGGTGGTAGCGGCCCCAGGCGACGGTCTGGATGTTGAACAGGCCTTCGGGGTAGCGCAGGTGCTCGGCCAGCCGCGCCGGGATCTCGTCGGCGAAGAGCCCTGGGAACGCCTTGGCGTAGGCGCGGACGATCGGGTCCTTCTCGCCGTAGAGGGTGTCGGAGAGGTACAGGGTGACGGTGCCGTCGTAGGCGTCGACCACCGCCTTGACGGAGTTGCGCAGGTAGTTGAGCTCACCGGTCGCGCCGTCCGCGATCAGCTCTGCGGGCCACGCCTCGGCATAGGGGTAGTGGGAGGTGGAGGTGTACCCGTCGACGACGTACACGATGCGCCCGTCGAGCAGCACCGGATAGGGGTCGCGACCCAGCAGCAGGAACGGGGCGACGGCCTGCACCCGCTCGACCACGTCGCGCTGGTAGATGACCTTCGACTCGTCGGTCAGCAGATCGGAGATCAACGGCTCGTAGTTGCCGAAGCGCAGGGAGAAGGCCGCCTTCCTCAGGAAGCTGTCGATCGGCACACCGGTGGTGCCGTCGTAGCGCGTCGTCAGGTCGTCGGAGCTGAGCTCCTCCTGCTCGGTGCCCACGATGGCGTAGCCGGCCATGTCCTCGCCCACGTAGATCTCCGGGCGCTCCAAGGTGCCCAGGCCCTCGACCCGGGCGGGGATCCCCCCCACCAGGAAGTCGGGCTCGCCCCGGGAGTTGGGTTCGTTGGCCGGCGCGGCCGCGAGGCCGTAGCCGTGGGTGAACACGAGGTGGAGCTTCTCCCAGCTCGGCGCAGCCACGCCGTCCAGGTTGAGCTCCCGGGTCGAGATGATGACCGGCTCCCGTGACTCGCCGGCATCGCCCACCTCGTAGCGGTCGACGTCGACCTCCCGGAACGCGTAGTAGGGGCGGCCGAACTGGAGGGTCTGGATGGTGGGCTCGAGCACGTTGGGATCGAGGAGGCGGGCGTCATCGAGGTTGGCCTGCTGCGCCGCCAGCTTCTCCCGGGTGAGATCCGGGTCGTAGTCGAGCTGGTTGGACTGGACGTCGTCGAGGCCGAGCGCCTCCCGGGTGGCGGTGATGTTGCGCTCGACGTAGGGCGTCTCCTTGTTCAGCTCGGCGGGCTTGACCTGGAAGTTCTGCACGATGGCCGGGTAGATGCCGTTGACCACCACGGCGGTGATCGCCCACAGGGCGATGGCGATCACCGGCAGCACCCAGCCCCGGCGCCGGATGTTGATGATGAACAGCACCGCGGCGAACAGGGCCACGAGGATGAGCAGCTGCAGGGCCGGCAGGGTGGCGTTCACCGCGGTGTAGCCCGCGCCGTCGAAGGAGTCCCGGCTCTGGTAGGTCAACTCGAAGCGCTGGAGCCAGTAGTCGGCGGCCTTCACCAGCGCCAGCAGGGCGAGGATCACCGACAGGTGGGCCTTGGCCGCCGGGGCGATGCGCTCGCCGCTGGACTGCAGCCGGATCGCGCTGTTGAGGTAGTAGAGGGCGACGACCAGCACCAGCGTCACGAGCAGGAACCCGAAGAGCCAGTCCACCACCTGCGACAGGAACGGCAGCTTGAACACGTAGAAGCCGATGTCGGTGCCGAACTGCTCGTCGCCGGCGCCGAAGTCGCCCCCGAAGCGGAACAGCAGCCAGTTGCGCCACTCCGCCGCCGCACCCACCCCCGGGACCAGCGCCACCCCGAGGGCAACGGCGAACATGACCAGCCGCTGCCGGCCGGCGACCGCCGCCTGGTAGCGCTCCAGCACCTCGTCCTCGGTGATTGCGGACGCGGCGCTGGCGGAGAACCGCTCCGCGAGGGACAGGTTGACCCAGGCGATCACGAAGAACACGAGGGTGGCCACCACTGCCAGGCTCACCCGCGCCGAGAGCAGCCGGGTCCAGACCATCTCCAGGCCGAGGTCGTCGAACCAGAGGTAGTCGGTCCAGAAGGTGGCGATGGCGCGGAGGCTGAGCACCAGCACCAGCACCACGGCGAGCACCACGGCCAGGACGGTGCGCCCACGACGGCCGCCCGCGGCCCGCGGCTCACGTGCGGGGGAAGGCATGTCCGACGGGTACCGCACGACCGCTCAGGTTAGAGGAGCCCGGGAGGGGGACCTCAGCACCGTCGTGAGAACACGCTCAGAGGCGGCGCGGGCGCCGGCCCTCAGCCGTCGGATCCGGCCGGCACGACGATGCACCGGCAGCCCGGATGGGCGGGCGGCAGCACGTCGCCGGTGGGGAACGCCTCACCGCACGGGAGCGGGCCGGCGAGGGCGTTGTCCTCTGCGTCGGCGCACGGCAGCCCGGCGTTGTCGGGCACCCACCGCCACCGTACCCCGGTGGGTGCTGCGGCGGCGGTGCCCGCGGTGAACCCGGCGATGGCCAGATCGGCCGCCTGGTGCGGCACCGACGAGGAGCGAAGCTCCCGGTAGGCGGCGCGGAGGTGGTCCACCAGCACCGCCAGGTCCTCACCGGACTCGTCGAGCTGCTCCAACGTGGTCCGCAGCTGGACCCTTCGCAGCTCCTCGAGCTCGACGACCCGCGCCCGCAGGCTGGCGCCGACACCATCGTCGTCGATGGTGGGGAGGGGATCCCCTGTGGCCTCGCACCACATCTGGGCGCCGGCCGCCGCTGCGAGGCGGTACGGCTCCGCCAGCGCCTGGACGTAGCGCTCCGCGATGTCGTCGGGAAGCAGGTCCACCAGCTCGACGCGTCCCTTGCGGATCCGACGCGCCCGGTCGAGCACCTCGTTCTGCTCGTCGCCGACGAGCCGCTTGAGGGTGCGGGCCAGCAGTCGCTCCGCAGGAGCGAGCACCTCGTCGCGCCGGTCGAGCAGCATGGTGTCCTCGCCGGCGGTCGACACCTCGGCGGCATCCTCCACCACGGCCACGGCGGCCACCGACGCCAAGGTCGGCTCCGCGACAGCCGCCCGCTGCTGCGCCCCGGCGGAGGGGTGTGCTCCGGTGTTCGGGGTCTCGCTCGTCGCCTCGTCGTCCTCGGCCTCCTCGCCGTCCTCGGCCTCCTCGGCGCCGGAGCGGAGCCTCTCGAACAGGTCGTGCACCGAGGCCAGCTGCTCCCCCTGCCGTGCACCTCCGGACGGTTCGACGCCGGCGGAATCGCCCGACCCGGCCGCCGCGTCCTCGCGAGCGCCCTCCGGGGCATCGACGGTGTCGACGTGCTCCGCGGCCACCTCCGGCACCTCGCGCTCGACGTCATCCCCGGCGGTGCTGCCTGCTGCGGACCCCTCGGTCTCCTGGGAGCCCTCCTCTGCAGGCGACGGCGCCGGCGCCGACCCGGGTTCCCCCGAGATCTCCTCGACGGTGCCGGGAACCTCCGACGAGGTGGCCTCGGAGGCTGGCGGTGCCTCCGAGGCGAGCTCCCCCGCCGACGACGGCCCGCCCTGTAGCTCCGGCTCAGCGCCGTCGAGCTCGGCCTCCAGCTGCACGGCGACGGTGAGGACGTCGTCGGGAACTGCGGCCGCCGCCGCATCCGCGGCTCGCTGGGCCGCTGCATCCGCCTCGTCGAGCTCGACGACGGTGTCCTCCAGGCGACCGGCCGCGCTGCGGATGGCTTCCACCACCCCATGACGAGCGACCCGTGCCGCCTCGATCTGCTGACGGGCCACCCGACGGCGCTCTGCCAGGTCGCGCAGCATCCGATGGCGGAGGCCACGGGTCTCCTCCAGCATGGCCCGTGCGTCCTCGCGTGCCTCCTCCCGGGTGGCGTCGGCTGTCGCATCGGCCTCCTGCCGGAGCCGCTCCGCGTCCTGACGGGCGGCGCGGAGCTCCGCCTCGGCCGTCTGACGGATCTGGGAGGCCGCCTCTTCCGCTTCGGAGGTGCGGGCGTCGAGCACACCGGTGGCCTCGGCGATGAGCTCGTCGTGCCGGGACCGGGCGTCCTCCAACGTCTGCGTCGCGCTCGCCTCGGCTGCAGCGGTGCGCTCCTCGGCGGTGCGGGTGGCATCGTCGAGGAGGGCATCGGCCTCCTCCTGGCTGCGGCGGCGCAGCTCCTCGGCGTCCCGGGCGGCCGCCTCCTTCGTGGAGGAGGCCTCGGACTCGGCGGCAGCGAGCGCCGCGGCCGCGGCCTCGCGCTCCGCGGCGGCGTCGGACAGCAGCTGGTCTCGGCGAGCGGAGACCTCCGCCTCGGTGCGCTCGGTCAGGGCGGCGGCGTCGGCCTCGGCGTGCTCCCGGATCTCCGCCGCCGCCGAGCGCGCCGCGGCCACGATCCGTGCCGTCTCCGCCCCGAGGAGCTCGGTGACCTTGGCCTCGTCGAGGTGCTCGGCCGACTCCACCCGCTCACGAAGGGATGCCACCTCGTGCCGCAGCTGCTCGTCTCGTACGGCCCACACCCGCAGGGCGTCCGCGACACGTCCGAGCAGCGAACGCACCTCGGTGGGCTCGAAGCCTCTGCGGGAGCGGCTGAACGAGGCCCCCGCCAGGGAACCCGGCTCGAGCGTCGGTGGATCGGGAAGCGCATCGCTCATGGGGCGATGCTACGAAAGGCGGGGCGGTCGCGGCGTGCTTTCAGCTGCGGAGTTCGGATTCCCGTGCGAGATCCCGACCGCACGGCCGCCGCGCTCGCGGCTCCTCAGGCTCCCGGGAGCGCGAGATCGGGGTCCAGGTGGTGGATGGCCTCCTCGAGGGTGGCCACCGGCACGAGCTCCACGCCGTCCCCGGCGACCCTGCGCATCTCGTCCTGCTCCTCGGCAGGGGTGTCCGCGGGATAGAGGAACGTGTCGATGCCCGCCCGCTTGACCGTGGCCACCTTCTGCACCACCCCGCCGATCTGGCCGACCGAGCCGTCCTGGAGGATCTCGCCGGTCACGGCGACGTCGCCCCCACCGGTCAGATCACCCGGGGTCAAGAGGTCCACGATGCCCAACGACCATGCCAGGCCCGCCGAAGGGCCCGACACCACGCCCGAGTCGATGTCCACCTGGACCTCGGAGTCGACCCTCGGCGAGTCGGACTCCACGTTGACGCCCAGCACGCCCTTGGCGGGGTCCTCCGGCGACGCTCCCAGCGCCACCTCGACCTCTTCGACCTCGGCGTCGTCGTCGCCCTCGCGGGCGGCGAGCTCGCCGGAGGGCATGCCGTCGCGGCGCACCGACAGTCGCACCTCGTCACCCGGGGACCTGCCCTCGAGGGCCTGGCGCAGGTCGGAGGGCAACGCCACCGGCTCGCCGTCCACGGCGAGGATCACGTCGCCGGGAGCGATCACCCCGTCGACCGCGCTGCCCCTCGCCACCTCCACCACCCGGGCTCCGTCCGCGGTGAAGGTGGCGTCGTAGCCCAGGAGCTCCAGCGACTCCATGGTCGCCACCAGCTTCGAGACGTCCATCTGGTGACGGTTGATCTGCTGGGTCTCGTCACGACCCCGGGTTCCGTAGATCTCCTCCTGGGTGTGGATCTCGATGGCGTCGTCGAGCGCGCCCCGCAGCAGGCCCCACGTGGTGGCCCGGTCGACGTACACCGTGGTGAAGAGCACCTCCGACCCGGGCGGGTGCACCTCGGCGCCCTCGATGGAGATCCGCTCCTGGGTGCCACGCACAGATCCCGGCTCGAGCAGCACGTAGGGGGTGGGGACGAAGGCCACACCGAGCCCTGCGCCGACGAGCAGCGCCAGGCCGACACCCCAGATCCACCGACGACGGCGGCGACGAACGGGGTCCACCGGAGCCGGTCCCGCGTCGGCGACGGCGTCGGAGCCGACCTCGCCGGCGAGGCCGGGGGCCGTGGTCGCATCCCCGGATCCTCCGGCTACGCTTCCAGGCGTCATGTCCGCGTTGTTCATCGGCTTCTCGTTGGTCGTGCTGTCGGCGATCTGCTTCGGCGTCGTGCTCTTCGGCCGCCGCCCGATCCCCCAGCCTGCCACGATAGGGATCGACGGCTTCGGCGCCGACCCCTCCGACGGCACCGGCGCTGAGACCGTGCCCAGCCTGCTGCTCGGCGGCCGGACCACCGCGGTGAGGGTGCGGGGCGCCGACGGCGCAGTCATCCTGCGGACCCCACCCTCGCCGGTGCACCTCACCGGCCGCGACGTGCGGTCCTCGCCAGGAGTGCGTCTCCGCTCCACGCTGGTGCTGCTCTTCGGTGCGCTCGGCACCGCCGTGCTGGTCGGCACGATCGCCAGCATCGTGGTGGTCGGGGCCCTGCTGCTGGTCTCCTAGCAGCGCACCTCCCGGTCACCTCTCGCCGGAGCGCGACGCGTCCACGAGCGGCCCACCCACCCGAGCACACCTCTGGACCCGTCGCCGGAGCACTACGACGGGAGCACCACGACGGGAGCTCAGCGGCCGAAGAGGCCCCGTCGCACCGGAGCGGGCTCGCTGGGCTGATCCGCAGGAGGCGCTGCCGGTGCGGGCGGCGCGGGCACCGGTGCGGCGACGGGCGCCGGCTGCACGGGGGCCGGCGCGTTGAACGCTCCGGCCACGGGCGCGGCGCTCTCGGGGGCACCCACGCCCAGCGGGGCGTCGACCTGCGGGGCGGGCGCAGCCAGCGGAGCGGCCTGGATGGGCTCGGGAGCCCGGGGCGCTGCGGTACCGGCGGTCAACGCCTGCAGCTCCACCCGGAAGTAGGGCTTGAACTCGAACTTGATCTCCTCGAGGGCGAAGATCCGCGCGTTGGCGACGTCCTGTTCGTTGCGGAGCTGCTCGACGAACGACACCGCCTCGTCGAGGGTCTCGAACTGGTTGTAGCCGGGGCTCCCGCCGGGGGTCTGGAAAATCACCATGTGCGACACTGTGTCGTCCTTCCTGGAATCGCTCGCTTCGGACAGTCTACGGGGCCCATCGCCGACTCCGACCGGGTGACCTCACCCGACCGGGGCGACCCGCCACGACCCCTCGGTCCGTCCGTCTCTTCCACCGTCACCGAGGCCCACGATGAACGACGCCTCTGGCGCCGAACCGGACCGGATCCCCCATGACCCCGGGAACGCTACTTCGCCGACCACCGCAGTGCGACGCGACCTGGCGCTCGCCGGCCACCGAGGGGACGTCGAGCTCCCTCGTGCCCACCTGCACGACTCCGATCCGCACACCAGGGCTGCGGCGCTGGCCGCGCTCGCCCGTTCCGGAGCCCTCGACGACGACGAGCTCGGCGGGGCGCTCCGGGATCACGACGCGGTGGTGCGCAGGCGGGCCGCCGAGCTGGCAGCCCGACACCGCGGCGAGGTGGCGGACCTCGCCGGCCTGCTGGACGATCCCGACCCGCGGGTGGTGGAGATGGCGGCGTTCGCCCTCGGTGAGCGACGGGCGTCGGACCCGGTGGTCCGGGCGCTGTCGCGGGTGGCCGGCGACCACGACGACGCCCTCTGCCGCGAGTCCGCGGTGGCCGCCCTCGGGGCGCTGGGCGACCCCGCCGGGGCACCGGCGGTGCTCGATGCCTGCCACGACCGCGCCGCGGTGCGTCGACGCGCCGTGCTGGCCCTGGCGGCGTTCGAGGGACCGGAGGTCCGCGCCGCCCTGGAGCGGCTGAGCCAGGACCGGGACCTCCAGGTGCGCCAGGCGGCGGAGGATCTCCTGGTGATCGAGGACGACGGGTCCGACGACGGGGGCGGGTGCTCCGGGACCGGCTGACCCCGTCGGGTGCTCCACGACGAAGGGGCCGGCCAGACGGCCGACCCCTTCGGATGGTCTCGAACGGGTTCGCTCAGCTGGCGAAGCCGTTGGACTGGCCCTCGAAGTTGGTCACCGGAGCCAACTCGGTCCACCCACCCTCGGCGTTGCGCTGGGAGATGCGGAACCCCTCGATGGCCCACGGGTCCTCGGAGCCGTCGGTGTTCACGGTGATCTCGTCGCGCAACAGGCCGAAGTTGGCGTCCTCGAGGGAGTAGAGGGTGTTCATCACGTCGGCCCGGTCGACGGTCGCGGCCTCCTCGACCGCCTTGGCGAAGAGGGCGCCGAAGCCCCACCCCACCGACGAGATGCCGCCCTGGACCTGGGCCTCGGTGAGCCCGGCGCTGGTGCCGGCCTCCACGAACTCCACCACCTTGGGGTTGGTGGCATCGGCCGGGTCGGACGGATCGAGGGTCGCCTGGGCCTGGATCACGCCCTCGGCGGCCGGTCCGGCGATGGACATCGAGGTCTTCCCGCCGCAGGTCACCGAGATGATGGTGGTGGGATCCCAGGTCTGGGGGATGAACCCGAGGGTCTGGGGACACGGGGTGCCGCCGATGCCCACGATGAACACGTCCGCACCCGACTGGGAGAGCTGCACGGTGGCCGCCTCGGTGGAGCTGCCCGAGAGCGGGTTGAAGCTCTGCTCGGCCACCACCTCGAGGTTGGCCCCGTCCTCGTTGGCGGCCTCGACCGCCTTGGTCACGCCGGTCTGGTACGCCTTGCCGAAGTCGTCGTCCTGGTAGAGGAGGGCGATCTTGGCGTCGGGCTGGGCCTCCTTCAGGTAGTTGATCCAGGCGTTGGCCTCTGCGGCGTAGCTCGGCAGCCCGGCGATGTACCACGGGTACTCCTCGGAGCGGCCCCACTCGGGCGAGCCGGT
Organism: uncultured Microthrixaceae bacterium; assembly: GCA_964420125.1. GTDB lineage: Bacteria > Actinomycetota > Acidimicrobiia > Acidimicrobiales > Microtrichaceae > CAYQQQ01. The sequence continues at coordinate 21,785 of CAYQQQ010000037.1, forward strand.
GGCCAGGGCGATGTTGGGCACGCACTCCTCGTTGAGGTACTCACGGATCGCCTTGTTGTTCTCGGTGCCGATCGCACCCACGATGGCGAACACGCCGTCCTGCTCGACCAGCTTCTGGGCCAGGGCGGGCGTGCGCCCCGGGTCGTAGCCGTCGTTCTCCTTGATGAGCTCGAGCTTGTAGGTCTTCCCGTCGCCGGCGGTGACGCCGCCCTGGGTGTTGGTGTGGTCCACGAAGGCCTGCAGCCCGGTGGTGACCTGGTCGTAGATGGCGTACGGGCCGTCGGCCGGGCGGATGGTGCCGATCTTGATCGTGTCGCCCTCGACCCCCTTGGTGCCCTCGTAGGTGTCGCAGTCGATCTCGGGATCGATGAACCCCGCCTCCTCGGTGGTGCCACCGGACCCGGCGGTGGTCTCGGTGGTGTCGTCGGAACCGTCGCCGCCCTCGTCACGACCGCCGCAGGCGGTGAAGGTGAGAGCGACGCCGAGGCCGACGGCGGTCAGGAGCTTCCAGCGGTTCGCCATGGTGGTCCTCCTCGGTGGACTGGCACGGGCTCGTGGACTGCGGGAGAACCCGCGGTGAACGGAGTGCGTCGCATGACGCTAGCCGACCGCTGCCGGCCCGCGCGGCAAGGGTCGCGGTATCCGGCACAGGCGGTTCGCAGCGGTGGTCGGTCGCTCATCCGGCCGACTCGGCCGGCGGCACCGGGGCGCCACCGGGAGAGCTCCGGTCTCCGTCGTGGTTGCGGGCGCCGCGCCGGGCGGCCAGCTTGCCCATGAGCTGGCGGTAGGTGCCGACCACGCCGCTGGGAGCCACCAGCATCTGCACGATCAGCAGCACGCCGAGGATGACCGGTGTGGCCGCCTTGAACCGCTCCGGCAGCTCCGGTGCCAGGAAGTCCACGAACAGCCCGTACACGATGGCACCGATGGCCGGGCCCGTGACGGTGGCCGCGCCGCCGACCACCACCGCCACGAGGAAGTAGATCGACACGGTGAGGGTGAAGGAGGTCGGGTTCACCTGGCCGGCGTTCAGGGCGAAGATCGCGCCACCGATGCCGGCGATCCCGGCGCTGATGCCGAAGGTCAGGATCTTGGTCCGAGACACGTCGATCCCCGACACCTCCGCCGCGGTCTCGTTGTCCCGGATGGCCACCAACGCCCGCCCCATGCGGGATCGCACCAGGTTGGCCACCAGCACGAACACGACCACCGCGATGGCGAGGAACACGAAGTACTTGAACTGGTCGGGCTCGAGGCCGTCGAAGGGCGACGACCACCGAACCGGCCGGGGCCGGATCGTGTCGAGGCACGCGTCGCTCGGCTCGCCCGGGCTCATCTGGCAACGCCGCGACATCTGCTCGCTGGTGAGGGCCTTGCCACCGCCACCGCCGGTGAGGCTGGAGAACTGCTCCAGCACGAGCGGGAACAGCGTCGCCACCGCCAGGGTCACCAGCGCGAGGTAGAGCCCCTGGATGCGCAGCGCCGGCAGCCCGATCACCACGCCGACCAGGAAGCAGACCACCATGGCGGCAGGCACCGTCAGCAGCAACGGCCAGCCGGCATCGGAGACCAGGATGGCGACGGTGTAGGCACCCACCCCGTAGAGGGCGCCGTGGCCGACGGAGATCTGGCCGTTGTAGCCGGTGAGCAGGTTGAGCCCCGCGGCGGCCACCGCGATGGCCATCCACTGGCCGAACTGCTCCACCCGGAACGGCGGGAACTGGAAGGGCACGATCACCAGCGCGGCCGCGGCCGCGCCCCACAGGACGACGCGCAGCGGCAGGGGCGCACGACTCATACGCGCTGCACCTGCTCGCGACCGAAGAGGCCCTGGGGCCGGAACAGCAGCACCGCCAGGATGAGGATGAACGCCGGGGCGAGGGGCATCTTCTCGAACACGCCGACGTACTGGGGCACCACCGAGGAGAGGATCCCCACCACGAGCCCACCGACCACCGCTCCCAGGAGGCTGTCGAAGCCGCCCAGGGTGATGGCGGCGAAGCCGAAGATCAGGGTCAGCTGCATCAGGTTGGAGTTGAGGCTGTTGCCCGCGGAGGCCGTGAACGCCCCGGCGACCGTGCCGGTGGCGGCGGCCAGACCCCACCCGATCATCAGGATCCGCTGCACGGGGATCCCGCACAGCCCCGCCGACTCGGAGCTCGACGCCACCGCCCGCATGGCCAGACCCAGCTTGGTGCGCTGGAACAGCAGGAGGAACGCCAGGACCATGGCCGTGAGCACCAGCACCGCACCGATCTTCTGCCACTGGATCGCCACGTCGCCCAAGGTGACCTGCCCGGAGCCGAAGGGCGACTCGAACCGCTTGTCCAGCGTGCCCCAGATCAGCTGCGCTGCGCCGTTGAGGCCCAGGAACAGGCCGATGGTCACGATCACCACCGCCAGCGGCCGCTGATGGGGATCACCGAGAGGCGACACGGCCACCTTGTGAAGGAGCGCACCGATGAGGAAGCCGCCGGCCATGCCCCCGAGGATGGCCAGCCACATGGGCACCCCGAGCTCCCAGATCGTCCACACGAGGAACGTCGAGAACATCGCCAGCTCTCCCTGGGCGAAGTTGAGCAGGCCGGTGGAGCGGTAGATGACCACCAGGCCCAGGCCCAACATGGCGTAGATCGCCCCGTTGCCGATGCCCACGACCAGTATCTGCAGGAAGTCGCTCATCTAGATCCCCAGGTAGGCCTTCCGGACGGTCTCGTCGGACTGGAGCTCCGTCGCCGATCCGGTGGCGACGATCTCGCCGGCTTCCAGCACGTAGGCCCGCGCGGCGAACTCCAGCGCCAGGTTGGCGTTCTGCTCCACCAGCAGCACCGCGGTGCCGGTCTCGGAGGTGACGTCGCGCAGGCGGTCGAACACCTCCCGGGTCACCAGCGGCGCGAGGCCGAGCGACGGCTCGTCGAGCAGGAGCAGCCGTGGGCGGGACATGAAGGCCCGGGCGATGGCCAGCATCTGCTGCTCGCCACCGGACATCGAGCCAGCCATCTGCTGACGGCGCTCCCCGAGACGGGGGAAGGCCTCGAACCACGACTCGATGTCGGCGTCCACCTGCGAGTCGGAGCGCATGAAGGCCCCCACCCGGAGGTTCTCCTCGACGGTGAGCTCGGTGATCGTCCCCCGCCCCTGGGGCACGTGGGCCATGCCCCGAGCCAGCAGCTGGTCGGGCCGCCGGCCGAGCACCTCGTCGCCGTCGAGCACCACGGACCCACGGGCGGGGATCATGCCGGACACGGCGCGCAGGGTCGTGGTCTTGCCCGATCCGTTGGCACCGAGCACCACGACGAGCTCCCCCGCGTCGACCTCGAGGTCGATGCCGAAGAGCACCTCCACGATGCCGTAGCCGGCCCTCAGTCCGCTGACCCGTAGCAGGCTCACCGAGGTGGCTCCATGTTCGTCGCACCGCGCAGCTGCGGCGAGGTCATGCGGTGGCTCCCAGGTAGGCGGCGATCACCCGTGGGTCGTCGCGCACCTCCGCCGGGGTGCCCTCGGCGATCTTGCGTCCGAGGTCCATCACCACGATCTTCTCCGACAGCGCCATCACCATCGACATGTGGTGCTCGACCAGCAGCACGGTGAGCCCGTCGTCGGATGCGACGGCCCGGATCACCCCGGCCAACTCGTCGACCTCGCCGTGGGTGAGCCCGCTGGCGGGCTCGTCCAGCATGAGCAGGCGCGGCTCACCGGCCATCGCCCGGGCCAGCTCGATGCGCTTGAGGGTGCCGAAGGGCAGCCCGGCACACGGTCGGTCGGCCAGGTGGTCGAGGTGCAGCCGCTCGAGGATGTCCCGCGCACGTCGGGCGAGCCGGCGCTCCTCGCCGAGCTGGGTCACCTTCAGGGTGCAGGACCAGAAGCCGCCGCGGCTGTGGGCGTGGGCGCCGACCATCACGTTGTCCAGCACGGAGAGGCCGGGCACCAGCGCCAGGTTCTGGAAGGTTCGGGCCACCCCGAGGCGGCTGATGCGGTGCGGTGGGAGGGCGAGCAGGTCGGCACCATCGAAGCGGACCGCACCCTGGGACGGCTCGTAGATCCGTGACACCACGTTGAAGAGGGTGGTCTTGCCCGCACCGTTGGGACCTATGAGGGCGCAGATCTGGCGCTCGTCGATGCCGAAGGACAGCCCGTCGAGGGCGTTCACCCCGCCGAAGCGGACCCCGACGTCGTCGATCTCCAGCAGCGGCACGGGGGGAACCCTAGTTGCTGGGGGGTCCGGCGCGGCGGTGGGGATCAGCGGCCGCTGCTCATGAACATGTCGCGCAGGTTCTCGTAGGACTCGACGATGCGCCCTGCGCCCAGCACCACGGCCTCGAGGGGCTGGCGAACCAGTCGCACGGGCACCTCGGTCTCCTTGGAGAGCCGCAGGTCGAGGCCCTTCAGCAGGGAGCCGCCGCCGACCAGGTAGATGCCCTGCTCGATGAGGTCCTGGGCCAGCTCCGGGGGAGCCTTGGCCACGCACGACAGCACCGAGTCGACCATGGAGTTGACGGGCTCCGCGATGGCGGTGCGCACCTCCGAGGCGGTCAGCACGACGTTCTTGGGCAGGCCCGAGGTGAGCTCGCGGCCACGGACCTCGGCGCGCACCTCGTCGGGCGTCTTGAAGGCGGAGCCGATGAGGATCTTGATCTCCTCGGCGGTCTGCTCCCCGATGGCGATGGCGTACTTGCGTCGGATGTAGGCCATCACCGCCGCGTCGATGTCGAAGCTGCCCACACGGATGGCCTCCAGCGCCACCACGCCGCCGAGGGAGATGAGGGCCGTCTCCGAGGTGCCGCCACCGATGTCCACGACCATGTTGGCCATGGGCTCGCTGATGGGGAGGCCGGCGCCGATCGCCGCCGCCATCGGCTGCTCGATGAGCTGGGCCTCCACCGCGCCGGCCTTGCGGGCCGCCTCGGTGACCGCACGCTTCTCCACCGCCGTGATGGCCGACGGCACGCAGATCACCACGCGAGGACGGTTGAAGCGGCTCACCCCCACCCGCTTCAACAGCAGGCGGATCATCTCCTGGGTCACCTCGAAGTCGGTGATGGCGCCCTTTCGCAAGGGGCGCACCGCCACGATGTAGCTCGGGGTGCGCCCGATCATCTTCCAGGCGTCACGACCCATGGCGAGCACCTCGCCGGTGCGGTCGTTGAGCGCGATCACGGAGGGCTCGTTCAGCACGATGCCCTCCCCCCGTGCGTAGACCAGCGTGTTGGCCGTGCCGAGGTCGATGGCGAGGTCGCGTGCCAGCTCAGTTCCTCCGGCGATCGGAGCCGGTCGAGGGCTCGCCGTCGCCCGAGAGCGCACGCAGCTTGGCGTTGAACTCGGCGATCGACGACTCCGGAGAGGAGGTCGGGCGGTTGCGGGCCCACAGCACGAACGTGCCCACCACGCTGATGACGACCACCAGCGCCAGGAACACCAGCGGGCCCATCAGCCGCCGCCTGCGCCGAAGGAGCTCGAGGGGACCTCGGAGGGATCGACGAGGTCGGCGCCGTCGAGGCCCCAGTCGGCTCCTCCCGCCCACACCTCCTGCTTCCACACCGGCACCGACGCCTTCACCGCGTCGATGCACCAGCGCCCTGCGTCGAATGCGACGTCGCGGTGGGCGCTGGAGACGCCCACCACCACCGCCTCCTCGCCCAGGGGCACCTCGCCCACCCGGTGCAGGATCGCCACCCGGGCCACCTCCGGCCACCGGCGGCGGCACTCGGCCACGATCTCGCCGATGCGCACCACCGCCACCCGGTCGTAGGCCTCGTAGGTGAGCAGCTGGACGTCGTCGCGACCCTCGGAGTGGTTGCGGGAGGTGCCGGTGAACACGACCGTCGCCCCGCAGTCGGGACGCACCAGCCAGGTGGACACCTCCGCCGTCGGCAGCCGCCGCTCCAGGAGCCCCGTCCAGTCCTCCCCACGGGGTGGGCTGATCGGCGTCGAAGAGGGATCGGCGGGCGGCACAGCCACATCGTAGGGAAGATCGACGCGGCGACCCACCCCGAGCACGACGAGAGCTCCGGGGGCGCCCTGGCGCGGTGAGCCGATCGACCCGGGCGAGCAGACCGCCGGTGGGCAGGGCTGCCCGCGCGACCTCCGTTCCCTGCAGATCCGTGGTTACCTTCTGCTGTGCAGGGCGGAGAGCAGACCCCCGGTGCCGACCACGGCGTGGACCCCGGGACCGAGGGCACCCGCACCTGGGTCCACCCCAGCGAGATCGGCCTCCGCTGCCGGGTGCGCAGCGACCGGCGCCGCGCCCGACTGCTCGTCGGCGGAGTGGTCGTCTGCGGCGCGACGCTCCTGCTGGTCAGCGCCCGGCTCCCCCAGGGAGATGCCGCTGCCCGCAGGGTCGGCAGCTCCGCCGCACCGATGTCGGTGGGCGTGGTGGGGGTGGAACCGCTCGATGCCGGCGCGGACATGACCACCGGGCTCGTCGTGGACGGCGGCGGCCACGTGGTGCTGCCGCTGTCGCAGGTGGGCGCCGGCCCACATGTCCGGGTGCACTGCGGCGACGCCATGTACGACGCCGTGATCGTCGCCACCGATCCCGATGCCGGCATCGCCGTGGTCGAGGTCGACTCGCCCCGCGAGGTCGCGCCGCTGCCCTCCTCGTCGGTGGCCGAGGGCGACGAGCTCACGCTGACGACGGTGGGCGGGGACGGGCAGCGACGCGCGTCCCAGGTGCGGGTGACCGAGGTGGGCGACGGGGGCGGCACCCCGGCCTTCCTGGCCGAGGGCGCCCGATCGGACCACGGGGTCCTCTCGACGCCCGACGGCCAGCTCGCAGGGTGGGTGACCTCAGGACATCCCGGAGCACAGGACGGGGAGGTGGTGGCCCTGGCAGCCCGCCCCCTGATGCTGCGGGCGACGCAGCTGGTGGCGACGGCCTCAGCCGGTTCGGCCGCCCCGGCGGCAGCGACCGACTCCGGCCCCGCGTGACGCCCTGCGGGCCAGGCCCGCCACCGCCCACAGCACGCCCACCGCGGCCCCACCCAGGAACCCCAGCGACACGACCTGGCGCTGGTCGGGGTTGAGCGTCGACCACCAGCCCGGGCGGTGCCCCAGGACGAAGGCCTCCTCGTTGGTGTAGGACGCGACCCAGCCAGTGGCCCGGAGACGATCGCTGCTGATCACCCACGGGTGGTCCGCGTAGGCCGCCAGCTCGCTCTGGTCGGGGCCGAGCTGCGCGCGCCGTCGCAGCGCTGCGAGCGTGCGACGGAGCCGGCCCGGCATCCGGACCTCCACCGCCGATCCCACCAGATCGAGCTGCTGTCGGGCGCTCAGCCATCCGGGTGGAGCCACGTTGAACGCGCCGTCGAGCCGGTTCAGTCGGGCGTGCTCCATCGCCCGGGCCAGGTCGTCGATGTGCAGGAACTGCGAAGGTCGGTCCTCGCCCTCGGACACCCGGGCCTGCCACAGGGAGCGCTCCATCCAGCGCGACGCCGAGCGGCGCCGGCTCCTGGCCACACCCGGGTCCACGCACATGCTCGGGCGCAGGATCGCCACCGTCACCTCGGGCGAGCGGAGGCCGGCCGCGACGCGCTCCAGCTCGGCGTAGGCCGCTGCAGCCGAGGACTCGGGGCGGGGCCGCAACGGGGCGTCCTCGGTCAGCGGCACGGGGTTGTCCGCCCACGCCCCGTAGACCAGCGCGGAGCTCACCACGACCACGGTGGCGGCGCGCCCCGAGCGCAGCAGGGCCGTCGCGGGCTCCACGTCGATGCCGCCGCGTCCCGTTCCGTCGAGGTCCGGGCCCCGACCGGCCGCCGTCACCACCAGGCAGTCGAGCTCGTCCTGGGGGTTCGCGGGCCGGTCCCTCACCGTGCCGGCGCGTCGCTGCACCGAGGCCAGCCGCTGGGCCAGGCGGGTGTCGGGTCGGTCGACGGCGATGCGGTCCATGTGGGAGGTACGAGCCGGCGAAGCCGGCGGCGATGGAGTCGTTCAGGGTGCCAGGGGCCACGCGAAGGTGGGAACCCCCCGACACCCCTACCATGCACAGCGTGAGCGACGACGGTCCATTCGGCGGTGACCCGGATCCCCTGGCCGGGATGGGATCCCTCTTCGGCGACCTCAGCCGCATGCTCGGCTCGGGCAACCAGTGGGACTCCGCGGCGCAGATCGCCGCGGGCATCGCCAACGAGGGGCGCAGCGAACCCAACGTGGAGCCGTCGGAGCGCCTGGCGGTGGAGGCCCTGGCCCGGGTGGCCGAGCTCCAGGTGGCAGGGCTCACCGGGGAGCCGTGGCAGCAGCCGTTGCGGATCGAGCCGCTCAACCGGGCCCAGTGGGCGAAGCGCTTCCTCGACGACCAACGTGGGCTCATCGAGGGTCTGGCCGGGTCGCTGAGCAACGGCCTCGCCGCCCAGCTGCGCGGGCTCGGCGACGACGGCGACGACGACCCGGAGTTCGCGCTCGAGGTCCCCGGCCTCGGAGCAGTCGGTCCGGCCATGGTCCGCCAGCTCATGCAGATGATGGGCCCGATGATGCTGGGGATGATGGCGGGCTCCACCGCCGGGCACCTCGCTGCGCGGGCGCTCGGCCACTACGAGCTGCCGCTGCCCCGCCCACCGGAGCAGCCACTGACGATGGTGCTCTCCAACGTGGACGCCTTCGCGCAGGAGTGGACCCTGCCGGTGGACGACATCCGCCTGTGGGTGTGCCTCTCCGATGCCGCCCACCACCGCGTGCTGTGCATCCCCCACGTGCGGACCCGCATCGTGGAGCTGGTCGGCGAGTACACGCGGTCGTTCTCCGAGGATCCCGAGGAGATCGAGCAGCAGGCCCGTGAGCTGGGGCTGGACGAGCTCATCGGCGAGCAGGGCGGGGATCTGGCCGGGCTCCAGCGGCTGGCGGGCGACCCGGACCTGCTGCTGGGGGCGATGCGGTCCCCGCACCAACGCGAACTCATGCCGCGGCTGGAGGCCGTGGTGGCCGTGGTCGAGGGATGGGTCGACCACGTCCTCGACAAGGTCGGGGGCCAGCTGCTGAGCGAGTACCGACGGGTGACCGAGGCGCTGCGGCGACGGCGGGTCGAAGCCGGACCTCAGACCCGTTTCGTCGAGCAGCTGCTCGGGCTGGAGATGTCGCAGTCGACCTTCGATCGGGGGGCCCGCTTCGTGGAGGGCATCCTGGCGCGCTCCGACCGCGAGACGCTGGCGCTGCTGTGGAGCTCGCCCGAGCACCTGCCCACCGCCGCCGAGATCGACGCGCCAGGGCTGTGGATGGCCCGGCTGGGCATCGAGGCGGTGGAGCTGCCCTTCGAGGGCGACCTCGACATCCCCGACGCTCCCGACCTGTAGGCACCCGGCTGGCCGACCGCCCGAGCCCTGTGGCTCGCGCTGGTGCCGCGACCGGAAACGTCCGCCCGGCCCAGATCCGTCGCCGTCCCGGCGTTCAGGGGCGGGTAGCAACGCGGTGTCTTACACGGTATCGTTGTTGTATGACGATGCTCAGCTTTCGAGTCGACGATCGTGAGGCCAACGAAGCCCAACAGTGGGCCGAGGCACTTGGCATCGACCGTTCCGAGCTGTTGCGTGAAGCACTGCGCCGCCACCTCAACCGGTTGGTGTCGGAGGGTGACGCAGATCGTTGGACCGCGATACCGCTCGACCAGGGCGAGCAGGCGCTGAGAGAGATCGCCGACTGGGGGCCAGCGGAGGATTGGTCTGACTGGGCTGTCGATGCAGCGCGGTGAAGTCTGGTTCGCTGCGACACCCGGTGGCGACCGGCCAGTGCTGGTGCTGACCCGTGACCCTGTCGCAGATCGCATCGGCTCGGTCGTGGTCGCCGCTCTGACCAGAACGCGTCGTGGGCTCGTTTCTGAACTGGCGCTCACGGAGGCTGACGGCGTCCCAACCGAGAGCGTGGTCAACTTCGACAATCTCCACACGATTCCTCGGGAGACGTTCCGCCGGAGGGTCGGGACGCTGTCGCCGGAGCGCATGGCCGAAGCCTGCCGGACCCTCCAAGCAGCGACCGGGTGCTGATCGGCGTTTGGTGACGCTTCCGCGGATTCGCCCGAGGCTCCTTTCGGGACATGTGCTCCCGATACACCACTGGGTGATCGGAGATTCTCGTTGGGTCGACGATTCCGCAGAAGGTTCAGGTGCGCCGAGATGCCGGTCCAGCCATGGTCGCGAACGTCACGGTCCCGGCGATAGGGGGCGCACCTGCCGCCCGTCGGTGCGGCCCGCGGGGACGCATCAGGCTCGTGGTTCAGGCAGCAGCACCTGTCGCCGGCTCAGGCGAGATGCGGTGGCGGTGGATGAGCACGATGGCCAGCATCACGAGGTCCGCCAGGATGAAGAAGCCGCCGAGCACGTAGGTCTTGTCGGGGATGACCCCGCCTGAGATGACGCCGAAGTCCCAGAATCCGTGCAGCACAGCCGGGATGACGAGACCGCCGGACCACCGGCGGATCAGGTAGAAGAAGAAGCCCGCCGCCGCCGTCACCAGGACCTGAACGAGGGCCGACGGACCCTCGGCGAACAGGTTGGTCGCGTGACCCAGTCCAAACAGGACGGTGGTCCACAGCGCCACCTTGGCCTCGGAGTACCCGTTCACCCGGAAGGTGGTCACGGCGATGCCCCGGAACATGCCCTCCTCGGCGAAGCCCACCATGAGGACCGTTCCCAGCAGGGCGAGGGTGAACGTGATGCCTCGATCGGCGAGCCCCGACCAATTGGTCCCCACCGCGATCGCCACCAGCATCGTGAGCGGCAACCACCGGACCCACCGCTGGGTCGGGTGGTCGTCCACGAACACCGGGTGCCACCAATGCAGGACGGCGACCACCAGATACACGAACACGAGGGAGATCCCGACACCCAGGCTGATGGACCGCCACAACTCGTTCAGCGACGTCGGCGCGGCGTAGTTGGCCTCAAGATCCCGGGTGAGGAGGATGTTCGAACTCTGCAGGATCCCCAGATAGACGATGATCAGAAGGATCAGCGCCCACACCGGCAGCTTCCGGATCGAGGTGGTCGGGACGGCCAGGTCGGACATCAACGCTCCCAAGACAGCGGCGCCGCCCACCGGCGGGGCCGCACCGGTGGGCGCACCATACCTCCGCCCGCATCCAGAGAGCGCGATTGGACGAACGCCGAGAAGTCCCACATCGCGTGCAGAAGCACCGTGACGACGAGCGGGCACCCGCGAGCAACCGCTGGGCATCATCTGACGGCCACCGCTTCGACTGCCCACAAAGTGCCGGTAGGGGACGCCCGAACGTTGCCTGACACGGCACTAGGAGACTGCTGAGCAAACTCTGGTTGGTGCTCGCGATTTCGGTCGGGATCGA
>CAYQQQ010000038.1:0-13535 GCA_964420125.1 uncultured Microthrixaceae bacterium
CACCGAGTCCAAGCTCTTCGAGTTCGCCTTCACCGACCGGCGTGACGCCATCTACACCAAGGACGAGCTGCTGGTGGGCGACGACGGTCGACCCCAGCAGATGCCGTGGGAGAACTGGGACGGAGGCTTCGACCCCGCCGAGCACACCTCGGGCTGGATGCGCGCCACCTCACCCGCGGGCTCGGCGGCCTACGAGGGCGTCGTCGGATGGTCGGGCGAGCTCGGCTACGGCGTGCGCGCTCCTGAGGGCGGCCAGCCGCAAGAGGCCGAGGAGGCCCGTGCAGCAGCCGAATCCCACGGCGACGGCGACGACCACGGTCACGGGGGCCACTGATGCGCGTCGAGATGTTCGTGTTCCTGATCTCGGGTGCCATCTGCCTCGGCGGAGCGCTGGGCGTCGTGCTGTTCCGCAACCCGGTGCACAACGCGCTCAGCCTGGTCGCCACGCTCTTCGGCGTGGCCGTGCTGTTCGTGGCCCAGGAGGCGTACTTCCTGGCCGCCATCCAGGTCATCGTGTACGCCGGCGCCATCGTGGTGCTGTTCCTGTTCGTCATCATGCTCCTCGGGGTCGACCGTGCGGAGCGCATGGGGATGGAGCCGATCGCCGGCCAGCGCACGCTGGCGGTGATCTGCGGTGTGGCCATCCTGGGCCTCAGCCTCACCGCGCTGCTGGCCGCCGCCGAGCGGACCACCGGCACCCCGGCGTCGACCGCACCCCTCGATCCTGCGGTCGCGGATGTCGAACGGCTCGGCCGCGTGCTGTTCACCGACTACGTCTTCGCCTTCGAGATCACCGCGGTGCTGCTCACGATCGCGGTGGTGGGCGCCGTGGTGCTCGTCCGCCGCTCGTCGCGGACACCGGTCGACCTCGAGGAGTTCCCCGAGGGCACCGTGGTGGACGCACGCCTCGCCGGCCAGGAGCTCCCTGAGGACCTCGAGGGACCCGATGGCGACGGCGAGGTCGATGCCGCCGTGGACACCGCCACCGAGGAGGTGTCGAGCTGATGCCGTCCTTCTCGCTCACCCCGTCCTGGTACCTGGTGCTGGCGGCCATGATCTTCGCCATCGGGGCGGTCGGGCTGCTGGTCCGCCGCAACCCCTTGGTGATGTTCATGTGCGTGGAGTTGATGCTCAACGCGGTCAACCTCACCTTCGTCACCTTCTCCCGCATGCTCGACGACCTGGGCGGCCAGGTGTTCGTGTTCTTCGTGATGGTGGTCGCGGCCACGGAGGTCGTGGTCGGCCTCGCACTCGTGGTGGCCATCATGCGGCGTCGTCAGGGAGCCGACGCCGATGACATCTCGCTGATGAGGGGCTGAGGATGCAGGACCTGGTTTGGCTCATCCCCGCCCTGCCCCTGGCCGGCTTCGTCGTGCTGCTGGCGGTCGGCCGCCGGCTGGGCGACCCGCGGGCGGGGTGGCTCGGCACCCTCGCCGTCGCCGGGAGCTTCGTCGCCTCGCTCGCCATGTGGATCGAGCTGGGTGGACTGGACGCCGAGGAGCGGGCGGTGCACCAGGTGCTCTTCACCTGGATCCCCGCCGGCGCATTCCGGGTGGACATCGGCCTGCTGGCCGATCCGCTGTCGATCGTCATGTGCCTGTTCATCACGGGGATCGGGGCGCTCATCCACCTGTACTCGATCGGCTACATGAAGGGCGACCCCGACTACCCGAAGTTCTTCGTGTACCTCAACCTCTTCATCGTCTCCATGCTCCTGCTGGTGCTGGGCGACAACCTGCTGCTGACCTTCCTGGGGTGGGAGGGGGTGGGCGCCTGCTCCTACCTGCTCATCAGCTTCTGGTTCAGCGACCGTGCCAACGCCAGCGCCGGCAAGAAGGCGTTCGTCACCAACCGCATCGGTGACTTCGGCTTCATGCTCGGGACCTTCCTGGTGTGGCTCACGATCGGGACCGTCAACTACACCGACATCCCCTCCCGGATCGAGGGGATCCCTGCAGCGACGGCGACGGCCGTCGTGCTGCTGTTCTTCCTGGCCGCCACCGGCAAGTCGGCGCAGCTCCCGCTGTTCGTGTGGCTGCCGGACGCCATGGCCGGTCCCACGCCGGTCTCGGCGCTGATCCACGCCGCCACCATGGTGACCTCCGGTGTGTTCCTCCTGACCCGGCTCAACCCGCTGTTCGAGAAGGCCGGTGCCGCCGACGACGTCATCGCCTGGGTGGGCATCGCCACGGCGCTGGTGGCTGCGCTGGCCGCGGTGGCCCAGAACGACATCAAGAAGGTGCTGGCGTACTCCACGGTGTCGCAGCTCGGCTACATGTTCCTCGCCATCGGCACCGGCGTGTTCACCGCCGCCATCTTCCACATGATCACCCACGCCTTCTTCAAGGCGCTGCTGTTCCTCGGCTCCGGTTCGGTGATCCACTCGATGGACCACGAGCAGGACATGCGCCGTTACGGGCAGCTGCGGAAGTACCTGCCGATCACCTCCGCCACCTTCCTCATCGGGTGGCTGGCCATCTCCGGGGTGCCGCCCTTCGCCGGGTTCTGGTCGAAGGACGAGATCCTCGCCGGTGCCTGGGCGTTCGACCACGGGGGTCCGGTGCTGTGGGCGCTGGGCCTGGCGGTGGCGCTGCTGACCGCCTTCTACATGACCCGCCTGGTGATCATGACGTTCTTCGGCGGCGAGGAGCGGTGGCGAACACCCGTCACCGCGACCGACGGCGCCGGTGACCACGTGGCCGTGGATGCCGACCTCGACGCCGTCGTCGATCCCGACGACGCCGATCACCACCACCACCTCAGCCCCGAGCACACGCCGCACGAGTCGCCGTGGACGATGACCGCCCCGCTGGTGGTGCTGGCCGGCCTGGCGCTCATCGGCGGGATCCTGAACCTGCCCTTCGGCGACCGGTTCCACGTGCTGGAGACCTGGTTGGAACCGACCCTGGCCCACGGCCACGAAGCACTGCCCGCGTGGGGGCTGGCGGTGCTCGCCCTGCTGGCGATCGCCGCGGCGGTGGCCGGCATCCTGGTCGCCTACCGGCTCTACCAGCAGCACCGCGGCGATCCCACCAAGGTGGAGCAGCCGGCCTTCGCCCATGCGCTCTACATCGACGAGACGTACGCCAAGGTGGTCGCCGGTCCCGGCGAGGCCGCCTTCCAGGGTGTCGCCGACTTCGACGCCCAGGTGGTGGACGGGGCCGTCGACGGCGTGGGCACGGTGGTCCAGGAGCTGGGCCGCGGCCTGCGGCCCCTGCAGAGCGGCCTGGTGCGCAGCTACGCCCTCTTCCTGGCGGGGGGGACCGTCGCCCTGCTGGTGTTCGTCGTGCTGAGGATGAGCCTGTGATGCGCGTGCTGGCTGCCTCCGACCCGGGAGGGACCTCCATGGTCATCCCTCTGATGATCCTGCTGCCGTTGCTGGGCGCCGGCCTGATCGCCATCACGCCCCGACGGCGCGAGGAGCTGTTCCGGCCCATCGCCCTGTTGACCAGCGTCGCCACGGGCGCGCTGACGGTCTACGCCCTCGCGGAGTTCCGCACGGTCGAGTCCGGCTACCAGTTCATCGTCGACGAGCCGTGGATCGAGGCGTTGGGCATCTCGTGGCACCTCGGCATCGACGGCATCTCGCTGTTCCTGGTGGTGCTGACGGGGTTCATCTTCCCCATCGCCATCCTCGGCTCCACCCCGCACCACGACCCGAAGCCCTACTACGGCTGGCTGCTGCTGCTGATGGCCGGGTCCATCGGGGTGTTCACCGCGCTCGACCTCGTGCTGTTCTTCGTGTTCTTCGAGGTGGTCCTCGTCCCCATGTACTTCCTGATCGGTCTGTGGGGCCACGGCCGGAGGGTGTACGCCGCCACCAAGTTCTTCCTCTTCACGATGTTCGGCTCGGCGCTGATGCTGGTGGGCATCGTCGCCCTGGGTGTGCTGCACCAGCGGGGCACGGGCGGTGCGATGACCTTCAGCATCCCGTTGCTCACCGACGACCTCGCCATCTCCACCGGCGCGGCCCGTTGGATCTTCGTGTCCTTCGCCGTGGCCTTCGCGGTGAAGGTGCCGCTGTTCCCGCTGCACACGTGGTTGCCCGATGCCCACACCGAGGCCCCCACCGCCGGCTCGGTGATCCTGGCCGCGGTGATGCTGAAGCTGGGCACCTACGGGTTCCTGCGCCTGGGCATCGAGCTGTTCCCCGAGGCATCGGTGTGGGCCGCGCCCGTGCTCATGACCCTGGGGGTGATCGGGATCACCTACGGCGCCATCGCCGCCACGATGCAGAAGGACCTCAAACGGCTGGTCGCCTACTCCTCGGTGGCGCACCTCGGCTTCATCATCCTCGGCATGTTCTCCCTGACCGTCCAGGGCATCGAGGGCGGTCTGCTGATCATGGTGAACCACGGCATCACCACCGGGGCGCTGTTCCTGCTCGTCGGCATGCTCTACGAGCGTCGCCACACCCGTGAGATCTCCCAGCTGTCGGGGTTGCAGAAGGCCGCACCGATCATGGCCGCGGTGTTCACCACCGTGATGCTGGCGTCCATCGGCGTGCCCGGGCTCAACGGGTTCCCCGGGGAGTTCCTCGCCCTGCTGGGCGCCTTCGTCGGTGCCCGATGGTGGGGAGTGGTCGCCGTCACCGGCGTCATCCTGGCGGCGCTGTACCTGTTGTGGGCCTACCAGCGGGTGTTCCACGGCCCGGCCTCCGGGGAGAACGCCCGCATGCGCGACATGTCGTTGTCGGAGTTCCTGGTGATGGCTCCGCTGCTGTTCCTGATCGTGTTCCTCGGCCTCTACCCGACCCCGCTGCTGGAGCGCATCGAGCCGTCGGTGCGCGAGGTCGTGCGCCACATCGAGGCCGAGGTGGACGGCTTCGAGGCCCCCGGCCCGCTCGAGGCGGACGCGGTGGCCGACGGCGAAGGGTCCTCCGAGGGCGATGCGCTCGGCTCGGCGACCGAGGGGAGCCCGTGATGCTGGCCCTGATGGCGCAGAGCGCCGACGCGGCGGAGGTGGTCACCCCGCCGATCGACTGGTCGGCGATCGCCCCGGCGCTGATCCTCATGCTGGGGGGCATCCTGTTGCTCACGGTGGTGTCCCTGGTGAGAGGGCGCCTGCCGGGCTGGTTCCACGCCGTGTGGACGATCTCGGCCGCAGTGGCCGCCACGTGCGCCTTGGTGCCCTTGTGGCAGCGGGTGCAGGACGACGGTGCCGAGTCGGTGATGGGCGGGACGGTCGGCCTCGACGGCTTCTCCCTGTTCGTCACCGGGGTGATCTGCATCTCGGTGGTGTTCGCCGCGCTGCTGCTGGAGGGCTACCTGCGTCGAGAGGACCTGGTGGCGCCCGAGTGGTACGTGCTGGTGCTGCTGTCGGCCTCGGGTGGGGTGGTCATGGCATCGGCCAACGACCTGATCGTGATGTTCCTCGGCCTCGAGATCCTGTCGGTCTCGGCCTACGTGCTGGCGGCCATGCACTCGGGTCGGGTGTCCTCCCAGGAGGCCGGCATGAAGTACTTCGTGCTGGGTGCGTTCTCCTCGGCGTTCCTGCTCTACGGGATCGCCTTCGTCTACGGGGCGACCGGCACCACCAACCTGGCCGGCATCCAGACGTTCCTCGCCGACGAGGTGGTCACCCAGAACGGCCTCCTGCTGGCGGGGTTGGCGTTCATGCTGGTCGGGTTCGGCTTCAAGGTGGCGGGGGCGCCGTTCCACCTGTGGGCACCGGACGTCTACCAGGGCTCGCCCACGCCGGTGGTGGCCTACATGGGTGCCGGGGTGAAGGCGGCGGCCTTCGCCGGCCTGCTGCGGGTGTTCGTGGTGACCTTCGGACCCACCTACGCCCAGGAGTGGGAGCCGATGGTCTACGCGGTCGCCGTGCTCAGCCTGCTCGTGGGCTCCTTCGCCGCCATCGTGCAGACGAACGTCAAGCGGATCCTGGCCTACAGCTCCATCGCCCATGCCGGGTTCATCCTGTTGGGCGTGGTGGCCGCGTCCGAGCAGGGCACGTCGGCGGCCCTCTTCTACCTGTTGGCGTACACCTTCATGGTGGCCGGCAGCTTCGGGGTGGCCAGCGTGATCGGTCGCACCGGCGACGGTCGCCACGACCTCTCGGACTACCGGGGTCTCGGCCGCACACGCCCCGGCCTGGCGTTGGTGTTCGCCGTGTTCCTGCTGGCGCAGGCCGGCGTGCCCCTCACCGCCGGGTTCCTCGCCAAGTTCTACGTCATCGGCGCGGCGGTGGAGGCCGGGAGGTACCCGCTGGCGGTGGTGGCCATGCTGGCCGCGGTGGTGTCGGCGTTCGTCTACCTCCGGGTGATCGTGGCCATGTACTTCGAGGGCCCCGAGGGTGCGCCGGAGGGCAGCGAGGAGACCGCCGAGCTGAGCGGCCCGAAGGTGCGGATCCCCGCTGCGGCCTCCGTGGCGCTGGGCCTCGCCCTCGTCGGGGTCCTGGTGTTGGGCATCGTTCCGGGTCCCGCCACCCAGCTGGCGGACGACGCCACCGCCGAGCTCGTCGCCCCCGAGCGCCCCTGACCCTCTCCCTCGCCCGCAGCCGTCACATCTCGGGACCGTTCTGGCACCTCTGGATCCACCCGGTCGCACCACACGCCCTACCTGCGCGATGCCCCGAGGGCTCGAGGGGCGTGGACACTGGTGGGCATGCGCGACCTCCCTCGTGACTCCGAGCCCCAAGGGTCCTCGCCGACGGTTCCCTGGTGGTGCGGTCCCGCGGTGGGGGTTCCCGCCCTGGCGGGTGGACTGGCGGTGGCGCAGGCGGTGGCGCTCGTCGGCTCGACGGACGCCTCGCCGGTGGTGGCGGTCGGTGATCGGGTCGTGGACTGGGTTCCTGCATGGGTGAGGGACTGGGCGATCGACACGTTCGGCACCTCCGACAAGGTCGTGCTGCTGGCAGGGGTGGTGGCGGTGCTCGTCGCCCTGGCGGTGCTGGTCGGCACCCTGGCGGTGCGGGGGCGCCGCGGACCGGCCGCAGCGGTCGTGGGGGTGGTGCTCGTCGCCGGTGCGCTCGCCGGGCTGGGTCGGGGTGGGGCGGCCGCCTGGACGGTGCTGGGGACCGTCGTCGGTGGTGCCGTGACCGTCGGGCTGCTGTGGTGGCTCACCGACCTCGCCACCTCCCCCGCGCCTGTCGATGGCCGGGGGTCCCTCGGTGCGGTGGAGGGTTCTGCTCCGGCAGCCGCCGGCGCCGGGTTGGAGCAGACCGGGCCGTCCTCGGGCGGCGATGCCCGAGCGGTCGCAGGGGCCTCTCGTCGCCGCTTCCTCGGCGCAGCCGCGGGCGTCGGCGTCGGTGCCGCCCTGGTGGGCGGTGCCTCGGGCTGGCTCCGCTCCCGCGCCGCGGTTGCTGCGGAGCGCCTCGGCATCTCGTTGCCGGCGGCGGCGGCACCGCTCCCGGCGGTGTCGCCTGCCGTCGACGTCGGCGTCGAGGGGGTGTCGAGCTTCTTCACCCCCAACGACGACTTCTACCGAATCGACACCGCCCTCGTCGTGCCGCGGGTCAGCGTCGCGGACTGGGCGCTGCGGGTGCACGGCCGTGTGGCCCGGGAGATCCGACTCGACTACGACGCCCTGCTGGCCCGGCCCATGATCGAGGTGGACGCCACCATCGCCTGCGTGTCCAACGAGATCGGCGGTGACCTGGTGGGCACCGCCCGGTGGCTCGGTTGCCGCCTCGACGATTTGCTGGCCGAGGCGGGCATCGACGCCTCCGCCGACCAGGTTGTCGGCCGCTCGGTCGACGGCTTCACCGCTGGCTTCCCCGTGAGCGTCCTCGACGGTCGCGACGCCATCGTGGCGGTGGGCATGAACGGCGAGGTGCTCCCGAGCGACCACGGCTACCCGGCCCGCCTCGTGGTGCCGGGCCTGTACGGCTACGTGTCGGCCACCAAGTGGCTGGCCGAGATCGAGCTGACCCGCTTCGACGATCTTGAGGGCTACTGGATCCCCCGTGGGTGGGACCGGGAGGCACCGGTGGTCGCCTCCTCGCGGATCGACACCCCTCGGGACGGCGCCCGGCTGCCCGCAGGGCGCGCGGTGGCCTTCGGAGGGGTTGCCTGGGCACCGATCCGGGGCATCGCAACGGTGGAGGTGCAGGTGGACGACGGGTCCTGGGTCCCTGCCGAGCTGGGGGCGGCCCACGCCGCCACGACCTGGCGCCAGTGGAAGTTCGTGACCGAGCTGGCGCCGGGCGAGCACCGCGTCCGGGTTCGTGCCGTCGACGGGGAGGGCGGTGGCCAGTCCGGCGAGGAGGCCCCTCCCGGGCCCAACGCCGCCAGCGGCTGGCACACCGTTCGCGTCCAGGTCGGCTGAGACGTGCCGGCCCGTTGACCCCATGCCGCCACGAGGCGCAGCGTGGAGGCCGCGACCGAAGTGGCTCCTCCCCCGATCCTCAGCGCCTTCGGATCACCTCTGGAGGCGCTGAGCAGCACATGGCACCCTGAGCGCCTCCGGACCTCATCCGAAGGCACACAGCACACACGGCGTGTCCGGAGGACCGGGTGCCCGCCGGGGCATGAACACCGGCACGGCCCCCCCAACTTTGGCTCGCCGGGTGGTGTTCGACGGCCGGGCTGGGGCAGGGGCCCCAGCCTTCGGAGGAGGCGGGCGTGTCCGGAGGACCGGGTGCCCGCCGGGGCATGAACACCGACACAGCCCCCCAACTTTGGCTCGCCGGGTCGCCCTGAGTAACCTCCCAGCCGATGTCGAACACTCCCCTGAGCGACTTCCTCCGGTCGTATCTCACGGCAGGGATCTTCGCTTCCCTCGGCTTCATCCTCGTGGGACTGCTGCTGGTGATCTCCTGGTTGGTGCGGCCCGACCGTCGCCAGTCCCAGAAGTACATCTCCTACGAGTCGGGTGTGGATCCGATCGGCTCGATGTGGTCCCAGAGCCAGGTGCGCTACTACCTCTTCGCCCTGCTGTTCGTGATGTTCGACGTCGAGGCGGTCTTCATCTTCCCCTGGGCGACCCGGGTGGAGGCCTACGGCGCCTTCGGCCTCGTGGAGATGTTCGTGTTCATCGCCATCCTCGCCCTCGGCCTGGTGTACGCCTGGCGCAAGGGGGTGCTGAAGTGGGCCTAGGCCTCGTGGAGAGCGGCAAGATGCCCAAGCCGCTCACCAAGCTGCTCAACCTGTCCCGCAGCTACTCGGTGTGGGTGTACCAGTGGGGTCTCGCATGCTGCGCGATCGAGATGGGCGCGGCCTTCGCCTCGCCCCGCTACGACGTGATGCGCCTCGGGGTGATCCCGCTGCCCGCCAGCCCCCGCCAGGCCGATCTGGTGGTGATCTCCGGCACGGTCACCGACAAGATGGCTCCGGCCATCCGCCGGCTCTGGGAGCAGATGCCCGACCCGAAGTACGTCATCTCCATGGGCTCGTGCGCCAACTGCGGCGGCCCCTACTGGGACAGCTACTCGGTCACCAAGGGCGTCGACCAGATCCTCCCGGTGGACGTGTACGTGCCGGGGTGCCCGCCGAGGCCGGAAGCGCTGCTCGAGGGCGTGCTGCTGCTCCAGGAGCGCATCAAGAACGAGGACATGGCCGCCCGCTGGAAGGGCGACCCGATCGTGGTGGAGTGAGATGAGCGACGACACCGCGACCGAGCCGGAGGGCACCGAGTCCACCGAGGCGCCGCCCCGTGACGAGCGGCGCGAGGAGCTGATGGGCCGCCTCGGCGACGCGCTCGGGGACGGCCTCGTGGCCACCCACGTGGAGGCCGGTCGGGACATGTGGGCCCGGGTCTCCAGCGATGCCTGGCCCCATGCCGCGGAGGCGTTGCGGGATCACCTCGGTGCTCGCTACTTCTGCTTCCTCTCCGCCATCGACTGGATGCCCTCGCCGTTCGGGCGCTCCATGGACTCCGCGGTCGACAACCTGCTGGCCGCCGCCGACGAGCCGGCAGCCGAGGAGACCGCAGCGGCGGAGATGGAGCACGGCGTCACCGGTGGGGACACCCGCTTCCAGGTGTTCGCCCGCGTCGCCCACGTCGGCACCCCCGGCGGCTACTGGGGCATCACCGTGAAGGCCGACGTGCCGGACGACAGCCTCCGCATCGGCAGCTGGACCCGCACCTTCGCCGGTGCCGACTGGCACGAGCGGGAGACCTGGGAGATGTTCGGCATCGAGTTCGACGGGCACCCGGGGCTGCGCAACATGTACCTGCCCTCCGGCTTCGAAGGGCATCCGCTCCGCAAGGACTTCCCGTTGGTGGCCCGCATGGTGAAGCCCTGGCCCGGCATCGTCGACGTCGAGCCCATGCCCGGCGGCGACGACGGCGACGGCGAAGGCGAGGGCTCATGACCGACCTCTCCGAGCGCCAGAAGCTGCAGTACATCGCCGCCCAGGCGGCGGACGCCCGGGTGAACCTCGAGATCGAGGCCGAGGGCATGACGCTCAACATCGGCCCGCAGCACCCCGCCACCCACGGCACGCTGCGGATCGTCGCCCAGCTCGACGGCGAGCAGGTGATCAAGGCCGAGCCCATGGCCGGCTACATGCACCGGGGCTACGAGAAGCTCACCGAGGTGCGCTCGTACACGCAGATCACCACGCTGATCAACCGGATCGACTGGCTGGGCAGCTTCGCCAACGAGGTCCCCTTCATCCTCGCCGCGGAGCACCTGATGGAGGTCGAGGCACCGCCCCGAGCGACGTGGATCCGCACGATCCTCTTCGAGATGAGCCGGATCGCCAACCTGATCCTGTTCCTCGGCGACATGGGCGTGCAGCTGGGCGCCGTGGCTCCGGCGTTCTTCGCCTTCCGCGACCGGGAGTTCGTCCTCGACCAGATCGAGTCGGTCACCGGCGGCAGGTTCCACCCCAACTTCGACCGGATCGGTGGCCTGAAGGACGACCTGCCGAAGGGCTGGGTCGAGGCGACGACGTCGACCATGGTGCGGGTGCGCGACTTCTGCGACGAGATCGAGGACCTGATGATGGGGGCCGAGATCTTCCAGGCGCGCACCCGGGGGATCGGCACGATCCCGGCGGACGTGGCCATGCAGTACGGGCTCTCCGGCGCCAACGCAAGGGCGTCCGGCATCGACTGGGACCTGCGTCGCGACAACTGCATCGGCCTCGCCTACCCGGAGCTCGACTGGAAGGTCTGGACGCATCCCGACGGCGACTCCTTCGCCCGGTTCTGGGTGCGCCTCCAGGAGGTCCGCGAAGCCTCCAGGATGATCGACCAGCTCTGCGAGGGCCTGCCGGGCGGCCCGATCATGGCCAAGGTGCCCAGGGTCATCAAGGTCCCTGCCGGCGAGGCCCTCGTGTCCACCGAGAACCCCCTCGGCGAGATGGCCTACTACGTGATCTCCAAGGGCGACCTCGTGCCGTTCCGGGTGAAGATCCGCTCCGCCAGCTTCAACAACGTGTCCATCACCCCGTGGATCCTCCGAGGTGTCTACGTGCCCGACATCATCACGATCCTGGCGTCGCTCTACTTCATCCTGGGGGACATCGACCGATGACCCAGCTGCTCGCCCTCGACTTCGCCTGGTGGCAGGAGACCACGATCCGGATCCTGGTCGGCCTCGTCGCCGTGCTGGCGCTCACCGGTGGCGCGGTCTACCTCTACCTGTTCAAGTTCGTCTCCTTCATGCAGAGCCGGCTCGGCCCCATGGAGGCGGGTCCGTACGGCTCGCTGCAGCTGCTGGCCGAGGTGGGCAAGTGGCTCCAGAAGGAGGACGTGTTCACCGAGAACGCCGACCGCTTCGTGTTCGGCATCGCGCCGGCCGTGGTGCTCAGCTCCACGTTCCTGATGTTCGTGGTGATCCCCGCAGGCCCCAACGCGGTGATCGCGGACCTGGGCACCGGGATCTACTACGTGCTGGCCATGAGCTCGGTGTCGGTGATCGGCATCCTGATGGCCGGCTGGGCCTCGGCGAACAAGTACGCCCTCCTCGGCGGTCTGCGGGCCGCCGGCCAGCTCATCGCCTACGAGCTGCCCCTGGTGCTGGCGGTCATCGGTGTGGTGATCCAGGCCGGCAGCCTCAACCTGCAGGACATCGTGGCCGCGCAGGCCGGCACCGACGCCGCCATCTTCGGTTGGAACGGCATCGGCAACCCCTACCTGCTCACCCAGTTCGTGGGCTTCTTCATCTTCCTCATCGCCGTGCAGGCCGAGCTCACCCAGACACCCTTCGACATGCCGGTGGCGGAGTCCGAGCTGGTGGCGGGCTACCACGTCGAGTACACGGGCATCCGCTTCCTCGTCTACTTCATCGGCGAGTTCGCCACCGCCGTGGGCTTCGGTGCGGTGGCCTCCACGCTGTTCCTCGGCGGCTGGGCGCTTCCCGAGTCGTGGGGGATCTCCACGGGCGCCATGCACGTGATCGGCCCGCTGGTCATCGCCACCAAGGCGATGCTGCTGGTGGGCGTGGTGTTCTGGACCCGCTTCAGCCTCCCGCGGTTCCGGGAGGACCAGCTGCAGCGCCTGGCCTGGAAGGTGCTCATCCCCTTGGCGCTGGCCAACATCGTGGTCACCGGCGTGCTGAAGGTGGTGTTCTGATGGCTCCCAAGCTGCCCAGGCCCAAGGTGCCGGGGGTCCTCAAGGGCCTCGGGGTCACGTTCCGCACCGCCATCGAGACCATGTTCCCCAAGCGGGGGGCCAAGACGCTGCTGCCGGCACCGAGCGTCGGGTCCTACACGGTGCAGTACCCCCACGAGGTCGACGAGCCCACGGCGAGGGCCCGAGGGGTGATCGCCCTCAAGGAGGAGAACTGCACGGCGTGCATGCTGTGCGCCCGCGAGTGCCCCGACTGGTGCATCTACATCGAGGGGCACAAGACCCTCGCGCCGCCGCGCCGCGAGGGTGGCAAGCCGCGTTCGGTGAACAAGCTCGACCGCTTCGACATCGACTTCTCGCTGTGCATGTTCTGCGGGATCTGCGTGGAGGTCTGCCCGTTCGAGGCGCTGTTCTGGAGCCCCGAGTACGAGTACTCGGAGTTCCGGATCCAGGACATGATCCACGACAAGGCGCGCCTGGGGAAGTGGTTCGGGACGGTGCCCGACTTCGAGGCCTACGAAGCGGGCTCCGAGGCGAAGGTGAAGAAGGTGCCCCGATGAGCACGCTGCTGGCTTCCGTGGGACTGCTCGCCGCGCAGGGCGAGCCGACCTTCGGCGTCCCCGCCAACGTCGCCTTCGCCGTCATCGCCGTGTTCATGGTGATCGCCGCGATCCGGGTGGTCACCACCGACAACGTCGTGCACGCCGCGCTGTGGTTGATCGTGGTGCTGGGCGGCGTCGGGTTGAACTACCTGCTGCTGCAGGCCGAGTTCGTCGCCATGACCCAGTTCCTGGTGTACCTGGGTGCCATCGTGGTGCTCTTCCTTTTCGGCATCATGCTCACCCGGGCACCCCTGGGGAAGGCCGACGACCTCGACAACGACCAGCGACCCATCGGGATCCTGGTCGGGCTGGTGATGCTGGGCGTGATCTCCTTCGCGCTGATCCGGACCTTCGACGACGACGAGCTCACCTTCGCCGCCTACCGGGGTGCGGAGGCGGTCGCCGGCAACAACCGCACACAGGCGCTGTCGGACACCATCTTCGGCCAGTACCTCATCCCCTTCGAGGTGGT
>CAYQQQ010000038.1:13635-29271 GCA_964420125.1 uncultured Microthrixaceae bacterium
TGTTCTGCATCGGCGTCTACGGCGTGATCGTGCGCCGCAACGGCGTGCTGGTGCTCATGTCGGTGGAGCTGATCCTCAACGCCGTGAACATCAACCTGATCGCCTTCAGCACGATGTACGGGCTGTCGGGTCAGGTCTTCGCCCTGTTCGTGATCGCGGTCGCCGCCGCCGAGGTCGGCGTCGGCCTCGCCATCGTCCTGCTCATCTACCGCAACCGTCGTTCGGTCGACATCGACCAGCTCGACGAGCTGAAGGGCTGACCCGTCGCCATGTGGTTCTTCACCCACGTCTGGATCGTCCCGGCGCTCATGGCGCTGTCGTTCCTGCTCATCCTGTTCTTCGGCAAGCGGCTGCCGAAGAAGGGTGCGGAGATCGGCATCGCCGCGGTGGGCATCGCCTTCGTGTTCGCGCTGCTGACCGCCGGCAGCTGGTTCGTCCGCATCAACGACCACGGCGAGGCCGGTGGCGAGGGGGAGCACGCGTCGGCGACGGCGGACGAGCCCGATGGCGCGCTGCTCCTCGAGGAGGCCGCGGCCCTCGACGACGTGGAGCACGGCTGCTCCCGAGTGGTCGACGAGCTCCACTCCGGCGTGCTCGGCGAGGAGGAGGCCACCCACTCGGGCCACGGCGAAGGCGCCGCGGGCCTGTCCTCCGGCGAGTCCGCCGCCGTTGATCTCTCCGCTGCCCGCCGGGCAGAGAGCACGGCCGCTTCCACGGAAGGGGAGGGGCATTCCCCCACCCGGCCGGTGGTGCGGTGCCTGAACTGGTTCCCGATCGGAGCCGAGGGCGGCGCGCTGATCACGATCGGCACGATGGTCGACGGCCAGTCGGTGTTCATGCTGGTGGTCGTCACGTTGATCTCGCTGCTGGTGCACGTGTACTCCACCGACTACGTGCACGGCGACCGCCGCTACACCCACTACTTCGCCTTCCTCAGCCTCTTCACCGCCTCGATGCTGTTCTTCGTGCTCTCCCAGAGCACGATCCAGATGATCGTGGGCTGGGAGCTGGTGGGCGTGTGCTCGTTCGTGCTGATCGGGCACTGGTGGGAGGAGAAGCCCAACTCCAACGCGGCGTTGAAGGCGTTCCTCACCAACCGCGTCGGCGACATGGGCCTCCTGGTGGGGATGTCGGTGCTCTTCTTCGCGGCGGGCCAGTCGTTCTCCATCCTCGACATCAACATCGGTGCCAACGAAGGCGAGATCTCCCACTCGCTGCTGCTGCTGGCGTCCTGCTGCCTGATCGCCGCGGTGATGTCGAAGTCGGGCCAGTTCATCCTGCACACCTGGCTCCCCGACGCCATGGCGGGCCCCACGCCGGTCTCCGCCCTGATCCACGCCGCCACGATGGTGGTGGCGGGCATCTACCTGGTGGCCCGGCTGTACCCGGTGTTCTTCGAGGGCCTCTCCATCGCCGGCTCCTCGGTCAACCTGCTGGCGCTGGTCGGCGCGGTCACCGCCATGTTCGGGGCGATGCTCGCCTTCGTGCAGAACGACATCAAGAAGGTGCTGGCCTACTCGACGGTCTCCCAGCTGGGGTTCATGGTCACCGCCCTCGGCGTGGGCGCCTGGACCGCCGCCATGTTCCACCTCTTCACCCACGCCATGTTCAAGGCGTGCCTGTTCCTTGGTGCCGGCTCGATGAGCCACGCCTGCCACCACAGCTTCGACATGGTGAAGGACTACGGCGGGCTCAGGAAGCACATGCCGCGCACGTTCTGGACCTACATCATCGCCACGGGCGCCCTGGCGGGGATCTTCCCGCTGTCGGGCTTCTGGTCCAAGGACGAGATCCTGGCGGGCCACGGCTCCTTGTTCAGCGAGGGCGCCAACGGCACCTACCACGTCATGTTGGTGATGCTCATCATCGGTGCCTTCTGCACGGCCGCCTACATGACCCGCACCGTCTGGTACTCGTTCTTCGGCGAGTACCGCGGGCACGGCACGCCGCACGAGTCGGGTCCGCGCATCACGATCCCGCTCATCATCCTGGCCACCGCCGGCGCCCTGTTCGGCTTCTTCAACATCCCCGCCGCCATCGGGCCGATCGACTTCCCCGACGGCATACACCTGCAGTTCGAGAAGTTCGTGGAGCCCGTCGGCCTCTACTTCCCGGCCATCAGCCACGCCGAGTTCAACATCCCGCTGGCGATCTTCTCCTTCGGGGTGGCACTGGCGGGCATCGGCCTCACCTACCTCTACTACTGGAGGGGTGGCCTGAAGGCGCTGCACGGCCTCGCCGAGCGCAACCGCCTGGCCGGCTGGGGCAAGGACGTGCTGGTCAACAAGTACTGGTTCGACTGGCTCTACACCGACGTCATCGTCGGCTTCGTGAAGGGCCCGCTGGCCCGGGCCGCCAACTGGTTCAACAAGAAGGTCCTGGACGGGATCGTCGACGGCGCCGGGAAGACCGCGGTGGCGACCGGCAACTTCGTGTACGACAAGATCGACCAGACGGTCGTGGACGGCGCCGTGAACGGCGCCGGCGTGACAGCGTCCGAATCGGGCGGCATCCTTCGCCACCTGCAGTCGGGCCGTATCCAGCAGTATGCAGCGCTGTTCTTCGCTGCAGCCGCCCTCTTGGCCGGCGTGTTCGTCGTGGCCATCGGCTGAGAGACGAGGGAGACGAGATGACTGACTTCCTGAACGACTGGGGACTGATCCTCATCACCTTCGTGCCGCTGGCCGGCGCCCTGGTGATGATGGCCGTGCCGAAGCAGTCCGAGGAGACCCACAAGCTGATCGCGCTGGTCGCCTCGGGGATCGCCCTGGTGCTGGGGATCCTGCTGCTGGTCGAGTTCGACACCGGCGAGGGCCTGCAGTTCGTGGTGGACCACGAGTGGATCCCGCTCATCAACTCCAGCTTCATCCTGGGACTCGACGGGATCTCCCTGCCGCTGCTGCTGCTGACGGTGCTGGTGGTGCCGCTGGTGGTGATCTACAGCTGGAACCACATCCCCGACCCCGGCAACCCCAAGGCCTTCCTGGCGCTGATTCTGATCCTCGAGACCGGCATGATCGGCTCGTTCGTCGCCCAGGACCTCATCTTGTTCTTCGTCTTCTTCGAGGTCGTCCTGCTGCCGATGTACTTCATGATCGGCGTGTGGGGCGGCCCGGAGCGCAAGTACGCGTCGATCAAGTTCTTCCTCTACACGCTGTTCGGCTCGGCGCTGATGATCGTCAGCTTCGTGGCGCTGTACTTCTTCGCCGCCGAGCAGACCTTCGACATGCGGGTCCTCGGGGAGCTCGGAGGCGTGGGCATCGCCCGCAGCACCCAGATCCTGATCTTCGGCGGCATGTTCATGGGCTTCGGCATCAAGGTGCCCATGTTCCCGTTCCACACCTGGCTGCCCGACGCCCACACCCAGGCGCCCACCCAGGGCTCGGTGATCCTGGCCGCCGTGCTGCTGAAGCTCGGCACCTACGGCTTCGTGCGCATCGCCCTGCCGTTCCTGCCCGAGGGTGCCCAGGCCTGGGCACCGGTCATCGCCGTGCTGGCGGTGATCGGCATCATCTACGGTGCGCTCGGCTGCCTGGCCCAGTCCGACATGAAGCGGCTGATCGCCTTCTCGTCGGTGGCCCACATGGGCTTCGTGATGCTGGGGATCGCCACCCTCACCGACTTCGGCATCAACGCCGCCGTGTTCGGCATGGTGGCCCACGGGCTCATCACCGGCATGCTGTTCTTCCTCGCCGGCTCCGTGAAGGAGCGGTACCACACCCTCGAGATCGGCCGACTGGGCGGCCTGCTGGTGCAGGCACCGAAGATGGGCTGGATCCTGGGGTTCTGCGCCATGGCGTCCCTCGGCCTGCCCGGCCTCGCCGGCTTCTGGGGTGAGTTCCCGGCGATCCTCGCCTCGTGGGACCCCGCCCCGATGCTCAGCGAACCCCTCTTCCGCACCCTGATGGTGATCTCGGCGCTGGGCACCGTGCTGGCGGCCGGCTACCTGCTGTGGCTCTACCAGCGCACCGCCTTCGGCACCCCCACCGAGGAGTTCGCCTCGGACCCCCACATCCACGACGTGACCACCCCGGAGTGGATCGCCTGGGTGCCGCTGCTGATCCTCATCGTGGTGCTGGGCTTCCTGCCGAGCCTCATCTTCGACATGACCAATCCTGCGGCGACCGCCATCGCCGCAGCGGCCGCAGGAGCCTGATCCCCGGTGCTCGCCACCCTCGTCCAGACCGCAGCGGAGACCTTCGACACCCCGACGGTCGACTGGCACGCGCTCGCACCGGAGATCGTGCTGGTGGGGACCATGGTGGTGCTCGTGCTCGCCGACGCCGTCGGCCTCGACCGCTCCCGCTCGTTCATGTCGGCGCTGGCGGGCCTCGGCCTGATCGGTGCGCTGATCCCGCTGGCCACGTTGGCGGCCGACGGCTCGGTGCGGGTGATGTTCGACGGCTCCTACGTGGTCGACTCCATGGCACTGGTGCTCAAGGCGCTGTTCCTCGTGTCCGCGTACCTGGTGGTCCTGCTGTCGATCAACTACGTCGCCGAAGGGGACTACTGGGAGTCCGAGTACTACACGCTGCTGGTGTGCTCCGTGCTCGGCATGACGGTGATGGCCTCCAGCCGTGACCTCATCGGCATCTTCGTGGCACTCGAGCTGCTGTCGATCCCCGCCTACATGCTGGCCGCCTGGCGCAAGGGCGACGAGCGCTCCAACGAGGCGGGCATGAAGTACTACCTGATGGGCGTGTTCGCCTCGGCCATCCTGCTGTACGGGATGTCGCTGGTCTACGGCATGGGTGGCTCCACCCAGCTGGTGGCGATCGGGGAGCGGCTGTCCTCGTTGGGCACCGACGGCGTCCCGGTGGTCACCCTGGCGCTGCTGTTCACGATCATCGGCTTCGGGTTCAAGGTGTCCGCCGTGCCCTTCCACGTGTGGGCGCCCGACACCTACGAGGGCGCACCCACCCCGGTGACCGCCTACCTGGCGGTGGCCTCGAAGGCCGCTGGCTTCGTGGCGCTGATCCAGGTGACGTGGTTCTGCTTCGCCGTCGGCGGCCGCTACGACGTGTTCCAACCGGTGTTCTTCGTGCTGTCGGTGGCCTCGATGACCGTGGGCAACCTCATCGCCCTGCGCCAGTCGAACGTGGTGCGGATGCTCGCCTACTCGGGCATCGCCCAGGCCGGCTTCATGCTGGCGCCGTTCGTCGTGGTGGAGTCGTCCCCGGCTCGCGCCCTGCAGGCGGTCGTGGCGTACCTGGTGATCTACGCCGCCATGAACCTCGGCGCCTTCGCCGTCATCATCGCCATCGCCCGTCGCACCGGCTCTGCCGAGATCGACGACCTGGGCGGGCTGTTCCAGTACATGCCGGGGCTCACGGTGGCCTTCACGGTGTTCCTCGCCTCGCTGATCGGCATCCCTCCGCTGGGCGGGTGGTTCGCCAAGTTCGGTGTGTTCTCGGTGCTCGTCTCCGCGGACTCCGGACTCGGCTGGACGCTGGCCATCGTGATGGCGGTCAACACCGCCATCGCGGCGTACTACTACCTCAAGGTGGCCCGCTCGATGTGGTTCGACGACGTGCCCGCCGGCGCCGACACCGCCCCGATGCGCGTGCCGTCGCCGCTCGTGGCTGCGGTGGTCGTGGCCTTCGGGCTCACCGTCCTGTTCGGGGTGCTGCCCGGGACGATCAGCGACATCACCAACTTCACGCCCATGGCCTTCGGGGGCTGATCCCCGGGGGGGTCGGCGTCGCCGTGTCCGTGCCCCCGGTGCTGGCGGAGCGGATCCGCACCGACGGCCCCGTGTCCTTCGCGGAGTACATGGAGCTCGCCCTGTACGAGCCGCACGTCGGGTTCTTCTCCCGGGGAGCCGGTGCCGGCCGGGGCGGGGGCGACTTCCTGACCAGCGCGGAAGTGGGTCCGCTGTTCGGCGCGATGGTGGCCACGTGGCTGGACGGGGTGTGGGACCGCCTCGGCCGGCCGGATCCGTTCGTGGTGCACGAGGCGGGTGCCGGGCGGGGCGCGTTGGCCCTGGCGGTGCGCGCCGCCGGAGCGCGTTGCGCCCCCTGCCTGCACTACGTGATGGTCGAGCGCAGCGACGCGCTGCGCGAGGCCCAGAGCCGTCACCTCGATCCCGTTGCTCTCACCGCGCCGCTCCTGGCGTTGCAGGGAGGTGGTCCGCAGTTCTCCAGTGCCGCCGAGCTGCCGTCGGGTCCGCTGCGGGGGGCCGTGGTCGCCAACGAGCTGCTCGACAACCTCCCGTGCCGGCTCGTGGAGCTCGGTGACGACGGCTGGTCGGAGGTGAAGGTGGCGCTCGGGCCGAACGGCGAGCTGCGCGAGGTGCGAGGACCGCTCACCGGCGCGATGGCCCGTCGTTGCGAGGCGCTCGCGCCCGACGCCGCTCCCGGGGCGCGCGTGCCGTTGCAGGAGGAGGCCCACGCCTGGGTGAGCAGCGTGCTCGAGCGGCTGGAGGGCGAGCTCCTGGTGTTCGACTACGGTGCCGCCACCTCGGAGATGGCGGAGCGACCTGTGCAGGACTGGTTGCGCACCTACCGGAACCATCGCCGCGGGGGACCCGTGCTGTCCGATCCGGGCTCTCAGGACGTGACCGTGGAGGTGGCCCTCGACCAGCTGCCCACTCCGTGGAGCGTGCGCCGTCAGCGAGAGTGGCTGGTGGACCACGGGTTGGAGGCCATGGTGGCCGAGGCTCGACGCGAGTGGTCCGAGCGCGCCGCGATCGGCGACCTGCGTGCCCTGCGTGCACGCAGCGTGCCCCGCGAGGCCGAGGCGCTGTGCGATCCGGGAGGCCTTGGTGCTTTCTGGGCGCTCGAATGGCGATCCCACGCCGCCGGGCCGGGGGGGCCCGGCGGTTACGATCCCCGGGGGACGACACAGGAGAGCAACGAGCCATGACCGACTCGCCCACCATCGAGGACTACTACCACGAGGAGCGGACCTTCCCGCCCCCGGCGGACTTCGCGGCGGCGGCCCTCTACTCCGATCCGGCGATCTACGAACAGGCCGAGGCCGACGTCGAGGGGTTCTGGGCAGCGCAGGCTCGCGAGCTGGTCAGCTGGCACGAGCCGTTCCAGACCACCTTGGAGTGGGAGGAGCCCTTCGCCAAGTGGTTCGTGGGCGGGAAGCTCAACGTCTCCTACAACTGCCTCGATCGCCACGTCGAGGCCGGCCGGGGCGACAAGGTCGCCTTCCACTTCGAAGGGGAGCCTGGCGACACCCGCACCATCACCTACGCCGAGCTGTTGGAGGAGGTGGAGCGCTTCGCCGTCGCGCTGCGGTGGCTGGGTGTGGAGACGGGCGACCGGGTGTGCATCTACATGCCGATGATCCCCGAGACCGTGGTGGCGATGCTGGCCTGCACCCGCATCGGCGCGGCCCACAGCCTGGTCTTCGGTGGCTTCTCCCCCGACTCGCTGATCGACCGCATCAACGACGCCGGCGCGGTGGTGGTCATCACCGCGGACGGCGGCTACCGGCGGGGAGCGCCCTTCCTGTTGAAGCCCAACGTCGACGAGGCGCTGGCCGCCTGCCCCACGGTGCGCTCGGTGGTCGTCGCCGACCGCTGCGGCGGCGGCGGCATCGAGATGCTCAGCGGTCGCGACCACTGGTGGGACGACGCCGTCACCGACGCCGTGTCCGAGCGGGGCCCTCGCTGCCCTCCGGTGTGGGTCGACTCCGAGCACCTGCTGTACCTGCTCTACACCTCGGGCACCACAGCCAAGCCCAAGGGGATCATGCACACCACCGCCGGCTACCTGGTGCAGGTGGCGTGGACCCATCGGGCGGTCTTCGACCTGCGGGCCGACACCGACGTGTACTGGTGCGCAGCCGACGTCGGCTGGGTGACCGGCCACAGCTACATCGTGTACGGGCCGCTCTGCAACGGTGCCACCTCCGTGCTCTACGAGGGCACCCCTGACACCCCCCGTGAGCACGAGCGGAACGTGGACCAGTCGCAGTGGCCGAAGGACCGGCTGTGGGACATCGTCGAGCGCTACGGCGTGACGCAGCTGTACACGGCCCCCACCGCCATCCGTACCTTCATGAAGTGGGGCGACCTCTGGCCCGACGGGCACGACCTGTCGTCGCTGCGCGTGCTGGGCACGGTGGGCGAGCCCATCAACCCCGAGGCCTGGATGTGGTACCACCGCCACATCGGCGGCGGCCGGTGCCCGATCGTGGACACGTGGTGGCAGACCGAGACGGGTGCGCAGATGCTGAGCCCCCTGCCCGGCATCACCTCCACCAAGCCCGGCTCGGCCTGCGGGCCGCTCCCCGGCATCGGCGTGGAGCTGGTCGACGACCACGGCGACCGGGTCGACCACGGTGGCGGCTACCTCACACTCACCCGCCCGTGGCCGGCGATGCTGCGGGGGATCTGGGGTGATCCCGATCGCTACGTCGACACCTACTGGTCCCGCTTCCCAGGCCGCTACTTCGCGGGCGACGGCGCCAAGATCGACGAGGACGGCTTCATCTGGGTGCTGGGCCGGGTCGACGACGTGATGAACGTGTCCGGGCACCGCATCTCCACCACCGAGGTCGAGTCCGCCCTGGTCGACCATCCGGCGGTGGCGGAGGCGGCGGTGGTCGGTGCCAGCGACGACACGACCGGCCAGGCCATCGTCGGCTACGTCATCCTCCGGGGCGGCGTGGAGGCCGATGACGCGCTCCGGGAGGAGATCCGAGGGCACGTGGCCAAGAAGCTCGGCGCCATCGCCCGGCCCCGGGCGGTGATCGTGGTGCCGGATCTGCCGAAGACCCGTTCGGGCAAGATCATGCGGCGGCTGCTGCGCGACGTGGTGGAGGGGCGTGAGCTGGGTGACACCACCACCCTGGCGGACGCCTCCGTGGTGGAGGCCATCCGGGCCCGGGCGTCCTCGGCGAGCGACGAGGACTGACGGGCGCCGCGCGTGGGCTGGCTGATCGCCCTGGCGGTGGTGGCAGTGCTCCTCGTGGGCGTCGCCCTGCACGACCGCTTCCAGACGCGCCGGGCGATCCTTCGGAACTTCCCCCTCATCGGGCACCTTCGCTACATCCTGGAGACCTTCGGACCCGAGCTGCGCCAGTACATCGTCACCTCCAACGAGGAGGAGCGCCCCTTCAACCGGGACGAGCGTCGTTGGGTGTACGCGTCGTCGAAGGCGCAGGACAACCTCTTCGGCTTCGGTTCCGACTCGCAGATGGAGCGGACCCCCGGCTACCTGATCATCCGCCAGAGCACCTTCCCCCTCGATCCGCTCCCCGGCGAGCCGCTCCACGCGGAGGTCGACTTCCGGGTTCCCGGTGCCAAGGTCCTGGGCGCCTCCCACGGCCGCCGTCACGCCTTCCGGCCGCCGTCGATGGTCAACATCTCCGGGATGAGCTTCGGATCGCTGTCGGGGTCAGCGGTCGAGGCGCTCAACGAGGGTGCGGCGGAGGCAGGGTGCTGGCAGAACACCGGTGAGGGCGGGATCTCCGTGCACCACCTGAAGGGAGGGGATCTGGTGGTGCAGATCGGCACGGCCTACTTCGGGTGCCGCGACGACCAGGGACGCTTCAGCCTCGAGCACCTCATGGCCTCCATCGACACCGCACCGGTGAGGGCCCTGGAGATAAAGCTCTCCCAGGGAGCCAAGCCCGGCTTGGGCGGCCTGCTGCCGGCCGCCAAGATCACTCGCGAGATCGCCGAGGCTCGCGGGATCCCCATGGGGGTGGACTGCAAGTCCCCCAGCAGCCACTCGGCGTTCCACGACGTCGACTCGATGATCGAGTTCATCGAGTCCCTCGCCGCAGCGACCGGCCTTCCGGTCGGCATCAAGTCCGCCGTGGGGGAGCTCGGCTTCTGGTCCGAGCTGGCCAGCCGCATGGCGCTCAGCGGCGCCGGACCGGACTTCATCACCATCGACGGCGGGGAGGGCGGGACCGGCGCGGCGCCCATGGTGTTCGCCGACAACGTGTCGATGCCCTTCCTGCGCGGGTTCCCGGAGGTGTACCTGCGCTTCGCCGAGGAGGGCATCGCCGGCGAGGTGGTCTTCATCGGTTCCGGTCGTCTCGGCCTGCCGCACCGTGCGGTGGCGGCGATGGCACTGGGATGCGACCTGATCTCGGTGGGACGCGAGGCGATGATGGCGGTCGGCTGCATCCAGGCGCAGCGCTGCCACACCGGCCGCTGCCCGACGGGGGTCGCCACCCAGGATCCCCGTTACGAGCGGGGCCTCGTGGTCGCGGACAAGGCTCCCCGCGCCGCGCGCTACGTGGCCACGTTGCGCCAGGAGCTGGTGCGGGTGGCCCGAGCCTGTGGCCAGCCGCACCCTGCCTGGATCGACACCTCGCAGGTCGAGGTCCTGGCGGACCCCCGGACCTCGGTGTCGTTGCAGGAGCTCGCCGGCTACCACAGCTCGTCGTGGGGCCGTCCCAACGCGGATCAGCGTGCCGCGCTGGCTGTCGAGTGGCCGCCGATGGCGGACTACGCGCTCGACGAGCACCCGCGGCCGGCCCATCGCCGCTCTGCTCCTCACCCCGAGGCGGGTCGCGGCTCGGCGCAGTAGCGCGGCGGGGGCTCCGTCGTATGGCACAGCCTCTAGTCTGCTGCGGTGCCACGGTGGGACCCGCTCTTCGACAACTGGTTGTGGCGCTCTGAGGAGGACACGGCTCCCTCGGGCGCGATCGAAGCGGTGGTGTTCGACCTCGACGGGGTGCTCTCCGATGCCAGTCGCCGGCAGCACTTCATCGAGTTCCCGCGACGCGACTGGGAGGCGTTCTTCCACGCCTGCGGCGACGACGAGCTCATCGACGAGGTGGCGCGCCTGCTCGAAGTGCTCGATCCACGCCTGTCGATCGTGCTGCTCACGGCCCGACCGATCCGCGTGCTGCCCCAGACGCTCGCCTGGTTGGAGCGCTACCGGCTTCGCTGGGATCTGCTGATCATGCGCGACTTCGGCGACTACCAGGCGTCCCGCTCCTTCAAGCAGCGCACGGTGTCCGAGCTCCGATCGCAGCGCTTCGAGCTGCGTCTGGCCTTCGAGGACGACCCCCGCAACGTGGGCATGTTCCACGGCGAGGGAGTGCCCTGCGTCTACATCCACTCCGGCTACTACGAGTGAGGTCGGCGTCGGGCGACCAGGTCTGAGGCCCCCCACAGCGCCCCGGCTCCTGGCGGGGAGGACCCGCGGAACCTCTCTCCTACCATCTCCTCGAAGCTCCACGAGCAGCCGACCGAGAGGAGGAGCGGATGCGCAACAACATGAAGACCGCAGCGCTGCTCGCCGGTCTGGGTGCGTTGTGCATGTTCATCGGTTCGTTCTGGGGTCGAACCGGCGTGGTGGTCGGGCTCCTGATGGGTCTGGCGATGGCCGGGGGGTCCTACTGGTTCAGCGACCGCCTGGCCATCCGGAGCGCTCGGGCTGTCGAGGTGACCGCGACGCAGATGCCCCAGTACCACGCCATCGTCGCCGACCTGTCGGGCCGGGCCGGGATACCCACGCCACGTCTGTACGTCTCGCGCTCACCGCAGCCCAACGCCTTCGCCACGGGTC
The DNA here is from genome assembly GCA_964420125.1 of uncultured Microthrixaceae bacterium. GTDB lineage: Bacteria > Actinomycetota > Acidimicrobiia > Acidimicrobiales > Microtrichaceae > CAYQQQ01. Next base: position 25,122 of record CAYQQQ010000038.1, read on the forward strand.
GCAGCCCGCAGCACGCCGCGGTCTGCGTCACCGAGGGTCTGCTCCAGACGCTGTCGTGGGAGGAGATCCAAGGGGTCCTGGCCCACGAGCTGGCGCACGTCCGCAACCGCGACATCCTCATCGGCTCGGTGGCCGCGGCGGTGGCCATGGGCATCACGTTCGTGGCCAGCATGGCGCGCTGGGCGCTGATCTTCGGCGGCGGCCGTGGCGACGACCGGGACAACCCGCTGGCCGGCCTGTTGATGCTGATCCTCGCCCCGATCGCCGCCGGACTGATCCAGATGGCGATCAGCCGCAGTCGGGAGTTCGAGGCGGACGCCTCGGCGGCCCGCCTGCTGGGCACCGGCGAACCTCTCGCCAGGGCGCTGGAGAAGCTGGAGTCCGGAGCCCGCCACCATCCGGTGGACATCAACCCTGCCGAGGCGTCGAACTACATCGTCAACCCACTGCGGGCCAGCCAGGTGTCGCGGTGGTTCTCGACCCATCCCCCGGTCGAGGAGCGCATCGCCCGACTGCGCAGCAGCGACCGGTTCTGAGGCCTTCAGCGGAAGAGCCAGGCAGGACGGATGGAGTCGGCCCGAGATGGAGGTGCGCGATGCCCTCGGCGCTTGCGATGCCCAGGTCATCGAAGACCACCTCGAGCTTGTCTGGGCACCCATCCCTCCCGGAAGCTCTGAAGGTTGGCATGTGACGTCGGGGTACATGGTCTTCACAGTCCCGAATCGGAGGGACTGTTGGGAGGCCGCAGGCTGGTTCCCCGCACGGTTCGCGCTGGGGGCCCGACGTACAGGAAACCATGGCTACCGCCGTCCCCGTCCCCGCACACACCCTGTCCGACGATGCTCCCGTGACGACGTAGGCGAACCCGAGCGACTCGTGACGCTGTCGCCCGAATCACCCCGCAGAGTCGGCCTCAGTCCCGGAAGTTGCCGAACTGCAGCGGGATGCCGAAGTCGTGCTCCTTGCAGGCGGCGATCACCGACTGCAGGTCGTCGCGCTTCTTGGCCGTCACCCGCAGCTGCTCGCCCTGGGTCTGGGACTGGACGCCCTTGAGGCCGAGCTCCTTGATGAACTTGTTGAGCGCCTTCGCCTTCTCCGAGCTGATGCCGGCCACGAGGGTGGCGACCTGGCGGGCGGAGCCCCCGGACGCCTCCTCGACCTTGCCGTAGTCCACGGCCTTCATCGACACTCCCCGCTTGACCAGCTTCTCCTCCAGCACCTGCCTCAGGGCGGCGAGGCGGTCCTCGGTGCTGGAGCGCAGCGTGATCGAGCCCTCGCCCAGGTCCAGGGACGAGTTGGTGTTCTTGAAGTCGAAGCGGTTGGACACCTCGCGGCTCGCCTGATCGACGGCGTTGCGGATCTCCTGCTCGTCGACTTCCGAGGTGATGTCGAAGCTGGGCACGTACGTTCCTCCATCGAGTTTCTCGGCGGTCGGCCAGAACGCTATCGTGATCGCTTCCGTGGGTCGGTGCCCGAGCGGCCAAAGGGAGCAGACTGTAAATCTGCCGGCGTATGCCTTCGGAGGTTCAAATCCTCCCCGGCCCACCAACTGTGCTGTGCTCCCGTCCCGGCGGGCACCCGGTTCCTTCGGCAGAGTCGTCGCCGCCAGCGGTGCCCGTCTCCTCCCGGAGCTGGGGCCCCTGCCCCAGCCCGGGCCGTGCTGGCTCCCGTCCCGGCGGGCACCCGGTTCCTTCGGCAGAGTCGTCGCCGCCAGCGGTGCCCGTCTCCTCCCGGAGCTGGGGCCCCTGCCCCAGCCCGGGCCGTGCTGGCTCCCGTCCCGGCGGGCACCCGGTTCCTTCGGGCGGCCGGGGTGCTGTGTGCCTTCGGATGGGTTCTGGAGGTGCGGAGCGCTCGATGTGACCGTGTTCGCCTCCAGAGCTGATCTGAAGGCGCTGACGCATCGGGGTGACGTGTGGGCCAGCGTCCGGAACGCGGTCAGAGGAGGCGCTCCATGAGCACCACGTCCAACCACTTGCCGAACTTGCGGCCCACCTCGCGCTCGCGGCCCACGATCTCGAACCCGGCGCTGCGGTGCAGGGAGATCGACGCCTCGTGACCGGCGACGATCTTGGCCATCATGGCGTGGAACCCATGGGCGGTGGCCACCCCCACGAGCTCCGCGAGGAGCAGGGCTCCGACCCCCCGGCCGCGGTGCGACTCGCCGAGGTAGACCGAGTCCTCGACGGTCGTGGCGTACCCCGCCCGTTCCCGGTAGGCGGAGAGCGCGCCGAAGCCGGCGATCGTGGCACCGTCCTCCTCGGCGACGACGACCACGTGGGCGCCGGAGCGATCGGTGATCCAGTGACGCTGCTCCTCGAGGGTCCGGGGAACCAGATCGAAGGTCACCGTGGAGGTGAGCACCTCGTGGTTGTAGATCTCCATGATCGCCGCCGCGTCGTCGGCGGTCGCAGGGCGCAGCCTCACGCCGACGAATGTACCGGCCGCAGGCTCGTCGCAGGTCAGGTCATGGCGTTGGGCATCGGCTCCACCACCTCGAGCGCGCCGGTCATCGACTCCAGCCGTGCCCAGGAGGTGATCGAGCCCTGTGCGGTCAGCAGGAGGATCTGCTGGTGCTGGGACTGCTCCAACAGCAGCGACAGCAGCGGTGCGACCGCCTCCTCGCCCAGACGTGTGAACGGCTCGTCGAGCAGGAGGGGGAAGCTCTCCTGGCCGGGGCCGACGCGGTGCAGGAGGCCGAGTCGCTGCCGCAGCACGTGCGCTGCGGCGGTCACGGCATCGCCCGAGGCCATCTGGTCGACGGTCTGGACGTGCTGGCGGGACCGCGCTGCCGCCTCGATCTGGGCGCGGTGCTCCAGCGCCCACTCCACCGTGGTGGAACCGGCCAACACGCTCCAGCGGCTCTCGGCGTTGCGCCGTCGCTCCGCCGCCGCCAGCAGCCGCCGCCGCTTGGCGTCCGATCCCAGCAGCCCGTTGACCCGTTGCAGGTGGAACCCGAGGTAGCTCTGGGCTCCCGCAGCCTCCAGCGCGGCGGCTTCCGCCCTCGAGGCCGACTCCACGCGGCGCCAGTAGATCACCGAGATCACCACCGCGGCCGCGGCGATGACCCCGAGGGCGGCGAGGCCCGCCACGCCGAGGATCTGGGTCGCCGGTATGGCGAACAGCGCCGCGATGCCGGCCACCATGAAGTTCACCTTCCTGACCTGCTCGGCCTGGGCCTGGGCGGCCTCGAAGTCGGCGTGGCGCTCCTCGATGCGCGCCACGGCCTCCGCGTCCTCGGCGGAGGAACCGACGTCGTCCGCCTCGCTGTCGAGGTACCGCGTGGCGGCCACCAGGTCGTCCGCGGTGGCCCACAGCTCCCGCTGGTCCACCGAGGCGAGGGCCAGCACGAGGCGGTCGCCTTCCACCGACTCGGACAGCTGCTGCGCGTCGAGGTGCATGAGCCGGCGGGCAGCGTGGGTGTCCAGGTCCGCGCGGGCCAGGAGGTCGATCCGCCCGTCGGGCGTGGCGAACTGGTTCGTGACGTCGAGTCGGTGGTCGATGTCGATGACCCGGGCAGCCGAACCCTCGGGTCGGAAGACCGCGAAGCGGGTGCCGGAGTCCGCCTGGAGCTCGAGGTGCACCCCCGGTCGGGAGCTGCTCAATGCACCGATGAGCTCCGTCGTGAGGGCGTCGCGCTCCAGCTGTCCCAGTCCCGTCAGGACGGTGAGGCGCGGATGGAGGTCGATGGCCAGCGAGTGGTCACCGTTGTCGATGACGAGTCGTTCGAAGCGCACACCTGTGCATCGGGTCGCGGAGGCTACGACCTTGAGAGGGTTCGGGGCGCTCCGCTAACCTGCACCACCGGTCCACTCGTGGCCGTGCCTCCTTAGCTCAGTCGGCAGAGCGTTTCCATGGTAAGGAAAAGGTCGTCAGTTCGATTCTGACAGGGGGCTCCAACCGGTCACAGCTCGCTGGGCCGGGTCGTGTCGCGGTGCTCCGGCTCCGTGCCTCGGCGGCGTAGCTCAGTTGGTGAGAGCGCTCGGCTCATAATCGAGAGGTCGTCGGTTCGAGTCCGACCGCCGCTACTCCGACCGGTTCGCACCGGCCCGGAATCCATCCACACAACACCGCAGTCCACCTGCCCGCACAGGAGAGTTGGTCCCATGGCCAAGGAGAAGTTTGAGCGTACGAAGCCGCATGTGAATGTGGG
>CAYQQQ010000039.1:0-22381 GCA_964420125.1 uncultured Microthrixaceae bacterium
CGTGCCACAGCCGCCGCATGAGCTGGGCGAAGTCCTCCATCTGGGCGGTGGTGATGGGCGCGATGCCCGCGAGGTCGAAGATCGGCTTGATCCCGCGGCCGAGGCCGAGGGTGAACCGTCCCCCGCTGAGGCGGTGGGCGGTCATGGCGGCGCTGGCCGTGACGAGCGGGTGGCGGGTGCTGTGGTTGGTCGCTGCGGTGGCGATGTGCAGGGTGCGCGACACCGCGGCGGCGGCACCGTGGAGGACCATCGCCTCCTTCACGTTGAAGCGCTCGGAGACGAACCCGACGCCCAGGCCCAGCGCCTCGGCGTCCTGCACCTCGCCGATCAGCGCGGAGGGGTCCGCCGCCGCCCCGGCGAGCAGGTAGCAGCCCAGCTCGGGGTGGGCGGGAGAGATCGGGTCGGGAGGTTCCTCTGGCATCGACGCAACCTACCCGCCCAGGGTGGACGTCCTCGGCCCGGGTCGTCGGGGCGCTCCCGCCGTCGGGGCGCTCACGCCGCCACGACGGGCCAGCCGGTAGCGTCCGGGCGAGGTGACCGAGCCAGATCCTCCTTCCGAGCCCCCGAGCGTCAACCTCATCGACCGCACCGTCGACCGGATCGACGCGATCCAGCGCCGGATCCCCCCGGTGGCGGTGGTGCTCGGCGTGCTCAAGAAGTACGGCGACGACCGGGGCGGCCAGCTGGCGATGCTGCTGGCCTACCGTGGGTTCTTCTCGCTCTTCCCCCTGCTGCTGGCGTTCGTGAACGTCGTGGGGCTGCTGCTGGCGGGTGACCCGGAGCTGCGCGAGGACCTCATCGACTCGACGCTGGCCTCGGTGCCGGCGGTGGGGGAGGAGATCAAGAGCACCGCCGGGGCCGCCGGGGGGTCCGAGCTGGTGGTGGCCCTGTCGGTGCTGGTCTCGCTGTGGGCCGGTCTGGGTCTGCTCGAGATGCTCCAGGAGGCGCTCAACACGCTGTGGAGCGTCCCGGTGTTCCGCCGACCGCCCTGGATCCTCCGCAAGCTCCGCTCGCTTCCCGCAGCCGTGCTCGTCGGTGCCTGCCTCGTGCTCTCCGGTGCGGCCACCTGGGTGTTCGACGACCCCGGCACCTCGACGGTGGAGCGGGCGGCGGGCTTCGTGCTGCCCTTCCTGGCCGGTTCGCTCTGCTATCTCGGCCTGCACTGGCTGCTGTGCGCCAGGAAGGTGCCGATCCTGGCACAGATGCCGGGTGCAGCCTTCGTGGGGACGGCGTGGCTGGTGCTGCAGCTGCTCGGCACGTGGTACATCGACCGCTTCGTGCTGCAGTCCTCCCAGACCTACGGGATCTTCGTCGTGGTCTTCGGTCTGCTGTCGTGGTCCTACCTGCTGGGCCTGCTGTACATCTACGGCAACGAGCTGGCGGTGGTGCTGATGGAGCACCGCTGGCCCCGCTCGCTCACCGGCAGGAACCTCACCGACGCCGATCAGGCAGCGCTCACCGATCTCCTCGGCAGGGAGGTGAGGGTGGAGGGCGTCGGGCTCGACGTCGAGGTGCCGCGCCTGCCCCGCTGACCCGACACCACGAGGTGCGACGGTCGTTCGAGCGCGGTCACTCCCGGTGGTAGCGCTCCGAGGCGTCGGCGATGGCCGCGTGCGCTTCGTGTCGACCGCTCCAGTCGCCGAGCATGCTGTCCTTGCCCGGTTCGAGGTCCTTGTAGACGGAGAAGAAGTGGCGGATCTCCGCCAGCAGGTAGTCGGGCACGTCGGCGACGTCCTCGATGGCCGCCCAGCGCGGATCCCCGGCGGGCACGCACAGGACCTTGAGGTCCCGGCCGTGCTCGTCGGTCATCTCCAGCACGGCCACCGGCCGGGCGTGCATGTGGCATCCCGGGAAGGTGGGGTCCTCGAGGAGGACCAGGGCGTCGAGCGGGTCGCCGTCCTCGGCCAGCGTGTGGGGGAAGAACCCGTACTCGGCGGGGTACACGGTGGCGGCGAACAGGTGGCGGTCGAGCCAGATCTCCCCGGTGTCGTGGTCGTACTCGTACTTGTTGCGGGTGCCCTGGGGGATCTCCACGACCACCTCGTAGCTGTCGGAGCTCTGGCCACCGGAGCTCCGGCCTCCGGAGCTCGTGGGCACGTGTGCGTCGGCGTCGTCCATGACGATCACGCTACCGGCCCCCTCGCCGCTCAGATCGCGTCCGGGTGGAGGCCTCAGCGCTCCCCGGGCGCGTCGGAGTCGATGCCCCGCATGCCGGACCAGGCCAGGCGCGACACCCGCCGGGCCAGCGTGTCGATGTCGGGCTCGCGGTCGTGGCTGATCCAGTAGCGGCTGGCCGCCTCGGTCATGCCGACGATGGAGTGGGCCAGCAGCGCCCGGTCCTCTGCGGGCTGGCCGTCGACCACGATCAGCTCGGCGATGGCGGCGGCGATCGAGCTCTCCACGCCCCGGGCGAACGACGAGAACTCCGGGTCACGGCGGGCCCCGCTGCCGAAGAGCACGCGGAAGGCGTCGGTGTTGGCGCCGACGTAGTCGAAGTACGCGCGGAACCCCATCTCGATCTGCTCCCGCGGACCGGTGGCCTCGGCGGTGGCCTTGGCGATGCGGTCGCGGAGCTGGTTGCCGATCTCGGTGAGCAGCTCGATGAACAGCTCGCGCTTGGAGGAGAAGTGCTGGTACAGCACGGGCTTGGTCACCCCGGCGGCATCGGCCACGTCGTTCATCGACGCGGCGTGGTAGCCCTGGCGGGCGAACACCTGCATGGCGGTCTCGAGCAGCTGCTCTCGGCGCTGTGCTGCTGGTAGTCGCATGGCGCTCACCGTTCCGATCCCTCCGAACCCGATGCCGGTGGTGGCTCCAGACGCCATCAGAGTTACTCAACGGTAACAAATGCGGGCGGCCGACACGGAGCCGGGCGCAGCTCGCCGCAGTGCGGCCGAGCAACTCGCGACCTGCGTGGCCGAACCCGGAGCGGGTGGCCGCCCCCGTTACCCTGTGGCCGTGCGGCTCGCTGCGGATCTCGTCCTGCCTCGCATCCGCTGTGCGGCGGCGCACGGCTCCACCGGTGCCGATCCTGCGGGCTCCGCTCCCAACTGGGACGCCGTGGTGGCGGTGGAGGTCCCCCTGCCCTGGCCGAAGGACATCTCCATGGCCCCGCCGTTCGACGCCCTGGCGCCCGAGCCCTCGGCGGTGGTCGTGGGAGGCGACGGTCGTCGGTGGCGGCCTCAGGGCCTGGCCCCTCGCAGCGCCTCGACCCCGGGCGCCCGGGAGACGTCCGGCGGGGTGAAGGTGATGGCGTTCGAGCGGGCAGATCTCGACGACGGCGCCACCGGGCCCTTCCAGCGACGGGAGTGGCGCGTCGCCGACCTCGAGGCGGCGGGCGGACTGCTCGACGCGCTGGTGGGCGGTGACGGGGCTGCCCTGTCGTCGTTCTCGGCTGATCGTGACGACCCGGGCCACGACGTCGTCGACCTGCTGGTGTGCACGCACGGCACGCGGGACGTCTGCTGCGGAGGCTCCGGTGCCGCGCTCCACAGCGAGCTGGTGGCGATGCTGGGGGCGGAGGAGGGGCCCGGGTTCCGGGTGTGGCGGACCTCTCACGCGGGCGGGCACCGCTTCGCCGCCACCGCGATCTCGCTTCCCGACGGCATGTCCTGGGCGCACCTGGCGCCGGAGGTGGCGGCGACGGTGCTGCGTCGCGACCGACCTGCCGCGGAGGTGGCAGCCCACTGCCGAGGATCGGTCGCCCTCGCCGGCTCGGTGCCCCAGGTGGCCGACCGCGAGGGCCTGGCCCGTCACGGGTGGTCGTGGGTCGCCCGGGAGCGGGTGGCGACGGTGGTCGCTCACGAGCGCGACACGCTCGCCACCACGGTCGAGGTCGTCGCCGCTGATGGAACCGGGGTCCGTGTCCGGGTGGAGCTGGAGCGCCACATCCCGATGCCGACCTGCGGAACCGTCGTGGGCCCGGAGCTCGCGACCGAGGCGGTCTGGAGGGCCGCCCGGGTGCAGGTCCTGTGACGGCGCCGTCGAGGTTCGTCCGCTGCGGATCGAGTCCGTGCACCGCTCGGGTGGTCAGTACCCGAACTTCTCGCCCCGGTCCTCCTTGTCGGCCGCCTTGGCGCCGTAGCCGAGGATGATGGACGGCAGCAGGACGATCGAGCCGGCGAGCATCAGGCCCACCACAGAGGCCACCGCCCATCCGGGCAGCTGCAGGGCCAGCGCCACGAAGAACAGGACCATGGCCAGGGCGAAGCACAGGTAGCCGATGCGCTTGCCGGTCGTGCTCCAGCGCGCCACACGTGCGCGATGTCGCAGCACGGGGTCGTCGTCGCCGGGTACCTCGGGAGCCACGAGACCCAGCGTGCCTCATCTGGCTAACGTGACGCACATGGGGAGAGCGTTCGTGGAGTTCTGCGGGGAGAGCCACGTGGTCGCGGAGGGGGGAGAGCTCCGCTTCGGTCGTCTCGCCGAGCTCGAGATCGACACCAACCCGTACCTCCACCGGGTGCTGGGCCGGTTCGTCGATCGGTCCGGCCACTGGTGGCTGGACAACCTCGGTTCGAGCATCCCGCTGCACCTCCAGGACCTCCGCGGCCCGACCTCGGCCCTGTTGGCTCCGGGCACGGGGGTGTCGATCGGCTTCGCCGAGTTCCGTGTGAGCTTCACCGCCGGCCCTCTCCGCTACGAGCTGGAAGGGGCCGTCGAGGACCTCGAGCTCGACTTCGATCTCCGGGCACCGTCCGGGGCTCCGCGCACCCTGGAGTGGGGCGTGGTCGAGCTCACCGATGACCAGCGACTCGTGGTGCTGGCCATGTGCGAGCCGCGTCTGAGGGATCCGCTCGCCGAGTCGTCGGATCCACCGGCGAATCGGGCGTGTGCCGTCCGCCTGGGGTGGTCGTTGCCCAAGTTCACCCGCAAGCTCGACCACCTGTGCCTGAAGTTCGCTCGGGCTGGCATCGAGGGCGTCCACGGCGACTACGGCGACAGCGCAGCGAACCGTCGTCGCCGCCTGGTCGAGCACAGCCTGGCGACCAGGTTGGTGAGCCCCGAGGACCTGCACCTGCTGGATCACGTCGCGCTCGACCGCTGCTGAGCGCCCACGGGCGGCGACGAGCGCCGTCAGGAGCGCGCGATCTGCACCAGCGTCGGTGCACCTCGGTGGAGGAGCCATCCTCGGCCCACCGAGAGGGGCAGGTCGTCACGGCGGGGCAGCTGGGTGTGCAGGAGCATCTCGTGCTCGTGCGCGGCGTCACCGAGGATCACTCCGCTTCGGCCGGACCGCACACGTTCGAGAGCCGCACCGCCGTTGCGCCACAGCGCGCCGGGCTCGCCCGCGATCGCCAGCCTCAGCGGGCGGGCGCGGGCGGCGAGCAGCACCTCTTCGAGCAGCGCGTCGGCCGTCGGCTCCGCGCACCAGTCCTCGGCGTCGTCGAGCAGCACCAGCACCGGACGTGCCTCCTCGGCGGGGTGGTCGAGGAGCAGCGACCCCAGCTCCCCGGGTTCGCTCGGCACGATCGTGGTGAGGCCGCGCCGGGAGGCTGCTGCCCGGAGGGTCGCCAACGCGGTCGACTTCCCGCTGCCCGGACCACCGGTGATCAACAGGTGGTGGACGCTCAGGTCGACCGTGGCAGGTCCGAGCGTGTCGGCCTCCACTCCGATGGGGACCACGAGCGGAGGTGCGGTCGACTCCGACCGCACCGCACCGAGGGGTTGGCCGGCACGGCGTCCCGCGCCGTCGCCTGCCGTCTCGGGGACGGGCAGCTCGTCGAGGACGACCTCCGGCGGAAGCCGTCGGGGGGCACGTGCGGCGGGAAGTGGCCCCTTCCACAGGCCGACCTGGGCCACACGTCCCCGGTGCGCCACCCGGCCGGGCGGCAGCTGGGGGTCCGCGAGCCACTCCGGTGCGTCCCAGCCGGAGGCGGCGTCGCGGTCGTGGCAGCGGTGCACGAGGCGCTCGCCGAGGGCGTGCAGCAGCTCGGGAGGCACGTCGCCGCGGCGGCGGGCGGAGACCGCGAGTGCGAGCCGTCGGGTCGGCGCCGCGGTGGCGAGCTGCGTGAGCAGATCCAGCGCCTCGCCGCGGTTCACCGGCCGCTGGGCGAGCTCGAAGGCGGCGAGGTCGTCGATCAGCAGCAGCATCGGGGGGCCGTCGTTGCGCCCCTGCAGCCGCCGCAGCAGACGGTGCACCCGTTCGTGGTCTCCGGCGGGGACGGGCCCGAGCGGCCCGAGCCCTCCGCCGGCATCGATCGCCGCGACCTGCCAGCCGAGCGCGTGCGATGCGGCCGCGAGGGTGAGCAGTGTGGTGCTGGTGCCGGAGCCGGCCGCACCCACCGCCAGCACGCCCCCGCCCCGTCGCAGGTCCAACCCCAGCGGACCGCGACGCTGATGCTCGGGCAGGTCGACCTGTCCGAGCACCACCACGCCGGAGCCCGCCTCCGAGGAGGAGCCGTGCGAGAGCCTCAGCACCGCAGGGAGCGGCTCGCACCACGGCGGGTTCGCCGCGACCGCTCCCGCGTCGGTCGCTGCCTGGCGACAGGCCTGCACCAGGAGCTCCAGCTCGCTGGGCCCGGGTGCGTCGTCGTCCCCACCGGCTGTCGGTGGGGCCGGATGTCCGAGCGGATGGATCGGCACCGACGGCCCGCCACCCGCGCCGGCCGCGCCGCTGTAGGCCACCTGCACCGCCCGCAGTCGGTCGTGGGCGAAGCGCACCAGTGCTCGACCCGGCTGGTCGCGGCGCAGCGTCGAGGCGTCGGGTGCTCCGAGGACGTCCCGGCTGTCCTCGGCGTCAGGCAGCCTCAGGGCCATGCGCAAGGAGGTGTTGGCTCGGATGGCGTCGCTGATCACGCCGCTCGGGCGTTGGGTCGCCATGATCAGGTGTATCCCCAGGCTCCGGCCTCGACGGGCGACGTCGAGCACGCCCTCGACGAACTCCGGCACCTCGTCGAGCAGCGTGGCGAACTCGTCGATCACCACCACCAGCGAGGCGGGTGCGTCGTCGTGGGCCATGCCGACCACGTCGCTCACGCCGGCGCCTTCGACCAGGCGCTCCCGCCGTCGGAGCTCGGCGCGCAGACCGGCCAGCGCCCGTTGCGCACGCTGCGGGGTGAGGTCGGTGACCAGGCCGGCGCAGTGGGGAAGGCGGCTCAGGGGGCCGAAGCTGGTGCCCCCCTTGTAGTCCACCAGCAGCAGGTGCAGCCGAACCGGTGGGTGCAGGGCCGCGAGGCCCGCCATCCAGGTGCGCAGGAGCTCGCTCTTGCCGGCACCGGTGGTGCCGGCGACGAGCGCGTGGGGCCCGTCGGCCATCAGGTCCACGTGCACCACGCCGCCGCCGTCCCCGACCCCGAGGGGAGCGTTCAGCGCTCGACGGTCGGCCCACGAACCTCCTGGCGCCCAACGGCGGAGGAGATCGTCCGGATCGAGGGGCAGGCCGATGCCGCGAAGGGTTGCCGGGGTGGGGAGGTGGACCTGGTCGAGGACCAGGCCGCTGAGCAGTCGGGCGGCCTCCTCGGCGGACCCGGCGTCGCCGAGCTCGAGGTCCACCTCTGTGGGCGGTCCATGACCGATGCACAGCTCTGCGGGAGCGTGCGGGTGGAGGTGGAGCACGGCGCGCACCGAGCTGGGCAGCCCTGACGTGGTGGATCCGCTCCACAACTGCACCGACCCTCCCATGGGCGCCGTGTCCTGGCCCGACGGGCCGGTCACCTCGACCGCCACGCTGCCGGCGCCTCGGCGGTGGGGAAGCCAGTCCGTCCAGTGCGTCGGGCCCGCATCGGGGGGCCGACCGCGTATCTGGACGACGTCGGGTGCCACCAGCACCGCCAGCTGCAGCAGGAGGGCGTCGAGGAGGCGGAGCGCAGGACCGGGATCTCCGACGATCGCCAGGCCTCCCGTGGCCGCCAGGTCGACCACGACCGCTCGACGGTGGAGTCGGTGGCGCCGCAGGAGGGGCTCCAACTCGTCGTGGAGGTCCGTGGAGGGCGGCTCCACGAGCGCGTCGGCGGGGAGCTCCGCCGTGCCGAGGCGCACGGTGAGGGGCGCGGGGTGGGACGCGTCGCGCTCCCACACCCGTTGGCCGACGGGATACAACCACGCGAGCAGCTCGCTGCCGGAGGGGTGTCGGAGCTGGTCGCGCTCGTGCTCCTCCTGCTCGAGGCGATCCAGGCGGGCGGCAGCGCGGTCGAGCTCCCGGCGGAACCGTTCGGAGCGGAATCGCTGCTCGAGGCGCGCTTCGTGGCGCGCCTCGAGCGCTGCGGCCACGACGTAGCCGACCGAGATCGCCATGAACCCGCTCCACAGGAGACTGCCGCTGGCGGCCCAGATCCCCACCGCCATCGCCAGAGGTACCGCCATGCTCAGCCAGGGGATGCCGGGCAGCCGTCCGGGCTCCGGTGGGGACGGGAGCTCGACCCGCACGTCCTCGTGGAGCGGCCAGGGTCCTCGTCGAGGCGCGTGGGTTCGCCACGGGCCCGTCGCAGGCGGTGGGCGGAGGTCGCCGAGCACCTGCACGGTCGCCGCCCAGTCGCCGAGTCGGAGCAGACCGCCGTCGGGGACGATCGCCTCGTCGTGCACCCTCACGCCGTCGAGCATCACCGGGTCGGCACCTCGAGCGACGACCCGGATGTCGCGGCCGACCTGCACCGCCACCCCGGCCGCCACGGCGTTGCGGCCGTAGCGGAGTCGGAGCGACGAGGTGCCGCTGCGCAGCACCGCCGGCGCGTCGAGCCCGCCGGCGGCGGGGACGCCCCCGGAGGGTGGCGCCAGCGAGATCGTGCCGCCCGAGCGGGGCGCGGTCTCGTGAGCGACGCCGCCCGGATCGAGCGCTGCTCCCGCAGAGCAGATCGTCAGCGCGTGACCGGTGTCGCCGACCGGCCCGGGCGGTAGGCCGGCCGGCGACACGACAGCGGCGAGGGCCGCCGCCACCTCTCCCACGGTGGTGTCGGATCCGATCCCCACGGTGACGTCGTGGGTGCCGAGATGGTCGACCCGCCAGTGGATCGAACCCGACATCGTCCTGGTTCCCGCCGAGCACGTTCAGGCGCCGGACGCCTGCTGCTGCTGGCTGACGTTCTGGTCGATCTGGCGGGCGGCGGTGTTGAGCGCCTCGCTCACCTGGGCCAGCGCCTTGCGATGCGACTGCCACTCGCCCTTGAACTTCTCGGCGTCCTTGCCCTTCCACCAGACACCTCGAAGGCGGCCATCCAGCGACTTGGCGGCCGCATCGATCTTCGCCGCCTCGCTGCGCATGTTGCGGCTGAGTGCCGTCATCTCCTCGGGGTCGAGTCCCAGCTGTGCCATCAGGTCCTCCCTTGCCGCCCGGCGGCTCCGGGCGCTGGAGCGAGTCAACCGCGCGTTCGGGGAGTTGTCATCGGGTCGCGCGGCCCGGTCGACCGCCTTGACAGCAGGGCGAGGAGTGCGGGTCGCGCCCGGCGCCTCGGAGGGGCACGACGATGGCGGCGGACGTCGACTCGGTCCTACTCGCGCGAGTGTCGTCGGCTGGGCAGCCGGGACGGGTGCAGCCCCGGCCCGCGCCGCGGCGCCGGTCCCCGGTTGAGCGCTGACAGCGAGGCACCGTAGGAAGGTCCTCCACGGCGAGCCCTGGCACGGACCTCGTAGCGACGCATGACGCTCGCGGTCACGAGGGCGAGCCCCGTCAGCCACAGCAGGTCGCCGATGGAGATCACCTGACCCCACGGCAGGGGGATGACGTCACCCAGGAAGCCCAGCCACGCTCCTTCGGCCACCTCGCGGCCGCCGGTGAGGGTGGCGCCCTGGACGTCGGCTGCCTGCTCGACGATGCCGGCGGACACGAGCGCCCCCGTCGACACCGGCATGCCCCAGTTGAGCAGCGTCACGGTCAGGTTCGAGGCCACGCCCGCGATGACCAGCACCATGCCCCCGGTGCGGACGTTCACCACGGCGAACCACAGCACCAGCGCGCCGGCCGCCAGCCGGAGCAGCACCGCCGGCGTACCCGACAGCCCGGCCAGGTCGGAGACGATCACCAGGCTCACACCCGCCATGCCCACGTGCCACATGTGGGGTCGCCACTCGAGCAGGTTGTCGGGGGAGCCACCCCAGCGGAACCCCAGACCGACCCCGACAGCCAGGGCGAGCAGCGTGGGCAGGAGTGCCATCGTGGGAACGCTAATGGGGATTCCTCCTCTGGGCCCGCTCGGTGGGCCTGTCCAGCGGCGCCCTGGCCTGGGTAGGGTGCGCGCCATGTCTGGCGACGAGCTCATCCGGGAGGTGGCCGACGGTGTGGCCACCTTCACCATCAACCGCCCTGAGCGGCGCAACGCGCTCAGCTGGGACGTCATGCAGGGCCTCCGGCAGGGCCTGGCCGAGGCGCGCGCCGATCCTGCGGTCCGTGCGGTGGTGCTCACGGGTGCCGGTGAGAAGGCGTTCTGCGCCGGCGCCGACCTCACGGGCATGGTCGGCGAGGAGGGCTACGCGGCGCTGCACGACTCGCGCGGCGAGCTGGCCGGTCTCTTCGAGGACCTCTGGCGCCTGGGCAAGCCCACCATCGCCAAGGTCCGGGGCTACTGCCTGGCGGGCGGCTTCGGGCTCGCCTTGAGCTGCGACCTGGTGGTGGCTGCCGAGGACGCCGTGTTCGGCACCCCCGAGATCAACGTCGGGCTCTGGCCCTACATGATCACGGTGCCGCTGTGTCGCTCGATGCCGCCCAAGCGTGCGCTGGAGCTGATGATGACCGGTCGGCGGGTGGATGCCGTCGAGGGCGATCACATGGGGTTCCTCACCCGGGTCGTCCCCGTGGCGGAGCTCGACTCGGCGGTGGACGAGCTGGCCGCCACCCTGGCCTCCGCATCTCCGTCGGTCATGCGGCTCGGACGCACCTCCTTCTACGACGTGTGGGACCTCTCCGCCGCCGAAGCGCTGAGGGTGCTGCATCCGATGCTCACGATCACCACCGGCTTGGAGGACGCCGCAGAGGGAGTCAGCGCGTTCCTCGAGAAGCGTCCACCCAACTGGACCGGTCGCTGAGGCGGCCGCGATCCCTCGACCACCCCGTCGCCGACCCCGGGGCGCGAGGATGGAGAGATGCCAGCAGTCAACTACCAGCTCGACGGGCCGGTCGCCCGCCTGACGATCTCGCGCCCGCAGCGGCGCAACGCGTTGAACCACGAGGTGCTCGAGGAGCTGCACGCCGGGGTCCGACGCGCACGGGAGGACGCGGCGCGCTGCGTGGTGGTGACCGGTTCCGACAACCACTTCTGCGCCGGTGCGGACCTGAAGGAGCTGGAGGACCTGCGCTTCGCCGATACCTTGCGAGGCGCGCTCGACGACCTGTCGGCCCTGCCCGTACCGACCATCGCCGCCATCTCCGGTTCGTGCATGGGCCTGGGGATGCAGCTCGCCCTGGCCTGCGATCTGCGCCTGGCCACACCCGAGGCCCGCTTCGCGGTGCCCGTGGCCAAGCTCGGCCTGATGGTCGACCACTGGACCATCCAGCGTCTGGCGATGCTGGCGGGGCACTCCACGGCGCGCTGGATGCTGCTCACCGCCGAGCCTGTCCACACCCGCCACGCGGTCGACGTCGGTCTCGTGCAGCGCATGGTGGACCCTGCCGAGCACGGCCAGGACGCCGACCCCGGCACGGCGGTGGTGACGGAAGCCGACGACCTCGCCGGGCGCATCTCCCGCCTGGCGCCGCTCAGCCTGGCCGGATCCAAGTTGGGACTGGACCTGCTGGAGCGCCCGGGCGGCGACGTCGACCCGCGCGGCGCCTACCGGGCGGCCTTCGAGCGGGCGTGGTCCTCGGGCGACCTGGTGGAAGGCCGGCGGGCCTTCGCCGAGCAGCGCGCCCCCGAGTTCCGGGGCGACTGAACGAGACGTCGCGGCGCTCGCCGGGAGCCGGCGCGCCGCTCAGATGGCCGGCAGGTAGCGGTCCATGTGCACGTAGCCGTTCCACACCAGCACCAGGACCACCGGCGTGGCCACCAACCACACGAGCCAGTGGAGGCGGACCGATCGGGCGAGCAACCAGGCGCCGAGCACCACCGCCAGCGCGGCCACCAGCCACGCCAGCGAGCGGGGGAGCTCCTCGGGAGTGGATCCCAACCCCTCGTCGAAGTCCTCCTGCGAGGAGGGCGCCCCCTGCGACGCAGCCGCGACCTCCGTGGGCGCAGGTGCTGCAGGGCCCTCCAGCAACCCGTGCACGACGATGCGCTGGCGGGCGGAGTACTTGGGATGGCAGGCCGTGAGGGTGACGCGGTCGTCGCCCACGTCGTCGAGGACCTCGCTCTGGCTGGGGTCCACCGTGTACCAGGCCTGCTCCGTCGAGCCCGGCGCGGCGATCGCCCGGTAGACGAAGCGACCCTGAGCGGTCGACACGACGATCTCATCGCCGGGTCGGATCTCGTCGATGCGGTTGAACGGTGCGCCGTAGGTGGTGCGGTGTCCGGCGATCCCCACGTTGCCGGGCTGGCCCGGCATCGGGGTGCTCACGTAGTGCCCGGGTCCCTTCTTGAGGTCGGCGCGGGTCGTTCCCTGGACCACCACCCGGGCCAGCTCGATGCGCGGGATCTCGATGACGCCGATCGGCTCGCCCTCGGGTGGGGGTGCAGGGGCATCGGCGGTCGCCGGGTCGACCTCGCCCAGGGCCTCGGCGATGGCGGCGGGATCGGTGGTGGCACCCCCGGCGGCCTCGCCCAGCTCGCCGGCGAGCTCGCCGGTCAGCTCGTCCTGCTGGTGCGCTTCCTCCAGCCCGGTGCCCCAGAGCTGGAAGGCCACGAAGCCGAGCACGAGCAGGCCGAGGCCGATGAGGATGCGGCCGACCACGCCGAGCACACGCGAGAGCACCCACCCACGGTACCGGTGCTCGCCGTCGCGACGGGTGCCGGTCGTGCTTGGGGTGGTCGCGACCTCACCGGTACCGTGTTGGCCGCCGTGTCCGACGCCCCCGCCGCCGTCCCCGCCGTGCGCCTCCGCTCGGCGGTCGCCCTCCTCGGCCGCTTCCCCGCGCTGGCCGGTGTCGACCTGCACGTGGGCGCCGGCGAGGTGGTGCTGCTCCAGGGGCCCAACGGCGCGGGCAAGACCACCGTGCTGCGGGTGTGCGCCGGTCTGGTCCCCGTGGTGAGCGGGGGAGCCGAGGTGCTGGGCGTGGACCTGTGCCGGGACCGGTCATCGGTGCGCCGCCGGGTGGGGTTGCTCGGGCACGCGTCAGGTCTCTACGACGAGTTGACGGTGATGGAGAACGCCCGGTTCTGGGCCCGCGCCGCAGGTGTCGGCCCTGCCGATGCCTCCGCAGCGCTGGACCGCATGGGCGTGGCCCAGCGCCTCCACGGGTTGGCGGTGCACTCGCTGTCCGCGGGGCAGCGGCGCAGGGTCGCCTTCGCCTGCGTGCTCGCCCGTCGCCCGGAGCTGTGGTTGCTGGACGAGCCGCACAGCGGGCTCGACGCCGACGGGCGCGACGTGGTGGACGACCTGGTTCGGGAGGGGTCGGCTGCGGGAGCCACGGTGCTGTTCGCCTCCCACGAGCTGGATCGAGCGGTGGATCTGGCGGATCGCACCGTGCGCCTGGCGGGGGGCACGGTGGCGTCGGAGGAGGCGGCATGACGCCACCTGCGGGCGGGGAGCGGTTGCCATGAGCGCCTGGGCGGACGTGTGGCTGGTGGCGAGCAAGGACCTGCGCCTCGAGCGGCGCGCCAAGGTGGCCGCCGGGCAGATGCTGCCCTTCGCCCTGCTGGTGCTCCTGTTGTTCGCCTTCGCGCTCGACCCCGACCGGGAGGACCTGGCGCGGGCGACCGCCGGGCTCTTCTGGGTGACGGTGCTGTTCACCGCGGTGCTGGCCGTGCAGCGGTCGTGGGCGGTGGAGGTGGAGGACGGGGTGCTCGACGCGCTGCGCCTCTCGGGCCTGCCGGCGTGGCGCATCTACCTGGGCAAGGTGCTGGCGCTGGTGGCGCTGCTGGTGGCACTGGAGTTGGTCCTCGGAGTGGGCGTGGTCGTGCTGTACGACACCCGACTCGGGGGCTGGGGCTGGCTTGGCGCTGTGGTGGCTCTCAGCACCGTCGGGATCGCGTCGGTGGGTGCGACCTACGGTGTCCTCGCAGCCCGGCTTCGCCAGAGCTCCGCATTGCTGCCACTCTTGTTGTTGCCGCTCCTGGCCCCCGTGCTCATCGCCGCCACACGGGGCAGCGAGGTCGCCCTCGGGCTGGAAGCCGGCAGTGGGTGGCCCTGGGTCACCCTCCTCGGCGTGTTCGCCGTGGCCTATCTCGGACTGGGCGCCGTGGTGTTCCGGCCCCTCTTGGAGGACACATGAGCTCGATCGCAGCGACAGCAGCTCCGACCACCACCGGGTCCCGCGTCACCCGGGTGCTGGGCCTGGTCGCGCTGGTCGGCATGGCTGCCCTGGTGCTGTTCGGTCTGGTCATCAGCCCGCCCGACGCGCAGCTCGGCGAGACCATCCGCATCCTCTACATGCACGTGCCGACGGTGTCGGTGGCCTACCTGGCCTTCGTGATCACCGCCATCGCCTCGGCCGTGTACCTCTGGAAGCGCAGCGAGTTCTGGGACCTGCTGGCAGCCTCCTCCGCAGAGATCGGCGTGGTGTTCTTCGGCCTCACCATCTTCAACGGGATGATGTGGGGTCGCGTGACCTGGGGGGTGTTCTGGCGATGGGAGCCGCGCCTCGTGGCCACCACCGTGCTCTTCCTCACCTACATCGGCTACCTGGTCGTGCGCTCGATCCCCGCCTCGCCGCGCACCCGGGCCACGGTGAGCGCGGTGATCGGGCTGATGGCGGTGGTGAACATCCCGATCACCCACAAGGCGGTGGACTGGTGGCGCGGCCTGCACCAGTCGCGCACGATCTTCGCCACGGTCGACCCCGAGATGCAGGGCACCCAGCTGTTCACCGCCTACCTGGGACTGCTGGCGTTCCTGGCGCTGTTCGCCTGGCTCCTGATCCACCGGTTCCGGGTGGCGTGGCTGGCCGAGCGCACCGAGGAGCTGGGGCTCGAGGGTGCGATCGCCGAGCGCCGGGCCGAGGCTGCGCCAGGCACGAGCCAGGGAGGTGCGCCGGCATGAGCGCGACTTCGGCGGTGCTGCCCGTGCTGGCCCTCTCCACCGGCGGCTACATCGCCCTGGCGTGGATCGTCACCTTCGTCGCCGTCGGCGTGTACGCGGCCTGGGTGCTGAGGAGGGGCCGGGAGCTCTCGCGACGGGTGCCCGAGGAGGATCGGCGGTGGATGTGAGCTCCGAGGGCCGTGGCCGGGTCGACGACCCCGAGTCGCCGGACGCCGCCGCGGTGGCGGACCCCCCCGGGGGCGGGGCGGGGTTCGACCTCACCCCGAGGACCGGCCCCTCGGCCGAGGGGCCGCCATCGAAGGGTGGCAGCGCTCGGCGCGCGGTGGCCGTCGGCGCGCTGGTGGTGCTGCTGGGTGCGCTGGGCTTCGTGCTGCTGCGCGGCATCGGGGACGCGGCGACGTTCTTCTACAACGTCGACGAGGCGGTCGAGCGCAAGGCCGACCTGGGCGACGACCGGTTCCGGATGCAGGGCAACGTCGGCTACGGCACCGTGGAAGAGGTCGACGGGGGCGTCCGCTTCGTGCTGCGCTACGACGGCGTCGAGGTGCCGGTGGAGCACACCGGCACGCCGCCGGAGCTGTTCGGCCCCGACATCCCGGTGGTGCTCGAGGGTCGGTTCGTGGGCGACACCTTCGCCAGCGACGAGATCCTGATCAAGCACGACAGCACCTACGACGAGGAGAACCCCGATCGGGTACGTGAGGCCGAGGCCGACGCCGAGCTCGGCGCAGCGGTGTCGGAGGGGTCCTCCGTCGGCAACCCCGGGGTGCTCGGGGGAGCCGGCGGCGGAGCGCAGGGGTGAACCGGGCGCTCGGACTGGCCGGCATCGTCGTGGCGCTGGTCGCTGCTGCGTCGGCGGTGGTCGTGCTGGTCGCCGGCATCCGCTCCGGGCGCCGCGACCGCCTGCAGATGGGCCGCAGCTACGCCTTCGTGGTGGGCATCGGGGCACTGGTGGCCTTCCTGGCCATGGAGCGCGCCCTGATCACCCGGGACTTCACCGTCGCCTACGTCGCCGAGCACGGGTCGTCCACCACGCCCGCGCTGTTCAACGTCGCCACCCTGTGGTCCGCCCTGGAGGGTTCGATCCTGCTGTGGGTCCTGATCCTCGCCGGCTACCTGGTGACGGTCGCCCAGGGGTTCCGGCGCCGGTTGGAGGACCCGTTGGTGGCCTGGGCGCTGGTGGCGATGTTCGCCGTCACCACCTGCTTCCTGCTGATCCTCCTGGTGGCGGCGAACCCGTTCCAGCCCTTCGATCCGCCTCCCGGCTTCGACGGCCCCGGCCCGAACCCGCTGCTGCAGAACCACGTGCTGGTGGCGTTCCACCCGCCGATGCTCTACCTGGGCTACGTGGGCTTCGTCGTGCCCTTCTCCTTCGCCATCGGCTCGCTGGCATCGGGGCGCGTCGGTGAGGGATGGCTGGTGGAGACCCGACGCTGGACGCTGGTCGCCTGGGGGTTCCTCACCGCAGGGATCGTGCTCGGCGGCTGGTGGAGCTACGAGGTGCTGGGTTGGGGCGGCTACTGGGCGTGGGACCCGGTGGAGAACGCCTCGTTGCTGCCGTGGATCACCGGCACCGCCTATCTGCACTCGGTGATGGTGCAGGAGCGGCGGGGGATGCTGCGCGTGTGGAACATCTCCCTGCTGTGCGCCACGTTCAGCCTGACCATCCTCGGCACCTTCCTCACCCGTTCGGGGGTGGTGGAGTCGGTGCACGCCTTCGCCTCCGGCGCCGTGGGGCCGATGCTGCTCGGGCTGTTCGCCGCCGTGGTCCTCGTCTCGCTGGGTCTGATCGCCTGGCGGGCCGACCTGTTGCGGTCGGTGGGTCGGATCGACTCCCCGCTGTCGCGGGAGGGGGCCTTCCTGGCGAACAACCTCGTGCTCTCCGCCTTCGCCTTCGTCGTGCTGTTGGGCACCGTGTTCCCCCTGCTGGCCGAGGCCATCGACGGGGAGCGGCTGTCGGTGGGGGTCCCGTACTTCAACCGCATGGCGACCCCGATCGGCTTCGCGCTGCTCACCCTCATGGCGGTCGCTCCGGTCATGCCCTGGCGCCGGGCAAGCTCCGGGCTGCTGCGGGAGCGGCTGTTCTGGCCCGCCTGGGTGGGGGTCGGTTCGCTCGTGGTGGCCATCCTCTGGGGTGCGCGGGGCTGGGCTCCGCTGCTGGCGTTCGCGCTCGCGGGCTTCGCGGCCGGCTCTGCCCTGCGTCAGCTGTCCATGGGCGTGCGCGCCGCAGGCTGGCGCGGGTTGGTCGGGCGCACCTACGGCGGGATGGTGGTCCACCTGGGTACGATCCTGGTCGCCGTGGCGCTCGCGGCCTCCGGCAGCTACCTGCGCCAGGCCGAGCTGGAGCTTCGTCCCGGCGAGACCGCCACCATCGACGGTCACACGGTCGAGTACCTCGGGACCACGACCTCCCGCAGCGCCAGGGTGGTGACGGTGGCGGCCCGGGTGCGAGTCGACGACCAACGGGTCTTCGAACCTCGTCTCAACCGCTACCGGCGCAACGGGCAGGTGATCGGCACGCCCTCGGTGCGGGTGGGGCCGACCGAGGACGTGTACCTGGCGCTGACCTCCTCACCCGAGACGGCCGACCCCGGTGGTGACGGGGCTGCGACGGATGCCATCGGCCTGCGGGTCGTGGTCCAGCCGCTGGTCGTCTGGGTGTGGACCGGCGGGATGGTGATGGTCCTCGGCACGGTGCTGGCCCTGATCCCGGGACGTTCGCGCCGTCGCAGCCATGCCGGGGCGGGCGATGGGCCCACGCAGGAGTCGGGCGGAGCCCCGGAGCCTTCCGGCCTGGCGGAGCCGTCGTCCGCTGCTGAGGGGCAGGAGGCGCTGCAGTGACCGCGCCGGTCGGGGACCCGTCTCCTCGCGACGCATCCAGCAGCGCACGCACACGGGTGCTGGTGGTCGTGGTCGTCGTGGGCGCGGTCCTCGCCGGGCTCGTCGTCCTGCTGGCCACCGCCGGTGGCGGCGACGAGGCGGACACGAGCGATCAGGTGGTGCAGGACCAGGCCCCGCCGCTGGTCGGGATGAGCACCGCGGGGGAGCCGGTGGACCTGGAGTCCCTGCGGGGGCGGTGGGTGCTGGTGAACTTCTTCGCCACCTGGTGCCCGCCGTGCGTGGCCGAGCACCCCGAGCTGATCGAGTTCGCCGGTCGTCACACCGAGGACGCCGCCGTGGTGAGCGTGGCCTTCGACGAGCCCGCATCGGTGATCGAGCAGTTCTTCGCCGACAACGGGGGCGACTGGCCGGTGATCGCCGAGGACACCGGAGGCATCGTGCTCGACTACGGCGTGGTCAAGCTCCCGGAGTCCTACCTCGTGGCTCCCGACGGGACCGTCGTGGAGAAGCTCGCAGGGGGCGTCACGGCGGACGGCCTCGACCGCCTGATCGCCGAGCACGGCTGAGGGTCGGATGATCCCCGCGTCGGTGCGTCGCAGGTGGTTCTGGTGGGTGGCCATGGCCCTCATCGTGGGTGGTGGGCTCCTGTTCGCAGGATCGGCCGATCGCGCCGGTGCACCGACCGACGACCGGCTGTTCGCACTCGCCGAGAAGTTGAAGTGCCTGCAGTGCGTCGGGGAGTCGGTGGCGGGGTCCCAGGCACCGCTGGCGGAGCAGTTCCGCGACGAGATCCGTGCCCAGATGGCCGAAGGCGCCTCCGACGACGAGATCCTCGACTACTTCGTGGAGCGCTACGGCCAGCAGGTGCTCCTGACCCCTCCCTCCAGCGGTGCGGGGTTGCTGGTCTGGATGCTGCCGCTGGTGGTGGCTGGAGGTGCCGTGGTGGCGCTGGCATGGGCCTGGCCGAGATGGCGGGCGGCCGCGGCGGCGGAGACGACGGAGACGACGGAGACGACGGAGACGGCAACACCTGCCCGCGCCGCCGCGCCGACCCGACCAGGGCTCGACGGTTCCGCGCCGGTGGACGTCGACCGGAGCGCAGGGCCGGCGGGGGCCGAGGGGGATGTGGCGGTGCCCTCGTGGCGTGGTCGATTCGTCGTCCTGGTCGCCGTGGTCGGCCTGATCGTGGTGGTCGGTGCGCTCCTCGTGCGGGGGACGGCGCAGCGTGAGCCCGGCACGACACCGGTGTCGTCGCGGGACGCGCTGGCCCGTTGCCGCAGCAGCGCCATGGGTGACCCTGCGGGCGCCGTCGAGTGCTACACCGACGTGCTGGAGGGGAGTCCCGACGACGTCGAGGCGCTCAGCTATCGGGGGTGGGCGCATCTGCGGAGCGACGATCCCGTCGCTGCCGCAGCCGACCTGGACCGGGCGGTCGAGTTGGATGCCGACTACCCCGATGCCCGGGTGTTCCGGGCGATCGCCGCCACCCGCGCCGGGGACTTCGACGCCGCGTCGCAGGAGCTGTCGGCCTTCTTCGCTCTCGAGCCCGACGGGTTCGCGGTGTCGGTCGTGGAGTCGGAGGGGCTGGAGCGCACCGTCTTCTTCGGCCGGATGGGCGAGCCGACAGCCGCGTGCTGGCGGGCGGCCGCCGGCGAGGGCGGTGACGGCGCCATCGACCAGGCGTTCCTCGACGCGCTGGGGAGCTGTCTCGACGGCGTGCTGGCCGCCGATCCGACCGACCGCGACGCCCGTCTCTCACGGGCCGTGGCGGAGGTCGGCCCCGACGGGGGCGACCTCGCCATGGCGACCTCGCTGCTGGAGGGCCTCCTCTCGGAGGACCCTGCGGACGCCGACGCCCTAGGTCTCCTGGCGCTGGTGCAGCTGGGAGAGGGCGATCTGGACGCTGCCGCCGACTCGATCGGCCGACTGGGAGAGCTGCCGAGGGCCGCATCTGCGTTCCTCATCGGCGACGTGGACACGCTGCGAGCCGCGTTGGAGGCGGCTCGACAGCCGGCGACCGATTCGAACACCGGAACGACGAAGGGCTCCGACGGCGGTTGACGGTCGGAGCCCTTCGGTGGAGTGTGGATGGGTGGATCGAGCGACGACGCGCTCACCACCCGCGTGGTCCTGGCCGCTTCAGGCGGTGATGATCGTCTTCAGCTTGTAGTGGTAGCTGGGGGTCGCGAAGTCGAACCACGCCGCCGAGGGCAGCAAGTGGCCGATGCGCACCTTCATGTACGGGGGGACCTCGGTGCCGGTGAGCTCCTCGATGGGGATCTGGCCGTTGCTGATCCCGGCCAGCTGCAGGCCGATGTCCAACAGGTCCCTGAAGGCCCCCTTCGTCGGCAGGTGGATCTGGACGGCCAGGCCCAGGAGGTCGTCCGGGCTGGCGAACAGGCCCTCCAGCTGGGTGCCGATGACGTGTGCCGCGGTGTTGAGGAAGGTGGAGATGTTGCTCACCAGGATGTTGATGAGCTCCTCCTCGGACACCGCGTTCTGCGGGCTGCCGAGCGCGGCGTTGAGGACCTGGTTGATGAGGGGCTGCATGCTGCGGAACACCTCGCTCCACTCGCACGACCCGAGCACCACGTCGCGCTCCATGACGATGGTGAGCGTGCCGAAGATCTCCAGCGGTGCGAGGTTGAACAGCACGTCGCCGATGTCGAGGTTCTGCACCTCGGGGAACGTGATGGCCGCCGCGCCGTCAGGGACGGCGTGGGTGGTGCCGGCGGGCACGGCGTCGGTCGCCGGCACCGTCCACGGGCACTGCGACACCACCGACGAGCTGGAGGTGTTGGGCTTGCCGTACTTCGAGCGGAAGCCCATCTGGATCACGTAGGGCTCGTCGCCGGCATCCCAGTCGTCCTGGTCGATCACCTCGATCTCGGCCGGCTTGACCTTCCAGGTCACCGGTGGCGGCCCCGACGGCGGGGTGCACGCCGCGGCGACGAGTGCGGCGACGGCGACCAGGGCACCGATGGCGGTGAGTCTGCGGTTCATGGGGTCCCCCTCCGGGTGTGCGATCCACCCCACGCCGAGCAGGCCGGGGTGATGTCGCGGAGCATAGTCGCGATCGCGCCGAACGTGTCGATTGTCACTCGAATGCACGCAGGCTCGGACTCCGTCGCTCGTGTCGCCGTCGCTCGCTCGTCGCGACGTGCAGGTGGCACACCCGGTCGCGGCCCGGGGCGATGCGCGTCGCCGGC
This sequence comes from uncultured Microthrixaceae bacterium, assembly GCA_964420125.1. Lineage (GTDB taxonomy): Bacteria > Actinomycetota > Acidimicrobiia > Acidimicrobiales > Microtrichaceae > CAYQQQ01. Next base: position 21,051 of record CAYQQQ010000039.1, read on the forward strand.
CGATGGGCCAGACTGCGGGCATGGTTCGACTCGGTGGTGGACAGGGCTTCTACGGGGACGGCTACGCAGGGGTGGGGCCCCTGCTGGAGTCCGGGATCGACTACCTGGTGTGCGAGGCGCTCGCCGAGCTCACCCTGGCGATCCTGGCCAAGGACCGCTCCCGTGACGAGTCCCTCGGCTACACCCGCGACCTGCCGCTGTACGTGGCGATGGCCGCCCCCCACATCCTCGAAGGTCGCACCCGGCTCGTCACCAACGCCGGGGGCATCAACCCCATCGCCGCGGGGCGCGCCGTGCTCGAAGCTCTCCGGGCCCACGACGTGCACGGGCTGAAGGTGGCCACGGTGGTCGGCGACGACCTCCGCCCCCACGCCACGCAGCTCGACCTCCCGGAGGACACCGTGTTCGCCTCTGCGTACCTGGGCGCCCGTCCGATCGTGGAGGCGCTCGACCGGGGAGCCCACATCGTCATCACCGGTCGGGTCTCGGACGCCTCGCTGTTCCTGGCCCCTCTGGTCCACGAGCACGGCTGGTCCTGGGACGACTGGGACCGGCTGGCCGCCGGCGTCGCGGTCGGTCACCTCCTGGAGTGCTCGGCCCAGGTGACCGGCGGCAACTACTCCGGCGACTGGTGGAGCTGCGGCGACCTGGCAGAGCCGGGGTTCCCGATCGCCGAGTGCGAGCCCGACGGCACGGCTGTCATCACCAAGCCCGCCGGCACGGGGGGGCGGGTGAGCTTCGACACGGTGCGCGAGCAGCTGCTCTACGAGGTGCACGACCCGTCCGCCTACCTCAATCCCGACGTCACCGCCGACTTCTCCTCGGCTCGGCTGACCGACCTCGGCGAGGACAGGGTCCGGGTGAGCGAGGTCCGTGGCGGCCCTGCCCCGGCCACGTTGAAGGGGCTGGTCTGCACGCCCGCCGGCTACAGCGGCGAGGCCCGTCTCGCCTACTCCTGGCCCGATGCGGAGGCCAAGGCTCGGGCGGCGGCCCGGTTCCTGCGGACCCGAGCCGACATCCTGGGCGTACCGGTGCGGGAGTGGCACGAGGAGTACTTCGGGCTCAACGCCCTGGGCGGTCCCACCGTGCCGCTCGACGGCGGCGAGGAGCCGCCGGAGGTGATGATGCGCCTCGCGTGGCGATGCGATGACAAGGCCGACGTCCAGCGCCTGATGCGCGATGCCGGTCTGCTGGGCCTCGGGGGTCCTCCGGGTGTCACGCCGTTCGGTCGCGCCCGGGACCGACCGTCGCAGCTGCTCGCCCTGGACGCCATCGAGGTGGACCCTGCGTTGCTGGCCGACGGGATCGCGGTGTCGGTGGAGGAGAGCTAG
>CAYQQQ010000040.1:0-18012 GCA_964420125.1 uncultured Microthrixaceae bacterium
ACACCATCGTCGACGAGCTCCACGAACGCTGCTGGACCTGCCACCGCGCCCGCCACGCCGAGGAGGAAACCCGACCATGACGGCCCTCCACCGAAGCGCGGCGCCCGGCTCCGGGCCTCCGACTCCGGGCCCGGCTCCGAAAGCCCTGCCCCACTGCCGATCTCCTCGCGGCGCTGTCGGCCGCCGTCGTGCACCACAGGATCCTCCGCGCCGAGCGCGACGTCCTGGAGAGCACGCTCAACGGCAGCGTTCGCGCCCTGACCGAGATCCTCTCGATCGCGAACCCGCTGGCGTTCGCTCGAACCGGTCGCAGATCACCTGCTCGATGGCATCCCGCGGCTCGGGCCCGTGAGGGAGATCATCCTGCACCACGAGGTCCCGCCGACGGCCGAGGCTGCAGAGGCCGCACCCGAGGGCGCCAGGCTGCTCCGCATCGCCATCGCCCTCGATCAGCTGGAGGCGCGTGGGGTCACTCGCCGTCGCGCCCTGCATCGCCTGCACGAGGACGGCCTGCTCGACCGCTCCATGATCTCCAGGATGCTCGAAGCCCTCGGCACCTCCGATGAGACCCCTGCGATCCCCTACGGCGTCACGATCGACGACCTCGAAGAGGGAATGGTCTTCGCCGCGGATGTCGTGGACGACAGGGGGATGCTGTTGGTCGGGCGAGGACAACAGGTCTCGGTCGCACTCATCAGCCGCCTGCGGAACTACCAGCGCACCTTGGGGCCGATCCTGGTCGTCGACGACCGGGACCGCCAACCCGTGTGAGCTCCCCGAGCGATCGTCGCGACGACCGAGATGGACCACCTTCTGTCCTTCTCTCAGCAGCCGTGGTCAGGGGTGGCACGTATCGCGCGGTGGTGGCGACGGCCGGAACGTCGCTGCTGGACCCGGATGGTGGGCCGGCAACCGCCCGGAGGGGATCCGTGGGTGATGTCGTGCTCGGCGCTCAGGCTGGGCGCTCGGCTTCACGCAGCGCCCGCAGGAGACCGCCGTACTCCTCGGTGCTGATCTCCCCGCGTGCCAGTCGTTCGGCGAGGACGTCCTCGGGGCGGGGGCGCCGCTCGGGTTCGGAACGATCGGCGGTGAGGCTGCGCACGACCAGTGTCGCGACCCACAGCACCAGGCCCCAGAACACGACCATGGTGATGGTCATCATCGCCCATCCGGCCCAGCTCCACTCACCGTTCCAGTACATCATGGCGCTCACCTCCTGCTGTCGCGGAGCGAGGACCAGGACGTGGCAGGCTCTCGTTCCATCGGGCCTTCCGCTGGCATGGTACTACAGGATGTCGTAGCGTTCGATCGATGGGTGAGCCGACGATCGAAGCTCTCACCGCCCTCCGGGGGCGGGCAGCGGACGCCGTGTCGGAGATGCTCGCCGACGCGTTCCACGAGGATCCGATGCAGCGGTGGCTGTTCCCGGTCGAACGACGGCGACGTGATCGCCTGTCGCGCTACTTCCGGCTCGACATCCGCCATCGACTCAACGACCGATCCGTCGCGCACCTCGCCGACGGAGGCGTCGGCGTCGCCTTCTGGCACTCCCCTGGCACTTGGGCACCGTCGGTGGGAGCGCAGCTGGCGATCGCGCCGGCGCTGCTCAGCGTCGCGCGCCATCATCCGGTGGCGGCCCCCATGCTGCTCCGTGAGGTGATGGCAGCTCACCCCACCGTGGAGCACTGGTACCTGAGCCACCTCGCGGTCGCGCCGGGTCGTCAAGGATCCGGCCTCGGGCGCGCGCTCGTGCGAGCAGGACTCAGCCGAGCCGACGCCACCGGTGTCGGCGCCTACCTGGAGACGACGAACCCCGACAATCTGGCCTTCTACCGGTCGTTGGGGTTCGACCTCCGCGAGACGATCGAGATGAAGGGAGCTCCGGAGGTGTGGCTGCTCTGGCGCCCCCCGATCGATTCACCGAGCGAAACGGCGCGACGGCGCCACGGCGCGGATCCGACGCACCCTGCGGCCCTCACCGAGCGCTGAACGGACGCCGTCACGCCCGGTGGCTGACGCCACGCGGTCGCCGCGTCACCTCATGTGCGTGCGCGAAGGGTTCGAGGCCTACCCGCCTCGTTGAGCCTGGGTGGGCAGTCGGAGCCACTTCAGGCTCAGCGCGTTGAGCGCGACGATCACGCTGGATCCCGACATCGACAGCGCAGCCACCTCGGGACGCAGCCCGAAGCCGTAGGCGGGCACGAACACCCCGGCGGCGATGGGCAGGGCGATGGCGTTGTAGCCGACGGCCCATCCGAGGTTCTGGCGCATCTTCGCCAGCGTGCCGCGGCCTATGGCGATGGCGACGGGGACGTCCACGGGATCGGATCGCATGAGCACGAGGTCCGCGGTCTCGATGGCCACATCGGTGCCCGCACCGATCGCCACCCCGAGATCGGCCTGGGCCAGCGCGGGGGCATCGTTGACGCCGTCGCCCACCATGGCCACTCTCGCTCCGGTGGTCTGGAGCTCTCGCACGCGGTCCGCCTTGTCGGCCGGCCGAACCTCGGCGATCACCTCCTCGATGCCGAGCTGAGCAGCGATGTTCTCCGCGGTGGCGCGGTTGTCACCGGTGAGCATCACGACCCGAACGCCCATCTCGCGGAGGGATGCCACCGCTGTCGCCGAGCTCGGGCGGGGAGCATCTGCCACACCGAGGACCACCGCGACCGCGCGGTCGACCGCAGCGCACACGACGGTGCGTCCGCTCCGGGCCAGCTCCATCGCCGAGGGACGCAACGAGCCGAACGACACCCCCTCGGCACTCATCAACGCGAGGCTCCCGACGATCACCGAACGCCCGTCGACCTTCGCCACCAGACCGTGGCCGGCTTCGTTGCGGAACTCGTCGATCGGGAGCCGTTCCTCGACCGCCGATCGGGAGTCGGCCCAGCTCGTGACCGCTTCGGCGACAGGGTGCTCCGACGCGGACTCGACGGCGGCGACCAACCTCATCACGGTGGCACGGTCCAGCTCCGGTTCCCAGAGCTCGTCGGTGACCTCCGGCTCGCCCTTGGTGAGGGTTCCGGTCTTGTCCATCACGACCACCCCCACGCGGGCAGCCGCTTCGATGGCAGAGGCCGACTTGAACAGCACACCTCGCCTCGCCCCGAGCCCCGAACCGACCATGATCGCGGTCGGCGTGGCGAGGCCGAGCGCGTCGGGGCAGGTGATGACGACGACGGTGATCGCGTAGAGGAGGGCGGTGCTCGTGGGTTCCGAGGACAGGACCGTCCAAGCGACGAACGTCGTCGCCCCTCCCACCAACGCCACGAGCACCAGCCAGAACGCCGCCCGGTCGGCCAGTCGCTGTGCGGGAGCTCGCGAGCTCTGCGCCTCCTGGACCAGCTGCACGATCTGGGCGAGCGCGGTGTCCGAGCCCACCTTGGTCGCACGGGCACGGAGCCTGCCGTTGCGATTGATGGTCGCGCCGACGACGACCGACCCGGGAGCCTTGTGCACCGGCAAGCTCTCCCCGGTGACCATCGACTCGTCGACCTCGCTCTCCCCTTCGATCACCACGCCGTCGGTCGGCACCTGAGACCCTGGCTTCACCACCATGACGTCATCGATGCGCACCTCGGACGTCGGAACCTCGTCGATCGAACCGTCCCGCTCGACCAGCGCCGTAGAGGGAGCGAGCTCCAGGAGGGTGCGGATGGCCTCGTTCGCACCGCCGCGCGCCCGCATCTCGAACCAGTGTCCCAGCAGCACGAAGGCGGCCAGCATCGTGGCCGCCTCGTAGAACACCTGACCGCCTCCGGTGAGGGTGACCACCACCGAGTAGAGCCAGCCGGTGCCGACGCCCACCGCCACCAGCACCATCATGTCGAGGGTCCGAGCACGAAGCGCGGCCAGGGCGCCGACGAAGAAGATCGAGGCCGACCAGAAGATCACCGGCAGGCTGAGCAGCAGCTCGAACACGTCGCTGCGCATCCCCAGGGGCACGGGCAGGTCCAAGCCGAGGATGCCCCGCCCGATGTGGGAGTACATGGTGATGAGGGCTGCAAACACCACCGCGACGAGGAAGCGATTCCGCATGTCGGCGACCATCGAGTCCATCGAGTGCTCGGGGGATTCCTCGTGGTGCCGGTGGGCAGCAGGCTCCTGATGCATGCCTGCGTGGTCGTGCACCTCGGGTTCCGGGACGCAGATGTGATCGGGCACCGATCGGCCTACGCAGTGGAAGCCGCAGTCCCGCACCCAGTCGCGCAACTGCTCCAGCGTCGTCACAGCGGGATCGAAGGTCACCGTGGCCGTCTGGGAGATCGCGTTGGCCGAGACCGACGACACCCCGGCGCGCTTGCCCAACTCCTTCTCCAGCACCGCCGTCTGCGTGGAGAACCACAGCCCGCGCGTGTCGAGCACGACGGTGACCGGCGGTTCCGGGGTGTGGTCGGACATCTCACCCCCCATCCGGTGTCATCCGATCTCGGACACCGTACGCGAGGGAGCGCACAGCCGAAGTCGGGATCGGCAGGTCACCGGGTGGACGTCCGCGCACAGATCGGGCGCCGACGGTCCTGTGCAGCCGGCAAGCGGAAGCGCGATCATGGGAGCGGACTTGCCGGCGTGCACCAGGGCGAAGCTACTACACTTTGTCGTATCGGTCGTCGCCGTTGCGGCATCCGGTACCACGCCGACGACGAAAGGCAGCGATGACCGCTCGGCGGCCCATGGGATCACTTGAGGCAGGGGTTCTCGAGCAGCTCTGGCATGCCCAGGGCGCTCTCACGCCGGCCGATGTCCAGCAGCGACTCGGGTCGGATCTCGCCTACACCACGGTCATGACGATCCTGACGCGACTGTGGAAGAAGGACCTCGTCAGGCGGGAGCGGGTGGGCCGGGCCTACGCGTACTCACCTGCGCTCACCGAGGCCGAGTACTTCGCCGAGCGGATGCAGGACGAGCTCGATCGCACACCCGACCGGCACGCCGTGCTCAGCCGATTCGTCGACACGCTCTCGGACAAGGACGCTGCCGTGCTCCGCCAGGTCCTCTCCGAGTTGGAGACGTCGTGATCCCGGGGCTCGTCCTCCCGATGGTTCTGGCGGTCGGCTCTTCCTTCTTCGCAGCCCAGGTCCAGCGCCGGCTCCGCCCGCAGAGCGCCACGTGGACCTTGACCGCGCTGTCCGTGGGATCGGCGATGGCGATCGTGTGGGCGCTCGGGGTGCCGGCGATCGGCTTCGCCCTCGAGCAGCCTGCGGTCGCTCGTCGGTTCGACTGGTGCCAGAGCTTGTTCAGCTCCCACAACCGCGTGCCGGCACCGGTCGGCGTCGCTGCATGGGTCCTGTTGGCAGCCATGGCAGTTGCCGCCGCCCACCACCTGCACCGACGGCGCCACGCTCTCTCGTTCTACGACCAGGACCTCATCCACACAGATGTTCCACTTGCGTTCGCCGTGCCCGGACGGCTCGGTCGGAGGGGACGTGTCGTGGTGTCGACCGGGATGCTCCGGACGCTCGACGAGGACGAGCGCACTGTGCTCTTCGCACACGAGCGCGCCCACCTGGATCATCGCCACCACCGGTTCCTCCAGGTCGCCGAGACCGCATCGGCAGCAGTGCCGTTCCTTCGCTCGATCAGCCGTGAGGTCCGTTTCGCCACCGAGCGCTGGGCCGACGAGGAGGCCGCAGCCGTGCTCGGCGACCGCAGGGTCGTGGCCAGAGCCATCGCCCGCGCCGCACTCGCCTCGAGCGTTCCGGCGGTGTCCCCGCAACTGACCTTCACCGGCACGGGTGCGCGTGCGCGAGTCGATGCGATGCTCCGGCCTCCGGCAGCTTCACGGCGGTCGACGGCGGTATGGAGCGGGCTGGCGGTGATCGCTCTGTGGACGAGCATGGGTGGCTCCACGCTCCAACTGCATCACCTCGTGCAGTTCATCGCCCACGTCTGCCCACTCCGGTGACGATGCGGCTTCGCCCGCTCACCCACCGGCGATGCGCTCCCGGTCCCGCCCGCCCTCCGACGGGCGCAGCACCTCGGTCCAGCGGGGTCGAAGGAAGAGCGGGCTCAGGATCACGGGCCAGATCCGGGTAGTGCTACACACTGTCGTAGTACCCTGGGAACATGCTGTGGACTAGGAGCTCGACCAGACACCTCACCCTCGCCGCCGTCGCGACCGCCGCCCTGTTGGCGGTTGGGGCCTGCGGGTCGGACGAAGAGCCCGAGGCCAAGGGTGGTGACGGCACCTCGACCACCGAAGGCGGCTCGTCCACCAGCGATGGAGACGGGATGATGGACGGCGACGACTCCCACATGGGCGGAGACCACGGGGAGTCCAGCGAGGTGGCCGAGGACGCTCGCCGGATCGAGGTGACGGCGACCTCCTTCGAGTTCGATCCCGACGAGATCCGGGTCGCGCCCGGGGAGGACATCGCCATCGTGCTGACCTCCGAGGACGTGTTGCACGACTTCACCATCGACGAGCTCGACGCGCACGTCGCCGCCGAGCGGGGCGAGACGAGCACAGGCGGCTTCACCGCGTCCGAACCTGGTGAGTACGTCTACTACTGCACGGTCTCAGGACACCGAGGGGCCGGCATGGAGGGAACCCTCATCGTGGAGTAGTCACACGTCGAGGCGCTCCACGTCGGCGGGGGATACGGATCCGCCCGTGCCTCCGAGCGTCGGCTCGCTTGGCAGGGATCGAGCCATGGAGCTGGACCCAGCCGGCCACCTCGGCGACAGACATGGCTGACCGTCATCTCCAACAACGCTCGAGATCGCGCTCGATCGCTCGTCTGGCTCGTCTCGTTCGTCTGTGGAGCTGGGGGGAATCGAACCCCCGTCCGCCAGGTGGTCACCACACCTGCTACGACCGTTCCCGACTTCGCCACTCGCAGCCGTGGCACCGGCGGGTCGGCTGGGCGAGCCCAGCTGCCGGGTCTTTCCCTGGTGTCAGCGGTCTTTCCACGCCGTCAGCGGTCTCTCCCTGCGGTCCACCCCCACTTCTGTTGCCGGGCTGTGGGGGTCCGGCCCCGTGTGCCGTTGCCGGTCACGATGACTCTGTCACCGTCTGATCAGATCAGGCGGCCAGAGCGAACTGCTCATCGGCGGTTCTTGTTGTGTCCCCGTTTAGCGAGTCTGAGACAACTCGGGTCGCATGCGTGGCTTCCAGGTCCCAACGTCGAAACCAGTCAGCCCCGTACGGCTCCATCGTACCGCCCGCTGCGATGTCGGCGCGCCAAGTCATCGGCAGCCCCGGACCTCTCACCCGGCGAAGCCGAACCCGCAGTTCTCCTGGGTCCATTCGTCGACGGCCAGGGTTGCCTCGACCGCCTCTTGCATCCCGGGGAGCTCCTCGACGGTGGCGATGTACCGATCCATGTCGGGCGACTCCTCGATGGCGGCGAGGCCCTCGTCGGTGAACGACCCCACCGCTCCCAGCTCGTCGGCCACCTCAGGGGCCGCCAGCGCGGCCATCTCGTAGAGCTCGACCATCTCGGGTCGGAGCTCACCCACCGAGCTCTGCACCTCCGCCCAGTCCTGCGACTGGGTCATCACCTGGTCCATCTGCGCCTGCAGGTCCTGCACCTGCGAGATCGCCTCGCACCCATCGGTCCCCGGCGGAGCATCGACCGCGGTGTCGCCGGCAGCGGACGTGGTCGAGGACTCCTCCGAACGTTCCCCGGCCTCGGTCGTGGTGGTGCCCTCGGCATCCTCCTCCGACGAGCAGGCCAGCGCGAGCAGCGCCCCGAGGACGAGGACCGAGGCGAGTGCAGCACGAAGCGGACGACGGCTCATGGGCCAGAACCTACCGTGGGAGGACCGCTCCCACAGGTCCGCCACCGGCGCGCCTCGGCGAGGCCGGCTCCCGGTCCGCCATCAGCAACCCTGCCCACCAGCCCGCCCACTGACGGGCCAAGGGCGGAGGGCCCTGCACCCGCTCCCCCAGCCAGCGGGCCCCCGGGTGCCCACCGGTCACCACCGCCACCTGGCTGCGGGACCGGGGTGAGCCGTGGTCGCCCCGCTGGCCCCACTCCACGCCGACGACCACCCCCGCCTCCGGCCACAGCACATGCAGGTCCCGGCCCACCCTCACCACGCCGTCCACGCCGGCCAGTGCCGCCAGGCCCTGGCGGGCGACCGCCCCCCGGACCAGCACCGCCGTGCCGTCCGCCTGGTGCTCCACCCCCAAGGCGTCGAGCGCGGGGCCGAGCTCCACTGCTCGGCGGGGCCCCACCTCCTCGTGGCCGTGGTCGCTGAGGACCACCACCACCGTGTCGTCCCATCGTCGCCGGTAGCGGTCGAGGAGCTCGGCGACCACTTGGTCGGTGCGCCGCAGCTGTGCTCGCACCTCCTCGGAGGCGGGACCGTGCACGTGGCTGACCGCATCGGTCTCGTCGAGCTGGACCAGCGCCAGGTCGAGCTCCTCGACTCCGGCGCGCCGCACAGCGTCCAGGGTGGCGGCGTCGGTGGCGCAGGCTGTGGCCGCGGTGGGCGTCCCGTCGGGCAGGACACCACCGGGGGGCCAGTGGAGGTCTGCGGAACGTCCTCCGCAGACCCCGATCAGGTTCGGGTCGCCGGCGACGAGTCCCGTGGTCCATCCGAGCTCGTCGCCGAGGTCGAACAGCGTCGGCACCTGGGGGCCCACCCTCTCGGCTCGTCGCCAGCCGTCTGAGGTGAGCGCCCGGTGGCACAGGACGCCGTGTCGGGCCGGTGCGGAGCCGGTCACGAAGGTGGCGTGGTTCGGATAGGTGAACGCGGGCAGCTCACCAAGGCCGCCCCGGGGCGCCCACCAACCCGACCTCGCCGCCGCCCACATGGTGGGAGTGGTGTCGGGATGCAGGGCGTCGGGACGCATCCCGTCGACCACGACGACCAGGATCCGCACCGTTCAACCCCCGACGAGAGCGCTGAGCAACAGGCGCCACCGCTCGAGGTCGCCCACCTCGAGTCCGGCGACCTTGCCGGCGTCGTCCCAACGCCGGAGGCGGAGTGCGGCGGTGTGGTGGACGTCCGATTCGAAGGCGGCGACCTCCTCGGGGCGCATGGGGCCGCCCTGGACCTCGAGGCTGCGCACCGAGGACGGCGACAGCTCTTCGACGTAGCCCTCCTCCACCGCGCACAGGTACCGCTTGGCAGCCACGTGGAGCGCCACCGGTGCGGTGACCTCGGGACCGAACCACTGCGACAGCCACCGGGCACCCACGCGCTCGTGGTGGGCGTCCACCAGCGGCTGATCGAGTGGAACGAGGTCCTTGGCGACGAGGTGGCCGACGTCGTGGAGCAGGGCCGCCGCCACCTGAGCAGGCGGGGCCCCCTCGTCGTCCGCGAGCGCTGCGCACTGCAGGGCGTGCTCGATCTCGCTGACGGCCTCGTCGTAGGGGCGTTGCGCCATGGGTGAGTCGAACAGGGCGAACACCTCCGGCACCCCGTGGGCGGCGCTGCGGCTCACGTGTCCCCCGGGGGGCAGCTCAACCGAACCACTCCGGCTCCTCGCCCGGCTTCCACTTGATGTTGCAGCCGATCGATGGACGCTGCTCCTCAGAGGGCGACGAACCCTGCAGCAGGGCGTCCACGGCGGCCTCGAGGTCGGCACCGGTCACCTCGACGTCGTTGCCGGGACGGGAGTCGTCGAACTGGCCCCGGTAGGCGAGACGGCCCTCCGGGTCGAAGACGAAGAGGTCGGGGGTGCACGCTGCCCGGTAGGCCTTGGCCACCGCCTGGTCCTCGTCGTAGAGGTAGGGGAACCGCCAGCCCCACTCGGCGGCGCAACGGGCCATGTGCTCGGGGGCGTCGTCGGGGTAGTGCTCGACGTCGTTGCTCATCACCCCCACCACCGCCGCACCCGCAGCCATCAGCCGGGCGGTCACCTCGCCCAGCTTCGGGGCGATGTGGCGGACGAAGGGGCAGTGGTTCGACAGGAACAGCACCACCGTCGGCTTCCCCGCCGAGAGGTCCTCCAGACGCCACCTGCGGCCCTCGGGGTCGGCCAGCTCGAAGGAGGGCGCCGGGGTGCCGAGGGCCAGCATCGTCGAGTTCACCGCGACCATGGGTCCAGTCTTCCAGCACCGCCGGCGCGGCGCCGATCAGCCGTTGACCGAGCGCAGCTGGTCGACGGCCAGCGCGAGGGCGAGCGCGTGGCAGCTCTGGCCCTTGCCGCTGAGGTGCCACCCGTCGGCCACGTAGCCACCGGCGCAGCGGTCCAGCCAGAAGTCGAGGGGGATGTAGGACACCCCACGGCCCGCCGCTGCCTGGGCCTGCAGCGCCTGGGCGGTGTCGCGGGACTGGCGCTCGAAGGCGCCGGGTGGGGAGGGATGCGACACGAGGTACACGTGCGCGCCCTGGGAGGCGGCCACGTCCAGCAGCTGGCGCATCACCTCCACGTAGATCGCCTGGCGGATCGGGTTGCCCGGATCGGGCATCAGCACGGATTGGATCACCACCATGTCCGGGTCCACCGCCGAGATCCACCAGCGCATGCGGTCCAGCCAGCTGGGGTTGCCGGGCCAGGAGTCGATCGGGGTCTCCCCGGGGAACCCGTCGATGCTCACCGCCACACCCCGGTCGGCCATGAGCCGGGTGAACGGCTCGTGCACCCGGGGTGTGGTGCCGTAGAGGCCGAAGGTGAGGCTGTCGCCCATCACCAGCACCCGGCGCACCGGGGTGTCGCGCCCCGAGGCCGTGCTCACCGGGAGGCACCCGCTGAGCACCACGAGCGCGACCACTGCCACCACCGTCGAGGAGACGGCGCGGCGTCGTCGGGATGGTTGCCGTTCCGCCAGCAGCACGGCGGCACCCTACGCAAGGGACCCGTCACCGGGCCATGGGCAATCCTCCCCGAGACATAGCCTTCCAACATGAGCGCGGATCGGCCCAACGTGGTGCTGCTCGTCACCGACAACCAGTCGGCGGACTCCCTCGGCTGCTACGGCAGCACCGAGCACGAGACCCCCCGCATCGACCGCCTGGCCCGCGAAGGCGTGCGCTTCGAGCGGGCGTTCTGCACCAACGGCCTGTGCTCCCCCACCCGAGCCTCCATCCTCACCGGGCTCATGCCCTCCCAGCACGGCGTGCACCTGGCCATGCCCGACGACGACGTGGTCCCCAAGGCCGACGACTACGACGTCACCCGGGAGTTCCGCACGCTGCCCGGCACCTTGCGCCACCACGGGTGGTCCACCGCCATGGTCGGCAAGTGGCACCTGGGCAACCACCGCTGCCCCGGCCAGGGCTTCGAGCACTGGGTGGCGCTCACCAAGGGGCACACCACCGACTTCCACGACAACGAGGTGTACGTCGACGGTCGGGTCGAGCGCATCACCGGCCCCCACATCGTCGAGCACATCTCCGATCGGGCCATCGACTTCCTGCGCGACCGCGACCGCTCACGGCCGTTCTTCTTGCAGGTGAACTACGACGGCCCCTACGTGCTACCGCCCACCGTGGTGGGCGCGGACCCCCGGAACCCCTACTGGGATCGCTTCGCCGGGAGGACCTTCGCGCCCTTCCCCCCGATCGACGAGCGGCTCGTCCGCTCCCTGGCCCTGCCCTTCGACTTCGAGGTCGACCCGGCCGAGGAGTACACGATGGCCAGTGCCTTCAACAACATGTGGTGGTGCGTGCGGGTGCACAACGACCCGGCCACCCGGGCCAACATCGCCGCCCAGAACGCCGTGGTCGACCACGCCGTCGGCAGGGTGCTCGACGCGCTCGACGCCGAGGGGATCGCCGAGGACACGCTGGTCGTGTTCACCACCGACCAGGCCAACCCCTACGGCCAGCGGGGCCTGTGGGGGCACCCCATCTGGACCGACCCGCCCTTCATGCACGACGTGACCTTCCGCGTGCCGCTGATCGTGCGCCGGCCCGCCACGGTGCCCGCCCAGCGCATCGTGGACCGGATCGTGTCGCACGTGGACCTGCTGCCCACCGTCCTCGACCACGTCGGCCTGGGCGAGGTGGAGGCGGCGGGCTCCCCCGGGCGCAGCTTCGCCCCGGCGCTGGCGGGAGAGGCGCTGGCGGGATGGGACGACGTCGCCTTCTTCGAGAACGAGACGGCCCGCTCCGTGCGCACCCTCACCCACCTCTACACCGCCCACCTGGAGGGCACCGGGGAGCCCGAGCTGTACGACCTGGTGGCCGACCCGCAGCAGTGGCACGACGTGGCCGCCGAGCCGGTGAACCAGGCGGTGGTGGCCGAGCTCGACCGGCGGCTGCGGGAGTTCTTCGCCCGCTACGCCGACGAGCGCTACGACCTGTGGAACGGGGGCAGCGCCCAGGCCATGGTCGCCCGGTTCCTGCTGTTCGCCGAGCGGGGCGGGCCCGGCTGGAACGTCACCACGGACGTCGGGCCCGCCTTCGAGTACTGAGCAGCGGCCCCCTCAGACAGGCGAGGCCCGCACGCGGAAGGACCGCCCCGCAGGACGGCCCTCCCGTAGTGCGTCAGTTGTGGAACGGACTCAGAGGGTGACCGAGTTGGACACCGAACCGGCTGCACCGGCCGAGCCGCTCACGCCGGTGGTGCCACCGGCACCACCGGCACCACCGGCGCCACCGGAGTAGGTCGGCGTGCCGGTCGGGCTGGAGCCGTTCAGCACCATGCCGATCGACGGGCCACCGGCCCCACCGCCGCCGCCACCGGCGTGGCCGCCGCGGCCGCCCGCTCCGCCGCTACCGCCCGCACCGCCGTTGCCGGTCTGCGTCGGACAGGTGCCCCACGGATAGCCGGAATAGCCGGTGTTGTCGTTGCACAGACCCATGCCGCCTGCACCACCGGCACCGCCAGGCTGGCCGAGGCCGCCGGAACCGCCGGCACCACCAGCACCACCGGTGCCCCGGTTGACCTGGATCGCCGTGAGGTTGGGGCTGGAGCCCACCAACATGAGGGTGATGGACGCACGACCCGAGGTGCCCCCAGCACCGGCCGCCGGCGCACGAACACCGCCCTCACCGCCGCCGCCGCCGCCAGCGCCGTAGTCGTCGGTGCCCTCATCGGACCCACCGCCGCCACCGCCGCCACCGCCGCCCTTGCCGTCGGTGCCGAGGGAGCCGCCGCCGCCGCTGCCACCGGTCCAGATCCAGAGACCGGCGCTGACCGCACCGGTACCCGAAGCGCCGCCGGAACCGCCGACGCCGTCACTGACCGCGCCTGCGGCCCCACTGCCGCCGGGTGAGGCGTTGCCCGAACCGGCCATCGCTCCGCCAGAGCCAGCAGCAGCGCCGCCGCCGCCGGCAGCACCGCCGAGCCCGTTCGTGGCGTCGTAGCTGATCTCCCACGGCCACCCGAAGCACTTGGTGTCCATCTTCCCACCATCACCACCGGCACCGCCGGCACGGCTGCCCGAGCCAACACCGGCGCCGGCGAGTTTGCGGGTGGAATCGTCGCACACCTCGAGGTGCTCCTCGGAGTTCTGGCCCGCGTTGCCGCTGGTCGCGGCGCTCTGCGAAGCACTCGCGCCGGCGCTGCCGACCGAGCCGGCGCCGCCGGTGCCACCGTTGATGATCAGCGAGTCGAGCGTCAGCGCCGAGGAGCTGTCCTTCACATAGGCGGTGTAGCTCACCTCACCAGCCGAGGCAGCGCCGCCCTGCAGGGTGAGATCGGCCACCTTGGTGGTGCTGGAGATGCCGTCGGCGATCATGGCCACCGGGCCCTGGGTCGTGGCGTCGTAAGAGGCGTTGACCGTGCCCGTGGTGGTGCCGGTGGCGTTCACGCCCCGAAGCCAGTTCTGGCCGTAGCCGCCGACGACGTCGACGCCGCCGAGGACGTCGAACTTGGCGTAGGTGCCACCGGCCACCAGGACCTTCGGCTTGGAGGTCAATGCCGCCCGGGACTGGCCCTGGTTGATCGAAGCGCACGGCTCGGTGACCGGGCCGCAGGTGCCGGTGTCGAGGCCGGTGTTGGCGTTCACGAACACCGCGTCGGTGACCACGCCGTCGACCCCGTCGCAGTTCTGGTCGATGTCGTCGCCGAAGGGATCGGTCGCACCCGGGTTGATGGCCGGATCGGTGTCGTCGCAGTCCGACGATGCCGGATACCCGTCAAGGTCGTTGTCGGGATCCGTGGTCGTGGTGGTCGTCGTGGTGGTCGTGGTCGTGGTGGTCGTCGTCGTGGTCGTCGTTCCGCCACCACCGGGTGCCGGGGTGACGCACGCCGCCGCGAGCAACACGATCACGCCCAAGAGCACGGGTAGGACCCGTCGCGCTGTGCGCATTGGCTTCTCCCTCGCTTGATCAGCACCGCTGACGCCCGTTGCCCCAGTCGGCGGTCCGCATCGCCCAGCGAACCCCCGTGTTCTACGTCACATCACCACGCTGTGTCAACGATTCGCCACAGGTTTGTCGAACGAGGTTCAGACCCGCAGGAACCTGCCCACGGCGAACCCGGAGCCCACCGCACCGGTGATCGCCCCGATCACGAAGACGATCACGATCGCCTCCACCATGTCGGAGCTCTCCCAGCGGATCTGGTTGAGCAGCTCGAAGGCCACCTGGTCCACGAAGTTGCGCTTCCACAGGGTGTTGAACGCCAGCGCGCCCCCCGTGGCCAGCAAGGCCCCCATGAGGCCGTGCACCAGCCCCTCGGCGATGAACGGCATCCGGATGAACCAGTTGCGAGCCCCCACCAGGCGCTGCACCTCGATCTCCCGGCGGCGGGCGAACACCGCGGTACGGATGGTGTTGAAGATCAACAGCACCGACGCCGCGATCAGCACGCCGCCCACGATCTGCACCCACTGGTTCAGGGTGGTGACGGAGCGCTCCACCTGGCGGGCGTACTCCGCGGCGTAGGCGACCCGCAGCACGCCGGGCTGGCTGCGGAACGAGTCCCCCAGCGACGAGACGACGTCCGCGTTGGTCTTCGTGGGTTTCACCCGGAAGCTGGTGGGCAGGTCCTCGGGCTTCACCGAGCTCACCAGGTCGGGCTGCTCCCGGAACAGCTTCTGGAACTCCTCGAACGTGCGCTCCCGGTCGTAGAAGTCGACCTCCTTGACCTGGGGCGAGTCGTCCAATGCCCGCTCGATGGCCGCGATCTGCTCGTCGGTGGCCGAGGGGTTCATGTAGATGAACAGCTGCTGCTCGGCCCGAAGGCCCAGGAAGCTGCCCTTGATGCCCTCGCCGATGAGGAAGCTGGCCGCCACCATGGTCAGCGAGACCGCCACGGTGAGGATCGCCGCGAAGGTGAGGGTGAAGTTGCGCTTGAGGTTGGAGGCGGTCTCGCGGACCACGTAGTCGAGTCGGATGGCCACGGCTACCTCACTCGTACACGCCGCGGGCCTGGTCGCGCACGATGCGGCCCTGGTCGAGCTCGATCACCCGGCGCCGCATCGTGTCCACGATCCCGCGGTCATGGGTGGCCATGACGACGGTGGTGCCGGTGCGGTTGATGCGGTCGAGCAGCTTCATGATGCCCACCGAGGTGGCAGGATCCAGGTTTCCGGTGGGCTCGTCGGCCAGGAGGATCAGCGGCCGGTTGACGAACGCCCGGGCGATCGACACCCGCTGCTGCTCGCCACCGGAGAGCTCGTCGGGCATGTTGCGGGCCTTCGGGCCCAGACCCACCAGCTCGAGGATCTGGGGCACTGCCTCCTTGATCGCGCTGCGAGGCCGGCCGATCGCCTCGAGAGCGAAGGCCACGTTCTCGTAGACGGTCTTGGTGGGCAGCAGCTTGAAGTCCTGGAAGACCGCACCGACGTTGCGGCGCAGGTCTGGCACCTTGTGGCCCGGAAGGCGGCCGATGTCCTTGCCGGCCACGAAGATCTCGCCCTTCTCCGGACGCTCCTCGCGGTTGAGCAGGCGGATGAAGGTGGACTTCCCCGACCCGGAGGGCCCCACCAGGAACACGAACTCGCCCTTGGCGATGTCGACCGAGGCGTCACGCAGGGCGACGTGCTCGCCCTTGTAGACCTTGGTGACGTTCTGGAGCTTGATCACAGGCGGACCTTCCGGGCGTCACGGTGCGGCGGGGTCGGCCGGCGGCGACGCGGACATTACGAAACGGTGACGATACTCCCACACGACACGCCCGCGGGCGCGCATCCGGACCGCCATTCTGACAGCTTCCTCGGGAGCGGCGCGAACCGGGCTCCCGCTCCTACCGACGCGATCCTCAGCCGGCAGCGGCGCCGGCACGCACCCACCGGAGGTAGCCCTCCATCAGGGCGTCGAGGTCGCCGTCGAGCACCGCGTCGGGGTTCGACAGCTCCATGCCGCTGCGGAGGTCCTTCACCTGCTGGTAGGGCTGCAGCACGTAGTTGCGGTCCTGGCTGCCGAAGTCCACCGCTGCGGACTCGCCGGTGATCGAGGCGACCTTCTCGGCCTGCTTGCGGCGCTCCAGCTCCAGGAGCTTGGCCTTCAACATGGTCATCGCCCGGTCCTTGTTCTGGTGCTGGGATCGCTCGTTCTGACAGGACGTCACGATGCCGGTGGGCAGGTGGGTGATGCGCACCGCCGAGTCGGTCACGTTGACGTGCTGGCCGCCGGCGCCGGAGGAGCGGTACACGTCGATGCGCAGCTCCTTGTCGTCGATCTCCACGTCGTCGACGTCGTCGAAGAGCGGGGTGACCTTCACCGAGGCGAAGCTGGTCTGGCGTCGGGCGTTGTTGTCGAACGGGGAGATCCTCACCAGGCGGTGGACCCCGTGCTCGCTGCGCAACCAGCCGTAGGCGCTGCGACCCTTCACGATGAACTCCGCCGAGGAGATGCCCGCCTCGTTGCCCTCGTTGACGCTGTCGAGCTCCACGTCGAAGCCGTGGCGCTCGGCCCAGCGGAGGTACATGCGCAGCAGCATCTCCGCCCAGTCCTGTGCGTCGACACCGCCCGCACCGGAGTTGATCTCCACGATGGCGTCGAGGTCGTCGTACTCGCCGGTGAACAGGGCCCTGGTCTCCAGTGCGTCGAAGTCCGACTCGAGCCCGTCCAGCTCGCCGGCGATCTCCGGCTCGAGGGACTCGTCGCCCTCCTCCCTGGCCAGCTCGGCCAAGGTGGCCACGTCGTCGATGCGGGACTCCAGGCGCTCGTAGAGCCCCAGGTCGTCCTCCAGCTCGGCGAACTCCCGCTGCAGCCCCTGGGCGGCGTCGGGGTCGTCCCACAGGTCCGGCCGGCCGAGCTCTGCCTCCAGCTGGGGCCGGCGCGCACGGAGCTGGTCGACCCGGAGGTAGACCGCCGCCTCCGTCAGGCGGCCGCGGAGCGACTCCAGGCGCGGTGAGTGGTCCTGCACGACGTCGCTCCCTCAGGCCCCGTGGCAGAGCTTGAACTTCTTGCCGCTCCCGCAGGGGCACGGCGCGTTGCGGGGGGTCTTGTCCCAGTCGCTCTTCACGACCGGCTGCTGCGAGACGGGCTGGTCGGGCTCCACGCGCTCGGGCGCCGAGGCAGCCGCGGCCTCGGTGGCGGCTCGGGCTGCAGCCGGCACCGGCGCACGGGCAGCCCCGGGCGAGGACGGGTCCTCGGGGGCGGTGTAGTCGAAGCGCTGAGGGTTGAGCGCCGGCTGGGCGGGCTGCTCGGCCTTCTGCACCCGCATCACGTACTGCACGTACTCCCGCTGGATGGTGTCCATCAGCTGGCCGAACATGTCGAAGCCCTCGCGCTGCCACTCCGACAGCGGATCCTTCTGGCCAAGGGCCCGCAGGTTGATGCCGTCCTGGAGGTGGTCCATCTCCTTGAGGTGCTCCCGCCACCGGGCGTCGATCACCCGCAGCATCACCTGCCGCTCGATCAGGCGCATGTTCTCCGCGCCGAACTCCTCCTCCCGGCCCTCGTAGTGGGCCACGGCGTCGGCCATGATCCGGTCGTAGAGCTCGTCGGAGCTGGCGGCGCCACCGAGGTCGGCTGGGGTGAGGGTGGTGGGCCAGTACGAGGCGGTGTCGGCCAGCAGCGACTCCAGGTCCCACTGCTCGGAGTAGTCGCCCTCGCAGTGGGTGGAGAGCAGGTCGTCGACCACGGACGCCAGCGCCTCGGTCGTCTCGGTCCGCAGGTCGACCCCGTCGAGCACCTCGTCGCGGCGCTTGTAGATCACCTTGCGCTGCTCGTTGAGGACCTCGTCGTACTTGAGGACGTTCTTGCGGATCT
>CAYQQQ010000041.1:0-17626 GCA_964420125.1 uncultured Microthrixaceae bacterium
TCCGTGAGGGTGGTCGTACCGTGGGCGCAGGCCGCGTCACCAAGATCCTCAAGTAAGGAGACCGAAGATGGCTTCGGACAAGCGGGTCCACGTGACCCTCGAGTGCACAGAGTGCAAGCGACGCAACTACATCACCAACAAGTCGAAGGTGAACGACCGCGAGCGCCTGGAGATGAAGAAGTACTGCAAGTGGGACCGCCGCCACACCCTCCACAAGGAGACCCGCTGAGGGGCTGCGCTCGCGTCTGCGGGCGCAGCAGCACGAGGCGGCGCCGAGGCGGGTGAGCGAGGGCTACGCTGCGCCCGTGCGCAGCCTCTCCCCGCGCGTCGAGCTCGACGACACCGCTGTCGAGGCGCACATCGTGCCTCCTGCGGCCACTCCCGTGGCCGGGCGGACGTCCTCCTCGAACCTCTCCGACGCCCCCGAGGGGGCGGGACCTGCCGACACGGCCCTCGCGGCCCTCGTGGACGCCGCCCGAGCCGGCGATCGGCGGGCCTTCGAGCGACTCGTCGAGCTCACCCACCGAGACACCTACACGCTGGCGCTGCGCCTCACCGGCAGCGCTGAGGACGCAGGCGACATCACCCAGGAGGCGTACCTGCGCGCCTTCCGTGGTCTGGATTCGTTCCGTGGCGACGCGCAGTTCACGACCTGGCTCTATCGCATCACCGCCAACTGCGCCTCGACGCATCTCCGTCGGTGGCGTCGCCACCGACACGATCCGCTGCCCGAGGAGCACCTCGTGGTCGATCTCCGAGGCGACGGCGATCCCGAGATGTCCGCGACCGCCACGGACCTTCGCCAGCGCCTCGAGCTGGCCGTGGAGCAGCTGCCCCCCAAGCTCCGTGCCGTGGTGGTGCTGCGCGACGTGTACGAGCTGTCCCACGAGGCCGTCGCCGAGGAGCTGGGCATCAGCTCCAACGCGGCCAAGGTGCGCCTCCACCGGGCACGGAACCGCTTGCGGGCCCAGCTCTTCCCTGACACAGCGGAGGTTCCTGGCCGTGAGGTGTGAGCGGGTCGAAGGTCGGCTGGCGTCCGCTGCTGCTGGCGAGGTGGACCTCTCGCCGGCCGAGCTCCGCCACGTCCAGAGGTGCCTGCGGTGCCAGGCCGAGCTCGTCCAGCACCGGCGTGTGCGTACTGCCCTCCAGGCACTTCGGCGCGCTCGGGCCGAACCCGCGTCCGAGGTGCTCGCCGAGGTGCTCAGGGGTCTGGACACGGGGGCACCGGCCGTGGGGCGGAGGCATCGCCTCGGGTACGTGGCCGGGGTGGCCGCGGCGACCGCGGCCGGGGCCGTCGGGGCCGCGGTGATCGCCTCCCGAGCCCGACGTCCCGTCGGGGCGCACGGGTAGTGGGATAGCCGCCGAGTGGCCACGGGGTCTAACCTTGCCCCCTGGGCGCTTCGGCGCCTGCCTCGTCGTGCGCAGGGCCTCGGCCCGGGGTGCACGCCGTGTTCCGAGGGCAGTGGCTCAATTGGTAGAGCACCGGTCTCCAAAACCGGCGGTTGGGGGTTCGAGTCCCTCCTGCCCTGCGACGTCCGGGGTCCGGGTCGAACCGGCCTCGGTACTCACAACCTGGGTCCGTTCGGTGATCGGCGAGCGCTCGCCGGACGGCACCGTGACACCGGTGCGACCGGACCGAACCACCCGAGAGGTGTCCCATCGTGGCCATGAATCGAGAGCAGAAGCGGGCGCTGCAGAAAGCCGGGCAGCTCAACGCGGATGGCACCCAGGCCGCGCCGAACCGCGATCGGCGGGCGCCGGCACCGACCACCAAGTCGGATCGTGCCCGACCGATGGAGTTCCTGCGAGAGGTGCGAGGGGAGCTTCGCAAGGTCACCTGGCCGACCCGACCGGAGGTCGCACGGCTCTCGCTGGTGGTGTTCGTCACCCTCCTGGTGTTCATCGCCGCCGTGTTCCTGGTCGACACCGGGTTCGCCGAGTTCTTCAGCTGGTTGATGCAGACTGGCCGTGAGAGCGGCACCTGAGCCGATCGGTGGCACCCATCCGCCTGAGCACCCGGGTGCCCGTCTCCCGAGGTGCCCGGCTCACGGCCCCCGCCGAGCGGATGAGCACGACCCCGGCGACCCGAGACCGACAACCTGAGACAGAGGCAGATACAGAGCCATGACAGACGACGAGATCACCCCCGAGGCCGTTGTGGCCGCCGAGGAGGCCGCTGCGGAGGAGCTGGGAGCCGACGCCGAGGAGGCCGAGGACTTCACCCGCCGTGAGATCGACGGCGAAGCCGATCCCGTGGCCGTCGGCTTCGCGGAGGGAGTCGACGACGCCGAGGCCGAAGCCGCCGTGGACGCGTGGGAGGAGGCCGCGGAAGAGGGCGCGCCGCTGGGCGAGGGCGACGCGAGCGCGGACGAGGTGCTCTCGGCGCTCGCCGAGGCCGAGGACATCGATGCGGCGGAGGTGCTGGTCGAGGAAGAGGTGCTCGAGGTCCCCGAGGTGGTGCTCGAGTCGCCGTACGACCGTCCTGGCCGCTGGTTCGTGCTGCACACCCAATCCGGCTACGAGAACAAGGTCCGCCAGAACCTGGAGGCCCGGACCCACTCCATGAACATGGAGGGCAAGATCCACGAGATCGTCATCCCGATGGAAGACGTCGTGGAGTTCAAGAACGGCAAGAAGGTCGTGGTCCAGAAGAAGATGTTCCCCGGCTATCTCCTGGTGCGCTGCCGGCTCGACGACGACAGCTGGTACGTGATCCGCAACACCCCCGGAGTGACCGGGTTCGTGGGTGCGGGCAACAAGCCCTCTCCACTGCCTCGCAAGGAGGTGGAGCACTTCCTGGCGGTGAAGGTCGACGAGGTCGAGACCCCGAAGCGGAGCCGACCCCGCCTCCAGTACGAGCTCAACGAGACCGTCCGGGTGAAGGAGGGTCCCTTCGCCGACTTCTCCGGGGAGATCGTGGAGATCAACGAGGACCAGCTCAAGCTCAAGGTGCTGGTCAACATCTTCGGTCGCGAGACGCCGGTCGAGCTGGAGTTCTCACAGGTCTCCAAGCTGTGAGCTGCTGACCCGGCGGGCACCCGGTCCCTTCGGGACACGCCCACCTCCTCCGCAACACGGGGGCCCCTGCCCCGTGGCGGCGTGAGCTGCTGACCCGGCGGGCACCCGGTCCCTTCGGGACACGCCCACCTCCTCCGCAACACGGGGGCCCCTGCCCCGTGGCGGCGTGAGCTGCTGACCCGGCGGGCACCCGGTCCCTTCGGGACACGCCCACCTCCTCCGCAACACGGGGGCCCCTGCCCCGTGGCGGCCGTGCGCCGGGTTGCCCGGCCCGGGGTCGAGGTACCACAATGGTCCGTCGCGCCCGCCCCCCGACCCCACCGTGCGGGCGTTCCCGCAGCGAGGAACGTGAACCATGGCCAAGAAGAAGGTCGCCGCAATCGTCAAGATCCAGATCCCTGCCGGCCAGGCGTCGCCGGCGCCTCCCGTGGGCACCGCCCTCGGTCCTCACGGGGTGGCGATCATGGACTTCTGCAAGGCCTACAACGCCCAGACCGAGTCCCAGCGGGGCACCGTGATCCCGGTGGAGATCTCGATCTACGAGGACCGCACCTTCGACTTCATCACCAAGACGCCTCCTGCGCCGGTGATGATCCGTGAGGCGATCAAGGTCGCCAAGGGCTCCCAGACCCCAGGTCGTGACGAGGTCGGCACGATCACCCAGGACCAGCTCGCCGAGATCGCCAAGGTGAAGATGCCCGACCTCAACACCGACGATCTCGAGGCCGCCAAGCTGCAGATCGCCGGAACCGCCCGTTCCATGGGCGTCCGCGTCGCTGACTGACGCTCCCCCACCCGGGAGGACCTCGCCCGGGATGCGGTCACCGATGAGGTAGAGCTCCACATGGAGGTTCGCACGATGCGACATGGCAAGAAGTACCGCGACGCGACCCAGCGCTTCGACAGGGACCGTCTCCACGGAACCGGCGAAGCGCTCGAGCTGGTCAGGAGCCTTGCGTCTGCCGGGTTCGACGAGACCGTGGAGCTGGTGGCCCGCCTGGGCGTCGACCCTCGCAAGGCCGACCAGATGATCCGGGGCACCGTGGCGCTGCCCTCCGGCACCGGCAAGGCGGTGCGGATCGCCGTCTTCGCCCAAGGGGACGCGGCGGCGGCGGCGACGGCTGCAGGCGCCGACCTGGTGGGCGCGGACGACCTCGCCGAGCAGATCGAGGGCGGGATGATGGACTTCGACCTCACCATCGCCACCCCTGACCTCATGCCGTTGGTCGGACGCCTCGGTCGGGTTCTCGGGCCGCGGGGTCTGATGCCCAACCCCAAGACCGGCACCGTCACCCCCGACCCTGCCAAGGCGGTCGGGGAGTTCAAGGGTGGTCGGGTCGAGTACCGCACCGATCGCCACGCCAACGTCCACGTCCCGATCGGGAAGGTGAGCTTCGAGCCTGCCGACCTCGAGTCGAACCTGCACGCGGTGATCGACGAGCTGCTGAAGGTCAAGCCGGCGTCGTCCAAGGGGCGCTACCTGCGCAAGGTCACGCTGTCGTCCACCATGGGTCCCGGAGTGCACGTCGACACCTCCCGGCTCGAGGCTGTCTGAGCTGACGGCGCGGGCGGCGGACTCGCACCGCGGCGTCGCCTGCCGTACCCTGTCGGGCGCACCGGGGGGTTCGTTTCGCCCCGATGGAATCCACACAACCGAGGAACTCGCGTGCCGAAGACCCCACGGTGCCCGAGGCGGCCACGCCGTCGAGGGCTGAATGAGCGAACGCTCGCCTGGGTAGGTGGACCCGACATCTCCGACCGCTCGGTCGAGCAGGCGGCGTCCACAGGAGTGGGCGTCGTTCCTCCCGAGCAATGAGAAAGGAGGTGTCAGATGGAGAACCCGAGGCCTGAGAAGGTGGCTGTGGTGGAGGAGGTGCGTGAGAAGCTCGCCTCCGCCGAGGCCGTGGTGTTCACCGAGTACCGAGGACTGACCGTCCGCGACCTGCAGCAGCTGCGCTCGTCGCTGCGCGACGTGGGTGGTGAGTACAAGGTCTACAAGAACACCCTGGTTCGGCGGGCGACCGCTGAGCTGGAGATCGACCTGGGCGACACGCTGACGGGGCCCACCGCGCTCACGTTCGTGGGTCCCCGGCCCGACGGCTCCCCCGGCGACGCGGTGTTGGTGGCGAAGGCCATCAAGGCCTTCGCCAAGGCCAATCCGCTGCTGGTGGTCAAGGGCGGCCGACTCGGCGAGCAGTTGCTCGACGAAGCCGGCGTGATCGCCCTCGCCGACGTCGCACCCCGCGAGGTGCTGCTCGCCCGCCTGGCTGGCGGCATGGCTGCGCCGATGACGAACTTCGCCCGCCTGCTGCAGGCGGTACCCCAGAAGTTCGCCTACGCGCTGCAGGCGCTGGTCGAAGCCGGAGGTGCCCCCGGGGCGCCGGCCGGCGACGTGGCCGAACCGAGCACCGAGGCCGTCTCTGCGGCGGATGCCGACGACACCGTGGCAGCAGGAGCTGCCGAAGCCGAGGCGGACGAAGCCGCCGCGGAGGAAGTGACCGAGAACAACGAGGAGGCCACCGCTGCAGAGGCGGAGGCCGCGGCCGGCGAGAGCGGCGACGGTGAGGACACCGCCGCCGGCACCGATGCCGCAGAGGAGTGACCATGACCAAGGACGAGATCCTGGACGCCATCGCCGGCATGTCGGTGCTGGAGCTGTCCGAGCTGCTCAAGGACTTCGAGGAGCGCTTCGGGGTGACCGCGGCCGCGCCGGTGGCCGCCGTCGCTGCCGCGCCGGCTGGCGGAGGCGGTGACGCTGCCGAGGCCGATGAGGAGAAGACCTCCTTCGACGTCGTGCTCACCGATGCAGGTGAGAAGAAGATCGGCGTGATCAAGGAGGTCCGTGGCCTGACCAGCTTGGGGCTGAAGGAGGCCAAGGACCTGGTGGAGTCGGCTCCCAAGGCCGTGCTCGAAGGTGTGCCCAAGGATGAGGCCGAGAGGGCCAAGGAGGCACTCGAGGGCGCAGGCGCCACCGTCGAGATCAAGTGAGCGACGGCCACCATGGCCGATGAACCGCACCCACCGGGGGCCGCTGCGGCGGCCCCCGGTGCGCGTCCGGGCCGAGCGGCGTCCTCGGGTGAACCGGACCCTGTGCCGGTGCTGCTCTTCGTGTACGGCACGCTGCAGCCTGGGGCGGAGGCGTGGCACCTGCTCGCCCCCCACACCCGATCGACCTCGTCCACGAGCGTGGCAGGAGCGTTGTGGGACACGGGGCTCGGCTACCCCGCGCTCACCCTGGACGTCGGGGGCCCCGAGACGGTGCCGGGCGTGGTCGTGGAGCTCGACCCTGGCCGGGCGGCTGTCGTGCTGGAGGAGCTGGACTCCTACGAAGCCGTGCACGACAGCTGCTACGTCCGGTGCCTGGTCCGCACCGCCGATGGCCGGACGGCCTGGGCCTACGACTGGAGCGGGCCGGTGTCGGGGTTCCGGCGAATACGTCGGTGGCCACCGAGCGTCGAGAACCCTTGACCACGCAGCCGGCGTTCTTTACGCTCCACGAAGCTCGCGGGTCACGGCCCGTCGGGTCGAGTTCATGCCCCACGCGTGGGGCGGGGGCTCCGCGCCCCCTCTGTTGACCTGCCTGCTCGGCGCGCGTACCATGATCGGTTGCCGTGCCCTGCCGCCCCATTTTCCCCACCACACCTTGTTCCCTCACTCGGTGTTCGGGGATCCGGCGCGTCCGGGTACCGCTGATCCGCCCGAACAGCGCCCAGGAGTAGCAGTTGTCCGCTCGTGCCACCATCCGGGACCGTTATTCGTTCGCGAACCTCGACGAGGTTCTCGAGCTGCCGGACCTGATCGCCATCCAGAGGAAGTCCTTCGAGTGGTTCGTCGAGCAGGGTCTCGCCGACGCCTTCCGGGACATCTCCCCGATCCGGGACTTCACCGAGACGCTCAGCCTCGAGCTCGAGTTCGATCCGTTCGACGAGGACCTTCGTCCACCGCCGAAGTTCACGGTGGAGGAGTGCAAGGAGAAGGACATGACCTTCTCCGCGCCGATCTTCGCCCGGGCCCGCTTCATGAACGCCAACACGGGCGAGATCAAGGAGCAGACGGTCTTCATGGGGGACTTCCCGATGATGACCGACAAGGGCACCTTCATCATCAACGGCACCGAGCGGGTCGTGGTGTCCCAGCTCGTGCGCTCCCCGGGGGTGATCTTCCAGCCCGGTGAGCGGTTCCGCCTGCGGAACCTGTCCAAGCACCAGCTGGTCACCGGCACGATCCACCCCTACCGGGGCGAGTGGATCGAGTTCGACGTCGAGCAGAAGCCGGGCAAGGACCCGACCGCCGGCACCCGCGTCGCCCGCAAGCGGCGCCTGTCGCTGTTCGTGCTCCTGCGGGCCCTCGGCTACGACGAGGAGCACGCCCCCGGCTTCCTCGAGGCGTTCGTGCGCCACTTCGACTTCCTCGAGGGCCAGTGGGAGAAGGACCGGGAGCTGGCGCCCACCCAGGAAGAGGCGCTGATCGAGATCTACAAGCGCGCCCGCCCGGGCGAGCCCGCCACGGTCGAGTCGGCCCGCGCCTACTTCAACAACGCCTTCTTCGAGGCCCGTCGCTACGACCTCTCACGGGTGGGCCGCTACAAGCTCAACCGCAAGCTCGGCCCGGAGATCGACCGCCTCGAGGAGCAGTTCCCCCAGCTGCGCGGCCTGCTGGACCGGCCGGACCCCGACCAGTCGGTGCTCAGCCGCTGCGAGGTGCTGGCCTCGTGCACGTACCTGCTGAACCTGGCCGCCGGCACCCACGGCTACCGCCTCGACGACCAGGACCACTTCGCCAACCGCCGGATCCGTTCGGTGGGCGAGCTCATCCAGAACCAGGTCCGCATCGGCCTGTCCCGCATGGAGCGGGTGGTGCGCGAGCGCATGACCACCCAGGACGTGGAGGCCATCACCCCCACCACCCTGATCAACATCCGTCCGGTGGTGGCGGCCATCAAGGAGTTCTTCGGGACCTCCCAGCTCAGCCAGTTCATGGACCAGGTCAACCCCCTGTCCGGTCTGACCCACCGGCGGCGCCTCTCGGCGCTCGGTCCCGGCGGTCTCAGCCGCGAGCGCGCTGGGTTCGAGGTGCGCGACGTGCACTTCTCCCACTACGGCCGCATGTGCCCCATCGAGACGCCGGAGGGACCGAACATCGGCCTCATCGGTGCGCTGGCCACCTTCGGCCGGGTGAACCAGTTCGGCTTCATCGAGACCCCCTACCGCAAGGTCGAGAAGGGCAAGGTCACCGACGAGATCGTGTGGCTGCCGGCGGACGAGGAGGAGGAGTACATCGTCGCCCAGGCGAACACGCCGTTGAACCCCGACGGCTCCTTCGCCGGTGATCGCGTGCTCGTGCGGCGCTCCCCCCAGGCCGCCTCGCTGTCGGACCTCAAGCTGCAGCTCGAGCGCGACGAGTTCCTCGGTGCCACCACCGAGATCTCCGCCGTGCCGCCCGAAGAGGTCCAGCTCATGGACGTCTCCCCACGCCAGATCGTGTCGGTGGCCGCTGCGCTCATCCCCTTCCTCGAGCACGACGATGCCAACCGCGCGCTCATGGGGGCGAACATGCAGCGCCAGGCCGTGCCGCTGCTGCGGGCGGAAGCCCCCTACATCGGCACCGGCATCGAGGGACGAGCCGCTCGCGACGCTGCCGACATGATCCTCGCGAAGGAGGACGGCACCGTCCTCTCCGTCGACGGGCGCTCGATCGTGATCGAGTACCGCAAGGCCGGCCGGGTCAACTACCGCCTCCACAAGTTCGAGCGATCCAACCAGGACACCTGCATCAACCAGAAGCCCCGTGTGGCGGAGGGTCAGAAGCTGCGTGCCGGCGACGTGATCGCCGAGGGTCCCTCGACCGACAACGGCGAGCTGGCGCTCGGCAAGAACCTGCTCGTCGCCTTCATGCCCTGGGAGGGCTACAACTTCGAGGACGCCATCATCCTCTCGGAGCGCCTGGTGCGCGACGACGTGCTCACCTCGGTGCACATCCACGAGCACGAGGTCGACGCCCGCGACACCAAGCTGGGCCCGGAGGAGATCACCCGGGACATCCCCAACCTCTCCGAGGAGATCCTCGCCGACCTCGACGAGCGCGGGATCATCCGCGTCGGTGCGGAGGTCGGTCCCGGCGACGTGCTGGTGGGCAAGGTCACGCCCAAGGGCGAGACCGAGCTCACTCCGGAGGAGCGCCTGCTGCGGGCCATCTTCGGCGAGAAGGCTCGCGAGGTGCGCGACACCTCCCTGAAGGTCCCTCACGGCGAGACCGGCAAGGTCATCGACGTCAAGGTGTTCAGCCGCTCCGACGACCACGAGCTGCCCCCCGGGGTCAACCAGCTCGTGCGGGTCTACGTCGCCCAGAAGCGCAAGATCTCCGTCGGGGACAAGCTGGCCGGTCGCCACGGCAACAAGGGCGTGATCTCCCGCATCCTGCCGGTGGAGGACATGCCGTACATGGCCGACGGGACCCCCGTCGACGTGATCCTCAACCCCCTCGGCGTGCCCTCCCGCATGAACGTGGGTCAGGTGCTCGAGGCTCACCTGGGCTGGGCGGCCCGCTGGGGTTGGGCCGACGGCGACCAGATGGTCGGCGAGGACCCCATCCAGGGGACCGAGAGCAAGACGCGACCCACCACCCGGCCCTCCGTGCTGGTGGCCACGCCGGTGTTCGACGGGGCCAAGTGGGACGAGACCGAGATGGCGGGCAAGCACCCGACCATCCAGCGGATCTTCGAGAACCTGCGGCCGGAGTCGGCCGTCGGCGACCGGCTCATCGGCAACGACGGCAAGGTCACCCTCTTCAACGGCCGCACCGGGGAGCCCTACGACAACGCGGTCACAGTGGGCTACGCCTACATCCTGAAGCTGGCCCACCTGGTGGACGACAAGATCCACGCCCGCTCCACCGGCCCCTACTCGATGATCACCCAGCAGCCCCTGGGCGGGAAGGCGCAGTTCGGGGGGCAGCGCTTCGGCGAGATGGAGGTGTGGGCGCTCGAGGCCTACGGCTCCGCCTACTGCCTCCAGGAGCTGCTGACCATCAAGTCCGACGACACCCTCGGACGGGTCAAGGTCTACGAGGCGATCGTCAAGGGCGACAACATCCCCCAGCCCGGCATACCGGAGAGCTTCAAGGTGCTCATCAAGGAGATGCAGGCGCTGTGCCTCAACGTCGAGGTGCTGTCGCGCACCGGCGAGGAGATCAAGATGCGCGAGCTCGACGAGGACTTCTTCCGCGCTGCGGAGGAGCTGGGCATCGACCTGTCCCGCCCCGAGCGAGGTAGTGACGAAGAGGACGCCCGCCGCCAGGCTGAGCGCGGCTGAGAGGTACGAGCAACATGTTGGATGTCAACGTTTTCGACCAGCTCCGCATCGGCCTGGCCACGGCGGACGCGATCCGCGTGTGGTCCAACGGCGAGGTGAAGAAGCCGGAGACCATCAACTACCGCACCCTCAAGCCCGAGAAGGACGGCCTCTTCTGCGAGAAGATCTTCGGGCCGACCAAGGACTGGGAGTGCTACTGCGGCAAGTACAAGCGCGTGCGCTTCCGCGGCATCATCTGCGAGCGCTGCGGCGTGGAGGTCACCCGCTCGAAGGTCCGTCGCGAGCGGATGGGCCACATCGAGCTGGCGGCGCCCGCGGTGCACATCTGGTACCTGAGGGGCACGCGGTCGTGGCTGGCCTACCTGCTGTCGGGCATCGAACCCCGTGAGGAGCTCAAGGCCAAGCAGCTCGAGAAGGTGATCTACTTCGCCGCCAACCTCGTCACCTGGGTCGACGAGGACCGCCGCCACACCGACCTCGAGAGCCTCGAGGCCGACATGCTCGGTGAGCGCGACGCCATCGAGAAGGAGCGCGAGCTCGACCTGGCCAAGCGCATGGAGGAGCTCGAGGGCGAGCTCGAGGCCATGGAGGCCGACGGCGCCAAGGAGTCGGAGATCAACAGCCGCCGCAAGGCCGCCGAGAAGGACCTCGGGGCCATCCGCGAGAGCTACGAGTCCGAGCTGGAGCTGCTGCAGCGGGTGTGGGACGAGTTCCGCAGCCTCTACCCGCGCCAGATCATCGAGGACGAGATGCTGTGGCGCGAGCTGCGCGACCGCTACGAGGAGTACTTCGAGGGCGGCATGGGCGCGGACGCCATCAAGCAGCTCATCGATCGCATCGACCTCGACGAGGAGGAGCAGAAGCTCCGTGACGCGATCGACCCGCCCGACGGCGGCAAGCCGCTGTCGGCCCAGCGCAAGCAGAAGGCCATCAAGCGGCTGAAGATCGTGGCCGCATTCAACCGGCGCAACGACCACGGCCACCGCGTGAACGACCCGCGAGCCATGATCCTCGACGTCGTGCCCGTGATCCCGCCCGACCTGCGCCCGATGGTGCAGCTCGACGGCGGCCGGTTCGCCACCTCCGACCTCAACGACCTGTACCGCCGGGTGATCAACCGCAACAACCGCCTGAAGCGGCTCCTCGACCTCGGTGCCCCCGAGATCATCGTGAACAACGAGAAGCGCATGCTGCAGGAGGCGGTCGACGCCCTGTTCGACAACGGCCGTCGTGGCCGGCCGGTCACCGGTCCCGGCAACCGCCCGCTCAAGTCCCTCTCGGACATGTTGAAGGGCAAGCAGGGCCGGTTCCGCCAGAACCTGCTGGGCAAGCGCGTCGACTACTCGGGCCGCTCCGTGATCGTGGTCGGCCCCACCCTGCAGCTGCACCAGTGCGGCCTGCCCAAGCAGATGGCCCTCGAGCTGTTCAAGCCCTTCGTGATGAAGGCCCTCGTCGATCGCGAGCTGGCCCAGAACATCAAGTCCGCCAAGCGCATGGTGGAGCGCCGGCGCCCGCAGGTGTGGGACGTGCTGGAGGACGTGATCAAGGAGCACCCGGTCCTGTTGAACCGCGCTCCCACGCTGCACCGCCTGGGCATCCAGGCGTTCGAGCCGATCCTGGTGGAGGGCAAGGCCATCCAGATCCATCCGCTCGTCTGCGCGGCGTTCAACGCCGACTTCGACGGCGACCAGATGGCCGTGCACCTGCCGCTGTCGACCGAAGCGCAGGCCGAGGCACGGGTGCTGATGCTCAGCTCCAACAACATGTTGAGCCCTGCCCACGGCAAGCCGCTGGTCACGCCCACCCAGGACATGATCATCGGTGCCTTCTACCTCACCTCGGAGGTGGTCGGCGCTCCCGGCGAGGGCAAGGTCTTCCGCCGCTCCGACCAGGTGGAGCGTGCGCTGGAGGCCGGTGAGGTCACCGTGCACTCCCGGATCCAGTACCGCGGGGAGGAGTACCCGGAGCTGGTGGCCAGTCCTGCCAACGGCAGCGCCGCCACCTACCACGACACGACCGTGGGCCGTGTGCTGCTCAACGAGGCCCTGCCGGCGGGCTACCCCTACGTGAACGTCCCGGTGCGCAAGAAGGAGATGACCGAGCTGGTCGATCACCTGGCGGTCGAGTTCCCCAAGGCCGAGGCCGCTCGGGCGCTCGACGCCGTCAAGTCGCTCTGCTTCCACTGGGCCATGCGCTCCGGGTTGACCATCTCCATCAACGACGTGCAGACCCCGGAGAACAAGTACGACATCCTCGACCGCCACGAGGCGGACGCCGACAAGGTCGAGAAGCAGTTCCGCCGCGGCGTCATCACCGACGGCGAGCGCAAGCAGAAGGAGGTCGAGATCTGGACCTCCGCCACCAACGAGGTCACCCGGGCGATGCAGGAGGCCATGGCGGCCACCCAGTTCAACCCGATCGACATGATGGTGGGTTCCGGTGCCCGAGGGAACATGATGCAGGTCCGCCAGATCGCCGGCATGCGCGGCCTGGTGGCCAACCCCCGAGGCGACATGATCCCGCGGCCGATCAAGTCCAACTTCCGTGAGGGCCTGTCGGTGCTGGAGTACTTCATCGCCACCCCGGGTGCCAGGAAGGGCCTCGTGGACACGGCGTTGCGCACCGCGGACTCCGGGTACCTCACCCGGCGTCTGGTGGACGTCTCCCAGGAGCTCATCATCAACGAGCGGAACCCCTTCGAGGAGAGCGGCCCGATCCGAAGCCTGGTCATCGACGACGTGGTACCCGACGAGCCGGGCAAGCGCCACTACCTCGAGACGCGCCTGCTGAGCCGCACCCTCGCCGAGGACCTGACCCTGGCGTCGGGCACGAAGCTCCCGCGAGGTACCGAGGTGGGCCAGTCGGAGCTCGAGGCCCTGCGCGACGATCCCGACATCACGTCGGTGCGCGTGCTCTCCCCGCTCACCGACGACTCCGAGCTGGGCATCAGCGCCGCGTCCTACGGCACGTCGCTGGCGACCGGGCGCATCATCGAACCCGGTGAGGCGGTCGGCGTGATCGCCGCCCAGTCGATCGGCGAGCCCGGCACGCAGCTGACCATGCGGACGTTCCACACGGGCGGTGTTGCCGGCGCTTCGGGTGACATCACCGGCGGTCTGCCCCGGGTCGTGGAGCTCTTCGAGGCCCGCAGCCCCCGCAACAAGGCCGTGCTCGCCCGCACCTCCGGTGTGGTTCGGGTCGACGACGAGGACTCCAAGGTCTGGAACCTCACCGTGGTCGGCGACGACGGCGAGGAGGACACCTACGCCATCGAGCGCGAGCGGCGCCTGGAGGTCCGCGACGGCGACGAGGTGATCGCCGGCGACGCCCTCGTCGAGGGCGCCCGCGACCCGAAGGAGCTGCTCGAGATCAAGGGCGTGCGCGCCGTGCAGCAGTACCTGGTGGACGAGGTCCAGCGGGTGTACCGCGATCAGGGCGTGTCGATCCACGACAAGCACATCGAGCTGATCGTCCGGCAGATGACCCGGCGCGTCGCGGTGCAGGAGCCCGGCGACTCCGACTTCCTGCCCGGCGAGCGGGTCGACCAGCGGGTCTTCGCCGAGGCCAACCGCCTGCTCGTGCAGGACGGCAAGCGCCCGGCCGAGGGCCGCCCGGAGCTCATGGGCATCACGAAGGCCTCGCTGGCCACCGACTCCTGGCTGTCGGCGGCGTCGTTCCAGGAGACCACGAGGGTGCTCACCGAGGCGGCGATCGAGGGCCGCTCCGACGGGCTGCTGGGGCTCAAGGAGAACATCATCATCGGCAAGCTCATCCCGGCGGGCACCGGGATGCAGCGCTACCGGGACATCCTCACCTACGCCCCGGACTACCAGCCGATGGAGTACTTCAGCTCCGAAGCCGAGGCGAGCCCGGCGGAGTGGCTGGCGAGCATCGGCACCTCCGACGGGGAGTCGGAGGTCGTCGAGGTGGTCGAGCAGGCTGCGGTCATCGACTTCCCCGGCGGCGAGTCGGCCTGATCGGCTCCACCGGGCGGTTTGCCGTGCCGGGAAGGCCCTTCTACGATGGTCCATCGGCCTGTGGCCGCGCTCGTGCGCGCCACATGTCCATCCCGAAGACGGCTTCCGGCCGGTGGGTTCCGACAGCGCGTTGCGCTGCTGGTGTCGGCCCCCGATCCGGCCGCCCGAGCACAGCAGAAAGCACCTGAGGTCCCACCGTGCCCACCATCGAGCAGCTGGTCCGCAAGGGCCGCAAGAACAAGCGCCGCAAGGAGTCCACGCCGGCGCTGAAGGGCGCGCCGCAGCGTCGTGGCGTGTGCACCCGCGTGTTCACCAGCTCGCCCAAGAAGCCGAACTCAGCGCTGCGGAAGGTGGCCCGTGTGCGCCTCAGCAGCGGCATCGAGGTGTCGGCCTACATCCCCGGTGAGGGCCACAACCTCCAGGAGCACAGCATCGTGCTGGTGCGCGGAGGACGTGTGAAGGACCTCCCCGGAGTCCGCTACAAGATCGTCCGCGGCACCCTCGATGCGTCGGGTGTCCGTGACCGCAAGCAGGCACGGTCCCGCTACGGCGCCAAGAAGGAGTCCTGATGCCCCGCAAGGGTCCAGCCCCCCGACGTGAGCTCCAGCCCGACCCGATCTACGGCTCGGTGCTGGTCACCCAGGTCGTCAACAAGGTCCTCCAGCGCGGCAAGCGCTCGACCGCCGAGAAGATCGTGTACGACGCGCTCACCACCATCGAGGAGCGCACCGGTGGCGACCCCATCGTCACCCTCAAGCGCGCCATCGACAACGTGAAGCCCCAGGTGGAGGTCCGCAGCCGTCGTGTCGGCGGTGCCACCTACCAGGTTCCGGTGGAGGTCAGGCCCCGCCGGGCCAACACCCTGGCCATCCGCTGGGTGGTCGGCTTCGCCCGCCAGCGTCGTGAGCGGACCATGGCCGAACGCCTCGCCAACGAGATCCTCGACGCCTCCAACGGCATCGGCGCGTCGATGAAGCGCAAGGAAGACCTGCACAAGATGGCCGAGTCGAACCGGGCCTTCGCCCACTACCGCTGGTGAACCGTCCGCTGCCCATCGGCAGCGGACACCGACCATCGGACCGACACCCACCGATTTCCCCCGACCCCTCACGACTGAGACGAGCGATGGCGCAGTACCCCCTGGACCGAACCCGCAACATCGGCATCATGGCCCACATCGACGCGGGCAAGACCACCACGACCGAGCGGATCCTCTACTACACGGGCAAGTCCTACAAGATCGGCGAGGTCCACGAGGGCGCCGCCACCATGGACTGGATGGAGCAGGAGCAGGAGCGGGGCATCACCATCACCTCCGCCGCCACGACCTGCCACTGGTCCGACACCGTCGACGACGTGGAGCACCGGATCCAGATCATCGACACTCCCGGCCACGTGGACTTCACCGTAGAGGTGGAGCGCTCCCTGCGGGTGCTCGACGGTGCGGTCGCCGTGTTCGACGGGGTGGCCGGCGTGGAGCCCCAGACCGAGACGGTGTGGCGGCAGGCGGACAAGTACCACGTGCCCCGCATGTGCTTCGTCAACAAGATGGACCGCATGGGCGCCGACTTCTACAAGGCGCTCGACAGCATCAAGGAGCGCCTGGGCGCCAACGTGGCCGTGCTCCAGCTGCCCATCGGCTACGAGTCCGACTACGCCGGTGTGGTCGACCTGGTGACCATGAAGGCCTGGATCTGGAACTCCGAGGATCTCGGCGCCACCTGGGAGGTCGTGGACATCCCCGCGGACCTGGCCGACAAGGCCGAGGAGTACCACCACGAGCTGCTCGACGTGATCGCCTCCACCGACGACGACCTCATGGAGAAGTACCTCGAGGAGGAGGAGATCACCCCGGCGGAGCTCCGCCGGGCGATCCGCAACGCCACCATCCACCACGGGGTGGTGCCGGTGCTCAACGGCACCGCGTTCAAGAACAAGGGCGTGCAGCCGCTGCTGGACGCCGTGTGCTGGTACATGCCCTCCCCGCTCGACCTGCCTCCGGTGCAGGGGGTGGATCGCAAGGGCGAGCCCGCGGAGCGCGCCCCGGACGTGAAGGAGCCGTTCTCGGCGCTGGCGTTCAAGATCATGACCGCCCCGCACGTCGGCAAGCTGACCTACTTCCGGGTGTACTCGGGCCAGTTGGACAAGGGCGGTCAGATCTACAACACGCGCAGCCAGTCCAAGGAGCGCGTCGGGCGCCTGCTGGAGATGCACGCCAACGACCAGATCGAGAAGGACGCCTGCTACGCCGGCGACATCGTGGCCGGCATCGGCTTCAAGAACACCCGCACCGGCGACACCCTCTGCGACACCGACAACATCATCGTGCTCGAGTCCCTCGAGTTCCCCGAGCCGGTGATCCAGGTGGCGGTGGAGCCCAAGACCAAGGCCGACCAGGACAAGATGTCCAAGGCGCTGTTCGCCCTGTCGGAGGAGGACCCGACCTTCCGGGTGCAGACCGACGAGGAGACCGCCCAGACCCTGATCTCCGGCATGGGCGAGCTGCACCTCGAGGTGATCGTCGACCGCATGATGCGGGAGTTCAAGGTCGAGGCCAACGTGGGCAAGCCCCAGGTCGCCTACCGCGAGACCATCAGCCAGGCCGTGCCCAACCACACCTACCTGCACAAGAAGCAGACCGGTGGGTCGGGTCAGTACGCCAAGATCGTGCTCACCCTCGAGCCCGCCGGCCCGGGCGGTGGCTACTCGTTCGAGGACAAGATCTCCGGTGGGCGCATCCCCAAGGAGTACATCCCCTCGGTGGACTCCGGGATCAAGGACGCCATGACCACCGGCGTGCTCGCCGGCTACCCCATGGTCGACGTGAACGCCCTCCTGGTCGACGGCGACTACCACGACGTGGACTCCTCCGAGATGGCGTTCAAGATCGCCGGCACGATGGGGTTCAAGGAGGCGGCCCGCAAGGCGGCGCCCATCCTCCTCGAGCCGATCATGGCGGTCGAGGTGGTCACCCCCGAGGACTACATGGGCGACGTGATCGGCGACCTGAACTCCCGCCGCGGCAAGGTCGGCCAGATGGAGCAGCGGGGCAACAACCAGGTGGTGAGCGCCGAGGTGCCGCTGTCGGAGATGTTCGGCTACGCCACCGACCTGCGTTCCAAGACCCAGGGCCGGGCCACCTATACGATGCAGTTCCACAGCTACCAGCCGACGCCGAAGTCCGTCCAAGAAGAGATCGTCGCCCGGGTCTCCGGGCAGTAAGAAGCCAACCCCAGCACTTCGATCGAGAAGTCACACGAAAGGCATTGGTCCCATGGCCAAGGAGAAGTTTGAGCGTACGAAGCCGCATGTGAATGTGGG
>CAYQQQ010000042.1:0-14259 GCA_964420125.1 uncultured Microthrixaceae bacterium
AACTGCCACATGCACTGCGCCATGAATATTTCCACCCGCCTCCCGGAAGGTCTCCCGGCCCCCTCGCCGTTCGCCAGCGAGGTCGAGCGCCGACGCACCTTCGCCATCATCTCCCACCCGGACGCCGGCAAGACCACGCTGACCGAGAAGCTGCTGCTCTACGGGGGCGCGCTCGGCCACGAGGCCGGCGCGGTCAAGGCGCGCGCCGATCGGCGATCGGCCACCTCGGACTGGATGGAGCTGGAGCAGCAGCGCGGCATCTCGATCACCTCCACCGTCCTGCAGTTCCCCTACCGCGACTGCGTGGTGAACCTGCTGGACACCCCCGGCCACCGCGACTTCTCCGAGGACACCTACCGGGTGCTCACCGCCTGCGACGCGGCGGTGATGGTGCTGGACGCCGCCAAGGGCATCGAGTCCCAGACCCTCAAGCTGTTCGAGGTGTGCAGGGACCGGGGGCTGCCGATCCTCACGTTCATCAACAAGTGGGACCGACCGGGGCTGTCACCCCTCGAGCTGATCGACGACGTCGAGTCGCACCTGTCGTTGATCTGCACTCCGGTGAGCTGGCCCGTGGGCATCGCCGGCGACTTCCGAGGCGTGGTGGATCGTCGTGTCGGTGACTTCGTGCGCTTCACCCGAACCGCCCGAGGCGCCACCGAAGCGCCCGAGGAGCTGGTCGACGCCGCTCGCGCCGCAGAGGAGGAGGGCGACGCCTGGGAGGCCTGCACCGACGAGCTCGAGCTGCTCGAGGGGGCGGAGCACGACCGGGAGCTCTTCCTGGCCGGCGAGTCCACCCCGATGTTCTTCGGCTCCGCGATCACGAACTTCGGGGTGCGCCTCTTGTTGGACGCGGTGATCGACGAGGTCCCGGCGCCGACCGCCCGGTCCTCGCGCCAAGGTGCGCCGCGAGCCCTGGACGCCCCGTTCTCGGGGTTCGCGTTCAAGGTGCAGGCCAACATGGACAAGGCCCACCGCGACCGGATCGCCTTCGTGCGTGTGAACTCCGGTCGCTTCGAACGGGGCATGGTGGTGACCCACGGGCGCACGGGGAAGCCCTTCGCCACCAAGTACGCCCACTCGGTGTTCGGCTCCGAGCGCGACACCCTCGAGGAGGCCTACCCCGGCGACGTCGTCGGACTGGTCAACGCCACCGACGTGCGCGTGGGCGACACGCTGTGGGTCGACGAGCCGGTGGAGTTCCCTCTCATCCCCACCTTCGCCCCGGAGCACTTCGCCACCGTGCGCGTGCGCGACGTGTCCCGATCCAAGCAGTTCCGCTCCGGCGTGCAGCAGCTCGACGAGGAGGGTGTGGTGCAGGTGCTGCGCGACCCCGACTTCGGCGATCAGGCACCGGTGCTGGCCGCGGTCGGCGCCCTGCAGTTCGAGGTCGCCACCCACCGCCTCGAGGCCGAGTTCGGCGCGCCGGTCGAGCTCACCATGACCCGCTACCGGGTGGCGCGCCGCACCGACGCCGAGTCCCGACCCGCGCTGAGGGCGATGCAGGGCGTCGACGTGTTGGAGCGCTCCGACGGCACGCTCCTCGCGCTGTTCGAGTCGACGTACTGGCTGGAGCGGCTGGAGAGCGAGCAACCTGAGCTCACCCTGGAGCGGCTGATCGCCGAGGGCGCGCTCAGCCAGATGACCGGCTGAGCGCGCGAGCGCGACGGCAGCCGCCAGAGCGGCCCCGTAGCGGGGTGCTGTCCTAGGGTGCGTGGCCATGGAACCACGGGTGGTGAGATCCCCGCGCCGGTCGCGCCGGCGCCGGTCCCGTCTCGTCGGAGCGTCGGTGATCGTCGTCGCCGTGGTGGGCGCCATCGGCGCCGGCGCCTGGCTCCTCACCTCCGAGCGCGATGCCGGCGAACGCGAGTCCGGCGCACCGGTGACAGCCACGGTGGAGAGCGACGCGACGTCGAAGGAGACGACCACCACCGAGCCGCCGGACCTCTCCCAGGTCGCGCCCGACCCCGACGGCACCCTGTCGCCTCCCGCCGGGTTCGGGAGGCCGTGGAGCGCCACGGTCCCCGGTCTGCTCACCTTCCGGGGCAACCCCACCCGCAGCTACCACGGCAAGGGCCCGGTGCCGGCGGCGCCCGGGGTGCGGTGGTCGTACCCCACCAGCGGCGGGATGTGCTCGGAGTCGACGGTGGGCGAGGAGACCAAGCAGTGGTGCGGGACGGGCTGGACCGGGCAGCCTGCGGTGTTCACCCGTGATGGGCGCCAATGGGTGGTCTTCGGCGCCTACGACGCGGCAGTGCACTTCCTCGACGGTGGCGACGGCAGCGAGATCCTGCCCCCGTTCCCCGTGGGCGACATCATCAAGGGCTCCGTCACGGTGGACCCCGACGGCTTCCCTCTCGTCTACACGGGCAGTCGCGACAACCAGTTCCGGGTCCTGGCGATCGACCGGCCCGGGGCCGCCCAAGAGCTGTGGAGCCTGTCGGCCACCGCGGTGTCGCCCACCCTGTGGAACAACGACTGGGACGGCTCCGCCCTCGTGCTCGGCGACCACCTGATCGAGGGAGGCGAGAACAGCCAGCTGCACGTGGTGAAGCTCAACCGGGCCTACGGACCCGACGGCAAGGTCACCGTCGATCCCCAGCTGGTGTTCCACACCCCTGGCTGGGACGACCAGGCGATCCAGGACCTGGCCGGCAACCGCGCCAAGGAGATGTCGATCGAGAACTCGGTGGCCGTGTGGGGCAACACGGTCTACTTCGCCAACTCCGGCGGGCTGGTGAGCGGCTGGGACCTGGGACCGCTGCTGACCGGCGGCGAGCCGGTGCACACGTTCCGCTTCTGGACCGGCGACGACACCGACGCCTCGATCGTCGTCGACGGCCTCGGGTTCCTCTACGTGTCGGTGGAGTTCGAGCGCGACAACGCCAGGGGCCGAGAGGTCGGCCAGCTGCTGAAGCTGGACCCGCGCGCGGGGGACAACCCGGTCGTGTGGTCGTACAAGGACCAGGGATCGCTGCCGGCGGGGTTCTGGGCGACCCCAGCCGTGCTCGACTCGGTGGTGATCAACGCCACCGACGGAGGAGAGGTGCTGGCGCTGGACCGGGAGACCGGGCAGAAGCTGTGGAGCTTCGAGCTGCCCGGGCCCACCTGGCAGTCCCCCGTGGTGGTCGACGACACCCTGATCCAGGGCGACTGCGAGGGGACGTTGCACGGCTACGACGTGGCCGACCCTCGGGTGCAGCCCGCCGAGCGCTGGTCGGTGGGCATCGGCGGCTGCATCGAGTCGACCCCCGCGATGTGGGAGGGGCGGATCTTCGTGGGGACCCGAGGCGGGCGGTTCTTCTCCCTGGGCGACGACGGGACGACGGCCGCTGGGCCAAAGGGACCCAGCGGTGGTGGCGGGGAGTGACCGCCTACCCAAGCGTCCCGCTGGCAACGTGCTCGTTCTGCTGCTCTTCCAGGGCCGACAGCACCAACACCTCGTCCCAGCTGGAGAGTCGTCGCAGGAGGCTGCGCTTCTTGTGCTGGTGGCCCGCCATGCGTCCGAGGACGTCGTCGGCAGGTTGCGAAACCCTTGAGCCGTCTCGACCTTGACGATGACCGGCAGATCGCTGCGATGCAGCCGCGCCAGCTCTCGGCGTATGTCGAGCACATCCTGCACCGTCCGGACGAAGGAGAGGCTGACGGCATCGATCGACGGGGCGAGGTGCTCCAGCACTCGGCGGTCGGCCTGGGTGACCGCCGGCACCGAACTGGGGGTGTCGGGAAGGTTCACGCCCTTGCGTGGCTTGAGCTTCGCCCCCCCGGGAGGTGCGTAGTCGATGCGGACCTGCACCGAGTGGCCGGCGCACGCCACCACGACGCCAGCGAACTTGCCGTCATCGAACACAACTCGGTCCCCGCGTCGACAGGCCGCCAGCACCTCCGGAGCAGAGCACCGCAGGTTGGCTGTCACCTCCTCAGTCCTCGGGCCGCCATCGGAAGGCGATCCCAGGCACACGACCTCGCCGGCGCGCAGCCGCACGGGATCGTTGTGCACGACGCGCAGCTTCGAACCCGCCAGGTCGACCACGATCCGAAGGTCGAGTCCCTGGCGGTCCGCTGTCTCGTGGGCGTGGCGGATCATTCCGTGCCACTGCTCGGGCCCGTCGTAGGCGGTGTTGATGCGAACCAGACCCATCCCGAGGCGCGCCAGGCGGTCCACCACCGTGGGGTCTGTCCCAGCCGACGTCGGCATCGTGACCATCATTCGGGTCGTATGGCCACTCGGGGCGGGACCGAGAACGCGCTCGCTGCGTCGGGCGAGGATCCGGGAAGCCTCGTGGACCGTGGGTGCCCCGACCTCGCGGGCGACGTGGGGCGCCGGGATCACCCGCCCCTGAAGCGCACAGACGGCTCGAAGCACGGCCTCCACGGTGGCGAGGACGTGGGCCTCGGATCGACCGAGGCTGGAGAGGCCCAGCTCGGCGAGGAGGTCCTGGGTGGCGCGCAGGTCGCGGCGACGCACCAACAGGTAGTGCCGGAGGTTGAGCAGGCTGGCGGCGGCATCGGGTACGGGCTCGCAGCACGCGACCGGCAGTCCTGTGGTGGCGTTCTGCTCCAACAGCTCACCGTGCAGCTCCGTCAGCTCCCCCGCGAGGCCCGCCAACGCCACACCCAGGCCGGACTCGAGATCGAGTGGATCAGCGTGGGCGAGCCGCTCCAGTCCGAGGACGACACTGGCCTCGCCGCCGCTGCCGACACGCCCTGGGCCGCACCCCTGGAGGTCCATCGGACGGAACGATAGGAATCCCAGGTGACGATCCGGTGATCGCGGGGAGAAGTCTGGGTGACCACTGCAGCAGGCACCTCGACCCAATGGGCCCGCCCGCCTACCCCCAGGCGCCCTCCCTGATCGGACGACCTCCGCTTGCCGGCTCGACGGCCACGACCTCCACGGGCTCGGCGAAGCCCTTCAGCGCCCGTCGACCCGCAGGCACGGCCCGCAGCGCCGCCACGCCTTCGATGGCCTCGCGGATCACCGCAGGGGCGAGGAGCTCGCCGGGCACGGCGATGTCGGCGAGCCGGGCGGCGAGGTTCACCACCGGACCGTAGAGGTCGCCGTGGCGGGCGACGACCGGGCCGTGGGCCACTCCCCCGCGTGGCAGCGTTCCCTGCTCGCCGAAGTCCTCGATCAGCACCAGCCCGATCCGGCAGGCCACCTCGGCCTCCAGCGCGCTGAACATGATCTCGTCGCCGATGTGCTTGACCACCCGTCCGCCCAGGGCGGTGACCACGTCGTAGGTACGTCCCCGGAACCGGCCGGTGAAGGCGACGAGCTCGTCC
This sequence comes from uncultured Microthrixaceae bacterium, assembly GCA_964420125.1. GTDB lineage: Bacteria > Actinomycetota > Acidimicrobiia > Acidimicrobiales > Microtrichaceae > CAYQQQ01. Next base: position 5,287 of record CAYQQQ010000042.1, read on the forward strand.
GCTGCCATCGTCGAGGTGGTCGAGGTGTACCCGACGAGGTCCACGAAGCCCACCGCCAGGTGGGACAGCCGCCGGTCGTCGCTGAGCTCCATGGAGCGCCGCTGGCGGATCACCGCGTCGCGCAGATGGTGGCGGAACAGCGGACGCAGCCCGGCGGCCAGCTCCAGGCCGAGCTCCCCCACGCCCTGGGTCACCTCGGCCCGGCGTAGCTGGTGGCCCGCAGCTTCCAGGTCGCCCTCCACCGATCCGACGAAGGCCGAGATGGAGGCCGCGGCCAGGCTGCCCATCGAGGCGGACAGCACCCGCAGGATCTCCTCGGCGGTGTCGGTGTCGAAGGTGCACAGGGCGGCCTGGAGCATCCCGAGGAACTCGACCTCCTCGGGCTCGAACCACCGAGCCGAGGTGTCGTCGACGTCGACGCCGAGGAGGCGGTAGAGCTCCACCAGCTCCCCGACGGTGGCGCCGACGCCCTCCGCCAGCTCCTCTGCCGAGAGCGAGCCCGACTCGAGCACGAGGTCCAAGCCGAGGCTCACCAGGTTGGTCTCGGACTCGGCGGCCACCATACGCTCCACCGTGGCGCCCTTGGCGGCGAGGAACTCCAGCATGGCGAGGCGGTCCGCGGCGTCGGCGGAGGCGGGGTCCCACAGCCCCGTCGCCTCGTAGCGCGCCAAGCGAGCAGTTGCCGCGGCGGGACCGTCATCGGGTCCACCACCGTCGTGCTCAGGGGGCGAGTCGACCACGGATCCACCGTAGGCCGTGCCGGGGCCGAGGTGGCCCACGAATTGCTCAGCCGCTGACGGCCTGGAAGGAGAACGAGTGCCGTTGGTGGTAGCCGATGGCGTCCTCGAGCTCGATGCCGCCGACGTAGGTCGAGGGCGACGAGCCCGCAGGTATCAGGCAGTCGGTGAAGCTCCACTCGAGCAACTGCTCGTCGACCCAGGTCGGCGTCGCCGGCGAACACGTCCATCTCCCCGTTTCCTCAGGTGGAACATGCAGGAAGACGGCCGCTGACAGCGAGGTCGGCGAAGGTGGCAGGTGGTGCTCGTCCGAGGCTCGCACGATGACGGAGAACGGCTCGCCGATGACGACAGGGTCGGGTGAGATCTCGACGGACACGAGCTCGGGCGCCTCCCGATCATCCGAGCCACCCGTCACCTCGAACGTCGAGCGCCCCTCACCCCGGTACAAGTCCGATCCGGCGTTCGCTGCGGATGCGCTCAGCTCCCACACGCCGTTCGGAGCGAGCTCGGGCAACACGCAAGTGGAGGATTGCACGACCGTCGGTCCGGGGGTGATCTGGCCCGCCTCGCAGTGCGGACCCGAGAACACGGTGCCCGACAAGGAGACGCCCTGAGGATGGATCCAGACGTCGATGTCTGTGATGTCGTGCTTGTCGGTGGAGGTGGCCGTCACCTCGATGGTGAACGGCTCCCCGACGACGACCGGATCGGGGGTGACGATCCCGGTGACGACCGGGGGCCTCCACGCTGGTGGCGGGGGCGCCGGGCAACCCGTCACCAGCAGAGCTGCCGCCACAACAACAACCACCCCGACGATGCGTCGTACCATCTCGATCCTCCCCACACCCACGGCCCATTCCGCGCTGCGGACCCTAGCAGGTGTCGTGCGCTGGCAGCAGCGGCCCTCAACGAACGAGACCTCTGTGTCAACGATCGACCGAAGCGGGCGGGGTGAGTCGATCGCCCGCTCCGGTCCCACGCACCACGTGCTGCCTAGCCTGTCCACCGTGCACGAGCCACTCCCGAAACCAGGGAACGCCGCCAGGTGGCGACACCCCGCCCCCGAGCAGAGCTGGTTGGAGCTCTTCTACGACCTGGCGTTCGTGGCGGCCATCGTGGTGTTCTCCGGTGCCCTGGCGCGCGACTGGTCGAGCTCTGCCGCCCTGTGGTTGGTGCTGATCTTCGCCATCGTCTGGGTGACCTGGCTGCTCAACACGCTGTTCTTCGAGCGGGTCGAGGTGCACGGGACGCTGCAGCGGAGCCTTCTGCTGGCACAGATGGCGCTGGTGCTGCTCATCGCGGTGACGGCCCACGCCATGTCCTTCAGGGACGCCCGGCTGGTCGGCCCGGTCGCGGCGGTGATCCTGATGACGATCGTCGTGGCCCGCCGCATCGCCTGCCGCGTCCAGCCGGAGCTGGCCTCGGAGCTCACCACCACCACGCCCCGCCTCGTGATCGCCGCGGTGGTCATGGGCGTCACCGGGTTCCTGGAGTGGCGGTGGTTCCTCGGGTTCTGGTTGGTGGGAGTCGCCCTGGTGGCCTCGACGATCCGCTTCGACCACCCCGACGAGCCCGGTGGCCGCCCGCACCTCGTGCACCGCTTCGGCGAGTTCACGCTCATCGTGCTGGGCGAGAGCTTCGTGAAGATCGGCCTGGTGGCGGCCGAGGAGCCACCGGACGCCATCGACCTGTTCGGCATGCCGCTGGCGTTCGTGCTGGTGGCCTCCATCTGGTGGCTGTACTTCACGGAGATCCCCACCGAGGGCATCCCCGCGGGGCACCGGCGACGTCGGGCATGGGTGCTGCTGCACTTCCCCATCCACCTGGCGATCGTGGCGATGGCCGTCGGGCTGTCGAAGCTGCTGCTGTTCCGCGACGGCGAGGCGATCACCGAGCGGCTGGTGCTGATCACCGTGCCGCTGGTGGTGGTGCTGGGGTGCCTCGCAGCGCTGAACCTGGTGATCGACGGCCCCGAACCTCGACGGAGGGCGGGGATCCTGCTCGGGAGCGCCGTGGTGCTGGCATCGGTGGCAGCGGTGAACGGCACCAGAGACACCCTCGAGGTGGCGGGCCTGGTGCTCGACTTCCAGCTCGGCACCACCACACTCGCCACCATCGCCGTGCTGCTGACGACCATCGTGCTGATCCGGCGGGCCCCGAGGCCGGCGCCGGGGAACGGATGACCGGCGATCGGGGACCGGCCGCTACGCTGGTCGCTCCTCGGGGCTGTAGCTCAGCTGGCTAGAGCACCTGCTTTGCAAGCAGGGGGTCGTGGGTTCGAGTCCCATCAGCTCCACTCCGGGATCCCTTGTGGCGCCGGGGATCTGGGCGTTTCCCGCGACTCCCCGGACAGGTCTCGAACCAGTCTGGGGTGCCAAAGGGGGTGCCAAACTCCCGGCAGGTTCGGCAGGGTCCGAGGCTGTCAACCGCCGTTCAGCTCGACGACTGGTCCGGGTCCGGTCGCCCCACCAGGTCCTGCATCGGAGCGACGGCGACGTCGATGGTCTTCTTGAGCCGGTGCCGGTAGTGGACCTCGACCATGCGAGTGGTCGTGTGGCCGAGCAGGTCGGCCAGCTCGTGATTGGGCACCCCTGCGTCCGACAGAAGGCTCGCCGCCGTGTGGCGCAGGTCGTAGGGGGCCAGGTGGCCGATGCCGGCCGCCCTCGCAAGCTCCTTGATGAGTCGTCGGTAGTTGGACGGGTCGATCGGGGTGCCGGCGGTCGTCGTGAACACCAGTTCGCTCCATGGCCCGGGCCGGCGCTGTGAACGTTCCACATCGTCGCGGTCGTCCCGCAGCACCCGCACGGCGCCGACCACCGCTGGCGGAAGGTTGAGCGTCCGGACGCTGGTCGCTGTCTTCGGCTCGCCGATGTGACGGTGATCGTCCCGGCCCTTCCACGCCCGTCGGACGGTGAGCAGGCCGGCGTCCAGATCGACGTCCTCCCAGTGCAGCGCAAGCAGCTCCCCCGGTCGGAGGCCGGCGCACAGCGCAGTGAGCACGAGCGCCCGCTGCGGATGGCCGTCGAGGGCGTGCACCAGACGGCGAGCTTCGTCGGGGTCGAGCGCCCGAGGAACCCGCCGCCGTCGTGCCGTTGCTTCCTTGAAGACGCGTGCGGGAGGGAGCTCGGAGAACGCCGCCGGGTCCCATGTGCAGACCCGGCGTCGGACGCCCCAGCGGAACACCTGGGACAAGGTGTTGCGGGTACGGCGCACCACGGAGCTGGAGTACCCACGTCGGGCCCGCTCCAGGAGGAAGCGGTCGACGTCATCGGCCGTGACGGTGCGCAACCGGTGCGATCCGATGCCGGGGACGATGTGGTGGTCGATCACGTATCGGTATGTGTCCCACATCGGAGACCCTTCCGGGTGACGCGCCTCGACCGCAGTGGTGATCCAGCGTTCGGCGAGCTCACCGATGGTCTGGGTGCCTGGGGCCGTGCCCGGTCGACCCTCGTGTTGCTGTCGGAGCGCCCGAAGCTTGGCCGCGACGTCCCCCTTGGTCCGCCCGACGACCTTCCGGCGCAGACGCCGACCGTCGGGACCGAACCCCAGGTCGAGCTGGCCGACCCACCGTCCGCGCTCGTCGTCGTAGTAAACGGTCCCGTCCCCACGACCTCGTCGGCTCACCGGGAGCCCCGAGCCCATCGTCGACATGCGCGCATCACGACCTGCCCCGAACGAAGGAGGCCGGAGCGCAATCGATCGTGACGGCTGCGGCGATCCGCCACCGTCCGGACGAAGCCGACGTGGCGTGCGGCGGACACTACCGGTCGACCCTGACCGTCTGGGTGAGTGTCCGTTGACGTTCGACGAAGTCCTCGACCGCGGTCACCGGGACGCGCATCACGGACCCGACCCGGACGACCTCGAGCTCGCCCTCGGCGATGAGCTGGTAGGTCAGGGACCGGCCGACTCCCAGGAGACGGGCGGCATCGGGAATGCGCAGGAGGAGCGGCGGAAGATCGAAGTGCGGTTCCACATTCGAGCTAAGCGCGCGGGGATCTCGAATCTCACTGATCCGCGAGACTCCTGGTGATGCGAGACGAACTCCGACGGACGCTTCGGGGGGCGACCCACCGTGGTGGCGGGGCAGAGGTGGTCGCGGCCTTGTCTGATGTCGATGTCCGGGACTACCTGCAATTGGCGGGCGGTGGTGTGCTCACTGCACTGGCCCAGGAGGTCGACAACTCGGCCGAGGTCGCCGAGCGGTTCACCGCGGCGTTGCATGAGCGTGGGTGGAAGGGTGACGAGAACCTGGCGGCGGAACTCGAGGCTGCGCTCGGTCTCGCTGCGCCACCGCAACTGGTGGACCTGCCGGTTGACCTGGAAGCGCTGTCGGAGCTCAACGAGGACGCCCAGGGGGAAGGCGGTGCGATCAACCTTCGCAGCGGTGAGGTGTGGCCGATGCTGGTGTTCGACTACGCCGAGGAGACCGGTGAGGAAGCACCCGACCTGGAGGATCAGGACGAGTGGTTGCTGGTCCACAGCGGCGGGTCCCGGCCCGGCTACCGGGACATGGAGGTGTTCATCGCAACGGTGGCGGATCCGGCAATGGTCGACCGGCTGTCGATCGCCATCAGCGGACGAGGCGCGTTCGAACGCTTCCGTGGGGTTCTGCAACGTGACGAGGACCTGTTCGGCCGTTGGTACGGGTTCTCCGAGGAACGACTCCTCGGTCGTGCTCGGGCCTGGCTCGCTGATGCCGGGTATCGACCACGACCCCGTCGCTGATCGTGTCTGCCCGCCACGTCAACGGGCTCAAGGTCGTTTCGCGAACGGCGACACCGCACGCCCCGCTTGTTGCGCCTTGCGCAACAAGCCAGTCTGTGCCGATCCCTGACCACGGCTCCTGAGAGCCGCTCGAAGGCACACAGCGGTGGATCGCCTGGCCGCAGGATCCACCTGCGAGGACGGCACGGTGACGCGCCGTTCGACAGTCGACACCCGCAGAGAGCGGGCGCGTGAGCTCGCGGAGTCCCTTCGCTCGCAGCCATGGGCCCGCCGGCGGGAAGGCCCCGGGGCACCGTGGTGCAAGTGCGTCGCACCGGATGGCACCTGACCACCCGACCACCTTGGATCGCCCCGACGCTGCTCGTGACTGGGACGGCGTCCCGCACCACAGCGTGGGTCTCATCCACGCTCGGACAGGTGGGCCGCTCGACGTCGGGGGTCAGCAACGACCTCCAAGCCACCACCTCCCCGACCCGAGCCCGAGCCCGCTGACAGGAGCCCAGCCCGCTGCCCACGATCCGGCCCATCCGCGGGCCCGCGACCCTCGTCAAGGCGAGTCCCGGATTGGCGCGTGCGTCAGGCCCAGATGGTCAGCCCTGACCAGCCCTGACCGTACGATGGTCACCCCTGACCATTCCGTGGTGCTCCGAACACCAGATTGACCTTCAGCGGTCAACTCTCCTGCTGGCGCCGACCGTTCAGGAGACCGGCAGATAGTGGCCGGAGCCGGTAGGTAGCGGCACGTGGCCTCCGCCGTTCTCGGAGAGGTTTTCGTTGCCTGCCGACGGAAACCTCTGCACGTTCGGCCGGTCACGTCACCGCGGTGACGTCCCAGGCCCTGGTCCGACTTCCTTCGCTGCGTCGTTGTGCGACTCTCACCGGGCCGTTGTCGCACGACGACGCACACGAGACCGGCCCCGGTCTCGGCGGATGCGACCCGGCGGCTATTGCTGGAAGCACGTTGATGCCGCCCCACGGCAGTCGCCACCAGGGTCGGTACGGTGGACCCGGCAATGGCCAGGACCAAGCGCTGTCGCGTGCGAGCCCGCGGGATTCTCATCTGGGAACTCCGGCTGCTTGCGGTCAGTGTCGCCTTGATACCAGTTCAATGGTTCGACGGACCTGGGTTGTGGCTCATGTGGACGGCAGCCGTTGCAGGCTTCGGTTGGACCCTTCGGCCGGCGGTCTCGGCTTCGCCCGAGGGTCTCACCATACGGAGCACCATGGGAAAGACCTGGATACCTCGCGAGCAGATCCGGTCGCTCACCGTGGACTCGGAGGAGGTGTGGATCTACGAGACGATCGAACTCCAGGTGATCCGCCGCGGGCAACCACCGGTTCGGGTGCCGTGGGTGGCGTGGGTTCCGATGTTCAAGGTCTCGTCCCCACGTCCCGGGGCCCGCGGACTGACCTGGTCCCAGCAACGCATTGTCGACCGGCTGGCCATAGCCCTGAACCTGGAACATGAAGGCACGTGGTAGTGCCGGCTACGGCCCGGTCCGGGTGCCGCCCGGACTGTCCATGGAGCCAGATCCTCACGCCCTGAGGCGGCGGCGAAAGGCAGGGCCGACTCCTTCATGGAAGGCTTTCGGGATGTCCGGAGACGTGACCCCGATGCCGGTCGACGATGCGTTTCCGATCTACCTAGTGGTCGTGGCCGTGTTCGACGGTCTCCTGGCTCTTCTCGGTCCGGTCGCGATCGCGTTGAACATGTCCAGGCTGGAGGACCAGTTCGAGGTCGTTGGTTCTGGAGGCGACTACTCGGCGGTCTGGGCAGGGTGGGTTGTCGGTATCGGAGTGTGGGTGGCGGGCTTGGTTCGCACCATCGGATCGGGAAGCTCGACCCTGACTCGAAAGGCGCTGTTCTGGTGGACCCTGGCGTTCTCGGCGCTGCAGGTTGGTGTGTTCGTCGCGATGTACCTGCTCTCGCCGCGGGAACCGTGGAGTTGACTTTGGCGAGTCGGTAGAAGGATCACTCCGGTCGGGCGGCACGGCGTGAAGTGCCGGCTGTCCCTCACGCGTCCGGCTCGTTCCGGTCACGGCAGTGCAGAAGCGACCCAGCGGTCGAAGCACGCAAGCGTTGGACCGTCCGTGGGGGCAGTCGCAGGCCCGGACTCGGCGTCGGACGCTGATTCTGCGAAGACTCGCAGCTCGAACCGAGGCGGGTTGTGCTCGCCGAGCTCCCAGGTGGCGAGGTGCGCCTGGGCGGATTGGCTCGGAGCCGTCCAAGCGAGCATCGAGCAGTTGCTGTCCGGTTGATCCCCAGTACCGGGAGAGGACCTTGCACGCCACCCCGAGCCCGTGAACGCAGCGTCGAGGGACCGAGCGATCTTCCCCATCTCCTCAGCGGTGAGTTCGTCACAGGAGAACTCTGCGTACGAGGACGCGTCCCGGAAGTCCATTTCAGGGAGCAATCCACCCTCTCGGGGCGGGTCCGCTGCGGTGGTGCGTACAACGGCATCGCAGCCTTCCGGCACGAGAGGAGGCAGCAGCTCCTCGAGCACGGCTCGCGCCGGCCCTGGGTCGGCCACGAACCCTTTCGGGGAGACCTCGGTTCCCAGAACGACTCGATTGCAGGCCTCGATGCCGAGCGTTCCGGCGGCCGCGAGGGCGACAACGAGCACCACCAGACCGGCGCCTCGAATCAGCCGATTCAGCGGCGCGCCGTCCTCCCGACCGAGAGCTCCCACCTCAAGAAGATGCCATCCTCAGCCCGGCTCACGCTGGCACAGCCTCCCCGCATCCAACGCCACGACGATCGCGGAGAAGTGCCGGCTCTACTTCGTCGGCGGGTCTGCGCCTTCGGCGGCTACTGCAGCTGCGATCCGTGCCGCCAGCCAGCACAACGCTCCTTGTGCGACCAGGATCGTGGCGTAGAAGCCGGCGAACGACGCGCCGCGGAACGGGTCGAAGACGTAGGCGTTCTCGTAGTACACGACGCCGATCAACGGCGCGACCACCGAGCCGGAGAAGAGCAGCGGCCGCCAGCTGAAGGGGCGCCACCCCACTGCGGTGGCGACGGTGAGCGGGAACACCAGCCAGGTGACCGGGTACCACGGGGACTCCAGGATCTCGTTCTGGACACCGTCAGAGGTGGCCCGAAAGAGACCGGCGGCCAGTCCGGACATCAGCAGGAAGCCGCTCGCGATGAGCGCGTCGGCGACCTCGAGTCGGTGAGGTCGAAGCGCCCAGCGGCGGGGACGAGGGCGACGCTCTGCCCGCTCGAGCAGAGCCTTCGACCTCGGCCAGCCGGACAGGAGTCGACGGTCGTCGAAGAACTCTGCGTCGTCGGCGTCCCAGTCGTCGTCTGGCACACCCCCACTGATGCCTCCGAACCGGGCTCGGTGCCTGGTCATGCGGTGTCCGCCAGGAGGAGTCGAAGTCGCATGTGCACCCGACCAGCTTCGGTGGAGCCGCGACGGCGGTCCATGGGGGCTTGCCCTCAAATCCGGCTCTCCTGCTCGATCCGTGGGTCTGATCTGAGCGGGTGATGTAGCGCACG
>CAYQQQ010000043.1:0-3126 GCA_964420125.1 uncultured Microthrixaceae bacterium
ACCAGCACTGGCATCCCGCCCATCCGTGCCACCACCAACTGCGGAACCCGGGTCAACCCCGGAGCGGGTGCCAGGACGGCCGCAGCTTGGAGCAACACGCCCGGTTGGGCCTCGGGACTGCCGTAGAGCCGGCGACAAGCGGGCCGCGCGACGCCGTCAGAAGGTCATGCGGACCGTGCAGGAGGTCTCGGGAAGGTGCGGGTCGAATGACATGGACAGTCCATTGCTGCCATCGAAGAGCCGCTCGAAGAGACCCTTGCACACGAGGAGACACCCTTCCTCCGGCAACGACCGGGGGTTCGGCAAGCTCGCAGGGTCACCGCAGGTGTGCCAGGCGCAGTTGGGCACCTCCATCACCGCCGTGCCCCCAGCGAGGTCCATCTCGGTCATCTCGGACTCGCCGACCAGGAACCCGGCGAAGCGGCCCGGATCGATGATCTTGGTGACGATGCGGGTGAGCAGGCTGTCCTCGTCGGCGGCTGAGGCGCCCGAGTCGCGCTGCTCCCCGATCCGATCGCTCAGGAAGGAGATCTCCTTACCCGACCCCAGGCGAGCGGTGACGGCCAGGGTGCCCACCACGATCTCCTCGTACTGCTCCCGTGGGAAGTAGCGGCGCAGCTCGAGCAGCGCCCACTCCGACTCGCGCACGAAGTTGCCGTAGTGCTTGCGCCAGCGCTCACGGGGTGAGTCCCACAGGCGGATCCGTTCACGGCGGGAGCGGATCTCGGCGTAGTCGCGCTCCACCTGAGCAGGATCGTCGGCCAGCATGCGCAGCATCGGCACCCAGGTGAGCGTGTTGGTCTGCTCACCCCGGTCGGCCAGCATGCGCTTGGCCATCCACATGTCGATGATCGCCTGGAGACCCCAGTTGTAGGCAAGGCCACCATGGGGGCGTTCGACCTGCACCGCGGGCCCTTCCCCACCGGCGGAGAGGGCAGGTGGCGCGTCGGCGGCGGGGCGCTGGGAAGGTGCGGTGCCGGCAGCAGGTGCGGTGCTGGAAGGTGCGGCCCGGGTGGGAAGCGTGTCGGTCATGGTTCGGCTCCTTCGGCCACGGCCGCCGGCGACATCTCCACGTCGTCGGTCGTTCCTGTGGACAGGTCGTCAGTCGTTCCTGTGGACAGGTCGTCGGTCGGCTCGGCGGACAGGTCGTCGGCCGGCTCGGCGAACAGGTCGTCGACCGGCTCGGCGGCAGGGTCGGCGAGCGCACCCGTCCGGTCCCCGGTGGCGGCAAGGCGGTAGTCGCAGGAGACGCAGCGGCGCATCGCAGCTCGCAGCCGTTCGTTCTGGGTGCGGAGCTTGTCGATCTCCGCTTCGAGCTCCGCGGTCGTGCGCGAGTCGCGACGCCGGTCGAGCAGATGATCGATCCTCTCGCGGATGCCGGACATGGCAGCCTCCCCGCGTCCCCCCGAGCTGCCCGGCGTGGCCGGGCCTGCTTGGTCGCCGGTGTCCCGGCGTGCCGACACACTCCCAGGTGAAAGGTGTTCAGTCAACCGTTTCAGGGTACCGGACGAACCGATGGAGCGGACCGAACGCAGGTCGGCAGCTCGGGTGTCGGAAACAAGCGGACATGCCGGCGTGGTCATGTTGTGGGTGGGCCGCGTAGGCCTCGTTGTTGGGCGGGGGTGATGGTGCCGGTGTGGAGGTCGACCCACTCGAAGCGCTGCGATGCCGGCACGTCGCTCCTGGCGGGCGGCGATGCCCGACCGAGCCCGTCGCTTCGGTCGCCTCGGGCGGCGAGCTGCTCGGGTTCGGCGGGTCGGAGCTGCCAGTGCCGCGAGTGCGCGGTGCCGTGGTGTCGGCGGCACAACAACACGAGATGCTCAGGATCGCTGCGACCCCCACGGCTCCAACCGGGTTGGTGGTGCGCGTCGCACCACTCGGGAGGCGCGTCGCATCCAGGGAACACACAACCCCCGTCTCGCACCGCGAGCACCCGCCGCTGCACCGCACTGGCCAACCGGGTGGAACGCCCCAGCCACAACGGCTGACCGACCCGGTCCACCACCAGCGCCTGCAGATGCGCGTCACAGGACAGCACTGCGGCCAGCTCCGCGCTGACCGGTTCACCATCGAGGCTACGGACCCGCTGCGCAGTGGGATCGTCGGCTTCGATGACCACCACCGCCTCGGTCCTCCCAACACCAGCACTGTGGCTCCCGCTGGGGCCGCTGCCACAACCGGCATCACGGAGCAGCTGGAGCAGCGCCCGGGCCCGCAGTTGGCCGGTGGTGGGCATCGCCACCCCGGTGGCGTCGTGTTCAAGCCAGGCGGCACGCCGTTGACGAGACAGCTCTGCGGTGAGGATCTGACGGGCCAGCTCCGCGTCGACGCCCTGCAACTCGCCGCGCAGCACCAGTGCACCGCCGGCAGTACCTCGCCACAACAACCAGCCCTCCACCGCCGCACCCGAACCCGGCGACAGGCCCCCGCTGTCGAGATCACCGCCAGCACCCTGACCGCTCGAACCCGACGCCGGGCCTCCGTCACCGGACCAGTCGAACAACCCGTCACCCCCCACCGAACCCGAACGCCCCGCTTCACCACAACGACCACCAACTGGATCATCACGGGGATCGTCATCGTCAGCCTCGCCGGGTGCACCCGACCCACCACCAGCCGGGCAGTCGCCGGGCTCGTCGGCTGCTGCACGCTCCGCAACCGCACGCTCAGCGGCGTCGCGCTCAGCGAGGGTGACACGGATCCACTCCACCCGCCGACGCACCTCGCGACGCCAGTTCGCCATCGACGCGCGCACACCCACCGCACACAACTCGGCATCCGCTCCGACGAGCTCCGCGAACACCGCGTCATCGCGGACCTCATCGAGCACCCGCAGATGCTCCACGCACAACTCCCCCCTGCGAACCGCGGCACCCACCACCGGGAACACCTCCATCAACTCCCCCGCACGCACCAGCCACGTCCCCTGCCCGCCATGACCCAACCCCTGCTGCACCCACCAGTTCACCGCCGGCAACCCCACACCACGCTCGGTCACCCCGCCACGGGCCATCACAGCCATCCCATGAGCCACCGACGCCTCCACCACCCGCCACACACGAGCCAACGACCCCACCCCCCCCGGCCCCCCCCCCACAGACACCCCCCGCCCCTCCCCCCCCCCCC
>CAYQQQ010000043.1:3136-13427 GCA_964420125.1 uncultured Microthrixaceae bacterium
GCGCCGCTGGAGGGGCTCGCCCGCGAGCTCGACACCCCCCCCCCCCCGCGCCCCAGTCCACCCCCACCAACACCTCCGCCGCAGCACACAACGCCTCCACCACACCACCAGCACCAGCACCAGGAGCAGGGCGCGCTCCAGCGGACCCACCAGCGGCAGCCTCTGCCTCATCCGTTCGCCCATCCCCATGCTCGAACATGTGTTCGATCCTAGGACAGGTCGGACAAGAGCGCAACCACCTCCGCCGAGAAGGCCGGCGACCTACCCTGCGTCGCTACTCCACTGGTCCGGCTCCGGTTCGGCGCCGCTGCGTGGAACCCGAAGCCGACCACCGGCGAACAGCTCCGCCACCCGCCCGATGCTCCGCCGGAAGACCTCCAGCCCTCCGATGGACCCGACTGCACCGTCCACAGGAGGAGCGGTCGGGAGCTCGCCGGTGGAGCGGGCGACGGCCCCCGGTGCCATCACGATCTCGCACAGCCCGAAGGGCTCCACGAACATGCCGTCGGGGGCCACCCGGTCGGAGTACACGCCCGGCGTGTTCGTGTAGCCGAACACCTGCTTGCCCTGGGCGTACAGGTAGCCCATCTCCACCGCAGTGCCCACGTCCATGCTCGGTCCGCGGAACGGCGTCATGTTGGCCACTGCGAGGTCGCACGTGTCCATCAGCTCGACGCAGATGTCGAAGGCAACAAGACCGGCCTCAATCGGCGCGAGGCCGCCCAGTCGCTCGTACGGCCCGTCGAGGGGGAACACACCCACGAGGCCGACCTCGGCGCACAGCTCCTTCTTGGCGGCACCCACCTCGAGCGCGTCGGGAAGGAACACATCCGGCCCGGCGAGGTACACGCGCGGGCCGCCGGAGACAGGCAGGGGTTCGGTCATCGATCCCATCCTGGTCGGATGTCGGCGCGTGCGCCCATCCGCGATCTCATCTCGGCGGGAACTCCGGGTCGGACCGTGCCGTGTTCGCTCAGCTCCGCTCAGACGTCCACCGGGGCGACCGCTTCACAGGCTCGCCACCGCTGACCCGCCGGCGGCCAGCAGCGCCACGGAGAAGGCGGCGGAACCGATCACCGGGCCCAACCGTCCACCACCCTGCTCTGGGTCGTGTCGGAGCTCGGTGACGTGGAGGATCGTCGCGCACATCATGTAGAGGCCGAAGATGAGCACCACGGCGCCCTGCGCGCGAGCTCCCCAGTCGAGCGCCCATGCGGCGATGCCGACCAGACCCCAAGCGAGGTTGGCGAACCCCACTTCGATCTGGAAGTCGTTGCGACGCCCGTAGTCCCAGCCCATGCGCACCGCATCACTGCGATGGAACACGGAGTGGCGAACGAAGGAGACCAGGCCGGTGGCGCCCACGCCGACGGCTGCGGCCCAGGCCGCGGCGGCGGCACGGCTCCCGTTGCCCTGGTACCAGAAGGAGATGGCCAAGCCGATGCCGCCCACCACGTAGGTGAGCACCATCAGCCGCTTGCTGGCCGACGGATCGGCCGGACGGGAGTCCGCCCACCCCTGGAGAGGTTCGGTCACCATCCTTCAAGGGTACGGGCCTCCGCCCGAGATCCCTCGCCCCGCCCTCCGGAGGCGTTCGTTCCCGGGCCACACGACGCAGCCCCGCGCCGAGCTCTCGCCCACCGCCGCTGTGCCGGCAGGACGCGCTGCCGAGGAGACCAGGGTGGAGGGGAACCGAACCAGCGGTTCACTCGTCACATGGGCATGCATCGGACTTCGATCCTCATGGTCACCATCGCCGTCGCCCTCGCCACGGCAGCCTGCGGGAACGACGAGACGGACTCACCTCGAGCGTCCCAGGCGCCGACCACCACCGCCGAGGGCAGCGCCACGAGCACCACGGCGATGCCCGGTGAGACCGAGGTCGCCATCGGAGAGATCCGCATGACCGTGACCGGAGGGGTGGCCGGCGTCCAGCAGACGGTGGTCGTGATGCCGGACGGCACCGTGATGGTGGGCGAAGGCGAGGCCGAGCCCGAGGCCATCGGCCGGAGCCTGGAGGCCGCAGAGCTCACCGCTCTGCAAGAGGACGTGGGCTCCGAGGACTTCGCCGTGCTCGATGACACGTACATCCCCGACGGGCTGTGCTGCGACCAGCGCCACTTCACGGTCAGCGCCCAGGTCGGCGACACGACGATCACCTCCGCCACGGCCGACGGCATCGAGGCTCCGCCCGTGCTCGACGACGTGGTGGCCCAACTCGAGATCGCTCTACGGGACCAGTGAGATCAGCCAGGCCGGTCCTCGGCAGCCTCGAACGACAGGGCGCTGAGCTCGGCGAGGAGCTCCCTCGACTCTGACAGCGAGGTGGCCAGGATCTCCTTGGCGGTCTCCAGGAGGTGGAAGATCCGGGGGTCGACCACGGAGTACAGGATCGTCGTCCCCTCACGACGGGTCTGGACGACGCCACCGCGACGGAGCACGGCGAGCTGCTGGGAGAGGTGAGGCTGCTCCAGGCCCACGAGCGGGACCATCTCCCCGACGGAGTGCTCGCCATCTCGGAGGACTTCCAACACCCGGATCCTGGCCGGGTGGCCGAGGGTCTTGAAGAAGTCAGCTTTGACTTGGTAGATGGGTCGCGTCATCGCCACCAACCTCGACGGTCTCCGAGGCACCGGTTCTATCAGAGGGATCGTGTGCACGATCGGACGGCGGCTCCTCGCCTGGCTCCGTTCCGGTTCCGAGGTGTGACCGGGCATGCGCCACCGCGTCGTCGAGGCGGTCGAAGACGTGGCGCTCACTCGCCAGCTGATCGAGAGCACCGACCGCGGACAGCGTCCGGAGGTGCTCGGGCCGGGGGCCCTTGAGCAGCACGGTGATGCCCCGGGACTCCAGCTCCGACACGATCGCCCCCAACGCCTGGGCGCCGGTGGCGTCGAGGACCTGCAGATGGGGGAGTCGCAGGATGACGACCTTCACGTCGGCGATGCCGGTCAACTCGGTGAGGAAGCGCTGGGCCGCGCCGAAGAAGAGCGCGCCGTCGAGGCGGTACGCGACGATGCGCTCTGCGAGCAGCTCCGCCTCCTCTGCCGCATCGATCACCTCACCGCCGTCACCTCGCACCAGCGTGACGGGTCGCGAGTACGGCCCGAGGTCGAGCTCGACGCGCTCCTCGGCGGCGCTGGCGGACCGCGCCACGCTCCGCAGGGCGAGCAGGGCAGCGACGACGATGCCGATCTCGACCGCCACGATGAGGTCGAACACCACCGTCGCCACCGCGGTGACCACCAGCACCACCGCGTCCGAACGAGTCGAGCGCACCACTGCGCGGACGTTGCGGACCTCCACCATGCGTGCCGCGGTCACCATGAGCACCCCTGCCAGGGCGGCCAACGGGATCTCAGCCACCACCGACCCCGCCAGGTACACCACGAGGACCAGCACCAAGGAGTGCACGATGGCCGACACCCGGGTGCGCGCTCCGGCCCGCACGTTCACCGCAGTCCGGGCGATGGCGCCGGTGGCCGGCATGCCCCCGAACAACGGGGATGCGAGGTTGGCCAGCCCCTGACCGAACAGCTCACGATCAGGGTCGTGCCGGCCGGCGTCGGACATCCCGTCGGCGACCTTCGCTGAGAGGAGGCTCTCCAGAGCACCCAGCAGGGCGACTGCCAAGGCCGCGGGGAACAGCTGGCTGAGCGTGCCGAGGGGGACCGAGGGGAGCTCGGGCATGGGGAGGGCGCCCGGCAACGATCCGATCCGCGCCACGTCCAGAGAGGCGAGTTGCGCAACCGCCGTGGCGCACACCACGGCCAGCAGCGATGCCGGCAACGACCTGTGCACCTTCGGGGCACCGACCATGACGACGACGACGATGGCCACCATGCCCAACGCGGCGAGGTCGATCGAACCGACGGAATCGAGGATCGCCTGGCCGGCGACCACCGCGGTGTTCTCGCCGTCCGGGCGGGCGACGCCCAGCGCAGCGGGCACCTGCTGGAGGAAGACGATCACGGCGATGCCGACGGTGAACCCCTCGATCACGGGCCACGGCATGTAGGCCAGGTACCGGCCCACCCGGGCGAAGGACGCCGCCACGATCAGCACCCCGGCCATCAGTCCGACGACGAACACGGCGTCGGCGCCGAAGCGGGCCACCACGGGCACCAGCACCACGGTCATCGCCCCGGTCGGTCCGGACACCTGGACGTTGGAGCCGCCGAGGATCCCGGCCACCAGCCCGGCCACGATGGCGGTCATCAGCCCGACGTCGGCTCCGAGGCCCGTCGTGATCCCGAAGGCCAACGCCAGCGGCAGGGCGACCACCCCGACGGTGATGCCGGCGATGACATCGGTGCGCCACGACGCATGCAGGCCCGAGTAGTCGCTGCGCCGCGGGAGCAACCTCACCAGATCGGCCAGGGGAGGACGCGAGTCGGGACGAGAACGATTCGCCGAAGCGGCACCGGATGGCTTCTGGGACAACAGGACTCCGGGATCGGCGGATACAAGAACATTCGCATGTTGTCATATAGATGAAGGGTCCAGGAAGCTCGCCCCCCGCGTGGACGGCCTCAGCTCGCCGGGGGTTCTGTGAGAGGCTGGCCGGATGGCCGAAGACCGCGAGATCGTCGTCATCGGAGCAGGACCTGCCGGGTTGACGGCGGCCTACGAGCTCGCCAAGCGAGGGACCGTCAGCACCGTGGTCGAGTCCGACACCGTGGTGGGTGGGATCAGCCGGACCGCCCAGGCCGGAGGGTGGCGATTCGACATCGGCGGACACCGGTTCTTCACCAAGGTGCAGCCCGTGGAGGACCTCTGGTTCGAGATCCTCGGCCCGGAGGACTTCCTCACCCGGCCCCGGCTCAGCCGCATCTACTACCGGGGCAAGTTCTACGACTACCCGATCTCGGCGATGAACGCCCTGCGGAACCTCGGCTTCCTCGAGGCGGTCAGGTGCGTGCTCTCCTACGTGTGGGCCAGGATCCGTCCGCCCAAGGACACGACCACCCTCGAAGGCTTCGTCGTCTCTCGATTCGGATGGCGGCTCTACGGCCACTTCTTCAAGACCCAGAGCGAGAAGGTGTGGGGGGTTCCCTGCACGGAGATCCAGGCGGACTGGGGGGCGCAGCGCATCAAGAACCTCTCTCTGCTGCGTGCGGCCTGGGAGGCGCTCAAGCCGAAGCGGCTGCGGTCGAGGACCTCCAAGTCGAAGCAGGTGACCAGCCTGATCGAGGAGTTCAACTACCCGAAGTACGGGCCCGGGATGATGTGGGAGCGCTGCGCCGAGATCGTCACCGAGGCTGGCTGCACCCTCGAGCTGGTGCCGAGGTCGTCGGGATCGAGCACGCAGACGGGCGCGCCGTGGCGGTGCTGGCACGGCGCGAGGGCGAGGAGGAACGCCACCCCTGCACAGAGGTGATCTCGTCGATGCCCATCGGGGCGCTCGTGCGGGCCATGGATCCTCCGCCACCGGAGGAGGTGCTCAAGGCAGCCGACGCCCTCCGCTACCGGGACTTCATCACCGTGGCCCTGGTGGTCCCCGAGGAGGTGGGCTTCCCCGACAACTGGATCTACGTGAACGATGCCGCCGTCGAGGTGGGCCGGATCCAGAACTTCGGCCGGTGGTCGCCGTACCTCGTCAAGGACGGTCGGACCTGCCTCGGCTTGGAGTACTTCGTGTGGGAGGGCGGACACCTCTGGATGCGGGCCGACGCGGACCTCATCGACCAGGCCACCCGCGAACTGCACGAGATCGGCTTGCTCCCGGACACGTCGGTGGTCTCGGAGGCGTTCGTGGTGCGGATGCCCAAGGCCTACCCGATGTACGACGCCGACTACCGGGCCAACGTGGAGAGGTTGGCCGCGTGGCTCCAGGAGCATGCCGCCAACGTGCACCCGGTGGGCCGCAACGGGATGCACCGCTACAACAACCAGGACCACTCCATGCTCACGGCGATGCTGTCGGTCGAGAACATCTTCGGCGCGGAGCACGACGTGTGGAACGTGAACGTCGAGCAGGAGTACCACGAGGAGAAGGTCGCGGCTCGCCCGCACCCGAACCAGTAGCGCGCTCGGAGTCGAGCAGGGCGAGCGCTCCCATCGACGTCGGTCTCGACCTTCTGTTCTGCCAGAGGTGCCGCCATCGACAACCTCTGCAGAACAGAACCGGCATCGTGGTGCGCGTCGTGGCAGAACTTTGACTTGCGGGCGAGCGATGCGCGCGAGGCATACTTGGACGTTCGCGCCAGGCTGTGGATGCGACGAGATGACCGGCGGCCGAGCTGTGCCGTTCCGGTCCGGGCGATGAGGGGGCACTGCGATGCGTCACAAGATGACGGCTGCGATCGGCGCTATCGGGGCACTCGTCCTGGTCGCGGTGGCATGCACGACGGCGGTCGCTCCACCGACGCCCCCTGCGAACGCGGCACCGGTCGCGGTGATCCAGGCGGAGCCCCTGGCGGGGCTCGCTCCGCTCGACGTCGTCCTCTCGGGGCTGACGAGCACCGACTCGGACGGCCGGGTCGTCGGCTACGCCTGGAGCTTCGGCGACGGCGGCACCTCGACCGACTCGGACGCGATCCACAGGTACGAGAACCCGGGCTCCTACACGGCCCGCCTCATCGTCACCGACGACGACGGGGCGAGCTCGACGCCGGTCACGATCTCGATCGAGGTGTCGTTCGACTTCGCTCCGATCGTGCTCGTCGACGACGACGGCGCCGACGACGCCTCCTGCGGCACGCCGGCGGCGCCCTGCGCCTCGATCGCCCATGGGCTGTCCCGCGCCGCGTCGGACTCGAAGCACCAGGTGTGGGTGGCCGAGGGTTCGTATGCCGCCTTCGAGGTCGTCGAGGGCATCGACGTTCGCGGCGGCTACGAGGCCGACTTCTCCGGACCGGGGGATCCCTCGGTCGTCGACGGCGCGTTCAACGCCGATGCCGGCGTGTCGGCCGCGATCGTCGCGGTCGACGTGGACGACACCACCATCGAAGGGCTCACCCTCGTCGGGACCGACGAGTCCCAGACCGGCCGGACCGCGCTCGCCGCGTACGTCGGCGGCACGGGCAGCGGCCTGGCGCTGGACAACCTGACGCTGACCGGCGGACAGCACGGCGCCGCGGCCACGGCCCTGCTGGTCGACGGCGACACCGACGTGTCGCTGTCCGCACCGACGATCACGGCTGGCGACGCAGCCGGAGCCGGCAACAGCTCGTATGGCATCCGCGCCATCAACGGTGCGACGCTCACCGTGGACGGCGGCACGGTCGCGGGGGGCTACGGCGCCCTCGGCGCCGCTGGTGGTGATGCGCCCGCGGCTCCCGCAACCGCCGGCAACGGCGGCAACGGGGGCAACGGCAGCTTCGGCTCCCGCGGCGCGTCCGGATCCGGGGCGGCCGGGACTGCGCCGCGCAACGGCGGCGGCGGCGGCCGCGGCGGCAGCTTCACCGGCGCCGGCGAAGCCGGCAGCGCCGGTGGCGGTGGCGCCGCTGGCGGTGCCGGTGGCTGCGGCAGCTCGTTCGGTGAGTGCGACTACCACGCCCGAGGTGGCAACGGCGGCGGCGGCGGTGCGGCCGGTGCCGGCGGCGCCGGCGCGTCGAACACGTTCACCGCCGGCGCGACGTTCGCCGGCGCGAGCGGCGGCGCTGGAGCGGCCGGCTCGATCGGCGCCGGCGGCGGCGGCGGGGGCGGCGGCAAGACGGCCTCCACCTGGGGCGGCGGTGGTGGCGGCGGCGGCGCCGGCGGCACCGGAGGCTTCGGAGCGACGGTCGGGGGTGGTGGCGGCGGCGGCTCCTTCGGCGTGTACGCCCACAACTCCACGGTCGAGCTGAACGGCACGGTCGTCAGCGCCGGTGTCGGCGGACGAGGTGGCATCGGCCAGCGCGGCGGCACCGGCGGAACCGGCGGCAACGGCGGCAACGGCGGCAACAAGTCCTGCTGCGAAGGCGGCGGTGGTGGCGGCGGTGGTGGCGGCGGTGGCGGCGGCGCCGGCGGCGGCGGCGGTGGTGGCGCCGGTGGCCCGTCCATCGCGGTGCTCCACAGCGGCTCCGGCACCTTGACCGTCAACACGGCCTCCTTGGGCGCACCGACCACGGCTGCCGGTGGCGGCACCGGTGGTCCCGGTGGCGTCGAGGGTGCCCCGGGCATCGGCGGCCTGCCAGGCGACGCCGGGCTCCTGGCCCCCATCTTCGGCGGAACCGACGCCCCCACCGTGGGCAACGGCGGCGACTCCGGCGCGGCCGGATCGACCGGCCAGGTCGGTGCGACCGGTGTGATCTTCGGTAGCTGGGACAACGGTACGACCACGGCACCCCAGTTCGAGGGGACGCCGACGACCACCACGACCACGACGCCGCCCCCGGCGGAGCCGGTGTACACGCCGGTGTCCATGAGCTGCCTGACCTCGGCGGCCGGCCAGTCGAGCTACGACACCAACAACACAGGCGCGACGGTGCTCGCCCCGCACTCGGTGGCAGCGGGCAGCGACTTCGTGGTCGAGATCACGCCCGACCCCGTGCAGGTCCCGACCTCCGGTGGCGGCTACAACATCGGCAGCCTCACCAACCTCAAGGTGTCGCTGGCGGTGCCGGCCGGCGCCACCTACGTCAGCGCGGTGATCTCCGGCGGCAGCAACCTCGGCAGCGGCACCCCGACGGTGAGCCAGTCCGGCGGCAAGGTGACCCTGAACGTCCCGGGTCCGCTGGCGCCGGGTTCCACGGCCGTCCTGCCCAAGCTCGCCGTCACCTTCATGGCGACGGGTGGACCGGGCACGCTGATCGAGAGCAAGTTCGCGGGCACCTCGTACAGCAACCCCGGGCTCACCTTCACGGTGAGCGTGACCGGCACACCGATCGGCACCATCACCGCGGTCTCGAACTGCTACGCCCAGCCCAACCCGATCCTCGCCACCACCGAGGTGCGCTGAGCTGCAGGGCCCGATGAACCGAGCCTCTTCGGGCGGAGCACCCGCCTGAGGGGGCTCGGTTCGCGTCCGACACCGATGTGCTGCGCACACGACCGAGGCCCGAGACCACTCACAGCGGTGTCGGGGGGGCGAGCTCGAACCCGACGACAAGCCCACCGCCGTCGCGGGGCCGGGCCCACACGGTGCCCCCATGACGTTCGATGACCTGCTGGACGATCGCCAATCCGAGTCCGGAGCCCGGTCGGCCCCGCGCTTCGGGTGTGCGGTAGAAGCGCTCGAAGATCCGATCGACCAGCTCCTCCGGGATGCCCGGTCCACGGTCGAGCACCTCGACCGTGGACCGCCCGACGCGCACCTCGATCGGTGAGGTCGCCGGGCTGTACTTCACCGCGTTGTCCACGAGGTTGGCGATGGCGCGCTCGATCATGACGGGTCTGGCCACGACGAGACCTTCGCTCTCGACGACGAGGGTGATCACGCGACCAGACCTCCGCCGGACCCGGTCTGCCACGGCGGTGGCCAGTTCGGCCAGGTCGACCAGCTGGACGGGCTCGTCACTCGACCTGTCGGTCGCGAGCTCGACGAGCTCGGTCACGAGGTGGGTGAGCTCGTCGACGTCGCATCGAACTGCGGACACGACCTCCGGTCTGTCATCCGGCGACAGCTCACCGTAGCGATCGAGGAGGTCGAGGTTCGTCGTCAGACTCGTCAGCGGCGTGCGCATCTCGTGGCTCGCATCGCTCACCAGACGTTGCTGTTGCGTTCGCGACGACGCGAGCGACTGCACCATCTCATCGATGCTGGTCGCGAGATCTCGAACCTCTCCGGATCCATCGACGACGAGCGGAGTCGTGAGGTCGCCGGTCCTCGAGATCGAACGGGCTGCGTCGCGGAGGCGGATGAGCGGTCGAACGAGCCTCCGAGCGACGAACCAGCCGACCACGCCGGCAAGGCAGCTCACAGCAGCCACCATCGCCACGAGGCGCTGGCGCAGCTCACCGAGGACCTCGAGCTGGTCGCCCGGATCGCGGGCAACCATCAGGGTGCCGCCGCCGTGGAACGCGGTGGTGGCGATCCGTAGGTCACGACCATCCACGCTCGCGTCGGACAGCGCGACCGCGCCCTGCGACGGAGCCGTCCTGGCGGGCAGGATCGGGCCGTCCGGAAGGCACACGTCGATCGTTCCGCCCGGTCGGACGATCTGCGCCGCCTCGGCCGGTTCGATGAGTCCGTCAGGAGGACAGCCCTCCGTGGTGACCACCTCCGCATCGCGGTCGCCCTCCGACACAGCTGGCTGAGGGCCGCCACCCAGCTCGGTGGTGCGGGCGGACAGGGAACGATCGAAGGCTGAGCTGAGCCTGGATCCACCGATGAGGTGAGGTTGCGTATCCGCGGAAAGTGCCTCTC
>CAYQQQ010000044.1:0-10141 GCA_964420125.1 uncultured Microthrixaceae bacterium
GGACAGAAGATCGCGCCCAAATCTCACATCGGGGCTTGCTACACGCGCTTAGGAGGGGTGGCAGCGCAGGGAGGCCGCGGTGCGCGGATCGGTGATGAAGCGGGGCTCGACGTGGACCTACGTCCTCTACCTGGGGCGCGACGCGTCCGGGAAGAAGCAGCAGAAGTGGGTCGGCGGCCACCGCACGAAGAAGGAGGCCGAGGACGCGCTCACCGAAGCGCTCGAGCGGATGCGCACGGGCATGTGGGTCGACCCCGGCACGACGACGTTCGGGGAGTTCCTGACCGAGTGGCTCGCAGCGATGGAGTCGAACGTGCTCGACACGACGTACCGGGGCTACGAGCAGATGATCCGTAACTGGGTCGTGCCTCGCATCGGCGACGTGCGCCTGGTCGAGCTGTCACCCATGCACCTCCGCTCCCTGCAGACCGAGCTGCCCCGGTCAGGGCGCGTCGACGGCGCCGGCGGACTCTCCGCCCGGTCGGTCGCCAGCTGCCGACGCACCTTGAAGAAGGCGCTGAAGGACGCAATGCGTTGGGGACTGATCGCCCGAAACCCGATGGAAGCCGTCGACCCACCGCGCGTGGTCGACGCCGAAACGACCATCTGGTCCGACGTACAGACGCGCAGGACTGAGTACTTATCTCAACGGGCTATGAACATCGCAGATCGGTATGAATCCGCTACGCCGGTGAATGCGCAATCGGGTCTCGGCCGGGCGCGGCAAGGCGGTGAGCACCCACCTGGGCTCCTCAGCCTCGACGAACGTCATCCCGAAGGCCGACGAGCTCGACCCGGACGACCCGGCGCTCCAGCGCGCCAGCGACGGGGTTCGGTGACGGATCGCAGTACGTCCCCCATCGCCGTCCCGAATGTCACGCGTGAAAGATGGTTACCAACTATCGGTGTTGATGGTTAGTTACTATCATGAGTTCATGATCTACGCGCCTCCACAGCTCGGCGAGCCCGAAATGCGCCTCATCGACGAGCTCGACCAGATGCGCTCAGAGCTGCGACACAACGTTCGCGACCGGCGACGCTGGCTCGGCAGCCTCCGTCGGTTGACCTTCGCTCGCAACGTCCAGGGCTCCAACAGCATCGAGGGCTACGACGCGTCCCTCGACGACGTCCTCGCTGCGGTTGACGACGAGGAGACGCTCGAAGCCGGCGAGGAGACCCGTCTCGCCCTGCGCGGCTACCGCGATGCGCTGACGTACGTGATGCAGATTGCCCGCGACCCGGAACCGCCGTCCATCGACGAGTCCCTGCTGAAGTCACTGCACTTCATGATGATCCGCCATGACCTGTCCAAGAACCCAGGACAGTGGCGGCCGGGGGCCATCTGGGTGGAGCGGGAGGAGGACCACGAGCTCATCTACGAGGCCCCCGACCGGGAGCTGGTTCCCCAGCTGGTCGGGGAGCTCGCTTCTTCGCTCGACACCACCTCCGACGCCGATGACCACGCGGTGCTCCGAGCCGCGATGGCCCATCTCAACCTGGTGATGATCCACCCCTTCAGCGACGGCAACGGCCGCATGGCCCGATGCCTCCAGACGCTCGTCCTCGCACGAGAACAGATCCTCGCCCCGGAGTTCTCCAGCATCGAGGAGTACCTCGGCCGCAACACCACGGCCTACTACGACGTGCTCGCCGCGGTGGGCCACGGCGCGTGGAACCCAGGCAACGACGCGCTGCCGTGGGTCCGGTTCTGCCTCACCGCACATCACCGCCAGGCCCGGACGCTCCTGCGTCGCGTCGAGGAGACCGAGCAGCTCTGGACCGGCCTCGAGGACCTGGTCCGGGCGAGGGGTCTGCCGAGCCGGTCGATCGGGCCGCTCGCGGACGCAGCCCGCGGCCTCCGACTTGGCAACGCGACATATCGGCGACTCGTCGCGCAGAGCGACGGCGAGGAGATTGCCGAACTGACCGCGACGCGAGACCTCAAGCGGCTCGTCGACGCCGATCTGCTGGCGGCGGTCGGTGAGCGCCGCGGACGGACCTACACGCCGAGCAGGGAACTCCGGATGCTGTGGGCGACGATCCGTGGGAGTCGACCGCAGAGGTCGGACTCAGACCCGTTCGTCGACTCGGGGACCTCCTCGTCCTGAACGAGTGGACTCGGGTAGCTCGGCCGAGCGTCGAAGACGCCGGACACACCGTGCGCCCGAACGCCTCGGGGAGTGGGACGAGGCGCAGGCCTGGCTGCGACCCCGGATCGCGCCCGGCGACCGCGGGTAGACACTCGACCGCTTGCTAATCCCTTGCCAATCCACTGTCAATGGCGGGGAATCGGGGGCTGTCCTTGTCCGGCCCAGGCGACCGCCCTTTGCTGCGCTCTTGCCTGGTCCAAGCGAACTACGCCGCACGGCAAGGGGCGTCGACAAGCCTTGGCACTGCCACGAGCAAGCCGTCGTCGATGTCGAGGAGTCCGAGAACGAGGTTCGTCTCACGCTGCGTGCCCGGGCTACAGGGGCGACTGTGCGACAGCCGAGACCGTGGTGCTGTCCTTGCCGCTTGACGGCCGGCGGGTCATCGACGCGACGACCGGCGCGCCCATCTCGCCGTGCACCGTTCCCGGCCCAGGTGCCGTGGACATGTCGGCGTGCCCGTAGATCCGCGTCGAGCGCGGCGTTCGTTCGATCCCGGTTGCCGGACGGTGCGGTAGCCCGGCTCGACGGCGAGCCAGGGATCCAGGCTGTCCTCGAGCAGGGTCGGCTGGAAGCTCACCCGGCCGAGCGGCGGAGGCGCTCCTCGAGGTCGCCAGCTGGCTGCCCGCCAGCCGCGTCGAGCCGCTCGACCTCGGCGACGAACTCGGGGTCCTTGGCCAGGGCCTCGGCGACAGCGGTGGCGGGGTCGGTCCCGTCCTTGACGGCTCGCTCGATGCGGTGCCGGGTGATCTCGCCACGCAGTGCCCTCTCGGCCACCTGCGGTGCGTCCTCACCGAACTCCGCCACGAACTCACGCACCACCTCGTCGGACAGATCGACCGTGCCCATGGGGTCGAGAGTACGCCTCGACGGGTCCGAGTCATCGGCGAGTTGCCGTGGTCAGGGAGCGGCACAGACTGGCTTCGGTGACACGATGTCGACGTGTCCAGGGGCTTGGCTCTCAGACTGCGGTGCCACGCGCCTATCAAGCCACGCCGACCGGTTCCGAATGTCAAGGGGCCGGCAGAAAGGCTCCGGCCCACGAAGGGCACCCAGCTCGGCGGGGATGCGGGCCGTCGCGACCATCTGGCCACCCGCACGGAGCGCTGCGTCCACGAGCGGCACCGCCCAGGTGTTCTCGAGACGATGAGCTCAGCGGCGGTACCCGGCTCGAGTGCATCGGCTGCCTGAGCGAGGTCGTCATCGCCGAGAAGGCCCGAGCGTGCGCCGACGAAGGCGGCGAACGCGCCACCGAGCTCGTCGAGGGCGATGCCCGAGAAGGTGCCGTCGGCTTCCTTGCGGATGGCGACGAGGTCGTACAGGGCGATGACACCCAGGTCGACGAGCGCCGTCTACGCCGTGGCGACCTCGTCGAGGGGGTGCCCGCCCCGGAACTCGAGCAGGACGTAGTCGATGGGACCGTGGGCTTCGGACATGCAGCGTGCCTCCTTGGGCGTCGACTCAGCGTGTGCCCGGTCGCGGCCGATGTCGTCACCCGGCTCGGGTGAGATCGAGGACGGCATGCGCACGTCGGAGCAGGAGGTGTGCGACGGCGTCCGGACCCCGTGGGGAGGGGCGGAGGACCTGCCGGTCGACCGGTGGTGTGCGACGTCGAGGTGAGCGACCTACCACCTGCCGACGGGCGCGCGGTCGCCGTTTCCGGAGCCGAACGTCGAAGGTCTCGTGGGCGTGTCCCCGTCTCTTCAACGGGACCACTTCTCGATTGCCTCGATCGTGTCGTAGTCCATCACCGCGGTGACCGCTCGTGAGATGTTGGCGGCGGTGACAGGCTCCCCGTAGTTCTCGGGGGGGCAGATCAACCAGCCGATCACCAGCCCCCACAGCGCGGCCGTTCGGCACTGCTCGAATGCCGCATCCGGTCCGGGAGCGTCGCCGACGCCCGCAGCGGCGAGCTCGTCCAGGTACTCGGCGAGGAGCGCCCGCCCGTGGTCGCGCCGGACCTCGGGGTCGAGTGCCGTGACGATCAGGTAGGTGACGTCGTGCGCCCAGCTCCCGCGCATCATCAACTGCCAGTCCAACAAGCCCCCGCGCTCCCCGGGCAGGAGATAGGTGTTGCCCAGGTGCGGGTCACCGTGCAGCAGCGTGGTCGGTGCCCGGCAGTGCCGCCGCTGCACCTGCCACAGCAGTTCCCACATCTCGGCCACGGTGCGGCCGACCGGGGCGATCAGCTCCTGCTTGAAGGGGTTCCGCGCCACCTGGTCCTCGATCAGCTCCAGGCCGATCAGGTCGAACACGTCGAACATGCCGCCGCTCATCGGGGTGGCGACCCAGGCGAGCTCGTCCTCGAAGCGCCGGCTGTTCCAGAAACCTGCGTGCAGGGTCGCCAGGTGAGAGAGGATCGACCGAACCTCGGCGACGCTCACCGGCTCGATCGCCGAGGGGAACCGTGCCCCTCGGACGGTCAGGTCCTCGAGCAGCAGCCCGAACTGGCCGGTTGCCGGGTCGAAGTGGCCGCCGAACGCGTTGGGTGCCTCGAGGTCCAGCCCGTCGCGCAGCTCGCGGTAGAAGCGCACTTCGTTCTCGTACATCGCCTCCGGGGCGTGGGGCGACGCGAGCATCGTCTTGAGGATCATCCTGCGGGGCAGACCGGCGTCGGCCCCGGGAGCGTAGGTGAGGTCGAGCACGACCCGGTCGGCGGTGGAGGCGACGCCGTCCCCGCAGCGCTTCGCGGCGACGATGTCCACCGTCTCCACCACCGCCTCCGGCCTGCGCTCCGACAGCGCGGAGGTGAGGACCGCCGGGGTGAGATGTGCGAGGTCGGAGGGGAACACGGTGCTCGATGGCCGTTCAGCCTCGGGTCGTCCCTCGGGACAACCCGGTGTCGGCGCAGCCGCTGCCGGCTGTGGTCGTGAACTGTCGGCGGAGTCCCTCGATGGTGAGGGTGAAGGTCTCCGCGTCGGCCAGGGCGCCGAGTTGAGCGAGCCCGAGGGCGAACGTGATCCAGAACCACATCGGGTCCTCGGATCCGCGCGTCGGGGTAGAGGCGCCCGACTCTGCGGTGAGCTCGCGCAGCGTGTCGATGATCGGGAACGGGTCGCCGCCCTGGAAGACCTCCCGCAGCTCCGGGTGCCGGCGCACCTCGACGTACATGGAGGCGAGGAACTCGACGTAGCTCGGATCAGCGGCGCGCAGCGCTTCGATCGCGTCGAACAGCGCACGGGGGAACGCCGGTTCGGCTGGAGCGGCGAGGACCGACCGGTGCAGCTCGGCGGTGAGCCGGTCCTGCACGTCGAGGAAGACCGCGGTGAACAGCTGGGCTTTCGACCCGAAGTGGTTGTAGATGGCGGTGTGCGCCAGCCCGGCGGCATCGGCCACGGTTCGGTTCGAGGTGGCGGCGTAGCCGTGCGCAGCGAACTGCCGACGGGCGGCAACCAGCACCGCGTTCACCGTGTCGTCGGTCGAGGTGTTCGACGGTCGCCCCCGGCGCCGTGGCGTCGCACCGGATCGGAGGACGGCGGACGGCGCGGTCTTGGCGCGGCCAACGGACTGGAGTGGGTCGGTGGGCACGGCGGTCAGGCCTCCACGGTCCTTGCGGTGCCGGCGCCCCACGACTCGTTGGCGACACCCTGCAGGGGTTCTGTCGAAAAGTATCGAGTGATACTTTGGGAGTATGTCGAGGAGGAGCAGCACGGTCAAGCGCACCGTGTGCACCCTGATCGCACCGGCTCTGCTCACGGTGCTCGCCTTCGGGTGCGCAAGGGAGCGGTCGGAGCCACCGACCTCCGCACCGGTCAGCACCGCCGGGCGATCGTCCGTACCCCGGTCGCCGCCCTGCGCCGGTGCCGACGAGTGCACGACCCGCCAACTGGCCGATACCGCCGGAGTGACCCTCGGCACCGCCGTCGGCGCGCCACTCCTGGGCGACCCGACGTACCGGAGCACCCTCGTCGACACCTTCAACAGCGTGACGCCGGAGAACGAGCTCAAGTGGGCTTCGATCCACCCGGCGCCCGGGGAGTGGGACTTCGGGCCGGCGGACCAGATCGTCGACTTCGCACGCGAGCACGACCTCGCCGTGAAGGGCCACACCCTGATCTGGGACCAGGAGCTCATCGACTCGACGCCGGACTGGGTGCTCGAGATCCGCGATCCGGATGAGCTCCGAGCAGCGGTCACCGAGCACATCGCCACGGTCATGGACCGGTACCGGGATTCGGTCGACCGGTGGGACGTGGTGAACGAACCGATCGAGACCCTCGGCACCGACCTCTACGACAACCACTTCCGTCAGGTGCTCGGTGACGACTACATCGCATGGATGTTCAGGACCGCCCACGCCGCGGCACCCGACGAGCAGCTGTGGCTGAACGAGGCAGCAGTCGAGTACCAACCGGGGAAGGCAGCGGCGCTGGTGGCCCTCGTCGCCGGCCTCGTCGAGCAGGACGTCCCGATCGACGGCGTCGGCATCCAGGGTCACCTGGTCGGGGGAACGGTCGACGCGGTCGCCCTGGAACGGCTCGTCGCCGACCTCGAGGTGCTCGGTGTCGAGGTCGCCGTCACCGAGCTCGACGTCCCGGCGCGCGATCCGGTCGATCCGCTGTCGGTTCAGGCCGGCACCTACCGGGGTGCCCTCGGTGCATGTCTCGCCAACCGCTGTCGTGAGGTGACCCTGTGGGGCTTCACCGACCGCCACACCTGGATCGACGCCACATTCGGCGAGGGCCTCGCTCCGCTCCCTTTCGATGAGGACTATCGGTCGAAGCCTGCGCTCGAGGCGATCCGCGAGTCGTTGCTGGCCCTCCGGGAGCGCGGGTAGCGGATGCCTGCGAGCGACGTCGGCTCCTCGGCGAGGAGCGGTGCCGCCGTGGACCGGGTTGGTGCCGGAGCCGATCTCCGATCGTCACCGCGCCGAGTCGAACGCTGCGCGGACCGATGCGGGGATGCGCCCCTTTGCCGAGACCGGGTGGCCGTTGGCCATCGCCCACGCCCGGATCTCGGCGGCGGTCGGTGGAGCGGGGGCCAGCGGTCCCGCCGCCGGGAGCTCTACCGCTCTCACCGCCGCCGGGCCGTCCTCGTCGAGGTGCGCCAGGGCAGCACCCAGGAAGCGATACGACCACTCCTGGGCGAGCGGGCGCGTCTCGCAGAACACGATGGGCACACCCGGGAAGCGGATCTGCGCCTCGGCCAACCCTTCGGCGAACACCCCCGGGGTGACGAACTCCGACTTGAACACCGCGGAGTAGCGGTCCTCCACCACCAGCGCGGCGCGGGGGAGCTCGTCGAGCGCTGCGAGCAGGTACCTGAGCTTGCCGCTCGTCAGGGTCGTCGACAGGTCCGCGAGGCTCTTGCGCTCGATCGCCGCGACGATCCGACCCCCGACCTCGACGGCGTAGTCACCGACGGGGAGCGCCTGTCGGCGGGTGCTCGCCTGCTGGGAGGAGAAGCGCCACGGGTACCGCTCGTGGCTGTCCACCAGGATCTCGAGCACCCGACCGGACGCCCGCCGGCTCGGGGTCGTCACCCCTGGTCGGGCCTGGCGGGCGGTTCGGGCGCTCTGCCAGAAGATCACCTCCCGGCCGCGGGCGCGGGTGAACACGAACTGAGATCGGTTCTCCCGGCCACGGTCGAGCACCAGGTCGATCGCCGCGCCGCGCCGGACGCACGACCTCACCGGGACCCGCTCCACCACCTCCACCGAATCGTCCCAGTCCGAGGACGGATGGCAGTACACCTTGGCGGTCCGGGGCCAGGTGTCGCGCACCTTCATCACCACACCCTGAGCGCCCAACGGCAGCCGCACGAGGTAGGGCAGTGTCGAGTCCCCGTCGGGGTTGCGGGCGACGACGAAGTCATCCACGGGCACCATCATCGCGTCGACTGAGCACTTCTCGGGGATCCGACCTCAACGGGTCCTGGTTGACCGGGTCGTGGGTTTGCTGTCGACGATGTCGAGCGGGGGCGGTCGCCGACGCGAAGGTCCGGGACACCTGCGCTTCGTCCCGTCAGCTGCCCAGCACGGTATCGAGCCACTCGATGGTCGGCGTGAGGAGCGTGGCGTCGAACTGCGCATCGGCGTGGCTCCCGCCGGGAAGGATCGTCAGCTCCGGCTCCGCGCCGGCCACCTGGAGCGCATCGGCGAGGATCTGCGACTGCTGGAACGGCACGTTGCAGTCGGCGTCGCCGTGAGCGATCGAGAACGCGGGGAGCTGCTCCGCAGTGGAGATGTAGGTGATGGGATCGGCCTCGGCAACCGTGTCGAGGGTCTCCTGCACTGCGCCGCCGACCCACAGCGATTCAGGTGAACCGGCCGGATCGTGGGCCTCCGGGCTGGAGCATCCCCCCTCGCCGGAGGTGGCCTGGTCGTCCATCTGGGCGAAGTCCGTCGGCCCGTACCAGTCGACGACCGCTTGCACGGCGCTCGAGGTGTCGGCGTTGCCCAACCCGGCGTCATCCAGGACGGTGGTCTGTTCGCCCGAGGTGCCGAGGAGTGCGACGAGGTTCCCACCGGCCGACTCCCCCCATGCGGCGAATCGATCCGGGTCGAGGTTGTAGGTCGCGGCGTTGGCGCGCAGCCAGCGCACAGCCGCCTTCACATCCTGCGCCCCGGCTGGGAAGGTGGCTTCACCCGAGAGGCGGTAGTTGAGGCTCGCCACTGCGTAGCCCGCATCGAGGAGCGGTTGCACCTTGGCGCCGACCATCGCTTTGTCGCCACCCTTGAACGCCCCGCCGTGGACGTAGACGACGAGTGGGGTGGGGCCCGTCGTGTCGGCGGGCAGCCACATGTCGAGCACTTGCGCCGCAGAGGTCGTCGCGTAGGCGACGTTCGCCTCCGTCGCCGCGGGTGCGGTTCCGAACGATCCGCCGCCCGGTCCCCGCATCCCGTCAGCGGGGGATCCCGCTGCGGTCGTCGAGGACGGGTTCGTGGTGGTGGTCACCTCTGCGGCCGTGGACGACTCCGCCGGCGCGGCGGAGTCGTCGGTTCCACAGGCACCCAGCAGCGATGAGGCCACGAGTGCTGCGACGACCACGACTCGCGGCGTGGGGACCGAGTTGGGGGTGTGCATGGACTGCTCCTGTTGGTCGAGACGAGAGCGCCAGCCTCCGACTCCCTTGTTAGGGGTTCGTTAGGGAAGCGGTGAGAGCGTGGAATTCTCCCCGTCCTAACGAGATCTGAACGCGCTGGCTCTAGGGTCGATGCCATGCAGAACGGAGCCACCGTGCTCGTCGCCGAGGACGACCAACGGGTCCGCGACTCGGTGCAGCGGGGCCTTCGACTCGAGGGATATCAGGTGGTTGCGGTTTCCGATGGCCAGCAGGCGGTCGACGCCGTTCTGCACCAGGAGCCGAGCCTGGTCGTGCTCGATGTGATGATGCCGGTGCTCGACGGGCTCACCGCCTGCCGGCAGCTGCGATCGCGATTCCCGGCTCTGCCGATCCTGATGGTCACTGCACGCCACGAGGTGACCGACCGGATCGCCGGGCTGGATGCGGGAGCTGACGACTACCTGGTGAAGCCCTTCGCGCTCGGAGAGCTGTCTGCGCGCGTGCGAGCACTTCTCCGACGGAGCAGCGTCTCCGGTACGGACCAGAAGCTGCACGTCGGAGACCTGACCCTCGACCCCGGCGCACGCCGTGCCAGCCGGGCCGGAGTCGACCTGGTGCTCACCAAGACCGAGTTCGACCTCCTCGAGCTCCTCATGTTCAACGCAGGCGTGGTGATGAGTCGTGACACGCTGTACGACCGCATCTGGGGCATCGACTTCGACACCGAGTCGCGCACGCTCGACGTCCACATCACCTATCTCCGTCACAAGACGGAGGCCGGTGGCTTGCCCCGGATCGTGCAGACGGTTCGGGGAGTCGGCTACGTGATCCGCCGATGAGCCTCCGGTGGCGGATCTCGATCGCGCTGGCGACCCTGGCGATGGGCGCCGCGACCCTTGCTGCGCTCGGGGCCTACTTCGCCACCGCCGATCAGCTCAGCCTGGATCCACCGACTTGCGTCATGAGGGCTCCTGATTCCGGGTGAGGGT
>CAYQQQ010000045.1:0-9430 GCA_964420125.1 uncultured Microthrixaceae bacterium
CCCGACGGGATTTGAACCCGCGACCTCCGGCTTGACAGGCCGGCGTGCACTCCAAGCTGCACCACGGGACCAAGACCGTGTCCGTCCGAGGACGGTGGCACCCCCAACGGGATTCGAACCCGTGTTACCGCCTTGAAAGGGCGGCGTCCTGGGCCGCTGGACGATGGGGGCTCTCCTCCCCGAACGGGGCTGGGTCAACATAGCAGCAGGGGAGTTGGTCTCCAAGGTCGTTGGTACCCTGCGGGAGTGCGCGACGCCGTCCCCCCGCCGTTCCACGGCGTGCTGCCACCCCCCGCTCGACCTCCCTCGGCGACGACGCCCGCCCCGCTGCCTCAGGTCCCCGGCCCTGACGGATCGGGCTTCGAAGCACCGCAGATGCCTGACCGGCGGGCCGGGAGGGCGCCTCGCCGTTGGCCGTGGGTGGTGGCTGTCCTCGCGTTGGCAGGGCTGGTGGGAGCCGTGGGAGGCGCCGCGCTGCTGTGGGTCCTCCCCGATGGCCCCGACCACCCGGATCGGTGGGATCCGAAGGTGGTGGAGCTCGTGGAGTTCGTGGAGCGCCGGCGCGACCGCGAGTTCGAGCACCCTGTGGAGGTGGTGTTCCTCGACGGGGAGGCCTACGCCAAGCGCATCACCGCACCGGCCGAGGGGGGTCCCCCTCAGGAGGAGGTCGAGGAGGACGACGACACGGCGGCAGTCCTGAGAGCGCTCGGGCTGCTCGAGGGCGAGCTCGACACCCAGGAAGCATCCGACCAGCTCATCAGCGACGGCTCCGCCGCCTTCTACGACCCCGAGACCGACGAGGTGCTGGTGAAGGGCACGGAGCTGACGGTGGCCACGAGGGCGGTGCTGGTCCACGAGCTCACCCACGCGCTCCAGGACCAGGTGGCGGACCTGCTCGGGACCACCGGGGAGTCCACCGACCACGCCGCCGCGTTGCACGCCTTCGCCGAGGGGGACGCCAACGAGGTCGAGTCCGCGTGGATCGACGAGCTCGATGCCGAGGACTTCGACCGCTACGTCGAGGAGTGGAGCACGGGCGCCGAGGAGGCGGAGTCGGAGCTGGACGCGTCCACGGTCCCGGAGGCGTGGCAGGTCTCCTTCGGGCTCCCCTACGCGTTCGGCACGCCGTTCGTGCGCAAGGTGCTCGACGAGGGAGGCAACGAGGCGATGTGGAAGATGTGGGAGCGGGTCGAACCCACGGCGACCGTGTCGCTGCTCGACCTGCAGGTCGACGCCGACCTCGTGCCAGAGGAGGTGGCGTCCCCGGAAGGACCCTCTGTCGACGGCGACGACCGCACCGAGCTCTACACCGACACCCTCGGCGCGTTCGAGTGGGCGATCCCACTGGCCGAGCACAACGACGCCGCTGCCACGTCGGCTGCGCTCGCAGGCTGGCGAGGCGACACGACCGTCGTGACGGCGGACGACGACGGCGGTTCGGTCTGCCTGGACGCCCTGATCGCCTTCACCGGCCCGGAAGCCGCCCGGAGCTTCGAGAGCGCAGGGTCGAGGTGGGTCGGGGCGTTGCCGAGCGAAGCCGGTGCCACCGTCGAAGCCGACGGCGAGCGGGTCAGGGTGCACACCTGTGATCCGGGGCCGGAGGTGGAGGTGGAGACCACGGGCGATGCCCAGGCACGCCTCGACGAGTTGGCGCTGCTCAACGACATCGCCACCGTAGCTGCCTCGTATGACGAGCTCTCCTTCGCCGACGGCGTGTGCTTCGCGCGGGCGGTGACCTCCGAGATGGGCGTGGAGGCGTTCCTGGAGGACCCCGACCCGACCGCGGATCCCGACTACCCCGCCGCCGCGTCCCGCGCGGCGGCGTCGTGCGGGCTGGTGCTCGACGAGTGAGGGTCGGCGCCCCGGCCGAGCGGCCGCGACCTCACTCGGTGAGGGCGTAGACGATCGTGTCCAGGAGGGCGCCGAGGAACCCGTAGATGGACTGCACGTGCTCCAAGCCCTCCGGCGCTTCGGGCGGGTCGTCGTCGGTCTCGATTCCCAACATCGTCCCCAGCACCAGGCGCAGGTCGTTGATCGAGCGCATCCAGGCAGTCAGCTGGTCCGTGTCCAGCGACGTGGCTCCCGCGGAGCTCCTGAGCACCTCGATGGACGAACGTCGGTGCTCGATCAGCTCGGGGACCGCCAGCGCGGCGTAGCCCTCGTTCCGCTCGAGGTCGTCGCCGTAGGGGGGTGGGAACAGGCGGGTCAGCAGGGGGCTGTCGGTCTCCAGCAGCTCCTCGAGCTGCACCGCCAGCCCCACCAGGAGCTCGCGCTCGGGCGGGTCGAGGTTCACGGCGAACTCGTCGTCGCCTCGGCGCTCGATCACCGGTCGCATGGGTCGTCCTCGGCCATCCTGGAGGCTCAGTCCTGCTGCATCGTGGCCCACAGGCCGTGCTCGTGCAGGCGGAACACGTCGCGCTCCGCCTCGGCGCGGGTGCCGTTGGACACGACGGCCTTGCCCTCGTGGTGCACCTGCAGCATGAGCTGCGTGGCCTCCTCCTTTGAGTAGCCGAACAGCTTCTGCAGCACGTAGGTGACGTAGGACATGAGGTTGATCGGGTCGTTCCAGACGATCACGACCCAAGGTGTGTCCAACGCCTCGTCGAGGCCGGTGTCCGGGTCCAGCACCTCCATCGGAGCGGTCGTGCTCATCGCCGCCGACCTTAGATCCTCGGCTCGGCGGGCGGTCGCGCGCTTCGGACCGGCAGGTCCCGCAGGTGCCGGCCCGGGGCCCACTGGCGGGCCCTCCCGGAAGGACCGTACCGTTTGGGCGTCATGGTCGCCTCGGCTCTCCCCTCGCGCCGCTCCCTGTGGAGCCAGGTGGCTGCCTACGTGGCCCTCACCAAGCCGAGGATCATCGAGCTGCTGCTGGTCACCACCGTCCCGGTGATGGTGGTGGCGGAGGAGGGTCTGCCCTCTCTCTGGCTGATGGTGGCCACCGTCGTGGGGGGAACCCTGAGCGCCGGCGGTGCCAACGCCGTGAACATGTACGTCGACCGTGACATCGACGCCGTGATGGAGCGGACCAAGGACCGTCCTCTCGTCACCGGGGAGGTGACCCCCCGGGCCGCTCTCGTGTTCGCCGTGGTGCTGGAGCTCGTGGCCTTCGTGTGGCTCTGGAGCCTCGTCAACCTGCTCTCGGCGTCGCTGGCGCTCTCGGCGTGCCTCTTCTACGTGTTCGTCTACACCCTCTGGCTCAAGCGGACCTCCACCCAGAACATCGTGATCGGCGGGGCCGCAGGAGCGGTGCCCGTGCTCATCGGCTGGTCGGCGGTGACCGACGCGGTGGCGATGCCGGCGCTCTGGCTCTTCGGGGTGGTGTTCTTCTGGACCCCACCGCACTTCTGGGCGCTGGCCATCCGCTACCGAGACGACTACGCCGCGGCGGAGGTGCCGATGCTCCCCTCGGTGCGGCCCCTGTCGGACGCCACCCGCCAGATGGTGCCCTACACGTTGCTGGTGGTGCTGTGCAGCCTCGCCTTCGGTTGGAGTGCGTCGATGGGACCCCTCTTCCAGCTGGGAGCGGCGCTGCTCGGGATCGCGTTCCTGGTCATGACCTGGCGGCTGCACCGCGATCCGACGCCGTCGAGGGCCATGGGCCTCTTCGGGTTCTCCATCACCTACCTGACCGCGATCTTCGCCCTGATGGCGATCGACACGCTCGTGCGCCATGGCTGGTGAGCCACGCAGGGCCGGTTGCCGGGCGCAGCTGGCGTTTTTCTCAGTCCTGGGACGGTCGCACTAGTGTCCGGTGCAACCAGGCGAGCGGTCTCCCAGGGCCGTACCGCCGCCCCATCCGGGGTGTGAACAGCCGAACCGGAGGGCCCGTCCCCTCCAGCCGATACGAGGGCTCATCACGCATGGCAGTCATCGAGACCACACCCGAGCACGACACAGGAGCCCCCGGTGCCCCCGACGAGCGGGCTCCCGGCGATCTGGAGCGGGTGCTCGGCACCGGCGACCACACCTCCATCGGTCGCCTCTACATCGGCTTCTCCCTCTTCTTCGTGCTGCTCAGCCTGCTCGCCCGAGCGCTGGTCAGCCTCGACCTCGCCACCGAGAACGGCATCCTCGGCGGCACGATCACGCTGATCTCCCGCAGCGGCCTGCTGGCGCTGGTGCTGCTCGGGGTGGTGCCGTTCCTGCTGGGCCTGGCGATGGTGATCGTGCCCCTCCAGGTGGGCTCGCCCACCGTGGCGTTCCCCCGTGCCGCTGCCCTCGGCCTGTGGTCCTGGGTGGTGTTCGGCGCCATCTTCGTGCTGAGCGCGCTGCTCGACGGCGGGATCGGCGGCAACGACCTGGAGGCGGCCACCCTGGGCAACGTGGCGACGGGCGCGGTCATCGTGTCGCTGGGCCTCGGGTCGGTGTGCCTGGCGACCACCGTGGTGACCCACCGCCCTGCCGGCATGACCCTGGCCAGGGTGCCGCTGTTCGCCTGGTCGGTGCTGGTGGCCACCTCGTTGTGGGTCGTCAGCTTCGGCGCTGCGCTCGCCTGGTCGGTCATCTCGCACCTGGAGTCCGCCAGCGCCGCCGACTTCCTCACCAACTTCTCCTCGGGGCTCGGCTGGTTGCTGCGGGGTCCTGCGGTCTACATGCTCGCCATCCCCGTGCTCGGCATCGCCGGCGACGTGATCGTCACCGCCGTGGGACGCCCCGTTCGCCACTACGGCGTGCTGCAGGGCCTCATCGGTGCGTTCGCGGTGCTGTCCTTCGGGGCCTGGGCTCCGTCGGTCGAGTCCGTGGAGACGGCCATGTGGACGATGTTCGCCATCGGCGCCACGGTGGTGCTGGTGGCCTTCGTGGGTGGCCTCG
Source organism: uncultured Microthrixaceae bacterium (assembly GCA_964420125.1). Lineage (GTDB taxonomy): Bacteria > Actinomycetota > Acidimicrobiia > Acidimicrobiales > Microtrichaceae > CAYQQQ01. The sequence goes on from CAYQQQ010000045.1 coordinate 4,813, forward strand.
TGGCTTCCGTCTACCGCCACACGGTTCGTGTGACCCCCGGCGTCGTCGGCGTGCTGCTGGGCCTCGGCAACCTGGTGGTGGCCACCGTGCTGGGGCTCCTGATGGCCGTCAACACCGGTGGCGCCGACACCGTGTTCGGCTTCGACGTCGTCGCCCTCGGAGAGGCCCAGACCATCTTCGTCGTCACCGCCATGCTCACGGGGGGGCTGGGCGGGCTCTGCTACTGGTCGGTGAAGGTGTGGGGCTCCGCCACCAACGTCCGCAACGCCGAGCGGGCCATGATCCTCGTCGACGTGGGCGGCTTCGTGCTGGGCCTCACCTGGGCGGCCAACCTCTTCGAGAACGGCCTCGACGGCACCACCGCCCTCCCGGTCTTCGGCGGGTTGATGGCGCTCGGCGCCCTCCTCATGGTGGTCGGGGTGGCGCTCGGGTTCGCGGCGTCGTCCCGCAGCGAGGCGGAGGCGCTCGAGGATCCCTTCGGAGGGCTCACCCTCGAGTGGCAGACCCCGTCGCCCGCGGTGGGTGGCATCCGCACGGCGGACCTCCCTGCAGTGGGTTCCCCCTATCCGCTCTTCCACGGTGATGCCGAGGACAAGGAGGGCAACTGATGGTCGACACCGCACTGGAGCTGCCGCCCTCCCGACGGGGTCGCCGTCGGGAGCTGGTGTTCGGCACCGCGCTCGCCACCTCGGGTGTCGTGATGCTGATGCTCACCCTCGTCGGCGCCTACCTGGCTGCCCGCAACGCCGGGGGCGACACGTGGCTCGCCGCCAACGCCATCCCCCTCACCCAGCCCAACGTGCAGATGGCGGGACTCGTCATGTCGGTGGTGACGATGCAGTGGGCGGTGTACTCGATCGAGCACGACGATCGTGTCAACACCCTGCTCGCACTCGGGGTGTCGCTGCTGCTGGGGGCGGCCTACCTCAACCAGACGGTCTTCCTGTTCAAGATGGCCGCCGTCACCGCGGATCAGCCCGAGGGCTCGTTGTTCTACGCCGTGACCGGAGGGCACATCGCCATGGCCGTCATCGCCATGGTGATGGTGGTGTTCGTGGCCTTCCGTGCCCTCGGTGGGCAGTACTCCAGCCGGAACCCCGACGGGGTCGCCGCTGCCGCCGTGTTCTGGGATGCAATGGTCGCCGTGTACGCCGTGATCTGGGTCGGCGTCTACATCATGAAGTGAGTCGCACATGATCACCCGTGGATCCAAGTTCTACTTCGGTGCCGGCATCTTCGGTGTGCTGGCCGCCCTGCTCTACGGCTTCCTCACCGGGGCGGCCGATCACGGCGGGGTCCTCAACGTCTTCCGCGAAGGCGCCGTGGTCGACTCGCTGGTCGGACCGCTGTCGCTGGGATGGAAGGGCTGGATCGGCGAGCACGTCGGCTACGCCGTGCTGCTGGGCTTCGGAGCGGTCATGTTCGCGCTGGGGGGGTTCACGACCGCCTTTCGGGATGCGGACGCCGAGGCGCTGGCGCAGATCGACGGCCTCGACGTCGCCGACCTCCCGTCTGCCACCCCACCGTGGGGCTTGAGCTACTGGCCGCTGCTGGCTGCGGTCTCCGCGGGCCTCGTCGTGGTGGGCCTGGCCTTCTCCCAGCTGTTCTTCTACGTCGGTCTCGTCGGCCTCCTCGTCGCCGGCTTCGAGTGGACCGTCCGGTCGTGGTCGGAGCAGGCCACCGGCGATCCGGAGCTCAACTCGGAGTACCGCAGCCGCCTTATCGGCCCGCTCGAGGTGGCCGTCGGCGCCGTGCTGGTGATCGCCGTGGTGGGGCTCGCCGTCTCGAGGGTGCTGCTGGCCGTCCCCAAGCTCGGCGCCGTGTTCGTGATCATCGGGTTGGCCGCGCTGGTCTTCGGCCTCGCCAACCTGCTCTCGCGGCGACCGGAGTCGCTGCGTTCGGTGCTGTTGGGTGTGCTCATCGTCGGGGGTCTGGTGCTGATCGTCGCGGGCATCGTGGCCGAGGTCGTCGGACCGCGCGACGAGGAGGGGCTGGCCGCCGACGTGCCGGCGGTGGTGGCCGAGCAGTCGTAGAGTTCCGCAGCGTCGTTGCTCGGCGAGGTGCCAGGCAACCTGCGGCGTCAGGGGTTAGTGTCCGGCGCCAATCGAGTACCGGCCGGTGAAGCCGGGTGCTGAGAGGTAGGAATGCGAAACAAGCGCAACGCAACCATTGCTGCAGTCATCAGCGCAGTGGTGTTCATCGTGTGCGGGTGGCTCATCCTGCGCGGGGGCACGAGCCTGGAGACCTTCCCCCTCAACACGCTGAAGCCGAAGGGCGACAAGGCGGAGATGATCTTCGACCTGGTGCTCTGGGTGTTCGGGATCGCCGCGCTGATCTTCCTCCTCGTCGAGGTCGGCATCGTCTGGATGATCTACCGGTTCCGCCGTGACCCCCGAGACAAGGGCAACGAGGCTCCCCGGGGCGACGTCGAGCCGGTGCAGCTGCACGGCAACCCCAGCCTGGAGATCGCCTGGACCATCGTTCCGGCGCTGATCCTGGCGGTGCTGGCGGTGTTCAACGTGCAGACCATCCTGAAGGTCGACGACGTGGCCGACGACGCGCTCGAGGTCACCGTGATCGGCCAGCAATGGTGGTGGGAGTACCGCTACGACACCAACGACGACGGCGTGGTCGACATCATCACCGCCAACCAGCTGGTCATGCCCGCCGGCCGCGACGTGGATCTCACCATCCAGTCCAACGACGTGATCCACTCGTTCTGGATCCCCGCCCTCAACGGCAAGAAGGACGCCGTGCCCGGTCGGTCCCACTCCCTGGTGCTGCAGGCATGGGAGCCGGGGATCTTCGAGGGCCAGTGCACCGAGTTCTGCGGGCTGTCCCACGGGGTGATGCGCATGCAGGTGAAGGCCCTGAGCGCCGAGGACTACGCGGAGTGGGTCGAGCTCATGACCGCCACCCCTGCTCAGCCCACCACCGCCGAGGCCGAGGCCGGCCAGGAGCTGTTCGTCCAGCAGTGCGCCAGCTGCCACCAGGTGAACGGCGTCGAGCCCGGGGCCACCACCGTGGAGTACGCCGAGCTGCCGAACCCCGCCTACGGCGAGGCCGTCGACTCCCCGTTGCTGTCGAAGAACGCCCCGAACCTCACCCACCTGATGATGCGTGACACCTTCGCCGGGTCGCTGCTCGATCTGTACGAGAAGCCCGCGACCCCGGTGGTGGAGAACCCGAGCAAGCCCAACACCAACAACCTGAAGCGCTGGTTGCGCAACCCCGAGGACATCAAGCCCATGGATCCTGCAAACGGCCAGGGCATGCCCAACCTCGGCCTCTCCGAGGAGCAGATCGACCAGCTGGTGGCCTACCTGATCACCCTCAAGTAGCCCGCCGCACCGACCCGTGAAGATCCAGCAGACGACAAGGGACCGCACGAGATGACCGCATTGGAACTGCCCGCTGGCCGCGAGGGGGAGGTCAACAACCCCCTCGGCGTGTTCGCCCGGCCGACGGCCACCACCGGGTGGAAGTCGTGGCTCACCACCGTCGACCACAAGAGGGTCGGCATCATGTACGGCGCCGCGTCGCTGTTCTTCTTCCTGGTCGGGGGGTTCGAGGCGCTGCTGATCCGGGGCCAGCTGGCCATGCCCGGCAACGACCTGCTCTCCGCAGACCTCTACAACCAGGTCTTCACCATGCACGCCATCACCATGGTGTTCCTCGTGGTGATGCCCATGGCCGCGGCGTTCGCCAACTACCTGCTGCCGCTGCAGATCGGCGCCCGGGACGTCGCCTTCCCCCGGCTCAACTCGCTGTCGCTGTGGATCTGGCTGCTGGGCGCCATCTTCTTCAACACCTCGTGGCTCCTCGGGGGAGGCGCGGACGGCGGGTGGTTCGGCTACGCCCCCAACTCCGGGGTCACCTTCTCGCCGGGCCACGGGATGGACTTCTACGCCGTGGGCCTGCTGATCATGGGTGTTGCCTCCACCGTCTCGGCGGTGAACCTCACCGTCACCGTGCTGAACATGCGCACCCCGGGGATGACCCTCATGCGGATGCCGGTGTTCACCTGGATGACCTTCGTGGTGCAGGTGCTGCTGGTGTTCGCCCTGCCGGTGATCACCGTGGCGCTGTTCCTGCTGATGTTCGACCGGCTCTTCGGCTCCACCTTCTTCGACGTGAGCAAGGGCGGCGACCCGTTCCTCTGGCAGCACTTGTTCTGGATCTTCGGTCACCCGGAGGTCTACATCATGATCCTGCCGAGCTTCGGGATCGCCTCCGAGGTGATCCCGGTCTTCTCCCGCAAGCCGATATTCGGCTATCCGTTCATGGTCGGCTCCGGCATCGCCATCGGCTTCATGGGCTTCGGGGTGTGGGCTCACCACATGTTCGCCTCCGGCATGGGACCGATCTCGGTGATCGCCTTCTCGTTGGCCACGATGTTCATCGCCGTGCCCACGGGCGTGAAGATCCTCAACTGGATGGCCACCATGTACGGCGGCCGGCTGCGCTTCGCCACCCCGATGCTCTTCGCTGTCGGACTGGTGGCGATGTTCACGATCGGCGGGCTCTCCGGCGTGTCCCATGCCATCGCCCCGGCCGACACCCAGCAGACCGACACCTACTACATCGTCGCCCACTTCCACTACGTGCTCTTCGGCGG
>CAYQQQ010000046.1:0-7400 GCA_964420125.1 uncultured Microthrixaceae bacterium
CACCGAACCTACCGAGAAAGCCGCCTGAGACCCTTGACCCCCGTTAGGAACTCACGCGCCCACGACCCGGAGCGTGCCAGCCGGCATCCGCCACCGTGTCACACCCCCTCCGTATGGTCGGGACCATGAGGATCCTGCACACGAGCGACTGGCACCTCGGCCGGAGCTTCGCCGAGCACCGCATGCTCGACGAGCAGTCACTGGCACTCGACTGGATGGTCGATCTGGTCCGTGCAGAGGGCGTCGAGGTGGTCGTGGTGGCCGGCGACCTGTTCGATCGGTCTCTACCCCCCGCCGACGCCTGGGAGCTCCTCTGGGGCACCTTCCGGCGCTTGGTCGGAGCGGGTGCCGTCGTGGTGGCCGTGGCCGGCAACCACGACAGCCCCGAGCGGCTGGGCGCCACCCGCGGCCTCACCGAGGTGGCCGGGGTGCACCTGCGCGGAGGTCACCGCCAGGCAGCGGAGCCCGTCGTGTTGCAGGTCCCGGGCGGCGCGCTCGCCGTGGCGCCGGTCCCCTTCCTCGATCCTCGGCTGCTGCCCTCGGGAGGTGAGCCTCAGCCCAGCGAGGCTCCAGATGCGGAGCGTGGTCCTGTTCCAGCGTCCGACGACGATCGGCCCGGCACCACCGGGGAGCTCCGCAGCCATGAGTCGGTGCTCGCCCGTGCGTTGCAGCGCTGCCGCACCGGAATCCCGGCGGGGGTTCCCAGCGTGGCTGTGGCCCATGCCTTCGTCACCGGCGCCACGCCGTCGGGCTCGGAACGGGAGCTGGCCGTCGGAGAGGCGACGATGGTGTCGTCGTCGGTGTTCGAGGGCTTCGACTACGTGGCGCTGGGCCACATGCACTCCGCTCAGTCCGTCGGTGGAGCGCCGCACGTGCGCTACAGCGGATCGCCCCTCGCGTACTCCTTCTCCGAGGCGACCCCGAAGGAGGTGGCGTTGGTCGACCTCACCTGCCACGCACCGGCCCGCCTGCAGCGAGTGACGGTCGAGGTGGGCCGCGGCGTGCGAACGGTGCGCGGCACGCTGGATGATCTGTTGACGGGGCCGGTCGACGCCGGCAACTGGGTGCGAGCGGAGCTGACCGACAACGAGCGTCCCATCGATGCGGCCCGTCGGCTGCGCCACGTGTTCCCGTGGCTGGCTGAGGTGGAGTGGACCGCCGCCCGACGTCTCCTCGGTGGCGCTGGCGATGCGCCGCTCGCCGGGCAGTCGCGCATCGAGCCGCATGTGGTCGCGGCGGAGTTCTGGCAGGTGTGCACCGGTGAGCTCCCCGGTGACGAAGAGTCGGCGGTCCTCGCTGAAGTGCTCGCACCTCCGACGGACGGGGCTTCGGAGGTGGCGGCATGAGGCCGCTGCGGTTGGAGCTCGACGCCTTCGGACCCTTCGGAGGCAGCGAGGTCCTCGACTTCTCCCGACTCCCCACCGACAGGCCCTTCGTGATCGGTGGGTCCACCGGCGCCGGCAAGACCTCGCTCTTCGACGCCACCACCTACGCGCTCTACGGCCGGCTGCCCGGCCGACGCCGGGCACAGCAGGGCATCGACGCCGTGCGCAGCGACTTCGCTCCACCCGAGGCAGAGTGCGTGGTCCGCCTCGAGTTCGAAGCCCAGGGTGCGCGGTGGCGGGTGACCCGCCTTCCCGCCCAGGAGCGCCAGTCCCGGCGCGGGCAGAAGGTCGTTGCGGTGCCGGCCAAGGCCGTCCTCGAGCGACACCGCGACGGCGAATGGGTCCCGCACGTCAGCGGCGTCAAGGAGGTCGCGCGATGCTGCGAAGAGCTCGTGGGCCTCACCGCCGAGCAGTTCGAACGGGTCGTCCTGCTCCCCCAGGGAGAGTTCGCCAAAGTGCTCGACGCTTCCACCGGAGAGCGAGAGCAGCTGCTCCGTACCCTGTTCGGGTCGGCCGTGTTCGCCGAAGCCCTCGATCGCCTCAAGTCCGAGCGCACCGAGCTCCACGCCCAGCTCCTTGAGGGTGAGCAACACTGCATGGGGCGCATGGCGGCGATCGAGGCGGGCCTCGACCGTGCCGCGTGCGCGCTGGGCGTCGAGCCGTCGCCACCCGCTCGATCCGACGCGAGTGGGGAGGACCCTGCCCGCAGGGTCGAGGTGGTGACGCGTCCGTCGGCCGGTCACGCGGCTGAGCCCGGGCTGGCCGAGGTGATCGCGCTCGGTGCGAACGGCTCGGGTCGGCCGCCCGGTGGCACTGATGACGGGACCACCGATGGCACGCCGCAACGTGATGCTCCGGGCGACGGTGCCGGGCTGGGCGTAGGTCGGGCCGAGGACCCGAGCGAGGGTGTTGCGGGCGTGAGCGCCCCCTCCGCGGGCACCGCCCCGCCCGACGCACGGTGTGCCGACGAGCTCGACCGCTTGGTGGGCCGCTGCGACATGCTCTCTGGGGCACCCCTGGACTCGCTCGTCGCCCAGGTGCAAGCCGCCGAGCGGGCGGAGGAGCTCGCCCTGTCGGCCTTCCGCCAGGGGGAGGCAGCTGCTGCCGACGTGTCCGCCCGGGACGGGCTGCGGCAGCGTCTTGAGGCGCTCGAGGCGCGCAGGGCCGGAGTGCAGGCGGACCGCGAGGCGTTGGCTGCCGCGCTGACCGCCGTCGAGGTGGTCGAGGCGCTGGAGATCCTCGATGGGAGGCGCTCCGAGGCCAGCGGTGCCCGCACGGAGGAGGCGGACGCCTGGTCCGTCGCCCTCGCCGCGCTGGCGGCGACCGGGTTGGGGGAACCGACCAAGTTCACCGTGGAGTCGGCCGAGGAGCTCAGAGAGCAGCTCGCCCGTCTCGACGCCCGTCTGCAGCAGGCCGGCGAGCATCTGGTCGCGTCGCAACGGCACCGCGCCACCGCCGCGGAGATCCGGGAGGAGCTGGAGCGCCATCGCACGCGTGAGGCGGTGGCGCGCGGCGCGCTCGCGAGCGTGGTGGAGGCGACCGACCGACTGGGGAGATCGATCGCCGAGCTGGATCCGGTGGCTGCGGAGGTGGAGCGGTGGGCCCAGCGCTGCGGGCAGGCGGAAGCTCTGCTCTGTGCCGCCCGACGCGAAGCCGACATCCGAGACGCTCGGGAGGGGCTCCTCATCCGACTCGGCGAGATGGAACGGGCATCGGCCGACCTCGGTGAGCGGTCCGATGCCCTTCGCGAGTCCATCGACGCGGCGAGAGCAGTGGCGGACGAGCTGCCGACTCGTCGCCGAGCCCTGGAGCACCTCCAGCATCGGGCGGAGGTCCGCGAGCGACTCGAGCTGCTCGACTCGAAGCTCGAGACCGCAGGGCGTGCTGCGATCGACTCGAAGGCCGAGCTGGAACGAGCGCTCGCATCGTTCGTGGCGGCGACCGCGCCCCGTCTGGCCGAGGAGCTGGCCCCGGACACCCCCTGCCCCGTCTGCGGCTCACCCGAGCACCCCGACCCGGCGCGGTCCGCCGGTGGCAGGGGAGCCACCCTGGCCGACGTCGAGGTCGCCCAGTCCATGGCATCGGAACGTGTCGCGGCCCTCGCAGCGCTCCACCAGGAGCGCGACGAGCTGTTGGCTGCCGTCGACGGCATCGGCGCCGAGGATGCCGGTGCGCTGGCGCAGGCGGTCGTCGAGCACGGCGCCGCGCTGGCGGAGGCCGAGGCAGCGGCTCAGCGAGCGCAGGAGCTCGACGAGGAGCTCGTCGAGCTCCGGGAGAAGGACCAGTCGATGCGCGGTGACGTCGATCAGGCGCGCCAGCGCCTCGAGGAGCTTCGGGTGGATCTGGCGAGGGTTCAAGGAGAGCTCGGCACCTCCGCCGGACGGCGTCCCGCCGATGCCGAGCGCGATCTCGCCCGGGCGCAGGCAGCCCATCTGCGGGCGACCGAAGCGGCGAGCGAGCGTTCGACCATGATGGAGCGAGTCGAGGAGCTCGGCGAGCAGCTTCGGCGCACCGAGGCGGAGATCGACGAAGCCGCCCAGGCGCAGCAGCGCTGCTCCGCGCGTCTCGACGGCGCGCTCGAAGCGGCTGCCTCGGCCGATGCGGCAGCGAAGGTCCTGTGCCCCTCGGGCCGGCCCGACGAGGCTCGGGAGTCGGTGCGGGCGGCGCTCGATGCCGTGCGGGTCGCGGTGGCAGCGGGCCGCAGGGCCGCAGAGTCAGCGACGCGCCTCGCCGATGCCGGCACGGCCGCCGAGCGACTGCTCGCCGCCTCGCCGTTCACCGACGCCGAATCGGCGAGGTCCGCCTGGATGCCGCCACCATCGCGGGAGGAGCTGGCGTCAGAGATCGTCCGCTGGGACGATGCCCATCGCGAGACCGCCACCGCTCTGGGACTCCTCGCCGAGCGGGATCTGCCCGAGCAGACCCCCGATCTCGAGGCCCTCCAGCAGGCGTCCGATGACGCCTCCCAGCTCCAGCGGCAGCTGCGGACCCGCCTCGCGGAGGTTCGCGCCCATCTCGAGTCGGCCCGAGTCGGATTGAGCGAGGTGCAGGCCGAGCTGGGTTCCACCGAGCCGCTCCGGCGACGCCGGCAGCTGATCACCCGGGTGCACTCCGTGCTCTCGGGCCGCCAGGGAGAACAGCGCGTCACCCTCGAGACGTGGGTGCTGCGCCGCTACATGGCCGAGGTGGTCGACGCCGCCAACGCCCACCTGCAGCGCATGAGCCATGGCCGCTACAACCTCGAGCTCGACTCCAGTCACGTCAGGGGTCAGACCCAGGCCGGGCTCGACCTCGTCGTCGCCGACGCCTTCAGCGGGCGCAGCCGTCGCACCACGACCCTCTCAGGAGGGGAGGCCTTCCAGGCGTCGCTGTCGCTGGCGCTGGGCTTGGCCGACGTGCTCACCTCTGCCAGCGCCGGTCGACGGGTCGACGCCCTCTTCATCGACGAGGGGTTCGGCTCCCTGGATGCCGATGCTGTGGAGCAGGCGATCTCGGTGCTCGATGGTCTCCGGAGCAGGGGAGCCATGGTCGGTGTGATCACCCATGTCGAGGCGATGAAGGAGGCGCTGGAGGTGGCCGTCGAGGTCGAACCGACGGACGACCGTCGCGGCTCCACGATCCGTCAGGCGGGTGCCCTGGCGGTAGCGTGAATGCGATGCCCACCCTCGTCTGCTTCCATGCCCATCCCGACGACGAAGCGATCGCCACCGGTGGCCTCATGGCGCTCACCAAGCAGATGGGCGGCCGGGTCGTGCTCGTCGTCGCCACGCGGGGCGAACGGGGAGAGCCGCAGCCTGGAGTTCTCGCCGAAGGGGAGGCGTTGTGGGAACGGCGCATCCCCGAGACGTTCGCTGCTGCGGAGATCCTCGGCGTCGATCGGGTGGAGTTCCTCGGCTACGTGGATTCCGGGATGATGGGGGAGCCCAGCAACGACTTCCCCTACAGCTTCTGGCGGGCGGAGGTCGACCAGGCCGCGCATCGGTTGGCGGCCATCCTGGCAGAGGAGCGGCCGGATGTGCTCACGGTCTACGACGATCATGGCGGCTACGGCCATCCGGACCACATCCAGGTGCACCGAGTGGGCCTGCGCGCGGCGGAGATCGCCGGTGTGCCGACCGTCCTGCAGGCCACGATGAACCGAGACCAGATCCGCCAGAGGGCAGCCGAGTTCACCGACGCTGCAGCCAGCGCCGAAGCCGAAGCCGAAGCGCAGTCCGACGGGGTCGATGCACCCGAGGACATCGGGGACATCGGGAAGCCGGAGTCGGAGCTCACCCACTGCCTCGACGTGAGCGAGGTCGTCGGTCTGAAGCGAAAGGCCATGGCAGCCCATGCCAGCCAGATCTCCGACGACTCCTGGTTCTTCCAGCTCCCCGAGGAGATGTTCAACTTCGCCTTCGGCCAGGAGTGGTTCATCGAGACCGGCGCCCCACGGGCTCGAGACGAGCCCTTCCGCACCGCCGTGTGGTGAGGCGGAACAGGGCTACCGCGTCTCATCGCGTCAGCAGATCCGAATCGAAGCCCTCGAGCTCCCCCGCTCCTCGCAGCACCACCATCGGGCCTGAGAAGCGAACCACGACAGCGTCGCCCATCAGATCAGCGAACTGCACCCGGGCATCCTCGCTGGCGCCCGAGACCACCAGCAGCTCCACGGCGTGCACCCCCAGGTCGAGCACCACCTCGTCGGTCGTCTCCGCCACGATCTCCCAGTCGAGCTCGCCGCCGTCGCGCTCGACGACGACGAGGGTGCCGAAGCGCACCACCAACTCCACTCCGTCGACGAGGAGGCGGTGGATCACGAGACGGCTGTGGCGCACCCTTCCAGGATGCCCCAGGTTTCCGGCCGCGCGTCCTCTCACCGGTAGGCTCGGCGGCCGTGCTGGCCAGCGTCCTCGAGATCCACACGCAGTGGGCGTGGATGGTGATCATCGGCAACGCCCTGGCCGGCGCCTGGTGCCTCGGCGCCCACTGGGTGCCGGCGCTACGGGTGCGGGCCCTGTGGTGGTACGTGGTCGTGGCGGAGCTGGCGATCGCCGTACAGGTCGTCCTGGGGGTGATCATGGTGGCCGGCCAGGGGATCGAGGCCCCGCCCTTCCACATGTTCTACGGGTTCGTGGCCCTCATCGCCGTGGCCATCCTCTACAGCTACCGCTTCCAGATCCGCGCATGGCAGTACCTGTTGTACGGGTTCGGGAGCCTCTTCCTCATGGGCCTGGGCATCCGCGCCATGCTCGTCGGCTGAAGTGCCACCGGATTCAGAGCCGAGGTTGTATTCCGACGGTTCCCTTCGATACGAGCACGTCGGCTCTCGAGGAGGCGGCCGGCATGAGAGGTCGCCGTGTACTGCTGGCTGTAGGCGTCGCTGTAGTCCACCAGCCCGAAAACAAGCCCGCCGGTCCGCTGGCAGATTGTCCCGCCGGGTGTTGAAGTTGACACTGCCCCAGCTTCCGCACCGACGTCGCCTCGGTCGCCGTGCTCGCCGCCCAACGCGTCGACACCGAAGCACTCATCAACGACGCCGAAACACGAGGCTGGATCGACGAAGCCGACCGACACCGCCAACTCCTCACCCGCCTCGACTCGCTCATCGAACAGAGCGCCGGATGACCGACAACATCGAACTCGTCGAAGCCACCTGCGCCGAACTCGCCGAACAAGGCCAAGCGATCACGTTCACCATCGTCGCCGAGCTCACCGGCATCAGCCGCACCACCCTCTACCGGAACGAACAGCTCCGAGCCATCATCGAAGAACACCGAAGCCACACCCACGACCGGCGCACCCTCACCGGGCTCAGCGCCGAGATCAGCCACCTCCGCACCGCCCTCGAAGCCGTCGCCGACCGCGTCCGCCACCAAGAAGAACGCCTCCGTCACCTCGAGCGCCGACAGCCCCGACGGAAGGCCAACTGACCCCCTCCGCCCCCCACGCCAGCCCGCCCCGCGATTGGCCGGATAATGCTGGGACAACGCCGTCGCAGAGTCGTTCTGGTCATCGCTCAAGCGAGAGGTGGTT
>CAYQQQ010000047.1:0-6417 GCA_964420125.1 uncultured Microthrixaceae bacterium
GTCGGCCGGCATCGCCAGCTCGAACGGTTCGCACCTCACGGTGGTGAAGGACATGGGCCTGGTGTCCAACGTGTTCAACGACCGCACGCTGGCAGCCCTCGAAGGGGATCTCGCCATCGGCCACACCCGCTACTCGACCACCGGGTCGAGCATGTGGAAGAACTCCCAGCCCGTGTTCCGGGAGGTCGGTGGCGTGGAGTTCGCCCTCGCCCACAACGGGAACCTGGTGAACACCGCGACGTTGGTGGAGGAGGCGGGTCTGCTGCCGGGCACGGTCACCAGCGACACCGATGCGATGGCGGAGTGGATCTCGCAGGCGTGCGCACGTCACCTCGGCGCACCCGAGGGTGCGCTGGTGGCGGCGATGGAGGACGTGCTCGGTCGCTTCGAAGGGGCGTTCTCCCTCGTGCTGATGGATCGGGAGCGGGTCGTCGGCGTGCGCGATCCCCACGGGTTCCGTCCGCTGTGCCTCGGCAAGCTCGATGCCGGGTGGGTGCTGGCGTCGGAGACGCCGGCGCTGGACATCGTGGGGGCGCACTTCGTGCGGGAGATCGATCCCGGGGAGATGGTGGTGATCGACGGCGACGGTGTGCGCTCCCTGCGCCCGTTCGCCGGCGAGCACATCGATCCCCACCTCTGCCTGTTCGAGTTCGTCTACTTCGCCCGTCCCGACTCGCAGCTCTACGGGCGCAACGTCCACCAGGCTCGTGTCCGGATGGGAGAGCACCTCGCCGACCAGTCCCCCGTGGAGGCGGACCTGGTCATGGGCGTGCCGGAGTCCGGGATCCCTGCGGCGGAGGGCTTCGCCCGGCGTTCGGGCATCCCCTTCGGCCACGGGCTCGTCAAGAACCGCTACATCGGCCGGACGTTCATCGCTCCCAGCCAGGAGATGCGCTCCCTCGGCGTGCGCATGAAGCTCAACCCTCTGCGCGACAACATCGCCGGGCAGCGGCTGGTGGTGGTCGACGACTCCATCGTGCGGGGCACGACCACCCGCGCCATGGTGCAGATGCTGCGCGAGAGCGGTGCCGCCGAGGTCCATCTCCGGGTGTCGAGCCCGCCGTACCGTTGGCCCTGCTTCTACGGCATGGACACCGGTACGCGGGGCGAGCTGCTGGCGGCGAACATGGACGTGGAGGAGATCCGCTCCTACCTCGGAGTCGACACCCTGTCCTACCTCGCGCTCGAGGGCCTGCTGGCGGCGGTGGGTGCGCCCGGGGCGGGGTTCTGCACCGCCTGCCTCACGGGTTGGTACCCGGTGCCCGTCCCGGAGTCCGCCGGCAAGGGCGTGCTCGAGGGCGGTCGCGTCGCGACCCCCGAACCGCAGTCGCTGTTCCAGGGCGCCGGTCTCGACGGCGCCGATGCGGTGATGCCCGCCGTCGAGGCTGACCTCAGCCGCCGGAGGGCCGCAGAGGGCGAGGAGGCGGCCGACGGTGGGTGAGACCTATGAGGCCGCCGGCGTGTCGATCGACGCCGGCGAGGAGGCGGTCGAGCGGATCAAGGCCGAGGTGCGCTCCACCTTCCGGCCGGAGGTGATCGGCGACATCGGCGGTTTCGGCGGGCTCTTCCGCTTCGACCCCCGGCGCTACCGCGACCCGGTGCTGGTGTCGACCACCGATGGGGTGGGGACCAAGGCGCTGGTCGCCCGGGCGGCCGGGAGGTTCACCACGATCGGCGTGGACCTGGTGGCCATGTGCGTGGACGACCTGGTCTGCCAGGGAGCGGAGCCGCTGTTCTTCCTCGACTACATCGCGGTGGGCCGGCTCGACCCGGAGCAGGTGGAGCAGCTGGTGGCCGGCGTGGCCGAGGGATGCCGTCAGGCCGGCTGCGCGCTGGTCGGGGGGGAGATGGCCGAGCACCCCGGCGCGATGCAACCCGGCGAGTTCGACCTCGTCGGGTTCGCCGTGGGTGTCGTGGAGCGCGACGCCATGTTGCCCCGGGGAGTCGCACCGGGCGACGTGCTCATCGGGCTGCCGTCGCCGGGGTTGCGCTCGAACGGCTACTCGCTGGCGCGTCGGCTGGTCTTCGAGGTGGCCGGCCGCTCCACGGAGGACCGGGCGTGGGAGGACGCGCACGCCCCGACGGTGGCCGAGGAGCTGCTGGCGCCGTCGGTGATCTACGCACCGGCGATCCGCGCGCTGTGCGCCGCCACGGAGGTCCACGCCGTGGCCCACATCACCGGCGGCGGCCTTCCCGGCAACCTGAACCGGGTGCTGCCCGGCGATCTGGACGCGCTGGTCGACCCTGGCGCCTGGAAGTGGCCGCGGATCTTCCGCGAGCTCCAGAAGCTCGGCTCGGTGGAGACCTCCGAGATGCGCAAGGTGTTCAACCTGGGCATCGGGATGGTGGCGGTGGTGCCGTCGTCGGCCGTGCATCGAGCGCTCGACGTGCTGCGCACCGCCGGCCATCGCGCCGTGGTGGTGGGCGAGGTGGTCCCGGGTCACGGTGCCGTGCGCTTCGCCGACGGCGAGCGCACCGGGCCCGGTGGATAGCTGAGGAATCAGGCCGAGGGAGGCCGCCCTCACGGGGCCCAGCTGTGGGTGAACCTCCCGTCGGTGGAGAAGATGCGGTCGGGCGCGTCTCAGGACAACCGATCCAGCTCCCTCGCGACGTCGTCGCCGGTGCCCGAGCTCATCGACGCCATCGAGGACGACGACGGCGGGTTCCTGTGAGCTCCGCAAGGGGTCTCCGCGCTCGCCACCGAGTTCGTTAACCTCCGGCGATGTCCGAGTTCGTCGCTCCCCGCGCCCACGGTGCGCTGTCCGCCTGGGATGACTTCCCGGTCCACCAGGCCGCCGAGGTGGTCCGCCATCCGGTCAGCAGCGATCGCAACTTCTACGATCGGTACTACTTCAACTGCCACGCCAACGGCGGCGATGCCTTCCTCGTGTTCGGTCTGGGCCAGTACCCCAACCTGGCAGTGCAAGACGCCTTCGCCTGCCTGGTCAGGGGCGGCACCCACCGGGTCGTGCGGGCATCCCGAGAGCTCGGGGACCGGATGGACACCGCCGTCGGCCCGCTCTCGGTCGAGGTGGTCCGCCCCCTTCACGAGCTGGTCGTGCGGTGCGAACCCCGCGACGCTGCCGAGGCGGCCTTCGGTCTGTCCTTCGAGCTGCGCTGGGAGGGGTCGATCCCTGCCTACGAGGAGCCCCGCCAGCTGCTGCGCCAGCACGGCCGCGCGGTGTTCGACACCATGCGGCTCGCCCAGACCGGGCGCTGGGAGGGATGGATCGAGCTCGACGGCGAGCGGCTCACGGTGGTGCCCGAGCAGTGGTGGGGCACCCGTGACCGCAGCTGGGGGGTGCGTCCGGTGGGGGAGCCCGAACCGGCCGGGATCCGCACGGAAGGCCAGATGCAGGGGTTCTGGAACTACGCGCCCATGCAGTTCGAGGACCACTCCATCCTCTACATCGTCAACGAGCTCGACGACGGTCAACGGCCCCTCGAGGAGGCGGTGCGGATCTGGAACGACCCCGATCGGGCACCGGAGCTGCTCGGGCGGCCCGAGCACGATGCCGAGGTCGACCCGGGCACCCGACGCATCGGCCGCTCCCGCCTCGCCTTCCCCCATGCACCGGGCGGCGGCTTCGAGGTGGCGGTGGAGCCCCTGGCCGACTGCTGGTTGCTGCTGGGCACCGGCTACGGCCTCGAGGACGACTGGCGCCACGGCATGTACCAGGGTCCCGAGGTGGTCCAGTGCGTCCAGGTCGACTACCAGCGCGACGCGGATCGCCTGTTCGGGCTGGTCGACCAGGTCGCCCGGTTTACCCAGTCCGGCGGTGTGGCCGACGGTGCGGTGGGCCATGGTCTGCACGAGTTCTTCTTCGTGGACACGTTCGCCCGCTACGGCCTGCACGGCTGGGATCCCGCAGTGGCCCACGAGCGGGAGACGCGATGACGAGCGATCCCACGCCGAGCCCGGTGGAGGACGTCCGCGCCCGGCTGGTGGCGCACCTGCTGGAGCACTCGGTGCGCACCGGGGAGTTCACCCTCAAGTCGGGCAGGAGCAGCGGTTGGTTCATCGACTCCAAGCAGACCGCCTGCGACCCCGACGGCATCCTCCTGGTGGCCGAGGCCGCGCTCGCCGTGATCCCTGCCGCAGCCGACGCCATCGGCGGGCTCACCGTGGGTGCCGACCCGGTCGCCTACGGGGTGGCCGCGGTGGCCGCCACCCGAGGTCGTCGGCTGCGGAGCTTCACGATCCGCAAGGAGTCCAAGGACCACGGCGTCACCGGTCGCCTGGCCGGCCCGCTGCGCGCCGGTGACCGGGTGGTGGTCACCGAGGACACCGTCACCAGGGGGACGTCGCTGTTCGAGGCGGTGGAGGTGGTGCGCCAGCTGGGCGCCGAGGTGGTGATGATCATGCCGTTGGTCGACCGGGGGGGCACCTGCGCATCGATGGCCGCCGAGGCCGGCATCGAGTACCGACCGCTCATCACCGCGCCCCAGCTCGGCTTCGACTACGAGGGAGCCTGAGGGGGTCGACCCGTCGTCGGTCCGCAGCGTGGCGTCCCCGGCGAGGCCGCCGTCGAGTGCCGCGACCCCGACCTCATCCGCCTGCGCCGCGAAGCGGTACCCTGCTTCCACCATGGCTGACACCCCCACCCCCGCCTACTCCGTCCGGATCCGTGTGCGCATGGCCAACCAGCCGGGGATGCTCGGCCAGGTGGCGATCGCCATCGGCGAGGTGGGTGGGAACATCTCGGCGCTGCAGGGCTTCGAGGTGAAGACGGCCAGCCTGGACGAGGACCTCGTGGTCAACTGCACCAGCGAGGCCCACCAGCAGCAGGTCCGAGCCGCGCTGGAGGCGATCGACGGCATCGAGATCCTCGAGTTCGAGGACCGCACCTTCCACATGCACGAAGGAGGCAAGATCGAGGTGCTGTCCCTCGCACCGGTGCGCGACGTGGAGGACCTCTCGATGGCCTACACCCCCGGTGTGGCCCGGGTGTGCATGGAGATCGCCAAGAACCCCGCCGCCGCCCACGAGTACACGATCAAGAAGAACACGGTGGCCATCGTGAGCGACGGCACAGCGGTCCTCGGCCTGGGCGACATCGGTCCAGAGGCGGCGATGCCGGTCATGGAGGGCAAGGCGCTGCTGTTCAAGCACTTCGCCGGTGTGGACGCCTTCCCGATCTGCATCAGGACCACCGACATCGACGAGATCGTGGAGACGGTCCTGCGGCTGGAGCCCACGTTCGGGGGCATCAACCTCGAGGACATCGCCGCCCCTGGCGCGTTCGAGGTGGAGGCCCGCCTGGACGCCGAGATGGACATCCCCGTGTTCCACGACGACCAGCACGGCACCGCCATCGTCACCCTCGCCGCCCTCGACAACGCGCTGAGCATCGTCGGCAAGCGCATGGAGGACATCAAGGTCGTGGTCGCCGGTGTGGGGGCGGCCGGGGTCGCGGTGTCGAAGATCCTCATGAACGCCGGGGTGCGCAACGTGGTCGGTGCGGATCGGCAGGGGGCGGTGCACACGGGCCGCGGCGACCTGAACCCGTCGAAGCAGTGGTTCGCCGAGAACACCAACCCGGAGGGGCTCTCCGGATCGCTGGCCGAGGTGATGCCGGGGGCGGACGTGTTCATCGGTCTCTCCGGGCCGGACCTGATCACCCGGGAGGACGTGGCCTCGATGGCCCCGGGACCGATCGTGTTCGCCATGGCCAACCCCGACCCCGAGATCCGCCCCGAGCTCATCGGCGACCTGGCCGCGGTGATCGCCACCGGGCGCTCCGACTTCCCCAACCAGATCAACAACGTGCTCGCCTTCCCTGGGGTGTTCCGCGGCGCGCTCGATGCCGGCGCCACGCGGATCACCGAGAACATGAAGGTGGCCGCGGCGCATGCGATCGCTGCCACGGTGTCCGACGAGGAGCTCTCCCCGGAGCACATCATCCCCTCGGTGTTCCACGCCGGCGTCGCCCCGGCGGTGGCCCGGGCCTGCGCAGACGCTGCTCGCGCCGACGGCGTCTGCCGCAGCTGACCGTTCCCGCCCCGCCGCCGGTCACCCAGGGGAGAACCCGGACTGCCACCCGGCGCGCACTGCTGCGGTGCGAACTGGGTGTCAGTGAGGGGGACTGGTGGGACTGCCACCCGGCGCGCACGGCTGCGGTGCGAACTGGGTGTCAGTGAGGGCGGAGCGGTGGCGCTTCGGGGTGGGGGACCGACGGGCGGGGTGGCGCGAAGCGGGCCAGGCCGGTGGCCTGGCCCACTCTGGTGGTCGGGACCGGCGTCGATCCGGTGACCTACCGCTTTTCAGGCGGTCGCTCTGCCAACTGAGCTACCCGACCGTGACGGGCGATGCCCGTCACCAGGAGCCGGGTGGGCGAACCCAACCGGTTCCCGGTGGCGGTCCCGACGGGATTTGAACCCGCGACCTCCGGCTTGACAGGCCGGCGTGCACTCCAA
>CAYQQQ010000048.1:0-6248 GCA_964420125.1 uncultured Microthrixaceae bacterium
GTCAGGACCACGGCCGCCGTGGGGCAGGGGCCCCACGTTGCGGAGGAGGCGGGCGCGTTCCGAAGGAACCGGGTGCCCGCCGGGCAGTCAGGAGAAGAACGGGTCGTCGATGACCGGTCGCTCGTCGGCGGCGGTCGCTGCGGGCTCGGGCTCGGGTTCCAGCGCATCGGTCCAGGGCGCGTAGCCCTCGGCCTCCAGGCGATCGGCGAGCTCCGGCCCGCCGGACTCCAGCACCCGCCCGCCGGCGAAGATGTGCACCACGTCGGGATGCAGCTCCTCGAGCAGACGGGTGTAGTGCGTGATGGCCAGCACGCCCAGCGGCCCGGAGCCGTCGAAGCCCTCCCGGGTGGCGGCCTCGACCCGTCGGGCCACGGCGCGCAGCGCGTCGACGTCCAGGCCGGAGTCGATCTCGTCGAGCACGGCGATCCTGGGTGCCAGCACGGACATCTGCAGGGTGTCGCTCCGCTTCTTCTCCCCCCCGGAGAGGTCCACGTTGAGCGGCCGGTCCACCAGCGCCTGCTCCACGCCGAGCCGCGCCGCCTCTGCGTCGAGCCGACCAGCCACCAGCGCCGGATCTCGACCGGTGGCCACGTAGGCCTCCCGGAGGACCTCGCGCAACGCCACCCCCGGCACCTCGGTGGGGTACTGGAGGGCGAGGAACAGCCCGGCTGCGGCCCGCTGCCAGGTGGGGAGCTCCAGCAGGTCGACGCCGTCGAGCAGCACCCGTCCGGAGGTCACCACGTAGCCGGGCTTGCCCATCACCACGTGGGACAGGGTGGACTTACCGGACCCGTTGGGGCCCATGACGGCGTGCACCTCACCGGAGCGGACCGTGAGGCTCACCCCCTTGAGGATCTCCCGGCCCTCGACCTCGGCGTGGAGGTCGTCGATCACCAGCTCGCTCATGGCGCCACCTCGGCTTCCGCGGTCTCGACGCTCAGGTACACCTCGCCGTCGCGCACCTCCACGGAGTAGACGGGCACCGCCCGGGTGGCGGGCAGCGACTCGGGCTCCCCGGTGCGGAGGTCGAAGGCGCTGCCGTGCTTGGGGCACTCGAGCGTGCAGTCGTCCTCGTCGACGTCCCCACCGGAGAGCGACACCTCCGCGTGGCTGCAGCGGTCGCCGATGGCGTAGACGTCGTCGCCGATGCGCACCAGGGCGACCGACCGGTCGCCGAGCTCCACCCGCAAGGGGGTGCCGGGCTGCAACTCGTCCAGGGCGGCGACACGTTGCCCGCTCATCGCCCCTCCCCCCGCCCACCGACCTCCTCGTCGAGCTCGGCGTCGAGCCGCTCGGAGATGTAGGCGTTGGCGGCGGGCACCGGGAAGTGCTCGAGCGCGTCGTCGAAGAACCCGCCGACGATCAGCCGCTCGGCCGCGCGGGGCGGCACCCCGCGGCTCTCCAGGTAGAACCGCTGGTCGGAGTCGACCGGGCCGACCGCCGAGGCGTGGGAGCAGCGCACGTCGTTGTTCTCGATCTCCAGGTTGGGCACCGACTCCGCCCAGGTGTGCTCGCCGAGCTTCACCACCCGGTTCGCCTGCACGGCGTTG
This sequence comes from uncultured Microthrixaceae bacterium, assembly GCA_964420125.1. Lineage (GTDB taxonomy): Bacteria > Actinomycetota > Acidimicrobiia > Acidimicrobiales > Microtrichaceae > CAYQQQ01. Next base: position 1,551 of record CAYQQQ010000048.1, read on the forward strand.
GTGCCCCGCGCCTCGCTGCCGATGCGGATGAGGCCGGAGTACACGGAGTGGGCGTGGTCCGCGAGGGCGCCCTTGAAGAAGAGGTCGGAGGTGGTGTCGGGCGCCTCGTGCTGCTGGAACGTGCGCAGGTCGATCATCTGGTCGCCCGAGCCCAGGTAGGCGGAGGCGATCGTGCCGGTGGCACCCCGGCCGGTCAGCCGGCAGTCGACGCGCAGGCGGGCGTAGTCCCCGCCGAGCACCGCCAGGCCGCCACGGTAGGTGGCGTCGCGCTCGACGGTCGCGTGCAGCGAGCCGATCTGCCACACCCGCCGGCCCAGGTCCTGCACGACGGTGTGGCGCAGACGGGCGGCGGGGTCGAGGTCGATCCGGGTGAGCGGGACGCTCAACGCGCGCACGTCGTCGGAGACGAACACCTCGATCAGGCCGACGTAGCTGTCGGCGCCGAGCCGCACGTGGAGGTGGGGGAAGCTGGCGGCACCGTCGGCCGCGAGGTGGTGGACCACCAGGAAGGGCGGGCCGAGGGTCACGCCATCGGGGACGTCGAGCACCAGGGGGGCGGTGCTGAGCGCGGGGTTCCAGGCGGCGAAGGCGTCGGGGCGGTCCTCGGGCGCCGCCACCTGCTCCGGTTCGGTGGCCTCGCCGAAGCGCACCTCGGCGGTCTCCGCGTCGGCGCACCCCATGGCGGACACGACGAAGCCGTCGACGGTCACGAGGTGGCCGCTGTGCTCGCCGAGGCGGGAGAGGACCTCGCCCACCTGTGCGGGCACCTGCTCTCTGGCGACTCCGGCCACCGCCGTCAGCTCGCCGAGGGGGAGCTGGTCGATGCGGCTGTAGCGCCACTCCTCGGCGTCGGTGGAGGGGAGCTCGAAGTCCCCGGCCTGGCGGGCCAGCTCGGCCCGGCGTGTGCGGAGCCAGTCCGGCCCCGCCAGGGAGTCGAGCCGCTCGGGGGCGAACAGCGATGCGCTCACGATCCTCCTGTCGTCATGGTCGCCAATTTACACTACGTCGGTAGTGCAATTCACCTGCAGCGGGTCAGCGGTCGCGGCCCTTGCGGCTCCACGGGATGAACCTGCGCCACCCACCCGAGGGCGCCTGCTCGGCGTCCACCTCCGCCCGCACCCGGGGCACCGCGGAGTTGACGATCTCCTCGGCCTCGTCGAGGAGCGCGGCGATGGAGTCGTCCTCGCCCAAGCGTGGCGGCTCCGGTGGAGTGGGCGGCGTCACCAGGGAGCCGTGGCGCCAGTTCACGTCCGCCAGCCGGGGCTGGAACGCAGGGCAGTCCTCGGGACAGCGCCACGGCGCCTCGGGAGCGAGGTCGAGGTCGCACTTCCGCACCGTCTCACCGTTGGCATAGGTGCGGGACTCGAAGAACTTGCAGTCCTGTCGCATCGGCATGCATCCATGATGGCGGGCCGTCCCGCCTGACAAGATGTCGGGCGGTGGACGTACCTGAGAGCGCTGCGACGCCCGGCCACTCCGCGGTGTGGACCGTGCTGGAGCGCGCCGGGGTGCCCCTGGCTCGTCTCGACGAGGACGGCACCGTGCGCAGCACCAACTCGGCGTTCGCCCGGGCGTGCGGGCGGCCCCGGGGTGAGCTCGTCGACACGCCGCTGGGCGCCTTCGCCGCCGACGACGACGCCGAGGCCCTCCTCGCCGTGCTCGAGCGCGTCCGGCGGAACCCTCAGGAGGTGGCGGAGGTGACGATCCGCGTGGTGGGCGCCGATGGGCGGGTCCGCGATCTGCAGGTGGAGCTCGGCCATCTCGGCGAGCACGACGATCCAGATGGCCCCGGCCGCCTGCTGTGCGTGGCGCGCGACCACGCGCAGGACCGCCGCCGAGAGCGTGATGATCGCCTGCAGCGGGTCCACGCCACCACCGCCACCACCACCGATGCCACCACCGGTCTGCCCAACCGACGGGGCCTCGAGCTGCTGCTGGCCTCCGCCACCCGCCGCAGCGGTCGAGAGCAGGCGCCCTTCGCCGTGCTGCGCTGCGAGCTGCAGCTGCCCGTGACGGCGCCCGAGGTGCGCGACGCCCTGGTGACCGCGTGCCTGGCCCGACTGCGCCAGCGGCTCCGGGCGGCCGACTCCGTCACCCGCATCGAGCCCGACGTGCTGGTGGTGGTGGCCGAGGACCTCCACGACGAGCAGGACGCGGCGGGCGTCGCCTACCGCCTGCTCTCGACGACCGTCGAGCCGGTCCCCGTCGACCACGTCGAGCTCCGGGTGGAGATGACGGTGGGCATCGCCATGGGCGACCCGAACACACCGCCCAACACGCTGCTGGCAGCGTCCGTCGAGGCGGCCAGCAACTCCGAGCGGGGCGGCTTCCGCATCCTCGACCTGCGCGGCTTCGACTCCCTGTGAACCCGACCGGCTCGGCGACGCCGTGTCCCTGAGGCCCGGCTCCGGAGCGCGCCGCTCGGTTTCTGACCGACCCGGACGCTCCCGCTACCCTTCGCCTTCCACACCGGAAGAGGACGCAGCACCGATGACCACCCGGTCCCCCGCCCGGCGCCTCGCCGGACACATCAGAGCCCTCCTCGTAGGGGGACTGCTGCCGCTCGCCATCGGCGTGGCCTGCAGCGCCGACGAGCTCGCAGAGTCCACCAGCGAGGAGCGTGGCGGCGCGGAGGCGACGGCCTGCGACCGCCCCGACAGCGAGCTCGCTCCCGCCAAGGCGCTGACCCGCTGCCTGATGCCGTCGGTCGCCTACGTGGAGACCTCCTCGGGATCGGGGTCGGGGATGGTGGTGGAGCGCGACGGCGAGCAGTACCTGTTGACCAACCTCCACGTGGTCGCCCCGGAACCGACCGCTCGGGTGGTGCTACCGGGTGATCGACCCCAGGAGCTGGACGACGTGGAGGTGGTCGGGGTCGACAAGCTCACCGACATCGCCCTGCTCGGCCCCATCGACACCGACCGTCCGCCGGTCCGCCTCGAGGATCCGGGGTTGGAGAAGGGCGACGAGGTGTTCCTGATCGGCTACCCGGGCGAGACCGAGGAGGAGCCGGAGCCGACGATCACCAGCGGCATCGTGTCCCGACGTCGCACCAACTCCGACTTCGAGCTCGACTACATCCAGACCGACGCCTCGATCAGCGGAGGCCAGTCCGGCGGCGCGCTGGCCGACGCGGAGGGCGACGTGGTCGGCGTCTCGGGGCTCGGCTTCGCCGAGGAGTTCGCCCTGGTGATCGCAGCGCCCGACGTGGAAGACGCCCTCGGACGGATCCTCGACGACGGGGGCGACGAGTACTGGACCTACCCACCGAGCGACGACCGGGTGCCGTCGACCTCGGGATCGGCCCGGCTGGCCGACTCCTACAGCGCCGCCTTCCTCTACCTCCCTGCCGACCCGGCCGGCGTGCAGCTCGATCTGCAGGTGAGCTCCGACGCCGCACCCGCCACGATCACGGTCGACGACTACGACACCGGGGACAGCATCTTCGCGGACCGCGCCGGTGTGGCCGCCATGCTGGGCCTGGACCCGGACGCCTCCGAGGAGGAGATCGCCTCGGCGGTCGAGGACTTCGAGGTGGTCGTGGGCGACCCGATCAGCCCCGGGCACTGGCTGGTGACGGTCCCCCCGAGCACTGCGGCCTCGGTGACACTGGCCGTGATCGAGGATCGCCCCAGCCAGCTCAACTGGACCGCATCGCCGGGTCTGCACACCTACGTCGATCGCGTGGTCGACCAGCCGCTGGTGCTCGGCGAGCCCGTCGACGGCGAGCTGGACCTGCTGGAGGGATCGGCCACCTACGTCGTGGACCTGGAGGCCGGCACCGCCTACCAGGTGAGCGTCGCCTCCAACGAGAACGATCCCGAGCTCACCATCGTCGCCCCGGGTGAGACCATGACCGCGGGGTGGCTCGCCGCCGACGGCGGGGGCATCTACGGCTTCGACGTCGACGAGGAGTTCACCGCCGAGGTGTCCGGCCCGCACACCGTGGTGGTGGAGAACTACGGCGGCGCCTCGATGGTGTACCGCCTCGAGATCGCGGAGGCGCCCGGGGGCTGACCCCTGGCAACCCACATCTCCCCCGACCACCCACCCCTCATCGCGTGGGCCTCGCAGGCTCAGCCCACGCTGCCCTCCCCCTCCTCTCCCCCGACCACCCACCCCTCATCGCGTGGGCCTCGCAGGCTCAGCCCACGCTGCCCTCCATCTGGAGCTCGATGAGGCGCGACCACTCCACCGCGTACTCCATGGGCAGGGTGCGGGTGACGGGTTCGATGAAGCCGTTGACCACCATCGACATCGCCTGCTCCTCGGAGAGGCCGCGGCTCATCAGGTAGAAGAGCTGCTCGTCGGCGACCTTCGACACGGTGGCCTCGTGGCCGATCACCGCGTCGTGCGAGCCGACCTCCATGTAGGGGTAGGTGTCGGAGATGGAGTCCTCGTCGAGGATGAGGGCGTCGCACTGCACGTGGGAGCGGCACCCCTCGACGCCGTCCTCCACCCGGACCAGCCCACGGTAGGAGGTGCGGCCGCCGTCCTTGGAGATCGACTTGGACACGATCTTGGAGGTGGTCTCCGGGGCGGCGTGGACCATCTTGGCCCCCGTGTCCTGGTGCTGGCCCGCACCGGCGTAGGCCACCGACAGCACCTCGCCGGACGCCTTCGGACCCACCAGCACCACGGCTGGGTACTTCATGGTGAGGCGGCTGCCGATGTTGCCGTCGATCCACTCCATGTGGC